>CAVURS010000001.1:0-536187 GCA_963743975.1 uncultured Actinomycetota bacterium
ACGCCTGGGACCAGGGCCAGAGCGCTGGCCGCGCAGGCGCCGGTCCCACTCGGCGCGGGTTCACGAATCCCCAGGCACAGCGCCGGTTGCGTCGCTGCCATATTCGGCGCCAGCAGCGGCACCATCAAGGGACTGACACGCTCGGCGCCGCGGGTGAGCCGAACACCTTCCTCCGCTGCTACTTTGCGCGTTCCGCCCACACCGGTGTTAATGACCACGCCGATCTGGTGCGTGTCGGCAGGTGTGATACGCAGACCGGCATCCTCCACTGCGAGCCTGGCAGCAGCAACGGCGAACTGGGCAAAGCGCTCCATACGCCTGGCTGTGCTTTGCGTCCATGTAGCAGGTTGGTTCAAAGTCCTGTACCTCCCCGGCGATGCGCACAGGAAGCTGCGCTGCATCAAACCGTGTGATTGGCCGTATGCCGGACACACCGGTGGTCAGGTTGTCCCAGAACGTCGAAACCTGCTGTCCCAGCGGGGTAATCAGTCCCATACCTGTAACGACGACTGGTGTTTGCACGGCGAGCAGACCTTGAGTCTCTGGATCGAAGAGATCGCTCGAATGGAGCATTGACGTCTCGCGACGACGTGTCTCCCGGACGGCGACCGCGGTCGCGGCCAGCCCGAACGCCGCGACCGGTATCCAGCAGGTCACCAGCCCGTCGGTGAACGTGACCGCACTGGCGCCGAGCATGACGACGGCGGAGCGGGGGCGCCGACCGGCCAGGAGGAGCGCCACCGCGACCAGCCCGGCGATCCGCAGCGGGACCAGGTAGTAGTCGTAGACCTGCGCGTCCAGGACGAGACGCACCGCGACCGGCACGGCAACGACGGCCCACAGCGAGACGCTGCTGCGTCGGGTGACCAGGATGACGGCAGCGCTGGCAACCCCGGCGGCCACCACCTGGACGAGCCGCAGCTGGTAGGTGAACGGCGTGCCGACCGGTACGACGAAGTGGACGAGCGTCTCGTCCGTGACGCCCCAGTGCATGGCGAACATGCGGAACGGGCCACCGAGGACGAACGGGAGATAGGTCGCGACGGCGACGGCCCCGGCCACAGCGCCGGCGACGGCTCGCTGCCGCAGCGTGGGCAGCACGAGGACGAGCGCGGCGCCGAGCACTCCCCAGGTCTCGACGCCGGACGACAGTCCCAGCAGCAGACCGGCCGGCACCGCGCGCCCCGTACGGGCGAGCTGCGCACCCAGGAGCCACATCAGGGGGATGGCCACCTGGGCCAGGTGACCGCTGTCGTACGACTCGGGGATCGGCCCCCACAGCAACAGGAGGGCGGACACGGCCAAGGCCAGGAGGTTGCCGAACGGCCGACCGGCCAGCAGGTGCCGGACGACCGCGAACACCGCCACCGCAGCAAGGGCGACGGCGACGATCCCGGCCAGCAGGCTCCCCCGTTCTCCGCCCAGCAGGGCCAGGGCGCGCCACGCCAGCAGCTGCCACGGGCCGGACTGCAGGGTGTGGTCGGAGTAGACGCTGAACGCATGGGGGCCCAGCAGGGTCGCGCCCTTGGCCGCGAAGTAGCCGCCGTCACCGTTGGTGCCGAACCAGCCGGCCTCGCGCACCTGCGAGGCCCAGTCCAGGATCATCAGCAGTGCCGACAGCACGACCAGAGCCGGCACCGCGAACCGCGGACCCAGACCCTCCAGACGGCGGGCGACGGACCGCAGCCGCGGCCGCGCCTGCTCCAGGCGAGCCCCAACCCCTCCGGCCGGAGCGGTCAGGGTCGGGCTCACTGGATCTTGTTGTACAGCGAGAAGATCGGCAGGTAGAGGGAGATGATCATGGCGCCGACGATGCCGCCGAGGACCGCGATCATCAGCGGCTCGATCAGGCTGGTCAGCGCCTCGGTCGTCGCCTCGACCTCCTGGTCGTAGAAGTCGCTGATCTTGTGCCAGCATCGTGTCGAGCGCGCCGGTGTCCTCACCGACCGCCATCATCTGGACGACCATCGGCGGGAAGATCGAGTGCTCGGCCAGCGGGCCGGCCGAGCGACTCACCCTGACGCACGCTGTCCTGGACGTCGCGGAGCGCGCGTTGCCGATCACGGCGTTGCCGGTGGTGTCGCCGACGATGTCCAGCGACTGCAGGATCGGCACGCCGGACTTCAGCATGGTCCCGAGGTTGCGGGCAGAACGCGGCTCAGCGCGATCTTCTGGAACAGCGTTGCCGAAGACGGGCAGCTTGAGCTTGATCGGGTCGACGAACGTCGCGGACGTTCTCCTGGTGCTTGACGCGGCTCCAGACGACGAAGCCGACGACGATCAGCGACGACGCCGACCGGGAGCCATGAACTTCATCGCGTGCGACAGCGCCGACCAGGATACTGTGTCGGGCGCCGGCAGCGTGCGCGCCCAGTCTGCTTGAACATGCTTGGCGAAGACCGGGACGATGAACAGCAGCATGCCGATCAGGACCGCGACGATCGCGATGCAGCACGACGACGATCGGGTAGGTCATCGCCGCCTTGATCTTGCCGCGCAGCTTGACCTCGGCCTCGTAGTTGTCCGCGATCTGGAGCAGCACGCCGTCCAGGAAGCCGCCGACCTCACCGGCGCGGCACCATGTTGACCATCAGCGGCGGGAAGACCTGCGGGTGCTTGGCCAGCGCGCTGACGACAGCGACTGACCGGCCTCGACATCGGCCCGGACCAGGCCGAGGACGCGGGCGCAGCTCCTTGTTCTCGGTCTGCTCGGGCGAGGATCGTCAGCGCGCGGAGCAGGGACAGGCCGGAGCTGATCATCGTGGCGAACTGCCGCGACATGATCGCCAGGTCCTTGAGCTTGACCCGGCCGCCGAAGCCGGGGATCGTCGAGCTCCTTGTTCATGCCGGCGTTGGCCTCGGTGATGCTCACCGGCGCGAAGCCCATGGTGCGCAGCTTCGGCGACGACCTGGGCCTGGTTGTCGGCGTCGAGGGTGCCCTTGACGAGCTTGCCGCTGCGGTCGCGGACGGCGTACTCGAACGTCGATGCATCGGCATGGTGACGCTCCTCAGATCCGGCCGAGCAGGCGGTTGAAGTCCTCGACGTGGTGGCACTTCTCCAGGCCGTGCTCGTAGGTGATCTGGTTGGTGCGCACCAGCTCGGCCAGGTGCTGGTCGAGGGTGTGCATGCCGTGCTGCGGCGCCGGCCTGCATCGCGGAGTAGATCTGGTGCGTCTTGCCGTCGCGGATCAGGTTGCGGACGCGCGGCGGTGGCGACCAGGACCTCGGTGGCGACGACCCGGCCCTTGCCGTCGGCGGTCTTGCACAGCGTCTGGCAGACGACGCCCTGGATGGCGCCGGCGAGCTGCGTGCGGACCTGGTCCTGCTGCTCGGCCGGGAAGACGTCGATGACGCGGTCGATGGTCTGCGCCGCGTCCTGGGTGTGCAGGGTGGCGAAGACCAGGTGCCCGGTCTCGGCGGCGGTCAGGGCGACCGAGATCGTCTCCAGGTCGCGCATCTCACCGACCAGGATGATGTCGGGGTCCTGGCGCAGCACGTGCTTGAGCGCGCTGGCGAAGGAGTGGGTGTCCTCGCCGACCTCGCGCTGGTTGACCAGGCACTGCTTGTGCCGGTGCAGGAACTCGATCGGGTCCTCGACGGTCATGATGTGGTCGCGCCGGGTCCGGTTGGCCAGGTCGATCAGGGCGGCCAGCGTCGTCGACTTGCCGGAGCCGGTCGGGCCGGTGACGAGCACCATGCCGCGCGGCAGCCCGGCGAAGTTCTTGACGGCCGGCGGGATGCCGAGGGCCTCGAGCTCTTGATCTCGTAGGGGATCAGCCGGAAGGCCGCGCCGATCGACTCGCGCTGCCGGTAGAGGTTCACGCGGAACCGGGCCTTGCCCGGCACCGAGTAGCTGATGTCGAGCTCGAGCTCGGCCTCGAACTTCTCGCGCTGCTTCTGGGTCAGGGCCGCGAAGAGCACGCGCTGCAGCTCGCCGGGGCTGCAGGGCTCGTGGTCCTCCATCGGGACCAGCTCACCGTTGATGCGCAGCATCGGCACGGCACCGGCGGTGAGGTGCAGGTCGGAGGCCTTGCGCGTCCAGGACGGCGATGAGCAGGTCGTGCAGGTTGAGGTCGCCGACCTCGGCTCCGCGCTCGGTGCTCGAGCGTCGGTACGCCGACCCGCGCCAGGTCCACGTCGTCCTCGACCGTCATGGTCGCCGGCCGTACACCGCCTGGTGCGGGAGCTGAGCCGCCGGGCTGGCGTCCGGCGCGTAGGCGTAGTCTGTCCGGGAACGTACGCACCGGACTGCTGGCCGTTGCTGTCCACGGGTCTCCCCTCGTCGCGGCCTGTCGGCCGCGCTCGAGCTCGTCACGTGCTGACGGTTCGTCCGACGCGTCGCCTGACGGGTACTGACGGGTGAGATGACGGCGGACGCCACACCTCGATGGGCTATCGGCGTGCGACGGGGCCGCCTTGAGGGCAATCAGACGACGACGCGCAGGATCTCCTCGATCGAGGTGACGCCCTGCGCGACCTTGGCCATGCCGTCGGCGCGCAGCGTGAGCATGCCCTGGGCCCGTGCCGTCTCGCTGATCGCCGCCGCCGAGGCCCGCTCGACGGTCAGCCGCTCGATGTCCTCGGTGACCTCCATGACCTCGTGCAGGGCGATCCGGCCGCGGTAGCCGGTCTTGGAGCAGGCCGGGCAGCCGACCGGGACGGTAGCAGCGTCGGGCAGCGGCTCGCCGTGGCGTCCACGGGAAGCCGACGCCGCTCGAGCAGCTCGGGCTCCGGCTCGTACGGCTCCTTGCACTTGTCGCAGAGGCGGCGGGTGAGGCGCTGGGCCAGGACGCAGTCGAGGGCCGACCCGACCAGGAACGGCTCGATGCCCATCTCGGTGAGCCGGGTGATCGAGCTCGGGCGCGTCGTTGGTGTGCAGGGTGGACAGCACGAGGTGACCGGTGAGCGACGCCTCGACGGCGATCTGGGCCGTCTCGTGGTCGCGGATCTCACCGATCAGGACGACGTCGGGGTCCGACCGCAGGATCGAGCGCAGCGCCGAGGCGAAGGTCAGTCCGGCCTTGGCGTTGGTCTGCACCTGGTTGATGCCCGGCAGCCGGTACTCGACCGGGTCCTCGACCGTGATGACGTTGACCTCGGGCTTGCTGACGATGTTCAGCGTCGCGTAGAGCGTCGTCGACTTGCCCGAACCGGTCGGCCCGGTGACCAGGATCATCCCGTAGGGCTTGATGAAGCTGCTGGAGTAGCGCGTCGTAGTTGCTGTCGCCGAAGCCGAGGTCGGCCAGGTCGAGGCGCGCGGTGGAGTTGTCCAGCACCCGCATGACGACCTTCTCGCCCCACACCGTCGGCAGCGTCGCGACGCGCAGGTCGATCTTCTTGCCGTGGGCGGTGACCGACAGCCGGCCGTCCTGCGGGATGCGCCGCTCGGCGATGTTGATGTCGGCCATGATCTTCAGCCGGGAGATGACGCCGGACTGGATGTGCGCGGGGCGAGCGCATGACCTCGTGCAGCACGCCGTCGATGCGGTAGCGCACGCGCAGGTCGTGCTCGGTCGGCTCGATGTGGATGTCCGAGGCCCGGTCCTGGATGGCCTGGGTGATCAGCAGGTTGACGTACTTGACGATCGGCGCGTCCTCGACGACCTCGCGGACGTTGGAGAGGTCGTCCTCCTCGTACTCGACCTCCATCGACGCGGTGATGTCGTCCATGTCGGCGTCGGCGCGGTAGAACCGGTCGATCGCCGCCAGGACGTCGCCCTTGGTGGCGACGACCGGGCGCGACGTCCATGCCGGTGATCGAGCGGAAGTCGTCCAGCGCGAAGACGTTGCCCGGGTCGGCCATGGCCACCAGCAGCCGGCCGTCCTCGTAGGCGATGGGCAGCGCGACGTGCCGGCGGCAGACCCCGCCGGGGACCCGGCCGATCGCCGAGCCGTCGACCGAGTACTCGCTGAGGTCCACGAAGGGCAGGCCGACCTGCTGGGCGAGGGCGGCGACCAGCTGGGACTCCGACAGGACGCCCTGGTCGACCAGCACGCGGCCCAGGCTGCGACCGTCCCGCTGGTGCTCGTCGTACGCCGCCGTCAGCTGTGACTCGGACACGAGCCCGTCGTTCAGCAAGATGTCGGTCAGCTGCATGGCCTACCCGGCCCTCCCGCAAGGTCCCACGACTACCCGCACGCCCGGTGTGGTGCGCGGAGAGGACCACCAGATGGCCTATCGGCGCGTTACCCGTCCGCCTTGACGGCTGGGGCGTTACGAGCCGTCACCACCGTCCAGGACGGCCTGGGCGGCTGCGCGCATGGCGACCAGGTCCGGGGCGGACCCCGTCCAGGCCTGCACCTGCCGGGCCGCCTGGTGCAGGAGCATGTCGAGCCCGGGCACCGCAGTGCCGCCGCCGGCGGCCCACGCGCGGGCCAGGGCGGTCGGCCACGGCCGGTACACCACGTCGAGCAGCACGCCGAGGGTCGCCCCACCCCCGCCGGCGGCGAGGCGGCGGCCAGCGGGGCCGCGACGGCGTCCGCCGCGCCGGCCGGCACGGTGCTGACCACCAGCGGGTACCCCGGCAGCAGGTCGCCGACGCCGTCCCACGGGACCAGCCGCGGCGCGACCTGCAGCCGCTCGGCCGCCTCCAGCAGCGCACCGGCGCGAGCCGCCGAGCGGACCGCGACCACCGGCCCGGTCCCCCCGAGCTCCCGGACGGCCGCCAGCGCCGAGGCCGCCGTGGCCCCGCCGCCCAGGATCAGCGCCTGCTCCCCCGTGGTGACGCCGGCCGACCGCAGGGCGGCCACGATGCCGTGAACGTCCGTGTTGTCCCCCAGCCGGCGCCCGCCGCGGAACGTGACCGTGTTGACCGCCCCCACCGCGACGGCCAGGTCGCTGACCTCGTCGACCAGCTCCAGCGCCGCCTGCTTGAGCGGCATGGTCAGGGACACACCGGCCCAGTCCGGCCCCAGCGCGTCGAGCGCCGCCGCCAGCCCGGAGGCGTCGACCTCCCGCACGTCGTACGTCCAGCCGGTCAGGCCGAGGCCGCGGTACGCCGCGAGGTGCAGCGCCGGGGACAGCGTGTGGGCGATGGGCGAGCCCATCACCCCCGCGCGCCGGTCGGGGAGGACCCCCGTCACGACCCGGTGCCGCGACAGGCCGCCAGGTGGGCGCTGCACCAGGCCTGGAACAGCTTGGTGTCCGCGATCTTCTGCTCCTGCGTCGACTCGAACCGCGTCTCACCGGTGGAGGGGTTGACCGTCACGAACCACAGCCAGCTGCCGGTCGCCGGGTGCAGCGCGGCCTGGATCGCCGCCAGTCCCGGGTTGCTGATCGGCCCGGGCGGCAGACCGGCGTGAACGTACGTGTTGTACGGCGAGGGGTTGGCCCGGTCGGCGGCCGTGGTCGCCACGCCGGGCTTGCCGGTGACGTAGCTGACCGTGGAGTCGAGCTGGAGCTTGATCCCCTGGGCCAGCCGGTTGTCCAGCACGCGGGCGACCTTCGGGCCGTCGGCCTGCGGCCCTCGACTCCACCTGCACGATGGACGCGATGGTGAGCACCCGGTTGGCGTTCGCGTCGGACACACCGAGCCGTGGTCGAGCTGTCCGGTCGTCAGGTGCACCATCGTCGAGAGTTGTTGCGCGGCAGTGGTCTTCGGTTCGAAGGAGTACGTCGCCGGCCACAGCAGGCCCTCGATCTTGCCGTGCGCCCAGGCCGGGACGCCGAGCGCCGCCGGGTTCCTCAGAGCGGCCTGGTAGGCACTCAACGGCTGCCCGGTCTCCTTGGCCAGCAGGGCGATCGTCGCGGTGGCCCGCAGGCCCTCGCGCACGACGATGCGGTCGGTGATCCGCGATGTGGGGTCGAGCAGCAGGGCCAGGGCGCTGGCCGCGCTCATCTTCAGTCGCAGCGTGTAGGTGCCGGGCTGGATGCCCGCCGCCGCGGGGTCGCCGGCCGCGGCGTCCGAGAAGCGCCGAGGCGCTCTTGACGACCCCGTCCCGCTGGAGGGTGTCGCCGATGGAGCGGCCGGACTGACCGGGCTCGATCTGGACCGACACCGAGCCAGTGCCCGAGCCCGAGTAGTCGTTGCCGGCGGTCAGCGAGCGGTAGATCGGCTTGAGGAAGCCCATGGCCGCGTAGACACCGCCCACGACCACCAGCAGGGCGACGAACAGCGCCAGGAACTTGCGGCCGCGGCGCTTGCGCCGGCGCCGGGCCCGCCGGGTGGGCGGAGCGTCGTGGTCCAGGGACTGCCGGCGGACGAGTTCGTCCAGGGGGTGGAGCTCGGACATCAGCAGGGCTCGCCTTTCGTCCTGAGCTGTGAAGCTGTCCTGGGCCCCCGCCGAGATCGCGTCACTCTACAACGACACCCCACCGGGGGGTCGGAAGAAGCCCTGGGGGTCGACGGCGCCCTTCACGCTGCGTAGCCGCGAGTACGCCGCGCCGTGGTACGTGGCCGGGTCGGTGACGTCCGCGCTCGGGTAGTTGATGTACGCCCCGGGGGCGTCGGTCGCTGTGCGTGACCGAGCGGCGGCGACCCATCGCCCGGCGGCGGTCACGGCGGTGGCCGGGTGGCTCGGCGGCAGCTTGGCGTACCACTGCACGGTGAACGGCGCGGTCCGCCAGGGGAACGCGGTCGCACCGGCGCCGACCCGGGCCACCGCGCCCCCGAGCGGGTCGCAGATGGCGTGCCGCTCCCCCGTCCAGGCCGACGAGTCGTCCGTGGCGGCGACCAGGCGCTGGATGCCGCCCGGGCTGAGCCAGCGGGTGGGCACGGAGCTGCCGGCCACGAAGGACTCGCGGGGGAAGCTGCCCTCCGGCGGCAGGTGACAGGCCGACCGGCCCAGGCTGGAGCACCCGGCGAGCGACAGCACGGTGTCCAGGTGCGAGTGGACGGAGGAGCTGGTCGACCCCGGGGTCACGCCCACCTGCCGGACGAGCGCGTCACGGTCGCCACCCGGGCTCCGGCCACCGAGCGCGATGCCGATCACCACCACACTGCGCTCCCCGCCGGCCAGGCCGTCGAGGTGGAGGTTGGCCCACACCTCGTCGCGCGCCGACGCCATGAACCGTTGCCATCCGGCAATCACCGCGGGGGCGTGGGACCAGGACCAGGTGGCCGACCAGCGGCCGACGTCGGCGGTCGCGAAGGTCCTCGCCCGCAGCTGGGTCACGATCGCGAAGTCACCGCCACCGCCGCCCCGCAACGCCCAGAACAGGTCCGGATCCCGTTGGCCGTCAACGGTTCTGGATGACCCATCGGCCAGCACGACGTCCAGCTCGACGATGCTGTCGCAGGTCAGGCCGTGGGTCCGGTCGAAGACGCCGAAGCCGCCCCCCTGCGCCAGACCGGCCACCCCGACGGTCGGGCAGGTGCCGGCCGGGAGCGCCCGCCCGTGGGCGGCAGAGCTGGGCGTAGACGTCGATCAGCTGCGCGCCCGCGCCGATCGTCGCCGTGGCCGACGCCGAGTCGTAGCTCACCGTCCGCAGCGCTCGGGTGTCGACGACCAGGCCCCCCGACCACCGACGACGCCCCGAGGTAGGAGTGGCCACCGCCCCTGGCCACCAGCCGCAGCCCGTGCCGCGCCGGCGAAGCGAACGGCCTCGGCGACGTCCGCGGCACCGCCGGCCTGCACGACCGCGGCCGGGGCCACCCCGTCCCACCGGGGGTCGTAGAGCCGGTGGGCCTGGGCGAAGCCGACCGGCACCGGGCCGGACGAGCGTCCCCTGCAGGCCGGCCGCCAGCGCGGCCCAGTCGGCCGCCCCCGGCGGACCGGATGTCGCGGAGCCTGACCCGCCGGCCGGCGTGGACGCGGTCGAGCGGCGTGGGTGCGGGCGGCCGCGAGCCGCCCGTGCACCCGGCCAGGACTCCAGCGGCGCCTCCCGCCAGCAGCGCCAGCGCCCCGCGCCTCGGCAGCGAGGCGGTCACGGCCGGACCACGGGCTCCCCCGGCGGGCGCCCGGCGGACCGCTCCATGTCGAGCGCCAGCTGCAGGATCACCACGGCCGCCACCTGGTCGACGACCTGCCGGCCCCGACGCCCGCTCACGCCCGACCGTCGCAGCGAGTCGTGGGCGGTGACGGTCGTCAGCCGCTCGTCGACCAGGCGGACCGGCACCGGCTGCAGCGCGGTGGCCAGCGCGCCGGCGTACTCGCGGGCCGTCCGCGCCGCCGGACCGTCCTGCCCGGAGAGCGAGCGCGGCAGGCCGACGATCACCTCGACCGCCGTCGCGCTCCCGGGCCAGCTCGGCGATCCGGGTGACGTCCGAGCCGCCGCTCCACGTCCCGGGCCAGCGTGACGACCGGGGTGGCCAGCAGCCCACCGGGGTCGCTGGCCGCCACGCCGACCCGGACGCTGCCCACGTCCACGCCGAGCCGCACGCCGGTCCTCACGAGCCGCGGGTGACCGCTTCGCCGACGGCGTGCTGCAGCCGGGCGAGGGCTTCGTCGACCTGTCCCGCGTCGGTGCCGCCGCCCTGGGCGACGTCGTCCTTGCCCCCTCCGCCACCGCCCATGGCTCCGGCCGCCACGCGGACGAGGTCGTTGGCCCGGACCCCCCAGCGGCGCGCCTCGCCGTTCGTGACGACGACGACCGCCGGGCGCTCCTTGGCCACGCCGGCGAGGGCCACGACGGCCGGGGCTCCCTCGCCCATGCCGGCCGCGGACGTCCAGCGCCAGCGCCCGGAGGTCGTCCGCGCCGATCCCGTCGCCCGCGTTGCGGGTCACCACCCGCACGCCGAACACGTCCTGGGCCGAGTCGGCCAGCGCCGCGGCGTCGGAGAGCACCTGCTGCGTCCGCATCGCCTCGATCTCGCGCTCGGCGTCCCGGAGCCGGGCCACGATGGCCGCCACCCGGTCCGGCAGCTCCTCCCGGCGCACCTTCAGCACCTCGGTGAGCTGGCCGACGAGCGCGTGCTCGCGGGCCAGGAAGTCGAAGGCGTCGGTGCCGACCAGCGCCTCGACCCGCCGTACGCCGGCGCCGATCGAGCTCTCGCCCAGCAGCTTGACCAGGCCGAGCTGGCCGGAGCGCTGGGCGTGGGTGCCACCGCACAGCTCGCGGGTCCAGTCGCCGACCGAGACGACCCGGACCTGGTCGCCGTACTTCTCGCCGAACAGCGCCATCGCGCCGAGCGCCCGCGCCTGGTCCTGCGTCATGACCTCGGCGTGGACCGACAGGTCCTCCGCGAGCATCTCGTTGACCTCGGCCTCGACGTCGGCCAGGACGCTCGAGGGCACCGCGGCGGTCGCCTGGAAGTCGAACCGGAAGCGCCCCGGCGAGTTCTCCGAGCCGGCCTGGGTCGCGGTCTCCCCCAGCGCGTCGCGGATCGCCTTGTGCACCATGTGCGTGGCGGTGTGCGAGCGGGAGATCGCCTTGCGGCGGTCCACGTCGACCAGCGCGTGGACCGGCGCCCCGACGTCGACCTGACCGGTGACCACGCGCGCCCGGTGCACGATCAGCCCGGCGAACGGCTGCTGCACGTCGTCGACCTCGACCACGGTGCCGTCGGACGAGCTCGAGCCGGCCGGCGTCGGCGAGCTGACCGCCGCCCTCGGCGTAGAACGGCGTGCGGTCGAGCACGAGCTCGACCGCCGTCGCCCTCGGCCGCGGTGCGCACCGGCTCGCCGTCGACCAGGAGCCCCGCGACCCGGCCCTCGGAGGCCACCTCGTCGTACCCGGTGAACCGGACCGGGTGGCCCAGCTCGTCGGCGATGCCGCGGTAGGCCCCGGTGCCTCCGGCGCCGACCTTCTTGGCCCGCGCGTCGGCCTTCGCCCGCTCCCGCTGCTCGGTCATCAGCCGGCGGAAGCCCTCCTCGTCGACACCGAGGCCCTGCTCGGCCGCCATCTCCAGAGTGAGGTCGATCGGGAAGCCGTAGGTGTCGTGCAGCTGGAACGCCTGCTCGCCCGAAAGTCGTTGCGCCCCGGACTGTTTCGAGCTCTGCGACCGCGACGTCGAGGATGGTCGTGCCGGCCGTGAGCGTGCGCCGGAACGCCTCCTCCTCGGCGTACGCCACCTGGCTGATCCGGGCGAAGTCGCTGGCCAGCTCGGGGTAGGACGCGGACATCCGGTCGCGGCTGATCGGGCAGCAGCTCGGGCAGCACCGGCTCGTCGACGCCGAGCAGGCGCATCGAGCGGACGGCCCGGCGGATCAGCCGGCGCACGACGTAGCCGCGGGCCTCGTTGCCGGGCGTCACGCCGTCGCCGATCAGCATCAGCGCGCTGCGGACGTGGTCGGCGACGACCCGCAGCCGGACGTCGTCGGCGTGGTCCGGGCCCTCGTCGGCCCGGTCGCCCGGCCTGACCGCTGTACCGCTTGCCGGCCAGCTCCGCCGCCCGCTCGAGGACGGGGTACACCTCGTCGATCTCGTACAGGTTGTCGACGCCCTGCAGCAGGTACGCGACGCGCTCCAGGCCCATGCCGGTGTCGATGTTGCGGCTGCGGCAGCGGGCCGAGGATCGGGAAGTCGTACCTTGCCGTCGCCGGGTCCGCGCTCGTCCTGCATGAAGACGAGGTTCCAGATCTCCAGGTACCGGTCCTCGTCGGCGATCGGGCCGCCCTCGCGGCCGTGCTCCGGGCCGCGGTCGATGTAGATCTCCGAGCAGGGTCCGGCCGGCCCGGGCTGGCCGGTCGACCAGTAGTTGTCGGCCATCCCCCGCCGCTGGATGCGCTCGGGCGGGCAGCCCGGCGACCCGCCGCCAGATCTCGTACGCCTCGTCGTCGGTCTCGAACACCGTGGCCCAGACCGTCTCGGGGTCGAAGCCGAGCTTGCCCTCCGACTGGGAGCCGGTGACCAGGTCCCACGCGAAGCCGATCGCCTCCTCCTTGAAGTAGTCCCCGAAGGAGAAGTTGCCGTTCATCTGGAAGAACGTGCCGTGCCGGGTGGTCTTGCCGACCTCCTCGATGTCGAGGGTGCGCACGCACTTCTGCACGCTCGTGGCCCGCGGCCACGGCGGCGTCTGCTGGGCGGTGAGGTAGGGGATGAACGGCACCATGCCGGCGACGGTGAACAGCAGCGTCGGGTCGTCCGAGACGAGCGACGCGCTGGGTACGACGGTGTGGCCGCGCTCCTCGAAGAAGCGCAGCCATCGACGGCGGATCTCTGCCGTCTCCATGCCCGGACGTCCTTTCGTCAGTCAGTGCCCGTGCTGATTCCCGGCCATCCTGCCGGGAGCGGTCGGCGGCGCGTCAGGCGGCGTGCGAGCCGGACCGGGGACCGGCCGGCGGGGCGGCGTCGGCGCCGAGTGCCGCTCGCAGCTCCGCCTCGCGCTCGGCCATGCCCTCGCGCACCGCAGCCGCGAGCTCGCGCAGCCCGTCGCCGAGGCCCTGGACCGAGCGGGCCATCCCCTCGGGCGTGTAGACCTCGCCGCCCGGGTCACCCGGCGCACCAGGAGCACGCCCGCGGTCGCGCCCAGCCCGACCCAGAACAGCCGGCGCATCAGCGACCGCCCTTGCGCCGCGCGCGACGAGCCGCGCCCGGACATGGCCTGGCGGACGCCGTAGCTGAACGCCGCGACCTTGACCAGCGGCGAGCCGAGCGTCGCGGCGAACAGCGAGGTCAGCGCCGAGACGTTGGTCGAGACCTGCTGGACGTTCGAGGTGATCGCGTCGACCCGGACCAGCTGGGCGTTGGTGGTCGACGACCGTCGTGGTCACCTCGCTGAGCAGCGGGATCGTCTGCTCCGAGACGCCCTGCACGGTGTGCCGGAGGTCCTCGACCAGCTTGCCGACCTTCACGATCGGGTAGGCCAGGATGCCCACGAGCAGCACGAAGGCAATCGCGGCGATCAGGCCCGCGACATCGCCAGCAGACATCGGCACGCTCCCGGTCGGTGAAGTTCGCCCGTCCCTCGGGGACGGCTGGTGGTCGCAGGCGACCCTACCCGGCCACCGGGACTGCCGCCGTCGCGGTTTGCGCCCGGTCAGCCGCCGCGCAGGATCTGGCGCAGGCGGGCCAGCCGGGCGCCGAGGTCGCGCTCGAGTCCCCGGTCGGTCGGCTGGTAGTAGTCGCGCCCGACGATGTCGTCGGGGGCGTACTGCTGGGCCGCGACGCCGAGCTCCTCGTCGTGCGGGTAGACGTAGCCCTTGCCGTGGCCGAGCCGCTGCGCGCCGGCGTAGCCCGATCCGCGCAGGTGGACCGGCACCGCCGCGCCGCGCCCCTCCCGGATGTCGGCGGTGGCCGCGTTGATCCCGCGGTACGCCGCGTTGGACTTGGGCGCCATGGCCAGGTGGACGACCGCCTGGGCCAGCACGATGCGGGCCTCGGGCATGCCGATCTGGGCGACGGCGTGCAGGGCGGCCACCGCGGTCTGCAGCGCGGTCGGGTCGGCCATGCCGACGTCCTCGCTGGCCGCGATCACGATCCGGCGGGCCACGAAGCGCGGGTCCTCCCCCGCCTCGAGCATCCGGGCCAGGTAGTGCAGCGAGGCGTCGACGTCCGAGCCCCGCATCGACTTGATCAGCGCGCTGGCGACGTCGTAGTGCTGGTCGCCGGCCCGGTCGTACCGGACCGCGGCCTGGTCGAGCGCGGCCTCGGCGTCGGCGAGCGTGACCGTCACCGGTCGCGGGGCGCCGGCCCCGGCCCGCTCCAGGGCGGCTCCGGCGGCCGCCTCCAGGGCGGTCAGCGCCCGCCGGGCGTCGCCGCCGGCCGTCCGCACCAGGTGGTCGGTCGCCGGCTCGTCGAGCGCGACCTCTCCGGCCAGGCCGTGCGTCGTCGGCGGCGCTGCGGACCAGCAGCCGGCGGATGTCGTCGTCCTCCAGCGAGCGCAGGGACAGCAGCAGGGAACGCGACAGCAGCGGCGCCACGACGCTGAACGACGGGTTCTCCGTCGTCGCGGCGACGAGCACGATCCAGCGGTTCTCCACGCCGGGGAGCAGCGCGTCCTGCTGGGCCTTGGTGAAGCGGTGGATCTCGTCCAGGAACAGGACGGTCTCGCGCTGGTGCAGGTCGCGCGTCCCGCGCGCGCCTCGTCCATGACCCGGCGGACGTCCTTGACGCCCGCGGTCACCGCTGACAGCTCGGTGAACGAGCGCCCGGTGGCCCGGGCGACCAGGTGGGCCAGCGTCGTCTTGCCGGTGCCCGGGGGGCCCCACAGGATGACCGACGCCGCACCGGCCCGGCCGCCCGCGCCCTCGACGAGCCGGCGCAGTGGCGCGCCCTCGGCCAGCAGGTGCTGCTGGCCGACCACCTCGTCGAGGCTGCGCGGCCGCATCCGGACGGCGAGCGGTGCCCGGGGGCGGCTGCTCCCCGGGTCGTCGGCGTCCTCGGCGAACCCGCCGGGACCGCCGAACGGGTCGTCGGCCTCCGTGGAGAACAGGTCCGGCACGGTCGCAGGCTATCCGCCGGTCACGACGGCCCGGAGCCGTCCTCGGCCTGGCGGTTCCAGCCCACGACGCCGGCACGCCGTGCTCCTGGCCGAGGACGCTGAGCGACGCGGGACCGAGGATCAGCTGGGCGCCCAGGTCCGGGGGGCGCCCCATCCAGACCGTGGCCAGGACGCGCAGCGCGTGACCGTGGCCGACGAGCGCCACATCGCCCCCGTCAGCCGCTCCGTCGCCGTGCAGGACCGGCCTGACCCGGGCCAGCACCCGCTCCGCCCGGCGCGCCACCTCGGCCAGGGTCTCGCCGGGCGAGGAGCCCGGGCCCTCGCCCGTGGGGTCGCCCGGCACCACCCCGTCCCGGAAGATCCGCCAGCCCGGCCGGCCCAGGGCCTGGATCTGCTCGGACGTCAGGCCCTCGTAGGCGCCGTAGTCCCACTCGACCAGGTCCGGGTCCACGACGGCGCCGGCCAGCCCGGCCAGCTCGGCGGTGCGCGCCGCCCGCTGCAGCGGGCTGGTCAGCACGAGGGCGAACCGCCGGCCGGCCAGCAGGCGTCCGGCCGCCCGGGCCTGCTGCTCGCCGTGCGGCGTGAGCGGGACGTCGGTCCGGCCGGTGTGGCGGCCGGCCTTGGACCACTCGGTCTCGCCGTGCCGCAGCAGCACCAGCTCGCCCACGGCGGTCCCCTTCCCCTGCGGTCGGTACGTCGGCGGTACGTCGGTCGGTACGTCGGTCGGTACGTCGGTCGGCCCGACGTGCGGCACCAGCGTCGCAGCCTGCCCGCGGCGCTGCACACCGCGGCCGAGCCCCTCACGGCCGGTACGCTGCAGCTCTCGCTGTGTTCTCGCCCAGCCCCGCGGGCGAGGCCGTCCGACCGCCTGTCGACACGTCGTACTCCGCCGCCCGCCGAAGGAAGCCCGATGACGATCCTGGACCGGCTGCTGGCCGAGCCCGGGACGTACTGGGGCAGCGGCGACGGGCCGCACAGCGGGCCGTTCATCGCGCGGGTCACCGTGTCCGCGCTGCCGGGCGGGCGGGCCGCCCTCGACTACGAGGCCTGGACCCAGGGGGCCGGACTGCAGCACGCCGAGCGGGCCACGGTCCGCCGCGTCAGGGACGGTCACGTGGTGCTCGAGTCCACCCTGGCCGGGCAGACCGACCCGCTGGCCTTCCAGGAGGGCCAGCCGGGGGTGTTCGGCAGCCTCGACGGCCAGCAGGTCGGCGTCGTCATCGACGTCCGCGACGGCACGCTGAGCTGGGCCTGGTGGTGGACCGCCGACGACGCGCAGCTGAAGGAGCAGTCCCGGGCGGTGGTCCGGCGGCTGCTGGAGCCGGCCGACCTGCCGCCCGCCCCCGAGCCGGCCGCGGCGACGGACGGCGCGGCCGCCGCCCCGCCGGCAGCCCGTCAACCAGCCCCTGAACCAGCGCCCGAACCAGCGCCCGAACCGGCCCCCGCACCGCCGCCCGCGACCCGGCCGCCCGTGAACGCCCCGTGGCCCGGTGTCCTCGTCCTCACCGGCATGGGCGGGGTCGCCGCCCTGGCCCGCGACCTGGCCAAGGAGGTGCCGAGCGCCGCCATCGTCCGGGGTGACCTGCTGGCCCGCGCCATCGTCGGCACCGAGGTCGGCGACGACCGTCCGGAGGGTGCGGGGCTGGAGTGGCGGGGACGGCTGGCGGCCCGGCTCAGCCGCGAGTACGCCGAGCTGGGGCACGCCGTCGTGCTGGCCGAGCTGGAGTCGACCGGTGAGAGCGCGGAGGCACTGCTGCACGAGCTCGACGAGATCGGCGTCGGCCCGGTCCGCCTGCTGATCGTCGACGAGACGACGACCGCCCACGACGTCCTGGCCGAGCTCCCCCGCCCCGGACGCCGCCGCACCCTCTAGCCATGGCCGCGGGTCAGGGCAGCTCCCACTCGTGCACGGGGACGTTCGCGTGCATGCCCTCGCAGTAGAGCTCGAGCATCTGCCGCAGGGCGGTCCGCCGGTCCGCGCCCCGCTCCTCGAACCGCTCCACGGCGGCCACCTGCCAGGAGGCGCCGTTGACGTTCCCCGTGCAGCGGGCCTCGATGATGCCCAGGTAGCGGTCGATGGCGGCCGAGCTCGACCCCCCACCGCTCCAGACCCTCGTGGGCGAGCGGCAGCAGCCGCCGCAGGACCAGCTCGTCGGCCGGGAGCTCGCCGTGGCCGGGCCAGTACAGGCTCGCGTCGATGCCGCGCCGGGCGCCCTCGGTGAAGTTGTGCCGCGCCGCGTCGAAGCTCATCTTGGTCCAGACCGGCCGGTCCTCCTCGGACAGCACCTTCACGACGCCGTAGTAGAAGGCGGCGTTGGCCATCGCGTCCACGACGCTGGGCCCGGCGGGCAGCACCCGGTTCTCCACCCGCAGGTGCGGCCGCCCGTCGACCAGGTCGTAGACCGGCCGGTTCCAGCGGTAGACGGTGCCGTTGTGCAGCCGCAGCTCCTGCAGCCGGGGCGCCGCACCCGAGGCGAGCACCGCGGCCGGGTCCTCGTCGGTCGACTCGGGCAGCAGGGCCGGGAAGTAGCGGACGTTCTCCTCGAACAGGTCGAAGATCGAGGTGATCCAGCGCTCGCCGAAGAAGACCCGCGGGCGTACCCCCTGGTTCTTCAGCTCGACCGACCGGGTGTCGGTCGCCTGCAGGAACAGCTCGGTCCGGGTCTCGGCCCACAGCTGCTTGCCGAAGAAGTACGGCGAGTTCGCACCGAGCGCGAGCTGCGCCCCGACCAGTGCCTGGGCGGCGTTCCAGTTCCGGGCGAAGTCCTGGGGGCTGACCTGCAGGTGCAGCTGCACGCTCGTGCAGGCCGACTCGGGAGCGATCGTGTCGGCGTACATCGCGAGCCGGTCGCCGTCCGGACCAGGCGCGGCGATGTCGATGAACAGGTCCTCGCCGCGCGCGGCGAACACCGCCTCGTTCAGCATCGCGTACCGCGGGTTGGCGCTCATCCACTCGTTCTGGAAGTTCTCCGTGGTGAGCGTCGGCAGGATCCCGATCGCGACGATGTGCGCCCCGACCGAGTTGGCCTGCTCCTCCGCGTGGTTCAGGCTCGCGCGCAGCACCCGCTCCAGGTCGAGGGTGTTGTCGTCCGACAACGGTCGCGGCGAGACGTTGAGCTCGATGTTGTACTGCCCGAGCTCGGTCTGGAAGTCCGGATCGGCGATCGCGTCCAGCGCCCGGTCGTTCGCCATGGCCGGCTGGAAGTCCGCGTCGACCAGGTTGAGCTCGATCTCCAGGCCGGTGAGGGGCTGGTCGACGTCGAAGCTGGAGTGCACGAGCATCTGCTCGAACACGTCGAGGCAGTCCCGGACCCGCTTGCGATACCGCTGGCGCTCCTCCCGCGTGTACGCGCGGGCTGCGACGTCGTCACCCATGGCCGGACCCAATCACACCCGCGGGGTCCTCACCAGGGCTCGCCGCGTCGGTTCCGCGGCCCTGTCGTCCCCCGGCCGTAGATTCGCGACGTGCGGCTCCTCCACACCTCGGACTGGCACCTGGGGCGGACCTTCCACCGGGTGGGGCTGCACGATGCCCAGGCCGCGTTCCTGGACCACCTGGTCGAGGTCGTGTCCGACCAGCGGGTGGACGTGGTGCTCGTCGCGGGCGACGTGTACGACCGGGCGCTGCCGTCGGTGGAGACCGTCGCGCTGCTCGACGACGCGCTCGTCCGGCTCCGGGCGGCGGGCGCCCAGGTGGTGCTCTCCAGCGGCAACCACGACTCCGCGCAGCGGCTCGGGTTCGCCTCCCGCGTGCTGACCGCGGGCGGGGTGCACGTGCGCACCGACCCGGCCACCGCCGGCCGGCCGGTGCTCCTGGCGGACGCGCACGGTCCGGTGGCGATCTACCCCCTGCCCTACCTCGACCCCTCGCTCGCCGGCCCCGCCCTCGGGCTGGAGACCGACGGCCCGGTGTCCCACCAGCGCGTGCTGACCGAGGCGATGTCGCAGGTCCGCCGCGACCTCGCCGGACGACCGGCCGGAACGCGCTCCGTGGTCGGCGCCCACGCGTTCGTCGTCGGCGGCGAGCTGGGCGAGGCGAGCGCGTCGAGCGACTCGGAGCGCGACATCAGCGTCGGCGGCGTCGCGGCCGTGCCCACGTCGGTGTTCGACGGCGTCGACTACGTCGCGCTGGGCCACCTGCACGGCCGGGCCGCGCTGACCGACCGCGTGCGCTACTCCGGCTCGCCGATCGCGTACTCCTTCTCCGAGGTGCACCAGACGAAGGGCTCGTGGCTGCTGGAGCTGGACGCCCAGGGCCTGGCCGGCGTGGAGTTCGTCCCGGCGCCGGTGACCCGGCCGCTCGCCGTCCTGCGCGGCCCGCTCGAGGAGCTGCTCGCCGACCCGGGCCTGCAGCCGGCCGAGGCGGCGTACTGCCAGGTCACGCTGACCGACGCCACCCGGCCCCGGTCGGCCATGGAGCGGATCCGGGCGCGGTTCCCGCACACGCTGATGCTGGCGTTCGAGCCCGAGGGCGTCGCCACCGCCCTGCGCGACTACACCTCCCGGGTGCGCGGACGCAGCGACCTCGACATCTGCTGCGACTTCGTCCGTCACGTCAGGGGCGGCGCCCAGCCGACCGCCGAGGAGCGGGCGCTCCTCGAGCAGGCGCTGGAAGCGGTGCGGGACGCCGACGCGGACACCCGGCGTCCCGGCGCCCGGCCCGCCGCCGCGCGGCACGCGACGGGTGCGGCATGAGGCTGCACCGCCTGCGCCTCACCGCCTTCGGGCCCTTCGCCGGCACCGAGGAGGTCGACTTCGACCGTCTGGGCGATGCCGGGCTGTTCCTGCTCCACGGGCAGACCGGCGCCGGGAAGTCCAGCGTGCTCGACGCGGTCTGCTACGCGCTGTACGGCCGGCTGCCCGGGGCCCGAGGCGCGGCCCGGCCGCATCTGCGCAGTGACCACGCGCTCGGTTCGGACCGGGCCGAGGTGACGCCTCGAGCTGACCCTCCAGGGTCGCCGGCTCGAGGTGACCCGCAGCCCGGAGTGGCAGCGGCCGAAGAAGCGCGGCGTCGGCAGCACCGTCGAGAAGGGGGCGGTCCGCGTCCGCGAGCGGATCGGCGGGCGGTGGGAAGGGGTCACCGGGCGCGCCGACGAGGCCGGGCTGCTGCTGCAGGATCTGCTGGGCATGCGGCTGGACCAGTTCACGACCGTCGTGCTGCTGCCCCAGGGCGAGTTCGCCGCGTTCCTGCGGGCCGACGCGGAGTCGCGCCGCGGACTGCTCGAGCAGCTGTTCGCCACCGGCCGGTTCTCCGACGTCGAGGCGTGGCTGGCCGAGCAGCGGCGGGAGGTCGGGCGGTCCGTGGCCCGGGTCCAGGCCCGCACCGACGAGCTGTTGGCCCGGGCCGACGAGCACGTCGCTCACCTGGCCGGGGCCGGATCTCTACCGGCCCAACAGGGCGCACCCGAGCAGCCTGCCCAGCCGTCGCACAGCCGGCCGGACGGCGGGCCGCAGGCCCCCTCGGAGGGCCGGACGGCGCCGGCGGCCGGCCGCCGGTCGCCGGGTCTGGACCAGCTCGCGGACACCGCCGCCGCGCTGGCCGAGCTGGCCGCCCAGGAGGCCGAGCGGGCGAGCGCCGCGGCGGAGGCGACCCACGCGGCCCTGACCGCGGGGCGCCAGCTGGCCCGGCGCCAGGAGCAGGCCATCGAGCTCGCCGCCCGGGCCGCGTCCCTGCTGGAGGGCGAGGCCGAGCAGGAGGTGCGGCGCCGCCGCATCGCCGATGGGCGCCGGGTGGCGCCGATCCTCCCGCTGCTGCTGGCCGCCGGCCGTCAGCAGGCCGACCTGGAGGAGTGCGCGAGCGTGCTCGAGGCCGTCCGGCTCGCCGTGCCCGCACCGCTGGCCCAGGCCGGGCGGTTGGCGATCGAGTCGGCGCGGGTCGAGCTCGGCAAGGAGCTCGGACGCCTGGCCGAGGCCCGCGAGACCCGCGACGCGCTCCTCGAGCACCGCGCGGCCGGGGCCGAGGCCACCGCGCTGGAGGCGGCGGCAACCCGGTCCGCCGCGGCGGCCAAGACCGAGCTGGAGGCGGTGTCCGCGCGCCGGACCGCGGCCCTGGCCCGCCGGGACCAGACCGCAGCCAGCGCGGGCACGAGGGCCGGCGCGGAGTCCGCCCTGGCCGACGCCGAGCGGGTCCGCCGGGCGGTCACCGCCCGGTCCGGGCTCGAGACCACCGTGCAGGGTGAGGCGGTCCGCGTCCGCGGCCTGCAGGAGGCGGCCCTGACCGCCAAGGAGCACTGGCTGGCCCTGCGCGAGCAGCGGCTGGCCGGGATCGCCGCCGAGCTGGCGGCCGGTCTGGTGAGCGGGGCACCGTGCCCGGTCTGCGGCGCGCACGAGCACCCCGCGCCGGCGCCAGTCCACCCGGACGGCGTGACCAAGGCGGCCGAGCTGGCCGCGCAGGACGCCGTCTTCGACGCCGAGCAGGCCCTGGCCAGTGCCCGGGAGAACCTCGCGCTGCTGCAGGCCGGTCTGGCCGAGGAGTCGGCCCGCGCCGCCGGCCTCACCGTCACCGGCGCCCGGGCCGGTGTGGCCGCGGCCAAGGCCCAGCTCGCGGCGGCGGCGGACGCCGCCGAGCGCCTCCCGGCCGAGCGGAAGGCCCTGGAGGCCCTGGACGGCCAGATCGAGGAGCTGACCCGGCTGGCCGAGCAGCTGCTGCGGGACGCCGCCGTCCACGCCGCCTCGGCCCGCGCTTCCGCCGTCCAGGCCGAGCGGCTGGCGGCCAGGCTGGACACCGCCCGGGGCCAGGACGAGGACCTCGACGCCCGCGAGCAGCGGCTGCAGTCCGAGCTCGCCGCGCTCGGCACGCTGCTGGACGCACGTGACCGGCACGACCAGCTGGCGCAGCTGTGCGCGGCCGCCCTCGAGGAGGGCGAGGCGGCCTGGCGGGCCGCCGGCTTCGACGACCTGGCCGCCGTCCGCGCGGCCGTCGTGCCGGACGAGGAGCTGGCCGACCTCGAACGGGCCGCGGCGGCGTACGACGAGCAGCTGGCGGCGGTGCGGGCGATGCTCGCCGAGCCCGACCTGCTCGAGGCGGCCCAGGCGCCCGCACCGGATCTGGCCGCGCTCGAGGCGGCCGAGGCCGGGGCGGCGGCCCGGCGGCGCCAGGCCGAGCAGGAGCACGCCCGGGTCGAGGCCGCGCGCGCGGCGCTGACCCGGCTGGCCGCCGAGCTGCGCGAGCACGAGGAGGCCAACGCGCCGCTGCTGGCGCGCAGCGCGCTCGTCGACGACCTCGCCCGGTGCGTGGAGGGCAGCGGCGGTGACAACGTGCTGCGGATGCGGCTGTCCTCGTACGTGCTGGCCGCCCGGTTGGAGGAGGTCGCGGCCGCGGCGACCGAGCGGCTGCTCGTCATGTCGGACGGCCGGTACAGCCTCGTCCACACCGACGCGCTCGCCCGGGGTGGCGTGCGCAGCGGGCTCGGCCTGCGGGTCGTCGACGGCTGGACCGGCGTCGAGCGCGACACCGCCACGCTGTCCGGGGGCGAGTCCTTCCTGGCCTCCCTCGCCCTCGCCCTGGGCCTGGCCGACGCCGTGCAGGCCGAGGCGGGCGGCGCGGTCATGGAGACGCTGTTCATCGACGAGGGCTTCGGGATGCTCGACGAGGACACCCTGGACGAGGTGATGACCGTGCTGGACGGTCTGCGCGAAGGTGGCCGCGCGGTCGGGCTGGTCAGCCACGTCGCCGATCTCCGGGCCCGCATCCCGGCCCAGCTGGAGGTGCGCAAGGCCCGGACCGGCTCACGGATCGTCCTGCAGGAGCAGGGAGCAGCCTGAGGTGTCGTTCGCGGTCCGGCCGGCGGGGCCGTCCGATCTCGACGCGCTGGTCGAGCAGTTCGCGGCCGTCGCGGCCGAGGGGCGGTGGATCGGCAGCGAGGGCGCGGTGGACCGGCCTCAGGTGCGGTCCCGGTACGAGCTCCGTCTCGCCGAGCCCGGGCACTACCTGACCGCCGCCGAGCTCACCGACCCGGTCGAGGGCGCCGGGCCGGCCGGCACCCTGGTCGGCCAGCTGCACCTGGAGGTCGCGCCGTACGGCGTCGCCGAGCTCGGGATGAGCGTCGCCCGGGCCATGCGGGGCCGCGGTGTCGGCCGGGCTCTCCTGCAGGACGCCATCGGCTGGGCGACCACGGAGCCGGGCGTGCACAAGATCGCCCTGCAGGTGTGGCCGCACAACGAGGCCGCCCGCAGCCTGTACCGCAGCCTCGGCTTCGAGCAGGAGGGCTACCTCACCCACCACTACCGGCGGCGGAGCGGGGAGATCTGGGATGCCGTGGTGATGGGCCTCCAGCTCAGCTGACCGCTCCCGACGCGCCGACCGGGGCGCCTCCGGCGCAGGTCACTCGAACGCCTCCGGTGGCGGGCAGGAGCAGATCAGGTGCCGGTCGCCGTAGGCACCGTCGATCCGGCGCACCGGTGGCCAGTACTTCGCCGCCGGGTCCACGCCCGGGCGGGTACGCCGCGTCCTCCCGCGAGTAGCCGTGCTCCCACTTGCCGGCCAGCATCAGCGCGGTGTGCGGAGCCCCGGCGAGCGGGTTGTCGTCGCGGTCCCACTCCCCCGATGCCACCCGGTCGGCCTCGCCCCGGATCGCGATCATCGCGTCGCAGAACCGGTCCAGCTCGGCCAGGTCCTCGCTCTCGGTCGGCTCGACCATCAGCGTGCCGGCCACCGGGAACGACATGGTCGGCGCGTGGAACCCGTAGTCGACCAGCCGCTTGGCCACGTCGTCGACCGTCACGCCGGTCTCCCGGGTGAGTCGGCCGCAGGTCCAGGATGCACTCGTGCGCGACCAGGCCGTCCGCTCCGGAGTAGAGCACCGGGTAGTGCGAACGCAGCCGCGCCGCAACGTAGTTCGCCGACAGCACCGCGGCCTGGGTGGCGGCCGCCAGGCCGTCGCCGCCCATCAGCCGGATGTAGGCCCAGCTGATCGGCAGGATCGAGGCCGAGCCGTACGGCGCCGCCGCGACCGGCCCGATGCCGGTCTGCGGACCGGCGGACGGGGTCGAGCGGGTGGTTCGGCAGGTACGGCGCCAGGTGGGCGCGTACGCCGAGGGGCCCGACGCCCGGACCGCCACCGCCGTGCGGGATGCAGAACGTCTTGTGCAGGTTCAGGTGGCTGACGTCGGAGCCGAACCGGCCCGGCTGCGCCAGACCGACGAGCGCGTTCAGGTTCGCCCCGTCGACGTAGACCTGGCCGCCCGCGTCGTGGACCAGCGCGCACAGCTCCGCGATCGTGTCCTCGTAGACGCCGTGCGTCGAGGGGTAGGTGACCATGATCGCGGCCAGGTCCTGCGCGTTGTCGGCCACCTTCTGGCGCAGGTCGTCCAGGTCCACCGACCCGTCCTCGGCCGTGCGCACGACGACCACGCGCATCCCGGCCATCACCGCGCTGGCGGCGTTCGTGCCGTGAGCGCTCGCCGGGATGAGGCAGACCGTCCGGTGGCCCTGGCCGTTCGTCGCGGTGGTAGGCGCGGATGGCGAGCAGCCCGGCCAGCTCCCCCTGCGAGCCGGCGTTCGGCTGCAGGCTCACCGCGTCGTACCCGGTCAGCTCGGCCAGCCAGGTGGACAGGTCCTCGATCAGCTGGCGGATCCCCTCGGTCTGCTCCCGCGGGGCGAACGGGTGCAGGTCGGCGAACTCGGGCCAGGTGACCGGCTCCATCTCGGTGGTGGCGTTGAGCTTCATCGTGCACGAGCCCAGCGGGATCATCCCGCGGTCCAGCGCGTAGTCCCGGTCGGCCAGCCGGCGCAGGTAGCGCAGCATCGAGGTCTCGCTGCGGTGCGCCGAGAAGACCGGATGCGTCAGGTACGACGACTCGCGCAGCAGAGACGGCGGCAGACCGATTCCGCTGTCCGACAACGGATCCGGCGACCCGGCGCGGTCGACGTCGACGACACCGAACGCCGCGAGAACGGCCGACACCTGCTGGGGTGTCGTCGTCTCGTCGACGCTGAGCCCGACCTGGTCCTCGTCGACCAGTCGCAGGTTGACGCCGCGCTCGCGGGCGGCCCGGACCACCTCGGCGGCCGCACCGGGAGCCCGCACCAGCAGCGTGTCGAAGAAGCTGTCGTGCACCGAGCGTCGACGCCGGCCTCCCGCAGGGCCGTGCCCAGGCCGGTCGCGAGGCGGGCCACCCGGCCGGCGATCGCGGCCAGGCCCTGGGGCCCGTGGTAGACGGCGTACATCGAGGCCATGACGGCCAGCAGGACCTGCGCCGTGCAGATGTTGCTGGTCGCCTTCTCGCGCCGGATGTGCTGCTCGCGGGTCTGCAGGGCCAGCCGGTACGCCGGGGCGCCGTCGGCGTCCACGCTCACGCCGACGAGGCGGCCCGGCAGGGAGCGCTCCAGCCCGGCCCGTACGGCGAGGTATCCCGCGTGCGGGCCGCCGAAGCCCATCGGGACGCCGAACCGCTGCGTGGAGCCGACGGCCACGTCGGCCCCCATCTCACCGGGGGCGCGCAGCAGCGTCAGGGCCAGCAGGTCGGCGGCGACGGTGACCAGCGCGCCCGCGTCGTGGGCGGCGGCGGCGACCGCGCTGTGGTCCCGGACGGCGCCGGTGCCGCTGGGGTACTGCACCAGGACGCCGAAGTACCCGTCGTCGCCGGCCGCCGCGGCGAGGACGGCCGCCGCCTGCGTCCGATCCGTCCACCGCGGACAGGTCGGCCTCCACGACCCGCAGGCCGAGCGGCTCGGCGCGCGTCCGCACCACCGCCAGCGTCTGCGGGAACACGTCACGGTCGACGACCAGCGCGGCGTCCGGGCCGGCCTTGCTGGTCCGGCGCATCAACGTCATCGCCTCGGCCGCCGACGTGGCCTCGTCCAGCATCGAGGCACTGGCGGTGGTCAGCGCGGTGAGGTCGGAGACCACCGTCTGGAAGTTCAGCAGCGCCTCGAGCCGGCCCTGGCTGATCTCCGGCTGGTACGGCGTGTAGGCGGTGTACCAGGCCGGGTTCTCCAGCACGTTGCGCCGGATGACGGCGGGCGTGTGCGTGCCGTAGTAGCCCAGGCCGATCATCGACGGCAGCACGGTGTTCATGCCCGGCCAGGGCCCGGAGCTCGGCGATCACCTCCGGCTCGCTGCGGCCGGGCTCCAGCCGCAGCGGCCCGGCCATCCGGATGGCCGGCGGCACCACCCGGTCGGCGATCGCGTCCGGGCGCTCGGCGTCGGCCGCGCCGAGGACGACCTCGCGCATCCGTCGCTGCTGCTCCGCGTCCGGCCCGATGTGCCGGGCCACGAACGGGCCGGCGGCGACCGCTGGGCCCTCGGCGGACGGACCGTGTTCAGCGCGGCCGTGCCCTGCGGCATCGTGCGCTGCGAGATCGTGGGCTGCCGCGTCGTGGGCGGTCATCGCCGGACGGTGGTCGAGGGTCACGGAGGCTCCTGAGGACGGCCGGCGGGTCACGCCGGGTCGGCGCTGGCCTCCCCATCTGTCACCGTCACCGGTTCCAGAGTCGCCTCGTCCGCGTGGTCCTGATGCCTGAGAGCTTCCCGGGGAGAGCTTGCCCCTTCGGCGCCCCGGCTGGCCGGGGCTCTCCCACGCGTGGTCGACAGCGGTCCCACGCTAACACCGCGCGGCGTCCGGACCCGGCAGCGGACGCGTCTCGACGTCGGAACGTGACGCCGCGCTGCGGCCCGGCGCTCGCCGGAGCCGGCGTCAGCCGATCTTGCGGCTGAGCCGGCGCTGGGCCAGCTCGTCCCCGGGGTGTCCGGCCTGCTCGTCCTCGTCGGCCCGCTCGGACGGGCAGCTGCGCCAGCTCGCCCTCGATCTCGCGCCAGACCCGGCCGACGGCGATGCCGAAGACGCCCTGGCCGCCCTGGACCAGGTCGATGACCTCGTCCGCCGACGTGCACTCGTAGACGCTGGCGCCGTCGCTCATCAGGGTGATCTGGGCCAGGTCCTCCACGCCGCGCTCGCGCAGGTGGCCGACCGCCGTACGGATCTGCTGGAGCGAGACGCCGGTGTCCAGCAGCCGCTTGACGACCTTGAGCACCAGCACGTCGCGGAAGCTGTACAGCCGCTGCGTGCCGCTGCCGGTCGCCGGGCGCACGGACGGCTCGACCAGCCCGGTGCGGGCCCAGTAGTCCAGCTGCCGGTAGGTGATCCCGGCGGCGCGGCAGGCGGTCGGGCCGCGATAGCCGGCGTCCTCGGGGAGGTTCGGGAGGTCGTCGGTGAACAGCAGACCCTGCGCCTGCGCGGGCACCGGCCGTCCGGGACCGCGGTCGGGAGTAGTGGCGTCACCAGGTCCGCTCACGCGAAGCTCCTCGTCATCGTCGCCCTCCGGGGGAAGCAGCTCCGCCGCGGGAGGACCACACGGCTGGAACTACAGCAAGGGCGTTCTCCTGCGACGGTATGGCCGGGCCGCCTCGCCGTCAACGACAACGTGAGGGTTCGCGCCGCGTGTCGCAGCCCTCGACCGACTCTCGACGAACCCTAACCCTCAACCTCAGGTTGAGGGTGCTTCGAAGTCGTCCGGGGAGATCTGGTCGAGGAACTCGCGGAACTTCTCGACCTCCTCCTCCTCCTCGCCCGTCACCGCGACGCCGGCCTCGTCCAGGACCTCGTCGCTGCCCACGATGCGGGTCCCGGTGCGCAGGGCGAGCGCGATCGCGTCGGAGGACCGGGCGCTGACCTCGACGTTGCCGTCGAAGACCAGGTCGGCGTAGAAGACGCCGTCGCGCAGGGCGCCGATCCGCACCTCCTGCAGCGTGCTGGTTGAGCGCGCCGAGCACGTCCTGGAACAGGTCGTGGGTCAGCGGCCGGGGCGGCACGATCTGCTGCTGGGCGTACGCGATGGCCGTGG
This sequence comes from uncultured Actinomycetota bacterium, assembly GCA_963743975.1. GTDB lineage: Bacteria > Actinomycetota > Actinomycetes > Actinomycetales > CAVURS01 > CAVURS01. The sequence goes on from CAVURS010000001.1 coordinate 28,049, forward strand.
CCTCGGCGGCACCGATCCAGATGGGCAGGTACCGGTCCCCGTCCCGCTCGCGCAGCAGCACGATCGGCTGGCTGCTGGGCATCTCCACCCGGACTCCGACCACATCGAGCTCGCGCACCTCGCCAGCGTAACCCCGCGGGGCGGCCGGCGACCGACCGCCGTCCTCACCCCAGCCGCGGACCGAGCCCGGCCTTCACCAGCGCGGCGTGCAGGCGGACGCAGAGGGCGGAGATCTCGCGGGCCGCCTCGCTGGCCCGGGCCTGCGCGTCGTCGCCGCGGCCGCGGGCCAGCGGCGTCACGACCTGCTCGACCAGACCCACCTCCCGGTCGGCCGCCGTGCGGAACGGTCGCAGGTGGCGCGGCTCGATGCCGTACGCCGAGAGCTCGGCCGCCGCGTGGGCGATGGCCAGCGCCGTCTCGTCGAAGAACGCGCCGGGCCCCGGGGTCAGCAGGCCGAAGGTCTCCAGCTGGACGATGTCCCGCTCGTCCAGCCCCGCCGCGACGGCCAGCTCGGCCCTGGTCATCCGCAGGCCCTGGCCGCGCCGTCCGAACGAGGCCGACTCCGGCAGTCCGTCCGGAACCACCCGGGGAGCCCGCGGCCGGGTGCTCCCGGCCGCCGGGCCCGGTGGGTCGAACCCGCGGTCGTACGCGTCCAGGGCCTCCCGGATCACCCGGAGCGGCCAGAAGTGGTCCCGCTGGACGGTCAGGATGTAGCGCAGCCGCTCGACGTCGTCCTGGCTGAACTTGCGGTAGCCGGACGGGGTCCGGCCCGGCTCGACCAGTCCCTCGGCCTCGAGGTAGCGGATCTTGGAGATGCTGACGTCGGGGAAGTCCTCGCGCAGCTGGCCGAGCACCTCACCGATGCTGAGGTTCGCCGTGCTGGACGCCGACGCCGGGCTCCGGCGCGGGGCCGACGTCACGTCGCGCTGCCGTCCCGCCCTGTCCCGAGCTGCTGGAACAGGAAGCGGAACTTGCCCGATCTGCACCTCATCGCCGGACCGCAGCTGGGCCTCGCCGTCGATCCGCTCGCGCCCGACGTACGTGCCGTTCAGGCTGCCCACGTCGCGGACGAAGAAGGCGTTGCCCGCCCGGCGGAACTCCGCGTGCTTGCGGGAGACCGTGACGTCGTCCAGGAAGATGTCGTTGCCCGGGCTGCGGCCCACGGTCGTGACCTCGGCGTCGAGCAGGAACCGCGCGCCGGCTGGTCGGGCCGCGCTGCACCAGGAGCAGCGCGGTGTTGCCGTGCAGGGCGTCCACGGTCGCCCGGTCGGCCGCGCTGAGGCCCGGCTCGTAGTCCACGGGCTCCAGCTCGCGGCTGGTGTCCGCGGCCGTGTCGGCCGAGGGGTCGGCCGAGGTGTCGGCCGAGACGTCCGACGCCGGCCGCCCGGGCTCCGCGGCGCCGGCCGAGCCGGTCGGGTCCCCGGAGCCGCCGTCGCCGGGAAGGACGATGCGCGTCTCGTCATCGCTGGCTGGCGTCATCGGTCCTCCCTCCTCCAAGAAGGAGTAACGGTAACCGGTCCCGCGAGGTGCCGGGGAGCCGTTTCGAGCGGGCGGTCAGCCGATCTGCTCGCGGTAGGCCGCGACGTCGAGCAGACCGGCCTCGTCCGTCCCGTCCGCCGGCCGGACCTCGAACAGCCAGCCCTCGCCGTACGGGTCGGAGTTCGACCAGCTCCGGCGTGGCGTCCAGCCCCTCGTTGCGGGCCGTCACCTCGCCGGAGACGGGCGCGAACAGGTCGCTCACGCTCTTGGTCGACTCGACCTCCCCGCACGACTCGCCCTGCGTGACGGTCGCCCCGACCTCCGGCAGCGTGACGTAGACCACGTCACCGAGCGCGTCCTGGGCGTAGTCGGTGACCCCCACCCGCAGGATGCCCCCGTCGACCGTCGCGCACCCACTCGTGCTCCGCCGTGTACTTCAGGTCCTCCGGGTAGTCCAGCGAGCTCATGGCGGCCCTTCTCCAGTCGAGGTCCCGGCCGCTAGCCGGAGGGGGTTGGCGCCGGGCGAGCGTAACGAGGCGCCGAAACGGTGTGCAAGGCCGTCACCTGCACCTGCTGCTCCCCGGTCACCGTGCCGTCCGCACCGAGCCCCTTCAGGGTCTCCAGGACGCCGCCCGGGATGTCGAGCGCGGCCGAGAGCGTCTGCGGGTCGCCCATGGCCAGCAGGACGTACGGCGCGCGCAGCCGGCTGCCGTCGACCGTCACCCCGCCGCTGGTCGCGTCGACGAAGGACGTGCTCGCCACCACCCGCACCGTGCCGATCTGGATCGCCTCCGCCCCCGCGTCACGCAGCTCCTCGACGGTGTCGAGCAGCGTCGCGGCGTTCACCTTCCCTTCCGGGTCGGTGACGATCAGCCGGATGCCCGGCCCGCTGGCCGCGCGGGTGCCGGTGAGGATGCCCAGGGTGTCCAGCCGCGCCTGGGCCGCCTGCAGCGCCGCCTGCGAGCTGTTCGAGCCGGACTGCAGCCGCTGCTGGGTCGCCTCGAGCTGGCGGGCCTCGTCCTGGAGCCGCGTCTGGCGCTGGTTGACGTCGTCCAGGACGCTGACCAGGTCGTCCTGGCGCAGCGTGGACAGGCCCTCCTGCCGGGTCTGCCGCACCTGCGTGACCACGGCGAACCCCAGCAGCAGGGTCAGCAGGGCGGCCAGCGCCTGCGCCCGGGTCGCGCGCGGGCGGCCGGCCCGCCACAACCGGCCCCAGGCCGACCGCGGGTCCGGGGTACGGGGCTCGGCCAGATGGCTGCCGCCGTGCTGAGCCGGCGCCGGGGTGCTCACGCGCGGAACAGGTGCCGCCGGATGGCGGCGACGTTGGAGAAGATCCGGATCCCCAGGACGACGACGACGCCCGTGGACAGCTGGGAGCCGACCCCGAGCTGGTCCCCGAGGTAGACGATCAGCGCGGCGACCACCACGTTGGACAGGAACGAGACGACGAACACCTTGTCGTCGAAGATGCCGTCCAGGATGGCCCGCACCCCACCGAAGACGGCGTCCAGGGCGGCCACCACCGCGATCGGCAGGTACGGCTGCAGCCAGAGCGGCACGGTCGGGTGCAGCAGCAGTCCGGCGACGATGCCGATGGCGAGTCCGATGGCGGCGATCACGAGGGCTTCTCCGAGCTGGTCGCGGTGGGGACGGGCACGGCCTCGTGCAGGGTGAGGCCGCTCGAGGCGGGAAGGCTCAGCGACGCCACCCGGGTGATCGTGCTGGGGATCTGGAAGTTGTCGGACAGGGACCGCAGGTACCGCCCGCCGCTGCCGTTGGCGAAGAGCGCCTGCATCGGGTCGGGGTCGCCGACGACGCTGATGACGTACGGCGGTGAGAGCGGGCGGAAGTCGACCAGGATGGCCTGGCCGGCCGAGCGGATCGCGGACAGCGCCGTCAGCCGCTGGCCGTTGATGCTGATCGCCTCGGCACCCGCCGCCCACAGCCCGTTGACGACGGTCTGCAGGTCGCGGTCCTGGACCCGCCCCTGGTCCGCGGCCGCCTGGTCGTGCGCGTCGGCGTCGGCCGTCGGCGACGAGCTCGGCGCGTCGTCGACGGTGATCCGCAGTCCGGGCCCCTGGACGGCCAGGGATCCGGAGACGACACCGAGCAGCTGGATCTGGTCGGCCAGGCGGCTCTGAGCGCCCAGGCGGAGCAGGTCGGCCTGTGCCTTGTCGTTGGACAGCCGCAGCGCGCCGTTGCTCGCCTGCAGCCGGTCGGCGGCCGCGGTCTCGGCCTGGATCCGTTGCAGCAGAGCCTTGTTCGCGCTCGACTGACCCGGCGACGGCGCCCGCAACGCCAGGACGGCGGCCACCGTCAGCAGCCCGACGGCACCGAGCACGACCATCATCACCACGCGGGTCGCCGGACCGCTCGGGCGAGACTGTCCGCCGGCTCGTCTCGCGGCCGCCGCGGCGTACTCCGGCTCGAGGGGATGCCGCACGATCTCGGTGAGCAGGCTCATCGAGGCGTCCACCCGGCGCGGTGCGCGGACGGTGGTCGGCGGCGCGGTCGGCTCGCTCATCCGGCCGCCCGGACCGGACGGGGTACGTCGCGCAGCACCTGCCGGGTCTGGGCCGCGTACAGGAGACCGGCCGCCCAGTAGAGCCCGGTCCCCCAGTACGTGAACGCCCAGCCGACCGGCTGCGCGACCCGCCCCACCGGGTCGTCGAACTGCCCGAGCAGCAGCAGCGGGAACGCGTAGAGGAGGCAGAACGTCGCGGCCTTGCCCAGGAAGTGGACGGGCAGCGCGGTGTACCCCCGGGACCTGAGCGCGGGCAGCAGCGCGGCGATGAAGAGCTCGCGGCCGAGCAGCACCACGACGAGCCACCAGGGCACGACGCCGCGGATGGCCAGGCCGAGCAGCGTGGCCAGGATGTAGAGCCGGTCGGCGGCCGGGTCCAGCAGCCGGCCGAGCGGGGAGATCTGGCCGAACCGGCGGGCGATCTTGCCGTCGAGGTAGTCCGTGAAGCCGGAGACCATGAGCAGCGCCAGCGCCCAGCCGTCGTGGTGCGCGAGGACCAGCCACAGGAACACCGGAACCCCGAGCAGCCGGAGGGCCGACAGCACGTTGGGCACGGTGAGCACGCGGTCGGTGGTCCCGTCCTGGCTCATACGCTCCCTGTTCCCCGCGCGAACGAGCCGGGCCCAGCCCCGTGCCGGTCCTGGCTCGCCGCCGAGCCTAACCGGACACGCCGGGACGATCGGCGAACTGCGCCTCAGCCGGGTATCTGGTCAAATGTCGGGTATGAGACGCGCAGGGGTTTCCGTCCTTATTGTTCTGGCGCTGCTGGTCGTGGGGGCGTGCGCCGCCCCGAGCGCCGCGCTGAACCGACCGCATCCAGCGACGGCCGGCGCTGCGGCGGCCTACACCGCACGACCCGTCCCCCCTGTCCTGAGGACGTCGTACACCAAGCTCATGGTGATCGCCGAGGAGAACGAGACCGACTCGAGCGTGATCGGCTCGGCGAACGCTCCGTACATCAACAAGCTGGCCACGACGTACGGCCAGGCCACCAACATGCAGGCCGGGTACGACGTCGCCTGCCCCTCGCTGGCGGCGTACATCCTCCTGACCAGCGGCAGCACGCAGGGCATCTGCGACGACGGCACGCCGGCCGAGCACCCGCTGGCCGTCGACAACGTCTTCCACCAGGCGGCCGACTCCGGAGCCGGGTGGCGGACGTACAGCGAGTCAGCGACCCAGACCTGCCAGCAGAACAACGACGCGAGCGCGGTGTTCCTCGTCCGTCACACGCCCGCTCCCTACTACCTCGACGAGTCCGACCACTGCCAGACGTGGGACGAGCCGCTCGGCACCACGACGTCGGGAGCGCTGCACGACGACCTGGCCGGCGGTCTGCCGCCCTACAGCTTCGTCACCCCCAACGCCTGTGACGACATGCACGGCGCCCCCAGCTGCGGGACCAACCTGGTCCGCCGCGGCGACGACTGGCTGGCCACGTGGATGCCGAAGATCATCGCCTCACCGGACTTCCAGCAGTCGCGGCTGGTCGTGGTGATCACCTGGGACGAGGGGTCCTCGACCAGCAACCACATCCCCACCGTGGTGGTCGGGCGGACGATCCACGCCGTGAAGAGCTCGGCCGCCCTCACCCACTGCTCGACGCTGCGTGCGGCCGAGGAGATGCTCGGCGAGCCGCTGCTGGGCTGTGCGGCGACCGCGACGTCCCTGCGGCAGGCGTTCGGGTTCTGAGCGGAAGCGCAGCAGCAGCAGCGGTCTCGACGCGCGGCGGTCGAGAGGAGTCACTAGCGTCGAGCTCGCCACCCGGCCCAGCTGGTCCGGGTGGCGAGTTTGTCGCAGACCCCTCGACCTGCTGCGGAGTCCCCTGTGCGCATCACCCGTCGCGTCGCGCTCGCGGCCGTGCTGTCCGTCATCGCGCTGCTCGGCGTGGGGCTCTCGTCGGCCGCCGCCGCCACGGGCGACCGGACCTGGACCGGCAGCATCGCCACGGCCTCCGGCACGACCAGCACGGCCACCGCGACCTGGAACCCGAACAGCCACGCCCTGCTGCTCATCGTGCGCCCGGCCACCCTCGCCGCCGGCCGGTGCGTCACGATCTACTTCGACTGGGAGGCGAAGGGCCACCACGACGCCCGGGCCGTGCGCGACTGTCGCAGCGGCGACGGCACCAGCTACAACTTCCCGGACGCCTCCCCCGGCAACATCACCAGCGGCCTGGAGAAGCTCGGCATCTGCTACGGCGAGGAGGACCAGAAGGGGACGTGCGTGCGGCACATCGGGAACGGCACGCCGGTGATGGACTGGACACCCTGGCCGAACTTCGAGCGGTCCTCGCCCTGCGCCCTGAGCTGGTCCCGGCGCAACAGCGACGGAACCCTCACGACCTACCTGGACCCGCACTCGCAGAACAGCTCTCGGGTCGGCTCCGGCTGCTGAGCGGGCCGCGAGGACGCGGCACCGTCGTATCAGGGAGGCGGCGAGGACCTCCTCCACAGCGGGCATTCCCTGGTGCCCGCGCCGACGGACGACTCGGAGGACCCGATGCGCAAGCTCACCACAGCAGTACTGGCCGTGGCCGCGGCGAGCAGCCTGGCCCTGGCCACGTCGACGGCTGCCCAGGCGGCCTATCCCGGCGGCGACGGCCGGATCGCGTTCGTCCGCTCCCACCAGATCTACACGATCAGCTCGACCGGCACGGGACTGCGCCAGCTGACCACCGCCAACCAGAACGACCACCCCCGGTGGTCCCCCGACGGCACCCGGATCGCCTACGTGCACCACTCGGCCGGCGGCAACAGCCAGGTCTGGGTGATGAACGCCGACGGCTCGCACCAGCAGCAGGTCACCGGCGGTCGCTACGCGACCGAGCCCTCGTGGACACCGGACGGGCAGTGGCTGGTGTACGGCCGGTCGGCGACGCCGGGCGACCAGGACGCGACGTTGTCCGAGATCCGCTCCACCGCGCCGTTCGGCTCACCGATCGCCCTGGTGGGCCACTTCGAGGGCGAGACCGACGCCGACAACCAGACCACCGGGGTCAACGGGACGCTCGCCGTGGCGCCGAACGGCACCGACGTCTACTACTACAGCCAGGACTTCCCGAGCAGCCCGGACAACTACATCCTCGACCTCAACCTCACGACCCATCTGATCTCCGACATCGACGAGGTGGGCGGGGCCTGCTGCGGCGAGGGCTTCTACGGTGACCTGGCCGTGTCCGCGGACGGCACGACGCTGGGGTTCACCTCGCTGTTCTACTACGACGGCCAGAGGCACCCGCCGACGCAGCCCGACATCGCCGTGCTCGCGCTGCACTCGGGCGGCGCCTTCACGGCCGCCGGCACGGTCCGTCGTGACCAGCAGCCGGCGTTCGCACCCGCCGGCGACCACGTCGCGCTCACGAACACCGCGACGGGCAGCAGGATCTACGTCACCGACACCCACCTCGGCCACCGCCGGCTGCTGACCACCGGCTCGGAGCCGGACTGGCAGCCGACGCACTGAGCCCGCAGCTCGGCCGGCGATGCGCCACCGGGGTGTCCGGCCCGCTCCAGCGGGCCGGGCACCCGCTCCTCACAGCCAGAGGTCCACCCGGCGCGTCTGCTCGGGCAGGACGAGACCGCTGGGGGCGCCCCCGAGCGCGATCTTCAGCGGTTGTGGTCGCCCCAGGTGGTAGCCCTGCGCGTAGTGGATGCCGAACCGGGACGCGGCCTCCAGCTCGGCCGCCGTCTCCACGCCCTCGGCGAGCAGGGTCGCCCCCACGGCCCGACCGAAGCCCACCAGCGCCGTCGCCATCGCGGCCCGGGCCGGGTCGCAGTCGAAGTTGCGGGTGATCTGCCGGTCCAGCTTGATGATGTCCGGTCGCAGCTCCACGAGGTGCTGGAAGCCGGCGAACCCGGCGCCGGCGTCGTCCACGGCGATGGTGCATCCGTTCTCCCGCAACGGTTCGCACGCCGTCCGAACCGCTTCGTAGTCCCGGATCTGGTCGTGCTCGGTGATCTCGACGATCGTGCGGTCGGGCTCCGCGTCGTTGAGCACCCGCAGCACCTCCGGGTGGTCGAGATGAGCCGCCGACACGTTGACCGACACGGCCACGTCCGCAGGCAGGCTGCGCAGGGCGGCCAGGCCGGCCCGGGCCGCGGCCGCCTCCAGCTCGGCTCCCAGGCCGACCTCGGCCGCATCGGCGAACCATCGGTCCGGCGAGCGCGGCTGGTCGAGGTGCGGGAACCTGGCCAGCGCCTCGCAGGCGACCGGCCGGCGGTTGTGCAGCGCCCAGATCGGCTGGAAGACCATGGCCGGCCCCCCGGCGTCGAGAACGGCCTGGACCCGGGCGCCGAGGCGGGCCCGACGGTCGCGCTCGGCGTCCAGCGTGGCCACGCTCGGGGCCAGCAGCGCGGCGACGAGCTCCAGGAACTGCTCGTCCCGAGCGGCCGGCGAGGGTCCGGCGGCCTGCGCGAGGCAGGCGACGTAGCCGTACAGGCGGCCGTCGGGAAGCAGCAACGGGGCGGTCGCGAACGCCCGGCCCCGGCGACCGACGCACGGGAAGGCGGGCAGCGTGGTGCCCAGGCCCACGCCGAAGCTGTCGGCAGCGCCGTCGACGAACTCGATCACCTGGACGGCACCGGCGGCGCGGGAGATCCAGGCCAGGTCCATGCCGAGGTGGGCGCGGGCGAAGGCCAGGATGCGGTCGATGGAGGCCTCTCCCAGCTGAGCCGGAGCGGCGATCTCCTTCAGCGCTTGGAGCATGAGCGACCAGCTTTCTCCGGTGGCCGGGCAAGGGATTCCGGCCAGCTGACGGGTGCAACGAGGGCGCCGCAGCCTGGTTACGGCTCGGGGTCAATTCCTAACCGTTCGGAGTCAGCCCTGCTCAGCGGCCTGGGTCATGACCAGCCCTCGCGGCTGATGTTGCACGGTGTAGTCACTCGTGCGTGAAGCGTAACCAGTCCCGGAACGCCTCGTTGGGCCCGGTAGGGGGTCGGCCTCAGCCGGGGCCGGCAGGCACGACAGCACGTCCGGGGAGGCATCATGTCCGTCCGATCTTTCGTTCACGTCCCGCATCGCACCTGCGTGCGCCGGGCTCTGCTGGCCACCGCGGTGGCCGGCGCCCTGGTCGGCGGCTCCGGTCTGGCCGCATCGGCCGGCACCGGCAGCCAGGAGCCGGGGATGGCCGCGCAGTTCGTGGCCCGGATCAACTCCGAACGGGCCGGCAGCGGTCGTGCGGGCCTGGCCGTCAGCTCCGCGCTGACCGGCGCCGCCGAGCGCTGGGCGGCGACCATGGCCCGGCAGAACACGCTGGCGCACAACCCCGACCTGGCCGGTGAGGTGTCCGGCTGGCACTACCTCGGGGAGAACGTCGGCGTCGGCTACTCGGTGTCCAGCCTGGAGTCGGCGTTCTGGAACTCGGCCGAGCACCGGTCGAACATCCTCGACCCGCACTACACGCGGGTCGGCGTGGCCGTCGTCGACGTCGGCGGCAAGCTCTGGGTGGCCGAGGAGTTCGAGCAGCCCTACGGCGAGAGCGGCGCGACCACCAGCCACCACACCTCGTCGCGCAGCACCGACCGGACCAGCCGCAGTGCGGTGCGTCCGGCACTGAAGGGGACCTCCGGCGCCGCTACGGCGCACCGCCGAGGCCGCCGCGGTTCAGCGCAAGGCCCACCCGTACCGGGGCCCGCTGGCCATGTGACCCGCGAGCAGCGCCCGCAGGGGCGTCGCCCTCACCCGGACAGCCGGCCGTCCAAGGCGGTCAGCCGCCCGACCAGCAGGTCGGCGAACGCATCGCGGTCCACCGTGAGGGCGACGTCCGCGTTCGCGGGCTCGCCCGTCACCCCCTGCAGGTCGACCACGGTCATCCCGGAGGTCAGGCGGCCGACGTTCTCGACGTCGACATGGGCGTGGGCATAGCTCATCAGCTCGGGACGGAACACGGCCGCCATGGCGAGGGAGTCGTGCTGAGCGGCTCCGTCGTCCTCGCGGTCCTTGCCCGAGTAGAGGTCCTCGCCGTACTGACCGAGCATCGACGTCACCATGGTCGCGACAGGGCCGCCGGAGTCCACGAGGGGCTGCCAGTCCGAGCCGAAGAGCAGCGCGCGGTGGGTCACGTCGAGCCCGATCATCCGGATGGGCACTCCGAACGCGAACACCCGGGCGGCCGCGTCGGGGTCGTACCAGATGTTGAACTCCGCGACCGGCGTCATGTTGCCCAGCTCCTCGCGCGCGCCGCCGCCCATCAGCACGATCCGCTCGAGCTTGCGGGCGACCTCGGGGTGCGCGGTCATCAGCATCGCCACGTTCGTCAGCGGCCCGATGGCCACCAGCGTGACCGGCCGATCGCTGCCGTTGATCAGGTCCACCAGCAGCGGGAGCGCAGGCACGAGCTCGCGCGAGGAGGGCGGCAGCTGGTAGCCGCCGATGCCGTCGGCGCCGTGCACCTCGGTGGCGGCCCTGGTGTCCCGGCGCCACAGCGGGCCGCTCGCTCCGCGGCCGACGGGGAGGTCCAGCTGCAGCAGGTCGACGAGGCGCCGCGCGTTCTCTGCGGTGTGCTCGAGCCCGACGTTGCCGGCCACGCTCGTCACGCCCAGGACGTCCAGCTCCGGGCTCGCCGCCGCCAGCATGATCGCGAGGACGTCGTCGATGCCCGGGTCGGTGTCGATGATGATCGGGGTGGGCAGGGGGGTTGGCATCGTCGCATCGTAGTTGGGCGCTCGACGCGCGATCCGCGACCACCTGTCATGGGAGAACCCGCTACTTGGCCGCCGTCCCTGTTCGCGGCGGAGGGATCAGGCGGCCTGGATCAGGGTGGCGAACACGACGGTGTTGTCCTCGTAGTGACCCGTCCGCCGGTCGAACGTCCCGCCGCAGGTGATGAGCCGAAGGGCTGCGGTGGTGGTGTTGCCGTAGACGAGCCCGGTGGGGAAGGCGCCCTTCGAGTACCGGCGCACGGCGTCTACGCCGAACACGGCGACGGTGCCGTCGGCCCGCGTGACCTGCACGTGAGCATGCGGCTTCAGGGCTCCGAGCCGGAAGAACACCGACGGACCGTGGGCGGCGGAGTCGACGTGGCCGACGATGACCGCCGGGCCGAGGGAGCCGGGAGTGGGTGAGAACCGGTACCAGCCGGCCTGGTTGTAGTGGGGTCCTGGCAACGGCACCTGGATGGTGCCGTCGGCCATTCGCCCGAGGTCGAGCAGGGTGGAGGTCACCTTGATCGATGGGATGGACAGCGACACCGGAAGGGATCGGGCCATCAGCGGCCCGGTCGGGTCCGAGACGGCGCCGGCGACCACGGCGACCTTCGGCGACGCGCTCAGCGCCGGTTCGGGGGCGTGGTCCTGGTGGGTCAGCGCGATCGCGACACATGTCGCGCCGGCGATGCCGACCGCGACCGCCGTAGCGGCCGCGACCAGGCGCCCCCGGCGCACCCCGCGCCCCTCCCGATGTCGGGACCAGGGCGCGCGGTCGGCGTGGGTGCCCACCGGTCAGCTGTCGCGTCGGGTGCGCCGGGAGCGCAGTGCGGCACCGGCGCTGACGGTGAGCAGAACCCGCCCCGGTCAGGAGCAGCCACCGGTCCTGCAGGCCGGAGGTCGAGCCGCCTCCGGTCGCCACACCGCCGCTGGGTACCTGCGAGACCTGGCGGGAGACCTGTCCGGCGGCCGCCGCTCGGGCCGCGGCTGCCGCCCGAGCCTCGGTTGCCGCCCGGGCCTTGGCGGCCGCGGCCGCCTTGGCCTTCGCGGTCGAGCCGGTCGTCGTCGGACCGGTCGTGGTGACCGCCGCCGGCGTGATGTGGGTCAGGATCCGCACGAAGCAGGTGACGACGCTGCCGCCGGCGTTACCGGTGCCGTTGCACTGGTTGACCGTCACCGGCACGGCCGGACTGACCACGGACTCCGGGGCCACCGTGCAGTGAACCGTTCCTCCGCCACCCGTTCCCGACCCGTTGCACTGGGTCACGGTCGCGCCTGTGGTGGTGGCCGGGAAGGGGGCGCAGTTGACGGTTCCGCCTCCCCCGGTAGCGGATCCGACACACTGGTTGACGGTGGCGGCGGTGATCGGGTGCGCGGCTGTCGTCCCGGAGCTGATGTTGTTGGTGATCGTCACGGTGCAGGTGATCCGCTGCCCGGTGTCGTTGTTCGACCCGTTGCACTGGTTCACGCTCGTGACGATCGCCGTCGAGCTGCTGACGAACGTGCCGTTGCCCGGGGCGCACGGTCCGAGGAGACACGTCCTGGTCAGGGTGGTGACCGAGCCGCGATGAGCGCCGTTGATCGTGTTGACCACGACCACACTGCACGTCATCGCCGTGGTCGCCCCGTGGGGGCCGGGTCCGTTGTTGTTGCACTGGTCGAGCGACAGGGTGGCCGCGTGGGCCCCGGCCGGGGCCAGCAGCTGGGCCACGCAGAACACCAGAGTGGCCGCGATCAGCCCGAGCGCGGCGAGGGGAGTGCGCGAATGACGATGTGCGAAAACAGGATTCGACAACATGAACTGACACGACCTTACGTTTGGCGTGTCAAGCCCCCAGAGGGCAACCGGGCACGGGTCCACGAACTCTTCGGAGCCGACTGTCACCGGGCCACTACACACAGTAGCGCGTCAACCCCGGCGGCCATCGGGCTGTCACCCGGATGGCCGAACCGCATCCCCGAACCGCGCCTGGAGCTGAGCACGGAGTCGCCGACGGGCCGGCCCGATCGCACGACTGGACCTGTTCCCGTGCCATAGTCATAGTGAATGCAGCCGAACGTCGGCATGATTCCGAGTGGCTCACTCCTCTTTGCGCCTAGCTAGCCTCCGGCCCTGGACCGCTTGCCTTACCAAAGGCGGTCGCCGTGCGAACTCTCAGCACCATCAACGGATCCCCGATCGACGGATACGTCTGTCGACCGCCGGCACCCGCCGGCTTCATTGCCACCAGGGCCGTGGTGATGATGCTGCTGGCCGAGGCCCACGGTGTGGTCGAGATCGGCCGAGCCACCGGGTGGCCGACTCGTCAGGTCCGGCTACTGGCCAGCCGGCACGGCTACCTGTTCACGCCGCTGGGAACCCCGTACCAGCCGCCGGCACTCGGTCAGCGATTCCGCCGGCGCCACGCGGACGCCCGGTCATCCTGATCCGGTAGCCCTCAGCGGATGGGGCCGAACTCGCTGACGAATCGTTGCTCCAGAGCCCGGCTACCCGCGAAGTCCAGGGCCGCGCGGGTCTGCCCGCGCAGCTTCAGCCATTCGTCGACCCAGCGCCCATCGCCGCTGATCCGCTCTTCGAACCGGCCGGCGGTCAGGTACCAGGCGCCACCCACCCAGGTCACGCGCACGGTCATCTCGGCCAGCCCTCAGCCGACAGTTCCTCGATCACCACGTCCGCGACCATCCTCAGCTTCCGGTTCTCGTCCTGGGAGCGACGCCTCAGCACCCCGAACGCGCGGTCGAGGTCGAGGCCGTACCGGAGCATGAGCATGCCTTGCGCGACGCCGATCATCTGGCGCGACACGAGCGCGGCCTTGAGTGTCTGCAGTTCCTCGCGGGTCTGACGTAGCTCTTCGGTCATCCCGACCAGGGCGGCGTCGTCGTCCTGTGGTGGCACGCCGGTCTGTCTACCGGCTTCGAGACCGGCTCTGGCACACCCCCAGGGAGGAGCGCGCGGTGGCCTGCCACCCCTCGGCGCGGCGTCGACCGATGGTGCCCCGGAATGACGCCGGGGCACCATCGGCCCTCACGGAGCCGGTCGACGCCCAGGACCCTCGCTCGTCGCGAGCTCGGCGCTGACCGGAAGACTTGGCCATCCGTGGCCCCGGGTCTTCCCGGTGAGTATCGGCACCAGGAACCGCAAGTTGAACATGGTCTGGCGCGTTTTCTGGAACGGGCGACAGCGAGGCCACGTGTCATTCCCGTGCCGCAAGACGGTCACCGATCTGCGAGCACGTTGGAAGCCCTCGCAGCTGCCGAGTGGCGGAGATGGACCGGCCGGCGACAGAGTTGTCGCCGTGGTTCTCGTCCTCGTGGTCATCGCCGTGGTGGTCATCTTCGTCGTGCAGCTGCTGACGTGGCCCGCTCTCGCTCGACGCGGTCAGGCCGCGCGCGCGGCGAACGGCGGCCGGCACACCCGGACCTGGTGGATCGGCCTGGGCGTCGTCCTCGTCGGTGTCGCCCTCCTGGCAGTCCTCGAACTCACGTGAGCTGATCCGCCGCCACGGCGGGCCCGCGTCGACGTGCGCGACGCGGTACGCGCAGCCACGCTGGGCGCTGTGGAAGCCATCGTCCTGGTTCTGGTCTGCGTGGCGATCGTCACCACGGACTTCTTCTGGTTCCGGTACCTGCGGAGGCGACGCAAAGAGCGCGAAGCGCAATGACTCCCGAGCAACGGCGCAAGTGGAACCGGCGCCGAGCGATCCTCATCCCGCTCGCGGTCGTGCTTCTCGTGCTGCGATTGATCTGGATCCTGCACGGCCACCCCTGACGCCCGACAGGTGGCGGACGCAGCGAGGGCGCCTCCGGTGACCGGAAGCGCCCTCTGACCTGCAGTGATGTCCCGTCGGGATGACAGGATTTGAACCTGCGACCCCTTGACCCCCAGTCGTCGGCCGCACGTCCATCACAGTCCGCCCAGGTCCAATCCGTGCTCAGCACAACGGTATTGGACGACCCTGGACAACCCTGGACGGACCCCGATGGTGGTCAAAGTGGGGGTCAGGCTCACGGTCGCCCGGCGCATAGCTACTAGACCCACCCCAGCACCCCCCCGCGACACTGCGGGCTTACCCGACAAGGGAGCACGACATGACCGCGCATCGCGAAGACAGGCCGACCAGTAGACCGGACGCTCCCGGGCGCAGCCAGGCGGAAGTTCCGCGCCTGTGGAGCGTCGTCGAGGCGGCGGCCAAGCTCGGCGTCACCGAGGACTGGCTGGCGAAGGCCGCGCGCGACGGCGTCGTCCCGTCCCGCAAGATCGGCCAGAAGCGACGCTTCCTCGACCAGGACCTCCTCGATTACCTCGAGTCCGTCCGGCAGGGCATCCGCGACCCCTTCGCGCGCAACGCCCGCTCCCAGGCCAAGGTCGGCCGGACCCCGCACAGGTCTGGCCCTCGCAGGTTGGGCGGGGCGTCCTAGCTCCTCCGTCGCCGGAACGCACCCGCCCGCAGACTGCGAAAGGAGTCACCCATGACCGTCGAGAAACCGAAGCTGGCGTACAACCTCCCCGAGGCGGCGGCCGCGTGCGGGGTGTCCGTGGACACGGTGATCCGCGAGATCCACGCCGGCCGCCTCGTCGCCGTCTACCTCAGAGGCCGCAGAGTCATCCCGGTCACATCACTGCAGGCTTGGGTCGACCGGGCCCCTGCCGAACCGCCGCACAGGAGGTGAGAGCCGAACTGATGCCCAAGGCGGCCCCGAGCCGGTGCAGCAACACCAGCCCGAGGCCTCGACCGAACACCACTCTGAATGGAGATCGATCGTGAGCACCAGCATGAGGCACGACACCGACGACGACGCCCTGGCCCTGATCGAGCGGGATGTCGTGGACGACCAGGTCGACCGGATGGTCGACACGCTCCTCGACGAGCTCGACACGCAGGATGAGCCGGCACGGGACCGTGACGTCTTGCGGGGATGCGGGAAGCACGGGGACGCCCGCCATCTCGTCCGCGTCCCCGTGCCGGCGAGCATGTGCGCGGGGCAGATGGCTGACGCGCTCGCGTTCCTCCACCCGACGGTGAAGCCGGCCGGCGGGACGACCGACTGGTACCTGCAGGAGGACGGACGTGCGTACCGCTCGGTGGGCTGGCTGCACATGACCCTCGACTCTCGTCTCAGCGTGTGGCCGCGCACCGGGGCCACCGAACGTGACCTCGCGGCGCTGTGGGCCGCGGCCTACGACATCCTCCGACAGCGGCCCAGCGAGCGTGATGGCTGGACGATTCGGGAGGACCCGAAGACCGGCGAGCGGTACTGGTACACCGGGGTGTTCGTTCGCGCCGCCGGCGACGACCCCACGGGCTGCAGGGTCGAGGACCTGTGCCGGCGGATCGCCACCATGGAGCACCTGGACCGCGCGACGTACGAGGAGCGGGACTGGGATGCCACGTACGGGGTGACCGGGCGGTCGGACTTCACCCGGCTGCTTCCCCGAACGGTCGGCGAGGCCCGGACCTTGTACGAGCTCAGCGACGTCGTCGCACCCCAGTTTGACGACGTGTACATCCACTGGACCGACGGCCTGCCGGTGTGTGTCCGTGCGCTCACGGACGGTCGGCGACGGATCTGGATGGATCAGACCATGATGTGGTTCGAGGCACGCTCGACGCTGGCCCACGAGCTCGAGCACATCGCCCGCGGTCACACCAGCGCCCAGCCGGCATCCGAGGAACGGCGCGTCCGGGCCGCTACCGCGAATCGGCTCGTGCCGCTCAAGGCGCTACGCGCCGCGCTCAGCAAGCATGAACGCGCCCTGGCCGACGAGTTCGACGTCGACGTCGAGACGATGCGGGACCGGCTGCAGTTCCTCGCACATCGCAACGTCTGACCCCCGACGTTCGACGGCGCCCCGCCCACTTCGGTCGACGGGGCGCCGTTTGAATGCTCGGCAGCTACTGGCTCGGCGCCACGCCCTCGCCGAAATCACGGTGATCGAAGACCGTCGGGTCGAGGGGCTGGACCTGGAAGCCCTCGACGTCGACCGCTCGGGACCCGCGTGTCCCAGTGGCGGTGAGGTTGACCACGAACCCGGTCTCCTCGTCGACGACGAAACGGCAGACCCGAGGTGACGTCACCTCGTACACCAGCAGGGACCGTTCCCCGCTGTCGTCCCGCCGTACAGGGCGGGCTGGTGTCGGGACGTCGAGCCAGCCTTGCGTGGCTTCATACAGGGATCGCAGGCTTCTGACCTCGTGGGCTGGCGGTGGGCCGGCGCGTTCGTCGTTGCGCGGGTAGCGGCGCGGTGTGCCGGTGTCGAAGTCGCGCAGGATGCTGTCGGGGTTCTCGATCCAGACCAGGCTGCCGTCGATCGTCAGCCGCCAGCGGTCCTCAAGGCAGTACGAGCCGGGACTGAACGCGAAGTCCACTGCGCGTGGTGAGTGCATCGCGGCGCCGGTCAGGATCGACCGGCCGGTGACCATCCAAGGGGCGCTGCGCTTGGGCCGCGTGCCTTCGGCCGACGTGGTGCCGGGCCGATAGGACATCACCCAGTCCGCGCTCACCGGAGGCTCAGCACAGCGTGGCGGACGTCGAGGCGCCGGTCGCGGTCTCCGGCAGACCTTCCACCCATTCGACAATCCCTTGGCTCTTGGTCCGGTACACCCCGTGACCGGCCGCGCAGCCGGCCCAGCGCCCATAGGAGGTGTAAGAGTCCGAGGTGAAGCTTCCGCAGTGCGATCCGGTCAAGGTGAGGAAGTCACCGTAGTAGTCCCGCTCCTCCAGGCTGACGCAGACCCGCTGGAGTACAAACGCACCGGTGCACGTCTGGTTGGCCGAGTACGCGATGCCGGCGACGCCGCGATCGGAGGCTGTCCACGGGGCGTCGCTGTGGCCGTGGCAGGCACCGGACAGCGCCGGCAGCTTGGCCTTGCCGTTCCCGACCGGGCTGAGCGTCCATGACGGGGACGGCTTCGTAGTTGACGCGCCGGCTGGCCCGATGGACGCCAGGAGGGTGCCGACCACCGTGACGGGGATCAGGAGAGACCATATCTTGTTGCGCACCATTTCGCCCCCTACAGCGGATACGCCGCGAGTGTCGTGTTTGCGCAAAGTGACACATCGGCTGATCTGGGTCAACCCTTGCTGCGACCGCCGGCGCTGCAACTCTGCGGGAGCGGCTACTCGTCCATCTCGAACGGGAGCTCGACGGGGTCGAGCGCGACCGGCGCCTGCGTCGGACCCATCCGGGCGATCCACCTGGTGCCCGCCCTCCGCGCCGTCCAGGCCGCCGCCAAGAAGGCCGGCCTCGAGGGCATCGGCCTGCACTCGTTGAGGCACAGCGCGGCGTCGGTGATGCTCTCGGGCGGCGTGCCGCTCAAGGTCGTCTCGGACGTGCTCGGCCACGCCTCGATCGCCATCACCGCCGACGTGTACGGCCACGTCAGCCCCGAGGTCTCCCGCGAGGCACTCGACAGCCTGTCCAAGGCGCTGGGCGCATGATCCCGTTCCTGCAGTCGGTCGAGAAGAACCGCGGGTACTTCCTCACGGAGTACCCCGGCACGCCGACGGTCGATGACATCGAGCTGGCGGGGATGCATGTCGGCCGCAACGGCTAACCCGCACTGGTCGTCGACCTGTACTGGCTGGACCTCCTGTCAGCCGACGCCGCGCGCACGGTCGTCCCGTCGGCCTGGTCCGCCGTGGAGTTCCCGAACCGGGCCGTCGATGAGGACATCTGGCGGGCGTTGTTCGACCTGGCCGGGTACGTCGTCAACGGACAGCCGAGCGAGCAGCCGGCGGAACCGATCGAGCTGTGGCGTGGGGCACTTCCCGAGCACCGCAACGGCTGGTCATGGACTGACGACCGTGATCTTGCGCGGTGGTTCGCGGACAGACCGCACAACCGCGGGGCAGGCAAGGTCTGGGCGGCCAGCGTCGAGCCGGTCCGCCTGCTGGCCAGGATCACGGACCACCGAGAGGGCGAGTCTGAGTACGTCGTAGACGCCCGTGGCTTGGCCGTGAAGGCGTTGGCGGCGTAATGGTGGTCAAACTTGGGGGTCAGGAGCCCTGGAGGGACGCAGCGAGGGCGCCTCCGGTGACCGGAAGCGCCCTCTGACCTGCAGTGATGTCCCGTCGGGATGACAGGATTTGAACCTGCGACCCCTTGACCCCCAGTCAAGTGCGCTACCAAGCTGCGCCACATCCCGAGACGGCCGGCGGTACCGGCACCGGAAGATTACCGCAGAGGTTCCTCGCCCCTTCCCCCCGGAACCACCTGGGGCTCGCCCGCTCGACACCTGAGTTGCTCACCGTGGGTGCATGACTCGTCGCGCTGTCGAACGGACCCTCCTGGTGACCCTGGTGCTGGCCTGCCTCGGCACCCTGTCGCCCCTGATGACTGCGGGGCTCTCCCCCGCTGGAGCTGCAACCGGTCCGGCCCCCTCGGCCACGGCCACCTCGGACTACAGCAAGGTCATGGTGATCGCCGAGGAGAACGAGCCGGACTCGGCGATCATCGGTGCCGCGCAGGCGCCGTACCTCAACGCGCTGGCCGAGGCCTACGGCCAGGCCACCGACATGCAGGCCGGCTACCCGACCGGCTGCCCCTCTCTCGCGGCGTACCTGCTGATCACGAGCGGCAGCCGGGACGGGATCTGCGACGACAAGCTGCCCCAGGCCCATCACGTGTCGGGCGGCAACATCTTCGAGCAGGTCGCGGCCGCGGGAAAGCAGTGGCGGGAGTACGCCGAGTCGATGCCGTCCAACTGCTACGCCCGCAACAGCTCCAACGGCGTCTACCTGGTGCGGCACGCGCCCCCGCCCTACTACACGAGCGAGTCGCAGCGCTGCGCTCAGTGGGACGTCCCGATGGGCTCGACGACGTCCGGCGCGCTGCACAGCGACCTCGCGAGCGGGCTCCCGGCGTACTCGTTCGTCACGCCCAACGCCTGTGACGACATGCACGGCGCCCCGAGCTGCAGCAGCAACCGGGTGGCCCGCGGTGACGCCTGGCTGGCGTCGTGGATGCCCCGCATCATCGCCGGGCCCGACTTCCGGGCCGGGCACCTCGTCGTGATCGTCACCTGGGACGAGGGGTCGCGGAGCAGCAACCACATCCCGACGCTGGTGATCGCGCCGACGGTGCACGGGGTCCGGTCCGGGGCCGCCCTGACCCACTGCTCGACGGCGCGCGCGACCGAGGAGATCCTCGGACTGCCCCTCCTGGGCTGCGCCGGGTCGGCGGCCTCGCTGCGCTCCGCGTTCGCGCTCTGACCCCGCAGCGTCCGAACCCGCCGGGGTCAGCGAGTACGGCCGCGCTTCTCGCGCACGCGCACGCTGACCTCGATCGGCGTGCCCTCGAAGCCGAACTCCTCCCGCAGCCGCCGCTCCACGAACCGCCGGTAGCCGGCCTCGAGGAAGCCGCTGGCGAACAGCACGAACCGCGGCGGGCGGGTGGCGGCCTGGGTGGCGAACAGGATCCGCGGCTGCTTGCCGCTGCGCACCGGGTGCGGGTGCGCGGCCACGACCTCACCCAGGAAGGCGTTCAGCCGCCCGGTCGGGATGCGCTTGTCCCACGACTCCAGGGCCACGTCGAGCGCGGGCACCAGCCGGTCGAGGTGGCGCCCGGTCCGTGCCGAGAGGTTCACCCGCGGCGCCCACGGCACCTGCACGAACTCCTTCTCGATCTCGCGCTCGAGGTAGTAGCGGCGTTCCTCGTCCAGCAGGTCCCACTTGTTGTAGGCGATGACCAGCGCCCGGCCGGAGTCGATGACCTCCTGGACGACGCGGACGTCCTGCTCGGCGATCGGCTCCTGGGCGTCGACGAGGACGACGGCGACCTCCGCCTTCTCCAGCGCGGCCTGGGTCCGCAGCGAGGCGTAGAAGTCGGCGCCGCGCGCCTGGTGCACCCGGCGCCGGATGCCCGCGGTGTCGACGAACCGCCACATGCCGGCCGCCCAGCTCGACCAGCTCGTCGACCGGGTCCCGCGTCGTGCCGGCGACCGCGTCCACGACGACCCGCTCGGTGCCGGTCGAGCTTGTTGAGCAGGCTGGACTTGCCGACGTTCGGCCGGCCGAGCAGCGCCACCCGCCGAGGGCCACCCTCGGTGTACGCACCACCGACCGCGCTGATCTCGGGCAGCACCGCGAGCGCCGCGTCGAGCAGGTCGCCGCTGCCCCGGCCGTGCAAGGCCGAGACCGGGTACGGCTCGCCGAGACCGAGCGACCACAGCGCGGCCGCGTCGGCCTCGGCCCGCTGGTCGTCGACCTTGTTCGCGGCCAGGACGACCGGCTTGCCCGAACGCCGCAGGACGCGGACCACCGCGGCGTCGGTGTCGGTCGCGCCGACGGTGGCGTCGACCACGAACAGCACGGCATCGGCCAGCTCGATGGCGATCTCGGCCTGCTCGGCGACCCGGACCTGGATCCCCTGCGCCTTGCTCTCCCAGCCGCCGGTGTCGACCAGCGTGAACCGCCGGCCGGCCCAGTTCGCCTCGTACGCAACGCGATCGCGGGTCACGCCGGGCACGTCCTCGACGACCGCCTCGCGCCGGCCGAGGATGCGGTTGACCAGCGTCGACTTGCCGACGTTCGGACGGCCCGACCACGGCCAGCACGGGCAGCGGGCCGGATCGCCGCCTCGTCGTCCGGCTGCTCGCCCTGCTCGAGCAGGGCGAGGTCCTCCTCGTCCAGGTCGTACTGCTCCAGCCCGGCGAGCAGGCTGTCGGCGACCCGGGCGTCGTCCTCGCTCACGCAGCACCCTCGACCTGGTCGTCCTCGGGCAGCGGCAGGCCCAGCCGCGTGCTGGCGTCCTGGATGTGCGCGGACAGCCGCTCGCGCAGCTCCTCGGTGAGCACCGTCATCGCGGCGCGAGTCGCCATGCCCGGCGGCCGCACCAGCTGGATCGGCGCGCCGAAGACGGTCGCGACCCGTCGAAGCGGCGGGGCGAACCCGTTGATCGACTGGCCGGTCCGGCGCGTGCCGAGGATCGCGACCGGTACGACGGGGGCCCCGGACGCCAGCGCCAGCCACGCCGTCCCGGCATGGGCCTCGGCCATGTCGCCCCGACCCCGGCGGCCCTCCGGGAAGATCCCGACGCAGTCACCGCGCTTGAGGACGCCCAGCGCCGCCGTGAGCGCCCCCCGGTCGGCGACCGAGCGGTCGATGGGGATCTGACCGCACTGGGTCAGCACCCAGCCGATCGGGCCGTGGAACATCTCCTCCTTGACGATGAAGTGCACCGGCCTCGGGGCCAGCCCGAAGACCAGCGGACCGTCCATGAAGCTCGTGTGGTTCGCGGCGTACAGCACCGGGCCCTGGGCCGGCACGTTGCTCCCGCCGTACCGGCGCCCGCGCCACGCGGTGCGGAACAGCACCGCACCGATGCCGTGACCCACCCGGGCCCGGACGGCGGCCGGGGTCTCCACGGTGCTCATGCGCGCACCGCCCCCGCGCGCACGCCGGTGCGTTCGGCGATCTCGGCCAGCACGGCGTCCACCACCTCGTCGAGGCTCATCGACGACGAGTCGATCGTGCGCACGCCCTCGGCCGCCGTGAGGAACGTCGAGACCGTGGAGTCGTCCCGGTCGCGGCGCACGACCTGGTCCCGCGTTGCGGCCAGGGCGTCGGCGTCGGCGCGGCCGTGCAGCTCGGCCGCCCGACGGGCCAGCCGGGCGTCGGCGTCGGCGGTCAGCAGGATCCGCACGTCGGCGTCAGGGGCGATCACCGTGGTGATGTCGCGGCCCTCGGCGACGACGCCCCTCGGCCCCTTGGCCATCAGCCGGCGCTGGGTGTCGCGCAGCACGGCGCGCACGTCCAGGTTCGTCGCGACGGCGCTGACCGCGGCCGAGATCCGGGGCTCGCGGATCGCCCGGGCCACGTCGTGGCCGTCGACACGGCACCGTCGGGTCCACGGGGTCGGTGCCCAGCTCGAGCGGCAGCTCGCGCGCCGCGCGGGCGACGGCGGCGTGGTCGGCCAGGTCGACGCCGGTCTCCAGGCACCACCAGGTCAGCGCGCGGTAGATGGCGCCGGTGTCCAGGTAGTCGAGCCCGAGACGCTCGGCCACGCGGCGCGAGACGGTCGACTTCCCGGACCCGCTGGGGCCGTCGAGGGCCACCACGATGCGGCGCCGGGGAGGATCGTGAAGGGGAACGGACGGCACGCCGAGAGGCTATCCGCTCCGGCCGCCCTCGCTCAGGACAGGGCGGCGTCGTGGACGGTCCAGCCCAGCTCGCGCAGCGCCGCGACCAGCCCGGCCGCGGCCTCGGGCACGACGAGCACCTCGGCCAGACCGACCGGCTGCCCCTGGCTGTGCTCCAGCCGCAGGTCCTCCAGGTTGACACCGGCGGCACCGACGTCGTGCAGCAGCCGGGCCAGCTCCCCCGGCCGGTCCGGCACGACCACCGGCACGGCGGCGTACGACGTGTGCGGGGCGCCGTGCTTGCCGGGGATCCGCTGCTGGCCGGCGTTCCCCCGGGCGACGAGCCCGGCGACGGTGGCCCGGGCCCCCCGGGCCGGGGCGGTGGGCGACTCACCGGCCAGGGCGCTCAGCGCGTCCAGCGCCCGGGCCAGGTCGTCGCGCACGCCCTCGAGGACCTCGGCCACGGCGGCGGCGTTGGCCCCGAGGATCTGGGTCCACAGCTCCGGATCGCTGGCCGCGATGCGCGTCACGTCGCGCAGGCCCTGCCCGGACAGAGCGAGCGCAGCCGGCGCGCGCCGACTCCAGCCGGGCCGCGGCCAGGCTGGCCAGCAGCTGCGGCACGTGCGAGACGAGGGCCACGGCGTCGTCGTGGTCCTGGGCCGCCAGCTCGCTGACGATTCCGCCGACGGCGCGCGGCCAGCCGCGCGGACGTCGGCGACGGCGGCCGGGGAGGAGCGCGGCGTGCGGGCACACGACCCATGGCTGGCCGGCGAAGAGGTCGGCGCGCGCGGCCACGGCTCCGGACCGCTCGCGGCCGGCCATCGGGTGGCTGCCGACGTAGCGGGTCAGGTCGACCCCCTCGTCCTGCAAGCGACCTTCAGCGGACCGGCCTTGACGCTGGCCAGGTCGGTCACCGTGGCCTCCGGGTGAGCGGCCAGCTCGGCCGCCACCACGTCGGCCACCACGTCGGGCGGCGCGGCCACGACGACCAGCGCCGACCGGGACCTCGGCCGGGCCGGCGCGGACCCCGGCCCCCAGGTCCACCGCCAGGGCGACGCGCGGTCGGCGAGGGGTCGGCCAGCTCGACGTCGACGCCGCGCCGGCGCAGGGCCAGCCCCAGGCTGGTGCCGAGCAGCCCGGTGCCGACGATGCGCACCGCGCCCGGGAGGCCGGCCGGTCGTACCGGCTCCGGAAGGCTCACGCCGGGTGCCTCACTGGGCCAGGTCGCGGCGCAGGGCGACCGCGCCGCGCAGGTAGACGTGCTGGATCTCCGCCCGCGCCCGGTCGGTCTCGACGTGCGCCATCAGCCGGACCACCCGCGGCATCGCACCGGCGATGTCGAGCTCCTGCGCGCAGATCAGCGGCACGTCCCCAGGCCGAGCTCGCGCGCCGCCAGTCGCCGGGAACTCGCTGTGCAGGTCGGGCGTGGCGGTGAACAGGACGCTGATCAGGTCGTCGACGCTCGAAGCCGTTGGCCCGCAACACCGCTCGGACGAGCTCCTGCACCGACTCGAGCAGGTGCTCGCGCTCGTCGCGGTCCAGCTGGACCGCTCCCCGCACCGCGCGCACCGCCACGCAGACCTCCAGGTCGACCCGGGTCCCGGTCGACCGCGGGACCGGAGGAAGGTAGCCGTCCCGGCCCGACGGCCGGGTCACAGGCCCACCGCGGCGTAGAGCCGGCCGACCTCGTCCGGGGTCAGCGACGCGCACCTTGCCCGAGCGCAGCTCTCCCAGCCGGATCGGCCCGACCTCGGTCCGCACCAGCTGCAGCACCGGGTGGCCGACCGCCTCCAGCAGGCGGCGTACGACGTGGTGCTTGCCCTCGTGCAGGACCACCTCGACGAGCGCCTTGCCCGGCTGGGAGTCGACGATGCGGAAGCTGTCGACCGCCGACCGTGCCGTCCTCGAGCTCGATGCCCGCGCGCAGCCGCCGCCCGACGTCGCGAGCCACCGGCCCGCGGATCTCGGCGAGGTAGGTCTTGGGCACGCCGTACGACGGGTGCTGCAGCCGGTGGGCCAGCTCGCCGTCGTTGGTCAGCAGCAGGAGGCCCTCGGTGTCGATGTCGAGCCGGCCCGACGTGGAAGAGCCGCTCCTTGCGCTGCGCCGACGAAGTCGGACCGAGCCAGGGCCGGCCCCGCTCGTCGTCCATCGTCGAGACCACGCCGAGCGGCTTGTTGATCGCCAGGTAGACCTTCGACTCGTCGAGCTGGATGCGCAGGCCGTCGACGTGGATGACCGACCCGCTGGGGTCGACCCGGACGCCGAGCTCGCGGACCACCTGGTCGTCGACCATGACCCGGCCGGCCGCGATCAGCTCCTCGCAGGCCCGCCGGCTCCCGACGCCGGCCTGGGCCAGCAGCTTCTGCAGGCGCACGCCGTCCGGGTCGTGCACGTCCCGGGCCGGCTCCTTCGCCCGGGTCGGCCGTGCGGTCCGCTTCGCCGCGGCTCGCTTGCCGGCCGCCGGGTCGGCGCGCTTCCCGGTCCGCCCGCGGTGGGGCTGAGGGCTCATGGCTGCCTCATCCGGCTCGGTCTCCCGGCCAGCTCGTCCAGCGCGTCGACCTCGGGCAGGAACGGCGCCAGCGCCGGCAGCTCGTCGAGGCTGGACAGCCCGATCCGCTCCAGGAACATCGTGGTCGTCCCGTAGAGGATCGCGCCCGGTCTCGGCGTCGGTCCCGGTCTCCTCGACCAGGCCGCGGGAGACGCAGCGTGCGCATCACGCCGTCGACGTTGACGCCCGCGGATGGCCGACACCCGACCGCGGGCCACGGGCTGGCGGTAGGCGACGACCGCCAGCGTCTCCAGCGCCGCCTGGGTGAGCTTGGCCTGCTGGCCGTCCAGGACGAACGCCTCGACCACGGCGGCGTAGGCCGGGTTGCTGTAGAACCGCCAGGCGCCGCCGACCTCGCGCAGCTCGAATCCGCGGCCGGCCTCGGCGTAGCTCCGCGGCCAGGGCCTCGAGCTGCTCGCGGACCCGGTCGCGGGTCAGGCCGAGGGCGGTCGCCAGCGCGATGTCGGTGATCGGCTCGTCCACGACCATCAGGACGGCCTCGAGCGCGCCGGCGGCACCACGCGGAAGGTCCTCGACGTCGACCACCGGACCGTCGGGCGTTCCGGCCTCGACGGCGGGCTCGACGGTCGGCTCGTCGGGCACCTCGGTCACTGCTGCTCCCCTTCGCGCGGTGGCGCGGGTGTCGCGCCGCCGACCCCATCCTCGTCGAACTCGGGGCTGACACCGAACTCGCGGTCGTCCTCGGCCGTCCAGCGGATGGACAGCTCGCCCAGCGCGTCGACCTGTTCGAAGGCGACCGCGCCCTCCCGGTAGAGCTCCAGCAGGGCCAGGAAGCGCGCCACGACCACCGGCACCTCGGCGTCGCCGACGAGCGAGCGGAAGCTCACCGTGCCCGAGTGGCGCAGCCGCTCGACGACGATCGCGGCCTGCTCGCGCACGCTGACGGTCGGCGCGTGCAGGTGCTCCAGCCCGACGCCGGGCTCCGGCCGCGGGCGTCAGCGCCTTGGCGGCCAGCGGCGGCCAGCTGGTCCGGCGTGATGCCCGAAGACGAGCTCGGGCAGCAGCTGGGCCAGGTGCGGCTCCAGGCCCGACCTGGCGCGGGATCCGGCGGGCGCGGTCGGCCATCCGGCTCTGCGAGGACGGCCGCGATCCCCTTGAACGCGCGGTACTGCAGCAGCCGGGCGAACAGCAGGTCGCGGGCCTCGATCAGCGCGAGGTCCTCCTCGTCCGGCCCGTCGGCCGACGGCAGCAGCCGGGCCGCCTTCAGGTCGAGCAGGGTCGCCGCGACGACGAGGAACTCGCTGGCCTGGGCCAGGTCCCAGTCCGTGCCGTTGACCTCGCGGTAGGCCCGGATCCAGCCGACGAACTCGTCGGTGACCTGGGCCAGGGCGACTTCGGTGATGTCGAGCTTGTGCTTGGAGATCAGGCCGAGGAGCAGGTCGAACGGTCCCTCGAACACGTCCAGGTGGACCTCGAACGCCGCGCCGGAGGAGCGGGAGGTGAGGACGCCGCCGGGGACCTCGAGCGTCAGGCTGCGTCGCCACGGGCGATGAGCTCACGGGCCAGGCTGCGGTAGGCCTCGGCGCCGGCGTGCGTCGCTGGCGTACGACGTGATCGGCTCGGCGGCGACCGTCGCGTCGGGGAACTTCACCGTCCGCGGAGATGACCGTGTGGAACACGTTGTCCTCGAACGCCTCCACGACGCGGGCGACGACCTCGCGGCTGTGCAGCGTGCGGCTGTCGTACATCGTGGCCAGGATGCCGTCGATCTCCAGCCGGGGGTTGAGCCGGTCCTGGACCTTCTCGATCGTCTCGACCAGCAGCGCGACGCCGCGCAGGGCGAAGAACTCGCACTCCAGCGGGATCACCACGCCGTGCGCGGCGGTCAGGGCGTTGACGGTCGAGCAGGCCGAGCGAGGGCTGGCAGTCGACCAGGATCGACGTCGTAGTCGTCGAGCACCGGCCGCAGCACGCGGCGCCAGCACCATCTCGCGGGCGACCTCACCGACCAGCTGGACCTCGGCCGCGGACAGGTCGATGTTGGCCGGGCAGCAGGTCGAGGTTCTCGAACGCCGTCTGCTGGATCGACGTCGTGGATGTCGACGCCGCGGTCCATGAGCAGCTGGTAGATCGTGACGTCCAGCTCGTGCGGGTTGACCCCGAGGCCGACCGACAGCGCGCCCTGCGGGTCGAAGTCGACGAGCAGCACCTTGCGGCCGTACTCCGCGAGCGCCGCGCCCAGGTTGATCGTGGTCGTGGTCTTGCCGACGCCGCCCTTCTGGTTGCACATCGCGATGATCCGGGCCGGGCCGTGCGCGGTCAGCGGCGCGGGGACCGGGAAGTCGGGCATCGGCCGCCCGGTGGGGCCCATCGCCCCTGCCGCCACTTCGCTCCCGCCGCTCACGTCCGTCACATCCGACACGGCGGTGAGGTCGATGACCGGCTCCATTCCGGCCCGGGGCCGGCTCGGTCTCCGTGCTCACAGGGTGCTCACTTCTGGGCGCTCACGTCTCGGTGGGTCTCGATGTGTCGCGGAGCGTCCTGATGTGTCTGGTCTGTCTCGGCCGTTGTCCTGCGCCGGTATGGCGGCCGGCTACCCCCAGTCTGGCCCACGACCGTCGACGACCCTAGACCCGGCGCGCCGTCACTGTCACCCGAGCGCTCGGGGGTGGGCGGCGGCGTACACCTCGCGCAGCTTCTCGGCCGTCACCAGCGTGTAGATCTGGGTGGTCGTCACCGAGGCGTGCCCGAGCAGCTCCTGCACGGTGCGCACGTCGGCCCCGCCGTCGAGCAGGTGGGTGGCGAACGAGTGCCGCAGGGTGTGCGGGCTGACCCGTGCCACCGAGCCCGGCCCGCTCGGCGGCCGCGCGCAGCGCCGTCCAGGCACTCTGCCGGGACAGCCGGCCGCCCCGGCTGTTGAGGAAGACCGCCGCGGTGCCGACGCCGCGGACGGCGAGCGCCGGGCGCCCGCGCACCAGGTACGCCGACGAGCGCCTCCCGGGCGTACGACCCGAGCGGGCACGACCCGCTGCTTGCCGCCCTTGCCCCGCAGCCGCACCGCGCCCCCCTGCAGGTCGAGGTCGTCGACGTCCAGGCCGACCGCCTCGGAGATCCGGGCCCCGCAGCCGTAGAGCACCTCGAGCAGGGCCCGGTCGCGCAGGGACGTGGGCGTGTCGCCGGACGACGCGGCAGCCAGCAGCGCCTCGACCTGGTCGACGGAGATGGCCTTGGGCAGCCGCTTGGCCGGGGTCGGCGGCCGGACGCCCGCGGCCGGGTCGACGGCGGTGACGCCCTCGAGCAGCCAGAACCGGTGCAGCCCGCGCACGGCGACGAGCGTGCGGGCGGCCGAGGACACCGACAGCGGCGGGTGGTCGCCGTCGCCCTCCCGCAGCCCGGCCAGGAACGCCGTGACGTCGGCCTCCTGGACCGCGGCCGGCTCCAGCAGCCCCCGCGGCGGCCAGGAACTCGGCGTAGCGCCGCAGGTCACGCCGGTAGGAGGTCAGCGTGTTGGCCGCGACGCCGCGCTCGATCTGCAGGTGCTCGAGCCAGCCGGTCGCCGCCCGCTCCAGCGCGGTGGGCGGCGCGTCCGGCGGGCTCGTCGCGGGCGGCGCGTCGGTCAGGACAGGGCCTCGTCCAGGGTCATGGCCGCCATGCCGTGGGCCTCGGCGACCGGCCCGTAGGTGACGTGGCCGTCGTAGGTGTTCAGGCCCAGGCCCAGCGCGTGGTCGGCCTTCAGCGCCTTGCGCCAGCCCTGGTTGGCCAGCTCCACGGCGTAGGGCAGCGTCACGTTGGTCAGCGCGTAGGTGGAGGTGTGCGGCACCGCGCCGGGCATGTTGGCCACGCAGTAGAACACCGAGTTGTGCACCGGGTACGTCGGGTCGGCGTGGGTGGTCGGCCGGGAGTCCTCGAAGCAGCCGCCCTGGTCGATCGAGATGTCCACCAGCACGCTGCCGGGCTTCATCCGCGACACCTGCTCGTTGGTCACCAGCTTGGGCGCCTTGGCGCCCGGCACCAGCACCGCGCCGATGACCATGTCGGCGTCGGCGATCGCCCGCTCCACCTCGAAGGCGTTGGAGGCGACCGTCTGGCAGTGGCCCTGGTAGATCGCGTCCACCTGGCGCAGCCGGGCCACGTTGCGGTCCAGCAGCAGCACCTCGGCCTGCATGCCGAGGGCGATCGCCGCGGCGTTCTGCCCGGCCACCCCGGCGCCGATCACCACGACCTTGGCGGCGTAGACCCCCGGCACGCCGCCCATCAGCACGCCGCGACCGCCCTGGGCGCGCATCAGCGTGTGCGCGCCGACCTGCGGCGCGAGGCGGCCGGCGACCTCGCTCATCGGCGCCAGCAGCGGCAGCGAGTGGTCGGGCAGCTCCACCGTCTCGTACGCGATGCCGGTCACCTTGCGCCGGGCGAGCTCCTCGGTCAGCGGCCGGTCGGCCGCCAGGTGCAGGTAGGTGAACAGGGTCTGGCCCTCGCGCATGCGGTGGTACTCCTCGGCCACCGGCTCCTTGACCTTCAGCACCAGGTCGCCGGTGGCCCAGACGTCGTCCGCGCTGCCCAGGATCTGCGCCCCGGCCGCGACGTAGTCCTCGTCGTTGATCGAGGACCCCACGCCCGCTTCCTTCTCCACGAACACCTCGTGCCCGTGGGACACCAGCTCGTGCACCCCGGACGGAGTGATCGCCACCCGGAACTCGTTGTTCTTGACCTCGCGGGGAATGCCGACCTTCACGCTGGGCTCCATGGTTGTCCGCCGCTGGCGGCGCCGTTGCCGCTCATCGGGCCGCCTGCGGCGGCTGGCGCGAAGTCTAGGCCGATCCCACCTAAGGTCGGCCGCCTGCGGACCCATCCGCCGCCCGCGCCCGTTGCCGCCCGGAGGACCGATGAAGCTGTACGCCGATCTCCCCGCCCGACGCACCGCCCAGCTGCTCGGCGACCTGCTGGTCGTGGTGTGGGTCGTGGTCTGGGTCAAGGTGGGTCACGCCGTGCACGACGCGACCGCTCGCCTGGAGGGGGCCGGGCGGCAGATGCAGTCGGCCGGGAACGGCATCGGCCGCAACATGCGGACCGCCTCGGGCGCGGTGTCGGACGTCCCGCTGGTCGGGGACAAGCTGCGCCAGCCGTTCGACCAGGTCGGCCGGGCCGCGACCAGCCTGTCCCGGGCCGGAGTGGAGCAGCAGCAGGACGTCGCCCACCTGGCCACCGTGCTCGGACTGGTGGTCGCCCTGCTCCCGATCGTCCTGGCCGTCGGCGTCTGGCTGCCGCGGCGGATCCGCTTCGCCCGTCTGGCCGGCGCCGCGCAGCAGCTGGTCGACGCGGACGCGGACCTCGACCTGTTCGCCCTGCGCGCGATGTCCCGCCAGCCGATGCACCTGCTGGCCCGGATCAGTCCCGACCCGGCCGGCGCCTGGCGGCGTCGCGAGCCGGAGGTCGTCCGCGCGCTGGCGGTGCTGGAGCTGCGGTCGGCCGGGCTCCGGCCCCCGCCCTAGGACCGTCAGCGCCGGAGCGGGCGGGTCAGCGGTACGACGGGTGCTCGGGCCACGGGGCGTCCGGCGGGCGCAGGCTGTCCCAGCCCTCGTCCCGGGCCGCCACCGCGGCCAGCACGCCCACCACCAGGCTCGGGCTGTGCAGCCGGCCGGCGAGGACACCGTCCCGCAGCTCCTCCAGCGGCACCCAGCGCACCTGCATGGCCAGCTCCTCGCCGTGGCGCTCGTGCCGGTCGGCCTCGGGCACGCGTGCCGAGCCCGCGGGCCAGGTAGCAGCGGAACGCCTCCGAGGTGCCGCCCGGGGAGTTCATCCAGTCGGCCAGGACCACCCAGCTCTCGGCGATCAGGTCGGCCTCCTCGGCCAGCTCGCGCTGGGCGGCCGCGAGGGGCGGCTCCCCCGAGACGTCGAGCAGGCCGGCCGGGATCTCCCACAGCACCATCCCCACCGGGTGGCGGTACTGGTCGATGACCGCGACCCGGTCGTCGTCGTCGATCGCCAGGATCCCGACGGCCCCCGGATGCCGGACGTACTCACGACGGACGACACCGGCGTCCCCCAGGTCGACCCGGTCGGCCTCGACGTCCCAGACCATCCCGTGGTGGATCAGCTCGTGCCCGACCACGGGACGGGGCTCGATCCGGTCGTGCAGCTGCTCCGGCCCGGCGCTGTCCTGCGTCACGGCAGGGCGACCGCCGCTTCGCGGGGGCGCTCGACCTCGACCAGGCGGCTCTCCCGCTGCCGGTCGACCGCGGCCGCGACCAGGCCCACGAACAGCGGGTGCGCGCGGTTCGGCCGCGAGCGCAGCTCCGGGTGGGCCTGCGTGGACACGTAGTACGGGTGGACGTCGCGGGGCAGCTCGACGAACTCGACCAGCGAGCCGTCCGGCGAGGTGCCCGAGAACACCAGGCCCGCACGCTCCAGGTCCTCGCGGTAGCCGTTGTTGACCTCGTAGCGGTGGCGGTGCCGCTCCTGCACGCGGCCGGCGCCGTACGCCGCCCGGACGACCGAGCCCTCGGTCAGGTCCGCGGGGTAGAGGCCGAGCCGCATCGTGCCGCCCATGTCGCCCTCGCCGCTGACGATGTGCTTCTGCTCCTCCATCGTCGCGATGACCGGGTGCTCGCTGTCCGGGTCGAACTCGGTGGACGAGGCGTCGGCCAGCCCGGCGACGTTGCGGGCGTACTCGATGACCATGCACTGCAGCCCGAGGCACAGGCCCAGCGTGGGCACCTGCTGCTCGCGGGCCCAGCGCAGCGCGCCGACCTTGCCCTCGATGCCGCGGACGCCGAACCCTCCGGGCACGCAGATCGCGTCGACTCCGGCCAGCGCCCGGCGGGCACCCTCCAGGGTCGCGCACTCGTCGGACGGCGACCCAGCGCAGCCGCACCCGCGCGTCGTTGCGGAAACCCCCGGCCCGCAACGCTTCGGTGACCGACAGGTAGGCATCGGGCAGGTCGATGTACTTGCCGACCAGCGCGACCTCGACGTCGTGCGCGGGCTGGTGGACCCGGCGCAGCAGCTCGTCCCAGTCGTGCCAGTCGACGTCGCGGAACGGCAGCCCGAGGCGGCGTACGACGTAGGCGTCCAGACCTTCGGAGTGCAGCACCTTGGGGATGTCGTAGATGCTCGGCGCGTCGATCGCGGTGGCGACGCCCTCGAGGTCGACGTCGCACATCTGCGAGATCTTGCGCTTGATCCCGCTGGGGATCTCCCGGTCGGCGCGGCAGACCAGGGCGTCGGGCTGGATGCCGACCTGCCGCAGGGCGGCGACCGAGTGCTGCGTCGGCTTGGTCTTCAGCTCGCCGGACGGCGCGAGGTAGGGCACCAGGGAGACGTGCAGGAAGAAGACGTTGTCGCGGCCGACGTCCTGGCGGACCTGCCGGGCCGACTCCAGGAACGGCAGCGACTCGATGTCGCCGACCGTGCCGCCGATCTCGTGGATGACGACGTCGACCGCGCCGGCGCCGTCCCCGACCTCGAGCATGCGGCGCTTGATCTCGTTGGTGATGTGCGGGATGACCTGCACGGTGTCGCCGAGGTACTCGCCGCGACGCTCCTTGGCGATGACCTCGCTGTAGACCTGGCCGGTCGTGACGTTGGCCCGCCGGTCGAGGTCGACGTCGAGGAACCGCTCGTAGTGGCCGATGTCCAGGTCGGTCTCGGCCCCGTCGTCGGTGACGAAGACCTCGCCGTGCTGGAACGGGTTCATCGTCCCCGGGTCCACGTTGAGGTAGGGATCGAGCTTCTGCATCGTGACGCGGAGTCCGCGAGCCCGGAGGAGGTGTCCGAGGCTGGAGGCCGTCAGGCCCTTGCCGAGCGAAGAGGCCACGCCCCCGGTCACGAAGATGTGCTTGGTCTGCGCCACGGACTTCGACTCTAACAGTCCTCGGTGCGGGTCGAGAGCAGGGCTGCGTACTCGGCGAGTGCGGCGTCGCGCGCCGCCGCCTGGTCCGGGCAGCTCGGGCCGCCCGCTCCCGGGCGCGCGCGCGCAGGCCCTCGCGCAGCACCGGGTCGGCAAGCACCGAGAGCATGGCCCGGGCCAGCGCCGGCACGTCCCCGCCCGGCACGAGCACGGCCGCGTCGCCGACGACCCGGCCGGTGCCGCCGACGTCGGTGGCGACGATCGGGCACCCGGCGGCAGCGCCTCCTGCAGCCAGATCGGCTGCCCCTCCCAGACGGCGGAGGAGACCGCGAGGTCCGCGGCGGCCAGCAGCTCGGGCACGTCGTCCCGCCAGCCGAGCAGCTCGACCGGCAGCTGCTCGCTCGGAGATCCGTTGCTGCAGAACGGCTTTCGACGGGACCATCTCCGGCCACGACCACACCGCGGCCGTCGCCCCATCGCGAGCACGGACTGGACGGCGTCCAGCAGCAGCGGCAGGCCCTTCTGCTCGGCCAGCCGGGCGACCGAGACGACGAGCTGCTCGCCCGGCAGCAGGCCCAGCTCGGCTCTGGTCTCGTCCGGCGTGCGCCGCGCCGGGCGGCGGGGCGGTGCGGCGACGACGGCCGCGCCGACCCGGCGGGCACCGAGCTCGCGCTGTCCGCTCCTCGATGTCCGGCGACACCGCGAGGACCGCGTCGGCCCGGTGGGCGACGATCCGCTCCAGGCCGGCGTGCGACCGCGGCGATCGCTCCGTCGCCGACGAGGGCGTTGTGCAGCGTGACGACCAGCGGCGGCGGCGGTCCCTTGCCACGAGCCGAGCGCGGCCAGGGCGCCGGCGCGCAGCCCGTGCGCGTGGACGACGTCGAACTCCTTGACCAGCTTGCGCAGCGTCCGGATGGTGCGCGGGTCGCCGGTCACCGACGGCCGGTCGGCGATGGGGACGGGCACGAACCGGGCTCCGACAGCGGTGAGGTCCAGCATCTCCTGGACGCTCGGCGGTCCGGCGATGGTGACCAGCGTGCCCCTCGGCCACCAGCGAGCTCGGCGAGGTCACGCACGTGCCGGCCGACGCCGCCGCCGCTGGTGCCGAGGACGAGCAGGACCCGCAAGGCTCGGCTCACGAGGCCGACCGCCCGACCCGGCCCAGCAGCGCCCGCGCGTCGCCGCGGTCCATCAGCCGCCACGACCACGGTCAGCACCACCAGCGTGCACCACGACCCCGACCAGGCCAGCCGCGAGGCTGCGGCCGACCCCGGGCGCGACGACCGCGTCGGTGCCGATGCGGCCGCCGGCGATCGCCAGGGCGGCGGCGACCACGGCGACGGCCGAGGCGCGGGCGACGCCGGTCAGCGCGCCGGCGCCGCGCGAGCGGACCACCCCGACGAGGAGCAGGACGCCGGCGACGGTCATCCCGGCGCTGCTCGCCAGCCCCCACGCCCACGAGCGTGCGGCGGGGGTCGGTGGTTCCGGGACCCACGAGCGGCGAGCACCACGGCGACGGCGGCCACACCGCGACACGAGCCACCCCGTGGCCGTGGCCGCGGCCGCCCAGCGGCTGTGCCCGTCGGCGTACAGCGCCCGGCCCAGGTGGGCGATCAGCGCGAAGCCCCACAGCCCCGGCGCGAACGCGGTCAGCGTGGCGGCCAGGCCGCCCAGGGCGGCCGCGCCGATCCCCGCGCCGGAGCCGCTGCGGCCGGCGTCGATCGCCGAGAAGAACGACCCGACGGCCGGGGCGGTGGCGACGAGCAGGGCGACTCCGCTGAGTGCCGCCAGCACGACCAGGCGGGTCGAGCGGGCCAGCGTCGCGGCGTACCCCTCGTCGTCCGCCCCGCCGGCCTGCTCGGCCAGCCGCGGGAAGGCGGACGTCGCGAGCGGCACGGCCAGCACGGCGTACGGCAGGACGTAGACCGCCTGGACGTACTGGTAGACGTTCAGGGCGGCCGGCCCGCCCCGCCGGTTGGCCAGCCACAGCGTGATGACGACCGCGAGCTGCTGGGCCAGCAGCGTGACGATCACCGGCCGCGGCCAGCCGCGCGGGCTCGCGCGGGCCACGCCCGGCGGGAACCGCAGCGACGCCCGCAGCCGCACCCCGATCCGGTGCACCGGCCACAACAGCGGCAGGCTCAGCGCGGCGACGCCGAGGGTGGTGCCGACCGAGAGCACGAGCTCGGCGGTGCGCGGCAGCCGGTGCAGGTCGTCGCGGCCGGCGCCGGCCAGGCTCGGCGAACAGCAGCGTACGACGCGATGACCACCACGCTGGACAGCAGCGGCGCCGCGGCCGGCCAGACGAACCGGCGATGGGCCTGCAGGACACCGGTGAGCACGATGCCGATCGCCGTAGAGGACGACCTGCGGGGCGAAGACCAGCAGCATGCGCACGGCCACCGCGTGCAGACCCGTTCCGGCGCAGGCCCCGCTCGGGCTGCAGGGCGCTGATCAGCGGGCCGGCCAGCGCCGCGAGCAGCACGCCGACCGGGACCAGCAGGACGACGGCCCAGCTGAGCAGCGCCGAGGCGGTGCGGTCGACCTCGTCGCGGTCGCGCTCGGCCAGCGGCCGGGCCAGCAGCGGGCACGACGGCGGCGGACAGCGCACCACCGGCCACGACCTCGTACAGCACGTTGGGCAGCTGGTTGGCCGTGGAGTACGCCGAGCCGGTGCAGGTGGCGCCGACGGCGTGCGAGAAGGCCAGCCAGCGCCCGAAGCCGACGACGCGGGCGACCAGCGTGACGGCGGCGATCAGGCCGGCCGCGCCGACCAGGCCGGCGGTCCGCACGGCCGGTGCCGCGGCGAGGTGCTGGGCGTGACTGGCGTCGGCTCGGGCGGTCGGCCGGCCGAGCCGGTCCAGCGCGTCGCAGCGCCGGTGTCCGCTCGATGACCGCGGTGAAGCTGACCCGCTCGCTGGCCAGGGTCAGGCCGGTGACCGCGGCCAGCGTCGAGCAGCCGGGCCGGCGCGGCCAGCCGGGCGGCCCAGGGCGACGCCGAGCAGGGCACCGGCGGCGTTGGCGCCGGTGTCGCCGAGCATCGCGCGCTCGCCCAGGTCGGCCGGCAGCGCGGCCAGCGCCGACCCCGTGCGGCGGCGGCCAGCGACGGCCGGCTCACCGCCGCGCGGCGGTCGGTCAGGGACGCCCAGGGCCAGCACGGCCTTCAGGGCCCGGCCGGGGCGCAGGTCGAGCAGGTTGACCAGGTTGGCGGTCCCGGCGATCAGGCGCCCCGGAGCACGGCCGACGTCGACCGAGCCGGGCGGCCCGGCTCCCCCGGCCGGCCCCGGGTGCAGCAGCGCGCCGGCGACCAGGCCGCAGGCGGCCAGCCCGATGACCTTGACCGCGCCGGTGCTGACCTCGCCGCGCGCGAGCGCGGTCAGGTGTCCGCGCAGGCCGCGCCGGGTCGCGTTGCCCGCCCAGGTCGTCGTACGCGCCCAGAGCCGCGGCCGCCGCTGGTGGCCAGCAGGCGCGGCCGGCGCGCACGCGGCCGGTGCCGCCGGCCGCGCCCAGCGATCGCGCCAGGGCGAGCGGCCCCGCGACGTACGCCGGCCCTCGAGCAGGGTGACCGGCTCGCCGCGGTGGTTGCTGCCGGCGCCCACCGGGCCGCGCCGCCGGGCGGCCGTCGGCGCAGGGCCCTGGCGGCCAGGCGCGGTCGCCGACCGGCCGACAGCTGCGCCGGCGAGCAGCGCGCCGGCTCACGAGCGGCGTCGGGGTCGGCGCGATCTTGGTCGCGCCCGGCCCGACGCCGTACTGCCCGGCCGCGCCCGTCGATCTGCTCGCGCAGCGCGAGGACGAGCGTGATCAGGCCCATCTGCTGGTCGGCGTCGTCCACGGTCGAGACGGCCGCAGCTGGCCTGCTTGTCGGAGCGGATGGCCTGCAGGGTGCCGCCGTCTGGGTCGCCGCCAGCGTCCGAGGCGGCGACCGCACCCTGGCTCTGCGCGTCCAGGGCGCGGGCCAGCACGGCGTAGGACGTTGGCCTCGGCCTGCTGCAGGTTGCCCGCCTCGTTCGGCGGTCGGCGGGCCGGCCAGCACCACGGCGAGGGTCGACGGTCTTCGGGGCCCTTGCCGGAGAAGTCGATCAGGCCGCGCGGTCTGCAGGCCCGTCGAGCAGCGGTCGTCGCACCGCTGTCGGTCTTGTCGGCCGCCGCGTCGTCGGAGACGACCAGCCCGCGGGCCAGCACCTCGGCCAGGTCCTGGTCCTGGGTGGCGCCGGCCGGCTCCTGGCTGCTGGCCAGCGGCGGCCAGGCTCTGGGCCAGGGTGTCGCGGAACGCCTTCTTGGCCGGGTCGGTCCAGGCCGTCGTGACCGCGACCGTGCCGTTGACCTGGCGCCGGCCGTCGTCAGCACGCGGTCGATGCCCTGGGCCTGCTGTCGCTGGAGCCGGGCAGCGCGGACCAGGGTGACCGAGCGGCCGACCAGCCGGTCGCCCACGAGCTCGGGGATCAGTCGGTGATGTAGGCGTCCCGGTTGCTCAGGTCCTGGTTGGCCTGGCGCAGCTGGTTGTTGAGGTTGGCCTTGGACGTCCGCAGCGTGCGAGACCTGCGTTGGTCAGGGTGATGCCGAGCTGGTTCTGCAGCGGCCCGGCGCCCAGCACGATCCCGACGGCGAGCGCCAGGAAGATCGAGACGATCGAGACGATGTGATAGCGGAAGTCGATCATCGAGTCTCCGGCCCGCGGACCCGGCCGTCCGGCGCGCGCCTGGCTGTCGCCCGGTAACCCTTCGAGTCGGTCGACGGCGGACGCGGCATGTGGACAACTTACCGAGGCGGTCGGCCCACGAGGAGCACCGCGGCGCTCAGGGCGGCCCCCACCGCCCCTCGGCGTCGGCGACCCACCCCCGGACCGGTCAGGCCAGGCTCTGCAGCCAGGAGACCAGGTCGTCCCAGCGGGCGCCGAGCAGGCCGAGGGCGGTCTGGCCGCCGGTGGTCGACCACAGGCGGCGAGCAGCGCCAGCAGGCCGACGACCAGCAGGCCGAGATCTGCAGCCTGGAGATGCGCGAGCGGTAGAGCCGGCTCACCCCCTTGGCGTCGACCAGCTTGCCGCCGACCCGCAGCCGGGTCAGGAACGTGCTGGCCATGCCCGACCGGCCCTTGTCGAGGAACTCGACCAGGGTCGCGTGCGTGCCGACCGCGACGATCAGCGTCGGCGCCCTTGTCGTCGGCGAGCAGCATCGCGACGTCCTCGCTGGTGCCGGCCGCGGGGAAGACCACCGGCTCGAGGCCGAGCTCCTGCACCCGCTCCAGCCCGGGCGCGCGGCCGTCGCGGTAGGCGTGGACCACGATCTCGGCGCCGCAGCTCAGCGCCTGGTCGGACACCGAGTCCATGTCGCCGACGATCAGGTGCGGGCTGGTGGCCGGCCTCCAGCAGCGCGTCGGCCCCGCCGTCGACCGCCGATCAGCACCGGCCGGTACTCGCGGATGTACGGCCGCAGCGTCGGCCAGGTCGTCCTTGTAGTGGTAGCCGCGGACGACGACCAGCACGTGCCGGCCGTCGAGCCGGGTCGTGATGTCGGGGACGCCGACGCCGTCGAGCAGCAGCTCGCGCTCGCGGCGCAGGAACTCCATCGTGTTCGCCGCGAACGACTCGAGCTGCACCGCCAGCCCGGCCCGGGCCTCGGCCATCGCGGCGGCGACGGTCTCGGCGGTCTGCACGACGCCCTTGGCCACCAGCCGGTCGCTCGACGTAGATGCTGCCGTCGTCCATCCGGACCGGCTCGCCCTCCTGGACCTCCAGCATCACCTCGTGGCCGACGTCGTCGATCAGCGGGATGCCCGCGGCCACCAGGATCTCGGGACCGAGGTTGGGGTAGCGCCCGCTCGTGCTCGCGACGGCGTTGACGACCGCCGCCGGCTGGCAGGCGAGCAGCGCCTCGGCCGCGACCCGGTCGAGGTCGAGGTGGTCGATGACGGCGATCTCGCCGTGCCGCAGCCGCTTGGTGAGGTTCTTGGTCCGCGCGTCGACCCGGGCCACGCCGCAGATGCCCTCGGCCAGCGGCTCGCGGGGCTGCCTGCGCAGGAAGGAGACTCGCATCCGGCGCCATCCTCCCACGCAGGGTCCCCGGACCCGGACCCGAGACCCGGGTCAGCGCTGCTCAGGCCGCTGCAGCCCTGCGCCGTGCGGGCGGCCACGAGAGCTCCTGGGCGTGGGCCCGGGCCGAGCGCGACTCCTCCTGACCGGCCAGCATCCGGGCCAGCTCCTGCACCCGGCCGGCCTGGTCCAGCGCGGACCACCCCGCTCTCGGTGACGCTGCCGTCCTCGGACTTGGTCACCACGAGGTGGCGGTCGGCGTACGCCGCGACCTGGGGCAGGTGGGTGACCACCAGGACCTGGGCGTCCTGCGGCGAGCCGGGCCAGCCGGCGGCCGATCTCGACCGCGGCCCGGCCGCCGACGCCGGCGTCCACCTCGTCGAACACGAAGGTCGGCACCGGGTCCGAGCCCGGCGAGGACGACCTCCAGCGCCAGCATCACCCGCGACAGCTCGCCGCCGGACGCGCCCCGCGACAGCGGCCGGGCGGGCGCGCCGTCGTGCGGGCTGAGCAGCAGCTCCACGTCGTCCACGCCGTGCCGGCCGAACGCCACGACGCGTCCGTCCGGCAGCGTCAGCCCGGCCGGCCCGGCCGGCCCGGTCGGGTCGCCCGGCTCGGCCGCGGCCAGGTCGCGTTGGGTCACCGCGGCGTCCAGCCGGGCGTGCGGCATGGCCAGCTCGGCCAGCTCGGCCCCGACGAGGCCACCGAGCCGCTCCGCCGCCTCGGTCCGGGCCGCGCTGAGCGCCTGCGCGTGCGTGCCGAGGGCCTCCCGCAGGCCCGTGCGCTCGCCCTCCAGCCGCTCGCCCAGCGACCCGTCGTCCGCGAGCTCGGCCAGGCGCTCCGCGGCGGTTGCGGCCCAGGCCAGGACCGCGTCCACCCCGCCGCCGGCCGGACCCGCTCCACTGCGCCCGCCGTCGTCGCCGTACCGCCGGGTCAGCCCGCGCAGTTCGGCCACCCGCTCCTGCACGGCGGCCATCCGCACCGGGTCGGCATCGACCGCCGCGGCGTACGACGCGAGGTCGCGCGGCGACGTCGGCCGCCAGGAAGCCCAGCTCGGCGACGCGGGTCTGCAGCTCGGCCAGCGCCGGGTCGAGTGCCGCTCCCGGCTCGAGGGCCCGGCCGGCGGCGGCCAGCAGTGACGCGGCGTCGACGGCCTCGCCGGCGGACTCGCTGTCGCCGGTGAGCCCCCGGTGGGCCAGCTCGGCCGCCTCGCGCAGGGTGTCGGCGTGGGTCAGGCGGGACAGCTCGGTGGCCAGCGCCGCGTCCTCCCCCGGTTGCGGGTCGACCTCCTCGACCTCCCGCAGCCCGTGCCGCAGCAGCTCGGCCTCGGCCTGGCGCTCCCGCCCCCGGGTGCGGATGTCGGCCAGCCGTTCCTCGACGGCGGCCAGCCGCTCGAAGCACTCGACGGTACGCCGCGTGCGGGCCGGCCACCGCCGCGCCGGCGTACCGGTCGAGCAGCTCGCGCTGGCGGGCCGGGGTCTGCAACCGGATCTGGTCGGACTGCCCGTGCACGGCCACCAGCTCGGGCGCGAGCTCGGCCAGCAGCCCGACCGGCACCGACCGGCCGCCCAGGTGCGCGCGGGAGCGGCCCTCGGCGGTGACCGTCCGGGTCAGGAGCAGGGCGTCGTCGTCGAGCAGGGCGCCGGCGGCGCGGCTGCGCTCGGCGACCGGCACCTGCGGGGTCGACCCGCACCAGGCCCTCCACGACGGCCGCCGGCGCGCCGGTGCGGACGGCGCCGGGGTCGGCCCGCGCGCCGAGCAG
Organism: uncultured Actinomycetota bacterium; assembly: GCA_963743975.1. Classification (GTDB taxonomy): domain Bacteria; phylum Actinomycetota; class Actinomycetes; order Actinomycetales; family CAVURS01; genus CAVURS01. Next base: position 68,923 of record CAVURS010000001.1, read on the forward strand.
CAGCCCGAGGCCGGTCACCACCATGGTCTTGCCGGCGCCGGTCTCGCCGGTGACGACGGTCAGGCCGGGACCCAGCTCGAGGACGGCTTCGCCGATGACCCCGAGGCCCCGGATCCGCATCTCCTCGAGCACCGCGCCAGCCTAGAGTCGGCCGGCCGCGGCCGCCGCGCCAGCCGCTGACCGGCAGGTCGAACTTGGCGACCAGCCGGTCGGTGAACGGCGCCTCGGTCAGCCGGGCCAGCCGGACCGGCGTCGCGCTGCGGGTCACCTCGATCCGCGCGCCGGGGGGCAGCTCGACCATCCGGCGCCCGTCGCACCACAGCACCCCCGACCCCTCGGTGTCCTCGAGCACCTCGACGGCGATCCGCGAGCTGGGCGAGACGACCAGGGGCCGGGCGAACAGCGCGTGCGCCGACAGCGGGACGACGCAGCATGGCCTCGACCTCGGGCCAGATGACCGGCCCGCCCGCCGAGAACCCGTACGCCGTGGAGCCGGTCGGCGTCGCCATGATGACCCCGTCGCAGCCGATGGTCGACAACGGGCGACCGTCGACCTCCAGGACCACCTCGAGCATGCGCTCGCGCGCCGCCTTCTCCACGCTCGCCTCGTTCAGCGCCCAGGAGCGGGCGACCACGGAGCCGGCCACGCTGACGACCACGTCGATCGCCATGCGCTCCTCGACGTGGTAGTCGCGGGCCACGACCCGCTCGACCGACAGGTGCAGGTCCTCCTGCTCGGCCTCGGCCAGGAACCCCACGTGCCCGAGGTTCACCCCCAGCACGGCGACGCCCTTCTCCCGGCCCAGCTCGGCGCCGCGCAGGATCGTGCCGTCGCCGCCCAGGCAGATGACCAGCTCGCAGCCGTCCGCCGGGTGCTCGGCGTCGGCGACGACCACCCCGCTCCGGCCGGCGCCGAGCGTCTCGGCCTCGCTGGGCAGCAGCACGATCTCGACGCCGGCGGCCAGCAGGCGGTCGATCATGCCGGTCGCCTCGGCGACGGCGCCGGGACGGCCGGTGTGCGACACGATCAGCATCCGGCGCCCGGCCGGGGCCGCGCCGGGGGGTGGCCCGCTCACCGGCGACGCCCAGAGGAAGAACTCGACGTTCCCGCCGCCGCCGTGGACCCGGCTGGGCACCACGGCGCGGACCGTCGACCCCGGCCCGTTCCGCTGCCGCCCGGACCGCGGCGACCGACTCCTCGCGCTGGGCCTCGGAGCGGACGACGCCCGTCTTGCCCAGCCGGTCCCGGCCGACCTCGAACTGCGGCTTGACCAGCAGCACCAGGTCACCGCCCGGCAGCACCAGGTCGGCCAGCGCCGGCATCACCACGGTGAGGGAGATGAAGGACAGGTCCGCGACCAGCAGGTCGAACCGTCCGCCGAGCTGCTCCGGACCGGTGTCCCGGATGTTCACCCCGGACCGCTCGACGACCCTCGGGTCACCGGCCACCGAGGCCGCGAGCTGACCGTGTCCGACGTCGAGCGCGACGACCGACGCGGCGCCGGCCGCGAGCAGGACCTGGCTGAACCCGCCCGTGCTGGCCCCGACGTCCAGGCAGCGCCGTCCCCGGACCACCGGACCGGTCGGCTGCCCGTCGACCCGGTCCGGCGCCGCGCCGGAGCCCGCCGTGCGCCGCGACGCCGCGCCGAGGTCGGCGAGCGCCGCGCGGAGCTTGGCCGCACCCCGCCCCACGTCGAGGTCCTCGGGCACACCGGCGACCTCGATCGCGGCGTCGTCGGGGACGGGCTGGGCCGGCTTGGCCGCCGGGCCCCCGTCGACGTGCACCCGCCCGGAGCGGATCAGGTCACCGGCGTGGGCCCGGGACCGGGCCAGGCCGCGCCGTACCAGCTCGGTGTCGATCCGGGCCGCCACCTCAGGCGCCGGAGTCGGCCAGTCGGGCCTGCAACGACCGGTGCGTCCCGACGTACGTCTCCAGCTGCTCGGCCGGGTCGGCGTCGCCGACCGCGACGGCCGCGGCGAGGGCCTCGTCGACGAGCGGGTCACCGGTCCACGGTGGCTGCTGCAGCGGCTCGGCGTCCGGGTGGACCGGTCGGTCCTCCCCGATGCCGTCGGCCGCCTGCTCGGAAGCGGCCTCGGAAGAGCCCTCGGAGGCGGGGGCGCGGGGCGGGACGGCTATCCGCCGTCTCGGGCTGCGGTTCACTCACGATCCGGCTCCTGCGCCTGCCGTGCGGCGTCGCGTCGCGGTGCCCGCCTTCTTGGCGGTCGTCTTCTTCGCGGTCGTCTTCTTGGCGGTCGTCTTCTTGGCGGTCGTCTTCTTGGCGGTCGTCTTCTTCGCGGTCGTCTTCTTCGCGGTCGTCTTCTTGGCGGTCGTCTTTTTCGCGCCGGTCTTCGCCGCGGTCGCCTTCTGCGCAGTCGCCTTCTGGGCGGCGGCCGCACGCGTGACGCCGGCGCGCACCGGCCGGGCCGTCGGCGCGCCGCTGCGGCCCTCCAGCTCGGCGACCCGGGCCTCCAGCCGGGAGATGGTCCGCTGCGCAGCGGACAGCTCCGTAGCCGGAACCAGGCCGAGCCGGCCCACCGCCGTCTCCACCTCGCTGCGAACGATCTCGCGGACAGCGGCCCGGTTGGCCAGCACGGCACCGAGCAGCTCCTCGGCCATCGAGGACACCTGGGCCGTCATCGCCGCGGCCGACCCGCCGCCGTTCGACGCGAGCACCGCCTGGGCCAGCTCCTGGGCCAGCTCCTGGGCCCGCTTGCGGGTCGGCTCGGTCAGGCCGGCGGCCGCTTGCAGGTAGCCACGCATCCCATCCGGCATGGTCTCTCCTTCCGGCGCGTCGCCCACAGTGCCCGGTGCGTGTGGTCCGCGACCGCACAACGCTACCCGTCCTGCTCAGCCAGACCCGCCAGCACCGATGCCAGGTCCACGTCGACGCCCGCGTCGGTGGCCTGCCAGGTGGCGGACGCGGCCGCCCGGACCCGGTCCAGCGATCCGGCTTCACCGCCGACGACCTCGGCCCGGCGGTTGCTCACGCGGGCCCGCGCCGGCCCGCTGCGCCACCAGCCGTCCTGCGCCGTGACCGGCGGATGGGCGACCCAGAGCCCGCGCAGGTCGTCGCTCAGGAACGACGGTCGCTCCGCCGGGCGAGCCGCCAGGAGCTCGGGCACACCGGTGACCCCGGTGAGCACCAGCAAGGTGGGCAGACCCGCTCCGACGCCGCCGGCGATGTCGGTGTCCAGCCGGTCGCCGATCACCAGGGCGCGGCCGCCGCCGGACCGCCGGACCGCCAGGTCGAACAGCCCCCGCCCCGGCTTGCCGGTCACCTCCGGGTCCACGCCGGTGGTGCGCTGCACGACCGCGGTCAGCTGGCCGTTGCCGGGGGCCCGGCCGCGCGGGGTCGGCACGGTCAGGTCCGGGTTCGTCGCCACCCAGTCGGCACCTGCGGTGACGGCGTACGTCGCCTCGGCCAGGTCGCGCCACCCGACGTCGGGCCCGTAGCCCTGCAGGACACCGGCCACGCCGTCGGCGAACCGGTCCACCGGGACCAGACCGCACTCGCGCAGAGCCGCCGGGACGCCCGGGCCGCCGACGGCGAGCACCTGGCTCCCGGCCGGCAGCCGCGAGGCCAGCCGGTCGGCTCCCTCCTGGGCGCTGGTGACGACCTCGTCGTCGCGGGCGGGGATCCCGAGGTCACGCAGGTGCTGGGCCACGGCCTGCGGAGGCCGGGCCGCGTTGTTCGTCGTGTAGCTGCACCGCAGCCCCGAGGCGATCGCCCGGCCGATGCTCTCCCGGGCGTGCGGGACCGCGGCCGGCCCGACGTAGACCACGCCGTCGAGGTCGAACAGCAGCACGTCGAAGCCGGAGGCGAGCGGAGCGGCAGCCTCCCGCCACCGCACCGGCCCGGTGTCCGTCACGGGAACCTCCGTCAGGTAGCCGGCCGCCGCCATGGCCGGCCGGGCCCCTTGCTATCAGGTCCGGCCGCCGCCGGCGCGGGGTGGGTGCTCAGCCGGACGGCCCGGCAGGCCCGGCCGTGCGGGCGACCCGCCGCAGGGACCGGACCTCCACCTCGTACCGGCTGGCCGGACCGGCCGGGGAGCGCCAGAAGCGCCGGCGCAGGGAGCCGCTGATCTCGACCACCGTTCCGGCGTCCAGGCGCTCCGCCCGGCGGCGCAGCCCGGCGGCCCAGATCGCACAGTCCACGGTGTCCACGGTGGGGGCCCGGCCCACGGGCCGGCCGGCGCCGCCGCGCGGGACCACGACGCGGAGCACACAGATGTGGTCACCGCTCGGCAGCTCGCGGGTCGTCGCCGTCGCGGCCACCCGGCCGATCAGGTGCACCTCGTTCAGGCCGTCCGGCGCAGCGCCCATCCCCGCCTCCTTGGAGCTCGACGGGTTCAGCCTGCGCGCTCCCCCGGACGCCCGGAACCGGCTGCGGCGCCCTTGTGGACGGTGGGACCGCTCTGGCGCGGCTGTGGACAGCTCAGGAGGGGTCGTCCGGCACCGGGTCGAGATCCACCACGTCCCCGATGCCGTCCAGCTCGGCCAGTCGCTCGGCCGCGTCGGTGGCGCCGTCCAGCGTCGGCCGCCGCCGTCCGCACGAACCAGCCGCGGGCCTCCTCCGAGCGCCCGGCGGCGTCCAGCGCGTCGGCGTAGGCATAGGCCAGGCGCGGCCACCAGGGGGCACGCTCCTGCTTCAGCTCGGGCGTCTGCAGGGCCACGACCGCCGCATCCAGCTGCCCGAGGTCCCGCCGGGCGCCGGAGACGACGATCATCATCTCGACCCGCTCGGCGGTGCTCAGGCGTCGGGCCTCGGCTCCGGACGCGAGCTCCAGCGCGCGCTCGGGCCGGCCCAGCCCCCGCTCGGCGTCGGCGATCAGCGGCAGCACGTGGACGGACCCGGACAGCCGCTTGGCCGTCCTCAGCTCGGCCAGCGCCTCGGCGAACCGCCCGGTGCGGTACGCCGCCAGCCCGGTCACCTCGCGGACCACCGCCACCCGACCGGCCCGGCGCTGCGCGGCCATGGCGTTCGCGTAGGCCAGCTCCGGATCCACGTCCAGCAGCCGCCCGACCTGCACCAGGTAGCGGGCCACCGTCTCGGCGTTCACCGCGCTCAGCGTGCGCAGCTCCGCGCGCATCTCGCGGTCCAGGTCCGAGGCCCGGACGTCGTCGGGAAGCCGCGGCTCCACCGGTGCGTCCCGCCGGGGGCCGGCCACGGGCGCGTCGAGGCGGTCCCGCTCGGCACCGGGCCGGCGGCCGGGACCGCGCCCTCGGTCCGGACAGCCGCGCCCGGTCGCGCCCCGACCACGCCCCGACGGTCGTCCCGACCTCGCTCCGGACCGGCGGGTCGCCCGGGACGGCGGTCATCCCGGCCGCGCCCCTGACCTCGCCGCTCGTCGCCCGGCCACCTGGTTCCTCTCGTCGTCACGGCCCGCGGCCGTGCTCAGTTCACCACAACGACAGATGACCACTCGGTTGCCCGGGTGGTCATCTGTGAAGTATGTCCGGCGGCGTCCTACTCTCCCACGCAGTCACCCGCGCAGTACCATCGGCGCTGAAGGGCTTAGCTTCCGGGTTCGGAATGGAACCGGGCGTTTCCCCTTCGCTATGGCCGCCGAAACTCTATGGAGATATGGCAGTTCTGTGGTGCGATTCAACCGACCGTATCTCGGGAACCGCACAGTGGACGCGTAGCATCTTTGTATCAAGTTATCGGCTTATTAGTACCGGTCAGCTTCATGCGTTACCGCACTTCCACATCCGGCCTATCAACCCAGTAGTCTAGCTGGGAGCCTCTCGGGGAACACCCCATGGAAACCTCATCTTGAAGCGTGCTTCCCGCTTAGATGCTTTCAGCGGTTATCACTTCCGAACGTAGCTAACCAGCCGTGCTCCTGGCGGAACAACTGGCACACCAGAGGTTCGTCCGTCCCGGTCCTCTCGTACTAAGGACAGCCCTTCTCAAGTTTCCTACGCGCACAGCGGATAGGGACCGAACTGTCTCACGACGTTCTAAACCCAGCTCGCGTACCGCTTTAATGGGCGAACAGCCCAACCCTTGGGACCGACTCCAGCCCCAGGATGCGACGAGCCGACATCGAGGTGCCAAACCATGCCGTCGATATGGACTCTTGGGCAAGATCAGCCTGTTATCCCCGGGGTACCTTTTATCCGTTGAGCGACGGCGCTTCCACAAGCCACCGCCGGATCACTAGTCCCGACTTTCGTCCCTGCTCGACATGTCTGTCTCACAGTCAAGCTCCCTTGTGCACTTACACTCGAAACCTGATTGCCAACCAGGCTGAGGGAACCTTTGGGCGCCTCCGTTACCTTTTGGGAGGCAACCGCCCCAGTTAAACTACCCATCAGGCACTGTCCCTGATCCGGATCACGGACCGAGGTTAGATATCTAGAACGACCAGAGTGGTATTTCAACGTTGACTCCACCGACACTGGCGTGCCGACTTCACAGTCTCCCACCTATCCTACACAAGCCGTACCAAACACCAATACCAAACTGTAGTAAAGGTCCCGGGGTCTTTCCGTCCTGCTGCGCGTAACGAGCATCTTTACTCGTAGTGCAATTTCGCCGAGTTCGCGGTTGAGACAGCGGAGAAGTCGTTACGCCATTCGTGCAGGTCGGAACTTACCCGACAAGGAATTTCGCTACCTTAGGATGGTTATAGTTACCACCGCCGTTTACTGGCGCTTAAGTTCTGAGCTTCGCCCCGAAAGGACTAACCCGTCCCCTTAACGTTCCAGCACCGGGCAGGCGTCAGTCCGTATACATCGTCTTGCGACTTCGCACGGACCTGTGTTTTTAGTAAACAGTCGCTTCTCCCTGGTCTCTGCGGCCGTTAGGGCTCGGGCAGCAAGTGCCGTCACCCTGCGGGCCCCCCTTCTCCCGAAGTTACGGGGGCATTTTGCCGAGTTCCTTAACCACGATTCACTCGATCGCCTTGGTATTCTCTACCTGACCACCTGAGTCGGTTTGGGGTACGGGCGGCTTGAACCTCGCTAGAGGCTTTTCTCGGCAGTATGGGATTACCCTCTTCCCGCTATCGCGGTCACTATCAGGTCTCAGGCTATGTGAGGTGCGGATTTGCCTACACCTCGCCCTACACCCTTAGACGTGGACTACCATCGCCACGCGGAGGCTACCCTTCTGCGTCACCCCATTGCTTACCTACTACCAGTTCGGTTCGAGCGCTCCACCGGACTTCCTCCGAAGAGTTGAGCCGGCTTCAGGCGCTTAGCATCACCGGGTTCGGTATGGGCGGTTCTTCGCCGGTACGGGAATATCAACCCGTTGTCCATCGACTACGCCTGTCGGCCTCGCCTTAGGTCCCGACTTACCCAGGGCAGATTAGCTTGACCCTGGAACCCTTGGTCATTCGGCGGACGGGTTTCTCACCCGTCATTCGCTACTCATGCCTGCATTCTCACTCGTGTGGCGTCCACGGCTGGATCACTCCGCCGCTTCTCTCGCCACACGACGCTCCCCTACCCATCCACACGCTTGGACACGACCACGAAGGTCGTGCCGGGCAATGTGTGAATGCCACAGCTTCGGCGGTGTGCTTGAGCCCCGCTACATTGTCGGCGCGGAATCACTTGACCAGTGAGCTATTACGCACTCTTTAAAGGGTGGCTGCTTCTAAGCCAACCTCCTGGTTGTCAAGGCAACTCCACATCCTTTCCCACTTAGCACACGCTTAGGGGCCTTAGCTGGTGGTCTGGGCTGTTTCCCTCTCGACTACGGAGCTTATCCCCCGCAGTCTCACTGCCACGCTCTCACTTACCGGCATTCGGAGTTTGGCTGACGTCAGTAACCTTGTAGGGCCCATCGGCCATCCAGTAGCTCTACCTCCGGTAAGAAACACGTGACGCTGCACCTAAATGCATTTCGGGGAGAACCAGCTATCACGAAGTTTGATTGGCCTTTCACCCCTACCCACAGGTCATCCCCCAGGTTTTCAACCCTGGTGGGTTCGGTCCTCCACGCGGTCTTACCCGCGCTTCAACCTGCCCATGGGTAGATCACTTCGCTTCGGGTCTAGATCACGCGACTCAATCGCCCTATTCGGACTCGCTTTCGCTACGGCTTCCCCACACGGGTTAACCTCGCCACGTAACACTAACTCGCAGGCTCATTCTTCAAAAGGCACGCCGTCACCCCTGCTAGGGAGGCTCCGACGGATTGTAGGCACACGGTTTCAGGTACTATTTCACTCCCCTCCCGGGGTACTTTTCACCTTTCCCTCACGGTACTTGTCCGCTATCGGTCACCAGGGAGTATTTAGGCTTAGCAGGTGGTCCTGCCAGATTCGCACGGGATTTCTCGGGCCCCGTGCTACTTGGGATACTTCTCGGGAGATCACGCCATTTCGTCTACGGGGGTAGCACCCTCTATGCCGGGCCATTCAATGCCCTTCGACTATGACGCGATTTTGTAACTCCCTGCTGTCACGGCAGTGACAGCTGAAAAGTCCCACGACCCCGACCATGCAACGCCTGCCGGCTATCACACATGATCGGTTTAGCCTGTTCCGCTTTCGCTCGCCACTACTCACGGAATCGCGGTTGCTTTCTCTTCCTGTGGGTACTGAGATGTTTCACTTCCCCACGTTCCCTCTCCACGCCCTATGTGTTCAGGCGTGGGTGACTGGACTTTATTATCCCCCAGCCGGGTTTCCCCATTCGGAAATCCTCGGATCACAGTTCGGTTACCAACTCCCCGAGGCTTATCGCAGGTTCCTACGTCCTTCATCGGCTCCTGGTGCCAAGGCATCCACCGTGTGCCCTTATTAACTTGGCCACAAAGATGCTCGCGTCCACTGTGCAGTTCTCAAGGTACGGGCGGTCCCGTCCACCTGGTCCGCGCCTGCAACTGCGGACAAGCTCGAGCTGGGCTCGAGCTGCCGTGCAGCGGCGGTTCGCGGGGGTGTCGGTCCGCGTCCGGCCCGAAGGCCGGCCGTGAGGTCGGGCGATGCCCGTTCCCTCAGGACCCAACAGCGTGCCGAAGCGCCGCCCCAGGGACCGGAGCCGTTCCACCCTCCCCTGGCGAACCAGGAGGAGGAGTACTAGGCGCGGTCGTCTGATCGCGACGCCAACTGATCGATGTTCCACCCTTGAGCTACCCCTTCGGAACGAACGTCCGAAGCGGGCCCTGGACGCCTCGAGAGGCGCCAGATGCTCCTTAGAAAGGAGGTGATCCAGCCGCACCTTCCGGTACGGCTACCTTGTTACGACTTAGTCCCAATCGCCAGTCCCACCTTCGACGGCTCCCTCCAAAAGGTTGGGCCACCGGCTTCGGGTGTTACCGACTTTCGTGACTTGACGGGCGGTGTGTACAAGGCCCGGGAACGTATTCACCGCAGCGTTGCTGATCTGCGATTACTAGCGACTCCGACTTCATGGGGTCGAGTTGCAGACCCCAATCCGAACTGAGACCAGTTTTTTGGGATTCGCTCCACCTTGCGGTCTCGCAGCCCTTTGTGCTGGCCATTGTAGCATGCGTGAAGCCCAAGACATAAGGGGCATGATGATTTGACGTCATCCCCACCTTCCTCCGAGTTGACCCCGGCAGTCTCCTATGAGTCCCCGGCATTATCCGCTGGCAACATAGAACGAGGGTTGCGCTCGTTGCGGGACTTAACCCAACATCTCACGACACGAGCTGACGACAACCATGCACCACCTGTACAGAGCCCGTAAGGACCTGCCATCTCTGACAGTTTTCTCTGTATGTCAAGCCTTGGTAAGGTTCTTCGCGTTGCATCGAATTAATCCGCATGCTCCGCCGCTTGTGCGGGCCCCCGTCAATTCCTTTGAGTTTTAGCCTTGCGGCCGTACTCCCCAGGCGGGGCGCTTAATGCGTTAGCTGCGGCACGGAACTCGTGGAATGAGCCCCACACCTAGCGCCCAACGTTTACGGCATGGACTACCAGGGTATCTAATCCTGTTCGCTCCCCATGCTTTCGCTCCTCAGCGTCAGTTATGGCCCAGAGATCCGCCTTCGCCACCGGTGTTCCTCCTGATATCTGCGCATTCCACCGCTACACCAGGAATTCCGATCTCCCCTACCACACTCTAGTCTGCCCGTACCCACTGCAGGCTCAGGGTTAAGCCCTGAGTTTTCACAGCAGACGCGACAAACCGCCTACGAGCTCTTTACGCCCAATAATTCCGGACAACGCTTGCACCCTACGTATTACCGCGGCTGCTGGCACGTAGTTAGCCGGTGCTTCTTCTGCAGGTACCGTCACTTTCGCTTCTTCCCTGCTGAAAGAGGTTTACAACCCGAAGGCCTTCATCCCTCACGCGGCGTCGCTGCATCAGGCTTTCGCCCATTGTGCAATATTCCCCACTGCTGCCTCCCGTAGGAGTCTGGGCCGTGTCTCAGTCCCAGTGTGGCCGGTCGCCCTCTCAGGCCGGCTACCCGTCGTCGCCTTGGTAGGCCATTACCCCACCAACAAGCTGATAGGCCGCGAGCTCATCCCGAACCGAAAAACTTTCCACCCAATGGAGATGCCTCCTTGGGTCGTATCCGGTATTAGCTGCGGTTTCCCGCAGTTATCCCAGAGTTCGGGGCAGATTGCTCACGTGTTACTCACCCGTTCGCCACTGATCCCCGGTGCAAGCACCGGTTCACCGTTCGACTTGCATGTGTAAAGCACGCCGCCAGCGTTCGTCCTGAGCCAGGATCAAACTCTCCGTTGATGTCTTTTACGACGCGGCCGAAGCCACGTCGACATCTGAAGAACCAGCCGGAGCTGGTGATCATGGCAATGAGCCGATCCGATCTCTCGGATCTGGTTCATACCAAAGGAATCCCAGCACGGAACCGCCTACGACCGAGTGGTCGCAGCCGATGCCGTGCACGGGGTTAAATCTGGCATCGATTTTTGGCACGCTGTTGAGTTCTCAAGGAACAGACGCGCACTGATCTGGGTCTCTCGACCGGTCTCAGGGCAACCGTTCTAACTTATCTGAGCCGTCACAGTGAGTCAAACCGCCTTCCGGATCAAGCCCGGCATGACGGATTGATGTTCACCGCGGGGTTCGAGGTAAACAGTACCACCTCTGCGGGGGTCCTCAACCCCCCCGGGTCTCCAGCTCGACCGCGGCCAGCGAACGGCGTCCGCGCCGGAGCAGGACGACCCCTCCCGGCAGGACATCGTCGCTGGTCAGGAGGCGGTCCGGGTCCGTGACCTTGACGTTGTTGAGGTATGCGCCGCCCTCGGAGACCGCCCGCCGGGCGGCGTTGCGGCCCGCCACCAGGCCGGTGGCGGCCATCAGGTCCACGTAGCGGTCCCCGACCCGGCCGGCCGCCCGTGGCAGCTCGGCGGTGGCGTCCCGCAGCGTCGCGGCGTCCAGGGCCGCCAGGTCACCGGTGTCCCCCCGGCCGAACAGCGCCTGGGCCGCTGCCTCCACCCGCGCCGCGGCGTCCGGGCCGTGGACGAGCGCGGTGACGTCACGAGCGAGCACGCGCTGGGCCTCCCGCAGCTGGGGGCGCTCCCGGGCCGACTCCTCCAGGGCCTCGATCTCCTCCCGGCTGCGGAAGGTGAAGACGCGCAGCAGGGTGCCCACCATCGCGTCCTCGGCGTTCAGCCAGAACTGGAAGAAGGCGTACGGCGAGGTCATCGCCGGGTCCAGCCAGACCGAGCCGCCCTCGGTCTTGCCGTACTTGGTGCCGTCCGCCTTGGTGATCAGCGGAGTGGCCAGCACGTGCACCGCTGCGCCCTCCGCACGGTGGATCAGGTCGACGCCGCTGGTGAGGTTGCCCCACTGGTCGCTGCCGCCCGTCTGCAGCACGCAGCCGTACCGCCGGAACAGCTCCAGGAAGTCCAGCCCCTGCAGGATCTGGTAGCTGAACTCGGTGTAGGAGATGCCCTCGCGGGAGGCCAGCCGCTCGGCCACGGCGTCCTTGCGGATCATCGTGTTGACCCGGTAGTGCTTGCCGATGTCGCGCAGGAAGTCGAGGGCGGACATCGGGGCGGTCCAGTCGAGGTTGTTGACGACCCGCGCGGCGTTCTCCCCCTCGAAGCAGCAGGAACCGGCTGACCTGCTCGCGCAGGCTCTCCACCCAGGCGGCCACCGTCTCCTTGGAGTTCAGCACGCGCTCGGCCGTGGGCTTCGGGTCGCCGATCAGGCCGGTCGAGCCCCCGACCAGCGCCAGCGGGCGGTGGCCGGCGTCCTGCAGCCGGCGCATGGTGAGCAGCTGCACGAGGTTGCCCATGTGCAGGCTGGGTGCCGTCGGGTCGAAGCCGCAGTAGAAGGTCACCGGGCCGGCCGCCAGCGCCGTGCGCAGCGCCTCCTCGTCGGTGGAGAGCGCGATCAGGCCGCGCCAGCGCAGCTCGTCAACGATGTCGGTCACGTGCGTCCTTCACTCGAGCGGTCGGGCCTGGCGGCCCGGGCAGGGTCGGGGTGGAGTCCCGGTGCAGGGCCCCAGCCTGCCCGATCACCGGGCGGCCGGGCGCCGGGGTTTCGCCGGGCGGTACGCCGAGACGGTCGGGTCGCCGTCCAGCCAGAACCGCCAGGGATACGCCGTGGCGTCCCCTCCGGCGCCGGAGACCCCGACCCGGGGTCCGACCCGGACCACGGCGGCGGGTGCCGCGGCAGGCCGGGTGACCCGGCAGGCGGGCCGCTCGCCCGCCCCGGGTGGGGCGACGAGGTCACGGCCGTTGTCCTCGCGGCCGAGCCCGAGCGCCGAGGCGAGCCGGGCCGGGCCGCGAGCGAGGTCGCGGTCGGTCCTCACCGCCGGGCGGCGGGACCGGGCGACGTCGGCTCCGGCCACCACCTCACCGGCCCGCAGGAGGACGGCCGTGGCCACGCCGGGACGGCCGCAGACGATGTTGGCGCACCAGTGCATGCCGTAGGTGAAGTACACGTAGAGGTGGCCGGCCGGGCCGTACATCACGGCGTTGCGCGCCGTCGGCCCGCGGAAGGCGTGCGAGCCCGGGTCGGTCTCCCCGTCGTACGCCTCGACCTCCGTCAGCCGGACGGCCACCGGCCCGGGCGGCCGGTCGACGACCAGCACGCAGCCCAGCAGCTCCGGCGCCACCTCGAGCGAGGGCCGGGCGAAGAAGCGCCGTCCGAGCGGGCGCCCGGCCGGGAGGGTCAGCGGCTAGCCCTTGCGCCGCGTGATGGTCCGGCCCAGCCAGACCAGCGGGTCGTACTTGCGGTCGACCGCGCGCTCCTTCAGCGGGATCAGCGCGTTGTCGGTGATCTTGATGTGCTCGGGGCACACGTCGCTGCAGCACTTGGTGATGTTGCAGAAACCGAGCCCGAAGTCGTCGACGGCCTCCGACGAGCGGTTCTTGCGCTGGTCCAGCGGGTGCATGTCCAGCTCGGCCATCCGCATCAGGAAGCGCGGCCCGGCGAACGCCTCCTTGTTCTCCTCGTGGTCACGCACGACGTGGCAGGTGTCCTGGCACAGGAAGCACTCGATGCACTTGCGGAACTCCTGTGAGCGGTTCACGTCGACCTGGGCCATGCGGTACTCGCCGGGCTCGATGTCGGGCGCCGCGAACGCGGGGACCGCGCGGGCCTTCTCGTAGTTGAAGGACACGTCCGTGACCAGGTCCCGGAGGACGGGGAAGGCCCGCATCGGCGTGACCGTGATGGTCTCGCCCTCCTCGAAGGTGCTCATCCGGGTCATGCACATCAGCCGCGGACGGCCGTTGACCTCGGCGCTGCACGACCCGCACTTGCCCGCCTTGCAGTTCCAGCGGACGGCGAGGTCGCCGGCCTGAGTCGCCTGCAGCCGGTGGATGATGTCGAGGACGACCTCGCCCTCGTTCACCTCCACCGTGTAGTCCTGCAGCTGACCGCCGTCGGCGTCGCCACGCCAGACCCGGAAGTGCGCGTCGTAGCTCACTTCGCCTCTCCTTCGGCCGGGCCGCCCGCGCTCGGGGCGCTGTCCAGCCGGCTCATCTCCTTGTCGGTGAAGTACTTGCCGAGCTCCTTGGGGTCGAAGAGCTGGAACAGGTCGAGCCGGATCTCCGGCACCGGCTGGTGCCGCAGGTCGACCCCGTCGCCCTTCGTCTCCAGGACGAGGTTCTCCTGACGCCACGTCCGGGTCCATCTCCGGGTGGTCCTCGCGGGTGTGACCGCCGCGGCTCTCGGTCCGCTCCAGCGCCGCCATCGCCACGCACTCGGAGATGAGCAGCATGTTGCGCAGGTCCATCGCCAGGTGCCAGCCGGGGTTGAACTGCCGGTGGCCCTCGACCTGCAGGTGCTGCGCGCGCTCCTTGTACTTCTGCAGCCGCTCGAGGGCCTCCCGGATCTCGCCCTCGCGCCGGATGATGCCCACCAGGTCGTTCATCGTCTGCTGCAGCTCCTGGTGCAGCGTGTACGGGTTCTCCGAGGGCGCCGCCTCCTCCTGCCCGGTCCCGAACGGCAGGACGGCGGTCGCGGCCGCTGCGTCGACACTGGCGTCCGAGACGCCCGGCCGGGCGGATCCCAGCGAGGAGACGTACGCCGCGGCGGCCGTCCCCGCGCGCTTGCCGAACACCAGCAGGTCGGACAGCGAGTTGCCGCCCAGGCGGTTCGACCCGTGCATGCCCCCGGCGACCTCGCCCGCGGCGTACAGGCCGGCGACCCGGGTCGCCTCGGTGTCGGCGTCGACCTCGACGCCGCCCATCACGTAGTGGCAGGTCGGCCCGACCTCCATCGGCTCGGCCGTGATGTCGACGTCGGCCAGCTCCTTGAACTGGTGGTGCATGGACGGCAGCCGCTTGATGATCTCGTCGGCGGACAGGCGGGTCGACACGTCGAGGAAGACTCCCCCGTGCGGTGAGCCGCGCCCCTCCTTGACCTCGGAGTTGATGGCCCGGGCGACCTCGTCACGGGGCAGCAGCTCCGGCGGCCGCTTGTTGTTGTCCGGGTCCTTGTACCAGCGGTCGGCCTCGTCCTCGGTCTCGGCGTACTGCGCCCGGAACACGTCGGGCACGTAGTCGAACATGAACCGCTTGCCCTCGCTGTTGCGCAGGACCCCGCCGTCCCCGCGGACGGACTCGGTGACGAGGATCCCCTTGACCGACGGCGGCCAGACCATCCCGGTCGGGTGGAACTGGATGAACTCCATGTTGATCAGCGTCGCCCCGGCACGCAGGGCCAGCGCGTGGCCGTCCCCGGTGTACTCCCACGAGTTGCTGGTGACCTTGAACGACTTGCCGATGCCACCGGTGGCCAGGATCACGGCCGGCGCCTCGAAGACCACGAAGCGCCCGGACTCCCGCCAGTAGGCGAAGGCCCCCGAGAGGGGGGCGCCGTCCTTGCTGTCGTCGCGCAGCAGGTCGGTGACCGTGCACTCGGCGAAGACGCGGATGCGCGCGTCCAGGTCGCCGTGCTCGGCCAGGTCGTCCTGCTGGAGCGAGACGATCTTCTGCTGCAGCGTGCGGATCAGCTCCAGGCCGGTGCGGTCGCCGACGTGGGCCAGCCGCGGGTACTCGTGGCCGCCGAAGTTCCGCTGGCTGATCTTGCCCTCGGGGGTGCGGTCGAACAGCGCGCCGTAGGTCTCCAGCTCCCAGACCCGTTGCGGCGCCTCCTTCGCGTGCAGCTCGGCCATCCGCGGGTTGTTGAGGAACTTGCCGCCGCGCATGGTGTCGCGGAAGTGGACCTGCCAGCTGTCCTTGGAGTTCACGTTGCCCATCGAGGCCGCGATGCCACCCTCGGCCATGACCGTGTGGGCCTTGCCGAACAGCGACTTGCAGATGATGGCCGTCCGCAGGCCCTCCTCGCGGGCGGCGATGGCGGCCCGCAGGCCGGCGCCGCCGGCCCCGATGACCAGGACGTCGTAGGAGTGGCGCTCGATCTCGCTCAATGCACGATCCTCAGGTCCGAGATGTGCCCGGCGGCAACCAGGCCGATGTAGGCGTCGGTGACGACGAGGGAGACCAGCGTCACCAGGGCCAGCCCCATGTGGTGGCGGTTCAGCTTGGAGACCTGCACCCAGACCCAGTACCGGACCGGGTGCTTGGAGAAGTGGTTCAGCCGGCCGGCCGTGATGCTCCGGCAGCTGTGGCAGGACGCGGTGTAGGCCCAGAGCAGGATCACGTTGGCGACCATGATCAGCGTGCCGAGCCCGATGCCGAAGCCGCCGCCCTTGCCGTGGAAGGCGTCGATCGCGTCCCACGGTGTTGATGATCGAGATCAGGACCGCGATGTAGAAGAAGTAGCGGTGCGCGTTCTGCAGGATCAGCGGGAAGCGGCGCTCGCCGGTGTACTTCGTGTGCGGCTCGGCCACGGCGCACGCCGGCGGCGAGAGCCAGAACGCCCGGTAGTACGCCTTGCGGTAGTAGTAGCAGGTCAGCCGGAAGAGCAGCAGGAACGGCAGGGTCAGGACCGCGAAGGGCACCAGCGGGGGCCAGCTGCCGAACGGCGTGCCGAACGTCGACGAGCCCGGCACGCAGTCGGTCGACAGGCACGGCGAGGAGAACGGCGTGAGGTAGTGGTACGCCGGCACGTAGTAGTACTTCTGCGACGCGGCCCGGACGATGCCGTAGAGCAGCCAGGCCGTGAAGCCGATGACGTACAGCAGCGGCGAGAGCCACCAGCGGTCGGTACGCAACGTCCGCTCGGCGATCTGGGCCCGGCCGGGAGCACCGACTCCCCCGCTCATCGCCGGCTTGTCCTGCACGCTCATCGAGACACCTCCAGCAGATGGGTCAGCCTCATCGCGACCCAGAGCGCAGTCTGCCCGCGGGCGCGTTGCCACGGCAAAGCAAACGGTCCCGCCGAGCATGTGAGAGTTTCCACACTCACCCGGCGGCGGCCCAGAGCCGGGCCTCGGTCAGGCGAGCGGCCGCGAGATCGAGCTGCTCGGCCACCCGGGCCGGCGCCGTACCGCCGACCGCGTCGCGGGAGGCGAGCGACCCCTCGACGGTGAGGACGGCTCCGGACCTCCGGGGTGAGCTCGGGAGAGATGGCGGCCAGGTCCTCGTCGGTGAGGTCGGTCAGCTCGATGCCCCTGCGCCTCGCAGGCCCGGACGCACGCGCCGGCCACCTCGTGGGCCACGCGGAACGGGACGCCGCGGCGGACCAGCCACTCCGCGATGTCGGTGGCGAGGGCGAAGCCCTGCGGGGCCAGCGCGGCCATCCGGTCGGTGTCGAAGCGCAGGGTGGCGACGATGCCCGGCGACCGCCGGGCAGCAGGACCTGCAGGGTGTCCACCTGGTCGAAGACCGGCTCCTTGTCCTCCTGCAGGTCGCGGTTGTAGGCCAGCGGCAGTCCCTTCAGCGTCGCCAGCAGCCCGGTCAGGTCACCGATGAGGCGGCCGGCCTTGCCGCGGGCCAGCTCGGCCACGTCGGGGTTCTTCTTCTGCGGCATGATGCTCGACCCGGTGGAGTACGCGTCGTCGAGCGCGACGAAGGAGAACTCCTTGGTCGCCCAGATCACGACGTCCTCGGCCAGCCGGGACAGGTCGACGCCGATCATGGCCGCGACGAAGGCGAACTCGGCGACGACGTCACGGGCGGCCGTGCCGTCGATGGAGTTCTCGACCGGCCGGTCGAAGCCGAGCTCGGCGGCGACGGCCGCGGGGTCCAGCCCCAGCGAGGAACCGGCCAGGGCGCCCGAGCCGTACGGCGAGACGGCCGCCCGCGCGTCCCAGTCGCGCAGCCGGTCGACGTCGCGCAGCAGCGGCCAGGCGTGCGCCAGCAGGTGGTGCGCGAGCAGCACCGGCTGCGCGTGCTGCAGGTGGGTGCGGCCGGGCATGGCCGCCGCGGGGTGGGCCGCGGCCTGGGCGACGAGGGCGTCGACGACGTCGAGCACGCCGCCGGCGACGCGGCGGGCCTGCTCGCGCAGGTACATCCGGATCAGGGTCGCGATCTGGTCGTTGCGGGACCGGCCCGCCCGCAGCCGGCCGCCGAGGTCGGACCGGCGCGCTCGATGAGCCCGCGCTCGAGGGCGGAGTGCACGTCCTCGTCCCCGGGCGCGGCCCGAACGCGCCGGAGACGACATCGGCCTCGAGCTGGTCGAGCGCGGCCAGCATCCCGGCCAGCTGGTCGTCGTCGAGCAGCCCGGCCGCGTGCAGCACCCGCGCGTGGGCCCGGGACCCGGCGATGTCGTGCCGGGCCAGCCGCCAGTCGAAGTGGGTCGAGCGGGACAGCGCCGCGAGCGCCTCGGCCGGCCCGCCGCTGAACCGGCCACCCCAGAGCGCGCCCGCCGACGTCGCCGCCTCGGGTGGTGTCGCGTCGGCTCCCGCCATCAGTCGGTCCCGACTTCCATCGCGGCGCTCTCCAGGGCCGCCTCCTCGTCGCCCGCGACACCGGGGTTCGCGGTGATCCGGTCGCCACCGCCCGCGGGCAGCTCGCCGAACAGCGTGCCGTGCTCGACCAGGACCTGCCCCTGGTCCAGGGGCTGCTCGGCGTACACCTCGAGCAGGGACCGCGAGTCGGCGATGTCGAGGTTGCGCATCGTCAGCTGCCCGATCCGGTCGGTCGGGCCGAACGCCGCGCCCTCGGTGCGCTCCATCGACAGCTTGTCCGGGTGGTAGGAGAAGGACGGGCCGTCGGTGCGCAGGATCGTGTAGTCCTCGCCGCGGCGCAGCCGCAGCGTCACCTCACCGGTCACGACCGAGGCGATCCACCGCTGCAGCGGCTCGCGCAGCATCAGCGCCTGCGGGTCCAGCCAGCGGCCCTCGTAGAGCAGCCGGCCGAGGCGGCGGCCCTGGGCGGCGTAGTTGGCCATGGTGTCCTCGTTGTGGATCGCGCTGAGCAGCCGCTCGTACGCCGCCCAGAGCAGGGCCATGCCGGGCGCCTCGTAGATGCCGCGGCTCTTCGCCTCGATGATCCGGTTCTCGATCTGGTCGGACATGCCCAGACCGTGCCGGCCACCGATCGCGTTGGCCTCGTGGACCAGGGCCACCGCGTCCGGGAAGCGCCGTGCCGTTGATCGCCACCGGCCGCCCGCGCTCGAAGCGGACGGTGACGTCCTCCGGCACGATCTCGACGGCCGGGTCCCAGAACCGCACGCCCATGATCGGTTCGACCGACTCCAGCGAGACGTCGAGGTGCTCCAGGGTCTTGGCCTCGTGGGTGGCGCCCCAGATGTTCGCGTCGGTGGAGTAGGCCTTCTCCTGGCTGTCGCGGTAGGGCAGCCCGCGCTCGATGAGCCACTGGCTCATCTCCGCCCGGCCGCCGAGCTCGTCGACGAACCGCGCGTCGAGCCACGGCTTGTAGATCCGCAGGTTCGGGTTGGCCAGCAGGCCGTAGCGGTAGAACCGCTCGATGTCGTTGCCCTTGAACGTCGAGCCGTCGCCCCAGATGTCGACGCCGTCCTCGTGCATGGCGCGGACCAGCAGGGTTCCCGTCACGGCCCGGCCCAGGGGCGTGGTGTTGAAGTACGCCCGTCCGCCGGACCGGATGTGGAAGGCGCCACAGGCCAGTGCGGCCAGGCCCTCCTCGACCAGCTGGGACCGGCAGTCGACGGTCCGGGCCAGCTCGGCGCCGTACTGCAGCGCCCGGGCCGGCACTCCCTGGACGTCGGGCTCGTCGTACTGGCCGATGTCGGCCGTGTACGCGCAGGGGACCGCACCGTGCTCGCGCATCCAGGCCACGGCCACCGAGGTGTCCAGGCCGCCGGAGAAGGCGATGCCGATCCGCTCGCCCTCCGGGAGGGAGGTCAGGACCTTGCTCATCTCGATGTCCTCATTCGCTGTCGTGGGGTGGAGGCGGAGGTGGGGCCGAGCGCGTCAGGCCACGCCGCCACCACCGCCGGCGCCGCCGGCCCCGGTCCGGGCTCCGGCCACCAGCCTCTCGGCCAGCTCGGCACCGCCGTCCGGCGACCGGGCGATCACCAGCACGGTGTCGTCGCCGGCGATGGTCCCGAGCACGTCGGGCAGGGCCGCGTGGTCCAGGGCCGAGGCCAGGAACTGGGCGGCTCCCGGCGGGGTGCGCAGCACCACCAGGTTGGCCGAGGACTCGGCGGTGACGAGCAGCTCGGCGGACAGCCGGGCCAGCCGCGCGTCGAGCGCCTCCTGGCTCACCGCGACCCGCGGAGTCCGGTCGCCGCCCTCCGCGGGGAGCGCGTAGACCAGGCCGTTGCCCGACCGGACCTTCACCGCACCGAGCTCGTCCAGGTCCCGCGAGAGCGTGGCCTGCGCGACCTCCACGCCGTCCCGGGCGAGCAGCTGGGCCAGCTCGGGCTGCGAGCGCACGGCCTGGCGCTCGAGCAGCTCGGCGATCCGCTGGTGTCGGGCCACCTTGGTCAGTGCGATCACGCCTGCTCCAGGAGCCAGGTCAGCAGGGCCTTCTGCGCGTGCAGCCGGTTCTCCGCCTCGTCCCAGACGACCGACTGCGGCCCGTCGATGACGTCGGCCGAGATCTCCAGCCCGCGGTATGCGGGCAGGCAGTGCAGCACGATCGCTCGGCGGTCGGCACGGCCCAGCGCCGCCGCGTCGACGATGTACGGCGCGAACGGGCCGGCGGCCGAGGCCCGCTCGGCCTTCTCCCCCTCCTGGCCCATGGACACCCAGGTGTCCGTCGCCAGGACGTCGGCCCCCTCGGCGGCCGCGGCCGGGTCGGCGGTCACCGCGACCGATCCGCCGGTGGCCGAGGCGATCTGGCCGGCGCGCTCGAGGATCTCCGGGTCGGGGTGGTAGCCCGCGGGCGCGCCGATCCGGACGTGCATGCCGGCCGTGGCTCCCCCGAGCAGGTAGGAGTGCGCCATGTTGTTCGCACCGTCGCCGAGATAGGCGAGGGTCAGCCCGGGCAGCTCGCCGCGGTGCTCCCGCACGGTCATCAGGTCGGCCAGGATCTGGCACGGGTGGAACTGGTCGGTGAGCGCGTTGACCACCGGCACCCGGCTGACCGCGGCCATCTCCTCGATCCGCTCCTGCCCGAACGTGCGCCACACGATCGCGGCGACCTGGCGCTCCAGCACCCGCGTCGTGTCGGCGACCGGCTCGCCGCGGCCGAGCTGGCTGGACTGAGCGTCGATCACGAGGGGGTAGCCCCCCAGCTCGGCGACGCCGATGCTGAACGAGACCCGGGTCCGCGTCGACGGCTTGTCGAAGATGACCGCGACCGCGCGCGGCCCGTCGAGGGGTCGCCACGCGCACCGGTCCTGCTTCATCGCGCCGGCCAGGTCCAGCAGCGCCAGCTGCTCGGCCGGGCTCACGTCGTCGTCGCGCAGGAAGTGTCGGAGCATGTCAGCTCTCCTTCGGGCTGGGGGCCGGGAGGCCCAGGATGCCGGGGAGCGCCGTCGTGAACGAGTCCGCCTGCTCCGCGGTCAGGACCAGCGGAGGGGCCAGGCGCACGGTGTCCGGTGCCACGGCGTTCACGATGAACCCGGCGTCGAGCGCCCGCGCCGCGACCTCGGCGGCGACCGGCTGCCGCAGGACGATCCCCAGCAGCAGGCCCTCTCCGCGCACCTCGCGGACGAGCGGGTGGCCGAGCGCCTCGACCGAGGAGCGGAGGCGGCCGCCGACCTCGCGGGCGTTGCGGCGCAGGTCGTCCCGCTCGACGGCGTGCAGGACGGCCAGCCCGGCCGCGGCCGAGATCGGGTTACCGCCGAACGTCGTCCCGTGCATGCCCGCACCGAGCAGCCCGGCCGCGCGCTCCCCCAGTGCCACCGCCGCGCCGATCGGCAGCCCGCCGCCGAGGGCCTTGGCGAGCGTCACCACGTCGGGGACGATGCCGTGCCGGCTGTGGGCGAACCAGGCGCCGGTGCGCCCGATCCCGGTCTGCACCTCGTCCAGGACCAGCAGCGCACCGGCCGCGCTCGTGACCTCCCGCGCCGCCGCGAGGTACCCCTCCGGCGCGGGGACGACCCCGGCCTCGCCGAGGATCGGCTCGAGCACCACGGCCGCCACCGTCTCGTCGACGACGGCGCGCAGCGCGTCGGCGTCGCCGAACGGGACGTGCACGACGTCGCCCGGCAGCGGGGCGAACGGCTCGCGGATGGCCGGCTTGTGGGTCAGGGCGAGCGCCCCCATCGTGCGGCCGTGGAAGCCGCCCTCCGCCGCGACCAGCCGCGTGCGGCCGGTGCGGCGGGACATCTTGAACGCGGCCTCGTTCGCCTCGGCGCCGGAGTTGGTGAAGAACACGGCCGACCCGGCCGGCGCGTCGAGGATCGACAGCAGCCGCTCGGCGAGAGCGATCTGAGGGGCGGTGGCGAAGAAGTTCGACACGTGCCCGAGGGTGGCCAGCTGGGCCGTGACGGTGGACACCAGCAGGGGGTGGGCGTGTCCGAGGGTCGTCGTGGCGATGCCGCCGAGCAGGTCCAGGTAGCGCCGGCCGTCCGCGTCCCAGACCCAGCAGCCCTCGCCCCGCACGAGGACCCGTTGCGGGCGGCCGTACGTCGGCATCACCGACCCGGCGTAGCGCTCGAGCCAGCGGGAGGAGTCCTCACCGACGGCCGGGAGCGCGGCCTCGACCGCGGCCAGGTCACTCATCCGGCAGCACCATGGTCCCCGCACCCTCGGGGGTGAAGACCTCGAGCAGGATCGAGTGCGGCACGCGCCCGTCGACCACGTGGGCCTGCGGCACCCCGCCCCGCACGGCCTGCAGGCAGGCCTCCATCTTGGGCACCATGCCGGCCTGCAGGGTGGGCAGCAGCTTCTCCACCTCCGAGGCGCTCGCCCGGCTCACCAGGGACGTGCGGTCCGGCCAGTCCGCGTAGAGCCCCTCGACGTCGGTGAGCACCACGAGCTTCGTGGCGCCCAGGGCGACGGCGAGCGCGGCCGCGGCCGTGTCCGCGTTGACGTTGAGCACCTGGCCGTCGGCGGAGTCGACGTCCGGGGCGACCGAGGAGATGACGGGGATCCGGCCGGCCTGCAGCAGGTCGAGGACCGCCTCGGGGCGGACCTCGACGACCTCGCCGACCAGGCCGAGGTCGACGTCCTCCCCGTCGACGACCGTGCCGCGGCGCCGCGCCCCGAGCAGGTGGGCGTCCTCGCCCGACATGCCGACGGCGAACGGGCCGTGCCGGTTGATCAGGCCGACCAGGCCGCGTCCGACCTGGCCGGTCAGCACCATCCGGACGACGTCCATGGCCTCGGGGCTGGTGACGCGCAGCCCGCCCCGGAACTCGCTGCTGATCCCCAGGCGGCCGAGCATCTCGCTGATCTGCGGGCCGCCCCCGTGCACGACGACCGGCCGCAGCCCGGCGTACCGCAGGAACACGATGTCCTCGGCGAAAGCGGCGGTCAGCTCCGGGTCGTCCATCGCGTGGCCGCCGAACTTCACCACGACCAGCGCACCGTGGAACCGCTCGAGCCACGGCAGCGCCTCGACCAGCACCTGCGCCTTGAGGTTGGCGTTCACGAGCTGTACGCCGAGTTCTCGTGCACGTACGCATGGGTCAGGTCGTTCGTCCAGACCGTGGCCGTCGTCGCCCCCGGCATGCAGGTCGACGACGATGTGGACCTCGCGCGGACCGAGGTCGACCAGGTCGCGGGGCTCGCCCGGCTGGCCCCCCTTGGCGATCCAGACGCCGTTCATCGCCACGTCGAGCAGCTGCGGGTCGAACTCGGCCCGCGTGGTGCCGGCCGCGGCCAGGATCCGCCCCCAGTTGGGGTCCTTGCCGAAGACGGCCGCCTTGAACAGGTTGCTGCGGGCCACGGCGCGGCCGACCTCGACCGCGTCGTCCTCGCTCGCCGCGCCCCGCACCTCGATCGCGATGTCGTGGTCGGCGCCCTCGGCGTCCCGCATCAGCTGCTGGGCCAGGTCATGGCAGACCGCCCGGACCGTCTCGGTCAGCTCCTCGGCCGACGGTGTGATGCCGCTCGCCCCGCTGGCCATCAGGACCACCGTGTCGTTGGTGGACATGCAGCCGTCGGAGTCGAGCCGGTCGAAGGTCAGGCGAGTGGCCTCGCGCAGGGCGCGGTCACAGGTCGCGGCGTCCACGAGCGCGTCGGTGGTGAGGACCACCAGCATCGTCGCCAGGGCCGGCGCGAGCATGCCGGCGCCCTTGGCCATGCCACCCACGGCCCAGCCCGGCCCGCGGACCAGCGACTGCTTGGGATGGCTGTCGGTCGTCATGATCGCGGCCGCCGCGGCCGCTCCGCCGTCCCGCGCGAGGGCACCGGCGGCGGCCTCGACCCCGGCCGCGAGCCGCACGGCGTCGAGCTGCTCGCCGATCAGGCCGGTCGAGCAGACCACGACGTCCAGCGCCGAGACGCTCAGCAGCGCAGCGACCTGCTCGGCCGTCGCGTGGGTCGTGGCGAAGCCCGCCGGCCCGGTGTAGCAGTTGGCGCCGCCGGAGTTCAGCACGACGGCGCGCACGACGCCGTCGGCCGACGCCCGCTCGCTCCACAGCACCGGGTGCGCCTTGCAGCGGTTCGTCGTGTAGACCGCAGCCGCGCTCGCCGACGGCCCGTCGTTGACGACCAGCGCGACGTCGGGCGCCCCGCTGGACTTCAGCCCGGCGGCCACCCCGGCGGCGCGGAACCCGGCGACGGCGGTGACGCTCACGGCGCGACCCCGACCAGCGGGAGCCCGGTGGTCTCCGGGAGGTCCAGCGCGAGGTTCAGGCTCTGCACGGCGGCTCCGGCGGTCCCCTTGGTGAGGTTGTCGATCGCAGCGACCACGACGACCCGGCCGGCCCGCTCGTCCAGCGCGAGCTGGAGGTGCACGACGTTGGCGCCGAGGGTGTCGGCCGTCCGCGGCCACCGGCCGCTGGGGAGCAGATGCACGAACGGCTCGTCGCCGTACGCCGCCTCCCAGGCCTGGCGCAGGACCGCTTCGTCGACGCCGGCCCGCACCCGAGCGGTCGCCGTGGCCAGGATCCCGCGGGCCATCGGCGCCAGGGTCGGGGTGAAGGACAGGCTGACCGGCCCGCCGCCGGCGGCGGCCAGGTACTGCTCCATCTCCGGCGTGTGGCGGTGGAGGCCGCCCACGCCGTACGGCGACATGGACCCCATGACCTCCGAGCCCAGCAGGTGGGACTTCAGCGAACGACCCGCGCCGGAGGTGCCCGAGGCGGCCACGACGACCACGTCGTCCGGCTCCAGCAGCCCGGCGGCGAAGCCGGGCGCGAGGGCCAGCGCGACCGCGGTCGGGTAGCACCCCGGTACGGCGATCCGCCGGGCGCCCGGCAGGGCCTCGCGCTGCTTGCCGCCGGAGGCCAGCGGGAGCTCGGGCAGGCCGGTGGGCCAGCTGCCGGCGTGGGGGGTGCCGTAGAACCGCAGCCAGGACGAGGCGTCGGCCAGCCGGAAGTCGGCTCCGCAGTCGACGACCAGCACGCCGTCCGGGAGCTCGGCGGCGACCGCGGCCGATGCGCCGTGCGGGAGGGCCAGCACGACCACGTCGTGGCCGGCCAGGGTCTCGGGCGTGGTCGCCTCGAGCCGGCGGCCGGCCAGCGGGACGAGCTGGGGATGGTGCTCCCCCAGCTCGGTGCCGGCCGAGCCGGCGGCGGTGAGCGCGCCGACCTCGACCTGCGGGTGGCCGAGCAGCAGCCGGAGCAGCTCGCCACCGGCGTACCCGCTGGCGCCCGCGACGGCGACCCGGATGCCCATGCCCGGCACCTCCCTGAGAGTGTGGTGGGACGTCGGCTGGACAATCCCGTTCTTGCATGATCATACACATCTCTGCAATTCCATCCAGTACCCGGAGGTCGCGATGCGCGCGGTGCAGGTGTCGGCGAACGGCGGTCCGGAGGTGCTCGAGCTGGTCGAGCTGGACGACCCTGTCGCCGGGCCCGGCGAGGTCGTCGTGCAGGTGGCGGCCAGCGGCGTCAACTTCATGGACACCTACCAGCGCGGCGGCATGTACCGGATCCCGCTGCCGGCCGTCCTCGGCTCCGAGGGCGCCGGACGGGTCCTCGCCGTGGGAGAGGGGGTCACCGATGTCGCGGTGGGCGACCGGGTGGCCTGGCAGGGCGTCCCGGGCAGCTACGCGGAGCAGGTGAAGGTGCCTGCCGAGCGGGCGGTCCCCGTGCCCGACGGCGTGCCGGACGAGGTGGCGGCGGCGCTCCTGCTCCAGGGGATGACCGCCCACTACCTGTGCCGCTCGACGTACGCCGTGCAGGACGGCGACACGGTCGTCGTCCACGCGGGCGCCGGTGGCGTCGGGCTGCTGCTCACGCAGCTCGTACGCGGCCTGGGCGGCCATGTGGTCTCGACGGTGTCCACGCCGGAGAAGGCCGAGCTCGCGCGCAGCGCGGGTGCCGAGCACGTGACGGGCTACGACGACCTGTTGGACACGGTCCGCGACGCGACGGGCGGCGCGGGGGTCCCGGTGGTCTACGACGGCGTCGGGGCGGCGACCTTCGAGACCTCGCTGCAGGTCCTGCGCCGCCGCGGTCTCCTCGCGCTGTTCGGCGCGTCGAGCGGGCCCGTGCCGCCGTTCGACCTGCAGCGGCTCAACCCCGCCGGGTCCCTGTACGTCACCCGGCCGACGCTGGCCGACTACGTCGCGACCCGCGAGGAGCTGCTCTGGCGCTCGGGTGAGCTGTTCGACGCCGTGCTGGCCGGCCGGCTGAGGGTCCGGATCGGCGCGACCTACCCCCTCGCGCAGGTGCGCACGGCGCACGAGGACCTGGAGGGACGGCGCACCACGGGCAAGGTGCTGCTGCTCCCCCGCTGAGCCCGCGAGCCGGGTCGGGCTAGGTGCGCTGCACCGCACCCGTCCGGCGAGCGGCCTCGGCGACGGCCGCGTCGCGCACGGCGGCGGCCTCCTCCGAGGTCAGCGTGTGGTCGGGAGCGCGCAGCCCGAGCCGGTAGGCGAGCGACCGGTGACCGGGTGCGACCTGCGGTCCGGCGTAGAGGTCGAACAGCTCGACCGACTCGACCAGCTCCCCGCCACCGGCGCGCAGCGCCGACTCCACGTCGGCTGCCGGCGTGGTCTCCTGCACCACCAGGGCGACGTCCTGCAGGGCCAGCGGGTAGGTCGACAGCGGTTCGGCCGCCACGATCTCCGGGGCGACGGCGACCAGCAGGTCCAGGTCGATCTCGGCGGCGCAGGTGCGCGCCGGGAGCTCCAGCCGCTCGACGACCTTCGGGTGCAGCTCGCCGGCGTGCCCGACCAGCCGACCGTCGGCCAGCCGCAGCGCGGCGCACCGGCCGGGATGCCACGGCGCGTGGTCCGGATCGGCCACCGCGACGAGCTCGACCTGCAGCGCCCTGGCCACGGCCCGGGTGAGGCCGACGGCGTCCGACCAGTCCGCGGGGCGGCCCTCGCCCCACCACCCGCGGGGCTCCCGGTCACCGCACAGAGCGATGGCCAGACGCCGCGGCTGCGGGGGGACGGTCGCCTCGAGCTCGGCCAGCTCCCGGTCCGAGGGTCGATGGGTGACCGGGGGCCGGGGCGCGGTCGTCAGGGCCGGGCCGGGCCGGGTGACCGTCCCCAGCTCGAACAGCACGACGTCGCGGTGGCCCCGGCTGACGTTGCGGCGCAGCACCGGCAGCAGGGTCGCGAGCACCGAGGTCCGCATCTCCGGCTGCTGCTCGGAGAGCGGGTTGGCCAGCCGCAGCGCGTGCCGTCTCGGGTCGTCCGCGCTCAGGCCGAACGCGTCGTGGACCTCGGGCGAGACGAACGGGTAGCTCAGCACCTCGACCGCACCGCGCTCGGCGAGCGCGGCCGAGACCGCGCGCCGGGCCCGCTGCGACCGGGTGAGACCGCGCCCGGGAGGCGCCACGGGCAGCAGCGACGGGATCCGGTCGTACCCCTCCAGCCGGGCCACCTCCTCGACCAGGTCCACGCCCAGGCGCAGGTCGGGCCGCCACGACGGCGGGGTGACGGTCAGCGTCCCCGCGTCCGCGTCGACCTGGGCACCGACCGCTCGCAGCGTTCGCTGGACGACCTCGGGCGGGTAGTCGAGTCCGACCAGGCGCGAGGGCAGGCCCGCTGCCAGCTCGATCGGCCGCGGCGGCTCGGGCTCCCCGACATCGGTCACGGTGGGGTCGGGCTCGCCGCCGCCGTACTCGGACCAGCAGGTCGACGACGAGCTGGGCGGCGTACGGCGGGAGGGCCGGGTCGACTCCGCGCTCGAACCGGCGGCTGGCCTCGGTGGAGAGCTTGTGCCTGCGGGAGGAGCGCGCCACCGTGCCGGCGTCGAAGTGCGCGGCCTCCACCAGGACGTCCCGCGTCGACGGGCCCACCTCGCTGCTGGCACCGCCCATCACGCCGGCGATGGCCAGCACGTCGGTGCCGCCGTCGGTGACGACGAGGTCCTCCGGGTCCAGGGCCCGCTCCACCTCGTCCAGCGTGGTCAGCCGCTCACCGGCGGCGGCACGCCGGACGACGACCGGGCCACGCAGCGTGGCCAGATCGAAGGCGTGCAACGGTTGTCCCGTAGCAAGCATCACGTAGTTCGTCACGTCGACGCCGAGCGAGATCGCGCGCATGCCGGCCTGCCGGAGCCGCCGCTGCATCCAGAACGGCGACGGCCGGGAGGCGTCGACCCCGCGGACGACGCGGGCGACGTAGCGGTCGCAGCCGGGGAGCCCGCGCAGGGGCGCCTCGTCCTCCAGCCGGACCTCGAAGCCGGGCCCGGAGGCCGCCGCCAGCTCGACCGCGGCCGGGTCGCGGAACGCTCCGCCGGTGGCGGTGGCGAACTCGCGAGCCACCCCGCGCAGGCTGAAGCAGTAGCCCCGGTCGGGGGTCACGTTGATCTCGAGGACCTCCTCGGACAGCCCGAGCAGTGGCACGGCGTCCGCTCCGGGCACTGCTCCCTCGGCCTCACCGAAGCCGATCGTGGGCAGGACCAGGATGCCGGCGTGGTCGTCGCCCAGGTCGAGCTCGCGGGCCGAGCAGATCATGCCGTCGGAGACGTGCCCGTAGGTCTTGCGGGCCGAGATGGCGAACCCGCCGGGCAGCACGGCACCGGGCAGCGCGACGACGACGAGATCGCCCACCTCGAAGTTGCGCCGCGCCGCAGACGATCCCGCGCGGACCGTCGGGCGAGTGCGGGCCCGACGTCCACCTGGCACCAGCGGATGCGTCTTGCCGTTCTTCTGCGGCTCCGCGACGAAGTCGAGCACCCGGCCGACGACGACCGGCCCGGTCAGCGAGCCGCCGTGGACGCCCTCCTCCTCGAGCCCGACCCGCCACAGTGCGGCCGCGACGTCCGCGTCCGCTGGCGCCCGTCGGGACGTCGGCGTACTCGGCCAGCCAGCCGATGGGGACCCGCATCAGCACACCCGCCCCGAGGCGCCGGCTGAACCGCACGTCGCCCTCGATCATGTCGCGCATGTCCGCGACGCCGTTGCGGAACATCAGCGTCCGCTCGACCCCCATCCCGAAGGCGAACCCGGAGTAGACGTCGGGGTCGACGCCGCAGGCCCGCAGGACGTTCGGGTGCACCATGCCGCAGCCGCCCCACTCGATCCAGCCGCTGCCGCCGCAGGTCCGGCACGAGGGGTCGGCGCCCTTGCAGACGAAGCACAGCAGGTCGGGCTCGGCGCTGGGCTCGGTGAACGGGAAGTACGACGGCCGCAGCCGCAGCGTGATGTCCGGCCCGAACATCAGGTGGGCCCAGTGCTCGAGGGTGCCCTTGAGGTGGGCCATGGTCAGGCCCTTGTCGACGGCGAGCCCCTCGATCTGGTGGAAGACCGGCGTGTGCGTCGCGTCCAGCTCGTCGGTGCGGAACACCTTGCCGGGACAGATGACGTACGTCGGTGCGCCCCGCTCGAGCAGCGTGCGGATCTGGACCGGGGACGTGTGGGTGCGCAGCACCAGGCCCGACTCGGGTGGGTCGACGAAGAAGGTGTCCTGCATCTGCCGGGCCGGGTGGTCCTGGTCGAAGTTCAGGGCGTCGAAGTTGAACCACTCGGCCTCGACCTCCGGGCCCTCCGCCACCTCCCAGCCCATCCCGACGAACATGTCGGCGATCTGCTCCTGCAGCATCTGCAGCGGGTGCCGGGCTCCCGGCGGGACGCGCTCGGCCGGCAGCGTGACGTCGACCCGCTCGGCGGCGAGGACCTGCTCGTCCCGCTCGGCCTCGAGCTGCTGCTGGCGCTCGGCCAAGGCGGCGGCCACCCGGCCCCGGGCCTGCCCGACCCGCTTGCCGGCGTCGGCCTTGGCCGCGGGCGGCAGCGCGCCGATCTCGCGGTTGGCGAGGGACAGGGGGCTCTTGTCCCCGGCGTGGGCCAGCCGCGCGGCCTTCAGCGCGTCCAGGTCGGGCGCGGCCGCGAAGGCGGCGATCGCGGCGTCGACGGCCGCGTCGATGCTCTCCGGTGCGAGGGCGGCGACCTCGACGGGGTCGTAGGACTTGTTCGGTGCGGACATGATCCGTTCCAGGGTCTCGGTGGCGGTCGTCAGTCGTGGCGGAGGCGGCCCGTCACGGGGCCCTCGTCTCCGGCGTCAGGCCAGGTGTTCGGGGGCGCCCGCGGGCAGCGTAAATCGGAAGAGGGCGCCGCCGCCGTCGGCCTTGCCCACCGAGATCCGTCCGCCGTGGGCCTCGACCAGGCCGCGCACGACGTACAGCCCCAGGCCGGTGCCGCCCCGGCTGCGCCCGTGCCAGAACCGGGTGAACACCAGCGGGTAGTGGTCCTCGGGGATGCCGTCGCCCTCGTCGGACACCGAGACGGCGACCGCCTCGGTGCCGTCGGCCTCGTCGTTGGTCAGACCGTCCGGGAGGACGGTGAGCGTCACCGTGCCGCCGCCGTGGCGCACGGCGTTCTCCAGCAGGTTCCCGAGCACCTGGTCGACGCGGTCGGGGTCGGCCCAGACCTCCGGCAGCGGCTTGGGGGCCTGGACCACGAACCGGTCGTCGTCGTACCCGCTCGCGACCATCCGCTCCACGTGCTTGTTCGCCACCGCGACCAGGTCCACCGGCTGACGCCGCACCTCCAGGCGCCCGGCGTCGATCCGCGAGATGTCGAGCAGCTCGCCGATCAGCCGCGTCACCCGGTCGGCGTCGGCCTCGATCGTCTCCAGCATCAGCCGCTTCTGGTCGTCGCTGAACCGGTCCCACCGGCGCAGCAGCGTCGCCGAGAAGCCCTTGACCGAGGTCAGCGGCGAGCGCAGCTCGTGGGCGACGGTGGACAGCAGCTGGGCCTGGGAGATCTCGAGCCGGCGGCGGTTCTCGGTGTCCCGCAGGCCGACGACGATGCGCTCGACCGGCTGGCTGCGCCCGGGACGGACGTACCTCGTGGTGACCAGGAGCTCGCGCGCGCCCGGCCATCAGCAGCAGCCGCTCCCGGTGGCCGGACCGGGTCTCCAGGCCGCCCCACGGGTCGGTCGCCGTCCACCAGTTGTTGCCCTCGCGGTCCTGCAGCGGGAGCACCTCGCGGACGTCCGCGCCGACGACGTCCGCCGCCCGCAGACCGGTGATCCGCTCGGCCGCGGCGTTGAACTGGGAGATGCGCGCATCGGCCCCGATGACCACCAACCCGTCCGGCAGCTCATCGGGGCTCAGCATCGTGTCGGAACCCGGCGCGGCCTCCCCCTGGCTCGCCTGGCTCACCGCCCCGCCCATGGCGGCGACTCTAGCCTGATCGGGCGACACGTCCTGATCAGGCGGCACGTCGCCCCCGGGCCGAGGCGTAGAGGCAGACCGCGGCGGCGGTGGCCAGGTTCAGGCTCTCGGCCGAGCCGTGGATCGGGACCCGGACGACGTGGTCGGCCAGCGCCAGCTCCGGCTCGCTCAGGCCCCAGGCCTCGTTGCCGAAGATCCAGGCCGTGGGACCGGTGAGCGGGCCCGAGCCGCGCTCCGCCTGGTCGAGCAGGTCGTCGAGGTCGACGGCGTCCGGCCGGCCGTCCGCAGCGAGCACGAGGCAGCCCGCGGGACGCAGGGCGGCGACCGCGTCCGGCAGGGCGGGGCCCACGGCGATCGGCAGGTGGAACACGCTGCCGACGCTCGCGCGGACGCACTTGGGGTTGTGCACGTCGACGCTGTCGCCGGTCAGCACCACGGCGTCGGCCCCCGCCGCGTCCGCCGCCCGGATGACGGTCCCGGCGTTGCCGGGGTCGCGCACCTGCGAGAGCAGGACGACGAGCGCGGGACGGGACCGCGGCCGCCGGTGAGTGCCGGCGATGTCGGACAGCGGGACGTCGACCAGGCCGGCGACCGCGACCAGGCCCTGCGGGTGGACGGTGTCGCGAGAGCGCGGCGATGACCTCGCCGCTGGCCGGCGTGACCGTCACCCCGCAGGCGGCGGCCCCGGCCAGCAGGTCGGCGTACCGCTCGGCCGCCTCGGCGTCGGCGAAGACCTCGTGCACCAGGGCCGGGCGACCGGCCTCGGCCCGGCGCGCGTGCTCGCGCAGCGCCTCACGGACGGCCTGGGGTCCCTCGACGAGGAACCGCTGGGCGCGCTGACGCGCGACGCGCCGGGACAGCCCGTGCAGCGACCGGACCCGCTCCGAGCGGGTGTTGGTCAGCACGCTGTCCCGGCGCGTTCGTCCGGCGTTGCGCTCGTGGGCGTGGTTCAGGCCGCGTCGCCGGCCGCCTCGGCCGCGGCCGAGGTGGCGGGGACGTTGGCCCGGGCGAGCTCGACGAGCGTGGCGAAGGCGGCGGCGTCGTTGACGGCCAGCTCGGCCAGCATCCGGCGGTCGACCTCGACCTCGGCGGCCTTCAGGCCCTGGATGAACCGGTTGTACGTCATGCCGTTGGCGCGGGCGGCCGCGTTGATGCGCTGGATCCACAGGCGGCGGAAGTCACCCTTGCGCGCCCGACGGTCGCGGTAGGCGTACCCCATCGAGTGGGTGACCTGCTCCTTGGCCTTGCGGTACAGCCGGGAGCGCTGGCCGCGGTATCCGCTGGCGCGCTCCAGGACCACTCGGCGCTTCTTCTGGGCGTTGACCGCCCGCTTCACGCGTGCCACGTGAGGACTCCTTGACTATCAGGTACTGGAACTGACGAGTGACTGACGACTGACGGGATGGACGGCCGCTGCTCAGCGGCCGAGCAGCTTCTTGACCTTCTTGACGTCGGACGGTGCCGCGGTCACGTCGAGCGAGAGCCGACGGGTACGGCGGGACGACTTGTGCTCGAGCAGGTGCCGCTTGTTGGTCTGCTCGCGCATGACCTTGCCCTTCCCGGTGACCCGGAAGCGCTTCTTGGCGCCGCTGTGCGTCTTCATCTTCGGCATGGTTCGCCGTTCTCCTTCACTCTGCCGAGGCTGTGGCTCGGCGTGCTGCTGCGACGTCCCCTCGCGGGACGCCGAAGTTCTGGGGCGCTCAGCCGGCGTCGGCTGTGGCCTTCTTGGCCGCGGTCTTGCCGGCGGGCTTGTCCGCCGACTTGTCCGCAGCTGCCTTCTTGGCCGGACCGGCCGCGGCCTTCTTGGCCGGCGCGGTCGGCCGCGGGGCGGCCTTCTTGGCCGCCGGAGCCGCCTTGGCCGCGGGGGCTGCGGCCGCCGGCTGCTCGGCGGGTTGCTCGACCTGCTCGGCCGGTGGCTCGGCGGGCTCGTCGGCCGGTGGCTCGGCCGGCTGGTCGGCCGGCTGCTCGGCCACCGGGGCGGCGACCGGCTCGGCCGGGGTCTGGACCGCCGGCGTCTCGGCCGGCGCGGGGGCGACCGGCTCGGCAACCGCCGCGACAGTCGACTCGGCCGGAGCGTCCGAGGACGCCTCGTGGTCGCGGCGGCGCCGCTCCTCGGCCTTGGCCTCGGCCTTCTTCCGGGTCGGGCCGATCACCATGATCATGTTCCGCCCGTCCTGCTTGGGCGTGCTCTCGACGAAGCCCAGGTCGCCGATGTCCTCGGCCAGCCGCTGCAGCAGCCGGAAGCCCAGCTCGGGGCGGGACTGCTCGCGGCCGCGGAACATGATCGTGACCTTGACCTTGTCGCCGGCCCGCAGGAAGCGCTCGACGTGGCCCTTCTTGGTGCCGTAGTCGTGCGGGTCGATCTTCGGGCGCAGCTTGATCTCTTTGATGATCGTGTTGGTCTGGTTGCGCCGCGCCTCGCGCGCCTTCATGGCCGACTCGTACTTGAACTTGCCGAAGTCCATGAGCTTGCACACGGGGGGACGCGCGTTCGGCGCGACCTCGACCAGGTCGAGATCGGCCTCGGCCGCCAGCCGCAGCGCGTCCTCGACGCGCACGATCCCGACCTGCTCACCGTTGGGGCCGACCAGCCGGACCTCGGGGACCCGGATGCGGTCGTTGATGCGGGGCTCGCTGATGTGGTTCTCCTCGTTGTCGTGCGGGTGACCGGAGGAGAACGAGAAAGGCTCCCGTCGCCACCTGCAGCTGGGAGCCTCGCACCGGTTCCGGCGACGGTGAAGCCGTACGCCGAACACCCGGCGGGTGGGCCGGGCGGGACCGGACCCGGCGACATCCCGGGCTGGAGGCCCGGACGCGTCCCTGGCCTGGGGCCGTGGACGCGCTGTCGACGCGGGTGGGAGCGAAACTCCACTTGCGCACCGCAGGCGAGAGCCCACGGTGGGTCAGTCAACGAGACTATCAGCAGGCAGCCGCCGGTCGGTATTCCGGGCCGGCGCGGTCCGGTGGGGCCGGCCCGACCGGCCGGACGGGCGGCGCGTGGAGCCGAGCGCGGCGGTCAGCACGAGGGCGGCCAGCGCCAGCGCCGCACCCACGAGGCCGGCGACCACGAAGCCCGAGCCGGCGCCGCCCCGGTCGGCCGCGAACCCGGCCAACGGCGCTCCGAGCCCGCTCCCGGCCGTCATCGCCGTCCCCTGCCAGCCCATCGCCTCACCGCGGGACCGCTCGCCCACGAGGTGCGTGAGCGCGGTCGAGGTC
The DNA here is from genome assembly GCA_963743975.1 of uncultured Actinomycetota bacterium. GTDB lineage: Bacteria > Actinomycetota > Actinomycetes > Actinomycetales > CAVURS01 > CAVURS01. The sequence goes on from CAVURS010000001.1 coordinate 103,460, forward strand.
GCCGTCAGGACCGGCGCGCAGAGCAGCCCGGCCAGCCCGACCAGGAGGGCGACCTGCAGGGACGTGCGGCCGAGCCCGATCGGGAGCGTCAGCAGGGACAGGGCGAGCAGCACCACGGCCGGGGGGATCTCGCGGTGCATCGCGCCGTACACGAACCCGCCGACGATCGAGGTGACGCCCCAGACGACGAAGACGACCCCGGTGAACGACAGGTGGTGCAGGTGCCGCAGCTGCGCGACGACGGCGACCTCGCTGGCCGAGAGCACGAGCGCGGCGCCGGCGGCGCTGACGAACACCGCGAGCAGCGGCAGCGTGAACCAGGCCGAGCTGACCCGGTGCCGGCCGGACCGGCGCTCCCGGCGGCGGGCCGTGGCCACCCGGCCCACCTCGGCTGCCGCCCCTGCCTCTCCGGCCGGTGCAGCCGGTGTGACCGTGGCCGCGCCCACATCGGTGGCCGCCTCGGTGCCCACGGTGCCCGGCGCGCCGCTGCGCACGGGCGGGTCGAGCACCCACATGGCAGCAGCCGGCCAGCACCTGGGCCGCACCGACGACCAGCAGCACGCCACGGGTGGACCACTGGGTGGCGGCCACCACCGCGATGGCCGGCCCGGTCATGAACGACAGCTCCACGCTCATCGAGTCCAGGGCCAGCGTGGTCCGCCGGTGCTCCGGCGCCGACCGCCACCGCGAGGGCCTGGCGGATCACCGCGAAGGCCGGGAGGCCGAAGACACCGCCGACGACGGCCGCCACGACCAGCGCCGGGTAGGACAGGAACGGCGCGACCAGCCAGACGCCACCGCCCAGCACGATCGCCGGCAGCAGGGCCCGGCGCAGCCCGAGGCGGTCGACGACGCGCCCACGCCAGGGCGCGCCGATCGCGGTGGAGACCGTCAGCGCGGTGACCAGGAGGCCGGCGCGGGCGAAGTCCAGGTGCAGGGTGAGGACGACGTGCAGGGTGAGGACGGTGCTGACCGCGATGACCGGTCCCCGGGCGATGAACCCGACGAACAGCAGTCCCAGCACGCCGGGGGCGCGCAGGACTTCGCGGTATCGCTCGAGGGGCACCGGCCACATCGTGCCAAGGTCCGGGGGACCGCGATACCCCGGGCGGCCCGGGCCCTCGGAAGGGGCCGGCTCAGCCGCCGTACGACGTGACCCGGACCTCGACCGAGTCCACCCGCTCGGCGACCACCTGGCTGCCGCCGAGCACCCGCTCGAACGCGGAGACCCGCGTCGCGAGCCCCTCCTCGTCCAGACCGGCCGGCAGGGTCAGCTCGACGCGCAGCTCGGCCGAGTCACCGGGCTCGCATGAGCCGCGCAGGCCGACGTCGAGCGCACAGCCGCGAGATCTCCTGCGCGACAACGGGATCGGCGTACGACGGGGTCCACGGCAGGCCCTGACCCAGGCTCCACAGGGCCGGACGGCGAACCACGTAGCGGACCGGCCCGTGCGGATCGACGTCCAGCAGGTCACAGCCCTCCGTCACCGCCGACAGGGCGGCCCGGGGGCCGGCCACCGGGACCGGCCGGGCGTCGGGGCGGAACCGCGTCAGCGCGTCGGGGCCGGTGAACACGGGCAGCGCGCGTCGGCCGCCCGGCAGCGCGGCGGTCAGCAGTGCCATGTCGGTCGCGGCGCCGGGCATGGCGGCCACGGCGACGAACACCCGGGCCCGGGCCAGCGCCCGCACGACGGCGACCTCCGCGGCGGCGCGGACGGCGGGTGCCACCGGGCCCGGGACCGGGCCGTCGGGAAAGGCCTCCAGAGCCGCGACGAGCTCCGGGTCGGGCCGGCCGTCGTCACCGGCGAACGGCCCGGGCGGCAGGGAGCGGCCCCCGAACGGCACGCCGGCGGAGTCAGCCCCGCCCGGCGACATCCAGCGCCTGCGCCAGGGTGAAGGCACCGGCGTACAGCGCCTTGCCGACGATCGCGCCCTCCAGGCCCTCCGGCACCAGGCCCCGCAGCGCCTCGATGTCGGCCAGGCTGGAGATGCCTCCCGAGGCGACGACCGGCGCGGGCGTGCGCGCGCAGACCTCGCGCAGCAGGTCCAGGTTGGGGCCGCGCAGGGTGCCGTCCTTGGTCACGTCGGTGACGACGTACCGCGCGCAGCCGGCGTCGTCGAGCCGGGCCAGGGTCTGCCACAGGTCCCCGCCCTCCCGGGTCCAGCCCCGGGCGGCGAGCGTCGTCCCGCGCACGTCGAGGCCGACGGCCACGGCGTCACCATGGCGTTCGATCACCGACGCGGTCCACTCGGGATCCTCGAGGGCGGCCGTGCCGATGTTGACCCGGCGACAGCCGGTGGCCAGGGCCGCCTCCAGGGTCGCGTCGTCGCGGATCCCGCCGGAGAGCTCGACCGCCACCCCGAGCCGGCTCACGACGTCCGCCAGCTGGCTGCGGTTCTCGCCGCGGCCGAAGGCGGCGTCGAGGTCGACCAGGTGCACCCACTGCGCGCCCGCCTCCTCCCAGGTCAGCGCCGCGGCCAGGGGGTCGCCGTACCGGGTCTCGGTCCCGGCCTCGCCCTGGACCAGCCGGACGGCCTGACCGGACGCGACGTCCACGGCCGGGAGGAGGACGAGCCGGTCGGTGCCGTCGATGCTCACGCGCGGAACCTACCGGGCCTCACAGCGAGCGCACCCAGTTCTCCAGCAGCGCGGCGCCGGCGTCGCCGGACTTCTCCGGGTGGAACTGCGTGGCCGTCAGCGGCCCGTTCTCCACCGCTGCGACGAACCGGTCGCCGTGCCGGGCCCAGGACAGCAGGGGGGCGGCCATCCGCGAACCGGGCGGGGAGCTCAGCTCCCAGTGCCGGACGGCGTAGGAGTGCACGAAGTAGAAGCGCTCCCCCTCGAGGCCGGAGAACAGGCGCGTGCCCGCCGGCGCCTCGACCGGGCTCCAGCCCATGTGGGGCACGACCGGCGCCTCCAGACGCTCGACCCGGCCCGGCCACTCCCCCAGGCCCGGCGTGTCCTCGGAGCCGGGCTCGGTCGAGGAGTCGAACAGCACCTGCATGCCGACGCAGATGCCCAGCACCGGCCGGGCACCGGCGAGCCGCCGGCCGACCAGCTCGCCGCCGTGCACCTGCTGCAGCGCGGTGACGCAGGCCCCGAAGGCGCCCACGCCCGGGACGACCAGCCCGTCGGCGCTCATGACCCGGTCCCGGGCGGCGGTGAGCTCGGTGCGCGCACCGACCCGCTCGAGGGCCCGAACGGCCGAGCGCACATTCCCTGAGCCGTAGTCCAGGACGGCCACCGTGGGGCTCATCGCCGGCTCCCCCCTTCCGGCACCTCGGGCCGGCTGTCCCGCACCCCAGCGTCGAAGCGGGCCACCCGGTGCTCGTCCGGCTCGACCCGCACGGCTCCGGGCAGCGCCGCGGCGTCGGCCGCCCCGGTCAGGACACCGGCGCCGGGCAGCTCGAGCGCGGTCAGCAGCTCGTCGGCCACCTGGCCCGGCAGGCGGTTGTCGCGGGCCAGCACGGACAGCAGGCGCTCGGCCGACGGCCGGGCCGGTGCGAGCAGCCGGCCCAGGAGCTGCGGGGGCGCCGGCTCCAGGTCGGGCACCCGGGTCAGGCCGATGCCCCGGCTCCAGACCAGCCAGCGGGTCCGGGCGGTCCAGCTGCGACCGCGCAGCTGCACCGCCAGCCGGTCCGGGTCGGCGACCAGGCAGGCGCAGGGTCGCAGCCGGCGCGGCACCGGACGGCCGCCGAGCGCGGACAGCTCGTCGTCGTACGGCGGTGCGCTGCGGGCCGGGCCGTCCGGGACGACCAGGGTCCACGCGGCGCCGGGCACCACGAGCACCGGTCCGAGGCCGCGCCGGGCCCACCGCACCGCCGCGCCACGGGTGTCGTGCACCAGCACCAGGGCGCGCGGGGGCGCCGGTCGGGTGTCGCGACGGTTCGCGGGACGGGAGTCACCTGCTGCCATGGACGGGGCCGTTCGCCTACAGGCTGCCCTTGGTGCTGGGCACGCCCGAGCGCCGCGGGTCGGGCTCGACGGCCTGGCGCAGCGCCCGGGCCAGCGCCTTGAACTGCGCCTCGACGATGTGGTGCGGGTCGCGGCCGCCCAGCAGTCGCAGGTGGATCGTGATGCCGGCGTGGTGGGCGATGCTCTCGACGACGTGGGACGTGAGCGACCCGGCGTACGGCGGCTTGCTGCCCCCGCCGCCGATCAGGACGTACGCCATGCCGTCCGGCTCGCCGGTGTGCACGAAGTACGGCCGTCCGGAGATGTCGACGACGGCCTGGGCGACGGCCTCGTCCAGTGGCACGACCGCGTCGCCGTACCGCGCGATGCCGGCCTTGTCGCCCAGCGCCTGGCGCAGCGCCTCGCCCAGGCAGATGGCCACGTCCTCGACCGTGTGGTGGGCGTCCACCTCGACGTCACCCTCGGCCTGCACCGTGAGGTCGACCAGCGAGTGGGTGGACAGCGCGGTCAGCATGTGGTCGTAGAAGGGCACGCCGGTCGCGATGCTCGAGCGGCCGGTGCCGTCGAGGTCGACCTCCACCCGCACCGTGCTCTCGCTCGTCCGGCGCTCGGAGCGGCCGGTCCGGGCCGACGACCGTCGGTTGCTCACGCGCTCTCCCTTCGTGGTTCGGACGCCGCGCACACCGCAGCGAGCGCCTGCAGGAACGCCTCCGTCTCGGCCGGCGTCCCGGCGGTCACCCGTAGGTGGCCCGGCAGGCCGACGTCCCGCACCAGCACGCCCCGCTCGAGCAGCGCAGCCCACGTGGCCTGCTCGTCGGCCAGCCCGCCGAACAGCACGAAGTTCGCATCGCTCGGGACCGGTCGCAGGCCGAGCTCCGGCAGGGTCTCGACGATGCGGTCGCGCTCGCGCTTGGTCGCTTCCACCGTGGCCAGCAGGCTCGGGGCGTGGGCCAGCGCGGCGCAGGCCGCGGCCTGGGTGAGGGCGGACAGGTGGTACGGCAACCGGACCAGCCGCAGGGCGTCGGCCACCGACGGGTCGGCGGCCAGGTAGCCCAGCCGCGCACCGGCGAACGCGAAGGCCTTGCTCATCGTCCGGGTGACGACCAGCCGCGGCCGGCCGGGCAGCAGCTGCACAGCGCTCGCCGTCCCGGCCCGGGCGAACTCCGCGTACGCCTCGTCGACCACCACCATCGCGTGGTCGCTCGCGGCGTACACCGCCTCGACCACGTCCGGGTCCAGCGCCGTGCCGGTCGGGTTGTTCGGGGAGCACAGGAACACCACGTCCGGGTCGCTGCCGCGCACCTGGTCCGCGGCCGCCGCCGCGGCCAGGTCGAAGTCGCCGCTCGCGGCGTCGCCGCGCCGGCCGTCGGTCCACGCCGTGCCCGTCACGTGGGCGATCCGCGGGTGCATCGAGTACGCCGGCGTGAAGCCGAGCGCGCGGCGCCCGGGCCCGCCGAACGCCTGGAGCAGCTGCTGCAGCACCTCGTTGGAGCCGTTCGCCGCCCACACCTGGGCCGGCTCGACCGGGCATCCGGTGGAGGTGCGCAGGTATCCGGCGAGGGCCTCGCGCAGCTGGGTGAACTCGCGGTCGGGGTACCGGTTCAGGTGCTGCACCTGCCCCGCCACCGCCTCGACCACCGCCAGCGCGACGTCCTGCGGCACGTCGTAGGAGTTCTCGTTGGTGTTCAGGCGGACCGGCACGTCCAGCTGCGGGGCGCCGTACGGGGTGCTCCCCCGCAGGTCCTCGCGCAGCGGCAGGTCGGCGGTCACCGGCCAAGTCTAGGGAGCCGGGATCAGGCCGGGTCGACCCGCACCCGCACCGCGGCACCGTGCGCCGGGAGGTCCTCGGCGTCGGCCAGCGCGGTCACGTGCGCGGCCACCTCACGCAGCGCCGCCTCGTCGTAGTCGACGACGTGGATGCCGCGCAGGAACGACTGCACGGACAGTCCGCCGGAGTGCCGGGCGCAGCCCCCCGTCGGCAGCACGTGGTTCGAGCCGGCGCAGTAGTCCCCGAGCGACACCGGCGCGAAGGCACCGACGAAGACCGCACCCGCGTTGCGGACCCGCGCCGCCCGGTCCCGGCTGTCGCGGGTCTGGATCTCCAGGTGCTCGGCGGCATAGGCGTCCACCACGACCAGCCCGGCGTCGAGGTCGCTGACCAGGACGATGCCGGACTGGCGGCCGGAAAGCGCCTCGCGGACGCGTTCGACGTGCTTGGTGGCCGCGACCTGGCGCTCCAGCTCGGCCTCCACGGCGGCCGCCAGCTCGGGCGAGTCGGTGACCAGCACCGCGGCGGCCAGGGGATCGTGCTCGGCCTGACTGATCAGGTCGGCCGCCACGTGGACCGGCGAGGCCGAGTCGTCGGCCAGGATCGCGATCTCGGTGGGACCGGCCTCGGCGTCGATGCCGATCAGGCCCTTCAGGTGGCGCTTGGCGGCGGCGACGTAGATGTTGCCCGGACCGGTCACCAGGTCGACCGGGCGGCAGACGACCTCGCCGGCGTCCGGGCCCTCGGTCTCGCGCGCGCCGTAGGCGAACATCGCGACCGCCTGCGCCCCGCCGGCGGCGAACACCTCCTCGACGCCGAGCAGCGCGCACGCGGCCAGGATCACCGGGTGCGGCAGGCCGGCCAGCTCGGCGGGTTGTCCCGCTGCGGGGGCGAGGCCACGGCCAGCGACTCGACGCCGGCCTCCTGCGCGGGCACGACGTTCATCACCACGCTGCTGGGATAGACGGCCAGGCCGCCGGGGACGTACAGGCCGACCCGCTGCACCGGCACCCACCGCTCGGTGACGGTGCCGCCCCGCACCACGTGGGTCGTGACGTCGGTCCGGCGCTGGTCGCGGTGCACCAGGCGGGCCCGCCGGATCGACTCCTCCAGGGCGGCGCGCACGGCCGGGTCCAGCCCGGCCAGGGCCGAGGCCAGCGCGGCGGCGGGCACCCGCAGGGCCGCCGGGCGCACGCCGTCGAAGCGCTCGGCGAGGTCGCGCAGGGCGCCCGCACCGCCGGTGCGGACCTGCTCGCAGATCGGGGCGACAGTGGCCAGGGCGGCGGCCACGTCGAGCTCGGCGCGGGGCAGCACGCCGCGCAGCGTGTCCGCGTGCAGGGCCTGGCCGCGCAGGTCGATCCGGGAGATCACCCGGCCGAGTCTAGGTGGGTGCGGACGCCGGGCCGCCCTAGTCTGGCCCGGTGGCGCAGCGTCTCCCGCTCTTCCCCCTCGGCACCGTGCTGGTGCCGGGACTGGTGCTGCCCCTGAACATCTTCGAGCCGCGGTACCGCCAGCTGGTCGCCGATCTGGAGGACCGGCCGGAGGACGAGCGCGAGTTCGGGGTCGTCGCCATCCGGGAGGGCGGCGAGGTCGGCGCCGGCTCCCTGCGGGCGCTCTACGACATCGGCTGCGCGGCCTCGCTGCAGGAGGTGTCGACCGCTCCGGACGGCCGCAGCCAGATCCTGTCCACGGGCGTGCGCCGGTTCCGGCTGCTCGACCTGGACGTGGAGTCCGAGACGCCGTACCTCACCGGGCTGGTGGAGTGGCTGGACGAGGTCGACGGCGACGCCGACCCGGCGCTCAGCCTGCGCAGCCGGGCGCTGTGGGACCGGTACACGGACCTGCTCGGGGGCTTCGGCCCGCAGGTGGTGCAGGATCTGCCCACCGAGCCCGGGCCGCTGTCCTACCTGCTCACCACCGCCGTCGTCATGCCGCTGCACGAGCGGCAGAGCCTGCTCGCGGCGCCGACCGACGCGTCCCGGCTGGCCGCGGTCAACCGCTTCCTGCAGCAGGAGGTGGCGATCATGTCGGTCGTCCCGTCGCTACCCCTGCTCGACGTGGACTCCCTGCGGAGCTGAACCCTCCGGCTGCACGCGGCCCTCGGCCCGGCCGTCGAGGAAGTGGTGCACCAGCTCGATGACGATCCGCACGGCCGCGAAGAACAGGGGGGCCATCAGCACGGCCGTGCTCGTGTGCAGCGTCACCGGGGTGATCGGTGCCCTGATGCCGTGCTGCAGCTGGGTCTTCAGCGGGTCCGGCCCGAGCATCGAGCCCAGCCACCACGCCAGCAGGCCCGCGAGGCCCGAGCCGACCAGGCCGGCCAGCGCCCCGGCGACGGGCGTCCGGCGGGTGAGATAGGGCCACAGCACCGACAGCAGCGCACCGGTCACCGCGCCCAGGATGGCGAACCACGCGTCCTGGGTGGCGAACAGGTTGTCGTGCCCGTTGAGGTACACACCGCCGTCGATGACCTGTGTCCTCGCGGTCGGTGCGATCCAGAACCACAGCAGCCCCCACAGCAGCCCGGAGCCGACCACGAGGGCGAGCGCCAGCAGCGGCGGGCGGAACCGCGCGGTGCGAGCGTCACTCATCGGTCCAGCGTAGGGTCCGCCGGGACCGGCGCCGGACGCAGCGGCAGCCGTCAGGACACCAGGCAGCTCGGGCCGAGCAGGTGCTTCAGGTCGCCGAACAGGGCCGGGCTGGCGGTCACCCGCAGGCCGTCGTCCAGCCGCATGGTCGTGGAGTGGCCGGGCTGCTCCAGCCGCAGATGGACCTCGGTGATGCCCGGGTGGTCGGCCAGGACGTCCTTGAGCTGTGCGGCCACGGGGGCGGTCAGCCGGGTCGGCGGCAGCGAGATGACCACCGGGCCGCGCGGCGCCTCGCTGACGTCCGGGATCGTCAGCTCCATGGCGTACAGCGTCGGGACGTCGTCCCGCCGGTTCAGCCGGCCACGCACCACGCAGATCAGGTCCGGTCGCAGGACGTTGCGCACCTGCTCGAAGGTCTGGGGGAAGAACAGCACCTCGATCGAGCCCTCGAGATCCTCCAGCGTGGCGAGCGCCCACGGCTTGCCCTGCTTGGTGGTCTTGAACTGCAGCGAGGTGATCAGCCCGGCGACGCTGAGCACGCTGCCGTCCGGCCGGGAGTCGTCGGCCATCACGCGGGCGATCGGCGCGTCCACCAGCCGGGACAGGATGTGCTCGACGCCGAACAGCGGATGGTCGGAGACGTAGAGCCCGAGCATGTCGCGCTCGAAGGCGAGCAGCGTCGTCTTGTCCCAGTCGGCGCCGGACGGCTCGGGCAGGCCGGCGAACTCGTCGAGGATCGGCTCCTCGCTGACGCCGAGGTCGACGTCGAACAGCGAGCCCTGGTCCTTGTTGCCCGACTTGGCCGCCATGGCCGCCTCGACGTAGCGCTCGTGGTGGTTCGCGAGCGGCGCCCGCCCCTGCCCGAGCGAGTCGAACGCGCCGGCCTTGATCAGCGACTCGACCGTGCGCTTGTTGCAGACGACGCCGTCGACCTTGCGCAGGAAGTCCTTGAACGAGGTGAACCGGCCCTTGTCCTGCGCGGGCCTCGGCGATCTTGTCCACGACGTTGGCCCCGACGTTGCGGATCGCGGCCAGCCCGAAGCGGATGTCGGTGCCGACGGCGGTGAACTCGGCCGAGCTGTCGTTCACGTCCGGCGGCAGCACCTTGATCCCCATGCGGCGGCACTCGCCGAGGTACAGCGCCGACTTGTCCTTGTCGTCGCGGACGCTGGTCAGCAGCGCGGCCATGTACTCCGCCGGGTAGTTGGCCTTGAGGTACGCCGTCCAGTAGGACACCAGCCCGTACGCCGCGGAGTGCGCCTTGTTGAACGCGTAGTCGGAGAACGGCAGCAGGGTGTCCCAGAGGGTCTTGATCGCCGCCGCCGAGAACCCCCGCTCGGCCATACCGCTGCTGAACGCCTCGTACTGCGCGTCGAGCTCGGCCTTCTTCTTCTTGCCCATCGCCCGCCGCAGCAGGTCGGCGGCCCCCAGCGAGTAGCCCGCGACCTTCTGGGCCACGGCCATGACCTGCTCCTGGTAGACGATCAGGCCGTAGGTCTCACCCAGGATCTCGGCCAGCGGCTGCTCCAGCTCCGGGTGCAGGGCCACGACCGGCTTGCGCTTGTTCTTCCGGTCGGCGTACTCGTTGTGCGAGTTCATCCCCATCGGGCCGGGGCGGTAGAGCGCGCCGACGGCGGAGATGTCCTCGAACTTGTCCGGCCGCATCGAGCGCAGCAGCGCCCGCATCGGGCCGCCGTCCAGCTGGAAGACGCCCAGGGTGTCACCCCGCGCCAGCAGCTCGAAGGTGGCGGGGTCGTCGAGGGTCAGCCGCTCGAGCTCGACCGGGTCCTTGCCGTTCGTCACGATGTTGCGCAGCGCGTCGTCCAGGACCGTCAGGTTGCGCAGGCCGAGGAAGTCCATCTTGACCAGCCCGAGGCCCTCGCAGGTCGGGTAGTCGAACTGCGTGATGATCGCGCCGTCCTGCTCGCGCTTCATGATCGGGATGATGTCGATCAGCGGCTCGCTGGACATGATCACCCCGGCCGCGTGCACCCCCCACTGCCGCTTCAGGCCCTCGAGGCCGAGCGCGGTCTTGACCACCTGCTGGGCGTCCGGGTCGGTGTCGTGCAGCTTGCGGAACTCCTCGGCCTCCTTGTACCGCTTGTCCTGCGGGTCGAAGATGCCGGCCAGCGAGATGTCCTTGCCCATCACCGAGGGCGGCATCACCTTGGTGAGCCGCTCCCCGACGGCGTACGGGAAGCCCAGCACCCGCGCGGAGTCCTTGAGCGCCTGCTTGGCCTTGATCGTGCCGTACGTGACGATCTGGGCCACCCGGTCCGACCCGTACTTGTCCGTGACGTAGCGGATCACCTCGCCGCGGCGGCGCTCGTCGAAGTCCACGTCGAAGTCGGGCATCGAGACCCGGTCCGGGTTCAGGAACCGCTCGAAGATCAGCCCGTGCTCCAGCGGGTCGAGGTCGGTGATCCGCATGGCGTACGCCGCGATCGAGCCGGCGCCCGAGCCTCGGCCGGGGCCCACCCGGATCCCGTGCTCCTTGGCCCAGTTGATGAAGTCCGCGACGACCAGGAAGTAGCCCGGGAACCCCATCTCGACGATGACGCCCGTCTCGTACTCCGCCTGGCGGCGCACGCGGTCCGGGATGCCGGTCGGGTAGCGGTGGTGCAGCCCGCGCTCGACCTCCTTGACGAACCAGGACTCCTCCGACTCCCCCTCGGGCACCGGGAAGCGCGGCATCAGGTTGCCGCCCTCGGCGAACCGCACGTCGCAGCGCTCGGCGATCGCCAGCGTGTTGTCGCAGGCCTCGGGCAGGTCCCGCCACAGCTCCCGCATCTGGGCCGGCGTCTTGAGGTAGAACTCGTCGGCGTCGAACTTGAACCGGTTCGGGTCGGCCATCGTCGACCCCGACTGGACGCACAGCAGGACCGAGTGCGGCGTGGCGTCCTCGGCCCGGGTGTAGTGCAGGTCGTTGGTCGCGACGAGCGGCAGGCCGAGCTGCCGGGCCAGGCGCAGCAGGTCGGCCCGGACGGCGTGCTGGATCCCCAGCCCGTGCTCCATCAGCTCGCAGAAGTAGTTCTCGGCGCCGAAGATGTCGCGGAAGTCCGACGCGGCCTGCAGTGCGGCGTCGTACTGACCGAGCCGGAGCCGGGTCTGCACCTCCCCGCTCGGGCAGCCGGTCGTGGCGATCAGGCCCTTGCCGTAGCGCTGGAGCAGGTCGCGGTCCATCCGGGGCTTGTAGAACTGCCCCTCCAGGCTGGCCAGCGAGGACATCCGGAACAGGTTGTGCATGCCCTCGGTGGTCTCGGCCAGCAGCGTCAGGTGGGTGAACGCCCCGCCGCCGGACACGTCGTCGCGGCTGGCCGAGGCCGAGTCGCCCCACTTCACCCTGGTCCGGTCGAACCGGCTGCCGGTGGGCGACAGGTAGGCCTCGACCCCGATGATCGGCTTGACGCCGTGCGCGGCCGCCTTGCGGTAGAACTCGTGCGCCCCGAACACGAAGCCGTGGTCGGTGGTGGCCAGCGCCGGCATCTCCAGGCGCGCGGCCTCGGCGAACAGGTCGTCGATCCGGGCCGCACCGTCGAGCATGGAGTACTCGGTGTGCACGTGCAGGTGGACGAAGGAGTCGTGCGAACCACCTGGCATGAGGGCGATTCTAGGTTGCGGCACAGACAGTTTCGCCCTGCCACGGCGACCGGCCAGGCCGCACGGCGTGTCGCCCCCGGCGCGTCGGCCGGCCTAGTTCGTGCCGTCCCCCCGGATCAGCTCCAGGGCCCGGGCCAGGTCCGGCGGGTACGCGCTCTCGAAGCTCACCCGCTCCCCGGTCACCGGGTGGGTGAAGCCGAGGCGCCGTGCGTGCAGCCACTGCCGCTGCAGCCCGAGGCGGGCGGCGAGCGTGGGGTCCGCGCCGTAGGTGAGGTCGCCGACGCACGGGTGGCGCAGCGCCGAGAAGTGCACCCGGATCTGATGGGTCCGGCCGGTCTCCAGATGGACCTCCAGCAGCGACGCCGCCGCGAAGGCCTCGATCGTCTCGTAGTGGGTCACGCTGGGCTTGCCCTCGGCCACCACGGCCCACCGGTAGTCGTGCACCGGATGACGGCCCACCGGGGCGTCGATGGTCCCCCGCGAGGGGTCCGGGTGCCCCTGCACCAGCGCGTGGTACGTCTTGTCGACCGTCCGTTCGCGGAACGCCCGCTTCAGCGCGGAGTACGCCGGCTCGCTCTTGGCCACGACCATCAGGCCGCTCGTGCCGACGTCCAGCCGGTGCACGATGCCCTGTCGCTCGGCCGCCCCGGAGGTGGCGACGCGCACCCCGGCCGCGGCCAGGGCACCCAGCACGGTCGGCCCGCTCCAGCCCGGGCTCGGGTGCGCGGCGACGCCGACCGGCTTGTCGACCACCACGAGGTCGTCGTCCTCGTAGACCAGCACCAGGCCCTCGACCCGCTCGGCCCGCACCGTGGGGGCGGCGGGCGGGTCCGGGAGCTGGATCTCGAGCCAGGAACCGGCGTGCAGCCGGTCGGACTTGGCCGGCGGGCTCCCGTCGACCTGGACCGCCCCCTCGCCGACCAGGTCCGCGGCCCGGCTCCGGGACAGCCCGAAGAGCCGGCTCAGGGCGACGTCGACCCGCTCCCCCTCGAGCCCATCGGGCACGGGCATCGCCCGCACGTCAGCCACGGCGGTCAGCCATGGGTGGCCCGCTCCCAGCCGACGCCGCGCAGCGTGAGCAGCACGACCAGCGCACCGGCCGTCACGATGGCGGTGTCCGCGACGTTGAAGATCGGCCAGTGCGGGAACTCCAGGAAGTCGACGACGTGACCGCGCCCGAAGCCCGGGGCGCGCAGCAGCCGGTCGCTGAGGTTCCCGCAGGCCCCGCCGAGCAGCAGCCCGAAGGCCACCGCCCACACCCGGCTGCCCAGCCGGCGCGAGGCGCGCACCACCACGACGACCACGGCCACGGCGATGAGGGTCAGCACCCACGTCATGCCGGTCGCCGTCGAGAAGGCCGCGCCGGCGTTGCGGGTCAGGTCCAGCCGCAGCAGCGGCCCCACCACCCGCACCGGGCGCCCCTCGGTGAGCCGGGCCACCGCCAGGGCCTTGGTGACCTGGTCGACCAGCACGACCAGCGCGGCGACGCCGCCGACGACCAGCAGCAGGCCGTGAGGCGCTGCGCGGCCCTCGTCGGCCTGCGGCGCCGCGGCGGGCGCGGGTGGCGACTGCTGCTCTGCTGGTCGGTCGGCGGGATGGTCCGGGGCTGGCTCGATGATCAGCGACGCTCCTGCCGCTGCTTGTCGGCCACGCACAGGGTCGCCCGCGGGAAGGCCTGCAGGCGCAGCTTGCCGATCGGGTTGCCGCAGATCTCGCACACGCCGTAGGTGCCGTCGGCGATCCGGGCCAACGCCCGCTCGGTCTGCTCCAGCATCTCCCGCGAGTTGTTCGCCACGGAGATCTCCTGCTCGCGCTCGAACGTCTTGGCCCCGGCGTCGGCCTGGTCGTCGCCCGCCCCGTCACCGGAGTCGCGCATCAGGTCGGCGAGGTCGTTCTCCGCGGTGTGGATCTCGGCCTGCAGCCGGTGGATGTCCGCCTGCAGCTCCGAGCGGACCTGGTTCAGCTCGGCCTCGGTCCACGGCGACTCGTCCTCACGGACGGCCAGCTTGTCGGCCCGGCCCCGGACCGCCGGGCGAGCCGCGGGTGCCGGCCGCTTGGCCGGCTGCCTGGCCGGCTGCTTGGCCGGCTGCTTGGTCGGCCGCTTGGCCGTCGCCGGGGTCGACGCAGCCCTGGTGGCGACCTTGGACGCCGCGGCCTTGGTCGTCGGAGCCTTCTTCACCGGTGCGGTCCGGGCTGGGCTCTTGGTCGCCGTGGTCGCCGCGCGACCGGCCGGACGGGTCGCCTTCTTCGCCGCCGACTTCTTGGCGGTCGCCTTCGTGGCGGTCGACTTCGTGGCGGCCTTCGTGGCGCGCCTTCGTCGCGACGGCCTTCTTCACGACGGCCTTCTTCACGACGGCCTTCTTCGCGGCCGCTGCTTCGCGACCGCCTTCGTCGCAGGCGCCTTCGTCGCGGGCGGGGCCGACTTCCGGCGGCTGTCTTGGCCGTGCTCTTGGCGCGTGCTCTTGCTGGTGCTCTTGCTGGTGGCCTTCGTCGCCGGCTTGGTCGTGGCCCTGCGCGCCGGCTTGGCCGCGCCGGCGGTACCGCCTGTCCTGCTGGCCATCTCCGTAGCCCCCTTCGAGGTGCTCATCGGACGGCGCTGAGGCCGGGTGCGGGAAGGATAGGCGCGGCCCGGACCGGGCTCAATCTCCCACACCGCTCGAGCACGAACGAGGCGGCCGCCCGGCTCCTGGCCGGGCGACCGCCTGTCGACTGCTGACGACTGGTGCTCAGTTGCCGAACGGGAACCTCGGCGGCTCCACGTTGCCGACACCGGAGGGCTGGTTGCCCGAGCCGGACGGCGCACCGTCCCCGGTGTCCGGCTGCTGGTGAGCAGCACCGGAGCGGGTCGGCAGCGTCGCCGCCGCGGACTGCTGCGCGGAGCCGTCCGGAGCCTCCCCCGCCGCGGGCAGCGCGTCGAGATCCCGCAGCTGACCCTCGAGGTAGGCCTTGAGCCGGCGCCGGTAGTCCCGCTCGAACGAGCGCAGCTCGTCGACCTTGCGCTCCAGCACGGCCCGCTCCTGCTCGAGGTTGCCGAGCGTCCGGCGCTGCTTCTCCTCGGCCTCGCGGACGAGGCGGTCGGCGTGCTCCTTGGCCTCCGCGACGACCCGCGCACCTTCGGCCCGGCCGGCCTCGACGTGCTCGTCGTGCAGCTTCTGGGCCAGGGCCAGCATGCTCGCGGCCCCCTCGGGCCCGCTGGAGAGCGAGGCCGCGACCGGGGCGGGCGCCGAGGCCGCCGCCGGCACTGCGGCCGGTTCCGGTGCCGGTGCCGGGGCCGGCTCAGGCTCGGGCTCCGGCGCCGCGGCGACCGGCGTGGGCGCCGGTGCGGCCACCGCGGCGGTCGCGCCGCCGCGGGTGAGCTCGCCCACCCGCCGCTCGCAGGCGGCGAGCTTGGACTTCAGGTCGTCGTTCTCCGCGGTGAGGCGGCGCAGCTCGGCGACCACCTCGTCGAGGAACTCGTCGACCTCTTCCTCGTCGTATCCCTGGCGGAACTTGGTCGCGCTGAAGCGCTTGTTCACAACCTCGTCGGGAGTCAACGGCATCTCGTCACCTCGTCAGCAAAAGTCGATAAGTTCGCACTCACCGTAGCGAATCAGATGCAGCAGCAGTGAACTCTGGCCTCAGGCGCGCCGGGCGGCCGGATACGCAGAGCGCCCCGATGATCTCAGGCCGTGGCCAGGTTCTGCAGCACCGACAGCACGACGACCGTCAGGACGAACAGCAGCAACATGCCCAGATCGAGCGAGATCCCGCCCAGGCGCAGGGGCGGGATCAGCCGGCGGAGCAGCCGCAGCGGGGGGTCGGTGATCGTGTAGATGATCTCGGCCACCACGAGGATCGCGCCGTGCGGGCGCCAGTCGCGGGCGAAGCTCTGCACCAGCTCGAGCACGAACCGGCCGATCAGCAGGACGAGAAAGATGAAGACCGCGAGGTAGCAGATCTCCCAGACGCCCCGCACGAAGGTCAGCTCTGGTTGAAGACGGCGCGCGCACTCACCGTCTCAGTGTCCTCACCGCTCACCTCGACGTGCTCGGGGGACAGCAGGAACACCTTGCTGGTCACCCGCTCGATCGAGCCGTGCAGCCCGAAGACCAGGCCGGCGGCGAAGTCGACCAGCCGCTTGGCGTCCGCGTCGTTCATGTCGCTGAGGTTCATGATCACCGGCACGCCGTCACGGAAGTGCTCGCCGATCGTCTTGGCCTCGTTGTACGTGCGCGGGTGGATCGTGGTGATCCGGGACAGCTCGCCGCCGCTGGACACCCGGGACAGGTGGGCCCGCTGCGGCAGCGGTGTCACCGCGGCCCGGCCGTCCGTCGCCGTGGCGACGTGGGAGCCGTGCGAGCCCTGGGACCCGTGGTCCGGCTCGTCGTAGTCCTCGTAGTCGTCATAGCCCAGCTCGTCCTCGGCCAGGCCCAGGTAGACCATGGTCTTGCGCAGCGCACCCGCCATCGCGAGCTCCTCAGCAGGTCGTCGTGTGTGGGGTACCAGATCCTGGAACGGTCCCTGCAGTCACACGATTCACATCGTGCACCTGAGGCACAGCAGTGACGCTACCCGAGCGGGGGCCGGGATCCGAGGATCGCGCTGCCGACACGCAGGTGTGTCGCGCCGGCACCGACCGCAACCTCCAGGTCGCCGCTCATGCCGGCCGACACCCAGTCCGCCTCCGGGTGGCTCGTCCGCAGCCGGGCCGAGGCCCGGACCAGCCGGTCGAACGCCTCCCGGGGCTCCGCGCCCAGCGGCGCGACCGCCATCACGCCCTGGACCTGCAGTCGCGGTGCCGCGGCCACCCGGTCGGCCAGCTCGAGCAGCGCGGACATCCCCGCCGGGCCGTCGACCGGGACGCCCCCGCGCGCCGGGTCGCCGTCCAGGCTGACCTGGAGCAGCACGGCGACGTCGCGCCCGGCGCGCTCGGCGCCCGCGGAGAGCGGACCGAGCAGGCCGTCCCGGTCGACCGAGTGGACCACCGAGGCGTACGACGCCACGGAGCGCGCCTTGTTCGACTGCAGCCGCCCGACGAAGTGCCAGCGCAGCGGAAGGGCGGCCAGCTCGGCCGCCTTGGCCGACGCCTCCTGATCCCGGCTCTCGCCGACGTCGCGGACGCCCAGGCCGGCGAGCAGCCGGACGTCGGAGGCCGGGAAGGTCTTGGTGACCACCACGAGCGTGACCGACGACCGCGCGCGCCCGGCCTCGGCGCAGGCCGCACCGATGCGTCGCTCGACCGCGGCCAGGCCGTGCCCGAGCTCGGCCGACCGCTGATCCTCGGACACCGTGCCGCCGTCGCCGCTCATCGCGGTTCCCCGGCGTCCGGCCACAGCGTCACCACGCCGGCGAACCGGCCGGTCACGCCCTCGCGCCGATGGGAGAACAGGTCCTCGCTCTCGCGCGTGCACCCGGGGAGCTGGTCGAGGTCCTCGCACAGGGGGGCCAGCTGGGCCAGCACGCCGGCCGCGATGTCGAGCGCGGGCTGCCCGTGCCGGTCCACGGCGAAGGCCACCGGCGCCACCGCGGCGACGTCGGCCCGCATGTCGTCGGGCACGGCGTAGCAGCGGCGGCAGACCGACGGTCCGAGGCGGGCGGTCACCGCCCGGGCGCCGAGGTCCCGCATCGCGTCGACGGCCCGGGCCACCACGCCGGCCGCGAGCCCCGGACGGCCGGCATGGGCGACGGCGACGACACCGGCGTCCGGGTCGGCCAGCAGGACGGGAACGCAGTCCGCGACCAGGACCGCGAGTCCCAGGCCCGGCGTGGTGCTGACCATCGCGTCGGCGCGAGGGGCCGGACCGGTCCACGGCCCGTCCACGTGGACGACGTCGGCACCGTGCACCTGGTCGAGGAAGAGCAGCCGCTCCCGCGACAGGCCGAGCCGCCCTGCCAGCTCCTCGCGGTTGCCCTCCACGGCGGCCGGCTCGTCGCCGACGTGGCCGCCCAGGTTCGCCTCGGCGTACGGCGGGGCACTGCGGCCCCCATGCCGGTCGGTGAGTGTGAACCGGACGCGTCCGGCCCGGCCGGCGAGCCACTCGTCGTGGCGCAGGCTCACTTCAGGAAGTCGGGCACGTCCAGGTCGTCGGGGTCGTCGAACGTCTCGGCCCGCGGCGGCCGGCCCACGCGGACCGGCTGCTTCGGGTCGTCGACGAGGACGACCTCCTCGTCCGACACCGTGACCGGCTCGGGCGTGCGGGGCGGCTCGGGCGCGCTCTGCGGGAAGGTCTGGGGGGCGACCTGGGCGGGCGGCGGCGGGCTCGGGGCGATGCTGGCGCCACCCGGCGTTCCGGGGATGGCTCCGGGCACGTCCGGGGTGCTCGGCCGGCTGACCGGTGGGGCGGGCCGGGAGCCGGCCACCTGGCCGAGCCCCCGCTCGTCCGGCCGGCGCTGGGGCGAGCCGCCGTCGAAGCCCGCGGCGATCACCGTCACCCGGACCTCGTCGCCGAGGGCGTCGTCGATGACCGCGCCGAAGATGATGTTCGCCTCCGGGTGAGCCGCCTCCTGCACCAGCCGGGCCGCCTCGTTGATCTCGAACAGGCCCAGGTCCGACCCACCCTGGATGGACAGCAGCACGCCGTGCGCGCCGTCGATGCTGGCCTCGAGCAGCGGGCTGGAGATCGCCAGCTCCGCGGCCTGGACGGCGCGGTCCTCGCCGCGCGCCGAGCCGATGCCCATGAGGGCCGAGCCGGCGCCCTGCATGACGCTCTTGACGTCGGCGAAGTCCAGGTTGATCAGGCCGGGCGTCGTGATCAGGTCGGTGATGCCCTGCACGCCGGACAGCAGCACCTGGTCGGCGCTGCGGAAGGCGTCGAGCATGCTGACGGCGCGGTCGCTGATCGACAGCAGGCGGTCGTTCGGGATCACGATCAGCGTGTCGACCTCCTCGCGCAGCCCGGCGATCCCTGCCTCGGCCTGACCCGCGCGGCGACGGCCCTCGAAGGTGAACGGCCGGGTGACGACGCCGATCGTCAGCGCGCCGAGCGCCCGGGCGATCCGGGCCACGACCGGCGCGCCGCCCGTGCCGGTGCCGCCGCCCTCGCCCGCCGTGACGAAGACCATGTCGGCGCCCTTGAGCACCTCCTCGATCTCCTCCGCGTGGTCCTCGGCGGCCTTCTTGCCGACCTCGGGGTCGGCGCCGGCGCCCAGGCCGCGGGTGAGCTCGCGACCGACGTCGAGCTTGACGTCCGCGTCGCTCATCAGCAGCGCCTGGGCGTCGGTGTTGATGGCGATGAACTCCACGCCCTTGAGGCCGACCTCGATCATCCGGTTGATCGCGTTGACGCCGCCGCCACCGATCCCGACGACCTTGATGACGGCCAGGTAGTTCTGCGGTGCTGCCACGTCAGCTGCCCTCTCGTTCGAACGTCGATCAGCGATGTCACCGGGGGTCCCGACCCGGGATCCCACCGGAGTGTTCTCACCGGATGGTTTCACCGGATCGGCTGGGGTGTCCGGTCGACCCTCACCCTGAAGTAGAGGGTTATAGTTATGTCAACCTCGTCGTGGTAGGACGTTAGGTGGCGGACCCGCCGCGATCAACGACCGCTGCTGGCGTGTCGGCCGTCAGCCGAGCGCGGGCGCCTGCGGCGCGCTCAGGTCGATCCGCCGCACGCCCGGGTTGTCGCGACGCAGGACCTGCAGCACCTCGGCCTTGCGGGCTGAGTCGGCGGCGCTCCCCCAGGTCACGGTGAGGCGCGGCAGCGTGAGGACGACGGCGTTCGGGTCCTTGGCCGTGGCGCTGCGCACCTGGGCGCGCAGGCCGGCCGGCAGCTCCGAGAGCACCTGCACCACCGCCTGCACCGCCGCGGGGTCGCGCGCGTCGGCACCGACGAGCGGCAGGCCCGCCGGGACGGCCGCCACGACGGCGTACGTCGTGCCGGTGCTGTCGGCCAGGTGGAGCACGCCCTGGGCGTCCTTCACCACCGCCACCGGCCGGCGCAGCGTGACGTCGACCACCACCGTCCCCGGCCAGGAGCGGCTGACCCGGACCGACCTGACGTCCGGCAGCCTGGCGACCCGCCCCCGGGCGGCGGACAGATCCAGCCCCAGGAGGTGACGTCCCGACGGGATCGCGGCTGCGGACCGCACCTCGCCGGCCACGGCCGGGGAGACGCCCGGCACGGACACCGAGCGCACGACCAGCAGCGGGCCCCAGACCAGCAGCCAGGTCACGAGGGCCAGCAGAGCCAGCGCCGCGGGCAGGCCGGCCTTCCACCACCGGCCCGCTCGCCGGACCTGCCGGGCCCGCAGGGCGAACCGGGCACGCCCGGACGGCTCGGGATCCGGCGGGGCGGACACGACGGGCCGGGACACGGCCGGCAGCCCGCCGCGGGTCATCGTCGGCCGGCTCATCCGGCCTCGGCAGCGGCCTGCGCGGCCAGGCGGTCCAGCACCTCGGGACCGATCATCGTCACGTCGCCCGCGCCGACCGTGAGGAGGATGTCGCCGGGGCGCAGCCGCGAGACCACCTCGTCGGCGACCGCGGACCAGGACGGCACGAAGGCGACCCGCTCCGGTGGCAGGTCCACGGCGGCGGCCACCAGCGCACCCGTCACACCGGGAAGCGGATCCTCACGGGCGGCATAGACGTCCATCACCACCACCTCGTCGGCGTCGCTCAGCGCCTGCCCGAACTGCACGCGCGAAGTCGCGGGTGCGGCTGAACAGGTGGGGCTGGAACACCACGACCACCCGGCCGGCCCCGGCGACGGACCGTGCGGTCTGCAGGGCGGCGGCCACCTTGCCCGGGTTGTGCGCGTAGTCGTCGACGACGCGGACCCCGGCCGCGACGCCGCGGGGCTCGAACCGCCGGCGCGTGCCGGTGAACAGCGCCAGCCCGTCGCGGATCGCCGCCGGGTCCAGCGCGAGACCTCGGGTGGCGGCGGTGTACGCCGCGGCGGCGTTGAGCACGTTGTGCCAGCCCGGCACCTTCAGCCGCACGGTGCCGGTGTAGGCGCCCGCGCTCGGTGATCGTGAACGCCGCGTCGGCCGCCGCTGACGCGCACGTCGGCGTCGGGCGCGGCGCCGTACGTCGCGGTCCGGATGCCCAGGGCGGCGGCGGCCTCGGCCAGCCGCCGGGAGCCGGGGTCGTCGGCGCAGGCCACGAGCAGGCCGCCGTCCGGGATCCCGCGGACGAAGTCCAGGAACGCCTGCTCGACCGCCTCCGCCGTGCCGTAGTGGTCGAGGTGGTCGGGCTGGACGTTGGTCACCACGGCGACGTGCGGCCGGTAGATGACGAAGCTGCCGTCGCTCTCGTCGGCCTCGGCGACGAAGACGGGCCCGGTGCCGTGGTGGGCGTTCGTCCCGCTCTCGGTGAGCTCCCCGCCGATCGCGAACGACGGGTCGACACCGGCCCGCTGCAGGGCCACGGTCAGCATCGAGGTGGTCGTGGTCTTGCCGTTCGTGCCGGCGACCGCGACCCGCGTGCGGCCCTGCATCAGCGGCGAACAGCGCCTGGGACCGGTGGATGACGAGGAGCCCGGCCTCGCGCGCGGCCACGACCTCGGGGTTGCCGGCCCGCACCGCACTGGAGACCACCACGGTCTGGGCGCCCGCCACGTTGGACGCCGCGTGCCCCACCGTCACCGTCGCGCCCTCGGCCCGCAGGGCCGTGAGGATCCGCGAGTCCTTCGCGTCGCTGCCGCTCACCGGGAGGCCGCGGGCGAGCAGCACCCGGGCGATCCCCGACATGCCGGCGCCGCCGATGCCGACGAAGTGCACGTGACCCAGCAGCTCGGCCGGCGGGACGTCGACCGACAGGTCGATGGGCACCGAGGTCGCCGGGGCCACGGGGACGCTCATGGGCGGGGTCCCTTGCGGGCCAAGGCCTTCGGGCCGGCCGCGGCCGCCTCCACCAGGTCCGCGACGCGCTCGTCGGCGTCGCGGACGCCGCAGCTCGCGGCGGCCGCACCGGCCGCCTGCAGCCCCTCGGCGTCGGCCAGCCAGCCGACCAGCCTGGTCCGCACCCACTCGGGCGTGAACTGCCGGTCGGCGACGATGAGCCCTCCCCCGGCCGTGGCCACCGGCTCGGCGTTCAGCCGCTGCTCGCCGTTCCCGATCGGCAGCGGGACGTACACGGCGGGCAGGCCCACCGCGGTCAGCTCGCTCACGGTGTTCGCCCCGGCCCGGCAGACCACCGCGTCGGCCGCCCGGTAGGCGTCCGCCATGTCGTCGCAGTACTCCAGCACGACGTACGCCGGCTCCCCCGGCCCTGCCGGTGGCGGCTCGAAGCCCTTGCCCAGGCCGGCCAGGTGCAGCACCTGGATGCCGGCCGAGCGCAGGTCCGCGACACAGGCACCGAGCGTCTGGTTCAGCCGCAGCGCGCCGAGCGAGCCGCCCGTCACCAGCAGCGTCGGCCGGTCCGGTGCCAGGCCGAACCCGGCGCGGGCGCGGTCCCGCCCCTCGAACCGGTCCAGCCGGCTGATCTCGCGGCGCAGGGGCAGCCCGGTCCGGACGGCGTGCGGCAGCCGGGTGCCGGCGAAGCTCGTCGCGACGTACGGCGTGAAGCGGGCGCCCAGCCGGTTGGCCAGGCCGGGCCGCGTGTTGGCCTCGTGCACGACGTACGGCAGCCGCAGGCGGCGGGCGGCGAGGTAGGCCGCGGTCGAGACGTAGCCGCCGAAGCCGGCGACCACGTCGGCGTCGACGTCGGTGAGGACGGCCGCCGCGGCGGCGATCTCCGCCGACAGGGCGCCGGGGAAGCGCAGCAGCGAGGCGTCCGGGCGACGGGGCATCGGCACGCGCGGGATGGTGCGCAGCGGGTACCCGTGGTCGGGGACCAGCCGCACCTCGAGGCCCTCGGAGGTCCCGAGGGCGGTGATCTCCACCTCGGGCCAGCGGCGGCGCAGGGCATCGGCCACCGAGAGCAGCGGTGACACGTGCCCGGCCGACCCCCCGCCGGCCAGCAGCACCGACGACGGCGCGGTCATCGCCCGGCGCGCGCCCCGGGCGCGGGGTCCGAGCGGCCTCTCAGCCGCGGGATGACGACGAGCGAGCGGCGCAGCAGCGACGGCCGGCCGGCCAGGGCGGCCCGGCACTCGGGCTCCCGGCGGGCGAACGAGAGCAGGATGCCGAGGGCGAACATCGTGGTCAGCAGGGCCGTGCCGCCGCTGGACACCAGCGGGAGGGGCACGCCGATGACCGGCAGCATGCCGATCACGGCTCCGACGTTGATGAGGGCCTGACCGATCACCCACACCATGATCCCGCCCGTCGCGATCCGCACGAACGGGTCCGTGCTGCGGGCGACCAGCCGGTAGCAGGCCCAGGCGAGCACCGCGAACAGCGCGAGGACGGTCAGCGCGCCGACCAGGCCGAGCTCCTCGCCGATGATCGCGAAGATGAAGTCGTTGTGCGCCTCCGGCAGCCAGGACCACTTCTCCCGGCTCGCACCCAGCCCGACCCCCCACCATCCGCCGTCGGCGAGCGCGTACTTGCCGTGGATGGACTGGAAGCAGGTGCTCCACTGGTCCGAGCAGCTGCCGCTCAGCCACGCGTGGATGCGGGCCATCCGGCTCGGCGAGCTGCGGGCCAGCACCAGCACCAGCGAGGTCATCGCGACCGCAGCGGTGACGAAGATCCGGGCCGGAGCACCGGCGGCGAACAGCACGGCCGCGAGCACGAGCAGCAGGACGAGCCCGGTGCCGAGGTCGTGGCCGGCGAGGACCAGGCCGATCACCACGACCCCGACCGGGAAGATCACCGGGACCACCACGTGGCCCCACCCGGACAGCGAGCTGCGCTTGCGGCTGAGCACGGTGGCCGCCCACAGCACCAGCGCGATCTTCGCCGCCTCGGAGGGCTGGAGCCGCTGGCCGGCGAAGGCCAGCCAGTTCCGGTTGCCGTTGACCGACACGCCGAGCGGGCTGAACACCATGGCCTGCAGCACGATCGCGAGCAGCACGGCCGGCCACGCGAAGCGCTTCCAGAACGGACGTCGGCAGCCGGGACGCGACGAACATCGGCACGATGCCGGCGATCGCGAACACCAGCTGGGCCTTGAACACGGTGAACGAGGAGCCGCTCTGCTGGTACGACGTCACCGAGGACGCCGACAGCACCATGACCAGGCCGATGACGAGCAGCAGGATGGTCGAGCCGAGCAAGGCGTAGTAGGTCGTGACCGGTGAGTCCAGCCGCGCCACCCACGGCAGCTGGCGGCGCAACCGGCTCTGGGCCGGGGCCGGGGCCGGCGTCGCGCCCCGAGCCGTGCGCGTCCCCGCGGGCCCCGCCGGACGGGTCGCGGTCTGCGTCACTCGGCTGCCCCGGGCAGACGGCGCACGGCCGCGGCGAACGCGTCGCCGCGGGCGCCGTAGTCACGGAAGAGGTCCATCGACGCAGCGGCCGGCGCGAGCAGGACCACGTCGCCGGGCCGCGCCAGCCCGGCCGCAGCCGCCACGACCCGGTCCATCACGTCAGTCTCCGTGCTGGCCACCTCGACCACGGGGAGATCGGGCGCGTGTCGCGCCAGTGCCTCCGCGATCACCGCGCGATCCCGGCCGAGCAGGACGGCGCCCCGCAGCCGGTGGGCGTGGGCGGCGACCAGGTCGTCCACGTCGGCGCCCTTGAGCAGGCCGCCGGCCACCCACACGACGGACCCGAACGCGGCCAGCGAGGCGGCCGCGGCGTGCGGGTTCGTGGCCTTGGAGTCGTCGACGTACGCGACGTCGCCGACCTGGGCCACCCGTGCGATCCGGTGCGCCGCGGGCCGGAAGGCCCGCAGGCCGTCCCGCACGGCCCGCGGCGAGATGCCGTGGGCCCGGGCCAGGGCGGCCGCGGCCAGGGCGTTGGCGACGGTGTGCGCGGCCGGGCCGCCCTCGGGGTCGCCGGGCCGGACCAGGTCCTCCAGCGTGGCCAGCTCGGCCGCCGCGGTGCGCCGCTCCTCGACGAACGCGCGGTCGCAGAGCACGTCGTCGACCACACCGAGCATCCCGACCGCCGGCGTGCCGAGGGTGAACCCCACGGCCCGGGCCCCCTCGACGACCTCGGCGTCGCGGACCAGCTGCTCGGTCACCGGGTCGGCGACGTTGTAGACGCAGGCCAGCTGGGTGCGCTCGTAGACCCGTCCCTTGTCCCGCACGTACGCCTCGAGCGAGCCGTGCCAGTCGACGTGGTCCGGGGCGACGTTCAGGCAGGCGCTGGCCTGGGGGCTGATCGAGGACGACCAGTGCAGCTGGAAGCTGGACAGCTCCACGGCCAGGACGTCGTACGGCTCGGGGTGCAGGACCGCCTCGAGCAGCGGCAGGCCGACGTTCCCGGCGGCGACGGCGCGCAGGCCCGCGGCGCGCAGCATCGACTCGAGCATCCGCACGGTGGTGGTCTTGCCGTTGGTCCCCGTGACGGTGAGCCAGGGCGCGGCGCCGTCGCGGGAGCGCATCCGCCAGGCGAGCTCGACCTCGCCCCACACCGGGACGCCCGCCCGGGCCGCGGCGGCCAGCAACGGCTGGTCCGGCCGCCAGCCGGGCGAGGTGACGACCAGGTCGGCGTCGCCCAGGTCCGGCGGCCCGGGCTGCCGGCCGAGCTCGACCCGGCGCCGAGGATGCGCAGGATCTGGGCGTGGGCCTGCTCGGACTCCCCGTCCCGGCCGTCGACCACGACGACCCGCGCGCCCCGCTCGAGCAGGGCGTCGGCGGCCGCGAACCCGCTCAGGCCGATGCCGGCGACGACCACGGACAGGCCGGACCAGGCGGCGTCGCGGTGGTCCAGCCCCTGCAGCCGCCCGGTCCGTCGCCGGGGGGCGGCGTCCGCCGCCGCCACTCACGAGCCGACGACCCACTCGGCGTAGAAGATGCCGAGCCCGAAGGCGACGAACAGGCCGGCGATGATCCAGAAGCGGATGACGATCGTGATCTCGTTCCAGCCGACCATCTCGAAGTGGTGCTGCAGCGGAGCCATCCGGAAGACCCGGCGGCCGGTCAGCTTGAACGACCCGACCTGGACGATGACCGACGCGGTGATCAGCGCGAACAGGCCGCCCAGGATCACCAGCAGCAGCTCCGTGTGCGTCGTGATCGACAGGCCGGCGAGCGCGCCGCCGAGGGCCAGGGAGCCGGTGTCGCCCATGAAGATCTTGGCCGGGGAGGCGTTCCACCACAGGAATCCGAAGCAGGCGCCCATCACCGAGGCCGCGACCACCGCCAGGTCCCGCGGGTCGCGCACCTCGTAGCACTTCAGCGACGCGTCGACCTGGCAGTTCTGGTTCGACTGCCAGGTGCCGATCAGCACGTACGCCGCGAAGACCATCACGCAGGCACCGGTGGCCAGCCCGTCCAGGCCGTCGGTGAGGTTCACGCCGTTGCTCCAGCCGGAGATCATCAGCTGGGCCCAGATCACGAACAGGATGAGCCCCACGACCGGGCCGGCGAAGGCCAGGTCGACGTGGGTGTCCCGGATGAACGAGAC
This sequence comes from uncultured Actinomycetota bacterium, assembly GCA_963743975.1. Lineage (GTDB taxonomy): Bacteria > Actinomycetota > Actinomycetes > Actinomycetales > CAVURS01 > CAVURS01. Next base: position 129,711 of record CAVURS010000001.1, read on the forward strand.
CTGGGTCGACGCCGGCCGCCGGAAGTTCTCGTTGGGGAACTGCAGGGCCAGGATCGCGAACGCGATGGCCACCGCCGACTGGCCCGCCAGCTTCGCGCCCGCACCCAGTCCGAGGCTGCGCTGGTGGGAGATCTTGAGGTAGTCGTCGACGAAGCCGACCAGGCCGAGCCCGCTCATGAGGAACAGCACGAGCACGCCGCTCACCGTCACGCCGCGCAGCGTCACCGCGTGGGCGAACACGTACGCGAACACGCTGCCGCCGATGATGACCGCACCGCCCATCGTCGGCGTGCCGCGCTTGGTGTGGTGCGAGGTGGGACCGTCGTCGCGGATGAACTGTCCGTAGCCGCGCTTGACCAGGAACCGGATGAACAGCGGGGTTCCGAACAGCGAGATGACCAGGGCCACGGCAGCGGCCAGCAGGACCAGCTTCATGCGCCGCCGCCTTGCGCCCCGCGGCCGGGCCCGGGGAGCGGGACCTCGCGCAACCGGTCGCCGAGCACCCGCAGGCCGGAGTCGCGGCTGGACTTCAGCAGCACGACGTCGCCGGAGGCGAGCTCGGCCTGCAGCAGCTCGTACGCCGCGTCGATGTCCGGCAGCAGGACCGGGGCCTGCTCCCAGCCGGCCCGCTCCAGCGCCGCGTCGTACGCCGGCCGGGCCCCCGCCCCGACCACGACGAGGCGCGAGACACCGAGGTCCGCCGCGGTCCGGCCGAGCTGCGCGTGCTCCTCCTCGGACGCCGGACCGAGCTCGAGCATCTCCCCCACCACGGCCCAGGAACGCCGGCGGCGGGCCATCCGGGCCAGCGCCTCGAGTGCGGCCCGCATCGACTCGGGGTTGGCGTTGTAGGCGTCGTTGACCACCGTGACGCCGTCGGCGCGCTCGAGCACCTCCATCCGCCAGCGGCTGCCGGCCGAGGCGGCGCTCAGGGCCTGCGCCGTGTCGGCCACGGACAGGCCGAGGACCAGCGCGACACCCGCGACGGCCAGCGCGTTCGCGACGTGGTGCTCCCCGTGCAGGCGCAGCGACACCTCCGCCTCGCCCTCGGCGCCGGGCAGCGAGCTGACCAGCCGGAACGACGGGCGGGCCTTGCGGTCGAGCCGGACGTCCTCGGCGCGCACGGCTGCGCCCTCCGCGCGGCCGACGAGGACCACCGGACCAGCGGTCAGCCCGGCCATCGCCGTCACGGCGGGGTCGTCGGCGTTCAGGACCGCGGTCCCGCCCGGGGCGAGGCCCTGCACGAGCTCGCTCTTGGCCCGGGCCACGGCCTCGCGGGAGCCGAACTCGCCCAGGTGCGCGGACCCCACGTTGAGCACCACCGCGACGTCGGGCGGCGCCATCCGGGTGAGGTAGCCGATGTGCCCGGCGCCCCGGGCACCCATCTCCAGCACCAGGTACCGCGTGGCCGGGTCCGCCCGCACGACGGTCAGCGGGACCCCGACCTCGGAGTTGTACGAGCCCTCGGCCGCCACCGTGGGTCCGAGCCGGCCGAGCACCTGGGCCAGCAGGTCCTTCGTGCTGGTCTTCCCGGACGAACCGGTGACGGCGACGACCGTGAGCCCGGCCGCCCGCGCGATCACCTCGCGAGCCAGGCGGGCGAAGGCCACCTGGACGTCGTCGACGACCACCGCCGGCAGGTCGTCGACCGGCCGCGAGGTAAGGGCGGCCACCGCGCCCCGGCCGGCCGCGTCGGGCACGAAGTCGTGACCGTCGGCGCTCTCGCCGAGCCGCGCGACGTACAGGCCGCCGGGACCGGCCAGCCGCGAGTCGGTGACGACCGGCCCGTCCACCAGCACGTCACCGGGGGCGGGGGTGGGTGCACGTCCGGCCGGGTGCACCACCCCGCCGGTGGCCTCGGCGATCTCGGCCAGCCGCATCGGGATCACGACGCGCTCGCCGCCGATCGCAGGGCCTCGGCCAGCACGGCGCGATCGTCGAACGGGAGCACGGCGCCGCCGACGTCCTGACCACGCTCGTGTCCCTTGCCGGCGACCAGCACGGTGTCCTGCGGGCCCGAGACGTAGGTCAGGGCGTGCACGATGGCCGCGCGCCGGTCCCCCACCTCCACCAGCACGGCGGCCGCCCCCTCGGCACGGGCGCCGCCCATCACCTGGGCCCGGATCGCCGCCGGGTCCTCCGAGCGCGGGTTGTCGTCGGTGACCACGACGACGTCGGCGTGCGCCGCCGCGGCCGCGCCCATCAGCGGCCGCTTGGCGGTGTCGCGCTCGCCACCGGCCCCGAGCACCACGACCAGACGGCCCCGGGTGGAGGGTCGCAGCGCCCGCAGCGCGGCCGCGACCGCCTCGGGCGTGTGGGCGTAGTCGACGACGGCGAGCGGTCCGCCGGCCGGTGCCTCCACCCGCTCCATCCGGCCCGGCACCCGGGCCCGCCCGAGGCCGGGACGCAGCTCGTCCGCGGGCACCCCCGCCGCCAGCAGCATGAGCGCGGCCAGGGCGGTGTTCGCCACGTTGAAGTCGCCGGGCAGCGGGCAGCGGAGCCGGATCACCTGACCGTCGGCGGATCGCAGCGTGAAGTCCGCCGCGGACCCGTCGGGCTCCGGGGTGCTGTCGACCACCGCCCACTCGGCCCCGGCCCCCGGACCTGCCGGCCGGTCGTCCCCGCCGGTCCGCAGGGTCGTGACGGGGACCGGCGCCTGCTCGGCGAGCCTCCTGCCCCACGCGTCGTCGACGCACACCACGGCCCGGCGGCACCGCTCCGGGGTGAACAGCGACGCCTTGGCCGCGAAGTAGTCCTCCTGGTCGGCGTGGAAGTCCAGGTGGTCCCGCGAGAGGTTGGTGAACCCGGCGACGTCGTACCGCACGCCGTCGACGCGGTGCAGCGCGAGCGCATGGCTGGAGACCTCCATGGCGCAGGCCGTGCAGCCACGCTCGACCATCACGGCGAGCAGGGCCTGCAGCTCGGGGGCCTCCGGCGTGGTCCGGACGCTGTCCACCCGCTCGTCGCCCACCCGGGTCTCGATCGTGCCGACCAGGCCGGTGCGGTGCCCGGCGGCGACCAGCGCGGCCTCGAGCAGGTACGACGTGGTCGTCTTGCCGTTCGTCCCCGTGACGCCCAGCATCAGCAGCCGCTCGGCCGGACGTCCGTAGATCGCGGCCGAGACCGGCCCCAGGACCGCCCGAGGGTCGGCGACCACGACCGCCGGCAGCCCGGCCTCCTCCGCCCCGCGCCGGCCGGCCGGGTCGGTCAGGACGGCGACGGCTCCGGCCCCCGCCGCCTGGCTGCTGAAGGCCGAGCCGTGCGCGTGGGAGCCGGGCAGGGCGGCGTACAGGTCGCCGGCTCGGACGGCCCGGGAGTCCAGGCTGGCGCCGGTGACCGGGACGTCGGGCAGGCCGGCCGCCGCTGCGCCGGCGACCTCGGCCACCGTCGGGAGGGCCAGGGAAGGAGTCACAGTGGGCCGCAGGCCGCCGGTCGTCGGCACGCTCGGAGGCTACCTGTCACTTCGGGTAGATCCGGACCTTGGGCGACTTGGTGCCGGTCGGCGGGATGTCCAGCCGGGCCAGTGCGTAGCTCATGATCTGCTGGAAGACCGGTGCCGCCACCGCCCCGCCGTAGTAGCCCTTGACCGGGCGCTGCAACGTGACCGCGACGACCAGCTGGGGGTTGTCGGCCGGCGCCATGCCGATGAACGAGGCGGTGAAGCCGCGGTAGCACCCGCAGGTCGGGTCGAAGCGCTGGGCGGTGCCGGTCTTGCCGGCCACGCGGTACCCCGGGATCTCGGCCTCCGGCGCCGTGCCGTCCTTGCTGACGACGCCCTCCAGCAGGGTGCGCAGCTCCTTGGCCACAGCGGGACTGATCACGCGGACACCGGTGCTGGGGGCGGCCTTGGTCTCGGTGCCGGCGCCGTCGACGTACCCCTGCACGAGGCGCGGCGGCATCCGCAGACCGTTGTTGGCGATGGTCTGGAAGATGCCCGCGGCCTGGACCGCGTTGACCGACAGGCCCTGCCCGAACAGCACGGTGTACCGCTGCGAGCCGTTCCAGTCCTGGTAGTTGGCCAGGATGCCCGGGCTCTCACCGGGGAAGCCCAGCCCGGTCGGCTGGCCGACCCCGAACTTGGTCAGGTAGCTCCACATCGTCTTGGGGCTGAGCCGCTCGCCCACCTCGATCGCGCCGATGTTGCTCGACTTGGCGAGCACGCCGCCCAGGGTCAGCCGCTCGGTGCCGTGGCTCTCGGCGTCGTGGAACGTCCGGTCGGCGCGGTGCAGGGTGCCGGGCACGGTCACCGCGGTCTCCGGGGTGACCACCCCCTCGGACAGTGCCGCGGCGGCGGTCATCACCTTGCTGGTCGACCCCGGCTCGTAGACGCCGGCCAGGGCCTGGTCCACCAGCGCCGTCGACGGCGCCTTGCCGTAGGTGGCCGGGTCGAACGTGGGGGCGGCGGCGAGCGCCAGCAGGTCTCCCGTCCGGACGTCCATGACGACGACCGTGCCGGACAGCGCCTTGGTCTTGCGCACCTGGTCGGCCAGCAGGGTCTCGGCCTTCCACTGCAGGTCCTGGTCGATCGTCAGGCGGACGTCCTGTCCGGGCACGGCGCTCTTCTGCTCCACGGGAGCGGTCGCGATCACCGAGCCGTCCGGCTGCTTCTCGTAGGTGATCGACCCCGACTTCCCGAGCAGCGAGGAGTTGAGCTGCAGCTCCAGGCCGGCGAGCGGCTTGCCGTCGGCGCCGACGAAGCCGACCAGGGCCGCGGCGAGCGCACCACCCGGGTAGACCCGCTGGGAGGTCTGCTCGCTGAAGATGCCGGGGATGCGCAGCGAGGAGATGTGGTCCCAGACCGCCGGCGTGATGCCCTTGACCAGGTAGGCGAAGCGCCGGGTGCCGGTCAGCTTGGCCTGCACCTGGCTCACCGGCAGGTCCACGATCGGCGCCAGGACCGCGGCTGCGCCGGCGACGCCGGTCGTCGCCGGGTCGAGGGCCGCCAGCTGGGCCGGTGTGGCGTCGCGCGGCACGTGGTAGCCGGGCACGAGCGTCTGGTCGATCGTCACGTTGCGCCGGTCGACGGACAGCGCGAGCGGGTTGCCGTCGGCGTCCTGGATCTCCCCGCGCGAGGCGGGCAGGACCTGCGTGGTCGTCCGGCTGCCCAGCGCGCTGGCCTCCAGCGACGAGGCGTCCAGGCCCTGGATCCGCAGCAGCTGGGCCGCGAACAGGGTCAGCACGAAGAACGCGACGCCGAGCATGATCCGCACCCGGCGCGCCGAGTGGCCGACCCGCGCCGTCCGGGGCGGGTCCGGGGGGCGGCGGGGCGGACGGGTCCGCCGCGGTGGGTCACCCCGCCGGACCGTCGACGCCGCCGACGCCGAGCGCGCCGACCGCGCCGACCCCGCCGAGCTGGTCGAGCGGGACGACGTGGCCGAGCGGGAAGCGGCGGGACGCGGCCGGGGCGCCGCATCCTGCGGTGTTCGGGGGGTTGCCCGCGGGGTTGGCCGCGGGGTTGCTCGGGCAGGTGTTCGCGGGGCCGTCCGCTGGGTCGCCCGGGCGGCGGGTCGCTGTGCCGGCCGCGCGGAGCCGCCGGAGCCACCGGAGCTGCCGAGCAGCTCGGCCCCCGCTTCCCCGGCGGCTGCGGTCGCTGCGCGTCGCGGGGCGGGGTCACGTGGTCACCTCGTCGTGGTCGGCGGGGCCACGCTGTGGGTGCCCGGCGTGCTGTTGGTCGTCGTGCGCGTCCCGGCCGCGGCCTTCGGCGCCGCCGGCGCGAGCGTCGCTGGCGCCGTGCCGGTCTGGGCAGTTGCGCTGACCGGTGCGGCCGGAGCCACGCCCGGCGCGACGCCGGCGGTCGATCCCGAGCCGGCCTGCGCACTGCTGGTGCCGTTGGTGCGGTTGGTACTGGTGATCACGGTAGGCGGCGCGACCCTCGGTGCCGGGTTCGCCACGCCCAACACCTTGCCCGAGGGCAGCTCGATGAACGCCGTACCCGAGGCCGGCACGAGCCCGAGGGCCCAGGCCTTGGCCGACAGCTGGGCCGGCGAGGCCGCCAGGTCGTTGTTCTGGATCAGCGCCTGCTTCTGGTTGGCGAGCACGCGGGCGTTGTCCTGGAGCCGTTGCAGGCCGAAGGAGTCCTGGGCCACAGCGGTGTTGAGCAGCAGCAGGGCGAGCAGCCCGGCACCGAGCAGAGCGGCGCAGACCAGCGCGAAGCCGAGCGGGGAGCCGGCCGTGGGCGGCGCCTGGACCACCCGCAGCGGCGGGCGGCGCACCGAGGGCCGGCCGGATGTCCGCTGACCCGGTGGGGTGTTCCGGCTGCGGGCGGGGGCGGCTGCCGTGCCGGCGGCCTGGGCGCGGGCCGCACGGGCGGCCGTGGAGGCCAGGGCCTGGCTCATGCCGCCCTCCCCTCGCGGATCCGCTCGGCGGCCCGCAGTCGGGCCGACGCGGCCCGGGAGTTGGCCGACACCTCGTCGGCGCCAGGCGTCTCGGCGCCACGGGTCAGCAGCCGCAGGTACGGCGCGTGGTCCGCGAGCTCGACCGGCAGCCCGGGCGGCGTGCGGCTGGTGGCACCGCGCGCGAGGAGCTGCTTGGCGATGCGGTCCTCGAGCGAGTGATAGGCGAGCACCACGATGCGGCCGCCGACCGCGAGGGCGTCGACCGCAGCCGGGAGCGCCGCCGTCCATGCGGCCAGCTCGCCGTTGACCTCGATGCGCAGGGCCTGGAACGTGCGCTTCGCCGGGTGGCCCCCGGTGCGGGCCGAGGCGGCCGGGATGGCCTCACGCAGCACGTCGACCAGACGAGCCGACGTCGTGAACGGGCTCCGATCACGTTCGCGCGCAACGGCTTTGGCGATGCGCAGCGCGTAGCGCTCCTCTCCGAACTCGCGCAGCACCCGAGCCAGGTGCTCCACCGAGTACTCGTTGAGGACGTCCGCGGCGGTCGGTCCGCCGCTCGGGTCCATCCGCATGTCGAGGGGCGCATCGACCCGGTAGGCGAAGCCCCGGCCTTCTTCGTCCAGCTGCCAGGAGGAGACGCCGAGGTCGAACAGCACGCCCTGGACCCGCTCGATGCCGAGCCGCTCCAGCACGTCGGGCAGCTCGTCGTAGACCGCGTGCACCGGCCGGAGGCGGTCACCGAACCGCTCGAGGCGCGTCCGCGCCATCTCCAGTGCGCCCGGGTCGCGGTCCAGCCCCACCAGCAGGGCCTCGGGACAGGCGTCGAGCAGGGCCTCCGCGTGGCCCCCCATGCCCAGGGTCGCGTCCACCACGACCGAGCCGGGCTCGAGCAGCGCGGGAGCGAGCAGCTCCGTCACCCGGTCGCGCATCACCGGCACGTGCCGGTGACCCGGCGCGGTGATGTCGTCGTCTGTCATGCCGTGCCCCTTGCTGCTGCGGTTGGGTCGAGCCCGCGGGTGGTCGGTCGGTGGTGCGGTGCAGGCCGTGCGGTCCTGCGGCCAGGTCCCCAGCCGCTCCGGGGTGATGAGGTTCTGCCTGCCCTGGCACCGGGGAAGGTGCGCCAGGACGGCGGGAGCGGATGGAGACCTCGTCGCAGGGCCTGCGGGCCACGGGTGGACCGGCGGATCGGCCGGAGGTCACATGAAGCCGGGAACCACCTCCTCCGCCTGGTCGGCGAACGCCTCCTCGGTCGAGGCGAGGTACGCCGCCCAGGTCGGCGAGTCCCAGATCTCGATGCGGGCCCCGGCACCGATCACCGTGCAGTCGCGGGTGAGCCGCGCGTACTCGCGCAGCACCGGGGGGATGGTGATCCGGCCCTGCCGGTCCGGCACCTCGTCGCTGGCCCCGGACAGGAACACGCGCAGGTAGTCACGGGCGGCCTTGTTGGTCATCGGAGCCGACCGCAGCTGCTCGGAGAGCCGGGTGAACTCCTCCATCGGGAACACGAACAGGGAGTGCTCCTGCCCGCGGGTGACGACCAGCCCGTCAGCGAGCTTGTCCCGGAACCGCGCGGGCAGGAACAACCGCCCTTTCTCGTCCAGACGAGGCGTGTGGGTGCCCAGGAACACGGCACCCACCTCCCCGTTCGGTCCGGCGGGAACCCCTCCGCTCCCACGTGCTCCACATTACCCCACTTCACACCACGGTCAAGGAAAACGCGGCAATCAGCGCCGCCGAACGGTGGCGTCAGCGCAGGTCAGCGGCGTGGGTGCAGAGTGGAGCGCCCCGGCGGCCCGAATCCGGCGGCCGGTCCGTCGAGGCGCCGGCAGGACACGGCCGCGGACGGTGGGCCGGCGGGAAACCCCGCCGCGGGGCCGAACACTGCGGCCCGCCGCCACGAAGGAGGTGTGGGGCGGGGAGCGAAGTGGAGGACGACGCGAACGGGCGTCCGACCGGCAGGAGAACACCGTGGGACCAGCAGGCGACGGCGATCGAAGACGGTCAGCACCTAGGCGATCCGTCACGCACAATGGTCAAATCAAGGTCTGCATCGACACTGCGGTCGGCGGCACGAGACGTCCCGCGGCGCCGGCAGGGCGACCCGCCACCGAAGGAGGACCTCTGTGAGCGCTCCCAGCGCCGAGCACTCCGGGGCCGGTCTGAACCACCAGCGCCAGGCGCCGGACCACAGTGCCCTGCCCGACCCGGCGGAGCTCGCCGACCTGGTCGACCTGGACGACCTGCTGCGCACCTCCTTGCGGATCACCGCGGCCGTCGAGTCCGTGATCGAGGGCAAGAGCGACGTGGTGCGGACCGCCGTGACCGTGCTGCTGGCCGAGGGCCACCTGCTGATCGAGGACGTGCCCGGCGTGGGCAAGACCCTGCTGGCCAAGGCGCTGGCCCGGGCGATCGACTGCTCCGTGCGGCGGATCCAGTTCACTCCCGACCTGCTCCCCAGCGACATCACCGGCGTCAGCGTCTTCCACCAGGAGACCCGGGACTTCGAGTTCAAGCCGGGCGCGATCTTCGCCAACGTGGTGGTCGGCGACGAGATCAACCGCGCCTCGCCCAAGACCCAGTCCGCCCTGCTGGAGTGCATGGAGGAGGGTCAGGTCACCGTCGACGGCACGACGTACCGGCTCGAGTCCCCGTTCATCGTGATCGCGACGCAGAACCCGATCGAGATGGAGGGCACCTACCCGCTGCCGGAGGCCCAGCGCGACCGGTTCATGGCGCGGGTGTCGATGGGCTATCCCTCCCCCGCCGCCGAGCTCGACATGCTGGACAGCCACACCGCGCGCTCGCCGCTGGAGGACCTGCGTCCGGTCGCGACCGCGGACGACGTCCGCCGCCTGACCGCGTCGGTGCGCGGGGTCTACCTGAGCCCGGCGGTCAAGCAGTACGCCGTCGACCTGGCGACCGCGACCCGGCGCAGCCCGGAGCTGCGGCTCGGCGCGTCGCCCCGGGCGACCCTCCAGCTGCTGCGCGCGGCCCGGGCCCAGGCCGCGCTCGCCGGTCGTGACCACGTGCTCCCCGACGACCTGCAGGAGCTCGCCGTGCCGGTGCTGGCCCACCGGCTGCTGCCCACCGCGGACGCCCAGCTGGCGCGGCGCTCGACGGTGGACGTCGTGAGCGACCTGGTCGCCCGCGTCCGGGTGCCCGGGGCCCTGGCCAGGTAGGCGAACGAGAGGGATGAGCCAGAGCCGGGTTCCGTCGCGCAGCCTGCGACAGCGCCTGCGCGCGGCGCCCTGGCGCTCGCTGACCATCCGCGGCCGGGCCGTGCTGGCCGCCGGGCTGAGCGCCATCGCCTGCTCGCTGCTGCTCGGGCAGTCCGACCTGCTGCGCGTGGGGGTGCTCCTGGTCGTCCTGCCCATCCTGTGCGCGGTCGTGCTCTCCCGCCGGCACTTCCGCGTCTCCTGCACGCGCACCCTGGTGCCGCACCGGGTCGAGGCCGGCCAGGCGGCCCGGGTGCACCTGGAGCTGGCGAACGTGTCGACCGTGCGCTGCTCGGTGATGCTCGTGGAGGAGCGCGTGCCGTTCGTCCTCGGCACGCGGCCGCGGTTCGTGCTTCCGGGACTGGCCCCGGGCGAGCGGCGGGGCGTGGCGTACTCCATCCGCTCCGAGGTCCGCGGCCGCTTCTTCGTCGGGCCGCTGGCCGTGCGGCTGACCGACCCGTTCGGCCTGGTCGAGCAGGCCCGCTCGTTCACCACGCGGGACCAGCTGATCGTCACGCCCCAGGTGCACCGGCTCTCCGCGCTGCCGTGGCGAGGCGACTGGGGTGGGCGCGGCGACAGCCGGCCGCGCGCGGTGGCGGCGTCCGGAGAGGACGACACCGCGGTCCGCGAGTACCGCCACGGCGACGACCTGCGCCGGGTGCACTGGCGGTCGACCGCGCGGCGCGGCGAGCTGATGGTGCGCCGCGAGGAGCAGCCCTGGCAGAGCCGGGCCAGCATCCTGATCGACCGGCGCAAGGTGGCCCACCACGGCGACGGCCCCGCGTCCTCCCTGGAGTGGGCGGTCACCGCGGCGGCCTCGGTCGCCCACCACCTGGTCGGCCTGGGGTACGTCGTACGGCTCGTCGACGGTCCCGAGCAGCGGCCGTGGTGCGAGCCGGCCACGGACGGCGACGGGCCGCTGCTGGACCAGCTGGCCGTGCTGGAGGCGGGCAACCTCGGCTGTCTCGCGGAGGCGGTCCGCCTCGCCCGCGCCAGCCAGCGCGGCGGGCTGCTGGTCGCCGTGGTCGGACGGCTGGACGACGAGACGACCGAGGACCTGGCCCGCCTGCGCCGCCAGGGCACGTCGTGCGTCGCGCTCGTGCTCGACACCCCGACGTTCGGCAGCAGCGGCACCGCAGACGCCGGGACCGAGTCGGTCCGGGCCGCGACGATCCTGCGCCAGGCCGGCTGGGCCGTCGCGGGTGCCCGCAGCGGTGACTCCGTCGCCCAGGCGTGGGAACGGCTGCGCACCGACGACCAGGTGCTCGCGGTGATCTCGCGATGACCGGGCTCGGGCCGCGGGCCGGTCGGGAGGTGGCGCCGTGAGCCGGCGCGACGAGGCGGCGCCGTACCTGGGCGCCCTGGCCACGCTGCTGGCGGCCGCCACCCTGCTGCCGGTCGTGACCGGGACCGGATGGGCCTGGCAGGCGGTGTTCCTCGTCGCGGTGGTGGTGGCCAGCGGGATGGGCCTGCGCTCGCTCACCCGCTCCCCCGCCCTGGTCGTCGTCGGGCAGTCGGCGGTCGGGATCCTCGGCCTGACGGCGGTCTTCGCCCGCAGCCACGCCGTCCTGGGCTTCCTGCCCGGCCCGGACGCGATCGCCACGATGGCCCGGCTGGCGCAGAGCGGGCAGCAGGCGACCCGGCAGTTCGCGACGCCGGCGCCGGCCGTGCCCGGCATCAGCTTCCTGCTCGTGCTGGGCGTCGTGGCCGTCGCCGTCGCGGTCGACGCGCTCGCGGTGACGTTCGGGATGGCCGTGGCCGCGGGGCTGCCCCTTCTCGTCCTCTACTGCGTCCCCGCCGCCGTCCTGCCGCACGGCGCCAGCGCCCTGTCCTTCGCGATGGTGGCGGCCGGCTGGCTGATCCTGCTCGGCCACGACGGCCGGCTCCGGGTCAACGACTGGGGACGGGTGCTGCGCAAGGGCCCGGAGAGCGGCCGGCGGCGGTTCGGGGACGACGACCTGGAGGTGGTCGGGGCCAGTGCTCGCCGGCTCGGGATCGCGACGGTGATCGCCGCGATCATCGTCCCGATGCTCATGCCGAGCCTGGCCAACGGGCTGATCGACCCGACCCACAACGGGTCCGGCACCGGCGGCCAGGGCGGCCTGGGCGCCACCTCGATCGACCCGACCCTGACCCTGCGGCAGAACCTCACGGCCCGCAGCACCAACCCCGTGCTGACGTACCGGACCACGCAGGCGACCCCGTCGCCGCTGCGGCTCGTGACCGACGACGAGTTCAACGGCGAGACGTGGGAGAGCAGTGACGGCCGGCCCTCCTCCAGCCAGGGCCTGTCCTCGACCCTCCCGCCGCCGGAAGGGCTCACCGCAGGGGTGAGCGCGACCACGCAGCACATGCAGGTCAAGGTGACCACGCTCACCGAGGCCTACCTGCCGGTGCCGTACCCGGCGACCAAGGTCAACGTGAAGGGCAGCTGGGTGTACGCGGCCAACTCCCTCGACATCGTGGCCCGCGGCGACACCACCAAGGGCCTGAGCTACACCGTGGACTACCTCGACGTGCAGCCGACGGTCAGCCAGCTGGAGGCCGCGCCGGCACCCAGCCAGGACCTGCTCGACGCCTACACCCGGCTCCCCGACTTCCTGCCGTCCTCGATCCTGCGGACGGCCAAGCAGGTCACCGCGAAGGCCAGCACGGAGTACGACAAGGCGGTCGCTCTGCAGGAGTGGTTCCGCTCGGACGGCGGCTTCACGTACGACACGGACGTCGTCTCCCCACGCAACGTCGACGCGGTGAGCGCGTTCCTCACCAGCAAGCACGGGTACTGCGTGCAGTTCTCCTCGGCGATGGCGGTCATGGCCCGGCTGCTGGGCATCCCGGCCCGGATCGGGGTCGGCTTCCTGCCCGGCACCAAGCTGTCCGACGGGCGCAACTCGATCAGCCTGAACGACGCGCACGCGTGGCCGGAGCTGTACTTCGAGGGCATCGGCTGGGTCCGGTTCGAGCCCACCCCCCAGGTCCGCTCGGGCGCGGCGCCGGCCTACTCCGAGCCGGCGGCGGCGGCCGCACCGGCGCCGGCGCCCAGCGCCAGCGCCACCGCGAGCAGTGGCCACGACGCCAAGAACCTGGGGCTCCAGGGCAAGAACGGCTCGCCGGTGTCCAGCTCCCAGGGCACCTCGAGCGGCGGAACCGGCGTCGTCGGCCGGATCCCCCTGCGCTGGTGGGTCGTCATCGCCGCCCTGCTGGTCGCCGCCTTCGTGACGCCGGTCGCCGCGGTCCTGGCCCGGCGACGGCGCCGCAGACGCGCCCGGGACGCCGTCGCCCGGGCCGAGGCGGTCTGGGGGGAGCTGCTGGACCGGGTGGCCGATCTGGGTCTCCAGCTGCCCTCGGGGGCGACGCCCCGCCAGACCGAGCAGCGGGTCGTGGCCGAGGCCTCGCTGGGACCACCGGCCCGCGCGGCGCTCAGCCGCGTCGTGCGACACCTGGAGCAGGCGCGCTACGCCGCCCGCCCGGCGTACGCGCAGGACGGACCGGACCCGGAGGAGGACCTCGCGACGGTGGTGCGCGCCGTCCGGGCCGCCTGCGACCGCAAGCAGCGGCTGAGGGCCCGCGTCCTGCCGAGATCCGGTACCGACGCCCTGCTGCAGCTGTCCGCGGCGGCCGGCGAGCGGATGTCCCGGCTGGACCGGCGGATGGCGCGGGCGGGGAGTCCGGCGACCCGGGCGCCGTCGGCCCGCCGGCGCGCACGTGACCGCCGTCACGTCTTCGGTCGGCGCTCGCACTAGCGCGCCGCGCCGAAACACGTCAGGCTGATGCCACCGCGCCCCCCGAGCCCTGCCCCCTGCGGCTTCGGGGGGCGCGGCCTGTCGTCTGGTGGAGACTGGGACCTTCGCGAACGCTGACGTTGGAGGCCAGGTGCCGCTGTTGCCGAAGAGGCTCCGCAAGGGCAAGCGCCGGGTGGAGCCCAGGTTCGGTGTGGTGTGCTCCCCCAGATACGAGCGGGAGGACGGCCAGTGGCGGCTGTCCGGCATCACGCTGATCATCCGCAACGAAGCCGACGTCCCCCACCGCGTGGACGAGGCGATCGTCCGGTACGACGACGGCCGGGTCGGCCACCGGCTGCCGCTGAACGTCCAGCTGGTCGAGAACATCCCGCCGCACGACGCGGTGAGCTTCCAGGTGGAGCGCTCCGACCTGCTGGACCCGGCCGGCGCGGCGCGCTTCTGGGTGGTCGTGTACCGCGGGCGCAGCGGTCAGCGACTGGAGTGGTCCTCCAAGGCCGAGCCGTTCGTGGGAAGCGGTCCGGGCGCGGCCTGAGGCGGCGACGACGAGGGCGGCGTCCCGTCCTCAGCCGAGGGAGGACGGGACGCCGCGCGCTCCCGGTCCCTCACCCCTGCGCCCCTGCAGGCGAACCGGTTGCATCCACATGTCTACTGTCCGTGACCGCATCGCACCAGCCGAAAAGTTGGCCAACGGCAATCTTCACCGGAGCCAGCCGCTGCTTGCCGGAGGTGGGCGGGCGCGCTCAGTGGATCCCGGCCGGCGCCAGCCGGGCCCGCTCGACCCAGCCCTGGACGGCCAGCTCCTCGGGCCCGAGCAGGTAGACGACCCACGCCCGCCAGCCGGCGTCGCCCTGCTCCCAGTCCAGGACCAGCCCGGGCCAGGGACCCGGCCGGTCGTCCGGCCCGGTCACCCAGCAGTGCCGGCGGTGGACGGCGGTGGCTCGCTGCGCCCCGATCCCGCTCAGCCTGGATCGCTGCTCGAGCGTGATCCCGCGGTCCGACGCCATCCCACCCGCCATCGGCCGAGTGTGCCATGTATCGAACGGATGATCGATACCGGCTGGCTCTCCCCCGACGTCTGGGTGCTCAGCCAGCCGGTCGAGGATGGTCAGTCCGGCGGCTCGACCGGTGGCGCCGAGTCCGGCGGGTCCGGCACCGAACCCGGGTCACCACCGGGCGGGCGGTCGGCCGGGTCCGGGCTGTCCGGCAGGCCGGGGTCGCTCATGTCGCCGCCGGCCGGCCGCCGTCCGGCGCGTCGGGCAGCATCTCGTCCTCGCCCGGCTGCTCGTCCTCCTCCTGGGCGGAGGCATCCTGCTGCTGCTCGTGCGGGTCGAGCTCGTCGCTGGTCTTGACCAGCTCGTCGTCGTTCCCTGGGCTCTGGCTCATGGCGACCTTCCCGGGTCCGCGCCCGCGGGCCTCGTCCCGACCCTAGGAGCGGTCGGGCGGACCGGCATCTCGACCGGCCGCCCACCACCTTCAGGGCTGTCGTGCAGGTGGTTGTCAGCCAGCCCTGGCAGCGTCAGCCACGTCGTGATCGCGGAGGGCGTTTCCCGACGGTGACGGCGTCCCGGCCGGCTCGGGGCGCCGTCCGTCCGTCACCCGGGCGTGCGCTACCGCCGCTGGGCCCGCCGCTCGATGTAGGGCCACCACTTCTCCTTGACGTACACGCGGCGCGGGCCGTCACCCACCTGCCCCCACGTGGTGAACGGGTTGTCCCCGGCCCAGAGCTCGTCGGCCAGGTCCGGCGGGACCGAGCCCTCCCACTGCTGCATGAGCGCCGCGCGGGCCGGCTCGCTCAAGGCGTTCCACCACCGGACGAACGCCTCACTGTCGGTTCGGCGGGTCATGGCAGGAACGTAGCCGTTCCGGCACGACGAGTGAGGATGGCGCGCCCGTCGGCGCGCCTGTTCAGCACTCTGCCATTTTCCTGTATACGCCAGTGTTTGCCGATGTTCAGTGTGCTGACAGGGGCACTGCATACCTTCTGTGGCGGGAGACTGCCCCTGGGTCGCGTGGCACCAGCGTTCCGATCCCCGTCGCGCGCGGCCACGGACCCAACGGCCCGGGGGCAGTCTTCGGGTCGCAGTGCGACCGGGTCCGGGCTTCTGAGTCGAGTGCCGGTTCCGGTCAGGCCCCTGCAGGCCGTCAGGTCCAGCGCCGGATCTGCCGACACCGCAGTCAGAAGATGCCCCGTGCCGCCGTGAGGCCGCGGGGCATCCTCACGTCCGCGGACATGCCGCAGCCGGACCGCGGGGCGTCGCGCGCGCGGCGTTCAGCGCGCAGGGGTGGGCGCTCCCGTCGCCGGGTCGCGGTGGGCAGTGCGTGCCTCTCGAGGCGCCCGCGCCACGAGCGCCGCGGCCGCGGCGAACGCCGCCGCGCCGGCGAGGGCGATTCCGGTGACGTGCTCGGCGACCGGGCTGGCCAGCAGCCACCCGACCGCGACCAGCGGCCCGACCGGCGCGGGCAGCAGCCGGGCCCGGTGGACGGCCACCCCGACCATGACGACACCGACCACGGACACGAGCTCGGCCAGGAAGTAGATCGGCCCCAGCGCTTCGGTCCGTCCGGTCACCTGGGTCGCGATCGCCGGCGCCACGAAGGCGACCAGACCGGCGGCTGCGAGCCGGGCCCCGACGCGCCCCAGGCGTCCATCGCCGTCCTGGTGCCCGCGGTGGAGCTCCCAGACCGCCGCGAGGGTGAGCAGCGCATACGGCACGAGCAGCGTCTCGAACAACCGGTCCCCCGGCCCGCGCAGCCTGCTCGCGGAGGCGGGGTGCGCGAGGAGGTCGATGACCGCGACGAGGGCGTAGAGGGCGGCAGCGGATCCGAGGAACCGCGCGGTTCTCGGCAACGAGGAGGCAGGCATGACGATCCTTTCGGGAGGTGGTCGCCGACGCCCGGCGACCACCCGAAGGTAGGGACGGCACCGGTGGCGGCACATCCGGCCGGGACGTGATCGGGGATCCGTCTGGGACCGGACGCAGGAGTCCACCCGCAGGTGGATGCGGCACCACGGGCCGCCGCCTAGCCTCGCGACATGGTGCGGACCGTCCTGCCGGCCGTCGCGTTCCTGGCGGCGCTCTCGACGTCCTACCTGCTCGGCTCGCGGGCCCGGACGGTGGTCGCCGCCCCGGGCTTGCTCCTTGTGGCCGTGGCGGTGAGCCTCGGCCCGCTGCTGACCCGTCATGGGGCGTCCGCGACCATCTCCGCCGTCGCGTTCTTCGTCGTGCTCCTGGTGCTGGCGCCAGCCGGTTTGGGTGTGCTGCAGCGGGGTCGCCGCCAGCTGGCCGAACAGGTGGGGCGGCGCGCTGACGAGCGGGCGACGACCAGCGGTGTGAACGCCGAGCTCACCGAGATCGCTGCGCAACTGCGCCGCACGTTGGCCGCAGGGTCCGACCAGCTCGCCGGACACGGGAAGATCGAGTCCCGCGAGGACGTCGTGGCACTGGAGCAGGTCGCCCGCAGCAACCTGGAGCGCATGCGGGAGACGGCTCACGGCCTGCTCGCGGACGAGCGGCCCGCAGAGCCGCCGACCGTGACCGAGCTCCGGGGTCGGGTGGACGCGATCGTCGACCAGTCCGATCTGGGGGTCGAGGGACGACTGGCCCGGCGCAGCCTGCTCTCGCCCATCGCCCTCGACGTGCTTCTCGGCTCAGTGGCCCTGGTTCTTTCCGGCGCCACCGCTGCTCAGACCGACTCGGCCGCCGGCGCGGTCCTGGGGGTCGGTACGGCGCTGCCGTTGGCCGTGACTCGCCGGCGCCCGTTCCTCGCGGCAGTGGTCTCGATGGCGGCACTGGCCACGTTGACCGCGATGAGCCCGGCTCACGATGCCCTGTCGGGTCCGGCGTCCGTCGGGCTGCAGCTGATCCTGCCGTTCGTGGGCGGTATGCAGCGACCCGCACGAAGGGCCGGGTCGCTTCTCGCACTCTGCCTCGGTGTGACGGCTCTGCTCCCGCTGCTGACCAGAGGCGACTACCCCACGGCGGAGACGCTGGGCGCCGTTGCCGTCGAGATCGGTTGCTGGGCCGGCGGATTCGCCTTACGCCGGGGACAGAATTGGCTGCACCTGATCGTCGAAGACGTGGGGCAGCATGACCGGCTCGCCCGGCAGGAGGTCAGCCGAGCCGAAGCGGCGCAGAGAGCCGCGCTCGCTCGCGACCTGCACGACGCCGTGGCGCACTCGATGACGATCGTGGTCCTGCACGCCGCGGCCGCCCGCCGCGCCTGGGACACCCCACCACAACGCAAGGTCCACCTCCGGGTGCTCCACCAGACACTGGCCGAGACGATGAGCGAGCTGCGGCAACTCGTCGTGCGGCTGGAAGGGAGGCCGACGCCGGCCGAGGACCGCGGCGCCTCGGCGGCGAGCGTCGGTGAGCTCTGTGAACGAGCCACCCTGGCCGGGCTACGGGTCGAGGTCCGGGCGGAGGAGGCCGTCACGAGCGAGGCGGTCGGAGAGCTCGGCAGCCGGGTGCTGCAGGAGGCGCTGACCAACGCCGCTCGATACGCCCCCGGCAGCGAGGTCCACGTCTCGATCGCTCGTACCGGCGCCTCACTCCGGGTCGAGGTCCTGAACGGTCCACCCCGCGACGCCCCGCTGGACTCCCTCGGCGCGGGACTCGGGCTGACGGGCCTGCGCACCCGGCTCGCTCAGGTCGGCGGCACCCTGTGCACCAGCCCGACAGCTCACGGCGGCTTCAGCCTGTGCGCGACCCTCCCGGTCCAGAGCGCGGACCGGTGATCCGGGTCCTGCTCGCCGACGACCAGTCCCTGGTCCGCGCCGGCCTGCGCTCGATCCTGCAGGTCGAGCCGGACATGGAGGTCGTCGCCGAGGCCTGCTCAGGAGACGAGGCTCTGCAGCTGGTGCCGCAGCTGCAACCCGACGTCGTCCTGATGGACATCCGGATGCCCGGGGTCGACGGGCTCGAGGCGACCCGCCGGCTGCGGGCTCAGCCCGACCTCGAACAGGTCCGGATCGTCGTCCTGACGACCTTCGACCTCGACGAGTACGTCTACCAGGCCCTCCAGTGCGGGGCACACGGGTTCGCCGTCAAGGACATCCCCGACCAGCAGCTCGTCGCGGGGATCCGCGCCGTCGTCTCCGGTGACGCGCTCTTCTCTCCCACCGTGACCCGGCGGCTGATCGAGACCTACACCCGTGTGGGCCCCGGCCGGACGACGGCGGGGGCAGACGCACTGACTCCGCGCGAACGTGAGGTCTGGCGACTCATCACCCGGGGAATGTCGAACGACGAGATCGCGACGACGCTCTTCATCGGCACCGCTACGGCGAAGACCCACGTGGCGAGAGTGCTCACCAAGCTCGGCGCCCGCGACCGCATCGCCGCGGTTGTTCTCGGTCATCAGAACGGCCTCGCCTGACCCCGGCGCGCAGGAGCTCCGTGGAGCTGACTCCCACGTACGCCGTCGCGCCGCTCACTCGGCGGGCGGGCGACGTCTGCATGTTCGGAGCTAGTGGCTCGGCCTAGCGCGGCCGCGTGCTCATCGCCATTTTCGCCGCCAGGTCGGGACCTGCTGCCGCTCAGGCATCGGGCGCCCGGTGGCGACGCTGAACGACCAAGTCGTAGAGGTACAGCACGCCCAGCCCGGCGATGACCACGAGCGGGGCCCAGGCCCGCCCACCGTTGACCAGGATGGCGAGCAGCATGGCGATCTCGACCACGGCGATGACCGCGCCGACCGCTCGCTCGCCTGGGTCCCATTCGATCCAGGCGCGTGGTGGCCTGTCGGTCGGCGGCATGGCGCCGACCCTAGCCAATATCTCGACCAAGAGCGCCGTGCCCTGCCATCCGAAAAGGGCTCCTGAGCTGCACCGATAGGAGCAGGGCCAGCCAGCGCTCAGTCGAGGTAGTCGCGCAGGACCTGCGAGCGGCTCGGGTGACGCAGCTTGGACATCGTCTTGGACTCGATCTGCCGGATCCGCTCGCGCGTGACGCCGTAGACCTTGCCGATCTCGTCCAGCGTCTTGGGCTGGCCGTCGGTCAGACCGAAGCGCATCGAGACCACACCGGCCTCGCGCTCGGAGAGCGTGTCGAGCACCGAGTGCAGCTGCTCCTGCAGCAGGGTGAACGACACCGCATCGGCCGGCACGACCGCCTCGGAGTCCTCGATCAGGTCACCGAACTCGCTGTCGCCGTCCTCGCCGAGCGGGGTGTGCAGCGAGATCGGCTCGCGGCCGTACTTCTGCACCTCGACGACCTTCTCCGGGGTCATGTCGAGCTCCTTGGCGAGCTCCTCCGGAGTGGGCTCGCGGCCCAGGTCCTGCAGCATCTGGCGCTGCACTCGGGCCAGCTTGTTGATGACCTCGACCATGTGCACCGGGATGCGGATCGTGCGCGCCTGGTCGGCCATGGCGCGCGTGATCGCCTGGCGGATCCACCACGTCGCGTACGTCGAGAACTTGTAGCCCTTGGTGTAGTCGAACTTCTCCACCGCACGGATCAGACCGAGGTTGCCCTCCTGGATCAGGTCCAGGAACAGCATGCCGCGGCCGGTGTAGCGCTTGGCCAGCGAGACGACCAGTCGGAGGTTGGCCTCGAGCAGGTGGTTCTTGGCCTTCTTGCCGTCCTCCTTGATCCACCACAGCTCGCGCTTGTGCTTGGAGTCGATCTTGGCGCCGGAGTTCAGCCGCTCCTCGGCGAACAGTCCGGCCTCGATCCGCTTGGCCAGCTCGACCTCCTGCTCGGCGTTGAGCAGGGCGACCTTGCCGATCTGCTTGAGGTAGTCCTTGACCGGGTCGGCCGTGGCGCCCGCCGTCGCGACCTGCTGGGCCGGCGCGTCCTCCTCGTCGTCGTCGGAGAGCGTGAAGCCGCCCTCCTCCTTCTCCTCGTCCTCGCTGTCGGCCTCGCCGTCGGCGACGACGGTGCCCTCCGCGGCGTCGGCCTCCAGGCTCTCGGCCGGCTCGGCCCCGACCAGGTCGGCCTCCGCGATCGCGACGTCCTCGACGACCTCCAGGACGACGTCGTCGGCCCCGTCGGCCGCCTTCTTCGCCGGCGCCTTGGTCGTGGCCTTGGTCGTGGCCTTGGCCGCGCTCTTGGCCGGCGCCTTGGCGGCGGGACCCTTGGCGGCCGGGGCCTTCGCCGCGCTCTTGGCGGCCGTCTTCGCGGGCGCCTTGACCGCGGCCTTCGCGGGCGCCTTCTCCGGAGCCGTGGCCTTCTTGGCCGACGTGTCCGGCACGGCCTTCACCGGCCGGGCCTTCTTGTCCGCGGGAGCCTTCTCAGCGGGCGGTACGCTGGCACTCGTCGTACGGCGTGCAGTGCTCGTGGCGGGAACCGCCGCGGCGCTCGATGCGGCGGGGGTGGAACGGGGAGTCGTGACCGGCGACACGGACGACCTTCCTTGCAGACGGCGTGAGTTGTCTGGCGGCCCTGAGGACGCCTGACACGGGAACACCGAGATGATCGGGGACATGCCCGAGTCGCGGAACGTGTCGCGACGAGAGCTGATACCTACAATTGTAGCCCGAGGTTGGCGGGAAGGTCGCCATTCGGACGTCGGCACGCCCGCTCAGGGCTCGGCTTTGACCGCCAGGACCGGGCAGGGCGCGTCGAGCAGGATGCGCTGGGCGTTGGAGCCGAGGATGAGCTTGCCGACCGGCGTTCGGCGGCGCAGGCCGATCACGATGAAGTCGGCCTCGATCTCCTCGGCCACGGCGATCAGGTCCTCGGCCGGCTCCATGCCCCGGACCAGCTGGCGAACCTCGTGGGCCACGCCGGCCGCCTCCAGGTCGGACTGCACCCGCGCCAGCTCGGCCTCGTAGGCCTGGACGTCCTCGGCGTCGAAGTCCTTGCCGCCGCGCTCGGAGTGGATCACCACGAGCCGCGTGTGCCGCAGCTGGGCCTCCTCGGCGGCTCGGCGCAACGCCGCCCTGCCCTCCCGGGTGGGGACGTAACCGACGACGATCGACATCGATCCTCCTCAGGCGGGCAGCCGGCGAGTCACGCCGCCCGGTCGGAGCGACGGTACCGGACGGCGGCCGCTCAGGTCGTCGCCTAGATTTCCAGCATGCCTTCGGACCCCCAGCCTGCATCGGCCAACGTCTGGGTCGAGTGCGCCTGCGGTGAGCGGCACTGGGGGCGGTACGGCGCGGCCGGCCTGCTGCTGGTGTACCGCCCGGACGCCGGCGAGCCCGAGGTGCTGCTCCAGCACCGGGCCGGCTGGACCCACCACGGGGGCACCTGGGCCCTTCCGGGCGGCGCCCGGCACCACGACGAGGCGCCGGAACAGGCAGCGCTGCGCGAGGCCTCGGAGGAGGCCGGCCTGGACCCGGCCGACGTCCACCTGGGCGAGGTCATGACCGTGGACCACGGGACCTGGTCCTACTCCTACGTCCTGGCCGCGATCGCGACCCGGGCCGACCTCGTCCCGTCGGACGAGGAGACGCAGGACCTGCGCTGGGTGCCGGTCGGTGAGGTCGCCGGCTACCCCTTGCACCCCGACTTCGCGCAGGCCTGGCCGCGGCTCCTGGAGTGGCTGCTCCAGGCGGTCACGAACAGCTGACCCGGCTCGCCCCCAGGGCCGTGCGCACCAGCGTGCCCACCGCGCCGACCTCGATGAGGAAGCCGTCGTGCCCGTACGGCGAGCTGATCAGGTGCAGCGGGCCGGCCGCCGGAAGGGCGGCCACGATCTCCTCCGACAGCCGCGGGGGGTAGAGGCGGTCGCTGTCGACGGCCGCGACGACCAGCCGCCCGGTGACCCGTTGCAGGGCCTCGGCCACGCCACCGCGGCCCCGCCCCACGTCGTGGCTGTTCATCGCCTCGGTGAGGACGAGGTAGGAGTTGGCGTCGAACCGCGCGGCCAGCTTGTCCTTGTGGTGGTCCAGGTAGCTCTCCACGGCGTACCGGCCGCCGCCGCCGAGCGGGGCCTCGTCCCCTTGCGGCTCGCGGCCGAAGCGCTCGGCCAGCTCGGGCTCGCTGCGATAGGTGACATGGGCGATGCTGCGCGCGATGCCCAGACCCACGACCGGTCCCACCGGCGCGTCGTAGTAGTCACCGCCGTTGAAGGCGCTGTCGGCGCGGATCGCCGCGAGCTGCGGTGCGCACCAGGCGATCTGCTCGGCGGTCGCGTACGGCGTGGACGCGAGCACCACCGAGCAGGCGACGCGCTGGGGGTGCGTCACCGCCCACTCCAGTGCCCGCATGCCACCCATGGACCCGCCGACGACCATCGCCCACTGCTCGATGCCGAGGTGGTCGGCGAGGCGAGCCTCCACCTCGACCTGGTCCCGCACCGTGACGAAGGGGAACCGCGACCCCCAGGGCCGTCCGTCCGGCGCGGCCGAGGAGGGGCCGGTCGTGCCCTGGCAGCCGCCGAGGACGTTCGAGGCGACGACGAACCAGTGGTCGGTGTCCAGCGGCCGCCCCGGCCCGATCAGGCCGTCCCACCACCCGGGGGTGGGGTGCCCGGGCCCGGCCGGGCCGCTGACGTGGCTGTCCCCCGTCAGCGCGTGCTCGACGAGCACCGCGTTGTCACCGGAGGCGTTGAGCGTCCCCCAGGTCTCGTAGGCGACGTCGACGAGCGGGAGCCGGCCGCCGGTCTCGAGGTCGAGCGGGCCGACGGCAGCGAACAGCCGGCGGCCGGGGTCGTCCCCCGGCCGCCAGGCACCGGCTGCCCCGGCCCGCCCGACCTCGGCCATCAGGCGCCCTTGGCGGCGACGAAGCCGGCCTCCAGGTCAGCCAGGATGTCGTCGATGTGCTCGATGCCGACCGCGAGCCGGACCAGCCCCGGGGTGACGCCGGCGGCGGCCTGCTCCTCCACCGTCAGCTGGCTGTGCGTCGTCGAGGCCGGGTGGATCACCAGGCTGCGGACGTCGCCGATGTTGGCGACGTGGCTGTGCAGCTCCAGTGCCTCGACGAAGCGCTTGCCCGCCTCCAGACCGCCGCTGATCTCGAACGCGAGCACCGCGCCCGTGCCGTTGGGCAGGTACTTCTCGGCCAGCGCGTGCCAGGGGCTGCTCTCGAGCCAGGCGTAGGCCACCGACTCGACCTCGTCCCGGCCCTCCAGCCAGGTGGCCACCCGCTGCGCGTTCGCGACGTGCCGCTCGACCCGAAGGCTCAGCGTCTCCAGGCCCTGGGCCAGCAGGAAGGCGTTGAACGGCGAGGCCGCCGGTCCGAGGTCGCGCAGCAGCTGGACCCGGGCCTTGAGGATGAAGGCCAGGTTGGCGCCCAGCGGGCTGCCGACACCGAGGTCACGGGCGAACACCAGGCCGTGGTAGCTCGGGTCCGGCTGGTTGAAGCCCGGAAAGCGCTCCGCCTGCTGGGCGTAGTCGAACCGCCCCGCGTCGATGATCACGCCGCCGATCGAGGTGCCGTGGCCGCCGAGGTACTTCGTCGTCGAGTGCACGACGATGTCCGCGCCCCACTCGATCGGGCGCAGCAGGTACGGCGTGGCCACCGTGTTGTCGACGATCAGGGGCACCCCGACCTCGTGGGCGACGCCGGACACGCCCTCGACGTCCAGCACGTCCTGCTGGGGGTTGGAGATCGTCTCGGCGAAGAAGGCCTTGGTGTTGGGCCGCACCGCCGCCCGCCAGGACTCCAGGTCGTCCGGGTTCTCCACGAACGAGACCTGGATGCCGAGCTTGGGCAGGCTGTAGTGGAAGAGGTTGTACGTGCCGCCGTACAACCGGGGGCTGGAGACGATGTGGTCGCCGGCCTCCGCGATGTTGAGGATGGCCAGCGTCTCCGCGGCCTGCCCGCTGGCGACCAGGAGAGCGCCGACGCCGCCCTCGAGGCTGGCCAGACGCTGCTCCACGACGTCCGTCGTCGGGTTCATGATCCGGGTGTAGATGTTCCCGAACTCCTTGAGCCCGAACAGGTTCGCCGCGTGGTCGGTGTCCTTGAACACGTACGACGTGGTCTGGTAGATGGGCAGTGCGCGCGCGCCCGTGGCGCTGTCCGCGGTCTGTCCGGCGTGGATCTGACGGGTCTCGAAGGACCAACCGTCGCTCATCTGTGTCTCCTGGTCTGCCCCGCGTGCCGGGGCGCTGTCGTGTGGCTGCAGCTCCTGGGCCCTTGAGGGAGGGGCCCGCGCTTGCCGTCCGCCTGGTGGCGGCCGGCCAGGTCAATCACCCGGGGCACCCCACCGCGGAGGAGGGTTGCCGGCCAGCGAGCCGGGGCTTGACGCTGGCACTCATGACCTTCGCAAAGCATAGCGCCCGGATTCGGTCTTCTGGTCAGCCCGTGAGCCAAGACGTCTCACGATGCGGACAGGAAACGTCGGAGAGCACGCCCGGTCACGAAGCGTCGGCCGCCCGCGCACCGGCCACCCAGTCCGGCGCCAGGCCGCGGTCGAGGGCGCTGACCAGGAGCCGGGCCAGCCGGTACGACGGGTCGTGCTCCAGTGCTCGCTCCACGGCGACCCGTGCCAGGGCGCCGTACCCCCGGGCCCAGCTGTGCCAGGCGACCAGGGTGAGCGGCGGCCCGGCCGCCGGCCCGTCGACGCGGCAGCAGAGGTCGAGGAGCAGGCGTTCGACGGCCAGCTCGGTCGCGACGGCGGACGCGTCCGGGCCGGTGGCCGTCCGCTCGCGCCGGGACTGGTTGTCGACCGCCGCCAGGTCGGGCAGGTACCCGATGTCCAGCAGCGGTGACAGGTCCGGCACCGGACCCAGGCCGTAGCAGCAGAAGCCCATCAGCACCGCGTCGCGGATGTCCCGGCTCTGCAGGCTCGCCAGCAGCTGACCGGCCTGCTCGACGTCCAGCCCGACGTCCCGCTGGCCATCCATCTCGGCGTGGTCGTCGCGGTAGGCGGTGACCAGTGCGGCCATCAGGCGGAACGTCGCTCCGGTCCAGCGCCGCAGGTGCTCCCGTCGCACGGTCTCGGCCGGGTCGCCGCGCCGCGCGAGCAGCGCGGTCTCGAGGTCGGCCGCCTGCGTCTGCAGCCAGCGCGCGGTGCTCTCCTTGACCGCGGCGACCAGCAGCGGCGCGGACGGCGTCAGCCGGGTGCCCAGCGCGTCGCGGCTGGCCAGGGGTGCCAGGCCGGCCATGACGGACGCGGCGGCCACCGGGCTGCTGCCGGCCTCCTCGACGAGAGACCCCTCGGCAGGACAGCAGCGGGCGTCCCGGCACTCGTAGGACCAGTAGCGCTCGGTCGTGACGTAGAAGGCGTCGAGCGTCGGGACGCCGCCGCGCTCGAGCGTCGCCACCAGCTCGGCGACGAGCGGGTGGTGTGGACGGCTCGCCGCGTCCCAGGGTGCCTCGTCGTAGACCAGCACCAGGGCGGCCGCCGCCTCGTCGCGGGCGACGAACGACGCGACCTCGCGGGCTGCGGCCGCCCGGTCGCCGTCGTCGGGCAGGTCCATCCGGCAGACCAGCCCGAACCGGCGGCGGGCACCCCGCAGGCTGATCACGACCAGGCTGCGCTCGGGCTGGAACCCGCACTGGTACGGCACGGAGGCGACGATGTCGCGGGGGCTCACCGCACGGACCACCGGCGGTGAGCCGGTAGGTTCGCGCTCCCCGTGCAGGGAGGGCCGGATCGGGCGGGGCGCGGACCTGGACATGGGCCGCACTCTCCAGTGCGGCGGGGACCGGCTCCCGGTGCGGCGCCCGCCCCTGTGGACGACGGGACGAGGACGCCGCGCTGTGGACGAGGGTCCGGTCAGCCCACGACCTGGCCGACCACGGTCGGCCGGCGCTCCCAGTCGATGAACCGCTCGGTCTCCAGCAGGACGGCTCCGGCCAGCCAGGCGATGACGAAGGCGTCATCGACCAGGCCGAGGATCGGCACGAACATCTCCGGCACGAGATC
Organism: uncultured Actinomycetota bacterium; assembly: GCA_963743975.1. Taxonomy (GTDB): domain Bacteria; phylum Actinomycetota; class Actinomycetes; order Actinomycetales; family CAVURS01; genus CAVURS01. The sequence continues at coordinate 155,766 of CAVURS010000001.1, forward strand.
GATCGGCGACACGACGTACGCCACTGCGAGCGCCATCATCAGCAGGCGCCCGCGGGTCGTCCCCCGGTAGCGGCCGAGCAGCGTGGCCCGCACCAGTCGCGGGACGGCGCGCAGGCGCTCAGCGATCCCGGGTGTCCCCGGCCGGTGCGCAGCGCGCAGCGCGCGCCAGACGGCGCCGATCGCCGCGAAGCGCACGGCGGGTCGAGCGGCCATGGGCTGCCTCCTACGTCCGGGCCGTGATGGCGAGGGCCGCGGGGAACTCGTGCCGGGCCTGAGCGGCGATGCGCCGCAGCAGGAACGTGTCCAGGCCGGCCCCGACCGCGCCGCCGAGGAACGGCACGGCCTTGCCGAACCGCTGCAGGCTCTTGCGGCCGAGCATGCTCACCAGCCGGAACCCGACGCCCTTGTTCAGCACCATGAGGACGGGTCCGGGAAGCTGCTCGGCGGCCAGGGTGGCCAGCCGGCCGCTCGGTGTCAGCCCGGCCGTGCGCAGCAGGTCCTCGGACTCCGCGCCGACGAGGGTCAGCAGGACGGCCGAGCGGACCTCGGGCTGGCTGACGTCGTACCCCCGCAGGCTCGCGGTCGCGGCCACCATGCGGGTGGCGACCAGGTAGAACTCCGCGACGTTCACCGGCAGCGCGACCGGCAGGGTGAGGATGCCCCCGATGCCGGTGACGAAGCCGCCGACGGCGGCCACCCGCAGGTGCTGGCGGACGACCGCGTCAACGGCCCGCTCCGGGTCCCTCGCGGCTGCCCGGGCCTTGTCGGCCACGGCCTGGGCCGAGTCCACCGGCCCGCGACCGTCGATGCCCACGGCCAGCAGGCTCTCCACCAGCCGCCCGGCTGTCGATGCCAGCCCCGAGGACGGCCCGGGGACGGGCTGTCCGCTCAGTGCTGCGGTGTCCGCTGCGATGGCTGCCTCCCGCGACGACTCGCCGGCTCCGCGCCGCTCGCGCGGGCCCTCCCTTCGATCATGCCTGACCGAGCCCGGTCACGCCGTCCGAGCGGGCGCTCAGCGGCGCCGTCCGGTCGGCACCGGCGGGGCCGCCCGCAGGTCCAGCACCACCTGCTCGCCCGGCCCGAGCTGGGCCGCCCGGTCGCAGCTGACGTCGTCCAGGCAGCCGATGGCGGGGTAGCCGCCGGTGACCGGGTGGTCGGCCAGCAGGACCACGGGGAGCCCGGTCGGGAGCAGCTGCACCGTGCCCCGGACGATGCCCTCGACCGGCCACTCCCCGTGATCCCGCCGGGCCAGGGGCCGTCCTTCCAGCCGCAGGCCCGTGCGGTCGCTGTGGGCCCCCACCGTCCAGCCGCCGGTCCACCGGCCCGGCCCGCTCAGCGCCTCGGGTGCGAGGGCGTCCTGGTGCGGTCCGGCCCAGCCGGTCAGCCGGGCCGGGCCGCCATCGGGGAGCGGGCGAAGGACCGCCTGCTCCACGTTCGGCCACCCCGCCGGCTCGGGCCCTATCGGCAGGACGTCACCCTCGGCCAGCGGAGCCGGCCCCAGCCGGGCCAGCACGTCGTAGGCCCGTGAGCCGAGCACCGCCGGCACCGCGACGCCGCCCCGGACCGCGACGTACGTCCGGACCCCGGCGGGAGGTCGCCCGAGCACCAGCACCGCTCCGGCGGCGAGCGCCACCGGCGCCCCGTGCGCCAGCGGGCGCCCGTCCACGGTGGCGGGGGCCGCAGCGCCGGTCACGGCCACCGTGAGCGCGCAGCCGGCGCGCACGGTCAGGCCGCCGAAGCTCGTCTCGAGGACGGCGGCCTCGTCGGAGTTGGCCAGCACCCGGTTGGCCAGGGCCGCCGAGCGGCGGTCCGCGGCGCCCGAGCGCCCGACCCCCCACGCGGCCAGGCCGGGCCGCCCGAGGTCCTGGACGGTCGTGAACGGCCCGCTGGCGAGGACCTCCAGCGTGCGGGCGCTCATGCGCGCACCGGGACGAACCGCACGGACGTGCCGGGGCGCACGAGGGCCGGCGGCTCCCGGTCCAGGTCCCACACCGGGATCGCGGTCCGGCCGATCAGCTGCCAGCCGCCGGGCGACTCGCGCGGGTAGACCGCCGAGTAGCCCGCCGCCAGAGCGACCGAGCCGGCCGGCACCCGCGTCCGCGGCTCGGGCCGGCGGGGCACGGCCAGCCGTCCGTCCGGGCTGAGCAGGTAGCCGAAGCCCGGGGCGAAGCCGGTGAACGCGCACCGCCAGAGCGTGCCGGTGTGGGCCCGCACGACCTCCTCCGGCCGCAGGCCGGTCAGGCCGGCCACCGCCCCCAGGTCGGGGCCGTCGTAGACGACCGGCAGCTCCACGACGTCGGAGGGAGCCGGTTCGCCCTGCTCCAGCAGGCCGGGCCGCTCGAGCAGGCTCTCGACCGCGCGGGCGGCGGCCGGGGCGGTCATCCCCGGCGCGAGGTGCAGCAGCACCGAGCGGGCCGCCGGCACCACGTCCACGACTCCCGGCAGGTCGGCCGCGCGCACCGCCCGGGACAGAGCCTCGACCGCGCCCGCGTCCTGCGTCGCGAGCTGCAGCAGCAGCGCGTGCTCGCCGTACGCGGTCAGGACAGGTGGGAGCACGGCGCTCGGGTCACCGCAGGAACGGCGCGATCGACAGCCCCGCTCCGGCCAGCGCCCGGCGGGCGGCCCGGGCCAGCGTGACCGCCCCCGGGGTGTCCGAGTGCAGGCAGAGCGTGTCGAAGCTGCCGGTTCGCGCCAGCCGGAGCGCCTGTCGGGCGACCGTGTCGGCGTCGGTGAGCAGGGCACCGGGCGTCTCGCGAGGGAGCAGCCGGCCCTGCGGGTCGTACCCCCGGTCGGCGAACCCCTCCCGGACCACGGGCACGCCGGCCTCGGCCGCCAGCCGCAGCAGCAGCGACCCGGGCTGGCCGACCAGCGCCAGGTCGTCGTCGTGCGTCACGACCGCGGCGATCAGCGCCCGCGCCTGCGCCTCGTGCTGGTTCACGGCGTGGTAGAGCGCCCCGTGCGCCTTGACGTAGCGCACCCGCGTGCCGACCGACCGGGCCAGGGCGTCCAGACCGCCGATCTGGTAGGTCACGTCGGCCTTCAGGTCGGCCGGAGCGACGTCCATGAACCGGCGGCCGAAGCCGGCCAGGTCGCGATAGGAGACCTGCGCGCCCACGACGACGTTGCTCTGCATCGCCAGCCGGCAGGTGCCCTGGATGCCGACCGGGTCACCGGCGTGGAACCCGCAGGCGACGTTCGCGCTGGTGACCAGCTGGAGCATCCCGGCGTCGTCCCCGAGCACCCACCGCCCGAAGCTCTCGCCCACGTCGGCGTTCAGGTCCACGGAACGCATTCTGTCGGAGGAAGGGCGCAGAATCGCCGGCGTGCTGCTGCAGGAGATCGCCCGGACCAGCGAGCAGGTCACCGCGACGTCCTCCCGGACCGCAAAGGTGGCGCTGGTGGCCGACGCCCTGCGCCTCGCCGCGGGTGACCCGCGGCACGTGCCCGCAGCCGTGGCCTGGCTCAGCGGCGACCTGCGCCAGCGGCGCACCGGCATCGGCTGGACGTCCCTGCGCGCGATGCCGCCGCCGGCGCCGGAGCCGACGCTCACCGTGGCCGAGGTCGACGACGGCTTCGAGCGCGCGGCCGCGATGTCCGGCCCGGGCTCGCAGGGTGGCCGCCGGGAGCTGCTGGCCGACCTCCTCGGCCGGGCCACGGCCGGCGAGCAGCGGCTGCTCGCCGGCCTGGTCAGCGGTGAGCTGCGCCAGGGAGCCCAGGAGGGCGTGATGATCGCCGCCGTCGCCAAGGCCGCGGCGGTCCCGGAGGCGTCGGTACGCCGCGCGCTCACCCTCGCCGGAGACCTCGCCGTCGTCGCGGCCGCGGCGCTGTCGGAGGGCGAGACCGGGCTGGCCGGGTTCGGCCTGCGGGTCGGCACGCCGCTGGCTCCCATGCTGGCCGGCTCCGCCCCGACCGTGGCCGACGCGCTGGAGCGGACCGGCCCGGCCGGGGTGGAGTGGAAGCTCGACGGCATCCGGGTCCAGCTGCACCGGGACGGCGATCAGGTGCGGGTGTTCACGCGCTCGCTGGACGAGATCACCGACCGCCTGGCCGACGTCCGGGCCGCCGTCCGCGCCGGCGTCCCGGAGCGCGCGGTGCTCGACGGCGAGGTGCTCGCCCTGCGCCCGGACGGCCGGCCGCTGCCGTTCCAGCTCACGGCGTCGCGCACCGCCACCCGGGCCGAGCCAGGTGCGGACGCCACCGCCACTCCCCTGACGTTGTTCGTCTTCGACGCCCTGCACGTCGACGGCCGGGACCTGGTCGACGAGCCCGGCGAGGTCCGCCGCCGGGTGCTCGAGGAGACGGTGGACGCGGCGCTGCTGGTGCCGAGGATGCCCGTCGCCGACCCGGGCGACCCCGCGCAGCTGGCCCGGGCCGAGGAGTTCACGGCCGACGCGCTGGCCCGGGGGCACGAGGGCGTGGTCGTCAAGGCGGACGCTGCGCCGTACGCGATGGGCCGGCGCGGTGCCGGCTGGGTGAAGGTCAAGCCGGTGCACACGCTCGACCTCGTGGTGCTCGCCGCCGAGTGGGGGCACGGCCGGCGCACCGGCCGCCTGTCCAACCTGCACCTGGGCGCGCGCGACCCGCAGGGGCGGTTCGGGCCGGCCGGCGGCTTCGTGATGCTGGGCAAGACCTTCAAGGGGATGACCGACGCCGTGCTCGCCTGGCAGACCGAGCGGCTGCTCGCGCTGGCCGACGGCCCGACCGGCGCGGGGGTCGTGCCGGTCCGGCCCGAGCTCGTCGTCGAGATCGCCGTCGACGGCGTGCAGACCTCGCCGAGGTACCCCGCCCGGCTGGCCCTGCGCTTCGCCCGCGTGGTGCGCTACCGGGAGGACAAGCGCGCCGAGGAGGCCGACGTGATCGAGGAGGTCGAGCGGCTGCGTGCGGACGGCCCGGGATGACCTGGAACCATGGCGCGGTTAGCAGTACACGAACAGACCTGCTTGCCCCGACCCTCCCCCCGACCCTCGCCCCAGAGGTGGTTCCCGTGCCCGTCCCGTTCGACGACGACCCCCAGCTCGCGGCGTACGCCCATCCCGAACGCCTCGTCACGACCTCCTGGCTGGCCGACCACCTCGGTGCGGAAGGCCTCGTGGTCGTCGAGTCCGACGAGGACGTGCTGCTGTACGACACCGGCCACATCCCCGGAGCCGTCAAGGTCGACTGGCACACCGACCTGAACGACCCGCAGACCCGTGACTACGTGGACGGCGAGCGCTTCGCCCAGGTGATGGGCGCGCGCGGCATCGGCCGCGACACGACGGTCGTGCTGTACGGCGACCGGAACAACTGGTGGGCGGCGTACGCCCTGTGGGTGTTCTCGCTGTTCGGCCACTCGGACGTGCGTCTGCTGAACGGCGGGCGGACGCTGTGGGAGGCCGAGGGCCGTGAGCTGACCCGGGAGCCGGCCACGCCGACCGCCGTGGACTACCCGGTGGTCGAGCGCGACGACTCGCAGATCCGGGCCTTCCAGTCCGACGTCCTGGAGCACATCGGCCGGCCCCTGGTCGACGTCCGCTCGCCGGGTGAGTACTCCGGCGAGCTGCTCCACATGCCGGACTACCCGCAGGAGGGGGCGATGCGCGGCGGTCACATCCCCGGCGCGGCGAGCGTGCCGTGGGCACGGGCGGCGGCCGAGGACGCGACCTTCAAGCCCCGGGCCGATCTCGAGGCGATCTACCTGGACGAGGTCGGCCTGACGCCGGACGACGACGTGGTGGCCTACTGCCGGATCGGGGAGCGCTCGTCACACACCTGGTTCGTGCTGACCCACCTGCTCGGCTTCGAGCACGTCCGCAACTACGACGGCTCGTGGACCGAGTGGGGCAACAGCGTCCGGGTCCCGATCGAGTCCGGCCCGGCCACCGGAGCCGCTCCCTGGCGGGACGCGGCCCCGGCCCAGTCATGACCGGCCCGGCCGAGCCACCGGCGCTGCCCGAGGCACTGGCCGACATCGCGGAGGACTTCCACGCGATGTCGGTGAGCGACCGGCTGCAGCTCCTGCTGGAGTTCAGCGACGAGCTGCCACCGCTGCCGGCGCGGTACGCCGGGCACGCCGAGCTCATGGAGCAGGTCGAGGAGTGCCAGTCCCCGCTCTTCCTCGCGGTGGAGCTGGACGCCGGTGACGCCCCGGACGGCCGGGTCGTCCGGCTGTTCTTCGACGCGCCGCCGTCCGCGCCGACCACCCGGGGCTTCGCCGGGATCCTGCACGCCGGCCTGGACGGCATCTCCCCGGCCGAGCTGCTGGCGGTGCCCGACGACGCGCCCTACCGCTTCGGCCTCGGCGAGGCGGTCAGCCCGCTCCGCCTGCGCGGCATGGTCTCGATGCTCGGCCGGATCAAGCGCCAGGTCCGGGAGAAGTCGGCGGCCTGACGCCGGACGACCTGGCTGCCGGACGACCTGGCCTGCCGGACGACCGCTAGAGCTGCACGGCCGGCGCGACGACGTCCTGGCGCAGCTCGACCGCCGAGTCGGGCGTCGGGTGCAGCACGAGCTGGGCCAGCCCGGGCGGGACCGCCTCGAAGACGAACCGGCCACCGTCGTCGGCCACGGTGCTCAGCGAGCCGTCGGTCCGGCGCAGCTCGACCGACAGCGCGGCGGCCGGCGCGAGCCAGCCGTCCAGGCGGAACGCGCTCTGGCCCTCCTGGCTGACCGTCACCATCACCGTGACGCTCTCGCCGCCGAAGGTGATCGTGCGGACGTGCTCGGCCCCCCGCGCCCCCGCGGGCACGAGCACCTCCTCGGTCAGCCGCATCAGCTCGACGTCGAGGTTGTCCAGGCCGATCGCGAACGTGACCCGCTCCACCAGCCCGGGCGGCACCGGATCCCGGTGCTCCCACATCCCCTGCAGGCCGTCCAGCAGGGCGGCGTCCTGCGGTGCCATGAGCTCCGGCCCCTCGCCCTGCTCGTCCATCGGCGGGCCCTCCCCGGCGCTCACGCCGGGCTCCAGTCGCTGGCCGCCGTCGCCAGCTCGGCGCGCAGCTTGTCCAGGCACCGGCCGCGGGTCGGACCGATGCTGCCGACCGGCATCCGCAGCTCGGCGCTCAGCGCGCCGTAGTCCGGCCGGTCGTGGAAGGCGATGATCCGCAGCAGGCGCTGGCAGCGCTCGTTCAGCTTGCCCACCGCGAACCACAGGGCCCGCTCGTCGGCGGTGCGCACCACCTGGTCCTCCGAGCTCGGTGCCGGCGTGCGCACGTCGAGGGTCGTGGTGTCGTCGGTGAGGTCCACCCGCCCGCTGGCCCGGGCGGTCCGCCAGGCCTCGCGCCGGGCCGTGACGGTCAGCCAGCGCAGCACCGCCTGCGGCTCGGCAACCGTGTCCGCCTTGCGGACCAGCGTGAGCCAGGTGTTCTGCACGACGTCCTCGGCGCTCGCCGTGTCCAGCCCGTAAGCGCGCACGATGTGCCAGAGCAGGGGGGTCAGGGTCTGGACCAGCGACTCGAGCGCGCCGGAGTCCCCGTCGCGGTAGGCGCGGAACCGCTCGGCCGCGACGTCGGCGACGGCAGCTCCGGCCGGTCCCCGGACCCGGCGGACCGCAAGGTCGCCCGGAGGGCGCGCGGACTGGTGCGGCACGGGGCCTCGCGCTGGGTCCACAGCCGGCTCCATTTCGGTGGCGAGCGCTGTCCTGACCGACATCCGCCGAGCCTCTCCCTCGATCGAACCCGCCGCTGTCCTTGCTGCCGGCGGGATGTTCGGAGGAGTGATGCGGCGGCCTTCCTGATACGTGGCTGACGGGGCGCACGGGCCCGTTCGGGCCGGTGCCCCGGCTGCCGCGCGGCGAACCGCGCGGCAGCGGGCGGTCAGCGGCGCTCGTCGAGACCCGCGACGTGCGAGGCCGGGGTCTTGGGGGTGGCCGTCTTGTCCGGGGCGGTGGGCTCGAGCTCGTCGGGCGTCTGCTCGCCCAGCTCGTCGGCCGGAACGGTGCTGTCGGGGTGCGAGGTGTCAGTCATTCTGTGGGCGCCTCTCGAGAGGTCGGACGTGGACCGATGAAGAGCCGCGGCTCCCCCGCGTGATACGCCGCACCCAGATCGTCCCACCCCGGCGGCAGGATGAACCCGTGGCAGCACCGGATCTTCCGCGCGCAGCGCCGGACGCGGCGTACGCCGTCGGGTCCGTCGCCGACGTCGTGGCCGCGCTCGCGGCCGGCGGTCGGAGCGGACCGGTGACGCTCGGGCTGTGCCTGGCGCCCGACCACCTGGCCCTCGCCGGCGACGGCGCCGGGTGGCTGGTCGCGACCACCGACCACGCCGGTGCCGTCGCCGCGATCGAGCAGGCCTGCGCGCCGCGATGGGTGGTCTGGGACTGCGGTGCAGAGCTGGCCGGGCTCGTCGCCGCCGGCGTGCGGCTGGGTGCCTGCTGGGACCTCGGCGCGGTCCATCGGCTGATCCACGGTGGCTGGCGAAGCGACCCGCCACACGTCTGGGCCGCGGCGGCCGGCCTGCCCGCCGACGGAATCCCCGAGTCCGGCCAGCTGGACCTGCTGGCTCTCGGGGTCACCGCCGACGCCCCGCGGATCACCGGCGCCGGACGTGGTGACCGGGACGATCCCGTCGGTGAGACCGGCTACCTGCGGCCCGGCTGCTGGGACGCGGCCTGGCTGGCCGGCAGCCCGCGGCGAGCAGTGCGCTGGGCCGCGCTCGCCCGGGCGGTGATGGAACGCCAGGTCGGGCAGCTGTCCGACGCCACCGTGGTCGCCGCGCAGGGTGACCCGCGGACCACCGCCCGCTCGGAGTCGGCGGCCGCCCTGCTCAGTGTCGAGCTCGGCGAGGTGGGCCTGCCGCTCGACGTCGGTGAGGCCGAGCGGGTGATCGCCGGCTTCGTCGGGCCGAGGCCGGCGGACGAGCCGGCCCGGCTGGCCGCCCGGCGCCGTCGCGACGCCGCGGTCCTGGACCTGGGCCGCGGTGCCCGAGCCGACCTGCGGAACCCGGCCCAGGTGCGGGAGCTGCTGGCCGGCGTCGGCGTGGAGCTTCCCGACACCCGCTCGTGGCGGCTCGAGCCGTTCCGCGGAGCCCACCCCCTCGTGGACGCCCTGCTGCAGTGGCGCAAGGCCGAACGCATGGAGACCACGTACGGCTACGGGTGGCTGGACCGGCAGGTGTCGAACGGGCGGCTGCACGGACGGTGGCAGGCCAGCGACGGTGCCGCCGGGCGCATGACCGCGCAGTCCGGGCTGCACAACCTGCCGGCCGAGCTGCGGTCCGCCGTCGTCGCCCCTCCGGGCCAGGCCCTGGTGCGCGCCGACCTGGGACAGATCGAGCCCCGCGTCCTGGCCGCCGTGTCCTACGACGAGGCGCTGGCGGCCGCGGCCACCGAGGCCGACCTCTACGCGCCGGTGGCCGCCCGCCTGGGCGTGGACCGACCCACCGCGAAGGTCGCCGTCCTGGCCGCGATGTACGGCCAGACCTCCGGCGCCGCCGGTGCGGCCCTGCGGGGGATGGACTCCTCGTACCCACGGGCGATGGCCTACCTGCGAGCCGCCGACGAGGCCGGCCGAGAGGGGCGGGCGGTCACGACGTACGGCGGTCGCCGGGTCCCCGCCTGGGCCGGCGAGCCGACGGGTGAGGAGGGTCGTGACCGTGCGGTCGCCGCCGCGCGCGGGCGGTTCACCCGCAACGCGGTGATCCAGGGGGCCGCCGCCGAGCTGTTCAAGGCGTGGGCGGCGACGGTGCGCCTGACGGTTGCCGGGGTGGGAGCCCGCATCGTGCTCTGCCTGCACGACGAGCTCCTGGTGGAGACGCCGCTCGAGGCCGCCGACGAGGTGGCCGAGGCGCTGCACCGGACGCTGGACTCGACGGCGGCGCTGTGGTTCCGGTCCGGTCGGGTGCGGTTCGTGGCCGACGTCCGCGTGCTGCACCGGTGGTCCGACGCCAAGGACTGAGAACGCACAGCACCTTCCTCGTCACGCAGCGCAGCGCTAGCGTGGCGGCTCAGTGACGCGGTGGACCGAGCCGCGTCGGCTCCCCTCGCGGGGATTGCGGCGGGAAGTGCGGGATGGCCACGCGCGCGAACGGTGACAGCAGCGGCAGCGGACCCGGGAACGGCGGCGTCCCACCACGCACCGGCTGGCGTGACGTGGACCCGGTGCCTCCGGACGCCGAGCTGCTGGCCCGGCACGGTGCCCTCGTGCTCGACCCGCTGACCGCCACCCGCCTGCCCGGCCAGCCGGTCCCGCGGCCGACCGTGTACGTCGCCGACAGCCTGATCGTGCCCGCGGTGGTCGCGCGCGACGACGACCTGACCCGGCTGATCGTGGACGCCGCCGCGGCCGAAGGGCTCTTCCCCCAGGGTCTGCTCCCGGACGAGCGCGAGCAGGACGACGCCCTCCGGCCGGTGCGCGTCGTCCGGCTCGTCCCGACCGGGACGGCCCCGGTCGACGCGCCGGATGCCTGGACGGTCCTGCAGAACGCGCGGGCCGCCGCCACGACGCTGGGGGGCGACGCCCGCGCCCGGCTGGGCGGCGTCGGCCTGAACCACCTGCTGTTCGGCAGCTCGCACGTCGCCGGGCTGCCCATGAGCGGCATGTCGCACGTCGCCGGGCTGCCCGACAGCGAGACCGACGGCCTGGTCGAGTACGTCCTCGCGGGCACCGGCGGCCGGGCACCGGTGTCGTGGGTCGGCGAACCGCCGGACCACCAGCGCGGCTGGACGGGACGGCGTCCCGTCATCGCGGTCCTGGACACCGGGTGCGGCCGCCATCCGTGGCTGGTCGACGGCGTCGTCCGGGACGTCGAGTACGGCGGGACGCACGCGGGGCTCACCGACCCGGCGACCGACCCGGAGGTCACCGGCGACCTCGTCGGCCCGATGGACGGCGCGCTGGACAGCCACGCCGGACACGGGACGTTCATCGCCGGGCTGCTGCGCCAGCTGTGCCCGCGCGCCGACATCTGGGCCATCCGCGTCATGGGCTCGGACGGCGTCGTGGAGGAGGCGGACCTCATCGTCGCGCTGGGCGTGCTGGGCCGGATGGTGAGCGACGCCGTCGATGCCGAGCCCCCCACCGCCTCCCCCGTCGACATCGTGTCGCTGTCACTCGGGTACTACCACGAGCTGCCGAGCGACGACGACTTCGATCCCGTTCTGCGGCAACAGCTCCAGGCCCTCGGCACCCGGGGTGTGGCCGTGTTCGCCTCGGCCGGCAATGACGCGACGTCCCGCGAGGTGTTCCCTGCCGCCTTCATGCCTCACCCGGGCGGGGAGGTCACGGAGCTGCAACGCGGCTGCGTGCCGGTCGTGAGCGTGGGCGCGCTGAACCCGGACGGGACCATCGCGCTGTTCAGCAACGGCGGCCCGTGGGTGGCGCAGTGGCGCACCGGCGCCGCCCTCGTCAGCACCTTCCCGACGACCTTCAACGGCGGTGGCCAGCCGAGCGTCGCCTACACCACCCCGCAGGGACGACGGGCGACCATGGACCCCGACCGGTTCGACGGCGGGTTCGGCACCTGGAGCGGCACGAGCTTCTCCGCACCGGTGCTGGCGGGGCAGCTCGCCCGCCGGCTGATCGCCCTGGACGCCGAGAGCGGGATCGAGGACCCGCTGGACCGGATGTGGGCAGCCCTCACCGCCGAGACCGGTCTGGCGAGACCCGAGGCGTGAGCCAGACACTCGCCCTCCCGGCCGAGGAGCTCCACCGGCAGGCGCTCGCGGCGAGTCTTCGCGGTGCCTACCCGACCGCCTCGCGGACGCTGCGCCGGGCTCTGTCCCGCTGCCCACCGGAGTCCGCACTGCGCGTGCGGGTGCTCCTCACGATGGCGTGGGTCGAGGCCGAGCAGTCGCAGGTGGAGCACAGCCTGGCCCTCCTGGACGAGGCCGAGCGCGCGGCCGCCGCGCACCCGGCGATGGCGGGGTACACGTTCGGCCAGCGGGGGCTGCTCCTGCTGCGCCTGGGCCGTTCGGCGGAGGCCAGGGAGCCGATGCGCCGGGCGGTGGCCCTGCTGGGGCACGCACCGGTCGACCAGGCCAAGGTGCTGCTGAACCTGGGCGTGGCCGAGAAGGACCAGCGCAGCTTCGCGGCGGCGGAGGGCGCGTTCCTGCGAGCTGCGGCGCTGTCCCGAGACGCCGGTGAGAGCGTGCTCGAGGGCAAGGCGGTGAGCAATCTCGGCGAGCTGGCCGCCCTGCGGGGGGACCTCCCGCTGGCGCTCTCGCGGTTCGACGAGGCGGTCGAGCTGTTCGGCGAGGCGGACCCGGTGGACCGGGCGGTCACGATCGTCGACTCCAGCCACGCCCTGACGACGGCCGGCCTGTTCGGTGAGGCCGAGGCCGACCTGCTCGTCGCCACACGGATCCTCGGACGCTCGCGGATGCGGCTCAGCGAGGCCGAGGCGTGGCAGGCCCTGGCCGAGATCGCGCTCGCCGACGGCCGCAACCGCGACTGCCGCCGGTACGCCCGCCGGGCCCTGCGACTGTTCACCGGCCGCGGCTCCACGGTGGGCGCGCTGGTCTCCGAGGCGCTGCTGCAGATCACCACCCGTCCCCGGCGCAGCAGCCTGCGCGAGCACCTGGCGACCACCGACCGGCTGGCCGTGCGGCTGGAGAGCGAGGGGCTGACCGACCTGGCCGTGCGGCTGCGCCTCCGGGTCGGGATCGCGCTGGTCGACGCCGGCTTCGCCGCCGAGGCCGAGGAGCTGAGCCGGACCGTGCGCCTGCGCCCCTCGGACGCGCTGCTGACCCGGCTGCTGGCGCGAGAGCTGAGGGCCCGCGTGGCCGGCGCCCACCACCGGCTGGCCAGCCGGCACGAGCAGATCCGGGCCGGCCTGGCCGACCTGCGGCGCCACCAGTCCCGGCTGGGCAGCGTGGACCTGCAGACGGCGGTGGTCCGGCACGGGGCCCGGCTGGCCCAGATGGGACTGGCCGACGCCATCCGCGCCGACCAGCCGGTCGCCGCGTTGCGCTGGCTGGAGCGCTCCCGTGCGATCACCGGCGGTCTGGCCCCGGTGAAGCCGCCCGAGGACCCGCACATGGCCGAGCTGCTGGAGGAGCTGCGGCACCTGCGCCTGGAGCTGCGTCAGCACGAGGTCACCGGCGAGCGGGACCCGGCGGCACTCAGCCGGCTGCAGGGCGCCTGCCGAGACCTGGAGCGGGCAGCGGCGTCCCGCGAGCGGCAGCTCGTGGGGCCCGGTGACCAGGTCCCGGAGACCGACCCCGTCCTGGTCGAGGCCGCGCTCCACCGCGGGCCCGTGGACGGCGAGAGCGCCGGGACGCTGGTCGCGCTGTTCGGCGTCGAGTCGGCGCTCCACGCGCTGGTGCTCGGCGGCGGCCGGCCCCGGCTGGTCCCCCTGGGGCCGCAGGGCCCGGTGCTGGACCAGGTGCGGCGCACCCGGGCCGACCTGGACGTGCTGGCCCTGACCAGCACCTCCCCGACCATGCGGCCGGTCGTGCGGGCCTCGTTGCGGACGGCGCTGGCCCACCTGGACGCCGCCCTGCTCGAACCGCTCGACCGCCTGCTCGGCGACGGTCCGCTCGTGCTGGTCCCCGGCGGCGCACTGTCCCCCCTGCCCTGGACGCTGCTCCCCCGGCTGCGCGGCCGGCCGCTGGCCGTGGCGCGGTCGGCCGGCGAGTGGTCACGTGGGCGGACCTGGCCGACGACCGGGAGCCGCGACGAACCAGCCGCTGGCGCAACGGTCTTCGCAACCGGCCCGCGAGTGGCCCGCGCGGAGGAGGAGGTGCGCTCCTGCGCCGGGCAATGGGCCGGCGCTGTCGTCCTGACCGAGTGCAGCCCGCAGCAGCTGCTCGACGCCGCGGCCGGAGCACGGCTGGTCCACGTGGCCGCCCACGGCGCCCACGACGCCGACAACCCGCTGTTCTCGTCCCTGGAGCTGGCCGGCGGTCTCGTCTTCGGTCACGACCTCACCCGCATGCACCCGCCCCCGGTGCACGTGGTGCTGTCGGCCTGCGACCTCGGTCTGGCGACGGTGCGTCCCGGCGGCGAGCCGCTCGGCATGACCGCCGCCCTGCTGCACAGCGGGACGGGCAGCGTGGTGGCGGGCGTGGCCCGCGTCGCGGACGACGTCGCCTGCGAGGTGGCCGGCAGCTACCACCGCCGGCTGGGGGCGGGCGAGCAGCCGTCGTACGCACTGGCCGGTGCCCTGAGCGACACGGGCACCGACGGCACCGGGGAGCGGCTGGCCCCCCTCACCTGCTTCGGCGCCGGCTGGTAGGCCCGCTCACCGTTGCCGGCGGCCGCGCCACTCGCGCTTGATGGCCTCGCGGATCGGCGGGACGACCACTCCGGCCGCCGCCATCCGGCGCCGCACGAGGTGGCGGGTGCGCAGGATGCCGACCACGCCGACCGCCCAGATGACGTACTGCACGCACCACCCGGCGCGGAAGGCGGACAGCGAGTACGAGTGCTGCGAGCCGCCGCCACCCGGCTCGACCAGGTCGATGACCACACCGAGGGCCAGCATCGTCACCAGCGAGGCCACGAACCCGCCGATGTTGACGATGCCGGTGGCCGTGCCCAGCCGCGCCGGTGGGTTGAAGCTGCGGGCGAAGTCGAAGCCGACCATGGAACCCGGGCCGCCGACCGCCAGCACCAGCACGAGGACGACGAGGAGCACCATCGGGACCGGTCCGGGCCAGAGCAGGACGACGGTCCAGACCAGCACCGTCGCGGCCAGGATGGTCAGCACGAGCCACGAGCGGCGCAGCGGGTGCAGCGCCACGAACCGGCCGAACACCGGTCCGGCGCACAGGGACCCGACCACGAGCAGGCTCATCACCAGGCTGGCCGAGTGCTCGGAGAGCCCCTCCCCGGAGACCAGGAAGGGGAAGCCCCACAGCAGGGCGAACACGGTGCCGGCGAACTGCGTGGTGAAGTGCGTCCAGAGGCCGAGCCGGGTGCCCGGGTGCAGCCAGGCGGCGCGCAGCTCGCGGCCGACGGCCTGCAGGCCGATCGACGTCACGGGTGGCGGCTCACCCGGCCCGTTCCGCACGGCGATCACCGCCAGCGCCGAGGCCAGCACCCCGAACGACGCGAGCGACAGGTACGCCGGCGTCCATCCCTCGTGGTGCAGCACGGCGGCCAGCGGGATCGCGCTGAGCAGCTGTCCGGTCTGGCCGATCATGCCGGTGAGCTGGGTGACCAGCGGGACCCGCCGGGCGGGGAACCAGGCCGTCACCAGCCGCAGGACGCTGACGAAGGTCATCGCGTCTCCGGCCCCGACCAGGACACGGGCCAGGATGGCCAGGGTCAGCTGGTGGGACACCGCGAGCATGGCCTGCCCGGCCGCCATCACCAGTGCGCCGGTGGCGATCAGCCGGCGCGGCCCGAGCCGGTCGACCGAGACGCCGACGGGGATCTGCAGACCGGCGTACACGAGCAGCTGCAGCACCGCGAACGTCGCCAGGATGCTGGCCGAGGCGCCGAAGCGCTCCGAGGCGGCGATGCCGGCGACACCGAGCGAGGTCCGCTGCAGCACCGCGACGACGTAGGCCGCGAGCGCGGCCGACCAGACCAGCCACGCCTTCCCCGGTGTCACCGCGCCCCTCACGTGGCCATCCTCCCAGCCGCCGACGCCGGGGACGGGCCCTGTGCACAGCCCTGGCCGGAGTGCCCGGGACGGGTGACAGACTGGCCCGGTCCAGCCAGGAGGGCCGGTGAGCGGACGATGACCGACGTGCTTCCCGAGGCACCCCGCCCGGTGCTGATGACCGTGGACGACGACCCGTCGGTCTCGCGCGCCGTCGCCCGCGACCTGCGCCGGCGGTACGGCGAGAGCTACCGCGTCGTCCGGGCCGAGTCGGGGCGGGACGCGCTCGACGCGCTGATGGAGATCCTGCGCCGAGGCGAGCGGGTCGCGGCGATCCTGGCCGACTACCGGATGCCCCACATGAACGGCATCGACTTCCTCGAGCAGGCGATGGACCTGTTCCCCCGGGCCCGTCGTGCCCTGCTCACCGCGTACGCCGACACCGACGCGGCCATCCAGGCCATCAACGTCGTCGACGTCGACCAGTACCTGCTCAAGCCGTGGGAGCCGCCGGAGGAGAAGCTCTACCCGGTGGTGGACGAGCTGGTCGCCGCGTGGGCGGCCACCGGCGACTCGGCGGTCACCGAGACCAAGGTGGTCGGGCACCACTGGTCGCAGCCGTCGTACGAGATCCGGGACTTCCTGGCCCGCAGCTCGGTGCCCTACCGCTGGTACGCCGCGGACGACCCGTCAGGACAGCGGCTGCTGACCGCGAGCGGGGCGACCGAGGCCGACGTGCCCGTGGTCATCGCACCCGACGGCACCGTGCTGCTGAACCCCGACGTGCCGGCCGTCGCCTCGACGATCGGCCTGTCGACGGCGCCGTCCGGTGACTTCTACGACCTGGTGATCGTGGGCGGCGGCCCGGCCGGTCTCGGCGCCGCGGTCTACGGCGCGTCCGAGGGCCTGCGCACCGTGCTGGTCGACCGCTCGGCCACGGGCGGCCAGGCCGGCCAGAGCAGCCGGATCGAGAACTACCTCGGCTTCCCGGACGGCGTCTCCGGCGGCCAGCTGACCGAGCGCGCCCACCGCCAGGCCGTGAAGTTCGGCGCCGAGATCATCACGGCCCGCGAGGTCGCCGCGATCGAGGCGCGCGGCCCCAGCCGGGTCGTCCGGTTCGCCGACGGCGGCGAGGTCGGCGCGCACGCGGTGGTGCTCGCCAGCGGGGTGGCCTACCGCCAGCTGCCCGCCGACGGCGCGGCCGCGCTGGTCGGCCGGGGCGTCTACTACGGCTCGGCGTCGACCGAGGGGCCGGAGTGCGCCGGGCAGCACGTGGTGGTGGTCGGCGGCGCCAACTCGGCCGGCCAGGCCGCGGTGTTCTTCGCCCGGCACGCCGCACAGGTCACCATCGCGGTGCGCGGGCCGGACCTCGAGCGGTCCATGTCGTCGTACCTGATCGACCAGGTGCGGGCGATCGCCCACATCGACGTGCGGACCTGCACCCGGGTGGACTCGTGCAGCGGCGAGGAACACCTGGAGCGGGTCGTGCTGGTGAACGACCAGACGGGTGAGAAGGAAGAGATCGACGTCAGCCACGTGTTCATCTTCATAGGCGCGGAGCCGCTCACCGCCTGGCTGCCGGAGCAGGTGCGGCTCGACGCCGCCGGGTTCGTGGTCACCGGACGAGAGCTCGTCGTGGACGGTGCGCCTCCCCCGGGCTGGAACCTGGAGCGCGACCCGTACCCGCTGGAGTCGAGCCTTCCGGGGGTGTTCGTGGCCGGAGACGTGCGCTCGCAGTCGGTGAAGCGCGTCGCCTCGGCCGTGGGAGAGGGCGCGATGGCCGTGACGCTGGTGCACCAGTACCTCGCCGGCCAGTAGAGGAAGGCAGCAGTCATGAGCGAGCCGAGCGAGGCCGTCGAGGCCGCCGCGGACGACACGGACGGCGAGCGCCTGGCGCCCGAGGAGATCCGGCGCCTGTTCCTGTTCGAGTCCCTGACCGAGGACCAGCTGGACTGGCTGTCCCGGCAGGGGCGGGTCGAGCACCGCGCCAGTGGCGAGACGGTCTTCACCGAAGGTGAGCCGGCCACCTGCTTCTTCGTCCTGCTCGAGGGCACCGTGGTCATGCGCCGCCGGGTCGAGGGTGACGACGTCGACATCACCCGCACCGACCAGCGGGGGGTCTACGCGGGCGCGACCCAGGCCTACCTGCAGAGCGCCGAGCAGCACGTCTACTCCAACTCCCTCGTCGCGCTCACCGACGCCCGCTTCTTCGTCATCCCGGCCGACGAGTTCGCCACGATGGTCCGGCAGTGGTTCCCGATGGCCATGCACCTGCTCGAGGGCCTGTTCGTCGGGCTGCGCACCAGCCACGCGGTGGTCGGCCAGCGGGAGCGGCTGCTCGGCCTCGGCCGCCTGACCGCGGGCCTGACCCACGAGCTGAACAACCCGGCCGCCGCGGCGGTCCGGGCGACCTCCTCGCTGCGCGAGCGGGTCACGATGATGCGCCACAAGCTGGCCGGCCTGGCCGACGGCCGGCTCAGCGGAGCCGACCTGCTGCGGCTGGCCTCGGTGCAGGACGAGGCGGTCGAGCGGCTGGGCAAGGCACCCAAGCTCACCCCGATGGAGGCCAGCGACGCCGAGGACGAGGTCACGGACTGGCTGGACGCGCACGCCATCCGGAACGGCTGGGAGCTCTCGGCCACGTTCGTCGCGGCCGGCGCCGACCCCGCCTGGCTCGACACGGTGACCGAGACGATCCCGCAGGAGTACCTCGACGGCGGCCTGCGCTGGGTGGCCTACACGCTCGAGACCGAGCTGCTGATGAACGAGATCGAGGACGCCACGCACCGCATCTCGGCCCTCGTCGGCGCGGCCAAGCAGTACTCGCAGCTGGACCGCGCGGCGCACCAGGACATCGACGTGCGCGACGGGCTCGACAGCACGCTGGTGATGCTCGGCGGCAAGCTCAAGGGCCGCGGGATCCGGGTCGTCAAGGAGTACGCCGCGGGGCTGCCCGACGTCCCGGCGTACCCGGCCGAGCTCAACCAGGTCTGGACCAACCTGATCGACAACGCCATCGCGGCGATGGGGCAGGACGGCACGTTGACGCTGCGGACCGCCCTGGACGGCGACCACGTGCTGGTCGAGGTCGGCGACACCGGGCCCGGCATCCCCGAGGAGAACCGCAAGCGGATCTTCGAGCCGTTCTTCACGACCAAGCCGGTCGGCGAGGGCACCGGGCTGGGCCTGGACATCTCCTACCGCATCGTGGTGCAGCGGCACCGCGGTGACCTGACCGTCGTCTCCCGGCCGGGTGACACGCGGTTCCAGGTCCGCCTGCCGTTGAGCGAGCCGGCGGCCGACCCGGCCTGACCTCGCCGGCTACTCGTCGCTGGAGTCGGCCCAGAGGTTGATCCCCGAGTCGACCGCGTCGACGTCGATGGCGGCGAGCTCGTCGTCCGTGAGCTCCGGGCCCTCCAGCGCGGCGACGTTGGCCTCGAGCTGCTGCACGCTGCTGGCCCCGATCAGCACCGACGTGACCCGCGGGTCACGCAGCACCCAGGCCAGCGCCAGCTGCGCGAGCGACTGGCCGCGCTCCTGGGCGATCTCATTCAGCCGCCGGATGTGGGTCAGGGCCTCGTCGGTGAGCAGGTCCGGCGACAGCGACTTCCCCTGTGCCGCACGGGAGTCCGCGGGGATGCCGTCCAGGTAGCGGTCGGTCAGCATGCCCTGGGCGAGGGGGGAGAACGCGATGCAGCCGACGCCCTCGTCCTCGAGCACGTCCAGCAGCCCCTCCTCGACCCAGCGGTTGAGCATCGAGTACGACGGCTGGTGGATCAGCAGCGGGACGCCCATCTCACGCAGCAGGGCCGCGGCCTCCCGGGTCCGCTCCGGGGAGTACGACGAGATGCCGGCGTACAGCGCGCGGCCGGAGTGCACGGCCGTGGCCAGGGCGCCCATCGTCTCCTCGAGCGGGGTCTCCGGGTCGAACCGGTGCGAGTAGAAGATGTCGACGTAGTCCAGGCCCATCCGGCCCAGCGACTGGTCCAGCGAGGCCAGGAGGTACTTGCGCGACCCCCACTCGCCGTACGGGCCGGGCCACATGTCGTACCCGGCCTTGGTGGAGATCACCAGCTCGTCGCGCAACGGGTGCAGGTCCTGCTTCACCAGCTGTCCGAAGTTGCGCTCCGCGGCGCCGTACGGCGGGCCGTAGTTGTTGGCCAGGTCGAGGTGGGTGATGCCGAGGTCGACGGCCCGGCGGACGATGGCCCGCTGCCGCTCCAGGGCGACGTCGTCACCGAAGTTGTGCCACAGGCCGAGCGAGACCGCGGGGAGCTGGATCCCGCTGCGGCCGCAGCGGCGGTAGGTCATCGAGTCGTAGCGGTCGGGCGCAGGCTGAAAGGGCGGGAACGCATCCATGCCGGGAAGTCTGTCATCCGGGACGCCGCCCCGGCCCGTCGAGCCACTCCTCAGCGTGGAGGGGTCGGACCTTCGTCGGTCTGCTCGGCGAGGAACTGCTCGAACGCCGCACCGAGCTCGTCGGCGCTCGGCAGGTCGCCCGGCTCGCCGGCCAGCAGGCTGCCCCGCGTGCGGCCCTCGAGGAACGCGTCGTACTGCTGCTCGAGGGCGGCCACCACGCGGGCCACCTCCTCCGAGTCCCCGACCTCGCGCACGATGTCGGCGCGGGTGCGCTCGGCCGCCTCCTCGAGCCCGGCGTCGGGCAGCGACAGGCCGCTCACCGCGGAGACGGCGCGCAGCGCGGCCAGGGCGGCATCGTGGAAGTCGGCCTGGGACAGGTAGTGCGGCACGTGGATCGCGTAGCCGACGGCGGGATGGCCCCACTCGCCCAGCCGCAGCTCGAGGAGGGACTGCACCGAGCCGGGCACCAGCACCTCGCCCATCCAGGCCTCGTTGCCCGCGATCAGCGTGGGGTCGGTGGCGTGCGCGGTCACCCCCAGCGGGCGGGTGTGCGGCACGGCCATGGGGATGCCGTGGAAGGACACCGCGAGCCGGATCCCGAAGCGCTCGACCAGCAGCCGGACCGCCTCGCAGAAGCGCTCCCACTGCCAGTCCGGCTCCGGGCCGACGAGCAGCAGGAAGTCCTGACCGGACTGGTCCCTGAGCGCGTAGAGGATGAGCGAGGGGTCGGCGTACTCCGACCAGTGGTCCTTGGAGAACGTCATCGCGGGCCGGCGGCCGCGGTAGTCCAGCAGCTGGTCGACGTCGAACGTGGCCACGACCTCGTGGTCGAGCGTCTCCAGCAGGTGGTCGGCGAACAGCCGGCCGGCGCTGCCCGCGTCGACGAACCCGGAGAGGGAGTACAGCAGCACCGGCGACGCGAAGTCGTTCCGGGCCGTCTCCAGGTCGAACAGCTCTCGCGGGTCCTGCACCGGGTCACCTTCCGTCGTGCGGTCCGTCCATCATGGCCGCTGCCCTCCAGAACAGGTGAACGACCTTCCGCCGTCCCCGCATTCCACCGGGGCGGGGTCAGGCGACGTAGACGCGCTCGCCCAGGTGCAGCGCGGCGAAGAAGCGCTGGGCGTTGGCCATGGACAGGTGGATGCAGCCGTGCGAGAACCCGGTCAGGGTTCCCTCGTGGTAGGCGATCCCGTCGTGCCCCCAGAACACCGAGTACGGCATCGCGCCGCCGTAGGTGTGGCTGTAGTAGACCGCGGCCTTCTTGGTGATCGTGTACGTGCCCCTCGGGGTCTTCTTGCTGCCCTCGCCGGGCTGCATGCGCACGGGGCCGAGGAAGATCCGGCTGCCGTGCTGCAGCCAGGTGATCTTGGCCTTCAGGTCCACGCACGCCGTGGCCGTCACCGGGCACCGGATCGTCGCGCCGGCCGGGCGGGTCCAGGTGACCGGGACGGCAGCACCGGCACCGGCACCGGCACTGGCCCCGGTCTCGGCCGGCACGCTGAGCAGCGCGGCGGACACCCGGTCCGCGTCCGCGCCCGGCGGCACCGAGGACGTGTTCGCGCTGTAGACCCCCACCGGTACGTCGTGCGGCGCGTCCCGGGCGGCGGCGACCGCCTCCTGCGGGGTCGGGCGCGTGATCGTGATGACCACGGTCACGGCCAGCACCAGCAGGGACAGCACGCCGAGCGAGCGGCGACGGCGCGCCATCATCCGCTCGCGGGCGGCGGCTCGAGCGGCGGCCCGCCGACGGGCCTGGGCGGTGACGGGCGCCGGGGGCTCCGGACGGGGGGCGTGCCGGCGGGCGTGCCGGGGACCGGCGGGCGGCGTCAGCGCAGGCATGGGCGCAGGCATCGGCGCAGGCTGGAGCTGGTGAGCTCCTCCGCTGCGGTGCGAGCCCTGCATCCGTCGATCCTGCCAGGCATCGGTGCTGAAGTGAAAAGGAAGCACCGACGTGGCGTGGCGGGTCGACCGCTGCCTTTAAGGTGGGCGCGTGGCCAGCGGGCAGGTGCGACGGGTCCACCAGCTGTCCCACGACGGGCTGACCTTCGACGTCGTCGACGAGGGCCCGCTCGAGGCGGCGCGCACCGTCGTGCTGCTGCACGGCTTCCCCCAGACGGTCGCCTCGTTCGCCGAGGTCGGGGCGCAGCTACGGCAGGCCGGGCTGCGCACCCTGGTGCCGGCGCAGCGGGGGTACTCCCCCGGCGCCCGCCCGGCCGCACGCAGCGCCTACCGGATCGGCACGATCGCCGGTGACGTGGTGGCCCTGCTCGACGCGGCCGGCGTCGACCGCGCGGACGTCGTCGGCCACGACTGGGGCGGGATGGCCGCGTGGGCGGTCGCCGGCCTGCATCCGGGCCGGGTCGCCTCCCTGACCGTGCTCTCGACGCCGCATCCGGCCGCCCTCGCCTGGTCGTTCACGCACAGCAGCCAGGCGCTGAGGTCGTGGTACCTGGCGTTCTTCCAGCTGCCCTGGCTGCCCGAGCGCCTCGTCGCCCCGCGGGTGGAGCGCCAGCTGCGCTCGACCGGGGTCCCGGCGCCGCTGGCCGCCGAGTACGCCCGGGCGCTGCGCGACCCGGGAGCCCTCGCCGGGGCCCTCGGCTGGTACCGCGGCATGAAGGCCTCCCGCCAGGACCACGTCGGTCACGTGACGGTGCCCACGACGTACGCCTGGGGCCGGCACGACTTCGCCCTGGGCCGGGCAGCCGCGATGCGGACCCGGCGCTACGTCGACGCGGCCTACCTGTTCGTC
Organism: uncultured Actinomycetota bacterium; assembly: GCA_963743975.1. Taxonomy (GTDB): domain Bacteria; phylum Actinomycetota; class Actinomycetes; order Actinomycetales; family CAVURS01; genus CAVURS01. The sequence goes on from CAVURS010000001.1 coordinate 178,338, forward strand.
GAGCTGGACGCCGGCCACTGGCTGCCCGAGAACTGCGCCGGCGAGGTCGCGGCCCTGGTGCTCGACCGGATCGGCAGCTCCTAGCTCCCGCCGGGGTCGACCCGGTGCACCTTGTACGCCGCCGCCTGAGCGATCGGCTTCAGCACCACGAGGTCGATGTCCACGTGCGGCGGCCGGGTCGCCACCCAGGCCACCACGTCCGCGACGTCGTCGGCGACCAGCGGCTCGGCCACCCCCCGGTACGTCGCGTCGGCGGCCGCGGCGTCGCCCCGCATCCGCTTGAGCGAGAACTCGTCCGTGCGGACCATGCCGGGCGCGATCTCGCTGACCCGGATCGGGCGGCCGTTGAGCTCCAGCCGGAGCGTCTCGGCCATGGCCGTGACCGCGTGCTTGGCCGCGGTGTACCCACCGCCGCCTTCGTAGACGATGTGCCCGGCGGTCGAGGACATGACCACGATGTGGCCGCCGGCTCCCGCCTCGAGCGCCGGCAGCAGCGCCTGGGTCACCCGCAGCGCGCCGATGACGTTCACCTCGTACATCCACTGCCAGTCCTCGATGCTGGCCTTCTCCACCGGGTCGACGCCGAGGGCCCCGCCGGCGTTGTTGACCAGGAGGCTGACGTCGGGCAGCTGGGCGGCCAGGGCGGCGACGGACTCGGCGTCGGTGACGTCGAGCGACACGGCGCGGATCGCGGGGTGCTCGCTCGCGAGCTGCTCCAGCCGGTCGACCCGCCGGGCGGCAGCCACGACGTCGAACCCCTCGTCGGCCAGCCGCCGGGCGGTGGCCGCCCCGATGCCGCTGCTGGCGCCCGTCACGACCGCCGTGCCCCGTTCGCTCATGCCAGGACCCTATTGAGCCCTCGCGTCCGCACGAGCGCCGGGCGCCCCGGACGGCGCGCCTACGCTGGACCGGCCATGTCCGCCACCGCACCGACGCCGCTGATCCGGTACCCGGAGGAGCTGCCCGTCAGCCAGCGCCGGGCCGAGCTGGCCGAGGCCATCCGGGACCACCAGGTGGTGGTGGTCGCCGGTGAGACCGGCTCGGGCAAGACCACGCAGCTGCCCAAGATCTGCCTCGAGCTCGGCCGCGGTCAGGACGCGCTCATCGGCCACACCCAGCCCCGCCGGATCGCCGCCCGGTCGGTGGCCGACCGGCTCTCCGAGGAGCTCGGCACCCCGCTCGGCACCACCGTCGGCTACCAGGTGCGGTTCTCCGACCACACCGGCCCGGACACCCGCGTGAAGCTGATGACCGACGGCATCCTGCTCGCCGAGGTGCAGCGCGACCCCTTGCTGCGCCGGTACGACACGCTGATCATCGACGAGGCGCACGAGCGCAGCCTCAACGTCGACTTCCTGCTCGGCTACCTCCATCAGCTGCTGCCTCGACGGCCCGACCTCAAGCTGGTCGTCACGTCGGCCACCATTGACCCGCAACGGTTCTCGCGGCACTTCGGTGACGCGCCGGTCGTGGAGGTGAGCGGCCGGACGTACCCGGTCGAGGTGCGCTACCGGCCGTACGGACCGCAGGCCCCCGGGCCCGACGACCGGGACCAGGTGCAGGCCGTGCTCGACGCGGTGGACGAGCTGTGGACCGAGGGCGACGGCGACATCCTGGTCTTCTGCTCGGGCGAGCGCGAGATCCGGGACACCGCGGATGCGTTGCGGCGCAAGGACCTGCCGCGGACCGAGGTGCTGCCGCTCTACGCGCGCCTGTCCGCGGCCGAGCAGCACCGCGTCTTCAGCCCTCACCCCGGGCGGCGCGTCGTGCTGGCCACGAACGTCGCCGAGACCTCGCTGACCGTGCCGGGGATCCGGTACGTCGTGGACCCGGGCACGGCGCGGATCTCGCGGTACAGCCACCGCCTGAAGGTGCAGCGGCTGCCGATCGAGCCGGTGAGCCAGGCCAGCGCCCGGCAGCGGGCCGGGCGATGCGGCCGGGTCGCGGCCGGGGTGTGCATCCGGCTGTACACCGAGGAGGACTTCGAGGGCCGGCCGCAGTTCACCGACCCGGAGATCCTGCGGACGAATCTGGCCTCGGTCATCCTGCAGATGACCGCGCTCGGGCTGGGCGACGTGGAGGCCTTCCCGTTCCTGGACCCCCCGGACCGCCGGCAGGTCCGCGACGGGCGCGCGCTGCTGCACGAGCTGGGAGCGATGTCCGCCCAGCGCGGGGACCTCCCACCCCGGCTCACCGCGCTGGGCCGGCGCCTGGTCCGGCTCCCGGTCGACCCGCGCATGGGCCGGATGGTGCTCGAGGCGGACCGGGCCGGCTGCCTCGGGGAGATGCTGGTGGTCGCCGCCGCCCTGTCCATCCAGGACCCGAGGGAGCGGCCGGCCGACCAGCAGGAGCGGGCCCAGCAGCTGCACGCCCGGTTCAACGACCCGCGCTCCGACTTCGTGACGTACCTCAACCTCTGGCGCTACCTCCGCGAACAGCAGAAAGCCTTGTCCTCCAGCGCATTCCGGCGACTGTGCCAGGCCGAGATGCTGCACTACCTGCGCGTGCGCGAGTGGCAGGACCTGGTCAGCCAGCTGCGCCGGGTGGCCAAGGACATCGGCCTGTCGGTCCCCCACGGCGCGATCCCGGAGGAGACCGACGCCGACCGGCTGCATCAGGCCCTGCTCGCCGGCCTGCTCTCGCACATCGGTCTGCGCGACCCCGAACGGCGCGACTACCTCGGAGCGCGCGGTGCCCGGTTCACCCTGTGGCCCGGCTCGGTGCTGGCTCGCCGGCCGCCGGACTGGGTGGTCGCCGCGGAGCTGGTCGAGACCTCACGGCTGTTCGGCCGGGTCGCGGCGCACATCCGGCCGGAGTGGGTGGAGCAGCTGGCCGGCCACCTGGTCTCCCGCACGTACAGCGAGCCGCACTGGTCCCGCCGCCGAGGCGCGGTGATGGCGTACGAGCGGGTGACGCTGTACGGCCTGCCCCTGGTGACCGGGCGCCGTGTCCCGTATGCCGGGGTGGACCCGGCCCTGTCCCGCGAGCTGTTCATCCGCGAGGCGCTCGTCAACGGCGACTGGACCACCCACCACCCCTTCGTGGCCGAGAACACGCGGCGGGTGGCCGACGTCGAGCGACTCGAGGCGCGGGCGCGCCGTCGGGACCTGCTGGCCGGGGAGCAGGCGCGGTTCGACTTCTTCGACGCGCGGGTGCCGGCCGACGTGGTCTCCCAGCGCCACTTCGACCGCTGGTGGAAGCAGGCCCGGCGCGAGCAGCCCGACCTGTTGACGTACGACGACTCCGTGCTCCTCGCCGGGGACGGCGGAGCCGTCGACGAGGACGCGTTCCCCGACACCTGGGTGTCCGGCGACGTCGAGCTCCCGCTCACCTACCGGTTCGAGCCCGGCGGGACCGCGGACGGCGTGACGGTCCACGTGCCCCTCGCGGTGCTGGGCCAGGTCGACCCGGCCCAGTTCAGCTGGCAGGTGCCGGGCCTGCGCCAGGAGCTGGTCACGGCCCTGATCCGCGCGCTGCCCAAGGCGATCCGGCGCAGCTACGTCCCGGCTCCCAACTTCGCGGCGGCCGCACTGGCGGCCCTGCGCGACCGGGTAGGGCACGGCGACCTGCGCCGCGCCCTGGGCGAGGCGCTGCACGACATGGGCGGCAACCGGATCGACCTCGACGACTGGGACCTGGACCGGGTCCCCGGCCACCTGCGGATGCGGTTCGCCGTGCACGGCGGCGCTGCCGTGGACAGCCCCGTGGACTCAGTGGACTCCGTGGACTCCGTGGACTCCGGAGCCGTCCTGGCCACCGGCGACGACCTGGCCGCCCTGGCCGAGCGGCTCGCCCCGCGCACGGCCCAGGCCCTCGGCGAGGCGACGGCCTCGGTCGGCCCGGACCTGCGGCGCCGCGGGCTGCGCAGCTGGGCGCCCGGCGAGCCGCCCGACCTGCCCGAGGCGGTCGACGTGGACCGCGCGGGCACCACGATGCACGGCTACCCGGCGCTCGCCGACGACGGCGACAGCGTCTCGGTGCAGGTCCTGCGCTCCGCGCCGGAGGCCCGCCGCAGCCACGCGCGCGGCCTGCGCCGCCTGCTGGCCCTCGACCTGCCCGACCCGTCCGCCGCGGCGACCCGCGCGCTGACCAACCAGCAACGGCTGCTGCTCGCGGCCGCGCCGCACCGCGGGGGGATCACCGCCGTCCTCGCCGACGTGCGCGACGCGACGCTGGACCTCCTGCTCGCGCGGGAGCCGGAGCTGCCCCGCTCGGCGAGCGGGTACGCCCGGCTGCGCGAGCACGTCCGCCCCTTGCTGGCGACCGAGTACGCCGCGGTGCTCGCCGACGTCGTCGCCGTGCTGTCCCGGGCGCAGGAGATCGACCGCGCCGTGCGCGAGGCGAGCTCCCTGGCGCTGCTGCCGGTTCTCACCGACATCCGGGCCCAGCTCGAGGCGCTGCTGCCGGACCGGTTCGTCACGACGGCCGGTGCCGGGCGGCTGCGGGACCTGATGCGCTACCTCGACGCCGTGGCCCTTCGCCTGCCCCGGGCCGCCGACCACCCCGGCCGGGACGACGCCGCCCGGTGGCAGGTCCACCAGCTCGAGGACGAGGTGGCCGCCGCACTGGCCCGGCTGCCCGCCGCCGTCCGCGAGTCGGCCGAGGCCCAGGAGCTGTTCTGGATGCTCCAGGAGCTCCGGGTCAGCCTCTTCGCGCCGACCCTGCGCACGGCGTACCCCGTGTCCGACAAGCGAATCCGCCGCGCGATGGCCGCGCTCGGCGACGCGTCGTGAGCCTGCGGACTGCTCGGCAGGGACCTCAGGCCAGGTCGGCGTCCAGGGTGATCTCGTCGACGCCGGCGAGGGCCTTGCTCACCGGGCAGCCGGCCTTGGCCTTGTCGGCCGCCGCCTTGAAGCCCTCGGCGTCGAGCCCGTCGACGCTGCCGCGGACCTTCAGCGCGATCGCCCGGATCCGGAAGCCGCCGGCGGGGTCCGGCGCGAGCCGCACGTCGGCGGTGACGTCGAGGCTCTTGGGCGTGCCGCCCGCTTCGGCGACGAGCGCCGAGAGCTGCATGGCGAAGCAGGACGAGTGGGCAGCGGCGATCAGCTCCTCGGGGCTGGTCTGGCCGCCGGCGTCGTCGGCCGCGCGCTTGGGGAACGACACGTCGTACGTGCCGACGCCGGAGCTGACCAGCTCGACGCGGCCCGACCCCTCCTGAAGCGTTCCGGTCCAAGCGGTGTGGGCTGTGCGAACTGGCATGTCTCTCCTCGGGCGTGCGAGCCTGACGGCAGGGGACGGGCGCACCGCAGATGCGTTCGGTGAGCACCGTTGATCTGACCGTACCGGAGCGCGCCGAGGTCTTCCGCCCGGGCCGGAAACGATGCCAGCCTGCCCAGCACGGGCCTCAGCGTCGGGCTGGGCCCGCCCCTTTCGGAGGTTTCGACGCATGCGTGTCAGCAGGTTCGCTCCCCCACTCGTCATCACCGTCTCGGTCGCGGCGCTCGCCCTGGCCGGGGCGGTTCCGGCATCGGCCGCCACCTCGTCCTCGTCCTCGCCCAAGGTCGAGGTGCTCAACGACTCGGTCCTCGCGCCGTACCACCTCTCGGCCACCGACAACCGGCTGCTCGTCGCCGACGGCGGGACCTCACTGGTCTCCCGCGTCGGTGCGCACGGTGCGCTCACCACGGTGGCCACCGGCCCCCAGCCCGGTGAGGTCGCCGGTGTCGCGGCCGGCGACGGCGGCCTGGCCTACACCTGGACCGACTACACCACCGGCGCGGCCGGCCTGACGATCCGCACCCCGGGCCACGCCGACGTGACCGCGGACCTGTCCGGCTTCGAGTCGACCTACAACCCGAACGGCAAGATCAAGTACGGCGTCCTGCACAAGGTCACCGCGTGCCAGCAGGCCTCGTTCGACCAGGCCCAGATCCCGGTGACGTACTTCGGTGACGTCAACGCCCACCCGTACGCCGTGACGTACGGCGGCAGCGGTGTCTGGTACGTCGCCGACGCCGGCGGCAACGACATCATCCGGGTCTCGCCGAACGGCACTCCCACCCTGGTCAAGGTCATGCCGCGCCAGGCGCTGCACATCACCAAGGCCTTCGCCGCGTCCAACGGCCTGGCGAAGTGCACCGTCGGCCTGACGTACTACACGGACCCGGTGCCGACGGGGATCACCCGGCACGACGGCAAGCTCTACGTCTCCACCCTCCCGGGTGGCAGCGAGGGCCCGACCGCCCCGCCGCGCGGCAGCGTGTTCACGATGTCGACCGACGGCAGCCACCTGACCCGCCTGGCCACCGGCTTCGCGGGCGCGACCGACGTCACCGTCGCACCCAACGGCAAGGTGTACGTCGCCGAGCTCTTCGGCGGGGAGATCTCGACGATCAAGAACGGTCACCCGGAGCCGGTCGTGGCGCTCCCGAACGTCGTGTCGGTGGCCTACGGCCTCGGCGCGCTCTACGCCGGCGTCGCCGGCCCGACCGACGACGAGGGCAACCCGACGGGGCAGCCCGGCTCGATCGTGCGCATCACGCTGCACTGAGGGACAACTGAGGGACAACTGAGGACAACTGACGGACATCCGGCAGTGACGAAGGGCCCGGGACGGTCGTCCCGGGCCCTTCGTCATCCGGGCCCGTCGTCATCCGGGTCCCTCGACCTCGGCCAGCCGCGCGGCCAGGAACTCGCGCTCGCTGGCGTTGCCGGTCAGCGCGAGCGCCGAGCGGTACGCCGCAGCCGCCTCCGGCCGACGGCCCAGGCGGCGCAGCAGGTCGGCCCGGGTGGCCGGGAGGTAGCGGTACGACGCCAGGCGGCCGTCCCGCTCGACCTCGGTCAGCGCGTCGAGGCCGGCCTGCGGCCCGTCGGCCATGGCGACGGCGGCGGCGCGGTTCAGGGCGACCACCGGCGAGGGCCACGCCCGCAGCAGCAGGTCGTAGAAGACGACGACCTGCCGCCAGTCGGTCTCCGCCCACGTGCGCGCTGCCCCGTGCAGACCGGCGATCGCCGCCTGCAGCGCGAACCGGCCTGGCTGTCCGCCCCTCAGCGCCTCCAGGGCCAGCCGCTCACCCTCCGCGATCTGCCGGCGGTCCCAGCGCGAGCGGTCCTGGTGCTCCAGCAGGACGAGCTGGGTCCCGGCATCGACCCGGGCCTCGCGCCGGGCGTCGGTCAGCAGCATCAGCGCGAGCAGGCCGATGGCCTCGCGCTCGTCGGGCATGAGGGTCACCAGCAGCCGGCCGAGGTCGATCGCGCGCTCCACCAGCTCGCCGCGCAGCAGCTCGGCTCCGGCCGGGTCGGTGTGCCCGGTGGTGAACAGCAGGTGCACCACCGTCAGCACGGCGTCCAGCCGCTCCGGCAGCTCGGCCGCCGCCGGGACGCGGTACGGGATGTGCGCTCCCGCGATCTTCCGCTTGGCGCGGGTGACCCGCGCCGCCATGGTCGGCTCGGAGACCAGGAACGCGCTGGCGATGTCGGCCGTGCTGAGCCCGCAGAGCAGCCGGAGGGTGAGCGCGACCTGCGCCTCTCGCGCGAGCGCCGGGTGGCAGCAGGTGAAGATCAGCCGGAGCCGGTCGTCGGTGACCACCTGGTCCTGGGCCTCCTCCTGCGCCGCGAGCTCGGCCGGGTCGGCGGCGCTGCCCTCGGTGGAGCTCTGCGTCTCCGGGTCGAGCAGCAACGGCAGCTTGCGGTGCAGCGTCCGGGCGCGGCGCAGCTCGTCCACCGCCCGGCGGCGCGCGGTCGTCGTGAGCCAGGCGCCGGGCGAGCGGGGTATCCCGTCGCGCACCCACGCGACCAGCGCCCGGCCGAACGCCTCCGCGGTGCACTCCTCGGCCAGGTCCAGGTCCCCGACCCAGCGCGCGGTCGCCGCCAGCACGAACGCCCACTCCGACCGGTATGCCGATGCGACGGCGAGCCGGACGGCCTCCGCGTCGGCGCCGCCCGGCTCGCTCCGGACCTCGTCCACGGAGGGCCCGTTCCGTTGCGGGACGGGTCAGTCGCCCATGCCGGTGGTGTCCATGATCGGGCGCACCTCGACCCCGCCGAACCGGGCCGGGCACAGCTTGGCCACGGACAGGGCCTGGTCCAGGTCGGCGGCCTCGATCAGGTAGTAGCCGCCGAGGGCCTCCTTGGTCTCCGCGAACGGCCCGTCGGTCACGACGTCACCACGGATGGACGTCGCCGTCATCGTCGGCTGCAGCGCGTTGCCGCCGAGCAGCTGGGCGCCGACCTCACCGACCTGTTCGGCGAACCGGCTGTGCGCCACCCCCACCTCGCGCCAGACGTCAGGGTTCGCGTAGGACGCCTCGTCCTCGTAGATCAGGATCAGGTACTGAGCCATGTGCTGCTCCTCGGTCGGCGGTGCCGGGTCGTCCCGGTCACCTGTCCGACGAACAGCATGCCCCCAGATCGACAGCCGCCCTAGGCCTCGTCGGACGAGGTCCGGCGACGCTGCGGACGGCGGTGCCGGCGGCGCAGGCTGCGCACCCGCTCCCGCAGGCCGGTGCGCGCGGGCCCGCCCGATCCGCCGTCCTCGGCCAGGCTCACCTCGAGGGCGGCGGTGGTCAGCTGCCGTTCCGCCGACCCGTCGGCCAGGGCGCGGTCGAGCAGCCCGGCGACGGCCCACACCTCGTCCGCGGGCAGGCGGTCGGGCAGGTCACGCAGCAGGGGCACGAGGTCCTCCAGCCCCACCACGCTCGGTCCGGCCGGCTGGCGGACCGGGGTGGGCCGGCCGACGAGGCAGATCACCGGCCGGACGGCCGTCCGGTGCACCGGCGGGAGCCACGCGGTGACGGCGGACGCGGCCTCCTGGGCCAGGGCGCACTCGCGCTCGCGCGACACGCCGTTCTGGCGGAGCACGCCGTCGACCACGTCGACCGTCCCCGACCAGTCACGCGTGTCGATGACCGCCACGCCGCCGGGTCCCACGGCCAGGTGGTCGATCCGGGCGTGCCGCCGCGCGGGGCGGGGCAGGTCGTGCAGGACGACGAAGCCGTGCTGCTCGAGCTCGGCCAGGGCGACGGCCGTACGCCGTACCGCCGCCTGGTGGCGACCGGACAGGTCGGCGATGGTCGTGGGGGGCACGGTCCGAACATCGGTGGCCGCCGCCTGCGGCTGCACCGGGACGGGCGCCGGCCACCCGATCGGAGGATGCGCCCGGACCTCGACGCAGCCGGCGGACGCCGGCCGGTCAGTCCCCGTTGCGGCTGAGCCCGTCCACCAGCAGCCCGAGCCCGATGCCGAGCATCCACACGTCCTTGGAGATGGGCACGCCCTGCTCGCTCGGCGCGAGGCTGCCCGGCTTGCGCATGCCGGGCGTGCGCAGGTACATCCCGAGCAGGCCGCCGGCGAACCCGGTGAGGGCGGCGCCGGCGACGACCGTGGGCACGAGCGGCGTCAGCAGGAGGGCGCCGAGCGCGATCTCGCTCTTGGACAGCGTGCGGACGAAGGACGTCGGCTCCCAGGACCCGAGGAACGGGTACGTGCCGGCCGCCATGCCGTGCATCCCGGCGGCGCGCTCCGCCGGCACGTCCCGCTTGCCCAGGCCGGCGTTGAGGATGAACGCCCCCGCGGCCAGCCGGCCGGGGATCTCTCGGGCCTTGATGGGCAGACGCATGAGCGGTTCCTTTCGCCGGGCGGTCGGAATTGGTCGTCCAAATTTCAACCTACCCCGCTGACGGTCACCCCGCCCGGGGGCACTGCTCGGCCGCCGCCCCGGGTCAGAAGCCCGCGACCTCGTGCGGGGTGTAGGGCGCCTCGAGCTGGGCGACCTCCTCCTCGGTGAGGTGGAGGTCGACGGCCGCGACGGCGTCCGCCAGGTGACCGGGCTTGCTGGCGCCCACGATCGGGGCGGACACGGCGGGGTGGTGCAGCACCCAGGCCAGCGCGACCTGGGCCCTCGGCACGCCGCGGGCGTCCGCGACCGCGGCCACCGCCTCCACGATCCGGCGGTCCCCCTCGCCGTACAGCGTGCGGCCGAACTGGTCGGTCTGCGAGCGCTCGGTCGTGTCGTCCCAGTCGCGGGTCAGCTTGCCGCGCGCCAGCGGGCTCCACGGGATGACCCCGATGCCCTGGTCGAGGCAGAGCGGGAGCATCTCGCGCTCCTCCTCGCGGTTCAGCAGGTTGTAGTGGTCCTGCATCGACACGAAGCGGGTCCAGCCGTTGAGGTCGGCCAGGTAGAGCGCCTGGGCGAACTGCCACGCGTACATGGACGAGGCCCCGATGTAGCGCGCCTTGCCCGCCCGCACGACGTCGTGCAGCGCCTCGAGCGTCTCCTCGATCGGCGTGTGCGGGTCCCAGCGATGGATCTGGTAGAGGTCGACGTAGTCGGTGCCGAGCCGGCGCAGGCTGGCGTCGATCTCGGTCATGATCGCCTTGCGGGACAGGCCGGCACCGTTGGGGCCCGGGCGCATCCGGCCGTGCACCTTGGTCGCCAGCACGACGTCGTCCCGGTTCGCGAAGTCGGCCAGCGCCCGCCCGACGATCTCCTCGCTCGAGCCGTCGCAGTAGACGTTCGCCGTGTCGAAGAAGTTGATGCCGGACTCCAGCGCCTCCTTGATGAACGGGCGGCTGGCCTCCTCGTCCAGGGACCACGGGTGGTTGCCGCGCCCGGGATCGCCGTAGGTCATGCAGCCCAGGGCGATTCGCGAGATCTGCAGGCCGGTGTTGCCGAGCTGGGTGTATTCCATGCCTCCCAGTCTGTGCCCCGCCCTCGCGCGCCTGCACCTCGGGCCCGGCCGTCGGCCACCCGGGCCGCGTAGCGTCGACCCGGTGACCGTCGACCTCGACTTCGGATCGCTGGACGAGCCGCCGCCCCCTCCGGCCGGCCGCCCGCGCCGGCCGCGCTGGGTCGCTGTCGCCGCTCTGCTCGCCGTGCTGGCCCTCGCCGTGGGCGGGTACCTCTGGAGCCGTCGTGGCCCCTCGCCGGCGCCGGTCACCATCCGCGGCACGATGATCCTGACCGACGGCCGCACGCTGGCCGCGAACTGCGTCGGGCAGGGTGCGTTCAGCGACCTCCGGGCCGGCGCGGCCGTCGTGCTGACCGACGAGTCCGGTGCGCGCATCGGCTCGGCCCGGCTGCAAGCCGGCGAGCCGGACTTCGACGACCAGGTCTGCAGCTATCCCTTCACGCTCGCCGCGGTCCCGTCCGACCGCGCGGAGTACGCCGTGGAGGTGGGGCATCGAGGGCGGGTCACCAAGTCGCGGGCCGAGATGGTCCAGAGCGGCTGGACGTACTTCCTCAGCCTCACCTGAGCGCACCGGACGGCGACCTGACCGGCTCGGTGTGGCGCACGTCACGCACCCGCCCTGGACTGCCGGGAAACAACATAGCTACCCTATGCATTGTGTCCAGCATGAGGATCGGCACCGGGCAGGGCGGCAGGGCGACGGACAGGGCCGCCACCAGCCTCTACGAGTTCGTGACGCTGGCCGTCCGCGAGCTCTCCAGCGGCCGCGAGCCGTCCCGCACGGCCGTGTCGGTGCTGGGCAGCCTCGACCTGCTGGGCCCCCTGCGAGTGACGACCCTGGCCGCCCGGGAAGGCGTGACCCAGCCGTCGATGACCCAGCTGGTGAAGCGGCTGGTCGACCGCGGGTACGTCGCCCTCACCGTGGACGAGACCGACGCACGAGCGCGGCTGGTGGCGATCACCGAGGCCGGCCGCACGGTGCTCGCCGAGCGTCGTCGCGGCAGCCACGAACGGCTGGCCGCGCTGCTCGCCGAGCTCACCCCCGACCAGGCCGCGGCCCTCGCCGCGGCGGTCGACGACGCCCTGCCCACCCTTCGTGAGCGCGCCGAGCAGACGAACGACCCCGCAGCCTGAGCCACCCATCCCACGCAACCACCCGACGTACCGCACGACCCAGCACCAGAGGAGCCCGTACCCCGTGAGCACCACCCCCGCCGTCCAGCCGCAGCACGCCGTCGCAGCCGCGCATGCTCCGGCGCCCAGCCCGTTCCAGCAGCCCAAGGCCGTCTGGGCCGTGGCCCTGGCCTGCGTCGTGTCCTTCATGGGCATCGGCCTCGTCGACCCGATCCTGCCCGCGCTGTCCACCCAGCTGCGCGCGACGCCGGCCCAGGTCGAGCTGCTGTTCACCAGCTACCTGGTGGTGACGGCGGTGGCCATGCTGTTCACCGGGTTCGTGTCCAGCCGCATCGGCGCCAAGCGGACCCTCATCGTCGGCCTGACCTTCATCGTGGTCTTCGCCGGGCTGGCCGGGACCTCCAACACCATCGCCCAGATCGTCGGCTTCCGGGCCGGCTGGGGGCTCGGGAACGCGATGTTCATCGCGACCAGCCTGGCCGTCATCGTGGGCGCGGCCTCCGGCGGGTTCGCCGGCGCGATCATCCTGTACGAGACGGCACTGGGCATCGGGATCGCCACCGGTCCGCTGCTCGGCGGCCTGCTCGGCGGCATCTCCTGGCGCGGGCCGTTCTTCGGCGTGATGGTGCTGATGGCGCATCGCCCTCGTCGCCACCGTCGTGCTGCTCGAGCCGCACCCCGCTGCCGGCCCGCAAGGTCGGCGTCCTGGAGCCGCTGAAGGCGTTGCGGCACCGCGGGTTGCTGACCCTCGGCCTGACCGCGCTGCTCTACAACTGGGGCTTCTTCACGGTGCTGGGCTACGCGCCGTTCCCGATGCATCTCGGCGTGCACCAGCTCGGCCTGGTCTTCACCGGCTGGGGGATCCTCGTCGCGATCTTCTCGGTCTTCGGTGCGCCCCGGCTGCAGGCCCGATTCGGCATCGCCCCGACCCTCTACGTGAACCTCGCGCTGTTCGCCTCGACGATCGTCGTGATCGGCCTCGGCACGAGCCACCAGGCCGTCCTGATCGTGGCGGTCATCGTCACCGGCATCTTCATCGGCATCAACAACACGATCACCACGCAGGCCGTCATGACCGTCGCCCCGGTCGAGCGGCCGGTCGCGTCCGCGGCGTACGGGTTCGTGCGGTTCATCGGCGGCGGCCTGGCGCCGTTCTTCGCCGGCAAGATGGCCGAGCACTTCAACGTGCACGTGCCGTTCCTGGTCGGGGCGGGCGCCGTCGTGCTCGCGATCGGCGTGCTGGCCACCGGACACCGGCTGCTCAAGGACGCCGAGCGCGCGCAGGCGGCCGACGCGGCGGCCCACGCGCACCGGCCGGACCCGGCGCAGGACCGCGAGCGCGTGCTGCAGGAGGCGACGGCCGAGGAGCTCGGCGACGCCACCTGACGCGGGTCAGTGGTGTGCGGCCGGCGTGGATCAGCGCCGTGCGGCGCCCTCGTGGACCAGCGTCTCGACCCGGTCGGCGGCGGTGGCCGCGCCCCGGCCGGCCCGGATCGCCGCCCCCAGCGTGGCTGCGGCGGCCCGGTGCGGACCCGGCGCGAGCAGGTCGACCATCGCCGCCCGGATCTCCTCCACCCCGGCCTTCTTGCCCAGCACGCGTCCGGCGCCACGCCGCTGCACCGAGCGGCCGACCATGGGCTGGTCGAGGAACGGGCTCATCGGGAGCACGAGGAGCGGCAGGTCGTGCGCGAGAGCGGACATCGTCGTCGCGTGGCCGCCGTGCCCGACCACCAGGGAGACGGTCGGCAGCACCTGCTCGTGCGGCAGCCACGAGTGGAGCTCGGCGTTGGCCGGGGTCCGCAGGCCGTCGGCCGCGATCGACGGGCCGGTCGTGACCACCACCCGCACGTCCAGCTCCCCCGCCGCGTCCAGGATGCGCTGCAGTGCCGCCGCCTGGCCCGAGTAGTTGAAGGTGCTGAGGCTGACGAGCACGGCCGGCTCGGCCGGCTCGGCCGGCTCGGTCGGCTCGGCCGGAGCGCCGGTGACGACCGGCCACGTGTACCGCACGTTGTCACCACAGCGGGCCGAACCAGGGTCGAGGTCCGGTGACGAGGCGACCAGCCGCAGCCGCGCGCGGCCGAGCAGCCGGTGTGCCGGGATGCGCTTGAGCGCCATGGCGACCCCCATCGGCCCGCGCAGCCAGCGCCGCATCAGGTACTCGTCGTAGAAGTGCTCCAGGAGCAGGTAGTCCCGCCCGTCGGCGGCCAGCGCGTCCATGACGCCGAACAGCAGGCAGTCGACCACCACGGCGTCGGCCGGGCGCCGGCGCAGCTCGGCGACGACGTCCCGGCCCATCGCCCGGTCGCCGAACGTCGCGGCCAGCGCGAGCGGTGAGTTGCTGTCGGTCGACCGGAACGGCCGCGCCCGCTCGAAGCCCTGGAACGCCAGGCCGGATCCGTCGAACCGGCCGGCGAGCGAGGGGTGACCCATGAGCCGGACGTCGTGGCCGCGCCGGCTCAGCTCGGTGGCGATGCCCACCGCCGGGGGCACGTTGCCGCCACCGTCCCACGTCACGAACAGGATGCTGGACACGTCAGTGCTCCTTCGCGGTCGAGGTGGCGAGGACGGCGGTCACGAGCGTCCTCATCTGCCGCTCGGTCCGCGCCCGGGACAGGCCCCGGTCCCGGCGCAGCAGCTTCCAGGTGTAGACGTCCGTGGCGACGACCAGCAGGTCGGTCGTCGCCGTTCCGTCCCCGAGGTACGGCGCGAACACCGAGCGGACCCAGCGCCGGTGCAGGCGACGGCCGTGCCGGGTGATGGCCGCGGCCTGCTCGTCGGTCCGCTCCTGCGCGAGCAGCAGGATGCTCGCGTCCCCCCGCAGCTCGTAGTGGTCGAGCAGGACCCGGAGCGCGGCGTCGACGTCACCGACCGGCGCCTCGCGCTCGGCGGTGACGTGCTCCAACGCGTACGCCGTCGTGGCCTCCACCAGGGCGGAACGGCTGCCGAACTGGCGGATGACCGTCTGCACGCTGACGCCGGCCCGGTGCGCCACGTCGTCCAGCGAGATGGCGGCGATCAGCCGGTCGTTGGCGAGCTCGAACGTCGCCGTCAGGATCCGGCGGCGGGTCTCGGCCACGGCCTCGGCCCGTGCGCCCATCGTGTAGCTGCGGCTCGTTTTCATGTCAGTGCATGTTGACACCAAATCTAATTTGATGTCAACCGCAGTTATCGCGAAATCGTCGGACGGCTGGCTCAGCCCGGCTCGATGGGCTCGGCCCAGTGCGGACGAGGCACGAGGCAGAACGGATGCCCGGCGGGATCGGCGAAGACGTCGTCGCCGTCCAGCCTCCGGGCGCCCAGCGCGACCACCCGGCGGCCGGCCTCCCCCACGTCCTCGACCATCACGTCGAGGTGGACCTGCTGCGGCACCTCGGGGTGGGGCCAGGTGGG
Organism: uncultured Actinomycetota bacterium; assembly: GCA_963743975.1. Taxonomy (GTDB): domain Bacteria; phylum Actinomycetota; class Actinomycetes; order Actinomycetales; family CAVURS01; genus CAVURS01. The sequence continues at coordinate 193,490 of CAVURS010000001.1, forward strand.
CGCCCGGTGGTCCGGCACGAGCTGGAAGGCCAGGCCGGACGTCCGGTCGTTCGCGGCGACGACCACCCAGGTGTCGCTCTCGTAGGTGATCGGCTGACCCAGCAGGGCAGACCAGAACTCGGCCGAGGCGTGCGGGTCGGGGCAGTCGAGGACCACGTGGTGCCGGCGGCCGATCATGCCGCCAGCCTCGCAGACGACCTCGGCGGCACGACGGCCTCGACATGCGGCTCTTCCCTCTCGGCGAGAGACTCGGCAGCGCCCACCACCGAATCGAGGAACGATGCCCGTACGGCTCTGGTTCGTCGCGATCCTGGTCGTCATCGCCGTGATCCTGTGGCTCGTGCGGAGCCGGGCGCACGTCGGCTCACCGGTGCTGCGGTACTCGGTGTGGGGTGTGGCCGCTCTGGCCGCCCTGCTGTTCGTGTCCTCGTGCCTGACCCAGGTGTCGACGAAGGAGTTCGGCGTCACCACGTCGTTCGGCCGGCCGGTCGGCAGCCTCACGAACGGTCTGCACGTCAAGCCGCCGTGGGACAAGGTCACCGAGATCGACGCCGCCATCCAGACCGACAGCCACGTGCAGGGCGAGCCGGGGAGCTGCATCGACGTACGGATCGCGCACCAGATCGTCGCCTGCGCCGACGTCTCGATCCGCTGGCGGATCCAGGACGGCGCGGCGGACGCGCTGTTCCAGAACTACCGGGACTTCGACAACATCCGGGCCAGCCTGGTCACCCGGGAGCTGAGCGCCTCGCTGAACAAGGCGTTCGCGGACTACGACCCGCTGGCGGTCGACGAGAAGGGCAACTCCACGGCCCCGGCCCTGAACGACCTCTCCTCCGCCGTGGCGGCGCAGATGCAGTCGGAGATCGGCAACCAGATCACCGTGCTGTCGGTGATCGTGCCGGTCCTGCACTTCGACGCGAACACCCAGGGGCGGATCAACGCGCTGCAGGCGCAGATCGCGCAGACCCGCATCGCCGACCAGTCGATCCAGACGGCGACGGCCCAGGCGCTGGCCAATGCCAAGCTCGCCACGTCGGTGGCGAAGGACCCGAACGTGCTGGTGAACAAGTGCTACGACCTGGTGAGCGAGATGATCGCGAAGGGACAGCAGGTGCCGGTGGGCTTCTCCTGCTGGCCGGCCAGTCAGTCCTCGGTCGTGGTGCCGGCGGCGAAGTGATGCCCCGGCCCCGGCGGCTCGGCGGCGGCCTGAGGCGCCGGCGTCGGTAGGGTCGAGGCATGCCGATGCCGAAGCGGGCGAGCGTCGAGGACTTCTTCGCCCAGCTGGACGACGTGCAGCGGCCGCACCTGGAGGCCCTCCGGGCGCTGAGCCGGAAGGTGGACCCGGGGGCGCGGGAGGTCCTGAAGTGGAACCTGCCGACGTACGTGCGGGGCGAGAACACCAACCTGTGGATGTTCCAGAACTTCAAGCAGCACTGCTCGGTGCGGTTCGCACCGGAGTTCTTCGCCACCCAGCGGGCGGCCGTCGAGGCGGCCGGCTACGAGGCGGGCGCGGGGTTCGTCAAGCTGCCGTACCGGCGCGAGCTGCCGACCGACCTGCTGACGGCGTTGATGCGCGCCCGGGTCGAGGAGTTCGAGCAGGCCGGGTAGGCCGGCGCTTTCTCCCTCAGTGCATGGGCACGGCGGGGACGACCGACTGCTCCTCGTCCTCGACCGAGCCCAGCTCCTCGCGCTTGCGGGGCAGGAAGAAGACCGGGATCAGCGTCAGGGTCACCAGGATCGCCGCCACCCAGAACGTGTGTGCGAACGCCGCAGCCGCAGCCTGCGGGGCCTGAGCCGCCGACGCCGGCGGGTGGTCCAGCAGGGCGTTCGTCAGCACGACCGAGAAGACCGCGACACCGACCGAGCTGGCGATCTGCTGGTTGATGTTGAGCAGCGTCGAGCCGCGCGCGACCTCGTGGTGCTTCAACGTCTTCAGCGCCGACGTCATGATCGGCATCATCGTCGCGCCCATGCCCAGCCCCATCACGAACAGGACGGGGATCAGGAAGCCCCAGTGCGAGGAGTCGGCGTGGATCTGGGTCAGGGAGAACATGCCGACCACGATGAAGACCAGTCCGACGGGCACGATCCGGCCGACCGGGAACCGGTCGGTCAGCGCGCCGGCGATCGGCATCGTCACCATGGCGCCCAGGCCCTGCGGCGCGACGAGCCAGCCCGCGTTGAGCGGGGACTCGCCCCGCACCTGCTGCAGGTAACTGCGGGATCAGCAGCAGGCCGCCGAAGAACGCCGCGGCGAAGATGAACATGGTGATGAGCGACACGGACAGGTTCCGGTTCTTGAACAGCCGCAGGTCCAGCAGCGGGTGCTGCGGGCTTGAAGCTGTAGAACACGAACGCCGTCATCAGCGCCACCCCGATCAGGCCGGGCAGCAGCACCTTGGCGTGGCCGATGCCGTGCTCACCGGGGATCGAGGAGATGCCGTAGAGGAACAGCGCGAGGCCGGGGCACATCATCAGCATGCCGACGAAGTCGAACGTCTCGGACGGGACGGGGTTGTCCCGCTCGAGCGCGACGTAGGAGTAGATCAGGGCCACGACGCCGATCGGCACGTTGATCAGGAAGATCCAGTGCCAGCTGAAGTGGTCGATCAGCCAGCCGCCGAGGATCGGGCCGAAGATCGGGCCGAGCAGCATCGGCACGCCGAGGATCGCCATCAGGCGGCCCATCCGCTGCGGGACCGGCCGCCCGGGTCATGATCGTCATGCCGACCGGCATCAGCATGCCGCCGCCCAGGCCCTGGAGCACCCGGAACGCGATCAGCATCTCGATCGAGGACGCCGTCGCGCACAGGATCGAGCCGCAGGTGAACAGCAGGATGGCCAGCATGTAGAGCCGCTTGGTGCCGAACCGGTCGGCCGCCCAGCCCGACATCGGGATGACCGTGGCCAGCGCCAGCGTGTAGCCGGTGACCGTCCACGCGACGGTCGAGTACGCCAGCGGCGTGCCGTCCTTGGCGAACGACGTCTGGAACGTGCGCAGCGCGACGTTGACCACGGTGATGTCGAGGATCGACATGATCGCGCCGAGCACGACGACGCCGGCCACCTTGAGCACGGCGGCGTCGATCTTCTCGGGGTACTCCATGGCGGTCCCAGCGGGCGAAGTCATGAGTCCCCTCACGGCGCAGCGTCGGAAAAATGGCGGTCAGAACCTGACAAAATCAGGCTAGCGCGTGCCACCGACAGGACACGAGCGAGTATCGGCAGGCCCCCTGAACCGCCGTTCAGCACCGAGGGGTGGTGCCGGGGGCGGCCGGGCCGACCGGCCGGCGACCGTGCCTACTTCTTGCGGAGGCTCTCCGTGGCCGCGGCGGACTTGCTGGCCGACTTCGCGGCCTTGGCCGCCCGCTTCTCCTTCAACGAGGTGCCGGCCTTCTTCGACATGTGCTGACGGGGCGACTTGTCGGCCATGGTGGCTCCTTCGTAGGAAACCTGGGGCGGCTTCGTTGGCTGAGACACTACGCCAGGCGGGCCGGCCCTAACGGCCGCACACGGCCGCAGCCGACCGGTCGCCACCCCACGGCTACGAGCGCGGCGGGGGACCTATCGACGGCCAGGGCGAGGAGGGTGTCGAGTGCGGTTTCGAGCGGGCGGGTGCTCCGTTGAACCTGGGCGAGGAGAAGCCCTCCTTGGAGGGTGGCGAGCAGGGTGGTGGCGAGGTCGTCCGGGTCGATGTCGGACGGGAGCTTCCCCTCGGCGTGCAGGGACCGCAGTCCATCGCTGATGGCGGCTGCCCAGTGATCGAACCCGCCGGCGATGAGGGCTCGGGCCTCGGGGTCGCTCTCGGCCAGCTGACCACCGAGTGAGCCAAGCGCGCAGCCGCCCTTTCCCTTGGTGTGCTCTTGACCCCCCTGATCAGCATGTTTCGCCAAGCATCGAGTCCCTGAGCGCTGGCGAGGGCACGCCGGTTGTTGTTGACGATGGTCTCGGCCTGATAGTCGATGACCGCCTGCACGAGGTCGTTCTTGTCGGGGAAGTAGTGGTACAGCTGGGAGCCGCTGACGTCCGCCGCCGCCTTGACGTCTTCCAAGGTGGTCGCTGCGACCCCGCGCTCATGGATCAGCGCGGCGGCCGCCTCCACTATGCGTGACCGGGTGCGCACCCCCTTGGGGGTGAGCCTCGGCCGGTCACTCGTCTCGTCAACCATGCACCGATCATAGCCGGATTCTGGGTTTGACAACCCAGTCTGGCTGGCTGAAAAGTGAGTCACGTAACCCAGTTGAGGATCAAACCGAGAGACGAGGGGCATCCGATGAGCGCACTCCAGCAGGAAAGACGGCGTGGTCACGGGCCCGACGAGCGGGATCGGAAAGGAGGTGGCCCGGCAACTGGCGTTACGTCCTGAGTTTGCGCGGATCTACTTGGCGGCCCGGAACCGCGAGCGGGCGGCAGAGGCCCAGGCCGAGCTCGAAGCGGCGACCGGCCGGCGCATCTTCGACATCGTTCTCATGGACGTCACCGATCTGGGTTCGGTGCGCGCTGGCCTTGCGGCCATCAACGGATCCGTCGACGCGCTGGTCATGAGCGCTGGTGTCATCGGCCCGCAGTCGATGAACGTGACCGCGGACGGGGTCACCACCGTGTTCGCGACGAACGTCCTTGGCCACGTCGTCCTCCTCGAAGGGCTCCTGGCCGAGGGGCGGCTTGGCGAGGTTGCGGTCTTCGCCGGAAGTGAAGCAGTCGTCGGAGTCCCAAGTTGCGGATGAAGGCGCCATCCTTCGTCACAACCTCAGCCGATGAACTCGCCACCGTCATCGACGGCAGCTACTTCGCCAGCAGGAAAGGCTGACTTCAACCTGGCGTTCGCGCAGGCCAAGTACATCGGGGCCCTCTGGATGGCCTACCTGGCCCGCCAGCACCCCGACCTCCGCTTCGTCACCGTGAGCCCCGGAAACACCACCGGCACCCAAGCCGCCAGCGACCTCCCCTTGCCGATGCGGGTAGCGGCCAAGTACGTCATGCCCGCCCTCGGTCTCTCCCACAAGCTCGACGTCGGAGCGAAGCGGCTGGTCGACGGTGTCACCGACCCGACCCTGTCCAGCGGCGTCTTCTACGCCAGCGCCGCCAACAAGCTGACAGGTCCGCTGGTCAACCAAGCGGACTACCTGCCCGACCTGGCCAACCCGTCATTCCAGGACCACGCCAACGAGGCCATCCACCGCTTCATCTCTTAGCCACACTCGTTGAGGACCCGCCGACTGGCCGGCCGGCTATCCGCTCCTCGTGCCTGATGTGCGATCGGAGACGACGTCGGCCAACCTGTCGAGGGCCGCTCGCCAACCCGCCTCTCCGGGTGAGCCGGGTGGGATGCCCCGGTGGGTGAGGGTCACGCTCGTGCGCCCAGCCGTTTCAGCGAACTCGACCGTGACCTCAGTGACCGTTGGGTAGGTCGGGTCCGACCCCGCCGGGTCCCAAGGACGTTGCCCTGGCTGTCGCTCATGGCATCGGTGTAGACGAGCTTGCTGTGGTGCGACGTGACCCGGTATTCACCGGTGAACCACATCTGGCGGGTCCCGCTCGGGGTGTGGACTTCCATGCACAGCAAGCGTTTGCCGCCGGGGCGCACGTCCATCTGCACGACCGACACGGAAGCCCCTTCGGGCCCGTACCATGCCGCGAAATGCTCGGGATCGGTCCACGTCCTCCAGACCAGGTCGACCGGCGCTTCAAAGACTCGATGCAGAACGAGTTCCGCTACGTTCCCTGGGTCATGAGTTCTTCCCCGAGGTCCGCGATGGCGCGTTCTGCGACGACGATGGTGCTGCGTTTGACGTCTTCGAGGTATCGGTCCAACCGGTTCAAGCTCGTATCCCAGAGGGAGCGGTAATGGTCGGAGCCACGTCGACCGCCTCAAGCGCGCCCGCCTCGATCGAGCAAGGGCGCTCCGGTGCCCTCCGGCCGCGTGCGACCAGACCGGCACTCGCGAGGACCTTGATGCGCTCGGAGATGCACGGAGGAACACGTCGATGGGCTCCGCGACTGGTCCACGGTCGCTCACCGTGCGCGAGCCGCGCCAGGATCGCCCGCCGGCCGGGCGGCCATGGCGCCGAACATCTGATCGAGGCAGGCTTCGTCGGGTCCCGTCACTGTCGTCGACACGTATGTCTCTGCGTATTTGCCCTGTTGGCTAATTACCCAACTGGGAAAGTACGCTTGGCGGCCAGGAGGAGTCAAGCGAAGACTACAGCTCGGCCTGCGACTCGAGGGGTGAGTCTGGCTGTGATCCTGCCCGAGACTCAGTAGACCTTCGGTTCGTGACTGTCCGCCGCGGCGGCAGCCTGACCGATGCTGAACATCGCCTTCTGGCTCTGCGGGCCGCATCGTGTGCGGAGAACGTCCACGACAACTCCGAGTCGGGTCAACGTGCGGACCCGCGACTGCGACAGGCCATCGAGGGTGTGCGCGCTTGGGCGCGATCGGAGCTCGCGATGATGGAGGCTCGCGCCGCGGGTGGTCACCCATGGGTGCCGCCCGAACCATGGCTCGGGCTCCCCGACACGCCGCGTTCGACGCCGGCAGGCCGGAGTCGACACCCATGTGGCCGCGCATGAGCTCGGAGCAGCTGCCTAGACCATCAAGGCCGTGCGGGCCGCTGCCCCCGAGGGCGGGGGCGACTCCGCAGAGCGACGCGAGTGCGACTGGCAAGCGCTGAGACGCTCCCGGAACGCATCCGCGACATCGAGCTCGACGATCAGCGACGACGCAACGAGCTGTGCTGGTTGGTCTTCCACTTCTGAGGTCGTAGCGAGCCTGGCTCGCGCGGCGCTCGCCGTTACGCTGCCCGCGCGGGCATTCGCCAGCGAACCGGGAGGTAGGGATCGCGTGACAGAATCCGACGACGGGCGCCGCAGCGTGCAACGGAGCCTCCGAGCCGAGGACGGCACAGGCAGCGTTCGAGTGGGCTCCCGCTTCGACTGCGACCCCCATGAGGTGTGGTCGTCCCTCACCGATCCTGACCGACTCCAGGTGTGGTCTGGGATAGGTGCGAGGCTCACGGCAACCAGTGCGGAAGAATTTCGCGCCAGGTTCTTCGCGACGGGCTGGGAGGCGAACCTGCTGGCGTTGTCGACTGCACGCCTGGGCGACCACCTCGATGATCGCAACCACGGACGAGGACAGTCCTGAGGAGCAGGACCTCGACGTCGGACTGAGCGGAGATGACGGTCGCACGCTGATGGTCGTCGAGCACCGGTGCTTCCGCCGGCCCAGGTCGCCGAGTACGGCGCCGGGCTGCAGGTTCACGTCGAGGATCTTGCGTCCTACCAGAGCGGCGGCGAACGATACGATGGACCGGCGCGCTGGAAGCAGCTGCTGCCTGCCTTCCAGGAGCTGGCCGCCAAGCTGCCCTAGAGCGCCGGGTCTTTGCGGGGCCGAACCGCCGCCTTGGGCCCGGTCCATGCGGTGCCAGACTTGCTCTATGACAATGGGCCACGCGACCGGAGAGTGGTACGTAGAGGCCTTTTGGATGCTCACCTCACGATTGGAGGCGCGCCGCGAACCGCCCGGTCTCGTCCGCGTTGGGGCCGCTGCCGCCGCCTTGTGCGACCTGACGAGCCATGGCGAGGTCGAATGGGCCGACACCGCAGAGTCAGCCGACTTGGTCGTGCAGCACAAGTGTAAGTTCCCAGACCCGCTCCTGCGGCAATGGCATGCCTCCGTGAACGAATTAGCGGTCGAATCCCGGATCGAAGCTCGCAACCGCCTCCTGCCGCTCATCGATCGAGCATGGGAGGACACAGCCGCACGCCTGACCGCCACCGGACTTGCGCGAGCCAAGCCCTCTCGCCTTCCTTGGCGCAAGCCTCGGTACGAGGTGACGGACCAACGGTGGGCCGCGTTGAGGGTCAGCGCGCTCGCGCGCGCCTTGCGTGAAGGGACACTGGCGCCCTTCGACCGCGCGCTGACCAGCCTGGCCTGGGCCACGAACTCCTTCGACGACCTGTTCGAGGTGCATGGCGTCACCGCCAAACCAGCGGTCACCAACGCCGCCCGCGACCTGGCAGCCTGTGAAGAAGTTACTGGGCATCTGGAGACAGCGGGCGCGTATTGCACGAACACTCTCCCGTACGTCGGCGGAGCCGGGACGTACATGTGACACGGTTTTCGCGGCCATCGGGGCGGGCAACGCTCGACGTCGTGCCGACCACCACCTTCCGGACCGTGGAAATCGGATCGCCGGCACACGACCGGACGGCTACCCTCGCGTTTCGACCACAGGAGGTGCGCCATGCGCAGCGAGTTCTACTCCGACTTTTCCTTTTGAGCCCACCAGCAAGCGCCGCAGGGGGTTCCCTCTAGCGAGAACACGTAAGCGCGGGAGTCGACTCGTAGGAGCAGATAGGACCTGATTGAGAAGCTCGGCGGCAACGACCCGTGTCCATGGGCTCCGGCCGGCGCTTTCAGGCGGTGCTGCCGTCCCACCGGCAGACACGATGGCGTGGAGGGTGACTACTACGTGCGCGAGTAGGTCCTGACTCTCGAGCCGGCCCTAGGTCTGTTGTCGAGCTGCGGCTTCGCCGGACTCCTGCGTATCCAGCCACCGCTGGTGCGCGTCAAGAACGTTGCGCCAGAGGCGATCTCGCGCTTCCCGGTGCTGGTGTGAAACCGCAGGTCGAAGACGCGGCCAACAGGTCGAACCACTCACCTGGATGAGTGACCGGCTCGTCCACGCGGGCACCCTCCCCGATCCGGGTCAGCAGGAGCCCCCGCACCACGTCGACGCCGGGCGCGTCACGACGTTCGGCCATCGCGATCTGGACGAAGCCGGAGGTCGGGACGGTGGACAGCCAACGGTGTGCGCCTCGAAGTCCGCCAGCCGTGCCGGGCCCGCGGTCCAGGTCATGCCGCCGAAGCCTCCACTGGGGCGTGGGTCAGGTGCCAGCCAGAGTCATTCACCGCTTCCAGCGAGAGCCGGAACGGACGCTGTTCGTGGATCCCGGCCGTCAGGGGCAGCGGGTCGTGCAAGGCGTCTCCCAGTCCCGCGTCGACGTACCAGACACCGGCTGGGTTGGCCGGTGACGGCAAGCCGTGCACGGTGAGCACCAGGTGATTCCCGGTCACCGCATCGGTCGGCCCTTCGGGGCCGTGCACGCCGCCGACATGACCCTGCAACTGGTAGCCGAGCGAGCTCAGCAGCAGACCGAGCGCGCCGTTCGGTGGTAGCAGTAGCCACCACGACCGTCGACAGCGATCCGCGTTGCGATTGAACGGGTCGATCCCCCAGCCCTCGCCCGCCTGGATCCACATCGTCTCGTAGGGGACCCGCTCGACCTGGCGCTGCGCCAGCAACCGGAGACCGTCTACCGAGGCCGGTTCGGCCTCCAGACCCAGCCGCTCCAGGTAGGCCCGACGAACATCCGGGTCCAACTGAGCCGCCTCAAACATGGCCGACCCACCTGCGATCCATGGGCCGCAACGTACCTCCCTCCGCTGGCTGCGGGAGTGCCGAGGACCGCTACCTGGAACGCGGTGCCACCGCCAGCCTCCGCCGGGCGTCGTCGTCGTTCCATCCGGGCTACCAGTTCGCGGTTCCTGGGCCGCCCTTGAAGGGACCGGCCACCCTGCTGGTGATCCAGCCGCCGTAGAAGTCGCCCGGCTGCGCGGCGACCGTCTCGCCATCGACGGTGCACCGATCCATCCGGCCCGGGTAGAAGGCAATGTGGCCGACGAGCGAGTCGTAGCCGGCGCTGGGTCGCGGGTAGTGCCAGGCCGCGCGGGACAGGACCTGACCGCTCGGACACACCAGATCGAAGTAGCTGGCGGATCCCTTGAACTCACACCACGTCGTGCCGGCCACGGGCCGGAGCAGGCCGGGCGAGATGTCCTGGGCCGGGATGTAGTAGACGGGTGGATGGCTGGTCTCGAGGACGCGGAGCGCTGCCCTCGTGTCCGCCACCACGTCGCGGTTCAGCTCGATGACCACATGCTCGTGCGACGGGACCACGATGGGCGGCCGGGGGTAGTCCCACACCGACTCAGTGGCCGCCGGCTCGACGCTGTCGCTCACGTGCCCAGGCTCCCCGAAAGGCGGACCGCTCACCGCACCGGAATCGTTGCAACCGTCCGGCAAGACGGCTTGGTCGGCGCCGGGTTGCCTACATAGATGGTCAGCCTTGGTGGGTTGGTGGTGATTGTTCCCGGAAAGCGGTGGCGACACGTCCGGTAAAGGACTGCGCTTCGGCTGCGGTAGGTCGCGCCGTCTCGACGCAGCGTGAGAGTTGCGGCAGCTACTTATTTGCGGCCGGTCACCGTGGTTAGTATCCGGCGCGGTACCCCCTGCGTCCTCCCGGAGTTGAGCCATGCGCAAGGTCGCACTCACCGGCCTCACCGCCGCCGTCCTCGTCGTGGCACCGGCATGGGCGGCCCTCCCCGCCCACGCCGTCAGCTCGACGATCGTCGTGGCGCAGGACGGCACGGACTGCTCCGACACCTCGGGCACGACGACCACGCCGTACACCACTATCCAGCAGGGCGTCGATGCGGCGAGCGACGGAGACGTCGTCCTGGTGTGCGCCGGCACCTACCAGGAGCACATCGTCACCGACAAGTCGCTGACCTTCTACGGCGCCTTCCACAACATCGAAGCCGACCAGCCACGCGGCGGCGGCTCCGAGACCGTGTGGGAGGGCGCGAACGGGGACAGCGCGCTCGAGGCCAGCGCCGACAACGTCGTCGTCAACGGCTTCACCATGTCCGGCGCAGCGTCCTCCAGCGCCACGCCCAGCCTGCACCTGACCGGGAACAACGCCGACGTCGAGGACAACATCTTCGACGGCAACGAGGTCAGCGTGCACGCCCAGGGCAACGGCCTGATGGTCCAGCACAACAAGTTCATCGGCACCGAGTTCACCAACAAGGGCGTCTACGTCGAGACCAACGCGACGAACGACGTCATCCAGTACAACGCCCTCGCCGACTCGTTCTACGACACCGCCTTCGAGATCGACGCGCCAGCTGGGACGACGGGCGTCCAGGTGCAGTACAACACCGTCGACCTCTCCGGCTCCGGAAGCTTCCTGTTCATGGGCGGCACGGAAGCGGCCTACATCGGCCACAACACCGTGACCGGCAACTCCACCGCCAGCGAGGGCATGATCATGGGCGGCGGCAACAAGGACTACACCATCTCCGGCAACACCTTCTCCGACTTCACCGGCGGCCCGGTCATCTACTTCGAGGGCTACTTCGGCGGATTCGACAGCCCGGCCAACGACGGCGGGTACATCTCCCAGAACGGCTTCCATGGCAACCTCGAGGCCGTCGAGACCGCCAACAACCTGCCGCAGACGGTCCCGCTGCACATCATCGCCAACACCTTCATCGACAACGGTGCCGGCGTCAGCCCCACTGCCGGCAACAACCCCGGCGTCGCCATCTGGGACCCGCAGGGAGCGGTCATCGACGCCACGAACAACTACTGGGGCTGTGACACCGGTCCGGACACGACCGGCTGCGCCTACTACTCCGAGGCCGTTGCCGGCACGGTCACGGTGGCGCCCTACCTCAAGCTCACCGGCAGTCTCGGGGCGAGCAGCATCCCGCAGGGCGGCACCACGAGCCTGGCCGCGACGCTGCACACCAACAGCGATGGCGACGGCTCGCCCGAGCCGCTGATCGACCCGCTGCTGTCGCTGCACTACGCCTTCGACAAGGGCTCGGTCTCGCCGACCGACGACGGGTTCATCAACGACGGCGAAGGCACCGTCACCGGCTCCTCGGCCGGCGACGGGACCGTCACAGTGACGGTGGCCAACTCGACGCTGAGCCTGCCGCTGACCGTGCAGGCCCCGCCCAAGACCACGCTGCCGGCACTCACCATCCACGACGCCTCGACCGTCGAGGGCAACTCCGGCACCCACGTGATGACGTTCACCATCACGATGAGCAAGGCCTCGACCAAGCCGGTCACCTTCAGCTTCACCACGGTGTCCGGCACGGCCAAGCCGGGCAGCGACTACGTCGCCAAGAAGGGCACGGTGACGATCGCCAAGGGCAAGAAGCAGGCCACGATCACCGTCCTGATCAAGGGTGACAAGGTCAAGGAGCCCAACGAGACCTTCGCGGTCAACATCTTCAACGCCACCAACGCCCGCATCGCAGACCCGGTCGGCACCGGCACCATCCGCAACGACGACTGACGAGAAGAGTGGGGAACACCGTGAGAAGGACGTTGACCGTGGCCGGCCTGGCCAGCGCCGCGCTGGTGCTCGGCGGCGGGGTGCTGACCGCTCTCCCCGCGCACGCCGCGGCCGCGCTCTACGTGTCGGCGGACGGCGTCACCGGCCCCAGCAAGGGGTGCGGCGCCTCGGCCGGCACGACGACGTACACGACCATCGGATCGGCGGTGGCCGCGGCCGGCTCGGGCGACACGATCTACGTGTGCGCCGGAACGTACGACGAGAACGTCCAGACCAGCACCAGCCTGACCTTCGTCGGCGCCCAGGCCGGCCAGCACACGTTCCCTCGCTCCGGTCCGGAGTCCGTCGTCGACGGTCAGGGTCAGCCGGCATTCTCCCTCGGCGGGAGTGACTCCCAGATCAACGGCTTCACCCTCACCGGATCGACCACCACCGCCTCCCCGGCCGTGTCCCTCACCGGTGACGGCAGCCAGCTGGACTCCGACGTCTTCGACAGCAACGTCGGCTCGGTGCTGGCCCAGGCGGACGACGTCGTCGTCAGCAACGGCTACTTCACCAACCCCGGCACCGACGCGTACGGCCTGCAGGCGGCGTCGGGCAGCGGAGCCGGCGACATGTTCACGTCCAACACGATCGAGGGCAGCACCTGGGACCAGGGCGTGGTGGACATCAACAACGGCACGACCACCCCGCTCACCGGCATCGTCATCGACAGCAACTACGCCAACCTGTACGGCGGCACGTTCGCCTCGGTCACCGGGACCAGCGGACTCAAGATCACCAACAACGAGATCGCCGGTGGCTCCGACCGTGACGGGATCGATCTCATCGGCTCCAACAGCGACTACACGATCACCAACAACCGGATCAACGACTTCGACAACGGCATCGAAGAGCTCGACGCGGTCGTCTCCCCGACACGTGCCCGCGCCCGCCGTCCCCTCCTGGACCCCGTCGACGGCGGCACCATCGACCAGAACGCGTTCCTCGGAAACCAGCAGGGGATCGTGCTGGAGCAGACGTCGAGCGCGCCCGTGGTCGCGCAGTACAACACGTTCCTCGACGGCGGCACCGACCTGAACAACAACTCGGCGGCGGCGGTCGACGCGACGGACAACTACTGGGGATGCGACACCGGCCCGAACACCTCCGGCTGCGGAACCACAGCCAACACCGGCACCGGCAGCATCGACTCCGACCCGTGGGTCGTGCTGTCGGCCGGCGTCGGGCAGTCCACCCTGGCGAAGGGCACGTCGACCGTCCTGACCGCCGACCTCAACCACGACTCCGACGGCAACACGATCGCCGAGCACCTCTATGACAGCGGCCCGTCGATCGGGGTCTCCGCCGCGTTCACGCAGGGCACGGCCACCCCGCTCGGCTACTCCAACGGCACCTGGACCTTCACCCTGCACGCCACGACCGTCGGCAGCGGATCCGCCGCCGCCCAGGTCGACGGCTCCCAGGTCTCCATCCCGATGACGGTGACCCCAGCCGGCTCGGGCTCGCCCCTGGACTGGTGGTCCATGACGCCAGCACCGTCGAGGGCAACTCCGGCACCCACGGGCTGAAGTTCAAGGTCACCCTGTCCAAGAAGGCGGGGGCGGCGGTCACCGTGCACTACGCGACCTCCGACGTCTCGGCCAGGGCCGGCTCGGACTACATCGCCACATCCGGCACCCTGACCATCGCCGCCGGCAAGACCGTCGGGTACGTCACCGTGCAGATCAAGGGCGACAAGACCAAGGAGAACAACGAGCTCTTCCACCTCAACCTGAGCGACCCCAGCAGCAACGCCAGGATCGCCGACGGCCAGGCCAGCGGGGTCATCCGCAACGACGACTGAGTCCCTGTCGGTGGTAGGGCGCACAGGCCGACGAAGGAGACCGTGAGATGCCCCGCCGGATGAGCTACTCCCCCGCCACCAGCGCGATGCAGCGGATGTTCGCGCTGCACACCGAGGCCGAGCGGACCGGCGTGCCGGTCGACGAGCTGCGCCGACCAGGGCGGCTCGGCGGACCAGCGCGAGCTGGCCGTACGACGGCGTACCTTCCTGGCCGGGGCGGTCGCCTCGGCCGGCCTGATCGCCATGCCCTCGCTGGCCCAGGCGGACGCGCGCGCGCCGCGGATCGTCATCGTCGGCAGCGGGCTCGCGGGCACCCGGGCCGCGCACGCGCTGTGGACCAACCATCGGATTCGACTCGACGATCTACGAGGCGGACACCAGCCACGTCGGGGGCCGATGCTGGAGCCTGCGCGGCTTCTTCTCCGGCGGCCTGATCGGCGAGCACGGTGGCGCGTTCATCAACTCGGACCAGCTGCTCGACCCGGCGGCTCGCCCGCGGCCTGGGCCTGCAGGAGGAGGTGGTCAACGGTGGCGATCTGCGTCAAGGGGCAGGAGATCTACTGGATCGACGGCGGTCCCTACACCGCCGCTGAGGCCCAGCACGACTGGGCCACCATGGGTTTCGAGGCCTTCCGGTCCGCGGCCAAGGCGGCGCCGTGGCCGCAGCTCTGGGATCGCAGCACCAAGGAGGGCCGGCGGCTGGACCACCTCAGCGTGCCGGAGTGGCTGGACGAGAGCGGCATCGGCGCGACCTCTCGCTTCGGCCAGCTGATGCTGGCCAACGCGGTCTCGGAGTACGGCGGCGACCCCGCCGAGCAGTCAGCGCTCGACCTCATCTATCTGCCCTACGCCAACCCGCGCTCCTCGCTGGCACCGATGGCCGGCTACGACGAGAAGTACCACATCGTCGGTGGCAACGATCAGCTCGATCCAGCGGATGGTCGACCAGCTGCCCACCGGCACGATCCGCCAGGACCACGCACTGGTCGCCGTGCGGCAGAACAGCAACGGCACCCACACCCTGACCTTCGACCACCGCGGTCGCACCGTCGACGTCGTCGCCGACCAGGTGCTCCTGGCGCTGCCCTTCACGGCACTGAAGCTGGTCGACCTTCGCCGGTCCGGCCTGTCGCCGTTGAAGCGCAAGGCGATCGCCACCGGTCATCTCGGCTCCAACGCCAAGATCCACGTCGAGCTCGCGCCGCAAGACGTGGCCCGCTCTGGGCTACAGCGGCGGGACCTTCACGGAGTACGACGGCTTCTGCACGGCCTGGGACGACAGCGTGCCGCTCGGGCCGCGCGGCCGTCCGGCGATCCTGCTCGGCTTCCCGGGGGCGAAGGCGGAGCGACGCACGCTGACCGGGGCCGCCCACGGCCCGGCCCGCTAGCCGATGTCACGTGGTTCTGGACCAGGTCGACCGGGTCTACCGGGGACGACAGCCGCCTGGACCGGGATCGCCTACGAGGACCACTGGGTCGAGGACCCGTGGCAGACGTGGCGCCTACTCCTGCTGGAGCGTCGGTCAGGAGACCACCACGGGCGGCTACGAAGGCGTGGCCGAAGGGCGGTCCACTTCGCGGGCGAGCACACCGACCCCTATCAGCAGGGCTTCCTCGACGGCGCCGTCGTCTCCGGTGAGCGCGCCTGCCGGGAGATCGTCGCCCAGGTGACCTAGGGGTCGCCGGACCTCACGGACTGTTGGGCGCGATGAGCACCTTGCCGACCGCGGGGTCCGGCTCCGGAGCAGCGCCTGGGCCTCGACGATCTCGGTGAGGTCCATGAGGTGGGTCACGAGGGCCGACGGCTGGAGCGCACCGGACTCGACCATCGCGATGACCTCCGGCCATACGCCCGGGCTGCCCACGGACCCGGCTATGGTCTGGTCCTTGGTCACCAGCTCGTCCACGGCCACGGGGACGGTCGCTGCCCGGACAGCCCGACGACGACCAGCCGCCCACCGGGAGCCAGCGCTGACCGGGCCGCGTCCAGCGAGCCGATCCCACCGGCTGCCTCCAGCACCCCACCGAACGTCTCACCGTCGTCGGGCGCCCGCCCCCGGGCGCAGCCGCTCCACGCGCTCGGGGCGGCGGTCGAGCACCGCGATGTCCGAGTCCCCTGCTGCGCAAGGATCGCCGCCGCCAGGTACCCCTGGGTGCCGGCACCGACGATGAGCACGCGGCCGCCGGGTGGCGGCGCCAGACGTCGTACCGCGCGCAGGGCCACGGCGGCCGGCTCGACGAGTGCGGCGTCGGCCACGTCGACGTGCCGCGATCCGGTGAGCCGACGCGGCGGGGAACGTCATCAGCTGCTGCAGTGCGCCGTCGAGCCCGATGATGCCGGTCTCTCGGCGCTGGGGGCACTGGTGATAGGCGCCGGCGGCGCAGAACTCACAGCGGGCACAGCCGATGCTGCACTCACCGACCACCAGGTCCCCCTCGCGGAACGACCCGGCTCCCTGTCCGACGGCCATCACTCGGCCGACCCACTCGTGGCCCGGGACGATCGGCAGCCGGAGCTGCCCGGTGCGCAGGTAGATGAGCGAGCCGTCGATCAGCTCCAGGTCGGTCGCGCAGATGCCGACGCGCAACGGCGCGATCAGCAGCTCGTCCGGCCCCGGCACCGGTGGCTCCCTCTCCTGCACCTCGACCACGCCGGGCCCGTGACCACCACGCGTCTCATCAGCACCGGCGGCCCGGGCCGCGAACTCGTTGAACACCTCGTGGCCCGGCCGCAGCGTGCCGTCGGCCTCCACGAACTCCAGTCGTCCGGGCCGTCCCACCGGCCCGTACGCCGTGGAGTGCAGGTCGGCGACCAGGCTGTGGTTCAGCGCGTGGATGGCGAACCCCATGTCGCGGCGGCCGAGCTCGGTCAGCGTGTGCCGGATCAGCTCCACGTGCTCGGCGTCGTCGTTGGCGCCCCACACCGTCTCGCTGGCCAGGACGGCCGGCTTGCCGACCGACGCGGCGTACGACTGGACGTCGTCGAGGAAGCTCTCGAAGCGCGGCTTCGTGCTCGTCGTGCGCTCACCCCAGTTGGGGATGTAGTAGGGGTGGAAGGAGATGAAGTCGCTGAGCGGCTCGGTCAGCCGGATCGCGGTCAGGCTGTTGTAGTTGCCGACGGTCAGCGGCTGGCTCGCGCCCACCGCACGGCAGACGTCGCGCACCCAGGTCAGCCAGCGCAGCTCGCCCTCGCGGATCGGGCTGTCCGGGATCTCGACGTAGGGACCCATCAGCGGCTCGTTGCACAGGTCCCAGCCAGGATCCGGTCGTCGTCACGGTGCGCACCGACGACGGCGTCGAGGTACCCGCGGAAGATGTTCTCGGCGTCGTGGTCCAGCGCGGCGAAGCCGGCCTGGGTCCAGGCCGGCCGGTCGAGGGTGGTGTAGGCGCCCGAGGCAGTAGGAGCTCGAGCCCGGGATGATGTGGTCCAGCGGCACTCCCCCGAAGTCGCAGATCGGGTCGCGCCACCGATTGAAGAGCAGCGGGACGACCTGGATCCCGTGGGCGGCGAACAGCGCGATGCCGGCGTCGAGATTGGCCAGGAACCGCTCCGGATTGCGTTGGTACGCCTCGTGCGAGAGCCACCAGCGGGCCAGGTTCCAGCCCGGGAAGAACGCCTTGCCCCGGGCGACCTCCTGCGCCATGGTGCCGTGGTCATGGTGCAGCCAGAGGTCCAGCCCGCTGTCCCCCACGACCCCGAGTAGTTGAACCCGCGCGCCTCGTTGATCTGCATGCCCCCAGTCTGACCCGAAACTGGGTGGCGACGTCGATCCGGTCCAGACTGGCCGGGTGGACGTACGTACGTCGGGTGCCGGGGCCGCCGCTGGATCAGTTCGTCGACGACATCTACTGCCTCACGGGCGTTCCGGAGCATCGGCGTCTGGACGTACCTCCGATGCAGTCGGCGCACCTGATGATCAACCTGGCCGAGCCGGTCCGTCTGTGCGACTCCGACGTACGGCTGCCGGCCGCCGAGCTCAGTGAGGGCTGGTTCATGGGCTTGTGGAGCAGGCGGTTCGCCATCGAGCACCGCGCTCCAGCGCGAGTCGTCGGCGTGCACTTCAAGCCCTGGGGGCTGGCGCCCTTCCTCGATCTGCCGCTCAGCGAGCTGCCGAACCGCTCGGTGCCGGCCGACGCAGTCTGGGGTCGGTCGGCTCACCGGCTGCGCGATCAGCTCGGCGAAGCGCCGTCGACGCGGGCCCGGTTGGAGATCATGGAGGCCGAGCTGCGGTCGCGCCTCCTCTCACCACGCAGGCAGGGTTTCCCGGTGGTCAACCACGTCGCCAGACAGGTGGAGGCGTCGTGGGGCGCGGTGCGCGTCGGTGACCTGGCCGAGGACGCCGGGGTCAGCAGCAACCAGCTGGCCGCTCAGTTCAAGGTCCATGTCGGGCTCACCCCCAAACGCGTCACCCGGATCTACCGTTTCGCGCGCGTGCTTCTCAGCGTCGATGCCCGGCGGCCCGTCGACTGGGCGCAGCTCGCGCACACCGCGGGCTACTTCGACCAGGCGCACTTCAGCAAGGAGTTCCGGGAGTTCACCGGCCACAGCCCGAGCTCGTACCTGTCCCTGCGCCGCCGGTTTCCGACGCGGACGGACTTCCCGCCGGACCGCGGCACGATGCCGGCCGAGTGATTTCTTACAAGCAGCACCTGACCGGCGGCGGCACAGTGGTGGAAGGACAACCGGCCGACCCTGGGAGCAGCAGTGGGCACCGTCATCATCCATAGCGTCATGTCAGTCGACGGCTTCATCGCCGATGACAACGATGACGTCCGGTCCTTGCACGAGTGGTACTTCAGCGGGGACCAGCCGATCACCGATGGTGACCCCGACCACGCAGGAGGAGGGTCGGGGTTCGCCGTCTCCCGCGCATCGGCCGGCTACGTCCGGTCCATGTGGGCGTCGATCGGCGTCATCGTCATGGGTCGCCACCTGTTCGACCTGACGAACGGCTGGGAGGGCAGCCCGCCGGCGGGCGAGCATGTCGTCGTGGTGTCGCACCGGCCCAAGCCTGAGGGCTGGCACCCGGAGGCGTCGTACCACTTCGTCGACGACGTGGCCGCCGCGATCGCCCTGGCCCAGGACCTCAGCGGCCCGCGCACCATCGCCGTGAACGCCGGCGACGTGGGCGGGCAGGTCCTCGCGGCCGGGCTTGCGGACGAGGTGGCCATGGACGTCGTGCCGGTGGTGTTCGGCTCCGGCAAGCGCTATTTCGGGGGCGTCCAGGACGAGCATCTGCTCGCCGGCCCCGACGTCGTCATCCAGGGCGAGCGCGTGCTGCACCTGCGATTCACGGTCCGCCCGCGGGCCTGATCATTCGCCTCGGCGGTGGCGATTCCGACAGCGGAACCTTTCCGAGGTGCGTCGGTTGGCGCCGATGCCCTGCTGCCCCGGCCCTCACGCAGAGGACCGGGGCAGCAGGACCGCTCAGCTGCAGCCGCTGGTGGAGCCGCAGCCCTCGCAGACGTAGCAGGAGCCGGCGGGGCGCATCTTGACCCCGCAGGTCATGCACATCGGCGCATCGGACGCCTTGCCCGAGATGGCCTCCATCAGCTCGGCCGAGGAGTGCACCGAGCCGAGCTCGACCGGCTTGGCCGAGGCCGCGCCCGCCCCGGACGTGATGTCCTGCGCCGCGACCGCGCCGGCCGCCGGGCCGGTCGCCGTAGCCGCTGCGGCCGGCGTCTCCCCTCGGCCGGCTCGGCCGGCTCGGGCTTGCGGGTCTCCGGGGTGACGACGGCGGTCGAGGCGTACCCGGCGATCTCCGCCTCGTCGTCCTCGGCCTCGGTGTCGTTGGGCGCGTACGACCCGGTCTCGAGCTGGCGAGCCCGCTCCTCGGCCGTGTAGATGCCCATGTACGAGCGGGTCTCGAAGTCCAGGTGGTCCAGCGCCAGGCGACGGAAGACGTAGTCCATCAGCGACTGGGCCATCCGCACGTCCGGGTCGTCGGTCATGCCGGCCGGCTCGAACCGCATGTTGGTGAACTTCTCGACGTACGTCTCCAGCGGCACGCCGTACTGCAGCGCCGATCGAGATCGCGACCGAGAACGCGTCCATCACCCCGGCCAGCGTCGAGCCCTGCTTGCCGAACTTCAGGAAGATCTCGCCCAGGCCGTCGTCCGGGTACGACCCGGCGGTCAGGTAGCCCTCGGCCCCGCCGACCGCGAACGACGTCGTGGTGCGCGGGCGGCGACTTCGGCAGGCGCTTGCGCGTCGGCCGGTGCTCCACCACGGTCGCGACCGCGGCCTCGACCGGCGCGTCGGCCTTCTTGGCCTTGGCGTCCGACAGCGGCTGGCCGACCTTGCAGTTGTCGCGGTAGACGGCCAGCGCCTTCAGGCCGAGCTTCCAGCCCTGCAGGTAGACGTCCTCGATCTCCTCGACCGTGGCGTCCTCCGGCAGGTTCACCGTCTTGGAGATCGCACCGGACAGGAACGGCTGGGCGGCGGCCATCATCCGCACGTGGCCCATCGGGGCGATCGAGCGCTCGCCCATCGCGGTGTCGAAGACCTCGTAGTGCTCCGGCCGCAGCCCGGGCGCGTCGATGACGTGACCGTGCTCGGCGATGAACTCGACGATCGCCTCGACCGTCTCCTCGGTGTAGCCCAGCTTGCGCAGCGCCCGCGGGATGGTCAGGTTGACGATCTGCATCGACCCGCCGCCGACCAGCTTCTTGAACTTGACCAGCGAGAAGTCCGGCTCGATGCCGGTCGTGTCGCAGTCCATCATGAAGCCGATGGTCCCGGTCGGGGCGAGCACCGAGGCCTGCGCGTTGCGGAAACCGTTGCGCTGCCCCGTCTTCACGACGTCGTCCCAGGCCTTCGTGGCCAGCCGCTGCACGTCCTTGTCCAGCGACGTGACGGTGCGGATGGTGTCGTTGGCCGCCGCGTGCTTGCGCATGACCCGCTGGTGCGCCTCCGCGTTGCGGGCGTACCCGTCGTACGGCCCGACGATGCCGGCGAGCTCGGCCGACCGCTCGTACGCCGTGCCGGTCATCAGCGAGGTGATCGCGGCGGCGAGCGCGCGCCCGCCGTCGGAGTCGTAGCCCAGGCCCGAGGCCATCAGCAGCGCGCCGAGGTTGGCGTAGCCGATGCCCAGCTGGCGGTAGCCCGCGTGGTCTCACCGATCGTCTCGGTCGGGAAGTCGGCGAAGCAGATCGAGATGTCCATCGCGGTGATGACCAGCTCGACCACCTTGGCGAACGGGCGCGCGTCGAACGTGTCGTCGTCCTTGAGGAACTTCAGCAGGTTCAGGCTGGCCAGGTTGCACGAGGAGTTGTCCAGCGACATGTACTCCGAGCACGGGTTGGACGCCGTGATCCGGCCGGTCTCGGGGTTGGTGTGCCAGTCGTTGATCGTGTCGTCGTACTGGATGCCCGGGTCGGCGCACTCCCAGGCCGCCTTGGCGATCTTGTCGAACAGCGCCTTGCGCGTCGACGGTCTCGATCACCTCGTGGGTCTTGCGGGCCCGCAGTCCGAACTCGCGGCCCTCCTCGACCGCGCGCATGAACTCGTCGGTCACCCGCACCGAGTTGTTGGCGTTCTGGTACTGCACCGAGGTGATGTCACGGCCGCCCAGGTCCATGTCGAACCCGGCGTCGCGCAGGACGCGGATCTTGTCCTCCTCGCGGGCCTTGGTCTCGATGAACTCCTCGATGTCGGGGTGGTCGACGTCGAGCACGACCATCTTGGCCGCGCGGCGCGTCGCGCCACCGGACTTGATCGTCCCGGCGCTGGCGTCGGCCCCGCGCATGAAGCTGACCGGGCCGCTCGCCGTGCCGCCGCTGGACAGCAGCTCCTTGGACGAGCGGATGCGGGAGAGGTTCAGCCCGGCGCCGGAGCCGCCCTTGAAGATGAACCCCTCCTCCTTGTACCAGGTGAGGATCGAGTCCATCGAGTCGTCGACGGCGAGGATGAAGCAGGCGCTGACCTGCTGCGGCGCGTCGGTCCCGACGTTGAACCAGACCGGGGAGTTGAAGCTGAACACCTGGTGCAGCAGGGCCCAGGTCAGCTCGTGCTCGAACACCTCGGCGTCCTGCTCGGTCGCGAAGTAGCCGTGGTCGGTCCCGGCCTTGGTGTAGGTCAGCACCACCCGGTCGATCAGCTGCTTGAGGCCGGTCTCCCGCTGCTCGGTGCCGAGCGCGCCCCGGAAGTACTTCGTCGTGACGATCGTGGAGGCGTTGACGCTCCAGAAGTCCGGGAACTCCACACCGCGCTGCTCGAAGATCGTCTCGCCGGTCTTCCAGTTCTGCTGGACGACGTCGCGCCGCTCCCAGGTCACCTCGTCGTACGGGTGCACGCCGGGCGTGGTGTAGATGCGCTCCACGGTCAGTCCCCCGCCCGCCTTGCGCTTGGCCCGGGCTCCGCCTGCGGTGGAGCTCGAGCCGTTCGTGGTCTGCGTCATGCCATTTCCCCTCGTGGATCCTTCATCGGTCCGTGCCTCGTGCCGGGAGCTGCCCGGCGGAACTGCTGGTTGGGGAAGGGACTACTGGTGGCCGTCGACAGCGGATGCCTTCCCCAGCGTCCGCCGCCGACGGCGTCTAGGGCTGCGCGGCCGGCTCGACGCCGGTGGGCGCGTGCTCGGCGCGCAGCAGGGTGATCGCTGACTCGAAGTCCTCCAGGGACTCGAAGGCCTGGTAGACGCTCGCGAAGCGCAGGTAGGCCACCTCGTCCAGCTCGCGCAGCGGCTCGAGCGTGGCCAGTCCCACCTCGTGGGCCTCGACCTCCGCCAGGCCGCTGGCCCGGACGGCCTCCTCGACCCGCTGAGCCAGCCGGGCGAGGTCGTCCTCGCCGACCGGGCGACCCTGACAGGCCTTGCGCACGCCGGCCAGCACCTTGGCGCGGCTGAACGGCTCGGTCGCGCCGGACCGCTTGAGCACGCTCAGGCTGGCCGTCTCGACCGTGGTGAACCGGCGGCCGCACTCCGGGCACTGCCGCCGGCGCCGGATCGCGGTGCCGTCGTCGGTCGTGCGGCTGTCGACGACGCGGGAGTCGCCGTGACGGCAGAACGGACAGTGCACGGCAGCTCCTCTCCTCCGGCTCGCGACGCTCGCGGGCGGTGACCCTCAGCGGTCCATCGCACCCAGTGGTATCAACCACCACCGACATCCAGAACGTCCGGGCGAACCGGACATCTGGCACCCGATCTGTGCCTCGATCTGTGGACGAGGGGGCTCCGGCTGTGGATCGCCGGTGGACAACCCCGTCAGATCTGTGAGCAACATGTGGGCGAACGACAGCGGTGTAACTACTAGATGTAGGGGTACGTTAGGCCAGCCCTCAAGGTGAGGTCAAGAGGTGAGCGTCGGCGTTTCGGAGCCGTCAGGTCGGTGCCGAACGGTCAGTGCGCCGGGACGGCGATCCGCGCTCCGGCCGACACCGAGGAGTTGGCGAGCGCGTTGAGCTCGACGATCCGGGCGATGGTGTCGCGGCGGTCGGCGTTCGGCGCGACCTGCGCGGCGATGGACCACAGCGTCTGCCCGGGCTGGACCACGATGGTCCGCGTGGCCGGGGCGGTGGGACGGGTCCCGGCCGCCGCCGAGCCGAACGCGCCGGTCGACAGCAGCATCAGGCCGATGCCGACGGTGACCAGCACGAGCAGCGCGGCCGCCCGCGCCAGCGCGCGGCCGCGCCGGGTCAGCCGGACCGGCGCCGCCGCTCCCGCGGTGACCCCGGTCCGCGGGATGGCGAGCGGCCGGACCCGGGTCGGCACCCGGGTCGGCACCCGGGGCTGGGCGAGGGGTGGGACGAGCCGCAGCTGGGGACGCTGGGTGGGGATCGTCGTGACCGACGTCGCTGCGGACATGGGGCCTCCTTGGGGAAGGGATCGAACGGATGTTCGATCGAACGCCTGTACGAGTTCTAGCACGAGCCGGCGACAGTGTCGAGACACGCGTCGTACAGATGTTTGAAACATGTGTACGAACCTCGTACGGTGGCCCAGGACGGACCGGGCATCTCGCTCAACGCCGCGCTCATGGGACACAGCCCAGCAGCCGGCACCGACAGCGCCCGGGTCCTGGCAGCTCAGATGGCGCGGCTCAGTGTGAAACGGCTCAGACGACGAGGAGAGGGCTGATGGCGAGGATCCGCAGCGGCGGGACGACCGGCGACGACCAGGCGGCGAACGAGGGGACGAGCGCGGGGACGAGCGCGGGGACGAGCGCGGGGACGAGCGAGGAGCAGCCCGGTCCCGGGATCGTCACGGAGGTCGGGACCAGGCGCGGCCGGCCCAGCAACGAGGTCATCGTGCAGGAGTACGGCGAGCTCGGCGGCGGCGACGGCCTGACCGCCCGGCAGCGGCGGGTGCTCGAGGAGATCCGCGACAGCGTCGACCGCCGCGGCTACCCCCCGAGCATGCGCGAGATCGGCATCGCGGTGGGCCTGACCAGTCCGAGCAGCGTGGCTCACCAGCTGGCCGCCCTGGAGCGCAAGGGCTTCCTGCGCCGCGACCCGAACCGGCCGCGCGCCATCGAGGTGTTCATGCCGGGCGAGACCAAGGGCACGCGCTACCAGGACTCCATGGCCGGTTCCGCGGCGAGCTCGCCGGTCCCGCCGGTTCGCCGGCCGCGGCCTACGACGAGACCGGGTCCGGAGACGCCCGCCCCGAGCCGACCTTCGTCCCGGTGCTGGGCCGGATCGCCGCCGGCGGCCCGATCCTGGCCGAGGAGGCCGTCGAGGACGTGTTCCCGCTCCCGCGGCAGATCGTGGGCGACGGGCAGCTGTTCCTGCTGAAGGTGGTCGGCGACTCGATGGTCGACGCGGCGATCTGCGACGGCGACTGGGTCGTCGTCCGGCAGCAGTCGGATGCCGTGAACGGCGACATCGTGGCGGCGATGCTCGACGGTGAGGCGACCGTGAAGACGTTCAAGCGCAAGGACGGCCACGTCTGGCTGATGCCGCACAACCCGGTGTACTCCCCGATCGACGGCGACCACGCGGTCGTGCTGGGACGGGTGCAGGCGGTGCTGCGCCGGGTGTGACCCGGCTCGGCTCAGGAGGCGGTGCCGTAGTCCGCCGTGGCGATCGCGCGCGCGGTCATCGCCTCGTCGAAGTTCTCCGAGCCCTCGATCTGCGGCACGAACCCGACCAGGACGCCGTCACGCATGATCTGCGCCTCGAGCCCGGCGGCGCCGTCGACGTCCCACAGCGCCTCCCGGCCGTCGCCGAGCGGGACCCGCACGCCGAACCGGAAGGCCGAGGGCCGGGCCACGCTCGCGATCAGGCCGTAGGCGCGCAGGGCGTCCGCGATCCGGGCAGCTTCGCTCTCCTCCATCCGGACAGTGTGCGGCCCGCGGCTGTCAGCCCGCTGGGAAGTCACTGAAACGGCGCCCGGGCGCGGGTCAGCACGTCCGCGGCCAGCTCCACGTCCAGCTCGTCGTTCCAGAGGTGGAAGCCGATCCGCACCCGGGCGGCCCGCCCGGCGACGACGGCGCCCCGCCCGGCCAGCGCAGCAGCCAGCGCACCCGCCGGGTCGGGCAGCGAGACGACGGCCCGGCCCTGTGCCGGCAGTCCCAGGCGCTCCAGCAACGCGTCGGCCAGCCCGGCGTCGTACGCGCGGACGTCCTCGGGGTCCAGCCCGGCGAACAGCCGCATCGCGGGCACCGCCGCGGCCCAGGCCAGCCAGGCCGGCGAGACGTCGAACCGCCGGGCGTCCGAGGCGAGCAGCATCTGCGGACCGTAGACGGCGTCCCACCGCGACTCCCCCGCGTACCACCCGGCATGCAGCGGGACGGAGCCGGTCCCACACCTCCGGCCGCGCGGTGAGGTACGCCGTGCCGCGCGGATGGCACAGCCACTTGTACGCCGAGCAGCTCGTCACGTCGAAATCGCCTGCCCGGCAGGGCATCCAGCCGGCGGCCTGGGTCAGGTCGCAGAACGTCAGCGCACCGTGCGCCGCCGCGGCGGCCGCGCACCGCCTCGACGTCGGCCAGCTCGCCGTTGCTGGACTGGGCCATCGAGAAGGCCACCAGGGTGGTCGACGGGCGGACCGCGTCGGCCAGCCCGGCCAGCGGCACCTGCCGCACGCGGACCCCGCGGTCGGCGTGCACGAGGAACGGGAAGACGACCGACGTGAAGTCGCCCTCGGGCAGCACCACCTCGGCGCCGTCCGGCAGGGCCGAGGCCACCAGGGAGACCACCACCGACGTCTGGGCGTGCACCGCGACCCAGGACGTGGGCACCCCGACGAGCCGGGCGTACAGCTCGCGACAGGCCGCGACGGCGTCGTCGTACCCGGCGGCCGAGGCGCGTCCGGCCGCCCACTGCCCGACCTCCGCGGCCATGGTCCCGACCACCCGTCGCGTCGGGAGCCCGAGCGTCGGCGCGTTGAGGTACCCGGGCACGGGGTCCCACTCGGCCCGGGCGCGCGCCAGCGCCTCGGACGCCGCGGAGACAGGTCGGGGGACATCCGACGAGCCTGGCACAGCGGTGTCCCGTGGAGGGTGTCGGACGTCGCTGGTTCACTGCCGCCATGGCGGAGAGCAGGGGCGGCCTGCCGGTGCGGACCTTCCGTTCGGCCTTGGCCTTCGAGCGGTGGCTGGAGTCGCACGCGGAGGAGCCCGGCGTCTGGCTGCGGATCGCGAAGGGCGGCAGCGGCGGCCGATCGGTGTCCTACGCCGACGCGCTCGACGTCGCCATCTGCTTCGGCTGGATCGACGGCCAGAAGGCGTCGTACGACGACGGCTGGTGGCTGCAGCGGTTCACGCCCCGGCGCCCGGCCAGTGCCTGGTCGAAGATCAACTGCGCCAAGGCCGAGGCACTGGCGCAGGCCGGGCGGCTGCGGCCTGCGGGCCGGCAGGAGATCGAGGCGGCGAGGGCCGACGGGCGGTGGGACGCGGCGTACGCCGGACAGCGCACGGCCGAGGTCCCGCCGGACCTGCAGGCGGCCCTGGACGCGTCACCGCGGGCCGCGGCCTTCTTCGAGACCCTGACCCGGGCCAACCGGTACGCGGTGCTCTATCGCATCGGGGCGGTGAAGCGGCCGGAGACCCGGGCCCGCAAGATCACGGAGTACGTCGAGATGCTCGAGGCGGGCCGGACGATCCATCCCCAGCACCTGAGCGCCGTCAGCTCTCGGCCGCGGTGAGACCCAGGCCGGTCAGCCGGGCCGTCACCAGGTCCGGCGCCAGCTCCAGCTGCTCGGACAGCTCCTCGACCGTGCAGCCCAGCTCGACGCCGTCGCGCAGCTCCTCGTCCTGCTGCTCGGTCCACGCGTGCCCCAGCGTCACCGCGGTTCGCGACGCCTCCGCGGTCGGGGCCGGCGGGGCGGGCGGGGCGAGCGGGCCGGGACGGCGTGCCGCTCGAGCGCGGCACGGGCGGCGCGACCGGCCACACCTCGCGCCCGGCCGCGGCGTCCAGCCGCTCGAGCGCGGCCAGCACGACGGCCCGGTCGGTGGTGGCCCAGAACGGCGGCAGGGAGCGGCGCAGGAACTCGGCGTAGCGCGCGGTGGACAGCCGCGAGTCCAGGACGGCCACGACCCCACGGTCGGAGGAGGAGCGGATCAGCCGGCCCGACCCCTGGGCCAGCCGCAGCGCCGCGTGCGTGGCCGCCACCGCCATGAACCCGTTGCCTCCGGCGTCCGCGACCGCCTGCGAGCGGGCCGACGCGAGCGGGTCGTCCGGCCGCGGGAACGGCACTCGGTCGATCACCACGAGCTGGCAGGCCGGGCCCGGGACGTCGACGCCCTGCCAGAGCGAGAGCGTCCCGAACAGCGACGTCGTCGCGTCCTCGGCGAACAGCCGCACCAGCGTGGGCGTCTGGTCCTCGCCCTGCAGCAGCACCGCGGAGTCCAGCCGTTCGCGCATCGCCTCCGCTGCCACCCGGGCCGCGCGCATCGAGCTGAACAGGCCCAGCGTGCGGCCGCCCGCGGCCCGGACCAGCGCCTCGAGCTCGTCCAGCTGCGCCGGGCCGATGCCGTCCCGGCCCGGCGGCGGCAGGTGCTTGGCGACGTACAGGATGGCCTGGCGCGGGTAGTCGAAGGGGCTGCCGACGTCCAGCCCGGACCAGGCCGGCGCGTCCGGGCCGCCCAGCCCGAGCGAGGCGGCCAGCGCCTCGAACGTCCCGCCCAGCTCGAGGGTGGCCGAGGTCAGCACGACGGTCCGCTCGGTGAACAGCCGCTCCCGCAGCAGACCGGCCACGGTGACCGGGGCGACGTGCAGCACCTTGCCGCGGCGCGGTTCGTCGGCCAGCCACACGACGTCCAGGTCCCCGCCGGCGATCAGCCGGTCGCTGACGTCGAACACCTCCTGCACGGCGGCCCGGGCCACCTGGCGCGTCCCGTCGACCTCCTCGCCGCGCGCCGGGCGCAGTGCGGTGAGCAGCGTTCGGGCCGAGTCCCGGACGCGGGCCAGCGCGGCCACCAGACCGGCCGGCAGCTCCGGCAGGCGTCCCTCCTGCACGCTCTCCAGCGCGGCGGCCAGCTCCTCGGCCGCCGCGGCCACCGCCTCGTCCGGCTCGTCCAGCCCCTCGGCTGCCTTGCCCTTCACCAGCCGCGCGGACTGGCGGGCCGCCCGTTCGACGGCGGCCGGCGTCAGCTCGTCGGTGATGGCCGAGGTCACCCGGTCGACCAGCTCGTGCCCCTCGTCGACGACCACGACCTCGTGCTCGGGCAGCAGCTGCTGCTCCCCGAACGCGTCGATGGCCAGCAGCGCGTGGTTCGTCACGACGATGTCGGCCGTGCGGGCCCCGGCGCGGGCCACCTCCACGAAGCACTCCTGCACCTGCGGGCACCGCGAGCCGAGGCACTCGTGCGCCGACACCGACACCTGGCGCCAGGCCCGCTCCCCGACGCCGGGGACCAGCTCGTCGCGGTCGCCGGTGGCGGTCTCCTCGGCCCACTCGCGCAGCCGCAGGACCTCAGCGCCGAGACGTCCGGGCGCGGCGTCCGCCGGCACCTCGAACAGCGTCTCCTCCTCGGCCGGGAAGCCGCCGAGCAGCTTGTGCCGGCACAGGTAGTTCCGCCGGCCCTTGACCAGCGCGTACGTCGGACGCCGGCCGAGCAGCGGCCCCACCGCGTCGGCCAGGCGGGGCAGGTCGCGGTCGACCACCTGCGCCTGCAGGGCCAGCGTCGCCGTCGAGACCACGACCGGGTGCTCGGAGCCGGCGGCCAGGTGGACGGCGGGGACCAGGTAGGCCAGGGACTTCCCGGTGCCGGTGCCGGCCTGCACGAGGAGGTGCTCGCCGTCCTGGACGGCACGCTCCACGGCGGCCGCCATCTGCACCTGCCCAGGACGCGTCGTGCCGCCGATCGCCTCGACCGCGGCGGTCAGCAGCCGCTCCACCCCCGGGCGCTCGCTCACCGGTCGAGGCTAACGTCGGCGCGCCGAGCGCAGAGCCGGCGCTCCCCGAGCTGGGGGCAACGGGTCAGTGGATGTGCTGGCGCCAGTCCGCGGGGACGGCGCCCGCCGGCCCGGGGGTCGGCTGGTCCAGCGGGTGGCTGGTCGGCTCGGCGAGCGGGGGGCCCTGCGCGAACGTCTCGTCCGCGTAGTCCCAGACCCAGTCCTCGCCGGGCTCGAAGCTCTGGATGTACCGGTGGCCGGCGTCGCGGAAGTGGGCGGTGGCGTGCTGCATCGGCGAGGAGTCGCAGCAGCCGACGTGCCCGCAGGCCGCGCAGCGCCGCAGGTGCACCCACCAGCCACCGGCCGCCGTGCACTCGACGCAGCCGGGCCCGCTCGGCGGGACGGAGGTGTCGTACTGGGACGGGTCCTCGCTCATGGCCCGACGCTACGCGCTCCGGGTCAGACCGCGAAGGGGGCCAGCTCGCTCGCCAGCTGACCTCGCACCCGCGCGTGAATCCGGGTGCCCTCGCCCGTGTGCTCCTCGGCGGTCACCTCACCGTCGCGGTGCACCCGGCTGACCAGGTCGCCGCGGTCGTACGGGACCAGCACGTCCACGCTGACCCGCGGCCGAGGGAGGTTCTCGGCGACGATCTCCTCGAGCTTGTCCAGGCCCTCGCCGGTGCGCGCGGACACGGCCAGGCTGTGCGGCTCGCGCAGGCGCAGCCGGGCGATCACCTCCGGGTCGGCCAGGTCGGCCTTGTTGATCACCACGATCTCGCGCAGGTCCCCGGCCCCCACCTCGCCGAGGACCTCGCGCACGGCGGCCAGCTGGCCCTCGGGGTCCGGGTGCGAGCCGTCGACCACGTGGAGCAGCAGGTCCGCGTCCGCGACCTCCTCCAAGGTCGACCGGAACGCCTCCACCAGCTGGTGCGGCAGCGAGCGGACGAAGCCGACGGTGTCGGTGATGGTGTAGACCCGGCCGTCGGCGGTCTGGGCCCGGCGCACCGTCGGGTCGAGGGTGGCGAACAGGGCGTTCTCCACCAGGACCCCGGCGTTGGTCAGGCGGTTGAGCAGGCTGGACTTCCCGGCGTTGGTGTACCCGGCGATCGCCACTGCCGGCACCTCGGCCCGGCGCCGGCCGGAGCGCTTGGTGTCCCGGGCGGTGCGCATGGCCTTGATCTCCCGGCGCAGCTTGGCCATCCGGGTCCGGATCCGCCGCCGGTCGAGCTCGATCTTCGTCTCACCGGGGCCGCGCGAGCCGATGCCCTCACCGCCGGCGACCCGGCCGCCGGCCTGACGGGACATCGACTCGCCCCAGCCCCGCAGCCGCGGCAGGAGGTACTCCATCTGCGCCAGCTCGACCTGCGCCTTGCCCTCCCGGCTCTTGGCGTGCTGGGCGAAGATGTCCAGGATCAGCGCGGTCCGGTCGATGACCTTGACCTTGACGATGTCCTCCAGCGCCCGGCGCTGGGACGGCGACAGCTCGGTGTCGGCGATCACGGTGTCGGCGCCGGTGGCCACGACGACGTCGCGCAGCTCCCGCGCCTTGCCGGACCCCAGGTACGTGCCCGGGTCGGGACGGGGACGCCGCTGCAGCAGCGCGTCCATGACCTGGGACCCGGCGGTCTCGGCGAGGGCGGCCAGCTCGCGCAGCGAGTTCTCCGCGTCCTCGGCGGTCCCCTCGGACCACACGCCGGCCAGCACCACGCGCTCCAGGCGGAGCCGGCGGTACTCGACCTCGCTGACGTCCTCGAGCTCGGTGGACAGGCCGGCGACCCGGCGCAACGCCTGGCGGTCGGCCAGGTCGAGCTGCTCGCCGTCGAAGGCGCCCAGATCGTCGTGCCGCGGTGGGGAGGTGCGTTCGCTCATCACCTCCAGGGTCTCAAACGCCCGGCCCACAAGCGAACGGGTTACCGGTCGTGATGAGGTGGGCGCCATGTCCGACCACTACTTCACCGAGCAGCCGTCCAGCGCGCGCGAGCGCCGCCGGGTCGACCTGACCCTGCGCGGCCACGAGGTCTCGGTCTGGACCGAGGGCGGGGTCTTCAGCCACGAGCGGGTCGACCTGGGCACCCGTGTGCTGCTCCGCGAGGCACCGGAGCTGCCGGCGCACGGCGACCTGCTCGACCTCGGCTGCGGGTGGGGGGCGATGGCGATCGCCATGGCGATGGACGCACCGGGTGCGACGGTCTGGGCCGTGGACGTGAACTCGCGCGCCGTGTCGCTGACGTCGGACAACGCTGAACGGCTGGGCCTGACCAACGTCCGGGCCACCTCCCCCGACCAGGTGCCGGCCGACGTGCAGTTCGACGTGATCTGGTCGAACCCGCCTATCCGGATCGGCAAGGAGGCGCTGCATTCCCTTCTGCGGCAATGGATTCCGCGACTCAGCCCGGGCGGCGTCGCCTACCTCGTCGTTCAGCGCAACCTCGGGGCCGACTCCCTGCACGCCTGGCTCAGCGCCACCCTGAGCGAGCTGGCACCCGGCGGGTACGCCGTGCGGCGGCTCGGCAGCTCGAAGGGCTACCGGGTGCTCGAGGTCACCCGCGCCGCTCAGCGGTAGGGCCGCACCACCATCGCCGAGCCGCCTCCGCGGCGGACCGGCTCAGCTGCCGCCTCCACGGTCCCGTTGCGGTAGATCCGCAGCGCGGCCGCCGCACCGATCTCCGGGCTCAGCTGCAGCACGTGGCCCCACGCGGTGAGCTGCGCCGCCTCCGGCGAGTCGAGGAAGGCCTGCTCGGCGTCCTCCGCGGCGCCGTTGCGCGAGGACAGGCGCGGTGCCGCGATCGCGTCGACCAGCGGCAGCCGCCGGTCGACGTACTCGGTCAGCACCTGCAGCGTGGTGGTGATGATCGTCGCGCCGCCCGGCGACCCGACGGCCAGCCACGGGCGGCCGTCCTTGAGCACGATCGTCGGGCTCATCGACGAGCGCGGCTGCTTGAACGGTGCGGGCAGGTTGGGGTCGCGGACGCCGGGCGTCAGCGGGACGAAGTCGAAGTCGGTCATCTCGTTGTTGAGCAGGAACCCGTAGCCGGGGACCAGGATCCCCGAGCCGCCGGTCTGCTCGATGGTCAGCGTGTACGACGCGACGTTGCCCCAGCGGTCGCTCACGACCAGGTGCGTGGTGCCGTGGTCGTCCCGCGGCGCGGTCTGCGCGCTCGTCGGTGCCGTGCACGAGCCGTACGAGCCGTCCGGGGACCCGAACGGGATCGGCCGGGGCTGGGCCTGCTGCGGGTCGAACAGCTGGCAGGCCCGCTCGTCGGCGAAGGCCTGGGACAGCAGCTGCCGCTGCGGCACGCCTGGGACGTCGCCGATCCAGCGGTTGCGGTCGGCGAACGCGGTCGCGCTGGCCTCGGACAGCTGGTGGAAGTACTCGGCGGTGCTGACCTTCGACAGCGGCTGGTGCGTGGTCCGCTGGTAGGCCTCGAGGAGGTTCAGCGCCTCCCCCATCGTGATGCCGCCGGAGCTGGGCAGACCCATCCCGTAGACGTCCAGCCCGCGGTACGTCGTGTGCGTCGGCGCCTTCACCGGCGCGGCGTACCGGCGGATGTCGGCGGCGGTGATCTTCCCGGAGTAGACGCTCACCCCGGGGGCGGTCTTCGGGTGCCGGGCGGCCGCGACGACCGCCCGGCCGAGCGCCCCGTCGTAGAAGTACGACGGGCCGAGCGTGCGCAGCTTCTGGTACGTCGCGGCCAGGTCGGGGTTGCGGAACGTGCTGCCCACCGCCGGCGGCTGGCCGCCCGGCAGGTAGAGCGCGGCCGTGGCCGGGAACTCCGCGAACCGGGCGGCGTTCTGGGCCACCTGCGAGTTGAACGTCGCGTCGACCGGGAAGCCTTGCCGCGCAACGCGTTCGCCCGGCGCCAGGTCCTGCGCGAGGCTGCGCGTGCCGTACTGCCGGGCCGTGGTCTGCCAGAGCTTCAACGTCCCGGGCACGCCGACCGACAGCCCGGAGCTGACGACCGTGTTGAAGTCGAGCGCGTTCCCATGGCCGTCGGTGAAGACCGTCGGCGTGAAGGCCCGGGGGGCACTCTCGCG
Source organism: uncultured Actinomycetota bacterium (assembly GCA_963743975.1). Taxonomy (GTDB): domain Bacteria; phylum Actinomycetota; class Actinomycetes; order Actinomycetales; family CAVURS01; genus CAVURS01. The sequence continues at coordinate 226,806 of CAVURS010000001.1, forward strand.
GCCATCGATCGTGCTGACCCGGTGAGTGGATGCGTCGTAGTACACGAAGAAGCCGCCCCCGCCGATGCCGGAGGAGAACGGCTCGGTGACACCGAGCGTCGCGGCCATCGCCACCGCGGCGTCGGCCGCGTTGCCGCCCGAGCGCAGCACGTCGATGCCGACCTGGCTGGCCGTCTGGTCCACGCTGGCGACCGCGCCGCCGGCACCCACCATCACGGGAACCTTCGGCTCGGCAGCTGGACGGCCGCCAGCCGGGGACGTCGGCGCAGCGCCGGCCGGGTCGGCCGTTGCCCGGACCGGTGACGCTCCGAGCAGCGCGCCCGCCACGAGAGCGACGCCGAGAGCGGCGACGGCGGGACGGGCGGACGCGGACATGGATCGCATCGCAGACCTCCAGGAGGCGGACTACCGGCCGTCTCGAACGTAGCCAGGGCCGCCGGAGGTCGCGACCCGGAGCCGGCTCAGTCCAGGTCGTCGGGGAGCTGCACGACGCCGTCCGCGACGAGGGCGGCCGGCCCGCGCAGCTCGACGTGGTCACCCGGCCGGGCGGTCACCTGAAGGGTGCCGCCGGGCACGTCGACCCGCCAGACGTCACTGCCCTCGGAGCCCGCCCACAGCCGGGTGGCCAGCGCTGCCGCCGCGATGCCGGTGCCACAGGACCGCGTCTCCCCGACGCCGCGCTCGTGGACCCGCATCCGGATGTGCCCGTGGGCGATCGGCACGACCAGCTCGACGTTCGTGCCGTGCGGCGGGGCCGGTTCGACGATGGGCGCGCGGGTCAGGTCGGCCAGCTCCAGCTCGGCCTCGGCCGGGAGCGCGACGACCGTGTGCGGGTTCCCCAGGTCGAGGGACAGGCCACGCAGCGGGCCGGGCAGCCCGGCCACGGTGACCTCGCAGTCGCTGCCGATGCGGGCGGCGTCCGCACCGCCGGCCAGCCGCCAGTGCCCGAGGTCGACGGTGATCGAGCCGTCCGGCTCGAACCGCACGGGGCGGATGCCGTTGCGCGTCGCCACGGCCAGGTCGCGGTGCCCGTCCTCCGGGGACGGCACCAGCCCCTCGCGCACCAGGTAGCGCGCGAACACCCGGACGCCGTTGCCGCACATCTCGGCCACGCCGCCGTCGGCGTTGCGGTAGTCCATGAACCACGGCGCCTCGGGCGCCTGCTCGGCGACCTCCGGCACGAGCGCGGTCGGGACCACCCGGATCACGCCGTCGCCGCCGATGCCGGCGTGCCGGTCGCTCAGCCATCGGGCGGTCACGGCGTCGACCGGACTGCTGCCGTCGAGGTCACGGACGAGGACGAAGTCGTTCTCCGTGCCGTGGCCCTTGGTGAAGGTCAGCTGTCGGCCCATGGGCCCATCATCCCTGGTCGGGACGCCACCGCTCACCCCGCGGGCGCGCCGACCGCGACGAGGGCACGCTCCACCAGGTCGCCCGCGGCGGCGTCCAACCAGATGATGCGGGGGTCCCGGCGGAACCACGACTCCTGCCGGCGGATCAGCCGCCGGGTGGCCCGAGCCGTTCGCTCCCTGGCCTCGGCCATCGTGCTCGTGCCGTCGAGCGCGGCCAGGACCTGGTCGTACCCGACCGCTCGCGAGGCCGTACGCCCCTGCCGCAGGCCGCGCCCGACCAGCCCACGCACCTCGTCCTCGAGCCCCATGGCCCACATCCGCTCCACCCGGGCGTCGGTGCGCCGGTCGAGCTCCGCGCGGGGGGCGGACAGCCCGAGCTGGATCGTCGGTGCGGCGTACTGCGGGGTGGGCTGCACGGCGCCGAACGGACGCCCGGTGAGCCGCACCACCTCGAGCGCGCGGACGATCCGCCGCCCGTTCGACGGCAGGATCGACTGCGCCGCAACGGGATCCACCGTCGACAACCGCTGGTGCAGCGCCGGCGCCCCGGACCGCTCCAGCTCGCGCTCCAGCTCCTGCCGCACCGCGGGGTCGGTCGGAGGGATGTCGAGGGCGTCCAGGACCGCCCGCACGTAGAGTCCGGACCCCCCGGCCACCACCGCGACCAGCCCTCGCGCGCGAATGTCGGCCACGGCCGCCCGGGCCGCCCTCTGGTACGCCGCGAGGCTGGCCTCCTGCGTCACGTCGAGCACGTCGAGCTGGTGATGGGGCACCCCGCGGCGCTGCTCGACCGTCAGCTTCGCGGTGCCGATGTCCATGCCGCGGTAGAGCTGCATGGCGTCGGCGCCGACCACCTCGCCGCCCAGGCGCAGAGCCAGCTCCACCGCCAGGTCGGACTTGCCGGTCGCCGTCGGTCCGACCACCGCCACGACCTGCTCCACAGGCACGAGTCTGGCAGCGGTGGGAGGGTGAACGGGTCCGGCCGTCCGCATCCGAACGGAAGGAACCACGACATGACCGTCACCGGCACGATCCCCGATCCCGCTCCGGCACCGGCGCCGTCCCCCGGCCCCGCGCCCACGCCAGGACCGACGCCCGGGCCGAGTCCAGACCCCGGCCCGAGCCCGACGCCCGACCCGGGCCCGCTGCCGCTGCCCGACCCGCTGCCTCAGCCGGAGCCGATCACCCCGACGCCGTAGCCCGGGCCGCCGCCATGGCGAGCGCCCATGCCGCGATGGGCGGCACCGTCGCCTACGCCGTCGTGGAGGGCAGCGCCTCGCGGCGCCGGGGCAGGCCCAGCGCGACCGTGGGCCGGCCGTCCTGCCGCTGCTCCCAGGCGTCCCCGGCGCGCGTGCGCCGGACGGCGTAGGGGCCGCCGGCCAGGGCGCCGTCCGCGACCAGGTGGTGCGGGGCGCCGTACGTCACCTGCACGGTGGCCACGTCACCCGGCCGCGGGACCGGGTCCCCCTCGCGCAGGCCGAAGTGCACCAGCCGGTTGTCCGGGGCCCGCCCGGACAGCCGGGCGGTGGCCGGGTCCTTGCGGCCCTCGCCCGCGGCGACGAGCACGTCCAGGACACGGCCCTCCTGGCGGCGGTTCTCGGCCCAGGAGATCTCGTCCTGCAGAGCCGTCAGCCGCTCGTACCGCTCCTGCACCACGGGCTTGGGCACCTGCTCACCCATCTCGGCCGCCGGCGTGCCCGGCCGGGGCGAGTACTGGAAGGTGAATGCGGAGGCGAACCGGGCCGCCCGCACGACGTCGAGCGTCGCCGCGAAGTCCTCCTCGGTCTCACCGGGGAAGCCGACGATCAGGTCGGTCGTGATCGCCGCGTCCGGCATCGCCGCGCGGACCCGGTCGATGATGCCGAGGTAGCGCTCCGAGCGGTACGACCGGCGCATGGCCCGCAGCACCCGGTCCGAGCCGGACTGCAACGGCATGTGCAGGCTCGGCATGACGGTCGGCGTCTGCGCCATCGCCTCGACGACGTCGTCGGTGAACGCCGCGGGGTGGGGGCTGGTGAAGCGCACCCGCTCCAGCCCGTCGACCTGGCCGCACGACCGGAGCAGCTTGCCGAAGGCCAGCCGGTCCCCGAACCCCACGCCGTAGGTGTTGACGTTCTGCCCGAGCAGGGTGACCTCGATGACGCCCTCGGCGACCAGCGCCTCGACCTCGGCCAGCACGTCGCCCGGGCGCCGGTCGACCTCCGTGCCCCGCAGGCTGGGCACGATGCAGAACGTGCAGGTGTTGTTGCAGCCCACCGAGATCGAGACCCAGGCGGCGTAGGGCGACTCGCGCCGGGTGGGAAGCGTCGAGGGGAACACCTCGAGCGACTCGAGGATCTCCACCTGCGCTCCGGCGTTGTGCCGGGCCCGCTCGAGCAGCACCGGCAGCGAGCCGATGTTGTGCGTGCCGAACACGACGTCGACCCAGGGCGCCCGGCGGACGATCTCCCCGCGGTCCTTCTGGGCCAGGCAGCCGCCGACCGCGATCTGCATGCCCGGCCGGGCCTGCTTGACCGGGTGCAGATGGCCGAGGTTGCCGTACAGCTTGTTGTCCGCGTTCTCCCGGACGGCGCAGGTGTTCAGCACCACCACGTCGGCCGTCTCGCCGTCGGCGGCGCGGGCGTACCCGGCGTCCTCGAGCAGGCCCGACAGCCGTTCGGAGTCGTGGACGTTCATCTGGCAGCCGAACGTGCGGACCTGGTAGGTCCGCGGCGCTCCGGGGGGTGTCTGGCCGGTCTGGTTCGTCATCGCCCCGTCAGGGTACGGCGCGCTCAGCTCGGGTAGCCCGCGCTGCCCTCCAGGACGACGTGCGTGCCGGAGCTGTCATGGGCGAGCACCTGCAGGTCCCACGCACCGGTGGCCGCGGGGGGCGCCACGCGCAGGTCGACGTTGACCGCGCCGCCCTCGGCCCGGAAGCTGCCGGCCGAGCGGGTCTGGCCGCCCGCGATCCAGACGCACTCGTACCAGCCGGCCGCCGGGAGGGCGGTCGCCGTGAGCTTCACCGCCAGCGCGGAGCCCTGCGTGGCCACGGCCACGGTGCCGCGGGCCGCCCGGTCGCTCGCCCCCGGAGGCGGCGCCAGCGCGAGGCTCGGGCCGTAGTGCACGCCGTCGCGCGGGGGCAGCAGCTCGTGGCCGGCCGCCGCTCCGCCGCCCACGAGGACGAGCGCCGCGGCGGCGGCGAGCAGGGGGCGCACCAACCGTTGCCGCGCCGGTTGCCGGGAGGTCGCGCCGACGGGCTGCAGCGGCGGCCGGGACGCAGCCGCGAGATCCGGCGCGGGCGGCGGCACCGTCGCCTCGTCGCCCGAGACCCGCAGCATGGCCAGGGAGACCAGGGCGACCTCGATGTCGGCGGCGGCGTCCTGGCAGGCCGCGCAGGTCTCCAGGTGCGCCATCACCCGCTTCTCCTCGGCGGGCGGCAGCTGTCCGGACAGCGCCTCCGGCAGCAGGAGCCGCTCGGGGCAGGGACGGCCGTTCACTTCTCCTCCTCCCCCAGGGCCCGGCGCAGCGCCCGCAGCCCGTAGAAGACGCGGGTCCGGACCGTGGCGACCGGGACGCCCAGGCCCAACGCGATGTCGGTGTAGCTCTGGTCCAGCAGGTACGCCCGGGTGACCACCTCGCGGTGGGCGTCGGTCAGGGTGGCCATGGCCCGTTGCACGAGGTCGGCGTCCAGGACCTGCTCCTGGGCGGCCGGGGTGAAGGACCCGGTCCGGGCCTGACCGGCGGCGTCCGCGGCGTCGGCCGCCTCGGCGGCCCACTCCGCGGGCAGCTCCCGGCGCCGGCGCAGCAGGTCGACGGCGGCGCGCCGGGCGACCACGCGCACGTAGACCTCCTCGCTGCCGAGCTGCGGGGTCGAACCGCGCACCGGCCCGCCAGAGGCGCAGCGCGGTCTCCTGCAGCACGTCCTCGGCCAGGGCCTGGTCGCCGCCGACGAGGCCGAGCACAGTGCGGGTGACCATCGGCCGGTACCGGTCGTAGAAGTCGCCCACGGCCTCGTGCTCACCGGCCGCCACCCGAGCGAGCAGCGTCGAGCCGGATCTGGGCTCGCTCACGACACCACGGTAGGCCGGGACCTCGATCGCCACATAGAGGGTTCGCCGCCGGACCGGCCGGCGTTCAGCCCGCGTCGATGCCTTCGCCGTCATTCCCGATGTCCTCGCCGATGTCCTCGCCGATGTCCTCGCCGAGGTCAACTGCGCCGAGGTCCGGACCTGCGGTCAGGTCCTCGCCTGGGTCGGCCTCCTCGGCCGCGCCTTCCGCGCTCAGGGCCTCCCGCACCACCCGCAGGGCCACCCCGCTGGGGTACCCCTTGCGCGCGAGCATCCCCACCAGGCGGGACATCCGGCGGGCCACGGGAAGCCCGCGTGTCGCGGGCAGCCGCTTGGCCACCAGCTCCTGGGCGGTGGCCAGCTCCTGCTCCGGGTCGATCGCGGCCAGGACCTCAGCCGCCGTGCCGTCGTCCACTCCGGTGCGGCGCAGCTCCTGCCGCAGCGCCGCGCCGGCCAGGCCCCGGCTGGCCTGCCGGCTGCGCACCAGGGAGCGGGCGAACTCGGCGTCGTCGACCAGCCCGACCTCCTCGAACCGGTCGAGCACCCGGGCGGCGACCTCGGCGGTGCGCCCCTGGCGGCCAGCCGGTCCTCCAGCTGCGCCCGGCTGCGCGGTGCCGCGGTCAACGCGGTCAGGACGATCGTGCGGGCCACGGACTCCGGGTCGGCCTCGGGGGTGAGGTCGGCGGCACTGCCCGGTGTCGGCTCGGCGGGCCCGCGCGTGGCCTGCGCCGGCCGCGGGCAGCGGTCGAGGGCGCGCGCGGACAGGCTCAGAAGTCGACCTTGGCCTCGGCGACCTTGCCGCGGCCACCTTGGCGTCGGGGCCGGTCACGTCGACCACGGCGGGCGCGTCGAGCGTCGGGCCGATGCCGAGCTTCTCCTTGATCCGCTTCTCCAGCTCGTCGGCCAGGTCGGGGTTGTCCCGCAGGAACGAGCGCGCGTTCTCCTTGCCCTGCCCGAGCTGGTCGCCCTCGTAGGTGTACCAGGCGCCGGACTTGCGGACGAAGCCGTGCTCGACACCCACGTCGATCAGGCCGCCCTCGCGGGAGATGCCCTGGCCGTAGATGATGTCGAACTCGGCCTGCTTGAACGGCGGGGCCACCTTGTTCTTGACGACCTTGACGCGGGTGCGGTTGCCGACCGCGTCGGTGCCGTCCTTCAGCGTCTCGATCCGGCGCACGTCGAGGCGGACCGAGGAGTAGAACTTCAGCGCCTTGCCACCGGTGGTGGTCTCCGGCGAGCCGAACATCACGCCGATCTTCTCCCGGAGCTGGTTGATGAAGATCGCGGTGGTGCCGGAGTTGCTCAGCGCGCCGGTGATCTTGCGCAGCGCCTGGGACATCAGCCGGGCCTGCAGGCCGACGTGGCTGTCGCCCATCTCGCCCTCGATCTCGGCGCGCGGCACCAGCGCGGCGACCGAGTCGATGACGATGATGTCGAGCGCGCCGGAGCGGATCAGCATGTCGGCGATCTCCAGCGCCTGCTCGCCGGTGTCGGGCTGGGAGACCAGCAGCGCGTCGGTGTCGACGCCGAGCTTCTGCGCGTAGTCCGGGTCGAGCGCGTGCTCGGCGTCGATGAACGCCGCGATGCCGCCGGCCCGCTGGGCGCTGGCCACCGCGTGCAGCGCGACCGTGGTCTTGCCGGAGGACTCCGGGCCGTAGATCTCGACCACCCGGCCGCGGGGCAGGCCGCCGATGCCGAGCGCGACGTCGAGCGCGATCGAGCCGGTCGGGATGACCTCGATCGGCACGCGCACCTCGTCGCCGAGCCGCATCACCGAGCCCTTGCCGAACTGCCGGTCGATGTTGGCCAGCGCGGTGTCGAGCGCCTTCTCGCGGTCCGCGGGAGCGGGCATGTGCTCTCCACCTGTCCTCGGAGTCCGGCGGCCGGTGCCACCGGTGGTCTGTGTTGTCCTCGATGACGCTAGGGGCCGCCGCCGACAGCTCCCGCGAGGCGATCCCGAGGTGTGGATGGCGGGACGACCGCAGCAGCTTGTGGGCCGAGCCTATCCGTACACGTGTTCGACCTCGGGCAAGGCCGACCGGCGTGTCGAGCATCTGATGTCGAGCAGCGGTCGTCGGACGCCGGTCAGTCCGGGCGTGTCGAGCGCCTCCGGCGGTCGTCGTCCTGGCCCAGCCAGCGCTCCCGCGGCACCTGGAGGTCGGCGCACACGGCGAGCCAGACCTCGCGCGGGTCGGCGCCCGCGGCGAGCGCCTGCACGCGGTGTCAGCTCGCCGAGCGCCGAGACGACGTGCTCGCGGGCCAGCGTGTCGGCGTACGCCGCACCGAACTCGCCCCGCATCAGCTCCCAGAACTCACTCGCCCGCACCGGTCCATGCTCCCCTCCGGGTCGGCACGGCGCAGCAGCGGGCTCAGCGCAGCAGCAGACCGGACAGGCGCCGGCCGAGCACGCGCGCACCGACCGCACCGACGGCGAGCAGGACGAGCAGATGGCCGAGCAGGCCGATGCCGATCTGGCCCAGCATCAGCCCGCGCTCGAGGGCGACCCCGTGGTACAGCGGGGACAGCTCCACCAGCCACCGGACCGCGGCCGGGTAGGTCGAGACCGGGAAGAAGGTCGCCGACAGCAGCATCATCGGCACCAGCGCCAGCTGCACGTAGTCGAAGTCCGCGATGCCGCGGATCCAGGTCGTCGCCGCCATGCCGACCGCCGCCGAAGGTGAGCCCGACCAGCAGGGCGACCGGCAGCGCGAGCAGCGCCCACCAGCTGGCCACCAGCCCCAGGCCAGCGCGACGACGAGGAAGGCCAGCGGAGTAGATGCCGCCGCGCATCAGCGTCCAGGTCAGCTCACCGGCGGCGATGTCGGCGACGCCGACCGGCGTCGCCAGCATCGACTCGTACGTCCGGGCGTACCGCAGCTTGAAGAACATGTTGTACGTCGCGTCGAAGATCGCGCCGTTCATCGCCGAGATGGCCAGCATGGCCGGCGCGACGTACTGCGCGTACGGCACGGTCCGCCCGTCCCCCAACGGGATCCGGCCGACCAGGGCGCCGACACCGACGCCGATCGAGAGCAGGTAGAAGACCGGCTCCAGGAAGCCGGTGGCGAACGCGATCCACTGCCGGCGGTAGGTCATGACGTTGCGCTCGACGACGACGCCGGCGCGGGAGGGCATCGGGATGCGAGCGGGCGGCGCAGGGACATCGTCAGACCACCATCCGGCGGCGCAGGCCGTCGACTGGCCAGGCCGTGCCGACGGCCAGCCAGACCAGGAGGTACGCCGCGTGCCCGAGGTCGCTGAGCGCCAGCAGCCGGCCCAGCGTCGCGTCGCGGGCCAGCTGGACGCCGTGCCACAGCGGGGTGACCCGGGCGAGCACCTGCAGCGACACCGGGCAGCTGGGTGATCGGGAAGAACGTCCCCGAGAAGAGGAACAGCGGGATCATCACCAGCCGGAACAGGATGTTGAAGCCGACGTCGCGCTGCAGGTACGTGGAGAAGGCGAACACCGGTGCGGCGAAAGCCAGTCCGACCAGGATCGCGACGGAACCGCCAGGAGCCCGGCCACCGACGGCACCGCGCCCACGGCCGCGGCGAACGCCAGGAACACGGCTGGCGGGCAGCAGCACCCGCAGGGCCAGGTGGAGCAGGTGCCCGGCGACGACGTCGACGACCCGTCAGCGGCGTGGCGAGCATCGCGTGGAACTGCCGCTGCCACTTGATGCCCGGACAGCACCGGCCAGGTGGACTCGCCGATCGCCGTCTGCATCGCCGTCGACGGCCATGACGCCCGGGGTGACGAACGCGAGGTAGGACACGCCGTCGACCAGCCGGCCGCCACGGCCGACCAGGCTGCCCAGGCCGTAGCCCATCGCCACCAGGAAGAGCAGCGGCGACAGGAACGCGGAGAACACCGTGCCGGCCCACAGCCGCCGCCAGGCCAGGAGGTGGAAGGCCAGCACGCGCAGCGGCGGCCAGCCGGTGCCCGCACCCGCTCCGATGTCGGTGCCGGCGGCTCCGCCCGGCCCGGTGGGCCCGATCTGCGTCGCGAAGGTCGGACACGGGTCAGTCCACCAGCGTCCGGCCGGTCAGCCGCAGGAAGACGTCCTCCAGGCTGCTGCGCCGGACCAGCGAGGACAGCGGACGCAGGCCACGGCGCTGCACCTCGCCGAGCACGCCCTCGCCGTCGTGCGGCGTAGAGCAGCAGGCGGTCGGGCAGCACCTCGACCCGCTCGGCCAGGTCCTGCACCTTCGGCGCGTACGGCGCGTGGTCCTCGTCGGCGAACCGCAGCTCGAGCACCTCGCGGGTGGACCACTCCTCGATCAGCGAGCGCGGGCTGCCCTGGGCGACGATCCGGCCGCCGTCCATCACGACGAGCCGGTCGCACAGCTGCTCGGCCTCGTCCATGTAGTGCGTGGTCAGGACGAGCGTGACGCCCTGCTGCTTGAGCCGGAACAGGCGGTCCCACAGCACGTGCCGCGCCTGCGGGTCCAGCCCGGTGGTCGGCTCGTCGAGCAGCAGCAGCTCGGGCTCGTTGACCAGGGCCCGGGCGATCGTGAGGCGGCGCTTCATGCCGCCGGACAGCGGCTCGACGACGCTGTCGGCCCGGTCGGCGAGCTGGGCGAACTCCAGCAGCTCGTCGGCGCGGGCCCGGGCCCGTCGCCCGCGAGATGCCGAAGTAGCGCGCGTAGATCAGCAGGTTGTCGCGCACGGTCAGCTCGGTGTCCAGGGAGTCCTGCTGCGGCACCACGCCGAGCCGGGCGCGGATCGGCCGGCCCGTCGCGCGCGCGGGTCGCGGCCGAGCACGGTCAGCTCGCCGTCGGTCGGCGGCGACACGCAGCCGATCATCCGCATGGTCGAGGACTTGCCGGCGCCGTTGGGGCCGAGGAAGCCGAACGCCTCCCCGCGCCGGATCTGGACGTCGATGCCGTCGACGGCGGTGAAGTCGCCGAACCGCTTGACCAGCCCCCGGGCACGGACCATCAGCGTCGGCGTCGGCCATTGCCCCGACGCTAGCGGCCGGTCCCGACACCGGGCATCCCGGTTTCCGGGCCGGAGGGTGCCCGGCGCGATCGGCGCCCGGCGGCGGCCCCCGACTGTCGCAGGGGTGGGCGAGGATGGACCTGTGGCGGACGCGCTCGACGGCTTCTCCCCGGCGACCCGGGCGTGGTTCGAGGGTGCCTTCGCCGAGCCCACCCCCGCCCAGACGCGGCGCCTGGGAGGCGATCCGCGGCGGGCGACCACGCCCTGGTCGTCGCGCCCGACCGGCTCCGGCAAGACGCTGGCCGCGTTCCTCTGGGCGCTCGACCGGCTGGCGGCCGACCGCGCCCCCGGCCGAGCCGCAGCGCCGCTGCCGGGTCCTCTACGTCTCACCGATGAAGGCGCTGGCCGTCGACGTCGAGCGCAACCTGCGAGCGCCGCTGACCGGCATCCGGCAGGCCGCCGTGCGCCTGGGCGAGCCCGAGCCGGAGATCCGGGTCGGCGATCCGCTCCGGCGACACGAGCGCCGGCCGAGCGCCGCGCCTTTCCCCGCACGCCGCCCGACGTGCTGATCACCACTCCGGAGTCGCTGTTCCTGCTGCTCACCTCCCGGGCGCGCGAGGTCGCTGGCCGGCGTCGAGACGGTGATCGTCGACGAGGTGCACGCGGTCGCGGGGACCAAGCGCGGCGCCCACCTGGCCCTGACCCTGGAGCGCCTCGACGCCCTGCTGGAGCGGCCGGCCCAGCGGATCGGGCTGTCGGCGACCGTGCGGCCGGTGCCCGGAGGTGGCGCGGTTCCTGGCCGGCGGCCGAGCCGGTCACCGTCGTCCAGCCCGCCAGCGACAAGCGGTTCGACCTGCGGGTCGTCGTGCCGGTCCCCGACCTGGGCGAGCTCGGGCAGCCGACCGGCGACCTGACCGGTGCCGCGGCGGGCGAGCTCGCCGCGCGCCTCGATCTGGCCGCACGTCGAGGAGCGGGTGGTCGACCTGATCGCCGCCCACCGCTCGACGCTGGTCTTCGCCAACTCCCGCCGGCTGGCCGAGCGGCTGACCGCCCGGCTGAACGAGATCTGGGCCGAGCGGCTGGAGCTCCGGGGGCCGACGCCGGGCGACCGGCGACGGCCGAGGGCGTCCCACCGCGGCGCCACCGGCCGCAGGTGATGGCCCAGGCCGGTGCCGTCCGCCGGTGCCCCGCCGGTCCTGGCCCGCGCGCACCACGGCTCGGTCAGCAAGGAGCAGCGGGCCCTCATCGAGGACGACCTGAAGGCGGGCCGGCTGCCGGCCGTCGTCGCGACCAGCTCGCTGGAGCTCGGGCATCGACATGGGCGCCGTCGACCTCGTCGTCCAGGTCGAGTCGCCGCCCAGCGTGGCCAGCGGGCTGCAGCGGGTCGGCCGGGCCGGTCACCAGGTCGGCGCGGTCTCCGAGGGGGTGCTGTTCCCCAAGTACCGCGGCGACCTGGTGCAGACCGCGGTCGTCGTCGAGCGGATGCGCGCCGGGCAGATCGAGGAGCTGCGGGTGCCGGCGAACCCGCTGGACGTGCTGGCCCAGCAGATCGTCGCCATGGCGGCGATGGACGAGTGGTCCGTCGACGACATCGAGGCGCTGGTCCACCGGGCCGCGCCGTACTCCGGGCTGACCCGCTCGGTGCTCGAGGCCGTGCTGGACATGCTGGCGGGGCGGTATCCCTCGGAGGAGTTCGCCGAGCTGCGGCCGCGCGTGGTGTGGGACCGCATCCAGGGCACGGTGACCGGCCGGCCCGGCAGCCAGCGGCTGGCCGTCACCAGTGGCGGGACGATCCCCGACCGCGGGCTGTACGGCGTGTTCCTCGCCGGCGCCCAGGACAGCTGCCCGCGCCGGCCGCCGGGTCGGCGAGCTGGACGAGGAGATGGTCTACGAGTCGCGCGTCGGCGACGTGTTCACCCTCGGCTCCAGCTCGTGGCGGATCGAAGACATCACCCACGACCAGGTGCTGGTCACGCCGGCGCCCGGACAGCCCGGCAAGCTGCCGTTCTGGCACGGCGACAGCCTCGGGCGCCCGGCCGAGCTGGGCCGGGCCGTCGGCGCGTTCGTGCGCGAGCTGGGGCGCCTCGACCGAGGGCGCCGCCCGCGAGCGGGTCGCGGCCGCGGGCCTGGACGACTGGGCCGCGGACAACCTGCTCGCCTACCTGGCCGAGCAGCGCACCGCGACCCGCCACGTGCCGGACGACCGGACGATCCTGGTCGAGCGGTTCCGCGACGAGATCGGCGACTGGCGGGTGGTGGTCCACTCGCCGTACGGCGCGCAGGTGCACGCGCCCGTGGGCGCTGGCCATCGCCGCCCGGCTGCGCGAGCGGTTCGGCATCGACGTCCAGGCGATGCACGCGGACGACGGCATCGTGCTGCGGCTGCCGGACCTGGAGGTCGAGGACATCCCCGGAGCCTCGCTCGACGTCGCCGACCTGGTCCTCATGGAGCCGGACACGGTCGAGGACCTGGTCACGGCCGAGGTCGGCGGCTCGGCGCTGTTCGCCTCGCGGTTCCGGGAGTGCGCGGCGCGGGCCCTGCTGCTGCCCAGGCGACGTCCGGACCGGCGCCAGCCCCTGTGGCAGCAGCGCCAGCGGGCGGCCCAGCTGCTGCAGGTGGCCAGCCGCTACGCCTCCTTCCCGATCGTCCTGGAGACGGTGCGCGAGTGCCTGCAGGACGTGTACGACGTGCCCGGACTCGTTGCGCTGCAACGGGATCTGGCCGCTCGCCGGGTGCGGATCATCGAGGTCGAGACGCCGACCCCGTCGCCGTTCGCCCGGAGCCTGCTGTTCGGCTACGTCGCCGCGTTCCTGTACGAGGGCGACTCTCCGCTGGCCGAGCGGCGGGCCGCGGCCCTCGCGCTGGATCCCGACGCTGCTCGGCGAGCTGCTCGGCCGCGGGCGAGGGCGCCAGCCTGCGCGACCTGCTCGACCCGGACGCCCTGGCCCGCACCGAGGCCGAGCTGCAACGGCTGCTGCCGGAGCGCGCGGCCCGTGACGCCGAGGGCGTGGCCGACCTGGTCCGCCAGCTCGGACCCCTCGTCGACCGCCGACGTGGCCGAGCGGACGGCCGACCCCGGCGGCGGCCCCGCACTGGCTGGCCGAGCTGGAGGGGGCCCGCCGGCTGATCCGGGTCCGGGTGGCCGGCGAGGAGCGCTGGGCCGCCGTCGAGGACGCCGGCCGGCTCCGGGACGCGCTGGGCACGCCGCTGCCGGTCGGGATCCCCGAGGCGTTCCTCGCCCCGAGGCCGACCCGATCGGCGACCTGGCCGCGCGCTACGCCCGGTCGCCACGGCCCGTTCACGGCGCACGACCTGGCCGGCTGGCTCGGCCTCGGCGTCGCCGTGGTGCTCGACGCGCTGCGCCGCCTGGTCGCGGCCGGCCGCCTGGTCGAGGGCGAGCTGCGGCCGCTCGCCAGCGCGGCCGGGGACGGGACGCGGGCCGGCGGTGGCCTGGACTACTGCGACGCCCAGGTCCTGCGCACGCTGCGCCGCCGCTCGCTGGCCGCGCTGCGGGCCGAGGTCGAGCCGGTGCCCGCGGTCGAGCTGGCCCGCTTCCTGCCGCGCTGGCAGGGCATCGGCGGTCGGCTGCGCGGCAGGAGGGCGTGCTGCGCGTCGTGGAGCAGCTGGCCGGCGCCGTGCTGCCCGCGAGCGCGCTGGAGACGCTCGTGCTGCCCGTCGCGGGTCGAGGGCTACCAACCGGCCGTCCTGGACGAGCTGATGAGCGCCGGCGAGGTGCTCTGGTCCGGGCACGGCGCGCTGCCGGGTGACGACGGCTGGGTCGCGCTGCACCTGGCCGACACCGCCCCGCTGACCATCGCCGAGCCGGGCGAGCTCGTGCTCGACCGAGATCCACCAGGCGCTGCTGTCGGCGCTGGCCGGCGGCGGCGCGTACTTCTTCCGCGCGCTCGGCGCCGCCGTGGCGGACCTGGCCGGGCCCACGTCCGGACGCCGACGTCGGCCGCGGCGCTGTGGGACCTGGCCTGGAGCGGCCGGGTCACCGGGGACACGCTGGCGCCGTTGCGCGGCCGGCTGGGCGGCGGTCGCACCGCGCACCGCACCCGACCGTCGCGCCCCACCCGCGGCCGGTACGCCGGGTCGCGAGCCGCGCTGGCGTCGTACGCCGCGAGCGGCCGCCCGGCGGCGCGGACCGGGCCACCGCAGGTCGCCGGCCGTTGGTCCCTGCTGCCCGAGCCGGAGCCGGACCCGACGCTGCGGGCGCACGCCGTGGCCGAGGTGCTGCTGGACCGGTACGGCGTGGTGACCCGCGGCGCGGTGGTCGCGGAGCGGGTTCCGGGCGGTTACGCCGGCGTCTACAAGGTGCTCGCGGCGGCCGAGGAGGCCGGGCGCGTCCGGCGCGGGTACTTCGTGGAGGGCCTCGGCGCCGCCCAGTTCGCCGGAGCGGGTGCCGTCGACCGGCTGCGGGCCCCCGAGCCGCGGCGACCGGACGAGACCACGCAGCCCGCGCAGCCGGGGACGTCCGCCCGGACCGGGCCGGGCCGGCAGGGCGGCCCCGACGTGCGCACGCTGGTGCTCGCCGCGGCCGACCCGGCGAACCCGTACGGCGCGGCGCTGCCGTGGCCGGTCCGGGCCGAGGACACCGCGACGAGCCATCGCCCCGGCCGCAAGGCCGGTGCCCTCGTCGTGCTGGTCGAGGGCGAGCTCGTGCTCTACGTCGAGCGGGGCGGCCGGACGCTGCTGTCCTGGACCGAGGAGCCGGACGCGCTGCAGTCGGCCGCCGACGCGCTGGCCCTCGCGGTCCACGACGGCGCGCTCGGCCGGCTGACCGTCGAGCGGGCCGACGGAGCCGACGTGCTGGGATCGGAGCAGCCACTGGCCCGGGCCCTGGAGCGGTCCGGGTTCCACGCGACGCCGCGCGGCCTGCGGCTGCGGCGCTAGGGGCGGCGGTGCCCGAAGGCGACATCGTCTGGCGGACGGCGGCCCGGCTGCACGCCGCGCTGGCCGGGCGGCCGATCACCGCCAGCGACCTGCGCTGGCCGTCCCTCGCGACCGCCGACCTGAGCGGCCGGGAGGTGCTCGAGGTGGTGGCCCGGGGCAAGCACATCCTGATCCGGATGAGCGGGCTGAGCACACCGAACGGGCTGGGTGGCCCGAGCGGGTCGACGCCGGTGACCCTGCACTCGCACCTGCGGATGGAGGGTCAGTGGCGGGTCGACGCGACGTCGGCCCGAAGGCGTCCCGCGCCGGACGTCCGGGCGATCCTCGTCACCGACCAGTGGACCGCCACCGGCGCGCGGCTGGGGATGCTCGACCTGGTGGCCACGGCCGACGAGGTCGACGCTGGTCGGGCACCTCGGGCCGGACGTGCTGGGGCCGGACTGGTCGGCCGAGCGGGCGGTCGCGAACCTGCTCGGCCACCCGGAGCGGACCATCGGCGAGGCGGTGCTGGACCAGCGCGATCTGGCCGGCGTGGGGACGTTCTACCTGGCCGAGACGATGTTCCTGGTGGGCCGGACGCCGTGGACGACGGTCGGGGAGCTCGGCGACGCGGCGGTGCGGCGGGTGGTCGACCGGGCGTACCGGCTGCTGCACCTGAACCGCGACCGGCTGCCCCAGACCACGACCGGGGACGCCCGCCCGGGTCACGAGGCGTTCGTGCACGCCCGGTCGGGGCGGCCGTGCCGGCGTTGCGGCACCACGGTGCGGGTCGCGCCGCTCGGGGACGGGCCGACCGGCCGGGTGATCTTCTACTGCCCGAGCTGCCAGCGGGGACCGGCGCCGACGGACGACGCGCGGCCACAGCGCCCGCTCGGGCGGGACGGCGCTGAGCGACGAGGGACTGGCGGGAGCGGGTACGGCCGAGCGAGCCCAGGCGGCTCAGGCGGCGGAGACGAGCCCCTGCGCGCGCGCCGTCGGCAGCGCCGCGACGGACGTCGTGGCCCGCTCGGCGTCCGCCACCCGCTCGGAGACCTGGCTCAGCACCTCGGACAGCGGCAGGTCGAGGGCACCGCAGATCGAGGCGAGCAGCTCGGAGGACGCTTCCTTCTGGCCCCGCTCGACCTCGCTGAGGTAGCCGAGCGAGACGCGGGCGGCGCCGGAGACCTGGCGGAGTGTGCGCCCCTGGCTCTGCCGCTGCTCGCGCAGCACGTCGCCGATCTCGTGTCGCAGCAGAACCATCACGCCTCCCTTCGCCGGCTGGCCCTCCGGCCGCGTCTGCGGTCCGGTCGACCCACCGTTGCCCCGAGTCTGCCGACGAGTGCCGGCTGGTGCTTTCCCACCGTACCTCGGCGGGCGGTCGAACGAGCGGTGGGGCGGGAGAGTTAGCACGAGCGAGTCAACGAACTCCCGCGCGCGGTTCTTCCGTACGCAGCGTGATCAGCGGGGCTGCAGGGTCTCGACGAGGAGCTCCAGGGCCAGGACCACGCTCGCCCAGCGGACCTGGGCCCGGTCCCCACCGAGCGCTCCCGGCCCCTCGCGGCCCTCCACGCGCCCGCCCCGGGCGCCGTGCACCGCGACGAACACGGTGCCCGGCGGGCTGCCCGTCCTGCGGGTCGGGCCCGGCGACGCCGGTCGTGGCGACGCCGACGTCGGCACCCAGGCGAGCCGCCACCCCCTCGGCCATGGCCACGGCGACCGCGCCTGCACGGCGCCTCCGGCCGCCAGCAGCGCCGGGTCCACTCCCAGCAGCGAGGCCTTCAGCTCGGTGGCGTAGGCGACGACGCCGCCGCGCAGCACCGCCGAGATGCCCGGGACGCCGGCCAGCGTGCCCGCGACCAGTCCGGCGGTCAGCGACTCGGCCACGGCGACCGTCCGTCCGCTCGCCAGGGCGAGCCGCAGCACCTCGGCCGCCAGCGCGTCGGCGGTGGCCTGGGCATCCGCGACCGGGGCGGCTCCGATCACCGGCCGGGACCCGACACCCGGGCCGCCCGCTCGGCCCGCTTGCGCGCCGCACGCTCGCTCGTCCGGCGCAGCGTCATGGCCCGGGCCACGTAGTCGACGCCGGTGACCACCGTGACGACCACCGCCGCCGCCATGACCACCTGCGAGCAGACCTGCAGCAGCCCGTGCAGGGGCAACAGGTAGAGCCCGATGGCGATCGCCTGCAGGAGCGTCTTCACCTTCCCGCCCCGGCTGGCGGGCATCACGCCGTGCCGGATCACCACGAAGCGCAGCACGGTGATGCCGATCTCGCGGACCAGCACGACCACGGTGACCCACCACGACAGCTCGTCCAGCCACGACAGCCCGACCAGGGCGGTGCCGATCAGGGCCTTGTCGGCGATCGGGTCGACGATCTTGCCCAGATCGGTGATCAGGCCCCGGCGCCGGGCCAGCTCGCCGTCGAGCCGGTCGGTGAGCGAGGCGACCCCGAACACCACGGTCGCCGCCACCCGCCAGACGGCCTGGTGGCCGCCGTCGTGCAGCAGCAGGACGGCGAACACGGGGACGAGCAGCAGCCGGACGAAGGTCAGCGCGTTCGCGACGTTCCACACGCTGACGCCGGCTGCCGCGGGCATGGCCACCGGGTCCGGCGGCACGGCGGCGGCCGGCTCGGTCACCGGACGGCCACCCGCTCGGGCACCGCTCGGGCATCGCCCGGGCACTCGCTGGGCCAGCAGGTCAACGCCCTCGGCGCCCACGACGCGGGCCAGGACGAGGTCACCGACGGCCGGGGCGTCTCCCGCGGAGCCGGTCGCGTCCCGGTCCGGCAGCAGGCGCACGATGCCGTCGACGTCCGGTCCCTGGTGCGCGGCCCGGCCCTCCCACGCGCCGCCGTCGTCCAGCGGGGCCCGGTCCTCGACCAGGACCTCGACCGTCTCGCCGATCCGCTCCTCGGCCCGCTGGCCGGTCAGCTGACTCGACCAGGTCGCCGACCTCGGCGACCCGGGCCGCGATCTCGGCCGCGTCGAGCTTGCCGTCGTAGCCCTCGGCCTCCGTGCCGTCCTCGTCGGAGTAGCCGAACACGCCCGACGACGTCGAGCCGGGCCGCCGTCGAGGAACGCCATCAGCTCGTCCAGGTCCTGCCTCGGTCTCGCCCGGGGAAGCCGACGATCACGTTCGACCGCACGCCGGCCAGCGGCGCCCGCTCGCGGACCTGGTCGAGCAGGGTGAGGAACGACTCGCGGTCGCCGAAGCGCCGCATCCGGCGCAGCAGCGGGCCGGAGGCGTGCTGGAACGACAGGTCGAAGTACGGCGCGACGCCCGGCGGTGCCGCACAGCGCGTCGAGCAGCCCGGGCCGCACCTCGGCCGGCTGCAGGTAGGAGACGCGCACGCGCGCCGACGCCGTCGACGCCGGCCAGCTCCGGCAGCAGCTTCTCCAGCAGCCGCAGGTCGCCCAGGTCCTTGCCGTAGGACGTGGAGTTCTCGCTCACCAGGAACAGCTCGCGGGTCCCCTGGTCGGCCAGCCACCGGGCCTCGGCCAGCACGTCGGCCGGGCGCCGGGAGACGAACGCCCCGCGGAACGACGGGATCGCGCAGAACGCGCACCGCCGGTCGCACCCGGACGCGATCTTCAGCGGTGCCCACGGCCGCCCGTCGAGCCGCCGCCGGACGACCGGCGGACCGCTCGCCGGGCCCCGAGCCGCCCCCGGCTGGGAACCCAGGGGCTCGAGGTCGCACGGCCTGCAGGTCGACGGGCTGGAAGGCCACCGCCTGGCGGTCGACCGGGCTCAGCGGCAACAGCGTGCGCCGGTCCACCGGCACGTGCGAGGGCGGCCGGCCGCCGCCCAGGATGGCGTCCAGATGGGCGGACAGGTCCGCGTAGGTGTCGAAGCCCAGCACGGCGTCGGCCTCGGGCAGCTCGGCGGCCAGCTGCGCGCCGTAGCGCTCGGCCAGGCAGCCGACCGCGACGACGGCCCGGGTCCGGCCGGCCGCCTTGAGCTCGGAGGCCTCCAGCAGGGTGTCGATCGAGTCCTTCTTGGCCTGCTCGACGAACCCGCAGGTGTTGACGACGGCGACGTCGGCGTCGGCCGCGTCCTCGACGAGGGTCCAGCCGCCGGCCTCGAGCCGGCCGGCGAGCTCCTCGGAGTCGACCTCGTTGCGCGCGCAGCCGAGCGTCACGAGAGCAACAGTGCGCGAGCCGGCCACGACGCTCACTCTAGGCGGCGGCCCGCCGGCCGACGGCGGGCGGACGGGTCACCCGCCGGCGTTCGGCGCGCCGTCCATGGCCGGCGCCGGCCCGACCGACTCCAGGTCGAACACGGCCTCGGCCTGCGCCGGCTCCTCGCCGCGCAGCAGCGCCAGCGTGGCCGGCAGGTCGTCCGGCTTGACCAGCACGTCGCGGGCCTTGCTGCCCTCGCTCGGCCCGACGATCCCGCGCGACTCCAGCAGGTCCATCAGCCGGCCGGCCTTGGCGAACCCGACGCGCAGCTTGCGCTGCAGCATCGACGTCGAGCCGAACTGCGTCGACACCACGAGCTCGGTCGCCTGCAGCAGCACGTCGAGGTCGTCGCCGATGTCGTCGTCGACGACCTTCTGCTGCACCGGCGCCAGGATGTCCGAGCGGTACGTCGGGGCGAGCTGGGTCTTGACGTGCTCGACGACCGTCTGGCGACCTCGGTCTCGGTGACCCACGCGCCCTGGACCCGCATCGACTTGCTCGACCCCATCGGCAGGAACAGCGCGTCGCCCTGCCCGACGAGCTTCTCCGCGCCCGGCTGGTCCAGCACCACCCGCGAGTCGGCCAGCGAGCTGGTCGCGAAGGCCATCCGGGACGGCACGTTGGCCTTGATCAGGCCGGTGACGACGTCGACGCTCGGCCGCTGGGTGGCCAGCACGAGGTGGATGCCGGCCGCCCGCGCCAGCTGGGTGATCCGGACGATCGACTCCTCGACGTCGCGCGGGGCGACCATCATCAGGTCGGCCAGCTCGTCGACGATCACCAGCAGGTACGGGTACGGCGCCACCACGCGCTCGCTGCCCGGCAGGCGGCTTGACCGTGCCGGCGCGCACCGCCGGTTGAAGTCGTCGACGTGCTTGAACCCGAAGGCGGCCAGGTCGTCGTAGCGCTGACCTCCATCTCCTTGACCACCCAGGCGAGGGCCTCGGCCGCCTTCTTCGGGTTGGTGATGATCGGCGTGATGAGGTGCGGGATCCCTTCGTACGCCGTGAGCTCCACCCGCTTGGGGTCGACCAGGACCATCCGCACCTCGTCCGGCGTCGACCGCATGAGGATCGAGACGATCATCGAGTTGATGAAGCTGGACTTGCCCGGCGCCGGTCGCCCCGGCGACGAGCAGGTGCGGCATCTTGGCCAGGTTGGCGACGACGTAGCCGCCCTCGACGTCCTTGCCGACGCCCATGACCATCGGGTGGTCGGTCGCCCGCGCCGCCTGGCTGCGCAGGACGTCGCCGAGACTGACCTTCTCGCGGTCGGTGTTCGGGATCTCGATGCCGATCGCGCACTTGCCGGGAATCGGGGACAGGATCCGGACGTCGGCCGACGCCACGGCGTAGGCGATGTTCCGGGACAGCGCGGTGACCCGCTCGACCTTGACGCCGGGGCCGAGCTCGACCTCGTAGCGGGTCACCGTCGGCCCGCGGCTGAAGCCGGTCACCTGCGCGTCGATCTCGAACTGCGTCAGCACCTCGGTCAGCGCCTCGACCACCCGGTCGTTGGCCGCGCTGCGCTCCTTGTGCGGGCTGCCGGGTGTCAGCATCTCGTTCGGCGGCAGCACGTAGGTCACGTCGCCGGCCAGGGCCAGCTGCTCGACGCGTGCGGGATCGGCTGCGTCGGCGGGGCGACCAGCGGTTCCCTGGCCGCCGGCAGGACCAGGGCCGGCCCGGTGTCCGCGTCGGCGGGGGTCTCGATGTCGGGGGCCGCCTCACGGCGCTGTCCCGGACGCAGCCCGGCCCGCTCGCGCTCGGCCTTCTCCAGCGGCGTCTCGAACGCCTCGTCCCCGGCCAGCGCCGGCGCCTCGTCCTTCGCCGGGCCACCGCGGGAACGGCGCAGGCGGGAGAGCACCGAGGCCGGCGCGGCGGCGGCCGGTGCAGCGGCCTTGAGGCCGTTCGGCGGGAGGCCGGCGCCGGGCCCGGCCCCGTCGGCCGAGCCCGCCGAGTCCGCCGAGTCCGTCGAGTCCCGGTGGAACAGCCGGTCGCGCAGCTCGAGCATCCGGTCCGGGATGGCGTGGACCGGCGTCGCGGTCACCACGAGCACCCCGAAGCCGCCGACCAGCAGCAGGATCAGGATCGCGCCGTACCCGGTGACGCCGGCCTCCAGCGGGCTGGAGGCCAGGAAGCCGATCATGCCGCCGGCCCCGCGCATCCGGGCCGCGCCGTCGGAGGGGCTGGGCGAGTGCTGGGACAGGTGCACGAGCCCGGTCACCGAGACCGTGAGGGCGGCGGTCCCCACGCCGATCCGGCTGTTGGCCTGGGAGTGCTGGGGGTGGCGCAGCAACCGCACCCCGAAGGCGACCAGCACCAGGGGCAGCACCAGTGCGACCCGGCCGAGGGTGCCCGCCACGACCGCGTCCACCACCCGGCCCACCGGTCCGGCCAGGTCCCACCACTCGGCCGCCGCGACCACGACGGCCAGGCCGAGGACGCTGAAGCCGATGCCGTCCCGGCGCAGCGCCGGGTCGAGGTCACGCGCCGAGTGCCCGACCCGGCGGGCACTGGTGCCGACCAGGTGGGCCAGGCCCATCCAGGCGCCCCGGACGGCACGGACCGGCCACGGGGCGTTCGCGCCGCGGCGAGCGTGCCGCTTGGTGGCCGCCGGCCGGCCCCGGCCGCCGCGGGCCGCGCCGCGGGCCGGCGTGCGCGCCGTGGACCGGGACTGGGACGCCCGTGGGGGGGAAGGCGTACGGGTGGGCATGCTGTCACCGTACCCGCCGGTCACATCGGCATCATGCGTCCCGGCGGTCACACCTCGCGCGTGTCGGCCGCCGCGATGTACGCCCGCTCGGGCCTCAGGCCTCGATGACCACCGGGATGATCATCGGCCGGCGGCGCAGCTTGCCGCCGACCCACTTGCCGACCACGCGGCGGACGACCTGCTGGAGCTCGTAGGCGTCGCGGACCCCGGACTCGGTCGCGTGGGCCAGCGCCTCCTCGATGCGGGGGATGACCTCGCTGAAGACCGCGTCGTTCTCCACGAAGCCGCGGGCCTGCACGGTCGGCCCGGCGGCGACCTTGCCGGTGACGGAGTCCACCACCACGAAGATCGAGATGAACCCCTCGTCGCGCAGGATCCGCCGATCGGTGAGCAGGGCCTCGGTCGTCTCGCCCACGCCCGACCCGTCGACGTACACGAAGCCGCACGGGACCGAGCCCACGACCTTCGCGACGCCTCCGGCCAGGTCGACCACCGTGCCGTCGTCGCCGATGACCACCCGCTCGCGGGGCACGCCGGTCGCGACGGCCAGGTCGCCGTTCGCCACCAGGTGGCGGACCTCGCCGTGCACCGGCATCGCGTTGCGCGGCCGGACGATGTTGTAGCAGTAGAGCAGCTCACCGGCGCTGGCGTGCCCGGAGACGTGGACCAGCGCGTTGCCCTTGTGCACGACCCGGGCGCCGAGGGCGGTGAGCCCGTTGATGACGCGGAAGACGGCGTTCTCGTTGCCGGGGATGAGGCTCGAGGCCAGCACGACCGTGTCGCCGCGGCCCACCTCGATCCGGTGGTCGCGGTTGGCCATCCGGGACAGCGCGGCCATCGGCTCGCCCTGCGACCCGGTGCAGACCAGGACCACCTGGTCGTCCGGGAGGTCGTCCAGCGCCTTGGCGTCGACCAGCACGCCGTCGGGCACCTTGAGGTAGCCCAGCTCGCGGGCCACGCCCATGTTGCGCAGCATCGACCGGCCGACGAGCGCGACCTTGCGGCCGTGGGCGTTCGCCGCGTCCAGGACCTGCTGCACCCGGTGCACGTGGCTGGAGAAGCAGGCGACGATGACCCGCCGCTGGGCCGCGAGGAACACCCGGTCCATCGCCTGGCCGATGTCCCGCTCCGGGGTGGTGAACCCCGGCACCTCGGCGTTCGTGGAGTCGACCATGAACAGGTCGACGCCCTCGTCGCCGAGCCGGGCGAACGCGCGCAGGTCGGTCAGCCGGTGGTCCAGCGGGAGCTGGTCCATCTTGAAGTCGCCGGTGTGCAGCACCAGGCCGGCGGAGGTGCGCACGGCGACGGCGAGCGCGTCGGGGATCGAGTGGTTCACGGCGACGAACTCGCAGTCGAAGCCGCCGAGCCGCTCCCGCTGCCCCTCGCGGACGGTCAGCGAGTACGGCGTGATCCGGTGCTCCTTGAGCTTGGCCTCGACCAGGGCCAGGGTGAGCTGGGAGCCGATCAGCGGGATGTCCGGCCGCAGCCGCAGCAGGTACGGCACGGCGCCGATGTGGTCCTCGTGGCCGTGGGTGAGGACGACCGCCTCGATGTCGCCCAGCCGGTCGTGGATGTAGTCGAAGTCGGGGAGGATCAGGTCGACGCCGGGCTGGTGGTCCTCGGGGAAGAGCACCCCGCAGTCGATGACCAGCAGGCGCCCGTCGCAGCTCGAGCACGGTCATGTTGCGGCCGACCTCGCCGAGGCCGCCGAGGGGCACGATGCGCAGCGTGCCCGGCGCGAGAGGTGGTGGCGCGGGCAGCGTGGGGATCTGGGTCACGAAGGTCCGATCATGGGAAGGACGGTGCGCAGCTCGGCCAGGAGGTCCTCGCCGGCCGGCACCAGGGGCAGGCGCACGGCCCGGTTGGGCAGCACGCCGGTCAGCTCGAGGGCGGCCTTGACGGCGATCGCGCCCTGGGTCCGCAGCATGATCGTCGCGACGACGGGCAGCAGCTGGACGTGCAGGGCCGCGGGCCGTGTCCAGGTCGCCGCGCGTCGACGGCCGCGCACCATCGCGGCGTACCGGTCGGCCGCCACGTGCGCGACCACCGAGACCAGCCCGGTCGCGCCGAGGGCCAGCCACGGCAGGTTCAGCTGGTCGTCGCCGCTGTAGAAGGCGAGGTCGCAGGCGGCCATGACCTCCGAGCCCTGGAACAGGTCGCCCTTGGCGTCCTTCACGGCGAGGATGCGGGGGTGCTCCCCCAGCGCGGGCCAGGGTCTCGGCCGTGGATCGGCGTGCCGGTGCGGCCGGGGATGTCGTAGAGCATCACGGGCAGGCCGGCGGCGTCGGCGACCGCGCGGAAGTGGGCGACGAGGCCGTCCTGCGGGGGCTTGTTGTAGTACGGGGTGACCACGAGCAGGCCGTGCGCGCCGGCCTTCTCGGCGGCCTGGGCCAGCTCCACGGTGTGGGCGGTGTCGTTCGTCCCGACGCCGGCGACGACCCGGGCCCGGTCCCCCACGGCCTCCAGGACGGCCCGCAGGAGGTCGTCCTGCTCGCGGGGGGTCGTGGTGGGCGACTCCCCCGTCGTACCACTCACCACCAGCCCGTCGCAGCCCTGCCCCACCAGGTGCTCGGCCAGCCGCGCCGCGGCGTCGAGGTCCAGACCCCCGTCCGGCCGGAACGGCGTGACCATCGCGGTCAGCACGCGGCCGAACGCGGCGGGTGCATCGGCGCGAGCGGACATGGCCCAACGCTACCGCCGTGCCGGCCGGTCGAGCGGACGCCGGGCGGGGCTGGGGACGGGACGCGGCGGGGACGTCAACGGACCGCGTCGCTGCCCGCTCGGGGGTCCGAGCAGCGACACGGTCCACTCGCTACATCGGCCCGGCCGCTCGTGGTGTTACAGGTTCCGCGCTGTGAGTTTGCCGCGCGACTGTTTCCCGGCGTGTAGTTTCGTCCGCGTGCAGCAGTACCTCGAGCTCCTGGACCGCGTGCTGACCACCGGGGCTGCGAAGGAGGACCGCACGGGCACCGGCACGCTCAGCGTGTTCGGGCACCAGATGCGGTTCGACCTGTCCGAGGGGTTTCCGGCGGTCACCACCAAGCGACTGCACCTACGCTCCGTGATCGGCGAGCTGCTGTGGTTCCTGCGCGGGTCCACCAACGTGGCGTGGCTGCAGGAACAGGGCGTGACGATCTGGGACGAGTGGGCCGACGCCACGGGCGAGCTCGGCCCGGTCTACGGGTACCAGTGGCGCTCCTGGCCCACCCCGGACGGCCGGCACGTCGACCAGATCGCCGCGGTCATCGAGGGCATCCGCACGAACCCGGACTCGCGCCGGCACCTGGTCAGCGCCTGGAACGTCGCCGACCTCGGCCGGATGGCCCTGCCGCCGTGCCACACGATGTTCCAGTTCTACGTCGCGGACGGCCGCCTGTCCTGCCAGCTGTACCAGCGATCGGCCGACGTCTTCCTCGGCGTGCCGTTCAACATCGCGTCGTACGCGCTGCTCACGGCGATGGTGGCCCAGGTGACCGACCTGCAGCCGGGCGAGTTCGTGCACACGCTGGGCGACGCCCACCTCTACCGGAACCACCTCGACCAGGCCCGCGAGCAGCTGACGCGGGACCCCCGGCCGCTGCCGACGATGACGCTGAACCCGGCCCGCCGCTCGATCGACGAGTTCACCATGGACGACTTCACCCTCGAGGGCTATGCGCCGCATCCCGCGATCAAGGCCCCCATCGCCGTATGACGACCGGCCGGCGCGCGCGGTGAGCGTCACCATCGTGGCCGCCGTGGCCGGCAACGGCGTCATCGGGCGCGACGGCGACCTGGCCGTGCGCATCCCCGAGGACCTGCGGCGCTTCAAGGCCCTCACGATGGGCCACACGCTGGTGATGGGCCGCCGGACCTGGGACTCGATCGGGCGCGCCCTTCCCGGACGCCGGACAATTGTTGTCACCCGGCAACCTGACTGGCACGCACCCGGTGCCGAACGGGCGTCCTCGCTGGAGCAGGCCCTGGCCGACGCCGGGCCGGACCAGGTGTTCGTCGTCGGTGGCGCGGACATCTACCGCCAGGCTCTCGACCGCTCCGACGCGCTGGAGCTCACCGAGGTGCGGGCCGAGCCGCCGGGCGACGTGTGGTTCCCCGACTTCGACCGGACGGCGTGGGTCGAGGTGGCCCGCACGAGCGGCGACGGATACGACTTCGTCCGGTACGAGCGACGGCAGCCGGCTCAGGCGTCGTAGTCCAGCTCGAGCTCGTCCGACACCGGGTGCGACTGGCAGGCCAGCACCAGGCCGCGTTCGAGCTCCTCGGGCTCCAGCGCGTAGTTCCGGTCCATGCGCACCTCCCCGCGAACGAGGCGAGCCCGGCAGGTCCCGCACACGCCGCCGGTGCAGGCGTACGGCGCGTCGGGTCGGGCCCGCAGGGTGGCCGCGAGCACGCTCTCGGACCGGTTCGGCATCTCGAACCGGGTGGTCCGGCCGTCCAGGTTGACCGTCACCGTGGCGGCCTCCGCGTCCGCGGCCGCCTCGACCTCGCTGCGCGGCGGCGGTGGCTCGTCGCCGACGTGGAACAGCTCGAGATGGACCCGGCGCGCATCCACCCCCAGCTCGGCCAGCAGCCCCTGGGCGCCGGTGACCATCTCGAACGGCCCGCACAGGTACCACTCGTCCACCACCTCGACGGGAAGGACGACCTCGAGCAGCCGGGCCAGCCGGGCCGGGTCGAGCCGGCCGGACAGCAGCTCGGCCTCCTGCTCCTCGCGGGACAGCACGTGCACGAGGTTGAGCCGCGCGGGGAACCGGTTCTTCAGGTCCTCCAGCTCCTCCAGGAACATCACCGACGAGGTCCGCCGGTTGCCGTAGAGCAGGGTCGCCGAGCTCAGCGGCTCGCGCTCCAGCGCGTCGGTCAGCAGCGCCAGGACGGGGGTGATGCCGCTGCCGGCGGCGATCGCCGCGTGGTGCCGGGCCGTCCCCGGCCGGGGCGGGCAGACGAAGTGGCCCTGCGGTGCCATGGCCTGCAGCCGGTCGCCGGGACGCAGGGACTCGATCAGCCAGGTCGAGAACGCGCCGTCCGCGAGGTGCTTGACGCCGACCCGCAGCGCTGAGTGCGCCCGGGCCCAGGCGGGCGAGACGCAGATCGAGTACGAGCGGCGCAGGTCCACGCCGTCGACCTCGTGGCGCAGGGTGAGGTGCTGACCGGCCGCGAACGCGAAGGTGTCCGCGAGCTCGGTGGGCACGGCGAGGGTGACGGCGACCGCGTCGTCGGTGAGCGGCTCGATCGCGGAGACGGTCAGCTCGTGCCATCGGGCCCGGCCGGTGCCCGCCTCGGGAGGCGCCGCGGCGGCCTGGGTCACAACGGCTTCACGTAGTCGAACGGCTCGCGGCAGGCCAGGCACCGCCAGAGCGCCTTGCACGCCGTCGAGCCGAAGCGGGCCAGCTCCTCCACGTCGGCGGAGCCGCACTGGGGACAGGCGGGCCGGGCCGGACGACGGCCGATCGTCACCGCGACCGCACCACGTCCGACGACGCTCGCCGGCGGTGCGATGCCATTGTCCGACAAGGCTTTTCGGCCTTCTGGCGTGATCCAGTCGGTGGTCCACGGTGGTGACAGCACGGTCCGCACGTCAGCTCGGAACCCTGCCGCGCGCACCTCCGCGGCGAGGTCGTCGACGATCACCGCCATCGCGGGACATCCGGAGTACGTCGGGGTGACCTCCACCACGGCGGTCCCCCCCTCGAGACGGACCTGACGGACGACGCCCAGCTGGCCCAGCGTGAGCACCGGCAGCTCGGGGTCGGGGACGGCCTCCAACCGGCGACGCAGGTCGTCCAGCAGGACGGTGCCGGCGGCCGTGGCGGTCACCACGTCGCCCCCGGGTGCGTGCGGGCCAGGTGCTGCATCTCGGCCAGGAGGTGGCCCATCGCACCGGAGTGGACCCCGGCGCGGCCGCCCCGCGCCCGCCAGGTCGGCTCGGGTCGGCTCAGCCCGGCCTCGGCGAGCACCGCATCCAGCTCCAGCAGCACCTGCGGCCCGAGCGCGGACGGCCGGACGCCGATCCCCTGTGCGGCAACGGTTTCCGTCAGGTCGTCGTCGTCGAAGAGCTCGGGGACGTACGGCGCGACCGCGTCTACTGCGGCGACCATCCGCTGGTGGCTGACCTCGGTGCCCAGGCCCAGCCGGAGCGTCCACTGCCGGGCGTGGTCCCGGTGGTAGTCGACCTCCTTCACGGCCTTGGCCGCCACCGCCGCGATCGCCGGGTCGGTGGACGCCGACAGCGCGCGGTACAGGTGGAGCTGCCAGGTGGACAGCACGAGCAGCCGCACGATCGTCACCGCGAAGTCGCCCCGGGGCTGCTCGACCAGCTGGACGTTGGTGAAGTCGCGCTCGTCGCGCCAGTAGGCGAGGTCGTCCTCGGTGTACGGCGCGCCCCCGGCCTGCGCGGACAGCTCGCCGGCCCGCGTCAGCAGGGCGCGGGCCTGCCCGAGCAGGTCGAGGGCGATGTTGCCCAGCGCCATGTCCTCCTCGATCTGGGGTGCGGCCGCGAGCCACTCCCCCAGCCGCTGGGCCATCACGAGGGCGTCGTCCGCGAGCCGCAGGCAGTACCGCGCCGGGACGGGCAGCTGCGCGGTGTGCACCAGGGCGGCGGTCACAGGTACTCCACGTCGGCGGGGACGTCATAGAAGGTCGGGTGCCGGTAGACCTTGTCCGCGGCCGGGTCGAAGAAGGAATCGCGCTCGTCCGGGCTGCTGGCGGTGATCGTCGCCGCCTCGACGACCCAGATCGACACCCCCTCCTGCCGCCGGGTGTACAGGTCGCGGGCGTTGCGCAGGGCCATCTGCGCGTCGGGGGCGTGCAGGGATCCGGCGTGCACGTGGGACAGCCCGCGCCGCGGCCGGACGAACACCTCCC
This sequence comes from uncultured Actinomycetota bacterium, assembly GCA_963743975.1. Taxonomy (GTDB): domain Bacteria; phylum Actinomycetota; class Actinomycetes; order Actinomycetales; family CAVURS01; genus CAVURS01. The sequence goes on from CAVURS010000001.1 coordinate 255,779, forward strand.
ACAGCGGCCAGTCGCGCCCGCTCATGCCGCCGCCCGAGCTCTCCCGGGCGGCGTACGCGCTCGCGGCCTCGCGGACCCAGGCGCCCTCCTCGTGGGCGGCCCGGCGATGGGCGATCCGCTCGGCGTTGCACGGGCCGTCGCCCGCTCAGCACGCGGCGGAACTCGGTCCCAGTCGATCGCCCGAACCGCCAGTGACCCGACTCCTCGTCGTACCGCAGCTCCGGGTCCGGGACGGCCAGGCCGAGCTTGTCGGCCTGCGGGACGGTCATGTCGACGAAGCGCTGGCGCAGCTCGTCGTTGCTGAAGCGCTTGATGCCCCACGCCATGCTCTGCTCGGTGTGGGTCGCGCCGTTCCCGCGCGCACCCGGTCCGGCGGCGGCTCCGGTGTCCGGCGGCCCGAACATCATCAGCGCCGGCCACCACCAGCGGTCGACGGCGTCCTGGGCCATCGCCCGCTGCTCGTCCGTGCCCCGTGCCAGTGTCCAGAGGATCTCGAACCCCTGCCGCTGGTGGAACGACTCCTCCTTGCAGATGCGGATCATCGCGCGGGCGTACGGGCCGTAGGAGCAGCGGCACAGCGGCACCTGGTTCATGATCGCCGCGCCGTCGACCAGCCAGCCGATGGCACCGACGTCGGCCCAGGTCAGCGTCGGGTAGTTGAAGATCGAGGAGTAGCGCTGACGGCCCGCGTGGAGCAGGTCGAGCATCTCCTCGCGGCTGGTGCCCAGCGTCTCGGCCGCGGAGTACAGGTAGAGCCCGTGCCCGGCCTCGTCCTGCACCTTGGCCAGCAGGATGGCCTTGCGCCGCAGGCTCGGGGCGCGGGTGATCCAGCTGCCCTCGGGCTGCATGCCGATGATCTCGGAGTGCGCGTGCTGGGCCATCTGGCGGACCAGGCCGGCGCGGTACCCCTCGGGCATCCAGTCCCGCGGCTCGACCCGCTGGTCGGCGGCGATCAGCTCGGCGAAGCGCCGCTCTCCCGCCTGCTGGTCCGGGGGGGCATCCATGGGTCCGAGTATCGTCCGATGTGACACTCGCCCGCAAGAACGGCCGCGTCGTGTCACAGTCGGTCGCCGCTGGTTGGATGGCGGGATGGACCTGCCCCCGCCGACGACGCAGCCGCGGGCGCAGGTGCCCGGCCCCGACGCCAGCGTGCGGCGGGCCCGTCCGGCCGACGCCGCGGCGATCGGTGCCGTGCAGGCGCAGGCCTGGCGCGCGTCGTACGCCGACGTGCTGCCGGCCGCGGCCCTGGACGCCTTGGAGCCCGACCGGCTGGCCGAGGTGTGGGCCTCGGCGATCACCCGGCCACCCACGCCACAGCACGCCCTGCTGGTCGCCCTGGCCGGCCCCGAGGTCGTGGGCTTCGCGGCCGTGGGACCGGCCGATCCGGCGCAGGACGGCGTCGGTGAGGTGGCCGCGCTGGTCGTGGCCGAGGCCGCACAGCACCAGGGCCACGGGTCGCGGCTGCTGAACGCGGCGGCCGACGTGCTGCGGGAGAGCGGGTTCGACCACGCCGTGGTCTGGGTGCTGCCCGGCGACGACACCCGGGCCGCCTTCCTCGAAGCAGCCGGCTTCGTGGCGGACGGCGCCGAGCGCTCGCTCGAGGTCCCCGGCGCCCCGGACGGCCGGCTCCGGGAGCGCCGCCTGGTGGCGGCGCTGACCCCAGCGGCATGACGGCGCCCGACAGCGAGCCTGACCCCGGAGCGCCGTCGGCAGGTCGTCCGGCAGGCCCTGTCCGTGGGCCTGGCCACCGGCGCGTACGGCGTGAGCTTCGGCGCGCTGTCGACCGCCGCCGGCCTGTCCGTGCTGCAGACCTGTGCCCTGTCGCTGCTGCTGTTCAGCGGCGGCTCGCAGTTCGCCTTCGTCGGGATCGTCGCCGGGGGCGGCTCGGGGGTGGCCGCGGTCGCGACCTCGACGCTGCTCGGGCTGCGCAACGGGCTGTACGGCCTGCAGCTCAGCCGGCTGCTCGAGCTGCGCGGCCCGCGGCGGCTGGCCGGCGCGCAGATCACCATCGACGAGTCCACCGCGGTGGCGATCGCGCAGCCGGAGCGGGCCGCGTCCCGGCTGGGGTTCTGGCTGACCGGACTGAGCGTGTTCGCGCTGTGGAACGCCTCGACCCTGCTCGGCGCCCTGCTGGGGAACGCGCTCGGCAACCCCCAGCAGTTCGGGCTGGACGCGGCCGCGGCCTCGGCGTTCCTCGCGCTGCTCTGGCCGCGGCTGAGGACCGGCGAGGCGCGGGCGGTCGCGGTCGCCGCGGCGTTCGTGGCGATCGTGCTGTCGCCGTTCGTGCCGGTCGGGGTCCCGGTGCTCGCGGCCGGGCTGACTGCGGTGGCGGCGGGATGGCGCTCCGGGCGGGCCGCGCCGGTGGCCGGTGCCGGCGGGCAGGAGGCCGTCCCGTGACGCTGTGGCTGACCATCCTGGCCGCGTGCGCGCTGGCCTACGCCGCGAAGCTGGCCGGGCACGTGGTGCCCCCGGCCTGGTTGCGGCATCCGGTGGCGGCCCGGATCAGTGCGCTGCTCCCGGTCTCGCTGCTGGCCGCCCTCGTCGCCGTGCAGACCGTCACCACGTCGGGCCGTCTGGTGCTCGACGCGCGGGCGGCCGGGCTGGCCGCGGCCGCGGTGGCGCTGCTGCTGCGCGCGCCGTTCATCGTGGTCGTGGTGGTCGGCGCCGGCGTGGCCGCCGGCCTGCGCGCCCTCACCTGAGTGCTCCCGAGCGGGAGCACAGCCGGGGTCAGGACAGGTCGAGCACCTGCTCGAGCCCCACGGTGAGGCCGGGCCGGCTCACGACGGCCCGGATGCCGGCCAGCACGCCCGGCATGAACGACGCCCGGTCGAAGGAGTCGTGGCGCACGGTGAGCTGCTCGCCCGGTGCCCCGAACAGCACCTCCTCGTGCGCGACCAGCCCCCGCAGCCGGACCGCGTGCACGTGGATGCCGTCGATCTCGGCGCCGCGCGCCCCGGCCGGGTCGGACGTGGTCGCGTCCGGCGGCGCCGGCAGCCCGGCCGCCGCGCGGGCCGCGGCGATGACCTGGGCCGTGCGCGTGGCCGTCCCGCTCGGCGCGTCGACCTTGTCGGGGTGGTGGAGCTCGACCACCTCGACCGACTCGTAGTACCGCGCGGCCTGCTCGGCGAAGCGCATCAGCAGCAGGGAGCCGATGGCGAAGTTGGGTGCGACGAGGACCCCCGTGTACGGCCGGTCGGCCAGGGCCGCGCGCACCTGGTCGAGCCGCTCGGCCGTCCAGCCGGTGGTGCCGACGACGACGTTGACCCCCGCCTGGACGGCCTGCAGGACGTTGGCCAGCGTGGCGTCCGGGACCGTGAAGTCCACCGCCACCTGGGCTCCGGCCAGCTCCCCGAGCTCGTCACCGGCGTCGTACCGACCGGCCAGGACCAGGTCGGGTGCGGCCTCGACCGCGCGGCAGACCTCGCCGCCCATCCGCCCGGCCGCCCCGATGACCGCCACCGAGATCGGCTCCGTCTGCTCACTCACCCGGCGAGCCTAGAGCCCCAACGCTCCTGGCCGTCGAACCCGGGTTTGGCCGTCCACTCCGGAGTTCTCGGCCCCACAGAGCGCTCCCGGCTCCGGGTCCGACGGCCAAACCCGGGTTCGACGGCCACGAGGTCAGACGGAGAAGGTGCGGTCCTCGTCGAAGGGGCCGACGACGGCCAGGGACCGCGGCCGGGCGGCCAGGTCGGCGGCCAGCTCCTGGACGGCCTCCGCCGTCACGGACCCGATCTGCGCGAGCGCCTGTTCGAGGCTGACGTACTCGCCGTACACGAGCTCGGCCTTGCCGAGCCGGGACATCCGCGAACCGGTGTCCTCCATGCCGAGGACCAGGCCGCCGCGCAGCTGGCCGATCCCCCGCTCGAGCTCGTTCTCGGTGATGCCGGACTCGGCCAGCCGCTCGAGCTCGGCCCGCATCAGGGCCAGCACCTGGTCGACCTTGGCCGGCGTGCACCCGGCGTACAGCCCGAAGTAGCCGCTGTCGGAGAAGCCCTGGGCGAAGGAGTAGACCGAGTAGGCCAGGCCCCGCTTCTCCCGGACCTCCTGGAACAGCCGGCTGCTCATCCCACCGCCGAGGACGGCGTTGAGCACCGACATCGCGTACCGGCGCTCGTCGGTGGAGCTGATGCTCGTCGTGCCCAGCAGGACGTTGGCCTGCTCGGTCGGCCGGCGCACGACGACCGAGTCCGAGCGCCCCTCGACCGCCGCCGGCGCCAGGGCCCGGCGGGGCAGCGGATCGGCGTCCGGCCCGAGGCTCACGCCGTCCCGGGACAGCTCGTCGGTGATGATCCGGCAGAGCAGGTCGTGGTCGAGGGACCCGGCGGCGGTGAACACCAGCCCCGGTCCGACGTAGTGCTCGCGGTAGTGCCCGACCACGTGGTCGCGGTCGATCGCGGCGATCGAGTCCGGCGTGCCGCCGATCGGGCGGCCGAGGGGGTGCCGGCCGAGCACGGCCTCGGCGAAGCGCTCGTGGACGACGTCGCTCGGGTCGTCGTCGTTCATGGCCAGCTCCTCGAGGATCACCCCTCGCTCGCTGTCGACGTCCTCCGGGCTGATCGTCGCCGACGTCACCATGTCGCTGATGACGTCGGTGGCCAGCGGCAGGTCCTCGTCGATCACCCGGGCGAAGTAGCAGGTGTGCTCCTTGCCGGTGACCGCGTTGGCCTCACCGCCGACCTCGTCCAGCGCGATGGCGATGTCGAGCGCGGTACGCCGGCGTGGTGCCCTTGAACAGCAGGTGCTCGAGGAAGTGCGTGGCCCCGAGATACCCCGGCGCCTCGTCCCGGCTGCCGACGCCCACCCAGCAGCCCAGCGTCACCGAACGGACGCCGGGCACGGACTCGGTGAGGACCCGGACGCCGCCGGGCAGGACGGTACGGCGCACGATGGCGCCCCCGGCCTGCCCGGCGACCGTGCCGGATGTCCCGCGGGTCAACGGCAGCGGGACACCGGCCACGTCAGGCGTCGACCCGGGCGTCGCTGTCCTCGGTCACCGAGACCTGGCCGTTGGAGCCGTTCGAGCCGTCGGCGCCCTCGGCACCGTCGCCCTCGATCACGGCGGCCAGCGAGAGCTTGCCGCGCGGGTCGATCTCCTTGAGCTCGACCTGGATCTTCTGGCCGATCTTCACGACGTCGTCGACGCTGTCGATCCGCTTGCCGCCGACCAGCTTGCGGATCTCGGAGATGTGCAGCAGGCCGTCCTTGCCCGGCAGCAGCGAGACGAAGGCGCCGAACGTCGTCGTCTTGACCACCGTGCCGAGGAAGCGCTCGCCGACCTCCGGCATCGTCGGGTTGGCGATGGCGTTGACCATCGCCCGGGCGGCCTCGGCCGACGGGCCGTCGGTCGCGCCGATGTAGACGGTGCCGTCGTCCTCGATCGAGATCTGGGCGCCGGTGTCGTCCTGGATCTGGTTGATCATCTTGCCCTTCGGGCCGATGACCTCGCCGATCTTGTCGACCGGCACCTGGACCGAGATGACCCGCGGTGCGTACGGCGACATCTCGTCCGGCGCGTCGATGGCCTCGGCCATGACGTCCAGGATGTGCAGCCGCGCGTCACGAGCCTGGGTCAGCGCGGAGGCCAGCACCGAGGCCGGGATGCCGTCGAGCTTGGTGTCGAGCTGGATGGCGGTGACGAAGTCCTTCGTGCCGGCGACCTTGAAGTCCATGTCGCCGAACGCGTCCTCCGCGCCCAGGATGTCGGTCATCGCGGCGTACGACGTCTGGCCGTCGACCGTGTCCGACACCAGGCCCATCGCGATGCCGGCGACCGGCGCCTTGAGCGGCACGCCGGCCTGGAGCAGCGACAGCGTCGAGGCGCAGACCGAGCCCATCGACGTGGAACCGTTGGAGCCCAACGCCTCCGAGACCTGCCGGATCGCGTAGGGGAACTCCTCGCGCGACGGCAACACCGGCACCAGGGCCCGCTCGGCGAGCGCGCCGTGGCCGATCTCGCGCCGCTTGGGCGAGCCCACGCGGCCGGTCTCGCCGGTGCTGAACGGCGGGAAGTTGTAGTTGTGCATGTAGCGCTTGCGCGTCTCCGGGGAGAGCGTGTCGAGCTGCTGCTCCATCCGCAGCATGTTCAGCGTGGTGATGCCCAGGATCTGGGTCTCGCCGCGCTCGAACAGCGCCGAGCCGTGCACGCGCGGGATGACCTCGACCTCGGCCGAGAGCTGGCGGATGTCGGCCAGGCCGCGCCCGTCGATGCGGACCTTGTCGCGCAGGATCCGCTGGCGGACCAGCTTCTTCTGCACCGAGCGGTACGCCGCGGACAGCTCCTTCTCGCGCCCCTCGAACTGCGGGCCGAGCTCGGCCAGCATCCGGGCCTTGATCTCGTCGATCCGGCTCTCGCGCTCCTGCTTGTCAGCGATCGCGAGGGCCTCGGCCAGGTCGCCGGTGACCCGCTCGACCTCGGCGAACGCGTCGTCGGCGTAGTCGGGGAAGGTCGGGAACTCCTTGACCGGCTTGGCGGCGCGGGCCGCGAGGTCGGACTGGGCGGCGCAGAGCTGGGCGATGAACGGCTTGGCCGCCTCCAGGCCCTGGGCCACGACCTCCTCGGTCGGCGCGGCGACGTTCTCGCCGGTGACCAGGGCGTGGGTCGACTCGGTCGCCTCGGCCTCGACCATCATGATCGCGACATCGCCGTCAGCCACCACACGACCGGCGACGACCATGTCGAAGACCGAGCGCTCGTGCTGGCTGTGGTTCGGGAAGGCCACCCACTGGCCGTCGATCAGGGCGACGCGGACGGCGCCGATCGGGCCGCTGAACGGCAGGCCGGACAGCTGGGTGGACATCGACGCGGCGTTGATGGCCACGACGTCGTACTGGTGGTCCGGGTTCAGCGACAGGACCGTGATGACGACCTGGACCTCGTTGCGCAGGCCCTTCACGAAGCTCGGGCGCAGCGGGCGGTCGATCAGCCGGCAGGTGAGGATCGCGTCCGTGGACGGCCGGCCCTCGCGGCGGAAGAACGAGCCGGGGATCTTGCCCGCGGCGTACATCTTCTCCTCGACGTCGACCGTCAGCGGGAAGAAGTCGAACTGGTCCTTCGGGTGCTTGCCGGCCGTGGTGGCCGACAGCAGCATCGTGTCGCCGTCGAGGTAGGCGACGGCGGAGCCGGCCGCCTGCCGGGCCAGCCGGCCGGTCTCGAAGCGGATCGTGCGGGTGCCGTGGCTGCCGTTGTCGATGACAGCTTCGGCGTACTGGATCTCGGGACCCTCCATGGGTCGCCTCCGTTCTGGCCCGGGCTTCCTGCCCATGGGCTGCTTGACGGGAGCGACGGCACCGACGGCGTGAGTGCCCGGTCTTCGATCGAGGCCCACGGGCCGGCGGGTGACACGCACCCGGCCAGCTCCCGGAGGCCACTACCGAGGACCGGCGCGGCGTGTGGGGCCGACGTCCCTGGTTCGTTCCTGATGGTCATTCCTGGGTATTCAGTTGTGACGCCGGCGGGTCCGCAGTGACCCGCACGGCGGTCGTGCTCAGCCGCAGCGTCAGCGACGCAGCCCGAGGCGCTCGATCAGCGAGCGGTAGCGGGCGATGTCGACGTCGGCGAGGTAGCGCAGCAGGCGGCGGCGCTGGCCCACGAGAAGCAGGAGGCCACGACGGCTGTGGTGGTCGTGCTGGTGCACCTTCAGGTGCTCCGTGAGGTCCTTGATGCGCTGCGTCAGCATCGCGACCTGGACCTCCGGGGAGCCGGTGTCGCCCTCAGCGAGGCCGTAGTCGGCGATGATCTTGCTCTTCACGGCGGCGTCGAGCGGCACGCGTGCTCCTTCTGGTATCCGTTGCGCGGCGCACCGGGGCAGATCCACCCGGGCACTATCGTTCCGCGGCCGTTCGTACGGCGTGCTCAGGTTACCAGCGACCGGCCCACGTACCGAATCCGTGCGGGGCTCAGGTCAGGCCCAGGACCTCGTGACAGCGCTTCACGTCGTCGGCCATCTGCACCAGCAGGGCGTCCACGGACTCGAACCGGACGGTGGGCCGCAGCCGGGCCACCAGCTCGATGCCCACCCGCTCGCCGTACAGGTCCAGGTCCGTGCGGTCCAGGACGTACGCCTCGACCCGGCGCTGCGTGCCGTCGAACGTCGGGTTCGTCCCGACCGAGACCGCGGCCGGCAGGTGCCGGTCCGGTGCTCCCGGCTCGAGGTCGAGGCGATCCAGCCACCCGGCGTACACGCCGTCGGCGGGCACCACTCCGGTCGGTCGCGGGTCCAGGTTGGCCGTCGGGTACCCGAGCTCGCGGCCGCGGTGGTCGCCGTGCACGACCACGCCGTCGACCCGGTGCGGGCGCCCCAGGATCCGGGCCGCGCCGGCCACGTCGCCCTCGGCCACCAGGTCGCGGGCCCAGGTCGAGGACCATCGACGCCCCAGCGCCTCCCGGTCCCGCTCCTGCTCGCCGTCACTGGTGCCCAGGTCGTCCATGGCGGTGACGACGAAGCCGTACTGCGCGCCGAGCTCGCGCATCGTGGTCAGGTCCCCGGCGTTGCGGTGGCCGAAGCGGACATCCCGGCCGACCACGACCTCGACGGCGGACAGCGCGTCGGCGAAGACCCGCTGGACGAACTGCTCGGGGGTCCAGGACGCGAGCTCGCGGGTGAACTCCATGACCAGCGTGGCGTCCAGCCCGGTCCGGGCCATCAGCTCGATCCGGTGGTCCAGGCCGGTGAGCGCGGCCGGCGCGCTGTCCGGGTAGAGGACCTGGAGCGGGTGCGGGTCGAACGTGACCGCGACCGCGGCCGCCCCCCGGAGCCGGGCCCGGGTGACCACGTCGCCCAGCACGCTGCGATGGCCGAGGTGGACGCCGTCGAAGTTGCCCAGCGTCACGACCGAGGGCCCGAAACCGGGCGGCACCTGCTCCAGGCCGTCCCACCGCTGCACCCCCGCAGCCTAGAGGCCCGCCTGACGGGGTCGCTGCGTGCGCCGCGGCCCGGCCGCCCGACCGGTCGAGCCGGTCGGGCGGGTCGGGTCGTTCGGGTGGGTGCGGCTCAGGAGGTGGGCGCGTCCTCGGCGAGGATCCGGTAGAGGCTCTTGCGGGCCTCGACCAGCACGGCGCTGGCCTGGGCCACCTGCTCGCCGGTGCCCACGTGGACGACGGTGTGCACCGCGCCGACCAGGCCGCCGACCAGGTCCCGCAGCTCGCGGGTGCCGGTGGTGACGCCGCCGCTGACCTCGTCCCAGGGAGCGCCGAGCTCGGCCCGGTGCTCCTCGACGTAGGCCTTGCCGGTGTCGGTCAGGCTGGCGGTCTTGCGGCCGTCGACGCGCTCGAACGCGACGAGGCCCTCGTCCTCCAGCTGCTGCAGGGCGGGGTAGATCGAGCCCGGGCTGGGCGTCCAGACCCCGCCGCTCTTGTCCTGGATCTGCTGGATCAGCTGGTACCCGTGCATGGGCTCGGTCTCCAGCAGCAGCAGCATGGCGGCGCGGACGTCGCCGCGGCCGCCGCGTCCGCCGCGCCGGCCGCCGCCGCGGCGCCCGAAGCCGGGGCCGCCCGGGCCGAAGCCCGGTCCCCCCGGTCCGAAGCCGGGGCCGAAGCCGCGCTCGAAGCCGCGCTCGAATCCGGGTCCGCGCTCGCCGCGGCGTCCGCGGCTGCGCGAGCCGCGTGGTTCGCGCCGGTCCTCGTGGTGGTGATGCTCGTCGTGGGATGGGTGGGTCATGTCGTGCTCCGTTCGTCCGGTCGAGCGCGCCTCGTGGCGTCGGCTCGGGTCAGTGGGCTGTCGGGGCGGCTGAGGCCGGTGGCCTCGCCGGGTCCTGGTTCTCACGATACGTACTCCGATCTGTCGTGATGCATTGACGATATATCGGCAACAGATCGATGTCAAAGCTCATTCCCGACAGCAGAGCAGGGCCGGCGCCGGCCGAGACCAGGACGGGCGGCGGACGTGTCAGGCGGGAGTGCCGGGCCGGGCCACGTCGCCCGGGTCGGCCGGCTCGGCGGGGTCGGCCGGGACCACGAACAGCGAGCGGGCCGCGCCCGAGTCGTCGCGCAGCAGGGCAACCAGCTCGCCGTCCGGGTCGAACGCCGCGACCGGGCCGACGGCCGAGCCGGTCTCCGTGAGCCGCTGGCCGTAGCGCAGCGCCCGCACCTCCTCGGCGGTGAGCCGCCGGGCCGGGAACTGCTCGCGGGCCGCGTCGGCGAGGGGCACCAGGCCCAGGGGGCCAGGGGCCGCCGCCTCGAGCTGGTCCAGCGTGCGGGCGGTTGCCAGGCCGAAGGCGCCGACGCGGGTCCGCCGCAGGGCGGTGAGGTGCCCGCCGACACCGAGGGCGGCGCCGAGGTCGCGGGCGAGCGCCCGGACGTACGTCCCCGAGCTCACCTCCACCTCGACATCGAGGTCGAGGACCTGCTGCTCCGGATCGGCGGCGGCGGCCGAGCACGCGGAAGCCGTGCACGACCACCGGCCGCGGCTCCAGCTGCACCTGCTCCCCCGACCGCACCCGCGCATACGCCCGGCGGCCGTCGACCTTGATCGCGCTGACCGCGCTCGGTCGCTGCTCGATGGGTCCGGTCAGGCGGTGGACCGCGGCGTCGACCTCGCCGTCGGTCAGCCCGCTGGCGTCCGCGGCCGAGACGACGTCGCCCTCCCGGTCGTCGGTGAGCGTGGCCTGGCCGAGCCGGACCGTGGCGGTGTACGCCTTGTCCGCCCCCACGAGATAGGTCAGCAGCCGGGTGCCGGCACCCAGGCCGAGGACCAGGACGCCGGTGGCCATCGGGTCGAGCGTGCCCGCGTGGCCGACCTTGCGGGTCCCGGCCAGGCGCCGCACCCGCGCCACCACGTCGTGGCTGGTCCAGCCGGCCGGCTTGTCGACGACGAGCAGCCCGGCCGGCGTCCGGTCAGGCCGGCTGCCGGCCATCGTCCGCGGGCTCGTCCTCGTCGCCGTCCATCCTCGGTCGTCGTCGTCGCGTCGTCGACCGGCCGGCGGTAGGGGTCCGCGTCGCCCGCGAAGGGCTTGTCGGCGGCCAGTGCGGCCACCTGGGCGTCCCGCTCCGCGGGCCGCGGCCAGCAGGTCGTCGATGTGCGAGGCGTTCTCCGGGACGGCGTCGGCGATGAACTCCAGCGTCGGGGTGAGCCGCAGGCCGGTCTGCCGGCCGACCTCGCTGCGCAGGACACCCTTCGCACTCTCGAGCGCGGCCTCGCTCGCGGCCCGCTCCTCGTCCGTGCCCGAGCACGGTGTAGAAGATCGTCGCGTGCTGGAGGTCGCCGGTGACCCGGGCATCGGTGATCGTCACGAAGCCGAGCCGGGGGTCCTTCACCCGGGTCTCGAGCATCTCGGCGACGATCACCTTGATGCGGTCGGCCATCTTCGTCGCGCGTGCGGTGTCGACCACTGCCCCGCCCCTTCCTCGGTCAGTCCAGATCCTCGTCGTCCAGCACCCGGCGCCGCGACCCGAGCAGCTCCACCTCGGGTCGGGCGGCGACCAGGCGCTCGCAGCCGTCCAGCACCTCGACCGCGTGCGCATGGGACGAGGCGACGACCGCCACGGCCAGCTCGCACCTGCGGTGCAGGTCCAGCGAGCCGGTCTCGGCGGCCGCCACCTCGAAGCGCCGCCGGAGCTCGGCCACGATCGGGCGGACCACCGACCGCTTCTCCTTCAGCGAGTGCACGTCACCCAGCAGGAGGTCGACGGTCAGCGTGCCGACGACCATCGGCGCGGCCCCGGCGGCGGTCAGGCCCGCGGCTTCTCGCGCAGCTCGAACGTCTCGATGACGTCGTCCACCTTGATGTCGTTGTACGACCCCAGGTTGATGCCGCACTCGAAGCCCTCGCGCACCTCGGTCACGTCGTCCTTGAACCGGCGCAGCCCGGCGATCTCGAGGTTGTCCGCGACCACGACGCCGTCGCGGAGTCAGCCGGGCCTTGGCTCCCGCGGCGGATCTCGCCGCTGCGGACCAGGGAACCCGCGACGTTGCCGAACCGGCTGGAGCGGAAGACCTCGCGCACCTCGGCGGTGCCGAGCTGCACCTCCTCGAACTCCGGCTTGAGCATGCCGCTGCAGGGCGTCTCGATGTCCTCGATCGCCTGGTAGATGACCGAGTAGTACCGGATCTCCACGCCCTCGCGGTCGGCCACGTCGGCGTTCTGCCCCTCGGCCCGGACGTTGAAGCCGATGATGATCGCGTCGGACGCCACGGCCAGGTTGATGTTGTTCAGCGTGATCGCGCCGACGCCGCGGTCGATGATCCGCAGGTCGACCTCCTCGCCGACGTCGATCTGCAGCAGGGCGTCCTCGAGCGCCTCGACCGAGCCGGAGACGTCGCCCTTGAGGATCAGGTTCAGCGTCTCGACCTTGCCTGCGGCGAGGGCCTCGTTGAGGTCCTCCAGGCTGATCCGCTTGCGGGCCTTGGCCAGCGCCGCCTGCCGGTCGGCCGCCTCGCGCTTCTCGGCGATCTGCCGGGCGGTCCGGTCGTCCGGAGCCACCAGGAAGGTGTCACCGGCGCCCGGGACCGACGTCAGGCCGAGCACCTGGACCGGACGCGACGGGGGCGCCGACCTCCAGGCTGCTCGCCGTGCTCGTCGAGCATGGCCCGGACGCGGCCGTACGCATGGCCGGTCACGATCGAGTCGCCGACGTGCAGGGTGCCCGACTGGACCAGCACCGTGGCGACCGAGCCACGGCCCTTGTCCAGGTGGGCCTCGATGGCCACGCCGCGAGCGTCCTTGTCCGGGTTGGCCCGCAGGTCGAGGGCGGCGTCCGCGGTGAGCAGGACGGCCTCGAGCAGCTGGTCGATGTTCTCCCCGGTGCGGGCGGAGACGTCGACGAACATCGTGTCGCCGCCGTACTCCTCGGCCACCAGGTTGTACTCGGTCAGCTGCTGGCGGATCTTCGCCGGGTTGGCGCCTTCCTTGTCGATCTTGTTGACCGCGACCACGACCGGGACATCGGCCGCCTGCGCGTGGTTCAGCGCCTCGATCGTCTGCGGCATGACGCCGTCGTCGGCCGCGACGACCAGCACCGCGATGTCGGTCACCTGCGCACCGCGGGCCCGCATGGCGGTGAACGCCTCGTGGCCCGGGGTGTCGATGAACGTGATCGCCCGGTCCACGCCCTCGTGCTCGGTGTGCACCTGGTAGGCACCGATGTGCTGGGTGATGCCACCGGCCTCGCCGGCCGCGACCTCCGCGTTGCGGATGGCGTCGAGCAGGCGGGTCTTGCCGTGGTCGACGTGACCCATGACGGTCACGACCGGCGGCCGCGGCTGCAGGTCCTCGTCGCCCTCGGCCGCCAGCTCGGCGTCGAGGTCGATGTTGAACGAGTCGAGCAGCTCGCGCTCCTCCTCCTCGGGGGAGACGACCTGGATCTCGTAGCCCAGCTCGGCGCCGAGCAGGCGGAAGGTGTCCTCGTCGACCGACTGGGTCGCCGTGGCCATCTCACCGAGGTGGAACAGCACGGTGACCAGGCTGGCCGGGTTCGCGCCGATGCGGTCGGCGAAGTCGCTCAGCGAGGAGCCGCGGCGGATCCGGACGACGGTCGAGCCGTCGCCGCGGGGAACCGTGACGCCACCGAGCGAGGGCGCCTGCATGTTGTCGAACTCTTGGCGCTTCTGCCGCTTGGACTTGCGCCCACGGACCGGCCGGCCGCCGCCGCGACCGAACGCACCCTGGGTGCCGCCGCGGCCACCGCGGCCGCCGCCACCGCCGCCGGGACGGCCGGCGAAACCGCCGCCACCGCCGCCACCGGGACCGCCCGGACCGCCGGGACGACCGCCGAAGCCGCCGCCGGGACCGCCGGGACGGCCGCCGCCGGGACCACCGGCACGGCCGGGGGCTCCCCGGCCGGGACCACCGGGACGGGTGTCACGGCCGGGCATCATGCCCGGCGTCGCCCGGCGTGGGCATGCTGCCGGGGCTGGGCCGGGGGCCGCCGGGGCCGGCGAGCGAGCCGGGGCCGGGGCGGGCCGCCGCGCCCGGGCGCTGACCGGGCCGGGGCATGCCCTGGCTCGGAGCGAACGGGTTGTTGCCCGGCCGCGGGCCGCCGGGACGCGGCATGCCCTGGCTCGGGGCGAACGGGTTGTTGCCGGGGCGCGGCGGCGTGGGCCGGCCGCTGCCGTCCGTGCCGTGCTCCGCGCCGGCCTCCTCGGTGTCCGCGGCCCGGGCCGCGGCCGGCTGGACCGGCGCGTCGGCGACAGCCGCCGGAGCAGCAGGAGCGGGCACGGCCGCGGGCGGCGCCGACGGCGCGGCGCGGCGCCGAGGGCGCCGGGGTGGGCGCTGCCGCCGGCGCCTGGACCTCGGGGGCGTCGGCGACGGCCGTCGCCGCAGCTGCGGCGGGGCGGTGCGGGGGTGGCGGCGGCGCTCTTGCGAGCGGCCGCCTTCTTCGCCGGCGCGGCAGCGGGGGCGTCCGCCGCCGCTGCGGGCATCTCGGTCCGCAACCGGCGGACGACGGGAGGCTCGACGGTCGAGGACGCGCTGCGCACGAACTCGCCCATCTCCTGGAGCTTGGTCATGACGACCTTGCTCTCGACACCGAGCTCTTTGGCAAGCTCGTAGACCCGGACCTTTGGCACGTTGCTCCTGTCTGCGTTGTGGTGGTCCGGGCCTTCTCACGCAGATCTGGCCGGACCGGTTAGTGCTCGGGGGTGCTCATTGCTGGGTGCTCATCGGGTGCTCATCAGCGTGGTGACCCGCTTCCGGTTCCGTACGTCGCCGCACCCGGACGGGCGCGGCCTGGTGGTCCTACGCGTGCTGATCCTGCTGCGCGTGCTGATCCTGCTGGTGGTGCTGGTCCTGCTGGTCCGCGGCGACCCGCTCCGACCGCGGCGACGAGTGCCGCCGTGTCCAGCGGGCCCGGCACGCGCAGGGCCCGCGCGAAACGCTCGGCGGCGCATCGCGAGGTCGAGGCAGTCCGGCGAGGGGTGCAGCCAGGCGCCGCGCCCCGGGACGCCGGCGCCGCAGGTCCGGCTCGGCGACGAGACGGCTGTCACCGGCCTGGACTGCGACGATCCGCATCAGGACCGACCGAGGAGCCGTGGTCCGGCAGCCCACGCAGGTGCGCTGAGGCACATGAACAGGCCGACGCCCGTGGCGATCGGTCTCCTCCACCATACCGCCTTCGGCCGTCCTTCAGCGCACCCGGCCCGCGGCAACTTCCCTCGCGCGTCGGACTGCTCCCGGGCAGCGTCGAGGACCAGCGGGGCGTCCGCCGGCGGGCGCGGCCGGCGCCTCGGGGAGCGGTGTCCGGAGCGGATGTCGATCCGCCACCCGGTCAGCTTGGCGGCGAGGCGGGCGTTCTGCCCCTCCTTCCCGATGGCCAGCGACAGCTGGTAGTCCGGCACGATCACCCGGGCCGAGCGGGCGGCGGCGTCGACCACCTCCACCGAGGTGACCTGGGCCGGCGACAGCGCGCTGGCCACGAAGCTGGCCGGGTCGTCGGAGAAGTCGACGATGTCGATCTTCTCCCCGTGCAGCTCGGCCATCACGGCCCGCACGCGCTGGCCCATCGGGCCGATGCACGACCCCTTGGCGTTCAGGCCGCTGACCTTCGTCCGTACCGCGATCTTGGTGCGGTGGCCCGGACTCGCGGGCCAGCGCGGCGATCTCGACCCGCCCGTCGGCGATCTCCGGGACCTCCAGGGCGAACAGCTTGCGGACCAGGCCCGGGTGCGAGCGGGACAGGCCGATCTGCGGGCCGCGCAGGCCCTTGCGCACGCTCAGCACGTAGCAGCGCAGGCGCTCGCCGTGCTCGTACCGCTCCCCCGGCACCTGCTCGGACTCGGGCAGGACGCCCTCGACCGAGCCGAGGTCGACCATGACGTTGCGCGGGTCGCGGCCCTGCTGGATCACGCCGGCGACGATGTCGCCCTCGCGCCCGGCGAACTCGCCGAGCACCTGCTCGTCCTCGAGGTCGCGCAGCCGCTGGACGATCACCTGCCGCGCGGTCGTCGCGGCGATCCGGCCGAAGCCCTCGGGCGTGTCGTCGAACTCGGGGCCGGGGACGCCCTGCTCGTCGGGCTCGTTGGCCCAGACGACGACGTGGCCGCTCTTGGTGTCCAGCTCGGCCCGGGCGTGCTTCTGGGCGCCCTCGGTGCGCTGGTAGGCGACGAGCAGGGCCTGCTCGATGGCCGAGACGAGCACCGGGAAGGAGATGTCCTTCTCCCGGACCAGCGCCCGCAGGGCGGTGAGGTCGATGTCCATGTCAGCCCTCCTCCTGCTCGACGGGGGCGGCGTCGCCGGCCGGCGCCCGGCGGAACTCCACCTGCACGGTGGCCCCCTGCACCTCGGTCCAGTCCAGGTCGCGCGGCCCGTGCCCGGTCTGCACGGTCACTCGGTCCGGGGTGGCGGCGGTGATCCGGCAGCGCAGGCTGGCCCCACCGGTGGTCCGCAGGTCGACGAGGCGGCCGACGTTGCGGCGGAAGTGCCGCGGGAGGGTCAGCGGGCGCTCGACCCCCGGCGAGGAGACCTCCAGCGTGTACGGCGTGCCGCCCATCGGGTCGGCGCCGTCCGTCCAGGGCGTCCAGGAAGCTGCTCAGCACCCGCGAGACGTCGGCCACCTCGTCCAGGCTGAGACCGTCGATCGGCTCCTCCGGCGGCCGGGCCGGACCGACGTAGGGGTCGCGGTCGACCAGCACGCGCAGGACCTTGCGCTTGCCCGCCGGGACGACCCGGAGCTCCTCCACGACCAGGCCGTCATCGGCCAGGACGGGCTGCAACAGGTCGGTCAATGCCTGCTCGACCCCGGCCGAGGACGGGGTGCTCCCATTACGACCGGTCATGGCCGCCGCCTCCCTGCCCACTGTTCTGCCCGCTGTTCTCGAGTTGGACCCGGGCGGCGACGAATACGCCCCCGCCTCGGTACCACCAGCCTAGTCAGAGGGCGGCCTGCGGCACAGGCACGGGCTCCGGACCCGGCTCAGCCGCCTGCCCATCGATCGGCGCGGGCACCGGCGCGGACCGTCTGCCCGCCCCCCCGGGCGTGCCATCCTTCACGGATGCCCAGCACTCCCGCCGTACCGGGTCGGCTGGCGCGCCGCACGCTCCTGCGCGCGGCTCTGGCGGGGGGCACCTGCGGGGTCGTGGTCGCCGCCGTGTCCGGCTGCCGGCTGCGGGTCGGCTCGCCGTCGGGCCACCCGGCGGGCACCAGTCCCGGCGGCTCCGGCGCCGCTGCGGACCCGGACCGGCAGGCACTCACGGCCGCCGCCGCGTCGGCCGCCGGGCTCCAGCGGCTGTACGGCCAGGCGGCCCTGGTGCGGCCCGACCTGGCCGCGCCGCTCGGCCGGCTGGGCGCCGACCACGCCGCCCACGTCCGGGCCCTGGCCGCGCTGGGTGCCACCGCCTCGCCCGAGCCGGTCGCGTCCCCGCCGCCGACCGCCGGCACCGCCCTCAGCGTGCTGGCCCGGGCCGAGCGCACGGCGGCGACCGCGCGGCTGGCCGGGCTGGCCCCCCTGGACGGCCGGACCGCCCGGCTGCTCGGGTCGCTCGGCGCGTGCAGCTCGGCGCACGTCGTGCTGCTGGCCCGGCTCCCGGCGCGCCGGGCTGACTCCACCCCCGCCGGCTCGGCCACCCGGAAGGCCGGCGCGTGAGCGACTCCGGCTCGACGGCGCTGGTGGACGCCCTGCAGGCCGCGCTCGCCGGGGAGTTCGCCGCGGTGTACGGCTACGGCGTGGTCGGCGCGCGCTCGACGCCGGCGGGAAAGGCTCAGGCGCTGCGTGCCCTGGCCTGGCACCAGTCCCAGCAGCCCGTGCTCAGCGCCGCGGTGACTGCTGCCGGTGGCACGCCGGTCGTGGCCGAGCCGGCGTACCGGCTGCCGTTCCCGGTCACGACTGCGGCCGCCGCGGCCCGGCTGGCCGCGACGCTGGAGGACCGGGTGGCCGCGACGTACGCGGACCTGGTCGCGGCGGCCCAGGAGCCGCAGCGGACGTCCGCCGCCGAGGCCCTCGCGGCCTGTGCCGTCCGGGCCGCCCAGTGGAGCGGCGTGAGCGAGGCGTTCCCCGGCCTGCCCGAGCGGGCCGGCAGCTGAGGCCTCACCCCGTGGGTCGCCGGGCCAGCGCGGACAGGGCCCGGACGTCCAGGCCCGAGGCGTCGGCCACCTCGGTCGCGGTGACCGCTCCCGCGTCCAGCCCCCGGACGAGGTACGACGCCAGGGCCAGCGCCGTGGCCGGCTCGTCCAGCACCGCGCCGCCGCCGTCGCCCAGGTAGTCCCGCAGGCGGCGGCCGGCGGCCGGGAGTCCCTCGCGGTAGAACGCGAACGTCGCCGCGTACCGGCTCGGCAGCTGCGCCGGGTGCAGGTCCCAGCCCTGGTAGAAGGCCCGTTCCAGCGAGCGGCGGACCAGCCGGCCGTGCAACGCCCACGCGGACCGGACGGCCTCGGTGTCGCCCACCGGCAGCACGTTGGTCGAGCCGTCGGAGAGCGGGACGCCGGTCCCCGCGACGGCCAGCTGCATCACCGCCTTGGCGTGGTCGGCGGCGGGGTGCTCCATCGACTGGTACGCGGGGGCGACGCCGACCGCGGCGCTGTAGTCGTACGTCCCGTAGTGCAGGCCGGCCAGCCGGTCTCCCGCGGCATGGACCATCCGGGCGACCAGCGCGGTGCCGTCCGGGCCGAGGACGGCCTGCGGGGTCTCCACCTGGATCTCGAACGGCAGCCGGGCCAGGCCGTGCTCGGCCTCCAGCGCGGCGCAGATCTCGGTCATCACCTCCACCTGGGCCAGGGAGGTCACCTTGGGCAGCGTCACCCGGAACCCCGGTGGCAGGGCGGCGCCGTCCAGCAGGGTGTCGAGGAAGAGCTGCAGGGTGCGCAGGCCCCGGCGCCGTACGGCGCCCTCCAGGCTCTTCATCCGCAGGCCGCTGAACGGCGGAGCGCCCCCCTCGGCCGCGATCGTGCGCAGGGCCGAGGCGCTGGACCGGGCGGCGTCGTCCTCCTCCTCGTCGGACCGCCGCCCGAACCCGTCCTCGAGGTCGATCCGGACGTCCTCCACCGGCTCGCGGGCGAGCTTGGCGCGGACCAGTCGCTCGAGACCCCGGTCGCTCACCCCCGCCGGGAGGGGACCGTGCGCGTCGAGCGCCGCCAGCGCGGCGCGGCCCCAGTCGGCCGGCGTGCTCGCCGCGAAGACGTCGGCGGGGACGTAGCAGGTGTGCACGGGCTGCCGCCCGGCGCGCTGGCCCGGGTAGTCGCTGTCCCGGGCCGCGTCGTCGGCGCCGAGCCGGGCCTCGAGCGCGTCGAGCAGCGCCGGGTCGAGCATGTGCTCCTCCGGGGTCCAGGGTGCGCTCACCCTAGACCGGGTCGGGGCCGCTCCGGCCGGGTCCGACCCGGCTCAGCCGTCGCCGCGGACCAGCAGCCGGCCGCGCGGGTGCTCGCGATCGACGGGCGTCCCGGCAAGCAGGGTGGACCGGACGACGCCACGCAGCGTCCGACCCGCATAGGCGCTGATCGGGTTGCGGTGCAACAGCTTCGCCGGGTCGACCACGAAGGTGTCGTCCGGCGCGAACACCACGAGGTCGGCGCGGTTCCCGGGCTCGACGGCCCCCCGTCCCGGCAGGCCGGCGAGCGCAGCCGGGGCGCGGCCCATCCAGGTCGCCAGCCGGCTCAGGGACACACCGCGGGCGGCGGCCTCCGTCCACATCACCGGCAGGGAGAGCTGCACCGAGGCGATGCCACCCCAGGCCAGGCCGAAGTCCCCGGCGTCGAGCCGCTTCAGCGCGGCGGTGCACGGCGAGTGGTCGGAGACGACGCAGTCGATGACCCCGTCCTGGAGCGCGGCCCACAGCCGCTCGCGGTTGGCGGCGTCGCGGATGGGCGGGCAGCACTTGAACTGCGTTGCGCCGTCAGGGATCCGCTCCGCGGTCAGCGTCAGGTAGTGCGGGCAGGTCTCCGCGGTCACCGGGCAGTCCCTCGGCCTTGGCGGCGGCGACCATCGGGACGGCCTCGGCGGCGGACAGGTGCACGACGTGCGTCCGGCAGCCGGTCTCGCGCACGGCCCGGAGCAGCCGCTCCACCGCGACGGTCTCGGCGCGCGGCGGCCGCGAGCCGAGGAAGCTGCGGTACGTCGCGCCGACACCGTGCGCGGCGACGCTCGCCGCGTCCTCGGCATGGGCGACCAGCAGTCCTCCGAAGGAGGCGATCCGGCGCATGGCCTCCCGCAGCCCGGCGGTCGTCCAGCGGCGGGAACTCCTCGACGCCCGAGGGCAGCAGGAAGCACTTGAACCCGACCACTCCCGCGTCGTGGAGCCGTTCGAGCTCGTCGGCGTTGCCGGGCACCGCACCGCCCCAGAAGGCCACGTCGACCGCCGAGACCTCCCGGGCCGCAGCCCGTTTCACCTCCAGGGCCGCCACGTCGACGGTCGGCGGGATGCTGTTCAGCGGCATGTCGACGATCGTCGTGATGCCGCCGGCGGCCGCCGCCGCGGTGGCGGTGGCGAACCCCTCCCACTCCGTACGGCCGGGCTCGTTCACGTGCACGTGGCTGTCCACCAGTCCGGGGAGCAGGACGCAGTCGTCCGGCACCTCCAGCACCCGGCCGCGAAGGGGACGGCGGGCCGCGGCCGGCTCGTCGAGGACGTCGGCGATCCGTCCGGCCCGGACCAGCACGGCACCGGGGTGCTCCCCGTCGGCCCGGACGATGCGCCGGGCCACGACCGTCAGGTCGGCTTCGGTCATGGCCTCTCCCCGCACGGTCCGGCGCCCGCCCGCAACCTATGCCATCCCCCGGCGCCGGCCAGGAGATGTCGATGTCGGACCGCGCTGTTAGACAGGGGCCATGGCGAACCGGATCACCTCACTGTGTGTCGACTGCACCGACCCCGACCGGCTGGCGGACTTCTGGACGCAGGTCCTCGACTGGCAGGTCACCGAGCGGGACGAGGAGGGCGTCCGGATCCAGGAGGCGCCCGACAGCCGCTGGGCGATCGACCTGCTGAAGGTGCCCGACGGGCCGAAGCGGTCGAAGAACCGGCTCCACCTGGACGTCAACGCGACCGACCGCAGCCAGGCCGAGGAGCTGGAGCGCCTGCTCGCGCTCGGGGCCCGGCCGGTCGACATCGGGCAGGGCGACGACGTCACCTGGCACGTCCTCGCCGACCCCGAGGGCAACGAGTTCTGCCTGCTGCGCTCGACCGTCGAGCCCTGACCGCTCCCGCGCCGCCTCGCTAGGGGCGCGCGGACCAGCCGTCCACCAGCGGCAGCAGGTCGAGCAGCTCGGTGGATCACGCCGTCGGGCTGCACGTCGACCGGCACCTGCTGGTCGTCCGGGATGTCCGAGTGCGGCACCAGCACGGCCCGCAGACCCGGCCGCTGCGCGCCGTGGACGTCCTCGTACGCCCGGTCGCCGACGTACACCGCGCGGCCGGGGTCCTCGATGCCGACCGCGGCCAGCGCCGCCGCGAACGCCTCGCGGTGCGGCTTGGCGTGGGCGATCTCGGAGGTGTAGACCGCACCGTCGATCAGGTCGAGCACGCCGTCGCGCGCGAAGATCCCGTCGTGGTAGGCCCGCGCTCCAGATCGTGTTGCTCAGCACCCCGACCCGGATCCCCCTGTCGCGCAGGCCCTCCCACAGCGGCCGGACCTGCGGGTCGGTGAGCGTGTGCGGCTCCCAGAACTCCTCGTACGCCGCCTGCCCGGCCGGGTGTCCCGGGTCGTCCGACCGGACGCCCGCCGCGGCGAGGATCTCCTCCAGCCGAGCGCTGCCGCCGTCGCCGCGCAGCCGCAGCCAGGCCTCCCGCTCGGTGGCCAGGATCCGCTCGGCCAGGGACGCGGCCTCCTGCGGGGACCGGCCGGAGGCTGTCGCGTGCTGCCGGGCGTACGTCTGCCACTGCTCGACCAGGTCGATCCGGTGCCAGGGCGTCAGCGTGCCGCCCCAGTCGAAGATGACGGCCCGGACGCCGCCCGCGCTCACCCGCGGACCTGGGCCAGGACCGCCGCTGCGGCGTCGGCGACCGCGACCTCCTGACGCTCGCCGGTCGCCCGGTCGCGGACCTCGACCACGCCGTCGGCCAGGCCGCGCCCGACCACGACCAGCGTCGGCATGCCGAGCAGCTCGGCGTCCTTGAACTTCACCCCGGGGCTGACCCCGCGCCGGTCGTCGTACATGACGGTCAGGCCGGCCGCCTCGAGCTCCGCGGACCAGCGTCTCCGCGGCCGCGAACACGTCCTCGTCCTTGCCCGTGGCGACCACGTGCACGTCAGCCGGCGCGACCGAGCGCGGCCAGCACAGGCCGAGGTCGTCGAGCGTCTGCTCGGCGATGGCGGCGACCGCGCGCGAGACCCCGATCCCGTAGGACCCCATCGTGACGACGACCTGCTTGCCGTTCTGGTCCAGGACCTTCAGACCCAGGGCCTCGGCGTACTTGCGGCCCAGCTGGAAGATGTGGCCCATCTCGATGCCGCGGGCGCTGACCAGCGGCGCGCCGTCGATCGGGCACGGGTCGCCCTCGCGGACCTCGGCCGCCTCGATCACGCCGTCCGGCGTGAAGTCCCGGCCGGCGACCAGGTCGATCACGTGGCGGCCGGGCCGGTCGGCTCCGGTCACCCAGCGGGTCCCGTCGACCACGCGCGGGTCGACCAGGTACCGGATGCCGCTCGCGTTCTTCTCCCCCAGCGCTCCCGGGCCGATGTAGCCCTTGGTCAGGTGCGGGTTCCGGCGCGAAGTCCTCCTCGGTGAACGGCTCGAGGACGGACGGGCTCGAGCTGGGCCTGCAGCCGCTTCTCGTCGACCTCGCGACCACCGGGGACGCCGATGGCCAGCGGCTCCCGCGTGCCGTCGACGTGCCGCACATTGACGATGACGTTCTTCAGCGTGTCGTCCGGCTCCCAGGGCCGGTCGGCGCGCGGGAAGCGCTCGTTGAGCACGTCGACGAGCGTGGCGATGGTCGGCGTGTCCGGAGTGTCCTCGACGTGGGCCGGCGGCACCTGCGTCGCGTCGACGGGCGGCGGCGGCGTGACCCGGACGGCCTCGACGTTGGCCGCGTAGTCGCACGAGGTGCAGCGGACGTACGTGTCCTCGCCGTACTCCGCGGTCGCGAGGAACTCCTCGCTGGCCGACCCGCCCATGGCTCCCGACATCGCCGCGACGATGACGTAGTCCAGACCCAGCCGGTCGAAGATCCGGATGTACGCCTGGCGGTGCAGCGCGTACGACGCCGGGAACGCCTCGTCGGAGACGTCGAAGGAGTAGGAGTCCTTCATGACGAACTCGCGGCCGCGCAGGATGCCGGCCCGCGGCCGGGCCTCGTCGCGGTACTTCGTCTGGATCTGGTAGATCGACAGGGGCAGGTCCTTGTACGAGGAGAACAGGTCCTTGACCGCGAGGGTGAACATCTCCTCGTGGGTCGGCCCGAGCAGGTAGTCGTTCCCGCGCCGGTCCTTGAGCCGGAAGATGTTGTCGCCGTACTCCTCCCAGCGACCGGTCTCCTCGTACGGCTCGCGGGGCAGCAGCGCCGGGAACAGCAGCTCCTGCGCGCCGGCCGCGTCCATCTCCTCGCGGACGATGCCCTCCACCTTGCGCAGCACCCGCAGCCCCAGCGGCAGCCAGGTGTAGATGCCGGGCGCGACCCGGCGCACGTACCCGCCGCGGACGAGCAGGCGGTGGCTGGGCACCTCGGCATCCGCCGGGTCCTCGCGCAGCGTGCGCAGGAACAGCGTGGACAGGCGAAGCGGCACAGCGTTCTCCTCGGCGTTCTGGGGTGCGGCCCCCGAGCCTAAGGCAGACCTCGGTGCTCCCGGCCTGCCGCGCTGCTCCCGCTGTGACGGTGATCGGCGAACCCTCCGGACCCGATCACCGTCACCGCGGGAGTACGGCCGCGCGGCGGGAGCACGGGAGACGTCAGAACAGGACGGTGGCGAACGTGCCGACCTGCTCGAACCCCACCCGCCGGTACGCCGCGAGGGCCGGCGCGTTGTAGGCGTTGACGTAGAGGGAGACGACCGGCGCGACCTCGCGTCGGGTGACCGCGCAGACGGCGGCCATCGCCGGTGCAGCCAGGCCGCGTCCCCGCATCCACGGGGCGACCCACACGCCCTGGATCTGGGCGACCTGCGGGGTCACCGAGGCCAGGTCGGCCTTGAACACCGTCCGGAAGCCGCGGGAGGCCGGGTCGGGGTCGTCCCGGTCACGCGCCGGGTCCGTGTCCGGGTCCATCCGGACGAACGTCCGGCCGGCCTGCACCAGCTGGCTCACCGACAACCGGTAGGACGACCCCACCGTCGCGGCCGATCGGCGAGAAGCCGATCTCCTCCTCGAACATCGCGGCCGATGCCGGCACCACCAGGTCGGTCTCGTCCGGCCGGGCCCGGCGCACGAGCGGGTCCGGCGCGACGTGCGGGTCGCCGTCGAGCGCCATCAGCGGCTGGTCGGCGCGCACCTCGCGCGCCGGCCACCAGGTCCGCTCCAGCCGCTCCCACAGCCCGAGCACCGCCTCGGCCGGCCCGAGGATGGACGAGCAGCGGCGCCCGACCCGCCGGGCCCGGGAGGCGAAGCCGTCCAGCGCGGCAGGCAGTCGCCTCGACCGGGACGAGGTTGGCCCCCGCCCAGCACAACGACTCCAGCTCCCCGCGATCGACGTAGCCCCAGAGCTCGCCGGCCGAGGAGGAGGAGAAGCCCCGGTGCTCCAGCAGCCGGGAGGCGACGAACGCGTTGGCCACCGGGTCACGGGCGCAGACCGCCAGCGCAGCGTCCCGGTCGGCAGCGCCGAGCACCCGGACGGCAGAGGTGGTGCGCAGCACGCTCACAGCCTGACGGGTGGGTGCGCGGACGTCGAGCCCGGCGCGCGTAACGAAGCGGTGGAGTCCACCGGCAGCAGCAGCAGGCGTCCGGCCACCCGCGGCCGGGTCAGCCGACCGAGACCACCGGGGAGCCGCCGTCGTCGACCGGCTCCATCGACTCGGCGATCCGCATGGCCTCCTCGATGAGGGTCTCCACGATCGCCGCCTCGGGCACGGTCTTGATCACCTCGCCGCGGACGAAGATCTGTCCCTTGCCGTTGCCGGAGGCGACGCCGAGGTCGGCCTCCCGGGCCTCACCGGGCCCGTTCACCACGCAGCCCATGACCGCGACGCGCAGCGGGACCTCCAGGCCCTCCAGGCCGGCGGTGACCTGCTCGGCCAGCGTGTAGACGTCGACCTGCGCGCGGCCGCAGGAGGGGCAGGAGACGATCTCGAGCTTGCGCGGCCGCAGGTTCAGGGACTGCAGGATCTGGATGCCGACCTTGACCTCCTCCACGGGAGGCGCGGACAGGGACACCCGGATCGTGTCGCCGATCCCCTGCGAGAGCAGCGCGCCGAACGCGGTGGCCGACTTGATCGTGCCCTGGAAGGCCGGCCCGGCCTCGGTCACGCCGAGGTGCAGCGGCCAGTCACCGCGGGCGGCGAGCAGCTCGTAGGCCTTGACCATGACGACCGGGTCGTTGTGCTTCACCGAGATCTTGAAGTCGTGGAAGTCGTGCTCCTCGAACAGCGAGGCCTCCCAGACGGCGGACTCCACGAGCGCCTCGGCGGTCGCCTTGCCGTACTTGTCCATGACCCGCTTGTCGAGCGACCCCGCGTTGACGCCGATCCGGATCGAGACGCCCGCGTCCCTGGCCGCCTGCGCGATCTGCTTCACCTGGTCGTCGAACGCCCGGATGTTGCCGGGGTTGACCCGCACGGCGGCGCAGCCCGCGTCGATGGCGGCGTAGACGTACTTCGGCTGGAAGTGGATGTCGGCGATGACCGGGATCTGGCTGTGCGAGGCGATCTGGGGCAGGGCGTCGGCGTCGTCCTGGCTGGGCACGGCGACCCGCACGATGTCGCAGCCGGCCGCGGTCAGCTCGGCGATCTGCTGCAGGGTGGCGTTGACGTCGGTGGTCGGGGTGGTGCACATGGACTGCACGCTGATCGGGGCGTCGCCGCCGACCTCGACCTTGCCGACCTGGATCTTGCGCGTGGTGCGCCGGGGGGCCAGGACCGGCAGCGGGCGCGGCGGGCATGCCCAGGCTGATCGGAACGCTGGTGGAGCTTGACGTCATGGCTTCAGTATCCGCCTCGACCTGGGCCGGTTGTCCGCACGGTCAGCCGAGCTTGATCGGGTTGACCAGGTCGGCGTAGATCAGCAGCACGGACATCACGATCAGCAGCGCGCTGGCGGCGTACGCGATGGGCAGCAGGCGGGCGACATCGGTCGGGCCCGGGTCGGCGCGGTGGCGGATCCGGGCGACCTGTGCGCCGGGCGCCCTCCCAGAGCGCGCCCGCGACGTGACCGCCGTCCAGGGGCAGCAGCGGGATCAGGTTGAAGACGAACAGCGCGATGTTCAGCGCGGCCGCGACGACGTTCAGCAGGTCCGCGACCTTCTGCTCGCCGCCGTACCCACCGGTGTCCTTGGCGCTGGCGATCTCCCCGGCGAACCGGCCGACGCCGACGACGCTCACCGGGCCGTTCGGGTCGCGGGTCCCGCGAGCCGAACGCCGCCTGAGCGACACCCACCATCTTCTGCGGGATCCGCAGGACCACACCGGCGGTGCCGCTGATGCCGGTCCAGAGCTTCCCGGGCACCGTGGTGATCGACTCCGGCTGCAGCCGCTGGCCGGCCGAGACGCCGAGGAAGCCGACGCGCTCGGTACGGACGGCGCCGGAGGCGGTGTGCTCCACGTCTCCGTTGCTGTCGAACACCGGCCGGTCGGTGAGGATCGGCGTGATCTGCAGGGTCAGGTCGCGCCCGTCACGGCGGACGACGATCGGGACGGTGGTGCTGCTGCTGCTGCGGATGGACGACGTGAGCGCGTCCCAGCTCGTGGCCGGCTTGCCGTCGAAGGAGAGGATCTTGTCGCCGGGCTGGATGCCGGCCGCCGCCGCGGGAGCCTTCGTGTCGGCCGCCTGGCAGGTGGCGGTGGCGGGGGCCGACGCGGGCAGGACGCAGGCGCTGACGCTGCCGACCGTGGTCGACGGCACCAGGCTGCCGAACGCGGTCGTGGTGATCGTCAGGAGGACCGCGGCGATGACGAGGTTCATCGTCGGGCCGCCCATCATGACGATGACCTTCTTCGGGACCGAGAGGCGGTAGAAGACGCGCTTCTCGTCGCCGGGCTCGAGCTCCTCCATGGACTGGTTGCGCGCCTGCTCCATCAGCAGGGACATCCGGCCCGTGGACGAGGCCAGGACGAGGTTCTGGTCGGCGCCGCGCTTCGGCGGGAACATGCCGATCATCCGGATGTAGCCGCCGAGGGGGATGGCCTTGACGCCGTACTCGGTCTCGCCCTTGCGGCGCGACCAGATCGTCGGGCCGAACCCGATCATGTACTGGGTCACGCGCACGCCGAACCGCTTGGCCGGCACCAGGTGGCCGATCTCGTGCAGGCCGATCGACAGCGCGATGCCGACGGCGAACAGCAGCATGCCGAGCACGTAGAGCAGGGGTGTCACCTGTCCATGGTCACACGGACCGGGGCGTCTGACTGCCCGCCAGACGAGTTTCCACGCGTTCTCTCGCCCAGCTCTCAGCCGCCAGGACGGCCTCGAGGCTGAGCTCGCCGTCCGGCGGCCGGTGGTCGGCCACGACCGCGGCGACCGTGTCGACGATGCCGGTGAACGGCAACCGCCCGGCGTGGAAGGCCCGCACGCACTCCTCGTTGGCCGCGTTGAACACCGCCGGGAAGGTCACGCCGGCCTGGCCGACCTGCCGGGCCAGCCGGACCGCCGGGAACGCCTCCTCGTCGAGCGGCAGGAACTCCCAGGTCGAGGCGGTCGACCAGTCGCAGCCCGCCGCTGCGCCGGGCACCCGCTCCGGCCAGCCCAGCGCGACGGCGATCGGCAGCCGCATGTCGGGCGGCGAGCACTGGGCGAGCGTCGAGCCGTCGACGAACTCGACCATCGAGTGGACCATCGACTGCGGATGGACCACGACGTCGATCCGGTCGTAGCCCACGCCGAACAGCAGATGGGCCTCGATGACCTCCAGGCCCTTGTTGACCAGCGTGGCCGAGTTCGTCGTGATCACCAGGCCCATGTCCCAGGTCGGGTGGGCCAGCGCCTGTTCCGGCGTCACGGTCTCCATCGCGGCGCGCGTCCACCCCCGGAACGGTCCGCCGCTGGCGGTCAGCACCAGCCGGCCGACCTCGTCGGCGCGGCCGCCGCGCAGGCACTGGGCCAGCGCGGAGTGCTCGGAGTCGACCGGCACGATCTGTCCCGGCGCGGCGGCCGCGGTGACGAGCGGGCCACCGACGATCAGCGACTCCTTGTTGGCCAGCGCCAGGGTCCGGCCGGCCTGCAGCGCGGCCAGGGTCGGCGCCAGCCCGATCGAGCCGGTGATGCCGTTGAGCACGATGTCGCAGTCCATGGCGGCCAGCTCGGCCGCCGCTCCCGGCCCGGCCAGGATCTCCGGCTCGGTCCAGCCCGGTCGAGCTTCGGACCGCGCCCGGTCGGACAGGGCCGCGCGCAGGTCGTCCACGACGTCGGTGCGCGCGACCGCCAGCGGCGGACACGCCGAGCCGGACCGCTTGCGCGGCAAGGGTTTCCACGTCGGCGCCGCCAGCGGCCAGGGCGACGACCTCGAACCGGTCAGGGGCCTGGACCGCGACGTCGATGGCCTGGCACCCGATGGAGCCGGTCGAGCCGAGCAGGACGACGCGGCGTCGGGTCTCAGACCGGGTGGGGCTCGGTGGCACGGCTCGATTCTGGCGCATCCGCCGGCTCGGGCTGCGCCGGCGTGCGGCGACCGAGGCTGTGAACGACGACGAAGGCGCCGATCACCAGGACCACGTCGCCGACGCTGAACACGTTGGCGAGCGGCACGGCCTTGGGCACGGCGAACACGTCACCGAGCCACGGCAGCCGGGCGTGGGCCATGACCCCGGAGTTCACGAAGTCGGTGCGCCGGACGTGCAGGCCGGCCTCCCGCAGCGCGGCCGCCCGGGCCGGCAGCGTGCCGTGGTTCAGGGCGATCGTCAGGCCGTTGGACAGGCCGCCGAGCGCGACCAGCCCGACCCCGCGCACCCGCCAGTTCATGGCCAGGAACGCCGCGGCCAGCAGGTAGGTGCCGACGTGCACCATCTCGTCGACCGGGCCGAGGTCCACCACACCGAACTGCACGATCTGCACGGCGAGGGCGACCCAGAGCAGCCAGGTGCCGCGCGGCCGGAACGCGGCCAGGTTGGACCACCGGCCGCCGGACAGCGGCACGGTGAGGACGGCCACGACGACCAGCGCGGCGATCAGCACGGCTCAGTCCTCCTTCCAGGCCGAGCCGACGGCCCGCAGGTGCGGGCGCCGGTCGGCGGCGTCGGCCTTGGCCACGCGCAACGGGTTCGTGGGACGGCCGTCCTCGTCGGCCGAGGTGCCGAGGAGCGCGTCGCGCTGCAGCCAGCCGGTCATCAGGTCGCGGTCCATCGGGCCGGCCGAGGTAGTAGCCCTGGGCAGCGTCGCAGGACAGCTCGCGGAGCCGGTCGACCTGGATCGAGGCCTCGACGCCCTCGGCGACCACCGAGAGCCCGAGGTTGTGCGCGAGCTCGATGATCGAGCGGACCAGCACGTCGTCGCGGGCCACCAGGCACATCGACTGCACGAAGCTGCGGTCGATCTTCAGCTCGTCCAGGTCCAGCCGCTGCAGGTAGGCCAGCGAGGAGTAGCCGGTGCCGAAGTCGTCGACGGCGATCCGGACGCCCTCCTGGCGCAGCTCGTGCAGGATCGGCCCCGGCCCGGCGCGGGTCGCCCAGGATCGAGCTCTCGGTGACCTCGACGGTGAGCAGCCCGGCCGGGATGCCGTGGCGGCGCAGCGCGTCGCTGACCCGCTCGGGCAGGCTCAGGTCGGCCAGCTGGCGGGCGGACAGGTTCACCGACACCGGGCAGCTCAGGCCCAGTCGCGTCCAGTCCGACAGCGCGGTCAGTGCGGCCTCGAGCACGACGTCCGTGACCTGGCTGATCAGTCCGGTGTTCTCGGCGAGCGTGATGAAGTCCGAGGGCGGGATGTAGCCGCGCTCCGGGTGCTTCCAGCGGGCCAGCGCCTCGGCGCCGGTGACCCGGCCGTCGGACAGCCCGACCTGGGGCTGGAAGGCGACCGAGAGCTGGCCGTTCTCCAGCGCCTCGCGCAGGTCGGCCAGCAGGCCGAGCTCCGGGGTGGTCGGCGTGGACAGCACGTCGTACAGGCACCACCGCGCGCGGTCCTGCTTGGCCTCGTACAGCGCGATGTCGGCCCGCTGCATGAGCGCGGTGACGTCGACGTTGCGCTCGGCCATCGCGATCCCGACGCTGGCCTGGATGGCCATCCGGGTCCCGCCGATCTGCAGCGGGCGGACGACGTCGGCGAGCAGCGTCTCGGCGACCGCTCCGGCGGCGGCGGCGTCCACGCCGGACAGGGCGACCGCGAACTCGTCACCACCGAGCCGGGCGACGCAGCCGAGGTCGCCGCCCAGGTGGGCGATCCGCCCGGCGACGGCCTGGATGACCCGGTCGCCGACCTGGTGGCCGAGGGTGTCGTTGATGTCCTTGAAGTGGTCGAGGTCGATCATCAGGACCGCCACCGACTCCCCCGAGCGCTCGAACCGGGCGAGCAGCTTGTCGGCCCGGCTGAAGAACAGCGCGCGGTTGCCCAGCCCGGTCAGCGCGTCGCGCATGGCCTGGGTCTGGCGTGCGGCGGCGAGGACGGCCGAGCGGCGCACGGCGAGGACCGGCATGGCCAGCAGCGGGAGCATCCACCCGCTGAACTGGGCCAGGACGGCCGCCACCCCGCTCAGCCCGACGAGGACCGCGGACGTCTCCATCTTGAAGGCGAGGTCGTCGCGCAGCATCTCGATCACCGGCTCGCCGGTGTCGAGGGCGACGACGATCGGCGACCAGCCCGTTGTTGATGATGAGGAACGCGAAGCCGGCCAGCAGCGTGGGGATCAGGTCCTGTGGCCGGAACGCGGTGTACGACGCGAGGAACGGCTGGCCGGTCAGGCGGGCGAACACCATCCGGGCCGCGGCCATCGAGATGGTGTACTGCGCGAAGTTGAAGGCCATCTTGACCGGGCTGCGCCGGGTGCGGACGTCGTCCATGAACACCGCGGTGCTGTGCGCCGCGAGGAGCAGCGGGAACGGACCGGTCGCGACGAGCGCCACGGCGAAGGTCGTCGACATCGTGACGTTGGACGCCTCGTCGTCACCCCGGGAGACGGGGATGGGTCCGAGCTCGCCGAGGATCACCCCCACCACCAGCAGCCATCCGGCGGCGGGGATGCCGGCCAGGAACGCCGGCACGTCCAGGCCGTGCAGCGCCAGCGCGGCGATGCTCAGCCCGGTCACCATCACCCCGGCCACGAACACGGTCAGGGGGGTGGGCAGGGACACCCGGCGGGTGCCAGACCCGGAAGTGCCGGCCTTCAGACCCACGTGTAGCCCGGCACGGCCTCGGCGGCCGTCCGGGCGTCCTCGCGGGCGTGCTCGCGCATGAACCCTCCCCAGACGAGACGCGGTGGCCCTGCACGTGGATGCAGGGGTTGCTCTGAGCAATGACAGCGCAACTGACCGTCATCACGCAGGTCGTTGGGGCCTTTGTGTCCCAACATCATCACTTCGGACTATCGGCGCTAGTCCTGTAGGCGTCAGGGGCGCAAAAGCGACGTCCCCCTCGCGATTGCCGGTCGCGAAGGGGACGTGAGCTGGCGCGGGGATGCGCCGGACTGCCGTGGTGCGCGCTCGTCGTGGTCAGACCCACTTGTAACCCGGGGTCCGGGCCTCGTCAGCCGCGGTCATGCCGATCAGTACCACTTGGAGCCGGCGCCGAGCACCGACACCAGGGCAACGACGGGCGCGACGCTGGCCGACCAGCGCACGACGGTCGCCACGGTGGACTTCTTCATGCTGTTCCCTCCCTCGGACGGCGAGCCCACGGTCCGTGACTCGCTGATGCCATGAGAGGGCAACACAGGGTGATGTTGCCAGCACTTTGCGTAGAACAAGGCGAGGTTCACCCGGTCGGCGCAGGGGTGACTAGGCCGTCTGGTCCCGATCGGGCCAGACGATCTGCCGGCCTTCGTACGGTTTCACGCCGGTTAGGGACGGATTCCGACGTACTTGGTCTCCAGGTACTCCTCGATGCCCTCGACGCCGCCCTCGCGGCCGAAGCCGGAGGCCTTCACACCGCCGAACGGCGCGGCCGGGTTGGAGACGATGCCCTGGTTGATGCCGACCATGCCGGTGTCCAGGCCCTCGGCCACGGCCAGCGCCCGGGACAGGTCGCGGGTGAACGCGTAGGCCACCAGGCCGTACTCGGTGTCGTTGGCCAGGCGCAGCGCCTCGTCCTGGTCGGAGAACGTCGTGATCGGCGCCACCGGCCCGAAGATCTCCTCGGCGAACACCCGGGCCTTCGGCGGCACGTCGGTGAGCACGGTCGGGGCGTAGAACCAGCCCGCGGTCGCCGATCGCCTTCCCGCCGGTGGCGACCCGTGCCGCCGGCGTCGACCGCGTCCTGGACCAGCTCGGCCACCTTGTCGCGGCTCTTCTCGTCGACCAGCGGGCCGACCTGCACGCCGTCCTCGGTGCCCCGGCCGACCTTCATCGCCGACCATCCGCTCGGCCAGCCGGGCGGCGAACTCGCTCGGAGACCGACTCGTGCACGAGGAAGCGGTTGGCCGCGGTGCAGGCCTCACCGATGTTGCGCATCTTGGCCAGCATGGCGCCCTCGACCGCGGCGTCCAGGTCGGCGTCCTCGAACACGAGGAACGGCGCGTTGCCGCCGAGCTCCATCGAGACCCGCAGGAGCTGCTCGGCGGACTGCTCGACCAGGCGGCGCCCGACCTCGGTGGAGCCGGTGAAGGTGAGCTTGCGCAGCCGCGGGTCGCGGATGAGCGGCTCCATCACCTCGCCGGTCCGCGCGGTGGTGACCACGTTGAGCACGCCGTCGGGCAGCCCGGCCTCGCTGAGGATCGCGGCCAGCGACAGCATCGTCAGCGGCGTCTGGCTGGCCGGCTTGACGACCATCGTGCAGCCGGCGGCGATGGCCGGGCCGATCTTGCGGGTGCCCATCGCCAGCGGGAAGTTCCAGGGCGTGATCATCAGGCACGGGCCGACCGGGGCCTTCATCGTGACCAGCCGGGTCTTGCCGTCCGGTGCGACGGAGTACCGCCCGGCGATCCGCACGGCCTCCTCGGAGAACCAGCGGAAGAACTCGGCGCCGTAGGCGATCTCGCCGCGCGACTCGGCCAGCGGCTTGCCCATCTCCAGGGTCATCACCGTCGCCAGGTCGTCGACGCGCGCTCGGTGATCAGCTCGAACGCCCGGCGCAGGATCTCGCCGCGCTCGCGGGGCGGCGTGGCCGCCCACTCCGCCTGGTGGGCGACGGCCGAGTCGAGGGCCGCCTTGCCGTCCGTCGACGCTCGGCGTCGGCCACCTCCGCGATGACCTCGCCGGTGGACGGGTCGTCGACGGGCAGCGTGCCGCCGGCGCCGGCCGGCCGCCATTCGCCGTTCACCAGGAGGCCGGTGGGGACGCGCTCGACGAGCGTGGCCTCGCGGTCGGTCAGGACGGTCACGTGGTCCTCCAGCAGCTGAGTGGTCGTGGGCCGGGTCGTACGGGCCATCTCGCGGGTCGATCCGATCAGTCACGACGACATCCGCATGCGGAACCGCTGCGAACGGAGGATTCCGCAATCAGGGGCTCGTCCGACCGACGTCTGTCACAGTACCGTGGGCCCATGACCGAGACCACGCCTGCCAGCACCCCCGTCCGGCCGCCGGTGGCGGCCCCGACCTGCCGCAGAGCCGCCGGCTGGTCACGCGCGATCCCCGGTCCCCGGTCGCAGGACATCCACGCCCGGCGCACGGCGGCCGTGGCCAAGGGCGTGAGCAGCACGCTGCCGATCTACATCGAGAAGGCCGGCGGCGGTGTCCTGGTCGACGTCGACGGCAACTCCCTGATCGACCTCGGCGCCGGGCATCGCCGTCGTCAACGCCGGCAACGCCCACCCGCGGTGTCGTCGCCGCCGTCCAGGAGCAGGTCGCCGCGTTCACCCACACCTGCTTCATGGTCACGCCGTACGACGGGTACGTCGCGGTCTGCGAGCGCTGAACCAGCTGACGCCCGGCGACTTCGAGAAGCGGTCGGCGCTGTTCAACTCCGGCGCCGAGGCGGTGGAGAACGCGGTCAAGGTGGCCCGCGCCGCGACCGGCCGGGACGCCGTCGTGGTGTTCGACCACGCCTACCACGGGCGCACCAACCTGACGATGGCGATGACCGCGAAGGTCATGCCCTACAAGCACGGCTTCGGGCCGTTCGCCGGCGAGGTCTACCGCGCTCCCCTGTCCTACCCGTTCCGCGAGCCCGCGGTGATCTCCGGCACGGCCGCTGCCCGGCGCGCGATCGGACTTCATCGAGAAGCAGGTGGGTGCGGACCAGGTCGCCTGCGTGGTGATCGAGCCGATCCAGGGCGAGGGCGGCTTCGTCGTGCCGGCGCCCGGCTTCCTCACCGGGCTGTCCGAGTGGTGCTCCGCGAACGGCGTGGTGTTCGTGGCCGACGAGATCCAGACCGGGTTCGGCCGCACCGGAGCGATGTTCGCCTGTGAGCACGAGGGCGTCCTGCCCGACCTGATCACGACCGCCAAGGGGATCGCGGGTGGCCTGCCGCTCGCCGCGCTCACCGGACGGGCCGAGCTGATGGACGCCGTGCACGCGGGCGGCCTGGGCGGCACGTACGGCGGGAACCCGGTCGCCTGCGCGGCCGCCCTGGCCTCGATGGACGCCATGCTCACCGAGGACCTGCCCGGACGGGCCAAGAACATCGAGTCGGTGATGATCCCGCGCCTGGTCGAGCTGGCCGAGCGGCACGCCCAGATCGGTGACGTGCGGGGCCGGGGAGCCATGCTGGCCATCGAGATCGTCGAGCCCGGCACGCGGACCCCGGACGCGGCCGAGGCCGCGCGCATCTCGGCCGGCTGCCACCAGCGGGGAGTGCTGACCCTGACCTGCGGCACGTTCGGCAACGTGCTGCGGTTCCTGCCGCCGCTGGTGATGCCCGAGCCGCTGCTCGAGGAGGCGCTCGACGTCCTGGCCGAGGCGCTCGACGCGTCCTGACCAGCAGACCCCGACGCGAGAGGCGTTGCCGGTGAAGGGCACCCGCACCCCCCGGCGCGGTGCCGTCGGCCTCCTGGTCGCCGCGGTCCTGGCCACCGCGGTGCTGGCCACCGGCCTGACCGGGGGCACCCCGACCGCCTCCGCGACCACGGCGCCTCCCGGCGGTCTGCGGGTCGGTACCGTCGCTCTGCAGCACTGCCGGCTGGCCGGCGTCGCCGCCTGGTGCGGCTCGGTCCGCGTCCCGCTCGACCGCACCGATCCGGGTGCGGGGACGATCGCCGTCGGCTTCGGCTGGGTGCCGGCGTCCGGAGCGGCGCAGGGGACGGTCGTCGCCGAGGAGGGCGGCCCCGGCTACCCCTCGACGGGCACGACGCCGGACTACCTCGACATGATCGGCCCGCTGCACCGGACGCGGAACCTCCTGGTCGTCGACCTCCGCGGCACCGGCCGGACCGCCCTGCTGGACTGCCCCTCCCTGCAGTCCTACCGGGGCGACACGGCGACGGCACACTTCCAGGCCCTGGTCGCCGACTGCGGCCGCCGGCTCGACCACACCTACCGCCGGGCCGACGGCAGCTACGTCCACGCCTCCGACCTGTTCGGGACGGCGAACGACGCGCGCGACCTGGCGGCAGTCATCGGCCGGCTGCACCTCGGACCGGTGGACCTCTACGGCGACTCCTACGGCACGTACTTCGCGCAGTCGTTCCTGTCCCTGTTCCCCGGCCTGCTGCGCTCGGTCGTCCTGGACTCGGCGTACGAGGCCCGCGACCTGGATCCCTGGTACGTCACGACGGTGACGACCGCACGGACGGCGTTCGACGCCGCCTGCACGCGGGCCCTGGCCTGTGACGCGGCGGCCGGACCCGGTGCCTGGCAGCGGATCGGGCGGCTCGCCAGCGCCCTGCGGGCTCATCCGGTGCACGGCCGGGTGCCGGGTGTCGACGCGACCCTGGTGCCGACGACCGTGGGGATCCGCCAGCTCGTCGACCTGGTCAACGACGCGGGGTACGACTA
Source organism: uncultured Actinomycetota bacterium (assembly GCA_963743975.1). Classification (GTDB taxonomy): domain Bacteria; phylum Actinomycetota; class Actinomycetes; order Actinomycetales; family CAVURS01; genus CAVURS01. The sequence goes on from CAVURS010000001.1 coordinate 291,733, forward strand.
CGGCGTGTACCGCTCGCTCGACGCGGCCGGCCGCGCCCTGCTGGAGCGTCACGACCCCGTGCCGCTGCTGCGGCTGTACGCCGAGGACTTCGGCTACGACGACGGCGACTACTACGGCCCGGTCCGGGCGTACTCCGACGGGACGTTCTTCGCGGTGGCCTGCACGGACTACCCCCAGCTGTTCGACCCGTCCGCGAGCCCGGCCCGGCGCCGTACCCAGCTGGCCGCGTCGATCTCCGCGCTGCCGTCGGACACCTTCGCGCCGTTCACCACCGCCGAGTGGATCCGGATGGACCAGTACACGGAGGCCTACACCGGCTGCCTGGGCTGGCCCGCGCCGACCCATCCGGCCGATCCCCCGGTGCGGCCGGGCGTGCCGATGGACGCGACGAACGTCCCGGTGCTGGTCCTGAACGGTGACATCGACTCGCTGACCCCGGCGGCCGGAGGCGAGCACGTGGCCCGGCAGATCGGCCCGGCGGCGCGATCGGTCGTCGTTCCCAACATGGTGCACCTGGTCGCGCTGGACGACCGGTACGGCTGCGGCGCCTCGATCTACCAGGCGTTCGTCCGCCACCCCGAGCAGCTGTCGACGCTCGACACCTCTTGTGCGGCAACGGTTCCCGAGGTCCACACGCTCGGATCGTTCCCGGACGAGCTCCAGCAGGTGACCCCGGCGGCGGTCGTGACCGGTCAGGCCTCACCGTTGCGACGGCGACTCGCCGCGGTCGCCGTGGCGGCGGCGGGCGACGCGGCGTACCGCTACCAGTACGTCGACGCGAACGACGACCTGGGACTGCGCGGAGGCACGGTGCACTACGCAGCGGACTCCTCCGCCGACGTCGTGACCGCGCTGCTGCACGACGTCCGCTGGACCAGCGACACGTGGGTCAGCGGGTCGCTGAGGTCCGACTACTACGGCCTCGGCGTGGTCGGCACCCTGCAGGTGCGCGACGACGGCGGCCGCCAGGTGACGGTCCACGTCCGCTGGCACACCGCCGGCCCGCACACGGTCGCGCGGGCGACCGTGCCCGGCGCGGTGCTGCGGCTGCCCGCACCGTGAGCCGTCAGGCGGGCGGCTGCTCGCGCTGACCCCACGGCGAGCCGTAACCGGCCGGCTCGTCGGCCGACAGCAGGTCGAGGAACGGCACGGCGTCGAAGGCCTCCGGACCCAGCACGCCGGCACCGGACCACACGCCCGTCGCCAGCAGCTCGAGCGCCACGACGGGGTTGACCGCCGTCTGCCAGACGACGCACTGCGCGCCGTAGCTCTCCATCGCCCAGGCGTTGTCGACCACGTGGTACAGGTACGTCGAGCGCGGCTCGCCGTCCTTGCCCCGGCCGGTGACCCACAGCCCCGCGCAGGTCTTGCCGCTCATCCGGTCCCCCAGCCCGGCCGGGTCGGGGAGCACCGCCGCGACGACGTCGCGCGGGCTGACCTCCACCGGGCCCGAGCCGGACGCGACCCGCACCGGCGCCGTGCGGTCGAGGCCGACCTTGTGCAGCGCCTTGAGGACGTCGATGAACTCGGTGCCCAGGCCGTACTTGAAGGTGACCCGCCGCGCGTCGACCCAGCGCGGCATCAGCAGGACCTCCTCGTGCTCGACGTTCACGCACTCGACCGGCCCGATCCCCTCGGGGAAGTCGAACACCTCCGGCTCGGAGAACGGCGCGGTGGTGAACCAGCCGCGGTCGCGCTCCCAGATCACGGGAGGGTTCAGGCACTCCTCGATCGTGGTCCAGATCGAGAACGACGGTGCGAAGTCGAAGCCCTCGACCACGAGGTTCGACCCGTCCCGCGTGCCCAGCTCGTCGATCTCGGCGAACAGGTGGTCCGCGGCGTACCGCGCGAAGACGTCGGACAGGCCGGGCTCGACGCCCATGCCGCACAGGGCCAGCCGGCCGGCCCGGCCCCAGTCGGCACTGACCGCGAACTGCTCGTCGCCCAGCTTGACCCCCGTCTGCTCGTGCGGCGCCTCGGCATGGGGCCGGGACAGGCTCATGGCCATGTCCAGGTAGTCCGCGCCGGCCGCGAACGCTCCGTCGAAGACCGGCATCACGAACCGGGGGTCCACGGCGTTCATCACGTGCGTGACCTCGTGCCGGCGGGCCAGCTCGGCCACCGACTCGGCCGAGGAGGCGTCGACGCGGGCGGCGACGAACCGGTCCTCGCCCGGGTGAGCGGCCTGGACGGCCGCCACCGTGCGCTCGGCCCGGGCCTGGTCGTAGTCCGCGACGACCAGGCGCTCGAAGAAGGACCGTCGGGCCGCGATCCGGGCGAAGGCGTCCCCGACACCTCCGGAACCGACCAGCAGGATCCTCATAGACGTCCCCTCTTCATCGTCATCTCATGGTCATCTCGGCGGTGCGCGCCGACTCTGTACACGAAGATCGTAGTCGTTTACCCTCCTGGCAACGGAATCCGTAGAGACGACCCGAGGTGCCCATAGGCCCGGCCACCGCCTCGGCGCCACCGAGAGGGCGGTCCATGACGACAGCGACCACGGCCGAGGAGGCCCACGGCAGCGGCTCGGGCGAGAAGGGCCTCAAGGGCGGCTCGCTCGGCCTGCTGAGCAGCATCGTCGTCGGCATCGCCTCGACCGCTCCGGCGTACAGCCTGGCCGCGAGCCTGGGCTACGTCGTGACGACGGCCAACGGGTCCGGCATCGTCGGCGTGAAGGCCCCGCTGATCATGGTGGTCGCGTTCGTCCCGATGTACTTCATCGCGGTCGCCTACGCCGAGCTGAACAAGGCGATCCCCGACTGCGGCACGACCTTCACCTGGGCGGCCAAGGCCTTCGGCACCCGGATCGGCTGGATGGGCGGCTGGGGCATCATCGCCGCGGACGTCATCGTGATGGCCAACCTGGCCCAGATCGCCGGCTCCTACTCCTTCCGCCTCGTCGGCCTGGACACGCTGGCCGACAGCACGTTCTGGAGCACGGTCGCGGGCATCGTCTGGATCATCGTGATGACCTACATCTGCTATCGCGGGCATCGAGATCTCCGCGCGGATCCAGTACGCGCTGCTCGGCATCGAGGTCTTCACGCTGGTGCTGTTCGCGGTCTTCGCCCTGGCCAAGGTCTACTTCGGCGGCGCTCCGGCATCGGCGATCAAGCCCAGCCTGTCCTGGCTGTCGCCGTCCGGCCTGTCGCTGACCTCGATCGTCACGGCCACGCTGATCGCGGTCTTCATCTACTGGGGCTGGGACACCGCGGTCGCGACCAACGAGGAGGCCGACGACCCGGCGACCACCCCGGGCCGGGCGGCCGTCCTGTCCACCGTGCTCCTGCTGCTCACCTACGCGATCGTCTCGATCGCCGCGGTCTCCGTTCGCCGGCGTCGGCTCCAAGGGCATCGGGATCGGCAACCCGGACAACGCCGCGGACGTCTTCGCCGGCATGGGCAAGGTCGTCTTCGGCGGCGGTGTCGTCGGCGCGATCATGGTGTTCTTCCTCAAGATCACCGTGCTCACGTCGGCGTCCGCCTCGACCCAGACGACGATCCTGCCGACGGCGCGGACCTCGCTGTCGATGGCGGCGTTCGGCGCGATCCCGCGCCGGTTCGCCCGGATCCACCCGCGGTACCTGACGCCGACCGACTCGACGATCTGGATGGGCGCGGTGTCGATCATCTTCTACGTCGGCCTGACGCTGGTCAGCCAGGACATCCTGGCCGACACCATCGCCGCTGTCGGCCTGATGATCGCCTTCTACTACGGGCTGACCGGGTTCGCCTGCGTGTGGTTCTACCGCAAGACCATGTGGGGCAAGCCGCGCGACATCCTCATGCAGGGGGTCATCCCGTTCCTCGGCGGCCTGCTCCTGCTCGGCGCGTTCTTCTACGCGGCGCACACGTACTACGCGGCGGACTACGGCGAGACGAGCCTCGGCGACGTCGGTGGCGTGTTCATCATCGGCATCGGGTCGCTGCTCGCCGGGGTCGTGCTGATGTTCATCTACTCCGCGATCTCGCCGGGGTACTTCCGCGGAGACACCATCCCGCGCGGTCATGCCGGCGAGTTCGTCCTCGCGCCGGCGGACGGCAGCGTGCCCACCTTCGGCCTGCCGGACTCGGGCGAGATGCCGACCGTCATCGCTCCCGACCTGTCGAACCTGCCTCCGGGCCAGAGCGCCATCGACCCGGTGACCGGCGAGGTCCGCCACGGCCCGAGCCCGGACGACGCGCCGCAGGACTAGCGGCCGGCGGGGCTAGCGGTCCAGCAGCGGACGGGCCGGGTCCCAGGTCGTCCCGTCCCGCTCGTCGGCCCGCCTGCGGGCGATCGCCGACAGGGCCTCCAGCACGACCCGGTTGCCGAGCGCAGCGGTGATGTCGGCGTGGTCGTACGGCGGGCTGACCTCGACCACGTCCACCCCGACGACGGGCAGCTCGAGGCAGATCCGCCGCACGGCGTCCAGCAGCTGCCGGGCCGACAGGCCGCCCGGCTCCGGTGTCCCCGTGCCCGGTGCGTGTCCCGGGTCGCAGACGTCGATGTCCACGGACAGGAAGACCCCGTCGCAGTCGTCGGTCGCGATGGTGAACGCCTCGGTCAGGCAGGCGTCGAGCCCGCGCGTGACGATCTCGGTCATCTCGTACGACCGCATGCGCTGCTGGGCCATCCAGTCCAGCGTCTCCGGGCCCGGCCAGTACCCGCGCAGGCCGACCTGCAGGAACCGGTCGCCGCGCAGTGCGCCGGACTCGATCAGCCGGCGCATCGGCTGGCCGTGCCCCCACAGCGAGCCGAACTCGATGTCGCCCGTGTCGGCGTGCGCGTCGAAGTGGATCATCGAGATCCGGCCGTGACCGAGGACGTTCGCGACGCCCTTGGCGTCGGGGAAGGTGACCGAGTGGTCGCCGCCGAGGATCGACCGGGATCGCGCCGGACTCGGTGACCTTCTGCACCGCCGCCTCCAGCAGCGGCAGAGCGGTCTCGATGTCGCCGGAGTACATCTCCACGTCGCCCGCGTCGACCACGTGCGAGGTCGAGCAGGCCGTCCGTGCGCAGCGCCAGGCTCGGCCGCGAGCCGTCGTGCGGCAGGTAGTCGGTCATCCGGATCGCCTGCGGCCCGAACCGGGTGCCCGGCCGGTGCGAGGTGCCGCCGTCGAACGGCGCGCCGAGGATCACCACCTCCGCGTCGGCGTACGACGCGGGGTCGTCCAGGTCGCACTCGGGCACGCCGAGGAACGTCACGTCGGGACCGAACTGGGCGCCGTAGCGGGTCATCTCACCGATCCTTAGGAGTCGAAGCCGAGGCCGAGGCGGTCGAGCGTCCGCAGCCACACGTCGCGTCGGCCGTCAGCCGCGTCGGCCCGGGCGATGCTGCGCCGGGTCAGCTGGATCGCGGCCCACCGCAGCGGCTCCGGCGGGAACGGCAGCGGCTTGCGCCGGACCATCGACAGGCGCGGTGCGCTCGTTGTCCCGGCCGGCCAGCAGGTCGAGGCAGACCTGCGCGCCGAAGCGGGACGACCCGACCCCCAGCCCGGTGTAGCCCGCGACGTACGCGACCCGGCCGCCCATCGCCCGGCCCCAGAACGGGCTGAACCGCGTGCACGTGTCGATCGCCCCGCCCCACGTGTGCGAGATCGCGACACCCTCGAGCTGCGGGAACGTCTCGACCAGATGCCGCGCCAGCATCTGCTCGGTCCGCGGGCTCCGGGCCCGCGCCGCGGAGAGGTCGGAGCCGAAGTAGTAGAGCGCGTCGTAGCCACCCCACACCAGACGGTTGTCTGACGACAACCGGTAGTAGTGGAACTGGTTGCCCGGCGTCTCCCACGCCCTGACGGCCCGCCCAGCCGAGGGACGCCAGCTGGTCCGCCGTGAGCGGCTCGGTGGCGAGGACGTGGTCCCAGACCGGCACGACGTACGGCCGGGCCCGGCGCACGAGGGAGGGGAAGACGTTGGTCGCCAGCACGACCTGGCGCGCCCGGACCCGGCCGCCGGGGGTCTCCAGCACGACCGCGTCGCCCGCGTCCCGCCACGAGGTGACCGGCGAGCCGCTCGACGACCCGGCCGCCGAGCCGCTCGACCGCGCGCGGCCAGCCCCCACACCAGCCGGGCCGGGTCCACCATCGCCGTCCCGGTGCGGTCGAGCACACCGCCGAGGTAGGTCGGCGAGCTGACCAGAGAGCGCGTCTCCTCGCCGTCCAGCAGCACGCTGTCCGCACCGAGCCGGCGCGCCTGCTCGTGCACCTCGCGCAGCTCCTCGACCTGCCAGTCGGCCACCGCGACGTCCAGCGCGCCGGTGCGCTCGAACCCGCACTCGATGCGGTGGGCCGACAGGGCCTGCTCGATGGCGTCCAGGTTCTCCTGCCCCAGCCGCAGCAGCGCCGGCATCTCCTCCGGCCAGCGGGCCAGGCCGTTGCCGATGCCGTGGGTCAGGCTGGCCGCGCAGAAGCCGCCGTTGCGACCGGACGCGGCCCAGCCCAGCCGGGCCCCCTCGACCACGACGACCGAGCGGTCCGGCTGCTCCTCGAGGGCCAGCAGGGCGGCCCAGAGACCGGTGAAGCCGCCGCCGACCACGGCCAGATCGACGGCCAGCTGACCGGACAGGGCCGGACGAGCGGCCGGGCGCTCCGGTGAGTCCAGCCAGAGCGAGAGTGCCTCCGGCTCACTTCGAGCGGTCAGCGTCACCCGTGAAAACCGTTCTGTGCCAGGGCTTCCGGGCGACACCGGTGATGTCGGACATGACGTGCTTGACGTTGGTGTACTCCTCCAGGGAGTAGACACTCATGTCCTTGCCGAAGCCCGACGCCTTGTACCCGCCGTGCGGCATCTCGCTGATGATCGGGATGTGGTCGTTGACCCACACGCAGCCGGCCTGGATCTCCCGCGTGCCCCGCTGGGCCCGGAACACGTCCGTCGTCCAGATCGAGGCCGCCAGCCCGTACGGCGTGTCGTTGGCCAGCGCGATGGCCTCGTCGTCGTCCTCGAACGCCAGCACCGCCAGCACCGGCCCGAAGACCTCCTCGCGCCAGATCTGGGCGTCCGGGCCGTCGACCACCACGAGCGTGGGCTCGAAGTAGGCGCCGCCGGCGAGGTCGCCACCGGGGGCGCTGCCCCCGCAGACGACCTTCTGGCCCGCCGCGACCGCACGCTCGACGAACCCGGCGACCCGGGCCGCGTGGGCGGCGGAGACCAGCGGGCCGAGGTCGGTCGCCGGGTCACGCGGGTCGCCGAGCCGCACGCCGGCCATCAGGTCGGCCACGCCGGCGACGAAGTCGTCGACGAGCGAGCGGTGCACGATGGCCCGCGTGGCCGCGGTGCAGTCCTGCCCGGTGTTGATGAGGGATCCGGCCACCGCGCCGTTCACCGCCGCCTCGAGGTCGGCGTCGTCCATCACCACGAACGGAGCCTTGCCCCCGAGCTCCAGGTGCACCCGCTTCGCGGTCGCCGCGGCCCGCTCCATCACCCGGCGTCCCACCGCGCTGGAGCCGGTGAACGACACCATCGCGACGTCCGGGTGGCCGATCAGGGCCTCACCGGCCACCGGGCCGGTGCCGGTCACGACGTTGACGACGCCGTCCGGGATGCCGGCGTCCTGGGCCGCCTCGGCGAGCAGGAGCGCGGTCAGCGGCGTGAGCTCGCTCGGCTTCAGCACGATCGCGTTGCCCGCGGCGATCGCCGGCAGCACCTTCCACGCCGCCATCTGCAGCGGGTAGTTCCACGGGGCGATCGATCCGACCACCCCCACCGGCTCGCGGCGGACGGCCGAGGTGTGGTCGGGCGAGTACTCGCCCGACGCTGCGTCCCTCCAGCATCCGGGCCGCCCCGGCGAAGAACGCCGTGTTGTCGACCGTGCCGGGGACGTCGAACTCGCGGGCCAGCCGGATCGGCTTGCCCGTCTGACCCGACTCGGTCTGGGCCAGCGACTCGGCCCGCTCGTCGAGCAGCAGCGGCCAGCCGGTGCATCGCGGCCGAGCGCTCGGCGGGAGGCAGCGCGCCCCAGGCCGGCTGGGCGGCCCGGGCCGCGCCGACCGCCGCGTCGACGTCCTCCGCGCCGGCCAGCGAGACCGACTGCAGCACCTGGCCGTTCGAGGGGTCGACGATGTCGTGCTGCCCGCCCGACGAGCCGGGACGGGCGGCACCGTCGATCCACTGGTGGTGCGGGTGGGTCCAGCCGTTGACCCACGCCGCCCTGGCGAGCGGCTCACGAGGTCGCCTCAGCTGTCCAGGTTGGCCATGACGTGCTTGATCCGCGTGTAGTCCTCGAACCCGTACATCGACAGGTCCTTGCCGTACCCGCTGTGCTTGAACCCGCCGTGCGGCATCTCGGCCACCAGCGGGATGTGGGTGTTGATCCACACGCAGCCGAAGTCGAGGCGGCGGGCCATCCGCATCGCCCGGCCGAAGTCCTTGGTCCACACGCTCGAGGCCAGGCCGTAGGGGACGCCGTTGGCCCAGCGCAGCGCCTCCTCCTCGTCGCTGAACCGCTGGACGGTGATGACCGGGCCGAAGATCTCCTCCTGGATGACCTCGTCGTCCTGCTGGATGCCGGAGAGCACCGTGGGCTGCAGGAAGTAGCCGTCGCCGAGGTCGGTCACCCGGCCGCCACCGGCCGACACCGTCGCGTGGTCGGGCAGCCGGTCGAGGAAGCCGGTGACCCGCTCCAGCTGGTTGGCGTTGTTGACCGGGCCGAGCAGCGCGTCCTCGTCGTCCGGCCGGCCGACCTTGGCCCCCTTGGCCTGCTCGGCGAGCGCGGCCACGAAGTCGTCGTGCACCCGCGGGCCGGCCAGCACCCGGGTGGCCGCCGTGCAGTCCTGGCCGGCGTTGAAGTAGCCGGCGACCGCGATGGCCTCGGCCGCCGCCTCGACGTCGGCGTCGTCGAAGACCACGACCGGAGCCTTGCCACCGAGCTCGAGGTGCACCCGCTTGACGTCCTTGGCGGCGCTGGCGGCGACCTGCATGCCCGCGCGGACCGAGCCGGTGATCGACACCATCGCCGGGATCGGGTGCTCGACCAGCAGCCGGCCGGTCTCGCGGTCGCCGGTGACGACGTTGAGGACGCCCGGCGGCAGGAACTGCGCGGCGATCTCGGCCATCCGCAGCGTGGTCTCCGGCGTCGTGTCGCTCGGCTTCAGCACCACGGTGTTGCCGGCCGCGATCGCCGGGGCGAACTTCCAGACCGCCATCATCATCGGGTAGTTCCACGGCGCGACCTGCCCGACGACGCCGACCGGCTCGCGGCGGATGAACGACGTGTGGCCGGCCAGGTACTCCCCCGCCGCGCGGCCTTCGAGGACGCGCGCGGCACCGGCGAAGAACCGGATCTGGTCCACCATCGGCGGGATCTCCTCGCTGGCGGTGAGGGCCCACGGCTTGCCGGTGTTCTCCGCCTCCAGCTTGACCAGCTCGTCGGCGGCGTCCTCGATGGCGTCGGCGATCTTCGAGCAGGGCCTTCTGCCGGTCGCTCGGCGTGGTGTCCCGCCAGCCCTCGAACGCCTTGGCCGCCGCGGCGTACGCGCGGTCGACGTCCTCCGCGCCGGACAGCGGAGCCTGGGCGACGACCTGCGCGGTCGTGGGGTCGACGATCTCGCTCATCCGGCCGTCTGCGGTGTCGACGTGCTCCCCGTCGACGAAGTTGCGCAGGGTGCGGGTCGCGGCGCTCACAGCGGGACTCCCTCGGGACGGCGGATGGCGGACGGCTGCAGACGGGACGGACGGGATGTGGCGGGTCCGACTCTAGCCGCACGAGCGGGCGGGATCGATAGTCCACAGTCACCGGAACTGTGGATTCGGTGCCTCAGACGGCTCCGAAACAACGGATTCACTTGCATTGAGGGCGGCGTGACGGGAAGTATCCAGCGGGTGAGCCCCCGCGAGCACGGCCCAGCGCCGATCCTGGACGAGGTCTCCAAGCGGATCATCGACCAGCTGCAGGAGGACGGCCGCCGTCCGTACGCCGCGATCGGCAAGGCGGTCGGGCTGTCCGAGGCCGCGGTCCGCCAGCGGGTGCAGCGGCTGCTGGAGTCCGGGGTCGTGCAGATCGTCGCCGTCACCGATCCGCTGCAGGTGGGGTTCAGCCGCCAGGCCATGATCGGCCTGCGCACCGCCGGGGACCTCACCGAGGTCGCCGACCAGCTCGCGGCGATGCCCGAGGTCGACTACGTCGTGGTCACCGCCGGCAGCTTCGACATCCTCGTGCGAGGTCGTCTGCGAGGACGACGACGACCTGCTCAACCTGGTCAGCACGCGGATCCGCACGATCCCGGGCGTCGTCAGCACCGAGACCTTCGTCTATCTCAAGCTCCGCAAACAGCTCTACAACTGGGGAACCCGATGACCACCACACCGCAGGACACCGCCGCGACCACCACCACGGGAGCGGCCCGCACGCCCCTGGGCATCGTCGTACGCCGACGCCGCCCGGGACCACCTCTGGATGCACTTCACCCGCCACTCGACGTACGAGAACGGCGGTGAGGTGCCGATCATCGTGCGCGGTGAGGGTGCCTACATCTACGACGACAAGGGACGCCGCTACCTCGACGGGCTGGCCGGGCTGTTCGTCGTGCAGGTCGGGCACGGCCGGGTCGAGCTGGCCGAGGCGGCGGCCAAGCAGGCCAAGGACCTGGCGTTCTTCCCGCTGTGGTCCTACGCCCACCCGCAAGGCGATCGAGCTGGCCGAGCGGCTGGCCCAGTCCACGCCCGGGCGACCTGAACCGGGTGTTCTTCACGACCGGCGGCGGCGAGGCCGTCGAGACCGCGTGGAAGCTGGCCAAGCAGTACTGGAAGCTGGTCGGCAAGCCGGGCAAGCACAAGGTGATCAGCCGCAGCCATCGCCTACCACGGCACCCCCCAGGGAGCGCTGTCGATCACCGGCATCCCCGAGGCGCGGATGCCGTTCGAGCCGCTCGTGCCGGGCGCGCACAAGGTGCCCAACACCAACCATCTACCGCGCGCCGGAGCACCTGCGCGACGACCTCAAGGCGTTCGGGCGCTGGGCGGCCGACCGGATCGCCGAGGCCATCGAGTTCGAGGGCGCCGGACTCGGTCGCGGCCGTGTTCCTCGAGCCGGTGCAGAACTCCGGCGGCTGCTTCCCGCCGCCGCCCGGCTACTTCGAGCGGGTCCGCGAGATCTGCGACGAGTACGACGTGCTGCTCGTCTCCGACGAGGTCATCTGCGCGTTCGGCCGGATCGGCGAGCTGTTCGCCTGCAACGACTTCGGCTACATGCCGGACATCATCACCTGCGCCAAGGGCATGACCTCCGGCTACTCCCCCATCGGCGCGATGATCGCCAGCGACCGGCTGTTCGAGCCGTTCAAGAAGGGCCACACGTCCTTCCCGCACGGCTACACCTTCGGCGGCCACCCGGTCTCGGCCGCGGTCGCGATGGCCAACCTCGACATCTTCGAGCGCGAGGGCCTGGTCGACCACGTGCACGAGAACGCGCCGAAGTTCCGGGCCACGCTGGAGAAGCTGCTGGACATCCCGATCGTCGGCGACGTGCGCGGCGAGGGCTACTTCTACGGGATCGAGCTGGTCAAGGACAAGGAGACCCGGGAGACCTTCAACGACGACGAGGCCGAGCGGCTGCTGCGCGGGTTCCTGTCCAAGGCGCTGTTCGAGGCCGGCATCTACTGCCGCGCCGACGACCGCGGCGACCCGGTCGTCCAGCTGGCTCCGCCGCTGATCATCGGCCAGCCCGAGTTCGACGACATCGAGCAGATGCTGCGGGGCGTCCTCACCGAGGCCTCCTCGCTGCTGTGAGCCGGCGGTGAGCCCGCGCGAGCTGGCTGCGCACGCGAGGTCCGGCGGCTGCCGGAGAAGCAGGTCGACGACCGGGCGGCCCTCGACGCGCTGCTCGACCGGGCGCTCGTCGGCCATCTCGCGGTGGTCACGCGACGGCTGGCCGTACGTCGTGCCGGTCGGCATCGCGCGCGACGGCGACCGGGTGCTGTGCCACGGCTCGACCGGGGCCCGGCTGTTCCGCGGCCTGGCCACCGGCGAGCCGACCTGCCTGACCGTCACGATCGTCGACGGGCTCGTGCTGGCCCGCAGCCAGTTCGAGTCGTCGATGAACTACCGCAGCGCGATGGTGCTCGGGCGGTGCACGGAGCTGGAGTTCCGGGCCAAGGCGGCGGCACTGGCCGTCCTCACCGAGCACCTGATGCCCGGCCGGGGCGCCGACTCGCGGGGGCCGTCGAAGAAGGAGCTGGCCCAGACCTCGGTGCTCGCCCTGCCGATCGAGGAGTGGTCGCTCAAGGTCAGCGCCCACGTCGACCCCGACGACGCGGAGGAGGACCTGGACCTGCCGTACTGGGCCGGCGTCCTGCCGCTGCACCACGTCTGGGGCGAGCCGCGGGCCAGCTCGGACCTGCGCGGCGACCCGCCGGTGCCGGACTACCTGGCGACCTGGCCCACCGGTCGCGCCTGAGCGGCCCCTGACGGGCGGGGCGAGCCGAGCGGGAGCGGGCCGACCTGAGCGGTCAGGCCGACGTGGCGTAGGCGCTGGCGAACGACTCCAGCGCGCTGGCCAGCCGGTCGGCGCTCGCGGCGTCCAGCCGGCGGAGCACCTTGGCGATCTCCTTGCGCCGGGCGGCCCGCAGCGCGGTCAGGGCGCTGCGGCCGGCCGCGGTCATCCGCAGCTCGACCTCCCGCCGGCTGCGCGAGCTGACCGCCCGCTCGACGAGGCCGGCCTCCTCCAGCCGCCCGACCAGCCGGCTGGCCGACGGCAGCGAGGAGTCGATGCTGGCGGCGAACGCACTCAGGTTGACCGGCCCGTACCGCTCGAGGGCCAGGAGCGCACGAAGCTGCGGCAGGGAGACCCCGCCCTCGGCCGCGACGGCGGCGACCGTGAGGTCGACGAACGCCAGGGAGGACTCCTCCACCGCTCGCGCCAGGGTCGCGGGTGCGCCGCCCCGGGTGCTGGTTGTCGCCTTGGCCACGTTCGGAGCGTACCTGCGGCCCGGCGCCGGGCCCGCGAGGCGCGCGGGTCGATCGCTCCGGCGCGCCGGGGCCGGCCCCCGCCGTTCGGTTACTTTCCGCTGAGCAATGGTCGCAGTGCGTCAAGTACAGCGGCGTCCTCGATCGTGCTGGGAACCGCGGCGTCCCGGCCGTCGGCCAGCTCGCGCATCGTCTTGCGCAGCACCTTGCCGGAGCGGGTCTTGGGCAGCGCGGGCACGATGTCGACCTGCCGCAGGGAGGCCACCGCACCGACCTCGTCCCGCACCCGCTGGACCAGCTCCGCGCGCACCACGTCCGGGTCCACCTCGACCCCGGCCTTGAGCACCACCAGCCCCCGCGGCACCTGGCCCTTCAGCTCGTCCGCCACCCCGATCACCGCGCACTCGGCCACCGCCGGATGACCGGCCAGCGCCGCCTCCAGCGCACCGGTCGAGAGCCGGTGACCGGCCACGTTCAGCACGTCGTCGGTGCGGCCCATCACGAACACGTACCCGTCCTCGTCGACGTACCCGCCGTCGCCCGAGAGGTAGTAACCCCGGGAACGCCGACAGGTACGACGCGACGTACCGCTCGTCGTCCCGCCACAGCGTCGACAGCGTGCCCGGCGGCATCGGCAGCCCGATGCAGATCGCGCCCTCCACCCCGGCCGGCACCGGCGCGCCGCGCTCGTCCAGCACCCGCACGTCGTACCCCGGCACCGGCACCGTCGGCGACCCCGGCTTGACCGGCATCGGCTCCAGCCCGCGCAGGTTGGCCACGATCGGCCAGCCGGTCTCGGTCTGCCACCAGTGGTCGATCACCGGCACGCCGAGGCGTTCGGTCGCCCAGTGGTAGGTGTCCGGGTCGAGCCGCTCGCCGGCCAGGAACAGCGTCCGCAGCGCCGGACAGGTCGTGCCCGGCCATCAGCCGCCCGTCCGGGTCCTCCTTCTTGATCGCCCGGAACGCCGTCGGGGCCGTGAACAGGCCGGTCACCCGGTGCTCGGCCGCCACCCGCCAGAACGCGCCGGCGTCGGGGGTGCCGACCGGCTTGCCCTCGTACATCACCGTCGTGCAGCCGGTCAGCAGCGGCGCGTAGACGATGTAGGAGTGGCCGACGACCCAGCCCACGTCGCTGGCCGTCCACCACACCTCGCCCGGCCGCGCGTCGTACACGTTGGCCATCGACCAGCGCAGCGCGACCGCGTGACCGCCGTTGTCGCGGACGATCCCCTTGGGCTTGCCGGTGGTCCCGCTGGTGTAGAGGACGTACAGCGGGTCGGTGGCTCGCACCGGGACGCACTCGGCCGGCTGCACGGCCGCAGGCCGCATCACCGTCGCCCAGTCCAGGTCGCGCTCCCCCATGCTCGCGGCCACCTCGGGACACTCGGGCCGTTGCAGCACAACGGTGTACGCCGGCTGGTGGCGTGACCGGGCGCAGCGCGGCGTCGACGAGCGGCTTGTACTCGACCACCCTCGAGCCCTCGATGCCGCAGGACGCGGTGACGAGGACGACGGGCTCGGCGTCGTCGATGCGGGCGGCCAGCTCGGCCGGGGCGAACCCCCCGAACACCACCGAGTGGACGGCGCCGATCCGGGCGCAGGCCAGCATGGCCACGACCGCCTGCGGCGACCATCGGCAGGTAGATCACCACCCGGTCGCCCTTGGCCACGCCGAGGTCGCGCAGCACGCCGGCGAACCGGGCCACCAGCTCGAGCAGCTCGGCGTAGGTCAGCCGGGTCTGCGTGCCAGTCACCGGGCTGTCGTGGATCAGCGCGAGCTGGTCGGCGCGGCCGGCGACCACGTGCCGGTCGAGCGCGTTGTAGCAGGTGTTCAGCACGCCGTCCGGGAACCAGCGGTAGAACGGCGCCGAGCTCTCGTCGAGCACCTCGCGGGGCCGGTGGATCCAGTCGATGGCCGAGGCCGCCTCGGCCCAGAACCCGCGCGGGTCGTCGAGGCTGGCCTGGTAGGCCCGGGCGTACGGGCCGTCGATCGCCGGCGTCTCCATCGCGCAATCCTGGCCGACGCCGCGCGGGACGGCACCCCTTGCCATGATGCGCTGCATGACGACCCGCGAGGTGGGCTCGCTGGAGGAGCTGGACGCCGCCCTCGCCGGACGCCGCTCGCTGGCCGGCCTGCGGATCCAGGGGGTGGACCTGCGGGCGCGCGAGCAGGTGCTGCTCCGGTCGGACCCGGCCGGCGCCGTGGTGCTCGGCGGGGTGCTGTCCGACCGGCTGGAGGAGCACCTCCGGCACGGCGGCGCGCTGGTCTTCCCGGCCGTCACCGGGGCGCCGATCGACCCCTACCGCTCCCGGCTCTACGACGCGACCGAGCTGTACGCGGGGCTGGAGGAGACCGGGTACGCCGGCACGCCGGACGCGCGGGCGTTCGCCTGGTTCAACGACCGGTCGGTCCAGCAGGACGTCTACACGACGCTGCTGCGGGCCGTGCACGACGACAGCATGGGCGACGCGCTCGACGAGCTGTGCGCCGGCCGCCGGGTGGTCGGGGTGATGGGCGGACACGCCCTGCGCCGGGGCGAGCCGGCGTACGCCGAGGCCGCCCGGCTCGGGCGCGGGCTGGCCCGGGCGGGGATGCTCGTGGCCACCGGCGGCGGGCCCGGCGCCATGGAGGCGGCCGATCTCGGCGCGCGGTCGGCCCACCGCGACAACCGGCACTTCGACCGGGCGCTGGAGCGGCTGGCCGCGGTGCCGTCGTACCGGCCCGACGTCTCGGCGTGGGCCACCCTCGGCCTGTCCGTGCGCGAGGACCTCGGCTCGCCGGGCCAGGTGAGCAGCGTCGGGGTGCCGACCTGGTTCTACGGGCACGAGCCGCCGAACGTCTTCGCCGGGCGCGATCGCCAAGTTCTTCTCCAACGCCCTGCGCGAGGACGGCCTGCTGGCCCGGTGCACCGACGGCGTGGTGTACCTGCCCGGCGAGGCGGGGACCGTGCAGGAGGTGTTCCAGGCCGTGACCGGGCACTACTACGCGAGCCGCCCCACCGCTCCGTTGGTGCTGGTCGGCCGCTCGGCCTGGCTGACCGGCCTGCCGGTGTGGCCCTTGCTGTCGGCCCTGGCCGCCGGCCGTCCGATGCAGGGCACCGTGCACCTCGTCGAGACCGTGGACGAGGCGATCGAGGTCTTCCGGTGAGCGGAGCGCCCCCCGGCCCCGGCCCGGCGGTGATCCGCCGGGCCACCCGCGAGGACGCCGCGCGCATCGTCGCGCTGCGCGACGAGGCCGCCCGCTGGCTCATCGGCCGCGGCATCCGGCAGTGGGAGCCGGGACAGGTGAGCGAGAGCGACGTCGTGGGGTGGCTGGCCACCGGCCGCATGTACGTCGCCGAGGTCGGCGAGGAGGACGGCGCAGCGGTGGTCGGGTGCGTGCGGGTGGCCTGGGACGACGTCCCCGTCTGGGGGCGCCGGCCACCGGACGCCGGCTACGTGCAGGCCCTGGTCACCGCGCGCTCCGAATCGGTCCGCGGGCTCGGCCGGCGGCTGCTCGGGCACGCCGAGGCGGTCATCGGCCGGAGCGGCCGCCCGCTGGCCCGGCTGTCGTGCCAGCGCGGCAACGAGGGCCTGGAGGCCTTCTACGCCGCCGCCGGCTACGTCGAGGTCGGCGCCCGCGCGTTCGACGTGCCGGGCTGGGACCCGGTGACCCTGCGGGAGAGGCGGCTCAGCTGACCTGGGTCATGATCTCGACCACCTGGTCGAGGAACCGGTCGACGCTCGCCTCGGAGTAGCCGCGCGCGCCGCGCCGGCCCCGGAAGGAGATGGTCCGCACCTGGTCGGGGGCCATGGCCAGCTGGCCGTCGAAGTACTCCGCGAGCTGGTCGCACAGCTCGTCCACCGCCTGCACGTCGTACGACGCGGTGAGCGGGGCCGCCCGCGGGAACCGGTCGCCGTGCGGGCGGTCCAGCCGCGCCCGCAGGACGCGCGCGTGGCTGGTGACCAGGTCGTAGAACCCGCGCGAGCCCAGCCTGGTCTGGTCCAGGTCCCGCTCGCGGTGGCCGATCTCGTCCTCGAGCCGGTCCAGGGCCTCGTCGACGGCCCGGACGTCGTACCCGTGGCGGACCAGGTCGAACCCGACACCGCGGACCTCGCCGGAGGGCACCTGGCCGCCGGCTGCGCGCTCGAAGAAGGCGTCGACCTGGTCGGGGTGGTACCCCTTGTTCAGGCCGGTGACCCGGGGGAAGCTCTCGGACACGTCTGTTTTCTACACCGCGGCCGCGGCGAGCTGGCCACAGGCGCCGTCGATCTCGCGCCCGCGCGTGTCGCGGACGGTGGTGGGGATGCCGGCCGCCCGCAGGCGCCGGACGAACTCGTGCTCGACCCGAGGGTCGCTCGCGGTCCACTTCGACCCCGGCGTCGGGTTCAGCGGGATCGGGTTGACGTGCACCCACCCGCGGCCGCGCCGGTTCAGCTCGGCACCCAGCAGGTCGGCCCGCCAGGCCTGGTCGTTGACGTCGCGGATCAGCGCGTACTCGATCGACACCCGCCGGCCGGTGGTCTCGAAGTACCGGCGGGCGGCGTCGAGGGCCTCGGCGACCTTCCAGCGCGTGTTGACCGGCACCAGCTCGTCCCGCAGCCCGTCGTCGGGCGCGTGCAGGGACAGCGCCAGCGTGACCGGCAGGCCCTCGCCGGCCAGCCGGTCGATCGCCGGGACCAGACCGACGGTCGACATCGTGATGCCGCGGGCGGACAGGCCCAGCCCCTCCGGGGCCGGCGAGACCAGCCGGCGGATCGCCCCGACCGCGGCGCGGTAGTTGGCCAGCGCCTCACCCATGCCCATGAACACCACGTTGGTGACCCGCGTGGCGTCGCCGGCCGCCGGCCCGCTGCGGGCCGCCGCGACCACCTGCTCGACGATCTCGGCCGCGGACATGTTGCGGGTGAGGCCGGCCTGGCCGGTCGCGCAGAACGGGCAGTTCATGCCGCAGCCGGCCTGGCTGGAGACGCAGACCGTGACCCGGTCCGGGTACCGCATGAGAACCGTCTCGACCAGGGCCCCGTCGAAGAGACGCCACAGGGTCTTCACCGTGGCGCCGTGGTCGGCCTCCCGCACCCGCAGCGGGGTGAGCAGCGTGGGCAGCAACGCACCGACCAGCTCCGGCCGGCCCTCGGCGGGCAGGTCGGTCATCTCGTCCGGGTCGACGGTGTGATGGACGAAGTAGTGCTGGGACAGCTGCCCGGCCCGGAACGCCTTGTGCCCCAACGCCTCCACCGCCGCCCGGCGCTCGGCCAGGGTCAGGTCGGCCAGGTGCACCGGCGGCTTGCCGCGCCGGGGTGCGGTGAAGGTCAGCTCCCCCGGGCGGGGCGACGGCGTCGGGAGGTCCGTGGCCGCCATCAGTGCACCGTCACCATCAGGTGCAGCAGCACCCAGATCACCGGAGCCGCGAACAGCAGCGAGTCGATCCGGTCGAGGATGCCGCCGTGGCCGGGGAGCAGCGAGCCCATGTCCTTGATGCCGAGGTCGCGCTTGATCAGCGACTCCCCCAGGTCCCCGACCGTCGCGGCGACGACCGCAGCCAGACCGACCACGGCACCGGCCCACCAGTGGCCGTCGAGGAGCGAGGGTCACCGTCGCGACGCCGACCAGCACGCAGGCGAGGGTCGAGCCGGCGAAGCCCTCCCACGACTTCTTGGGGCTCACCGCCGGTGCCATCGGGTGCCGCCCGAACAGCACGCCCGCGGCGTACCCCCCGATGTCGCTCGCGATCGTCACCAGGATGAACGTCAGCACCCGCCACGAGCCGTCCTTGGTGGACAGCAGCAGCATGGCGAACCCGGCCAGCAGGGCAGGGTACGCCGCGACCAGCAGTCCGCCGGCGACGTCGCGCACGGCACCCTCGGCTCCCTCGGCCACGCGCCAGACGAGGACTCCGAGACAGGTCAGCGCGTAGCAGACGGCCAGGGCCTGGCCGCCCGCGGCGTAGGCCGCGACCTGCATGCCCACGGCGCCGACCGCCACCGGGACGAGCGGCACCGAGATGGCGCGCACCGCCAGGGCCTCGGTCATCTCCCAGACGGCGATGACGATCGCCAGCGTGACGACGCCGACGAACGCCTCCTTGCGGACGAACAGCGAGGCGAGGACGAGCCCACCCAGGAGCGCCCCGACCAGGATCGCGGCGGTGAGGTTGCGCCCGGCCCGGCCCGTGCGACGTGAGGCGCGGGCCCCGGACCGGGTCGGAGGCGGCTCCGGCTCCGGCTCCGGCTGCGGCTCCGGCTCGGGGTCGGCGACCAGCTCGATCTCCGGCTCCTGCGGATCGGCGGTCGCCTGTGCGCCGCGCCCGGTCGGGAGACCGAAGCGGCGATGTGGCTTGGGGACGATGTCCACGGCGGCGGGTGCGCCCGTCGTGCTCGAGGTCAGACCTCGAGCAGCTCGGACTCCTTGTGCTTCAGCAGGTCGTCCACGGTGTCGACGTGGCGCTTGGTCATGGCCTCGAGCTCCTTCTCCGCCCGGTTGACCTCGTCCTCGCCGGCCTCGCCGTCCTTGGAGATGCGGTCGAGCTCTTCCTTGGCCTTGCGGCGGATGTTGCGGATCGACACCCGGGCGTCCTCGCCCTTGTGCCGGGCCAGCTTGATGTACTCCCGGCGGCGCTCCTCGGTCAGCTCGGGCAGCGAGACGCGGATCAGGTTGCCGTCGTTCGTCGGGTTCACGCCCAGGTCGGAGTCCCGCAGCGTCTTCTCGATCGCGCCCATCGCGCTCTTGTCGTACGGCGTGATGAGGATCGTGCGGGCCTCGGGGGTCTGGAACGACGCGAGCTGCTGCAGCGGCGTCGGGGAGCCGTAGTAGTCGACGGTGAGCCGGCTGAACATGCCCGGGTTGGCCCGTCCGGTCCGGATGGAGGCGAAGTCCTCCTTGGCCACCTCGAGGGCCTTGTCCATCTTGTCGTCGGCCTCGAGCAGGGTGTCATCGATCACGAACGTCGCTCCTCATCCGGCGTCGACCAGGGTGCCGATCTTCTCACCGCGCACGGCCCGGACGATGTTGCCCTCGCCCTGCATGCCGAAGACGACCATGGGCAGCTTGTTCTCCTGGGCCAGCGCGAACGCCGCGGCGTCGACGACCTTGAGCCGCTGCCGCAGGGCCTTGCCGTAGGTCACGTGCTCGAGCAGCTCGCGCGTCCGGGTCCTTGCGCGGGTCGGCGGTGTAGACGCCGTCGACGCCGTTCTTGCTGATCAGCACGACGTCGGAGTGGGTCTCCAGCGCCCGCTGGGTGGCCACCGTGTCGGTGGAGAAGAACGGCACGCCGAACCCGGCCCCGAAGATCACCACGCGGCCCTTCTCCAGGTGCCGGATCGCCCGCAGCGGGACGTACGGCTCGGCGATCTGGCCCATGGTGATCGCGGTCTGCACCCGCGTCGGCTGCCCGGCCTTCTCCAGGAAGTCCTGCAGCGCCAGGCAGTTCATGACGATGCCGAGCATGCCCATGTAGTCGGCGCGGGTGCGGTCCAGGCCCTTCTTCTGCAGCTCGGCCCCGCGGAAGAAGTTGCCACCGCCGACCACGACCGCGATCTGCACCCCGGTGTGCGCCGCCTCGGCGATCTGGGCCGCGACGTCGCGGACGACGTCGGGGTCCAGGCCGATCTGGCCGCCGCCGAAGACCTCACCGGACAGCTTGAGCAGGACGCGGTGGTAGCGCCGTTCCGGGACGGGACCGGACGAGACGACAGCCCGCAGGTCGACGTGGAGCTCCTCGCTCACCGCTGCCTCCTCGGTCATCCCGCTCCCCTGTCGCCCGTTGCCGACACCGCCTGCCGAAAGGTCAGACGCCCACCTTGAACCGCGCGAAGTTCGTCGCCGTGGCGCCGGCCTCCTTGAGCACCTGGGCCACGGACTTCTTCGGGTCCTTGGTGAACTCCTGCTCGAGCAGGACGTTCTCCTTGAAGAACGCGTTGACCCGGCCCTCGACGATCCTCGGGATGGCCTGCTCCGGCTTGCCCTCCTCGCGGGTCTTCTCCTCGGCCACGCGCCGCTCGTTCTCGACGACGTCCTCGGCGATCTCCTCGCGGGTCAGCGCGGTCGGCGACATGGCGGCGATGTGCATCGCCACGTCCCGGGCGATCGTGGCGTCGTCACCCTCGTAGGCGACGAGCACGCCGATCTGCGGCGGCAGGTCCGGGTTCGTGCGGTGCACGTACGACGTGACCGCGTGACCCTCGACCCGGGCGACCTTGCTCACGACGATCTTCTCGCCGATCGCGGCGTTGGCCTGGTCGACGAGCTGCTGCACCGTCGTGCCCGGCTCGATCTCGGACTCGAGCAGCGTCTGGGGGTCGCCGGCGCCGATCTTGACCGCCTGCGCGAGCACCTTCTCGGCCAGGGCCTGGAACGGCTCGCCCTTGGCCACGAAGTCGGTCTCGCAGTCGATCTCGACCAGCGTGCCGACCTGGCCCGCGCCACCGTCGGTGATCTGCAGGGTGACCAGGCCGTTGGCGGTCGCCCGGCCCTCGCGCTTGGCCACGCCCTTCTGCCCCTTCACCGCCAGGATCTCCTCGGCGCGCTGGAGGTCGCCGTCGGCCTCGTCCAGGGCCTTCTTGACGTCCAGCATGCCGGCGCCGGTCTTCTCCCGGAGCGCCTTGATGTCTGCTGTCGTGTAGTTCGCCATCAGGCGTTGGTCTCCTCGTCGATCGTGTGGGTCGCCGCCTCCTGCACGTCGGCGGCCGGCTGCTCCGCGGCGGGGTCCTCCGTGGCGCCGTCGGCGGACTCGGCGGCGACGACCGCAGCCTCCGCGCGTCTGGCCGGACACCTCGGTGGCCGCAGCGGCCTCGGCCGCCGTGCCGGCGTCGGCGTGCAGGCCCTCGCCGCCACCCGACTGCTCGCCGTCGTGGGCCAGCAGCTCCTGCTCCCAGGCGGCCAGCGGCTCGTCGGCGGCCACGTCGCCGTCGCTCGCCGCCTCGCCGCCGCGCGAGCGGGCCATCAGGCCGTCGGCGACGGCGTCGGCCAGCACGCGGGTCAGCAGGGTGACCGAGCGGATCGCGTCGTCGTTGCCCGGGATCTTGTAGTCGACCTCGTCCGGGTCGCAGTTGGTGTCCAGGATCGCCACGATCGGGATCCCGAGCTTGCGGGCCTCGTCGACCGCGAGGTGCTCCTTCTTGGTGTCGACGATCCAG
Organism: uncultured Actinomycetota bacterium; assembly: GCA_963743975.1. GTDB lineage: Bacteria > Actinomycetota > Actinomycetes > Actinomycetales > CAVURS01 > CAVURS01. Next base: position 313,734 of record CAVURS010000001.1, read on the forward strand.
ACCGCGCTGGGGACCTTGCCCATGTCGCGGATGCCGCCGAGGGTGCGCTCGAGCTTGTCCTTCTCGCGGCGCAGGACCAGCAGCTCCTTCTTGGTCATGCCGCTGCCGGCGACGTCGTCGAAGTCGAGCTCCTCGAGCTCCTTGAGCCGCTGCAGGCGCTTGTGCACCGTCGAGAAGTTGGTGAGCATGCCGCCGAGCCAGCGCTGGTTGACGAAGGGCATGCCGACCCGCCGGGCCTGCTCGGCCACCGGCTCCTGGGCCTGCTTCTTCGTGCCGACGAACAGGATCGTGCCGCCGTGGGCGACGGTCTCCTTGACGAACTCGTACGCGGTGTCGATGTAGGTCAGCGACTGCTGCAGGTCGATGATGTAGATGCCGTTGCGCTCGGTGAAGATGAACCGCTTCATCTTCGGGTTCCACCGGCGGGTCTGATGCCCGAAGTGGACGCCGCTCTCGAGCAGCTGGCGCATCGTGACGACGGCCATGCGTGTACTCCTGTCCGCGCCGCACCGGACCCGGTGGACGCATTCGGTTGCCTCGCGGTCGGCCAGGTGGCCGCCGCGCCTGGCACCCGCGACGCGCCCCAACCCGACGTGCGGGACCGAGGTAGCGCGCCCCGCCGGTGCCACGTCGAGGACGCGGCGATGGCGGTGTGCGGGTGCGCGATGTCAGCTGGACCGGGACGGACCCGGCTCAGCCGCACGCTCAGTCTACCGTCAACTCAGCGCCAGGGCGGCCACGCCGGCCAGCACGACCACGGAGCCGAGCAGGCGCCGCGCCGGGTGCGGCTCGCGCAGGACGAGCCAGGACAGCACCGCCCCGACCACGATGCTCGACTCCCGCACCGGGGCCACCACCGACACCGGCGCCATCGTCAGTGCCTCGAGGACCATGACGTAGGCCAGCGGCGACAGCGCCGCCACGACCAGGATCTGGTCGCGGTAGCGGCGGATGGTCCCACCGATCGTGGACCGGCGCCGGCCGAGCGCCCCCGGCGTCAGCCCCACGGTCTGCCAGACGAGCCCCAGCGTGAAGTACGGCAGCGCGGGCACGGCCAGGGTGGTCACCGCGTGCGCGTCCCACAGCGTGTACGCCGCGATGCTGGCCCCGGTCGCGGCGCCGTACAGGATGCCCAGGCGCCGGCGGTGCGGGTCGCTCGCGCCGCGCCGCCCGAACGAGATGACCAGCACCCCGCAGACGACCAGGGCGACTCCGGTGACCGCGAGCGGGCTGGTGGGGTCGCCCAGCACGAGCACGGCCACGAGCACGGTCAGCAGCGGACCGGTGCCGCGGGCCAGCGGGTAGACCAGGTTCATGTCCCCCGCGGCGTACCCGGCCTGCAGCAGGTTGCCGTAGGCGACGTGCAGCATCCCGCTGACGAAGCCGGCCACCATCCAGGACCAGTGCGGGTGCACCGGGTGCCAGACCAGCCAGACCAGCGTGACCGGGACCCACAGGACCACGGAGGCGGCGGCGTAGGTCCACACGAAGACCGGGCCGCCGCCCTCGGCCCGCTTGGCCGCGAAGTTCCAGGTCGCGTGCAACAGCGCCGCCGCAAGGGTCAGCAGCAGCGCTTCGCGGTTCATCGGTCGTAGTCTCCCGCTCATGCCGCCCGACCGGTCCACAGCCCCCGGCCGCGCCCCGCGCACGCCGTACGTCGCCGAACGCCTGCGGGAGTTCGGCACGACGATCTTCGCCGAGATGAGCGCGCTGGCGACCGCCACCGGCGCCATCAACCTCGGGCAGGGCTTCCCGGACAGCGACGGCCCGGTCGAGCTGCTCGACGCCGCGGTCCACGCGATCCGCACCGGCCAGAACCAGTACCCGCCCGGGCCCGGACGCCCCGAGCTGCGGGCCGCCGTCTGCGAGCACCAGCGCCGCTTCTACGGGCTGGAGGTCGATCCCGAGACCGCAGGTCCTCGTCACGGCGGGCGCCACCGAGGCGATCGCGGCCACCGTGCTCGCGCTGTGCGAGCCCGGCGACGAGGTGGTGACCTTCGAGCCGTACTACGACTCCTACGCGGCCAGCATCGCGCTCTCGGGCGCGACCCGGCGCACGGTGACCCTGCGCTGGCCGGAGTTCACCGTGGACGAGGCCGCCCTGCGCGACGCGTTCTCCGACCGCACCCGGATGGTGCTGCTGAACACGCCGCACAACCCGACGGGCAAGGTCTTCACCCGGGCCGAGCTGGAGCTGGTCTGCGCGCTCGCGGTGGAGCACGGCGCCCTCGTGGTCACCGACGAGGTCTACGAGCACCTGCTGTTCGACGGGCTCGAGCACGTGCCGGTGGCCACGCTGCCCGGCATGGCCGAGCGCACGCTGACCATCTCCTCGGCCGGGAAGACCTTCTCGGTCACCGGGTGGAAGGTCGGCTGGGTGACCGGGCCGGCCGAGCTCGTGGCGGCCGTGCGCGGGGTCAAGCAGTTCCTCACCTTCGTCGCCTCGGGCCCGTTCCAGCCCGCGGTGGCCCGTGGCCTCGGGCTGCCGGACGAGGTGTACGCCGGCGTCGCGAGCACCTTGCAGGCGCGCCGGGACCAGCTGTGCGAGGGCCTGCTCTCGCGCCGGCTTCGAGATCTCCCGGCCGGGCGGCACGTACTTCGTCGTGGCCGACGCCCGACCTCTCGGGTACGACGACGGGCTGGCCATGTGCCGGGCGCTGCCCGACCTGGCCGGGGTGGTCGGTGTGCCGGTCAGCGTGTTCCACGACGACAAGGAGGCCGCCGCCTCGCTGGTCCGGTTCGCCTTCTGCAAGCGCGAGGACGTGCTGGCCGAGGCGGTCGAACGGCTGCACCGGCTGCGCCGCCGCTGAGCCCGCCCGTCCACAGCCCGGCTCCCCCGTCCCGCCGTCCACAGCGCCGCCCCGCAGCCCGCCCGCGGCCCGGCCCCGGGCGGAGCCTTTCGTCATGGCTCGACACCAACCCCCGGACACCTCGCCCCGGACGGCGGCCACACCGCACCGACGGCCGAGGCCGGCGCTGCGCCGGCTCGGCCTGGTGGTCATCGTGCTGCTGGCTCTGCCGGTCGTGACGGCGGTGCCCGGGGCGGCCACACCACTCGCCGGGCAGGACCCCGGGAGCACCGGCGTGACCGGTGCGCCCGCTGCGGGGTCCGGAACGGGCCTGGGCCGGCCCGTCCCCCGGTCGCGGTGGCAGTGGCCGCTCGAGCCGGTACCTGCGGTGGTCCGGCGCTTCCAGCCGTCCCCCACGCCATGGGGCGCCGGCCACCGCGGGGTCGACCTGGCCGCCCGGACCGGGGAACCGGTCCGGGCGGCCGGCGCCGGCGTCGTCAGCTTCTCCGGGGTGATCGCCGGGCGGGGCGTCGTGACGGTGCAGCACGACGCGGGTCTGCGCACGACGTACGAGCCGGTCGAGGGCCGGGTGCCGGCCGGGACGGCGGTGCTCGCCGGCACGCAGATCGGTGTGGTCGCGGCGACGCCGGGCCACTGCGCTCCGGCGGTCTGCCTGCACTGGGGACTGCTGTCCGGGACCGGCCGGGGCTCGGTCTACCTGGACCCGCTCACCCTGCTCGGCGTCGACCTGTCGCCTCCGGTCCTGCTGCCCGTGCTGCCGTGCTGACCCCCGTGCTGATCCCGATGCTGACCCCGGGGCCGGCTGCCGGCGCTCCCGGCGGTCGCGCCGGGTCAGTCGGAGTCGGTGAGCTTGGCCCGCAGCTGCAGCACGGCCTTGGTGTGCATCTGGCAGATCCGGGACTCGGTGACGCCGAGGACCTTGCCGATCTCGGCGAGCGTGAGGCCCTCGTAGTAGTAGAGGGTCACCACGATCTTCTCCCGCTCGGGCAGCTGGTTGATGGCCCCGGCGAGCAGGAACTTGGTCTCCTCGCCCTCGAAGGCGAGGACGGGGTCCTCGGCCCGGTGGTCCTCCAGCGTGTCGCCGAGGGTCAGCTTGTCGCCCTTCTCGCCGCCCACGGAGAGCATCTCGTCGAGGGCCACGACGTTGACGTACGACACCTGGCTGAAGATGTGGTGCAGGTCGCCGAGCGCGATCCCGAGGTGGTCGGCCACCTCGGCCTCGCTGGGCGTGCGCCGCAGCTCGGCCTCGAGCGTGGCGTAGGCGCGCTCGACCTCCCGGGCCTTCGAGCGCACCGACCGGGGGATCCAGTCCAGCGCCCGGAGCTCGTCGATGATCGCGCCGCGGATCCGGCTGATCGCGTACGTCTCGAACTTGATGGCCCGTTCCAGGTCGAACTTCTCGATCGCGTCGATCAGCCCGAAGATGCCGTACGAGACGAGGTCGGCCTGCTCGATGTTCTGCGGGAGGCCGACCCCGACCCGGCCGGCGACGTACTTGACCAGCGGGGTGTAGTGCAGGATCAGCCGCTCGCGCAGACCGGCGTCGCCGAACGTCTTGTAGCCCTCCCACATCTCGCGGAGGGCGGCGTCGGCGGCGGCAGCCTCCGCGTCGCTCGGCTTCGGCTTGGGCGCTCTGCCCGTGCGGGTCGCCACGGAAAGCTCAGGCTCGTGGGTGCGCCTGCTCATACGAGACTTTGAGCCTTTCGACGGAGACATGGGTATAAATCTGTGTCGTCGCGAGCGTAGCGTGACCGAGAAGCTCCTGAACGGTTCTCAGGTCAGCTCCTCCTTCGAGCAGGTGGGTCGCGGCGGAGTGGCGCAGGCCGTGCGGACCCAGGTCGTGCCGGTCGGGCAGGCCCGCCGCGAGCCGGTGCACGACCTCCCGGATCTGCCGCTGGTCGGCCCGCCGCCCGCGCAGCCCGAGCAGCAGTGCCGGCCCGCTGCCGGATCGGGCCAAAACGGGCCGTCCCGTGCTCAGCCAGGCCTCCACGGCCGCCGCCGCGGGCACCCCGAACGGCACGATCCGCTCCTTGCCGCCCTTGCCGAAGAGGCGGACGGTGCGGCGCTGCAGGTCGACGTCGTCGACGTCCAGCCCGACCAGCTCGCCGACCCGTGCACCCGTCGCGTAGAGCAGCTCGAGCGCAGCGCGATCGCGTAGGCCGATCGGGTGACCGGGCTCAGCCTCGGCCGCCGCGCAGTCCAGCAGCGCGGCCGCCTCGTCCGCCTTGAGGACCGCCGGGAGGGTGGCCAGGCGGCGCGGGGCCAGCAGCCGCGCGGACGGGTCGCCCGGGATGCGGCCGGTCCGGGCCGCCCAGGACAGGAAGGCACGGGCGGCCGCCGCGCGCCGCGCCACCGTCGACCGGGCGCGGCCCGCGACTGGTGAGCGCGGCCAGCCACGACCGCAGCAGGGGCAGGTCGATGCCGGCCACGTCCGGCACGCCGTGCCGGCGCGCGTAGCCGAGCAGGTTGCGCACGTCGCCGAGGTACGCCCGCTGGGTGTGGACCGACCGCGAGCGCTCCAGGGCCAGATGGCGGCCGAAGTCGGCGACGACGTCCTCTCCCACGTCCTCGTCCGACGTCCGTCCCGACCTCCTGCCCGCTCCCCTCGCCGCTCGCCTTGCCGCCCGCGCTCATCCGCCCACGCTGACCTAGGCACGACCACCCCGCAAGGCGCCTCGCCGCCAGCCCGACCCGTCCCGGCGCGCCAGGTCACGCAGCGCGAGCCGCCCCAGCACCGAGCGGACCACGCCCGGGTCCAGACCGGCCACGGCCGCCAGCCGGTCCGGGCTGCTCCCCCGGGAGCGGGGCAGCGCCTCCAGCACACGCCGCTCGTCCGCCTCCAGCTCGTCCCAGTCGGCCCGCACCGGCCCGGACGGCACGGGCGTCAGGTGCTCCCCGATCGGCCCCACGTGCTCCGCCACCTGGGCCGCGTCACAGACGAGCACCGCCTGGCCCTCCCGGACGAGCTGGTGGCAGCCCGCCGAGACCAGCGACGTGACCGGCCCCGGGACGGCTCCTACCGGCCGGTGGTGCTTGAACGCCGTGCGGGCGGTGTTCAGGGCGCCGCTGCGCACGCGCCGCCTCGACCACCACGGTGCCGCGCGTCATCGTCGCGATCATCCGGTTGCGCTGGATGAACCGGCCGCGGGTCGGCGCCGAGCCCGGGGGGACCTCGCTCACGCACCGCGCCCACCTCCGCGATCTCGCCGATCAGGCTCTCGTGGGCCCGCGGGTACGGCCGGTCGATCCCGCCCGCCAGGACGGCGACGGTCCGCCCGCCCGCGCGCAGCGCCGCCGCGTGGGCGAACCCGTCGATGCCCAGCGCTCCGCCGGACACGACGGTGAACCCCCGCTCCGCGACGCCGTCAGCGATCTCGTGCGCCACGTCCTGGCCGTAGGCCGTCGCCGCGCGGGAGCCCACGACCGCCACGGACCGCTCGCAGGCCTTCCCGACGTCGAGCGGGCCGCGGACCCAGAGGCAGAACGGCGGGCTCGGCCAGGTCGTCCAGCCGGCTCGGCCACTCAGCGTCCCCCGGGCAGACCAGACGGCCACCCATCCGGCGAACCAGGTCCAGCGCCGGTCGCGGGTCGAGCGCGGGCAGGCGGGCCCTGAACCTCTCGTGGGCCGGCACGCGCCTGGGTGAGCACCACCTCCAGCGCCGGCCCGGCCCCGTGCCGCGCCACCAGCTCGATCGCCGTGCCGTCCGCGGGCTCCGCCAGCCGCGACCAGGTGGCCCGGGCCAGCCGGTCGTCGGTCACCAGGAGCCGGGTCAGCGACGCGTCCACCCCGCTCGAGATCCCGCCTCGGGCCGCCGGGCCGCCGGCGGCTGCGTCGTCGCGGGCACCGGCGCTCACGCGGCCACCCGGCTCTGGTGCCGCAGCTCGACCGCGAGGCCGATCTCGGCCTTCGTGGGGACAGCGAGCCCGGCCAGGTCGGCGAGCGTCCAGGCGACCCGCAGGACCCGGTGCAGCCCGCGCACGCTCAGGGTCCCCCGGTCCATCGCCCGCTCCAGGTCGGCGGTGACCAGCGACCCGAGGGCCATCACGCCGGTGGTCAGCTCCGAGCCGGGGACCTCCGCGTTGTGCCGCCACGGAGTGGCCGCCAGCCGCTCGCGCTGAGCGGCCCGGGCCGCCGCCACCCGGGCCGCGACGACCGTGGACGGCTCGGCGGCGCCGGCCCGCCGGATGGCGGCACGCGTCACGGCGCGGACGGTCAGCTGCAGGTCGACCCGGTCGAGCAGCGGGCCCGACAGCCGGCGCAGGTAGCGCCGCTGCGCGGTCGGCGTGCAGCTGCAGTCCCGGCCGGCACCGCTCGCCCGCCCGCACGGGCACGGGTTGGCCGCGAGGACGAGCTGGAAGCGCGACGGGTACGTGGCGGTCGCCCGGGACCGGCTGATCGTCAGCGTGCCGCTCTCCAGCGGCTGGCGCAGGGCGTCGAGCGTGGCGCGGTTCCACTCCGGGGCCTCGTCCAGGAACAACACGCCGCCGTGGGCCAGCGAGATGGCACCCGGCCGGGGCGTGCCGCTGCCGCCACCGACGATCGCCGCGACGGAGGCCGTGTGGTGCGGGTCGACGAACGGCGGCCGGGTGATCAGGCCGCCGCTGGGCAGCCGCCGGGCCAGCGAGTGGATCGCCGTGACCTCCAGGGCCATCTGCTCGTCCAGGTCCGGCAGGAGCCCGGGCAGCCGGGCCGCGAGCATGGTCTTGCCGGCGCCCGGCGGCCCGACCAGCAGCAGGTGATGACCACCGGCCGCGGCGACCTCGACCGCCCGGCGGGCCTCCTCCTGCCCGGCCACGTCGGCCAGGTCGACGGTGGCACCCGGTCGGTCCGGCGACCGCGTCGTCCCGGGTCGCCGCGTCGTCCTCGTCCAGGTCCCGGCAGGTCGACCAGCAGCTCTTCCGGCACCGGCTCCCCGCGGTAGAGGCCGACCAGCTCGGCCAGCGACCCCACCGCGAGGACCTCGGCCCCCGAGACCAGGCGGGCCTCGGTCTCGTTCGCCTTGGCCACGACCACGCGGTTCCGTCCGCGGCGGACCGCAGCGAGGACCGCGGGCAGCACGCCGGGCACCGGGCGCAGCCGGCCGTCCAGGCCCAGCTCGGCCAGGTGCACGACGCGCTGCACCCGCCCGGGCGGCAGCAGCTGCGAGGCACTGAGCACCGCCACGGCGATGGCCAGGTCGAAGGACGAGCCGGCCTTCGGCAGGGAGGCCGGGGACAGGTTCACGGTGAGGCGGCGCAGCGTGAACGGCAGGCCGGAGTTGCCGATCGCCGCGCGCACCCGGTCCCGGGCCTCGCCCAACGAGGCGTCGGGCAGCCCGGTGATGGTGAACGCCGGGAGGCCGGAGGCGGCGTCGGCCTCGACCTCCACCACCTCGCCGTCCAGCCCGGTCAGCGCGACGGCGGTCGTACGCCCGAGCATCAGGCCACCGCACGCAGGTGGCTGACCTCGGCCGCACCCTGGGCCGACCGCATGACCGCGACGAGGTCGATCCGCACCTGCGCCGGCCGGACGCCGCGCGCCTCGACCCAGGCCATGGCCAGCCGGCGCAGGCGCGCCGCCTTGCGCCACGACACGGCCTCCAGCGAGTGGCCGAAGGCGGCCGAGCTGCGCGTCTTGACCTCGCACACCACGAGGCAGTCGCCGTCGCGGGCGACGATGTCGATCTCACCGAGGGGGCAGCGCCAGTTGCGCTCGAGGATCGACCAGCCCCGACTCGACGAGGAAGCGCTCGGCGACCCGTTCGCCGTACCGCACCCACTGCGTCCTTCGCCTGCACGGACACCACCTCCACGCCGAAGCCTGACGGCGGCCGGGGACGGCGGACGGGCGGCGGAGCGGGGGGTGTGGACGGTGGGACGAGCCGAGCGGGCTGTGGACGGTCAGCCCGGGAAGCCGCCCTCCTTGGGCAGCTCGAGGTCGGACTTGGCCAGCTCCTCGACGTTGACGTCCTTGAACGTCACGACGCGCACGTTCTTCACGAAGCGGGCCGGGCGGTAGACGTCCCACACCCAGGCGTCCTGCATCGTCACCTCGAAGTAGACCTCGCCGCCGTCCGAGCGCACGGCCACGTCGACCTTGTTCGCCAGGTAGAAGCGGCGCTCGGTCTCGACCACGTGGGAGAACAGCCCGACCACGTCGCGGTACTCGCGATAGAGCTGCAGCTCCATCTCGGTCTCGTAGTTCTCGAGGTCCTCGGCGCTCATAGCAACACATCATCTCCGGCCTCGAGGGTCACGTCCCAGTCGAGGGGTCCGTCGACCCGCTCCATCAGCGGGAGCCGCCAGGTCTGCCGGTGGTGCTCGGTCGGCCCCAGCCGGCGCAGGGCCTCGACGTGCTCCGGCGCGGAGTAGCCCTTGTTGTCGGCCCAGGAGTACGCCGGGAACTGCGGTGACAGCGCCTGCATGATCCCGTCCCGCTCGACCTTGGCCAGCACGCTCGCGGCCGCGACCGACGAGCACCGCATGTCCGCCTTGATCATCGTGCGGACGGGCGGGCAGATCGGAGCGCCGTCGATCAGCTGGAACAGGCCCTCGCCGCGCGGGTCGGTCAGCCAGTCGTGGTTGCCGTCGAGCAGCACGACGTCGGGGACCGCGGGCAGCTGGGCCAGCGCTCGGCGCCCGGCCGCGCGCAGCGCCCGCGAGCACGCCGACCGAGTCCACCTCGTCCGGTCCCGCGTGACCGACGGCCCAGGCCGGTGCCCAGCGCCGGATGCGCGGGACGAGCCGCTCCCGCACGTGCGGAGCGAGCAGCTTGGAGTCGCGGACGCCCGACGGCGCCGTCCCGACCTGCGCGCTGACCAGGACGACCCCGACGCTGACCGGGCCGGCGAGGGCCCCTCGCCCCACCTCGTCCATCGCGGCGACCCAGGTGCGGCCCTCGCGCAGCAGCGACCGCTCCACCCGGAGGGTTGGGCGGCACGGACGGGCGGGCCGGCCGCCTGGCGATCGTGCCGGCGGTCATTTCCCGGCGGCGGGGGCCGGGACCTTGGCGAAGGTCGAGTTGGGCACGCTGAGCCAGCTGGCCCGGGAGATCGGCCAGACGATGAGCACCGCTCGCCCGACGACGAGGTTGATCGGCACCGAGCCCTGCTTGCCCGTGCCGCCGGGGTCGTTGAACCGGGAGTCGCGCGAGATGTCGCGGTGGTCGCCCATCACCCAGATCTTGCCCGCGGGGACCGTGATGTTGAAGTCCTTCTCGCTGGGCGCGTTGCCCGGGTAGATGTACGGCTCGGTGATCGGCGACACCGTTGACCGTGATCAGGCCCTGGGCCGTGCAGCAGACCACGTGGTCGCCGGGCAGCCCGATCACCCGCTTGATCAGGTGGTCGTCGGCGTCGTTCGGCAGCAGGCCGATCCAGGTGAGGCCGTCGTGCACCGCACCGCCCACGGCGCTGCGCCGCGCAGGAGGCGTCGGGTCGAGCCAGCCACCGGGGTCCTTGAAGACCACGATGTCGCCGCGCTTGAGGTCGAACGGTCCGGGCGTCAGCTTGCTGACGATGACCTTGTCCCCCTCGAGCAGCGTGTTCTCCATCGAGCCGGAGGGGATGAAGAACGCCTGCACGAGGAACGTCTTGATGACCAGCGACAGGACCAGGGCGATGCCGACGACCAGGACGGTCTCACGCAGCAGGCCGAGGGCACCGGACCGGCCGCGTCCACCGCGTCCACCGCGGCCGTCGCCCCGGCCGTCGTCGCGGGCCGGCCGCCCGGCCGCCTCCGAGCGCGAGGCCGGCACGGCCGTGGCGGTCGCCGGGGGCTGGCCGGGCGCCGGGTCGGCGGGGTCGAGCGACGAGCCGTCGGGCGCCCGCTCTCCGCTGGCGCCCGGGGTCGGCGGCGTGGAGGTCATCGCTTCCCTCCCGCCCGAGTCGGTACCGCTGCCAGCGCCGGTGCACCTGCCGGTGTCCCGATCCGGCCGAGCGGCCAGTAGATCGAGACGACCTTGCCGATGACCCGGCCCTCCGGCACGGTACCTCCGCCGGGGTCGCCGAGGTGCGAACGTGAGTCAGCCGAGTCCGAGCGATGGTCGCCCATGACCCAGAGGCGGCCGGGAGGGACGAGGATGTCGAACCGGTCCGTGCTGGCCTTGTCGCCCGGGTAGAGGTACGGCTCGGCGACGCCGACCCCGTTGACGACGAGCTGGCCGGCGCTGTTGCAGCACACGACCGAGTCGCCCGGCAGACCCACGACCCGTTTGACGAAGTCGTGCTCCGAGGGGGCCATCCCGAAGAACGCTCCGATCGGCCGGGCCAACCGCGCCGCGAGGCCGCTCGGCGGGGCCACCTCGGGGGCGAAGGAGTCGGTGCCGTCGAAGACGATCACGTCGCCGCGACGGATCGAGCCGAACCGGTAGCTGAGCTTGTCCACCAGCACCCGGTCGCCCACCTGCAGGGTGTTCTGCATCGACGCCGAGGGGATGAAGAACGCCTGGACGACGAACGCGCGCACCACCAGGGTGACGACCAGGGCGATGCCCACGACGACTGCGAGCTCGCGCTGCCAGCGGCGGCGACGACCCAGCGCCGGGTCGTCGGCCGGACGGGAGGGGTCGGCAGCGGCACCTGAGGTGCCCTCACCATCGGCCGACGTGCGCGCCAGACTCATCGAGCCGAGAGCCTAACTGCGGGCAGTGAAGACGCGGTGCGGTCAGCTGGTGGGCGCGGTCTCGCGCTTCTCCTTGATCTTGGCTGCCTTGCCGCGCAGCTCGCGCAGGTAGTACAGCTTGGCCCGGCGCACGTCGCCGCGGCTGACCAGCTCGATCGAGTCGATGACCGGCGAGTGCACGGGGAACGTGCGCTCGACGCCGACGCCGAAGCTGACCTTGCGGACCGTGAAGGTCTCGCGGATGCCCGAGCCCTGCCGGCGGATCACGACACCCTGGAAGAGCTGCACCCGGGCCCGCGTGCCCTCAACGACCTTGACGTTCACCTTGAGGGTGTCACCGGGGCGGAAGGCCGGGATGTCGTCGCGGAGGCTGGCCTGGTCGAGGCCGTCGAGCGTGTGCATGCTGGTGTCGCTTTCTCGCCGGTGCCACGGGTCACCCACGGTGGGGAGCTGGTGGGAGTCACCAGGGCCGCTGGATCAGCCTCCCCCGTGGCAGGGGCGCGGCATGGTGACGCAAGGGTCGAGTTTGCCACAGGGCGTGGCCGTCCCTGAAATCGGCGCTCAGCGGCCGGCCTCGGGCCCCGCCGCATCGCCGTCCTCCAGCGCCTCCCGGTCGGTCTCGTCCAGTGCCTGCGGGTCCAGTGCGGCCAGCAGGTCGGGGCGCCGGGCGGCCGTGCGGCGCAGCCGCTGGTCGCGGCGCCAGCGGTGCACCTGGCCGTGGTGGCCCGAGGTGAGCACCGCGGGGACGTCGAGCCCCCGCCAGCTGGCCGGCTTGGTGTAGACGGGGTACTCCAGCAGCCCGTCCTCGTGGCTCTCCTCGACCAGGCTCTCGGAGTTGCCGATCACTCCGGGCAGCAGCCGGGTGACCGCCTCGACGACGGCCAGCACCGCGACCTCGCCGCCGGCCAGGACGTAGTCGCCGAGGCTGACCGGTACGACGCGGAACCGGTGCTCGGCGTCCACCAGCACCCGCTCGTCGATGCCCTCGTACCGCCCGCAGGCGAAGACCAGGTGCGGCTCGGCCGACAGCTCGCGGGCCAGCGTCTGGGTGAACGGGACGCCGGCGGGCGACGGCACGAGCAGGACCGGGCGGCTCTCCGACCCGGTCGGCAACCCGCCCGGCGCCGTGGCCAGGACCGCGTCCAGCGCCTCGCCCCACGGCTCCGGCCGCATCACCAGGCCCGGCGCCCCCGCCGTACGGCGTGTCGTCCACCGTGCGGTGCCGGTCATGGGCGAAGTCGCGCAGGTCGTGCACCGCGACGTCGAGCAGGCCCTGCTCGCGCGCCTTGCCGATCAGGGACAGGGACAGCGGCGCGAGGTAGTCGGGGAAGATCGTCACGACGTCGATCCGCATCGGGCCGGCCCTCAGGCTTCGAGGTCGTCGAACAGGCCGCCGGGCGGGTCGATGACGACGCGACCGGCTCCGGACGTCCACGGTGGGGACCAGCGCGCCGACGAACGGCACGAGCACCTCGCGCCCGTCCGGTGTGCGGACCGCCAGCAGGTCCTGTGCCGGCAGGTGGTCCACCCGGCTGACGACCCCCAGCTCGGAGCCGGCGCGTGTCGAGCGCGGTCAGGCCGACGAGCTGGGCGTCGTACCACTCGTCCTCGCCGGCGGCGTCGGCCTCGACGTCCACGTCGACGACGAGCAGGACGCCGCGCAGGCCCTCGGCCGTGGTGCGGTCGGTCACCGAGGCGAAGCCCAGGATCGTCCGGCCGGACTGGTCGCGCACGACGTGCAGCTCGAGCGGCCCGGCCGACGCCGGGTCGGTCCGCAGCCGGCTGCCGACCACGAAGCGGCCGCTCCGGCTCATCGGTCCGGACCTCGACGCTGACCTCGCCGCCGCAGCCCCTGCGGCCGCCCGATCCGGGCCACCACGAGCTCCACTGCGCCTCAGCGCAGTCGGTCGGTGTCGACGATGTCGATCCGCAGGCTCGGCCCGCCGGACAGCGCGCCGATGACGGTCCGCAGCGCGCTGGCCGTCCGGCCCGAGCGGCCGATCACCCGACCGAGGTCGTCGGGGTGGACGCGGACCTCGAGCAGCTCACCACGACGCAGCGTCTTGCGGCGGACGACGACGTCGTCCGGGTGCTCGACGATGCCGCGCACGAGGTGCTCGAGGGCCTCCTCGAGCACGGGTCAGGCCTCGGCCGGTGTGTCGCCGGCAGCGTCGGCCGGAGCCTCGGCAGCGGGGCTCGGCCGCCGCGGTGGGCTCTGCGGCCGGGCTCCGTGGCCGGCTCGGCCGCGGGGGTGGGCTCTGCGGCCGGCTCGGCGCTGGCAGCCGGCCTCGGGCTCTGCGGTCTTGGCCGACTTGCGGGCCCGGGGCGTGGTGGCCCCGCTCTTCGGCTCCTCGCTGCCGTCCTCACTGGCGGCGGCCTCGAAGACGGCCTTCTTGTCGGCCTTGGCCTCGGCCACGCGCAGCGTGCCCTCCTGGCCGGGCAGGCCCTTGTACTTCTGCCAGTCGCCGGTGATCTTCAGCAGCGCGAGGACCTGCTCGGTCGGCTGCGCGCCGACGCCGAGCCAGTACTGCGCGCGCTCGGAGTCGACCTCGATCAGCGAGGGCTCCTGGGTCGGCTGGTAGAGGCCGATCTCCTCGATGGCGCGGCCGTCCCGCTTGGTGCGCGAGTCGGCGACGACGATGCGGTAGTGCGGCGCCCGGATCTTGCCGAGACGCTTGAGACGGATCTTGACGGCCACAGTTGTGGTCACTCCTGCTTCTGCGTGGGTGAACCTGGCACGGCCCGGGTGGGGACACGGGGCGATCGAGGTTGCGTGGACGCGTCGAGCCCGGCCTGAGAGGGTGCCGTGCCCGTCGGGTACAGCGCACCAGTGTGCCAGAAACTCAGCCCAGCGCCGGACCGCTCGCGGCGTAGGCGCACAGCGAGGCCCACAGGACGCTCACCAGCGTGCCGATGATGAAGCGCTCGGCGAGGCCCGGACTGCGGCCCGAGCGCAGCTCCGGGTAGCGGCCCAGGCCCTTGACGGCCAGGACGATCGCGATGCCGTCCGGCCAGCGGGCGACCAGCGTGGCGAAGACGGCCACCCGTTCCAGGATCCCGATCCACGCCCCGCCGCGCAGGACCTGGCCGGCGGTCCGCAGGGACCGGGCCTCGGTGTCCTGCTCGGGATCGCTGGTCTCCTCACCCTCGTCGACCGCCTCGAAGACGGCGGTCGTCAGCCGGCTGCCACCCACCGCGGCCACGACCAGGCCGACGACGACGAACGCCGCGTGCGGGCGCCCGCTCAGGTGGTCACCGAGCGCCGTGGCGAACCCGGCCCCGGCGACCAGGGACACCATCAGGCCGACCGAGACCCAGCGGGTGACCCGATGGTGGTGTTGGTCGCCGCTCAGCCCGACGGCGACCAGGGACAGGATCGCGCCGAGACCGAGCAGCACCGCCGCGGTCATCGGTCTCCCTCGCCTCCTCCGCCGTCCTCGCCGTCCTCGCTGTGACCGTTGTCCTCGTTGTCCTGGTGCTGCGCCGGCCCGCTGTGGGCCAGCAGCCAGCCGAGCAGGTCACGGCCGCGGCGTTCCTCGGCCCACCCTGCCACCCGGAGCCGACGGCTCACGGCCTGCGGGCTGACCCCCAGCTCGGCCGCGACGTCGACCTGGCGGGCGCCGCGGTCCATGAGCTCGGCCACCTCCCAGCCCTCCGGGGTGCGGCGCCCCAGCAGTGCGGCCAGCAGCCAGGCGGCCGCCTCCGCCCGGCGGGCCGCGTCGCTCACCGCAGGGCTGGCCGCGGACACGCAGATGCCGGCGGCTGTGGTCTTGGCCGACTCCACGGCCTCCCGCGCGGCCAGGTACGCGGCTCCCCGGCCGGCTCGGGCGCTGCTGGGCGCCGGTCCGTCCACCGAGCCGAGGCCGACGCCCACCCACCACCGCTCGTGGCGCAGCAGCTGGACGACGGCGTCGACCACGGCGTCCGGGTCGTCGAACAGCGCCTGCACCTCGTCGCCGGCCGTGCGCTCGAACGCCAGCAGCGGCCCGCGGCCGGCGTGCCGGCCCGCCTCCTCCAGGTGCCGGAGCAGCTCGGGCACGGCGTCGGCCGCCGTACGGCTGGACTTCTGGTCCGCCGTGACCACGAACCTGCAGCGCAGCGTTGCCTGCCATCGTATCAATCCTTATCAGTTGATTCTACGTTATCAACTGTAGAACATTGATAGTCGCTGATCAACTCTCACAGCGTGACCACCTCCCCGGGCTTGTTGGCCGTCGAACCCGGGTTTGCCCGTCGAGTCCGGGTTCGGCAGCGCGATTCCGGGGCTCTGACTCCGGTTCCGACGGCCAAACCCGGTTCTGACGGCCAAGAACAGAGGGGGGTCAGGGGCGGGCGGTGGTGACGCAGAACGGCTGGCCGACGACGGGGTCGGCCAGCACGTGCCAGTTGCCGGCGGCGCCGCGGTCCACGGCCCCGATCGCCAGCAGGCGATCCACCTCGGCGGCGACGTCCGTGCTGCCCAGGTCCAGGTGCGCTCCCACCCGGTCGTCCTCCCGCGCGAGCCGCTGCACCAGCAGCCGGAGCGGGACCCGGTCCGCCTGCTCCTCGGCGGCGTCACCCAGACGAACTCGTCGTACTGCGTGGGCTCGCGGACCCAGCCGGTCGCGGCCGTCCAGAACGCCACCTCCGCGTCGTACGCCGAGGGCGGGACGTCGAGGCAGACGTGGGTCACCCGGCTGCGATGACCGCCCGGCCAGGTGCGGGCCCGGAGGCCGGGATCGACGGCCGGCCGCGGCTCGTCGTCGAGCACGAGGCAGAAGACCTGTCCGGCCGGCGAGGCCAGGATCTCGACGTCGTCCCGCGACGTCAGCCGAGTGGCCCCCAGGCCGGCGAGCCGCGCGGCCTCGGCCGCCATCGCCGGACCGGTGCTGGGCGTGCTGACCAGGTCCAGGTGCACCCGCGGCGCGCCCTTCCAGCTCCTGCACCCGCAGGTACGCCCGGCCCCCCGGCGGGTCCGGCAGCAGGCTGCGGAACTGGTCGCGATCCCCGCGGGGCCCGGAGCGGTTCCCACCCCGTGACCGCGGACCAGAACGTCCGCACGGCAGCGGCCGAGGCGGGCGGCACGTCGACGAACGCGTCGACCCAGACGGTCAACGGCTCTCCCAGGCGTCCGGGGCCTCGGCCAGCCGGCGGACCCGGGCCGACAGCTTGCCCGGTGCGGACCTGCTCCAGGCTCGTGGTGTCCAGGACGTCGCGCAGGGCCGACCGGACCGCGACCCAGAGCGTCGGCAGGTTCTCGGCCGCGCCGACGTAGCTCGTCTCGTGCGGGCGCAGGCCCCGGACCTCGGCCAGCGGGCCGTCCACGGCGCGCAGGATCATCCCGATGGTGATCTCGTTCGCCGGGAGCGGCCAGGGAGTAGCCGCCGCGCGCCCCGCGGCGGGTCCGGACCAGCCCGGCCCGGCGCAGGTCGCGCAGGATGGCCTCGAGGAACTTGCGCGGCAGCCCCTGCCGGTCGGCGAGCTGCTCGACCGTGGCCAGGTGGTCGGCATCCGCGTCGCCGCCGTGGGCTGTCGCTGCGCGAGATCCGCCGTCCTCCTGGGTCAGCTCGGCGAGCGCCAGCATGGCCCGGACGGCATAGTCCGACTTCGCAGGGATGTCCACGATCCCATCCTGGCATCCGGGGACCCCGGATCCGGGTACGTCGAGGGATCCCCGCCCTGCACGGGCGACTGGCCCGCACCGCGCCCTCGTTGCGGTGCGGGCCAGTCGGTCTGTGGGTCGGCCGGTCAGCCGGCCAGCTGCAGCGACCGCGCTCCCGCGGTCAGCCGGACGTACACCTCGCGGCCCGGTGCCAGGTCGAGCTGCGCGGACGAGGCCCGGGTCAGCTGCGCCGACAGCTCCTGGCCGCCCGCCTCCTGCAGGTCGACCCGCACCTCGAAGCCGAGCTTGACGATCCGCCGGACGACCGCGGGCGTGGCGCCCGGCAGGTCGACCGCCGAGACCTCCAGGTCGTGCGGGCGGACCAGCTGGCCGCCGAGCTGGGTGACCGGCCCGAGGAAACGCATGACGAACTCGTCCTTGGGGTGGTCGTAGAGCGCCGCGGGCGGCCCGGACTGGACGATCTTGCCGCCGGCGAGGACCACGACGTCGTCGGAGATCTCGATCGCCTCCTCCTGGTCGTGCGTCACGAACACCGTCGTGACGTGGACCTCGTCGTGCAGCCGCCGCAGCCACGCGCGCAGCTCCTTGCGCACCTGCGCGTCCAGGGCGCCGAACGGCTCGTCCAGCAGCAGCACGTCGGGCTCGACGGCGAGCGCACGGGCGAGCGCCATCCGCTGGCGCTGGCCGCCGGACAGCTGCGAGGGCAGCCGGTCGGCGAACTGGTCCAGGTGCACGAGCTCGAGCAGCTCCATCACCCGGCTGCGGATCTCGGACTTGCTGCGCTTGCGGACCTCGAGCCCGAACGCGACGTTGCGGAACACGCTGAGGTGCTTGAACGCGGCGTAGTGCTGGAAGACGAACCCGACGTTGCGCCGCTGCGGCGGCAGGTACGTCGACTCCTGGCCGAGGATGCTCACCGTGCCGACGTCGGGCGTCTCGAGCCCGGCGATGATGCGCAGCAGCGTGGACTTGCCGCCGCCGCTCGGCCCGAGCAGCGCGGTCAGCGCGCCCGATGTGACGTCGAGGTTGATGTCCTCGAGCACCGGGGTGGTGCCGAAGGACTTGGAGATGTTCCGGACCGAGATGGCCATCAGCGGGACTCCTTGGGACGCAAGAACTTGGAGAGCAGGAGGGCAGCGCCCGCGATGACCGCGAGCAGGGTGGAGACGGCGAACGCCGACGTCTGGTCGAAGTTCTCGAACCGTTCCTGGACGTAGAGCGGCAGCGTCTGGGTCTGGCCCACGAGCTGGCCGGAGACCACGGCGACCGCGCCGTACTCCCCGATCGCTCGAGCCAGGCACAGCACGACGCCGTAGGCGAGCGCGCCGCTGATCGACGGCAGCGTGATCCGCCGGAAGGTCTGCACCGTGGTGGCCCCCAGGGTCCGGGCCGCCTGCTCCTGCTCGTCGCCCAGCTCCTCGAGGACCGGCGCGATGGCCCGGACGACGAGGGGAAGGGAGATGAACACGGTGGCGATCACCATGCCGGGGACGCTGAAGATGATCTGGATGCCCGTGGTTCTCCAGCCATCCACCCACGGTGCTGAACTTGCCGTAGACGAGGATCAGCGCCAGGCCGACGACCACCGGTGACACCGCCACCGGGAGGTCGATCAGCGCGTCGAACAGCCGCCGTCCCCGGAACCGGCGGCGCACGATCAGCAGCGAGGCACCGACCCCGAAGACGGTGTTGAGGATCACGGCCGCGATCGCGACCTCGAGCGTGACCTTCAGCGCGTGCAGCGCGTCGGGCTGGGTCAGCGCGGTCCAGACCGGGCCGAGGCCGTGCTCGAAGGTCCGCTGCAGGATGAGGATCGAGCGGTCCGCCGAGCAGGGCCAGCAGGTAGATCAGCGCGATCGAGCGCAGGACGATCCGCGAGCTCCGCGAGCCGCCCACCGCCTGGGCCTTCGCCGGCGCTAGCCACGACGACCGGCCCAGCGCTGGACCAGGCTCATCAGCAGCAGGACGACGAGCGCCACGGCCAGCAGCACGGTGGACACCGCGGCCGCGGCCGCGTTGTTGTCGCTCTGGATCTGGCAGTAGATCTGCACCGAGGCCACCTGCGTCTTGAGCGGGATGTTGCCCGAGATCAGCACGGTGGCGCCGAACTCGGCGATGGCGCGGGTGAAGGCCAGCGCGGCTCCGGCGGCGATGGCCGGCGCGATGTTCGGCAGGATCACCCGGCGGAAGATCAGCCCGGGGCCGGCGCCGAGCGAGGCGGCGGCCTGCTCCATGTCGCGGTCCAGCTCACCGAGCACCGGCTGCACCGTGCGGACGACGAACGGCATGGTCACGAACAGCAGGGCCAGGCCGACGCCCGACCCGGCGTGTAGGCCAGGTTCAGGTGGATCGGGCTCTGCGTGCCGTACAGCGCGAGCAGCACCAGCCCGGCGACGATCGTCGGCAGCACCAGCGGCAGGTCGATGATCGCGTCGATGGCCGAGCGGCCGAAGAACCGGTCGCGCACCAGGACCCAGGCGATCAGCGTGCCCATCACGCAGTTGATGAGCGTCGTGATCGACCGCGACCGACAGGGTCAGGATCAGCGCCGACTTGCGCGTCGGGCGAGGTGACGTAGTGCCAGAACTGCGACGGGCCGGCCTTGGCGCCGGTCCAGACCACGGCCGACGAGCGGGAAGAGCACGATGAGCGAGAGGTAGATCACCGCCGTACCCAGCCCGATGCGACGGGCCGAGCCGCAGGCTGCGCCGCGCGTCCTGAGGACCGGCCGACCTCCGGAGGCGGGCCCGCGCGGCCGAGCACCGACCGGCGGTTCGTCGGGCTCCAGCACGTCACCCGAGGGTGGCGCCGTGACTGGAATCGTCATCGTGAGCGTTCCTTCGCTCATGTGGGCGGCGCCCGGGCCGGCCCGAAGACCGGCCCGGGCGTCGGACCTACTTCGTGACCGAGACGCCCTTCGACTTCTCGATCGCGACGAGCGCTCCCTTGTCCGGGTCGAAGAACTTGGTCGTCACCGCGCTCCAGCCACCGAGGTCGCTGATCGTGAACAGGCTGGCCGGCGTCGGGAAGCTGGCGTCGACCCCGGACCGGTGACCACCGGGCGGAACCCGTTGTCGGCCCAGATCTGCTGACCCTGCCTGCGACTCCAGGAAGTCGACGAACGCCTTGGCCTGCGCCGGGTGCTTGCTGCCGCTCGGTCACCGCGATCGGGTTCTCGATCAGGATGTTCGGGCTGGGGACGGTGTAGTCGATCGCCGCGCCGTTCTTCTGGGCGAAGATGAGGTCGTCCTCGTAGTCGAGCAGGGCGTCGCCCTTGCCGCCGGTGAACGTCTGCAGGGCCTTGCGGGCGCTGTCGTCCTGGACCGGGACGTTCTTGAACAGCTTGCTCAGGTAGGCCTGGCCGGCCGCGTCGTCGGTGCCCTTGTTCGAGGCTCGCGCCGTACGCCGCCATGATGTTCCAGCGCGCACCGCCGGAGGTGAACGGGTTCGGCGTGATGACCTGGATCCCCGGGCTTGACCAGGTCGGTCCCAGGTGTTGATGTGCTTCGGGTTGCCCTTGCGGGTGGCGATGCCCGACGACCGAGTCGGTGACCATGCCCTTGGTCGGGTCGGCGTTCCAGTCGGCGTCGACCAGGTTGGCCTTGACGAGGCGGTCGACGTCGCTGCTGAGCGCGAAGTTGACGACGTCGGCCTTCAGGCCGGCGGCGACCGCGCGGCTCTGGTCGCCCGAGGCGCCGTAGGACTGGCGTGAACGTGACGTTCTTGCCGGCCGGGGTGGCCTGGAAGGCCTTGATCAGCTTGGCGTAGGCGGCCTGCGGGACGGAGTAGGCGACCAGGGACAGCTGCACCTTGGGGGCGCTGCCGCTGCCGCCGGCGGACCCGCCGGAGCTGCTGCCGCAGGCGGACAGGGCGAGGGCCGCGGCGGCCGCGACGGCCGCCCCGGACAGGATGGCTCGGCGTCGGATCGGACGAGGGTTCATCGGGTTCTCCTGGCTGGTCAGCGACAACACGATGTCACTGGTCTATTCCTATCGGGTCACTAGGAATAGTAGACATGTCGCGAGGGCGTCGTGGGCCGTTTTCGCGAGACCGAGACCTTCGGCACCCGGCCGGTCCCCTGGCCACGACGGTGCGTGACCGGTCGTCGCGGGCTGTCAGACTCGCCGGATGAGTGAGCACGACATCGCCTCGACCGCTCCGCGAGCCCTCGTCCGCCGCCCCTCCCCCCGGCTGGCCGAGGGCCTGGTCACGCACATCGACCGGTCACCGGTCGACGTCGACCTGGCGCGGCGAGCAGTGGGCGGGCTACGTCCGCACGCTGGCGGCGCACGGCTGGCCGGCGGCCGAGGTCGCAGCCGCGCCGGAGCTGCCCGGACTCGGTGTTCGTCGAGGACACCGTCGTGATGTTCGGCGACACGGCCGTCGTCACGCGGCCCGGGGCGGCCAGCCGGCAGCCGGAGACCGACGGCCACCGAGCGAGTCCGTCGCCGGCCTCGGCTACCGCGTGGTCCCGATGCGCCCGTGGCTCGCTCGACGGCGGCGACGTGCTGAAGGTCGGGCGACGTCGTGTACGTCGGCCGCGGCGGCCGGACCGACGCCGCCGGGCGTGGCCGAGCTCCGCACGCATCGTCGAGCCGCTCGGCTACCGCGTGCGTCGCCGTGCCGATGACCAGGGCGCTGCACCTGAAGTCGGCCGTGACCGCGCTGCCGGACGGCACCGTCGTCGGCTACTCCCCCGTCGTCGACGACCCGGCGTTCTTCCCGCACTTCCGGTCGATGCCCGAGGAGGGCGGCGCGCACGTCGTCGACCTCGGCGGCGGACCGGCTGCTGATGGCCGGCTCGCGCGCCCCGCTCGGCCGAGCTGGTGGCCGACCTGGGCTACGACGCCGGTGGTCGTCGACATCGCCGAGTTCGAGAAGCTCGAGGGCTGCGTCACCTGCCTGTCCGTGCGGCTGCGCGCAGCCCAGCGCCGCACCGGGTGACGCTGCGGCGTCCCAGGCGTCGTCCGCCTCGACGTCCGTCCCGGTCCCGGCGGGCACGGCGGCCGGACCACGGCCGCGCGCAGCACCGCGCGTGAGGAGCGCGCGCGTCGCCGGAGCTGCTCAGCGGCTCCGGCGACGAGAGCGCCCCGGCCGGGCAGCCCTCGACGAGCGCGGCCAGGGCGACGTCCGCGGCGAGCCCGGCCGGGATCACCGGGAGGCACAGCTCCGCGGCCGACGGCCCGGGCCAACTCCTGGCCGCTCGGCAAGCCCGTCGTGTCCACGAGCGGCGACGGTCCGGTCCGCTCGCTCGGCGGCGTACGCCGCGGCCGGCCACTCCTCGCGGGTGATCGCGTAGCGGTCGTGGTCGCGCCAGGCCTCGTGCCGGTCGTCGTCGGGCAGGAAGAGCATCCGGGGCGAGCAGCCCTCGTGCCGGAAACCCAGCGACCGCAGCAGCCCGGCCGAGCGGCACGTTCCCCGGCTGGACGCTCGCCTCGACCCGGTGCAGGTCCATGCCCCCGTCGCCGATCTCGGCGAAGGCGAGGTCGACGACCAGCCGCAGGCCCTCGGCGAACAGCCCCCGCCCGGCGTACGGGTCGTAGGCGTCGTACCCGATGGCCACCGAGCGCAGCCGGCCGCGGACGACGCCGTTGAGGTTGACCCGGCCGACGACCGGCTGGTCCGGCTCCGGCGTCGTCGGCGAAGACGAAGAAGCGTGCGGTGGTCGGCGCGACTGCGAGCGCGATGTGGCTGCGGCAGGTCGTCAGGGTTCACCGGGTTCCACCGGCGCATCCGCTCGGCCGAGGCCAGGACGGCGCGGCGGTACGGCTCGTCGTCCTCCTCGCGCACGGTCCGCACGTGCACCCGTTCGCCGGACGCCGCCAGCTCGGGCGGCCTGACGTGGACGACGCCACGCAGCACCACAGCCTTCGGATGAGCCAGGACCGCCGGGTCGTCGCGCGGGTCCGCGTCGTACACCACCAGGTCGGCGGGAGCACCCTCCTCCAGGGCCGGCCGGCCGAGCCAGCTGCGGGCCGACCAGCAGGCGGCGGTCGAGGGCCTCGAGCGGGGTCAGGCCGGCCGTGACCAGCTCGGCCACCTCGGCCGCCACCAGCCCGTGCGGGAGCGAACCGCCGGCGTCGGTGCCGACGAAGATCGGCACGCCGGCCTCCCGGGCGGCGCGCGACCGTGGCGTAGCGGCGGCGGTGCAGCTCCCGCATGTGACGCGGCGTACGCCGGGTACCGCTCCTCTCCGGCGTCGGCGATCGAGGGGAAGGTCGCGATGTTGACCAGCGTCGGCACGACGCGGCACGCCGCGGTCGGCCAGCAGTGGGATCGTCTCCGCGGTGAGCCCGCGTGCCGTGCTCGATGCAGTCGATGCCGGCCTCGACCAGGTCGGGCAGGCAGTCCTCGCCGAAGCAGTGAGCGGTCACCCGGGCCCCGTTCTCGTGGGCCGCGGCCATCGCCTCGTCCAGCGCCCACCGCGGCCAGCAGGGGGTGAGATCGCCGGCTGCCGCGGTCGATCCAGTCGCCGACCAGCTTGACCCAGCCGTCACCGCGCCGCGCCTCGACCGCGACGTGGTCCGCGAGCTGCTCCGGCTCGATCTCGTGGGCGAAGTTGCGGATGTAGCGCGCGTCGGCCGGGCGATGTGCCGACCGGCGCGGACCAGCCGCGGCAGGTCCTCGCGGTCGTCGACCCACCGGGTGTCGGCCGGCGAGCCGGCGTCGCGCAGCAGCAGCGCGCCGGCGGCGCGGTCGGCCAGCGCCTGCTGCTCGCTCGTCGGCGTCGTCGACCGCACCGTGCGCGCCGAGACCGATGTGGCAGTGCGCGTCGACCAGACCCGGAAGCACCCACCCGGCAACGGTTTCCGGCGTCACCGGCGGCGCTCGAGGGCGCGTCGAACGTGATCCGGCCGTCGACCACCCAGGCGCCCGCGACGCTCCTCCTGCGGTCCGACGAGCACCGGGCCGGGGAGGCGCAGGGCCGCCATCAGCTGCCGAGGAACTTCTCGAAGCCCGGGGGAAGCGACACCGACGCGGGGTCGGCCTCGGCAGCGGCGCCGGCCGGCGCCGTCGCCCATGCCGAACGCCGAGCCGATCGCCCGGTCCACGCCCTGCTGGCCGCGCTGGGCCGCCGCCCGCTCCTGCTCGGCCCGCTTGGCCGGGTTGCCGCTGCGGCCGCCGCTGCGCTGCTTGCCCTTGGCGCCCTTGGCCTTTCGCCCCGGGCCGCCCTTGCCGCCGCCGAGCCCCGGCATCCCGGGCATGCCGGGCATCCCCGGGATCCCGCCGCCGCGGCGCAGCTGCTTCATCATCTTCTGCGCCGTGGCCAGCCGTTCGAGCAGGTCGTTGACGTCGCTGACGCTGCGGCCGGAGCCGCGGGCGATGCGCGCGCGACGGGATCCGTTGATCAGCTTGGGGTGGGCCCGCTCCTGCGGCGTCATGGAGTGGACCATGGCCTCGGTCCGGTCGAACTCGCGCTCGTCCAGGTTGTCCAGCTGCTCCCGGATGCCGGCCATCCCGGGCATCATCCCGAGCATCTTCTTCAGCGACCCCATCTGCTTGACGGCGGCCAGCTGGGCCATGAAGTCGTCGAAGGTGAAGTCGTCCTCGGAGACCAGCTTGCGGGCCATCTGCTCGGCCTGCTCGCGGTCGAAGGCCTTCTCGGCCTGCTCGATGAGCGTCAGCAGGTCGCCCATGTCGAGGATCCGCGAGGCCATCCGGTCGGGGTGGAAGACCTCGAAGTCCTCGAGCTTCTCGCCGGTGGACGCGAACATGATCGGCCGGCCGGTCACCGTGCGGACCGACAGCGCGGCGCCGCCCCGGGCGTCGCCGTCCAGCTTGGTCAGCACGACACCGGTGAAGCCGACGCCCTCCAGGAAGGCCTGGGCCGTCGTGACCGCGTCCTGGCCGATCATGGCGTCGACGACGAACAGGGTCTCGTCCGGCTGCACGGCGTCGCGGATGTCCGCCGCCTGGCGCATCAGCTCCTCGTCGACGCCGAGCCGGCCGGCGGTGTCGACGATGACGACGTCGTGCTGGTCGGCGCGGGCCTGGGCGATGCCGGCCCGGGCGACCGCGACCGGGTCACCGAAGGAGCGGACGCCGTCCTCGCTGCCGGTGACGTTGCCGGGCTCGGGGGCGAACACCACGCGCGCCGGCCCGCTCGCCGACGATCTGCAGCTGGTTCACGGCGTTGGGCCGCTGCAGGTCGGCGGCCACGAGCAGCGGGGTGTGGCCCTCGGAGCGCAGCCACCGGGCCAGCTTGCCCGGCGAGCGTCGTCTTACCCGGAGCCCTGCAGGCCGGCGAGCATGATCACCGTCGGCGGGTTCTTGGCGAACTCCAGCCGCCGGGTCTGCCCGCCGAGGACCGTGACCAGCTCGTCGTTGACGATCTTGACGACCTGCTGGGCCGGGTTCAGCGCCCCGCTGACCTCGGCGCCGAGCGCCCGCTCGCGGACGGCCGTCGGTGAACTCGCGGACCACCGGCAGGGCGACGTCGGCGTCGAGCAGGGCCCGGCGGATCTCCTGCACCGTCGCGGCGATGTCCTGCTCGGACAGCCGGCCCTTGCCACGCAGGTTCTTGAGGGTCGCGTTCAGGCGGTCGGAGAGAGAGGCGAACACGACCCCCAGCCTACCGAGCGGTCACGTCGAGGCGCTCCGAGCCGCTCGGGGCGTCGCAGGCCTCGAGCAGCGCACCGAGGGCGGCCGCGACCCGCGGTGGTGACAGCGGCGCCCCGTCCGGTTCGGCCAGGTAGAGCGTGTCGACCGCCTGGCCGGCGTGCGTGGCGACGTGGGCCGAGCGGACGTCGACGCCCAGGTCGGCCAGAGCCCGGCCCAGCGCGTGCAGCAGGCCCGGGCCGGTCGGGGGCGCGGACCTCCGCGACCGTGGACCGCTCGGAGGCACCCGTCACCAGCACCGCGCGGGCCGCGCCGGCGAGCTGGGCCGCCGCGCTGCGCAGGGTCTGCGGGCGGCCACGGGCGGCCAGGTCGCGCCGGACCAGCCGGTCCAGCACGCTCCGGTCCCCCGCGGACAGCCGCTGGAGGCCGAGCAGCAGCGTGGCCGCCGCCGGTGGCTCGCCGTACGGCGAGTCGACCCACCAGGTGTCCACGGCCAGGCCGTCGACCGTCCGGACCAGCGCCGAGCGCACCGTCAGGGTGTGGCTGGCCAGCAGCCCGGCCGTGTCGGCGAACAGGCCGGGCCGGTCCGGGGCGACGACGGTGACGGCGTGCAGGCCCTCGAACGGGTGCACGCTGACCTGCGGCCCGGCGCCGGACCGGACGGCCGCGGCCAGGCCCTCCTCGTCCGGTGTCAGCGGCGCCGGCCCCGGAGCCCGTCCCTCGGCCAGGGCGAACCGGGCCCGGTCGGTCAGGTCGTCGACCAGGCGCGCCGCGCCAGGGCGTCCAGGCCGGGCCGCCCGCGGCGCGGGCGTCGGCCTCGGTCAGGGCGCGGAGCAGCTCGAGCAGGTCGCGCCGCGAGTGCACCGCGGCGAGCAGGTCCTGGACCGTGCGCGGGTCGTCCGGGTCACGGCGGGTGGCCAGGTCGACCAGCGTCAGGTGCTCGCGCACCAGCGTCTCGACGTCCTCGACGTCGGCCGGCGGCAGGCCGATCCGCTCGGCGAGCGCCCGCGCGATCGGCGCGCCCGCACGCGGAGTGGTCCGGCGTCGACGGCAGCTTGCCGATGTCGTGCAGCAGGGCCGCCACCAGCAGCAGGTCCGGCCGCTCGACGTCGCGCAGGAACCGCTCGGCCTCCACCACGGCCTGGATCTGGTGCCGGTCGACGGTGTGCCGGTGGACCGCGTTGCGCTGCGGGCGGGACCGCACCCCGGCCCACGCCGGGAGCCAGCTCACCACCAGGCCGGCCTGGTCGCAGGCCTCCCAGACCGCGACCTGGCTCAGCCCGGTCGGCCAGCAGGTCGAGCAGCGCCTCCCGGGCCGCGGCCGGCCACGGGACGGGCAGCGGCGGGCAGTGCTCGGCCAGGTTCTGCACGGTGATCGGCGAGAGCGGGATGCCGGTGCCGCGCGGCCGTCGCGGCGGCGCGCAGCGGCAGCACCGGGTCGTCCGCCGGATGCACGCCCGGGCCCGAGCACGACCTCGCCGTCGTGCTCGACCAGCCCGTGACCCAGCGGCCGCAGCTGCGGTCGCCGGGGCCCGCGCCGGAGCCGCCGGTTCGGCACGGCCTGGCGGGCCCGCCGTACGGTCGTGTCGACGGCGTACGCCACGGTCCGCGCCGCGTCGCGAGACCCGGGTCAGCAGGTCGTCGGCGTCGCCCAGCCGGACGAGCGCGGCGACGGCGTCCTGCTCGGCGAGGAGCAGCTTCTCCCCCGGCCGGCCGGTCACCGTGTGCAGGGCGTCGCGGACGTCGAGCAGGCGCAGCGTACGCCGCCTCGACCGGCTCGTGCGGCCAGTCGGCCAGCCAGGTGGCCGCGACCGCACGCAGCACCGTCACGTCGCGCAACCCGCCGCGGCTCTCCTTCAGGTCCGGCTCGAGCAGGTACGCCGCGTCGCCGTGCCGCTGCGAGCGCTCGGCCAGCACCTCGATCAGCTCCGGCATGCGGCGCCGGGCCGCGGCGCGCCAGTCCTCCAGCAGGCGGGCCCGGGTCGCGGCGACCAGGTCGGCGTCGCCGCACACCACGCGCAGGTCCAGCAGGCCCACCGCGGCCGACAGGTCGGCCCCGGCGACGTCCCGGCACTGGGCCGGGGTGCGGACCGAGTGGTCCAGCCGCAGCTGGGCGTCCCAGACCGGGTACCAGAGGCGGTCGGCCAGCCCGGACACCTCGTCCGTCGGCAGCGCCCGGCCGTCGTGCAGCAGCACGAGATCCAGGTCGCTGACCGGGCCGGCGTCGCCCCGGGCCAGGCTGCCGACGGCCGCGAGCGCCACGCCCGAGGCCGGCGCGCGACGACGCCCCACGCCTGCGACCACAGCTCGGCCAGCCACGACTCGACCAGGCCGCCGAGCGCGCGACGGCGGGCCGTCCCGGCATCGTGTTCCCACGTGCCGGAACGGCCCGCCAGCGCGAGCCGCTCGGCTCGCAGGTCCCGCCCGCTGAGATCGGTCGTCAGAGCGCGTCCAGTCCGCTCTCGCCGGTGCGCACGCGGACGACGTGCTCGACGGGGACCGTCCACACCTTGCCGTCCCCGATCCGCCCGGTCTGCGCGGTCTTCACGATGATCTCGACCACGTCGGCCGCGTCGGAGTCGTCGACGAGGACCTCCAGCCGAACCTTCGGCACCAGGTCGACGGTGTACTCCGCACCGCGGTAGACCTCGGTGTGACCGCGCTGGCGGCCGTACCCGCTGGCCTCGGACACCGTCATCCCCTGGGCGCCGAACGCCTCCAGGGCGGTCTTCACGTCCTCGAGCTTGTGCGGCTTGATGATCGCTGTCACCAGCTTCATGCGGTCACCTCTTCCTCGGAGCGGGCCGGCGAGCTGTGGTCGGTGCCGAGCCGCACGGACCCACCGCCTGCCGGAGTGAAGTCGTACGCGCTCTCCGCGTGCAGGTTGACGTCCAGGCCCTCGGACTCGACGTCCTCGCTGACCCGCAGGCCGCCGAAGACCTTGTCGACGATGAACGCCAGGATGTACGTCGCGACGAACGAGTAGCCGACCGTGCAGACCACGGCGAGCGCCTGCTTGCCCAGCAGGGTCAGGCCGCCGCCGTAGAACAGGCCGTTGACACTGGCCGCGTTGACCGTCGCCGTGCCCGAGCAGGCCGATCAGCAGGGCCCCGGCGACGCCACCGACCAGGTGGACGCCGACCACGTCGAGCGCGTCGTCGAAGCCGAACTTGAACTTCATGCCGGTCGCGTAGCAGCAGACGGCACCGGCGATCAGGCCCAGGATGATCGACCCGACCGGCGAGACGAAGCCGGCCGCCGGGGTGATCGCGACCAGGCCGGCGACGGCGCCGGAGGCCGCACCGAGCGTGGTCGGGTGGCCGTCGCGGATCTTCTCCGCCACGAGCCAGCCCAGCATCGCGGCGGCCGTCGCGGTGTTCGTGTTGACGAAGGCGATGCCGGCCAGGCCGTTGGCGCCCAGCGCCGACCCGGCGTTGAACCCGAACCAGCCGAACCACAGCAGCGCACAGCCCAGCAGCACGAACGGCAGGTTGTGCGGCCGCATCGGGTCCTTGCGCCAGCCCTTGCGCTTGCCGAGGTAGATCGCGAGCGCGAGGCCGGCCGCACCGGCGTTGGCGTGGACGACCGTCCCACCGGCGAAGTCCTCGGCACCGCGCTTGAACAGCCAGCCCTCGGGGCTGAAGACCCAGTGCGCGATGGGCGCGTAGACGACGAGCGACCACAGCGTGACCAGGGCGCAGAACGGCGCGAACTTCATCCGGTCGGCGATGGCGCCGGTGAACAGCGCCGGCGTGATGACCGCGAACATCAGCTGGAACATCGAGAACACCATCGGCGGGATGGTCAGCGTCGTGTACCCGGGGAGCTGGGTGTTGGCGATCATGTGGCCGAGCCCGGCGTAGTGCAGGTCGCCGATGATCCCGCTGCCCTTGCCGAAGGCGAGGCTGAACTGGACGACCACCCAGAGCACGGACACGATGCCGATGCAGATGAAGTTCTGCATCAGCATGGTCAGGACGTTCTTGGCGCGGACCATGCCGCCGTAGAAGAACGCCAGGCCGGGCGTCATGATCAGGACGAGGGCGGCACTGGCCAGGACCCAGGCCGTGTCCCCGGTATTCGTCTCGTAGAAGGTTCGTGCAGTCACCGGCATCTCCAGTCGGAGTGAGGGGAGCCCCCTGGGGCGCGTTGCGTGTCGCGGTACGCCTCGACAGCGGGGCGACCGGTCGCGACACAGGTTCGCGGTCCGGTGTGTCGAGCGCAGGCCGGACGTGTTACGGACGTGTGACGTGCGACCGGTCCAGGTGAAACCGGCGTAACACCGGCCGAGCGGGCCCCGGCAACGGTCGGCAGGTCGACGCGCCGTCGTGAGGGGGTGGGACCCGACGTCAGTCGAGCAGAGCGGCGACGAACGTCTCGGCGTCGAACGGTGCGAGGTCGTCCGGCCCCTCACCGAGCCCGACCAGCTTGACCGGGACCCCCAGCTCGCGCTGGACCGCGACGACGATGCCGCCCTTGGCCGTGCCGTCGAGCTTGGTCAGCACCAGGCCGGTCACATCGACCACCTCGCTGAAGACGCGGGCCTGCCGCAGGCCGTTCTGCCCGGTCGTGGCGTCCAGCACCAGCAGCACCTCGTCGACCGGGCCGTGCTTCTCCACGACCCGCTTCACCTTGCCGAGCTCGTCCATCAGCCCGGCCTTGTTCTGCAGCCGGCCGGCGGTGTCGATGAGCACCACGTCGGCGCCGTCGTCGATACCGGACTGCACCGCGTCATAGGCCACGGACGCGGGGTCCGCGCCGTCGCGGTGCGAGCGGACGGTCCGGACGCCGACCCGGTTGCCCCAGGTCTCGAGCTGGTCGGCCGCTGCCGCCCGGAAGGTGTCGGCGGCGCCCAGGACCACCGTCCGGTCCTCGGCGACCAGCACCCGCGCCAGCTTGCCCACCGTCGTGGTCTTGCCGGTGCCGTTCACGCCGACGACCAGCACCACCGCCGGACGGCCGTCGTGCCGGTCGGTGGCCAGGGACCGGTCCATCGACGGGTCGACCAGCCGGACCAGCTCCTCGTGCAGCATCGCGCGAACCGTCTCGCGGTCGTGACCGCCCTCGACCTTGGCCCGCTCCCGCAGCCGCTCGGTCAGCTCCGTGGCCGGGCCGACGCCGAGGTCGGCACCGAGCAGCACGTCCTCGACGCTCTCCCAGTCGGCCTCGGTGAGGGCGTCGCGGGACAGCAGGTCCAGCAGGCCACGCCCGACTGCGGTGTTGGAACGGGCCAGGCGAGCCCGCAACCGCTGCATCCGGCCGGCAACGGGGGCCGGGCGTTCGAGGGTGGTCGAGGGCCCGGCGGCTGCCGGTTCGGGCTCGACCTCGACCGACGAGGGGGGCGCCACCTCGTGCGGCGGGGCGGCCGGGCCGGCGGCGTTCGACGGCGAGGGCGGCGCCGCGAGCGTCCCGCTCCGGCGAGCGGCGCTGCGACCGCGCGTGAGCGCGACCCCGGCACCGGCCACCAGCAGGACGACGACCGCGACAAGGACGATGAGGACGACGACAGTCACGGGAGTGAAGTCTCCCAGAGTCCGGGGTCAGACCCCGGCCGGCAGGTGCAGCAGGAGGTCAGCGCGCGCCGGAGGGCAGACCCGGGATGACGTCGGCGACCTTGTCCCGCATCGCCTTCAGCGTCTCCTCCCCCTCGGGGGTCAGGACGTCGCGTCCCTCACGCCGGGCCGGAAGAGCGACCGCCGCGACCACCGCGACCCCGATCGCCACCACACAGAGCATCCCCACCACCACAACAAGCATGGGTCCACCGTCCCTCACGGACGGCCACAACTCAAACTCTGACGCGCGCCGTGATCCGCTTGTCACCAAGTCCACACCCGCTCTTCACCCGGCGGCCGGTGCTCAGGCCGGCTGGGCCTCCCGCAGCCGCTGGCTGACCACCGCGGTCACGCCGTCGCCGCGCATGGTCACGCCGTACAGCGCGTCGGCGACCTCCATGGTCCGCTTCTGGTGCGTGATCACGATCAGCTGGCTGGACTCGCGCAGCTCCTCCATCAGGATCAGCAGGCGGCCCAGGTTGGTGTCGTCGAGCGCGGCCTCGACCTCGTCCATGACGTAGAACGGGCTCGGCCGGGCCTTGAAGATCGCGACCAGCAGGGCCACCGCGGTCAGCGACCGCTCCCCGCCGGAGAGCAGGGACAGGCGCTTGACCTTCTTCCCGGGCGGCCGGGCCTCGACCTCGATGCCGGTGTTCAGCATGTCGTCCGGGTCGGTGAGGACGAGGCGGCCCTCGCCGCCCGGGAACAGCCGCGCGAACACCCGCTCGAACTGCTCGGCCGTGTCCTGGTACGCCGCCGTGAACACCTGCTGCACCCGCTCGTCGACCTCGCGGACGACCTCCATCAGGTCCCGGCGGCTGGACCGCAGGTCCTCCACCTGGGTGGAGAGGTAGGCGTGCCGCTCCTCCAGCGCGGTGAACTCCTCCAGCGCCAGCGGGTTCACCCGGCCCAGCAGCGCCATCGCCCGCTCGGCGGTGCGCAGCCGCTTCTCCTGCTGCTCGCGGACGTACGGCACGGGCTCGCGCTGGACGCTCTCGTCTCCCTCGTCCCCGGGCGCGACCGGACCGGGAGGGACCAGCAGGTGCGGACCGAACTCCTCGACCAGCACGGTCGGGTCGACGCCGAGCTCGTCGATCGCCTTGGCCTCCAGCGTCTCGATCCGGACCTGCTGCTGGGTGCGGGCCATCTCGTCGCGGTGCACGCTGTCGGTCAGCTCGCGCAGCTCCTCGGCCAGCTCGGCGACCCGGCGCCGGGTCGCGGCGAGCTCGCCCTCGCGGGCGACGCGCTCGCTGTCCGCCGCCTCGCGCTCGGCACCGGCCCGGGACAGCGCCCGGGTCACGAGTCCGGCGGTGTACGCCGCGCCGAGCTCCACCGCGCGCGCGGTCTCGGCCTGGCGCTGCCGTCGTTCGCGCAGCCGGGCCAGGCGCTCGCGGGCGGCCAGCTCGTCCACGACCGCCTGCTCCAGCTGCTGGGCCCGCGCCGCGACGGCCCGCACCCGCTCCTCGCCGGTGCGCAGGGACAGCCGGGCGTCGGTCTCGGCGGCGCGGGCGGCCGAGGCGGCCCGAGCCAGCTCCTCGACCCGCTGCCCCGAGGGCTCGGCGTCGCCCGGCTCCTCCTGCGCCGCGGTCAGCCGCTCCTGCAGCTCGACGAGCGTGACCTCGTCGGTGCTGCGGGCCTCCTGGGCCTCGGCCAGCGCCCGGCGGGTCCGGTCGGCCTCGGCGTGGGCGGCCCGGACGGTGGCGCCGAGCTGGCCCAGCCGCTCGGCGACCGCCGCCAGCCGGGCATCGGAGTCGTGCAGCCGGTCCAGCGTGTCCTGGACGTCGTCCCGCGCGGTGGCCAGCCGGTCCCGCGCGCCGGCCAGCGCGAACCGCGCCTGCTCCAGGCGCCGGACGGCGGCCGCCGCCTCGTGCTCGGCCTCGTCGAGGGCGGCCTGGACCTCCAGCAGGCTCGGCGCCGAGGGTGAGCCGCCGTGGGCCCGCCCGACGGCGAGCACGTCGCCGTCCGCGGTCACGGCGGTGATCGAGGGGTCGCCCTCCACCAGGCGCCGGGCCGCGTCGAGGTCGGTGACCACCGCCACCCGGTCCAGGGTCCGGTCGAGGGCGGCGCGGATCCGCGGCGGGGCCTCGACGAGGTCGGCGGCCCAGCGCGCGCCGGCGGGCAGCTGCGGCCGCTCGCCGGCGTCCTGGGCTCCGGCCGGCCCGTCCGGTGAGCCCACGAGGAGCCCGGCCCGGCCGGCGTCGTCGGCCCGCAGCAGGCGCAGCGCGGAGATCGCGGAGCCGAGGGAGTCGACCGCGACCGCGTCCGCGGCGGTGCCGAGGGCCGCGGCGACCGCCGTCTCGTCACCGGCGTGGACCCGGACCAGGGCGGCGACCGAGCCGAGCAGCCCGCTCACCCGGTCGCTGGCGGCCAGCAGCGCTCCCGCGCCGTCCTTGCGCGCCAGTCCCACCTTGAGCGCCTCGTGCCGCGCGGTCCAGGTCGCGCGGTCACGCTCGGCGGCGCGCTCCTGCTCCACCAGCGCCTCGACCTCGGCCTCGGCTGCCTCGAGGCTCTCGGTCGCCCGCTCGTGCTCGGCGTCCAGGCCCTTCTCACCCTGCTCGGCGCCGGCGACCTGGGACTCCAGGGCGGCGAAGTCGAGCTCGGCCGCCGCGCCGCGCTGCTCGGCCTCGGCCAGCACGCCCTCGAGGCGCCCGATCTCGGCCTCGGCCGCCTCGACCCGGCTGCGCCGCGCGGCCACCTGACCGGCCAGGCGGGCCAGCCCCTCCCGGCGGTCGGCCGCCGCGCGCTGGCTGCCGGGCGAGGCTGGCCTGCTCCTCGGCGTACGCCGACTCGGCCTCCTGGCGAGCGGCCGACCGCGCTCTCCACGGCGGCCTGCGCGGCCCGTGTCGCCTCCGCCAGCTCGCGCTCCTGGGCCCGGGCCTGCTCGGCCTCCGCCGCGAGCTCCTCCGGGTCGCGTCGCGGGGCGTCGGTACCGGTCGGCTCCTCGGCCAGCAGGCGCAGCCGCTCCTGGGCCAGGCCCTGCGTGGCCAGCAGCCGCTCGTGCAGGCCGGTCAGGCGGTACCAGGTGTCCTGGGCCCGGTTCAGCGCCGGGGCCGCCGCCACGGCGGCCGCGTCCAGCTCCGCCTCACGGGACCGCAGGGTCCGCAGCTCGGCATCCACCGCGTCCTGGCGGGCCCGCAGCTGCGACTCGTCGGCGTCCTCCTGCTCGAGCGGCGCTGCGCAGCTGCACCAGGTCGTCGGCGAGCAGCCGCAGCCGCGCGTCGCGGACGTCGGCCTGCACGACGCCGGCCCGGCGAGCCACCTCGGCCTGGCGCCCCAACGGGCCCGAGCTGGCGGCGGATCTCGCTGGTGAGGTCGGAGAGCCGGGTGAGGTTGGCCTCCATCGCCTCCAGCTTGCGCAGCGCCTTCTCCTTGCGCTTGCGGTGCTTCAGGACGCCGGCCGCCTCCTCGATGAAGCCGCGCCGCTCCTCCGGGGTGGCGTGCAGGACGGCGTCGAGCTGGCCCTGCCCGACGATGACGTGCATCTCCCGGCCGATGCCGGAGTCGGAGAGCAGCTCCTGGACGTCGAGCAGCCGGCTCGGCGTGCCGTTGATGGCGTACTCGCTGCCGCCGCCGCGGAACATGGTCCGCGAGATCGTGACCTCGGTGTAGTCGATCGGCAGGGCACCGTCGGTGTTGTCGATCGTCAGGCTGACCTCGGCCCGGCCCAGCGGCGGCCGGCCGGAGCTGCCCGCCGTGCCGGCGAAGATGACGTCCTCCATCTTGCCGCCGCGCAGGCTCTTGGCCCCCTGCTCGCCCATGACCCAGGCGAGGGCGTCGACGACGTTGGACTTGCCCGAGCCGTTGGGCCCGACCACGCAGGTGATGCCCGGCTCGAGGCGCAGGGTCGTCGCCGAGGCGAAGGACTTGAAGCCTCGCAGCGTGAGGCTCTTCAGATACACGGGAACGCTCTCTCCTGGCCGTCGACGGCACGTGCCTGGGGAAGGCGGTTATCACCCTACCGTCGCCGGCGGGCCGCCCCGGGCAGGTGGACGGGCGCGTCAGCGCGCCGCCGTGCGGGGCCGGCGAGGACCGGCGTGGACCAGCTCGCGCTAGGAGGTCGTGGCGTCAGGCTGTCGTGCTCCAGCTCGACCTGGTCCAGGCTGATCGCCATCTCGTCGGTCAGCCGGCGGGTGTCGAGCTCCGAGCGCATGCGGTCGTTCTCCTCCTGCAGCGAGCGAACCAGGCCCTGCAGGTCCTGCACCCGTTCCCGCAGCCGGGCCGCCTCCCACACCAGTCGGTCGTCGTGCCGGACGTACTGACCGAGCAGGGCCTTCGCCATCGTGTTCTCCGGAGCTGTCGTGAACGTCGCGCTGTGCACATCGGTGTCCCGGCTCACCCGGCTCGGCCGGGGCGGGGTGCTGTCGCCCTCCAGGGTCCCACTTCGCCGCCCCGGTGGTCAACGCCGACACCTGTCCACATGCTGGGAAAGCGCCGGTCAGGGGCGTGCAGCGGGCCGCGGTCAGCGCTCGCTGAAGCCCGGCGGCAGCCCCCGGGGCTCGCTCGTCCGGTGGTTCACACCGGTGACGTTCCCGGGGCGGCGGTGAGTGGTCGGCTGCTCGGTCAGCAGCTCGAGCAGCGCGGCGCAGGCCGCGCCCGGGACCCTCGGCGACGACCTCCACCCGGCCGTCGTCGAGGTTGGCCGCGTGCCCGGCCAGGCCGAGCTCGAGGGCGCGGGCCCGGACCCACCAGCGCATGCCGACGCCCTGGACCCGCCCGCGGAGCCAGGCGGTCAGCCGGACGGTGTCCTGCGGCGCTACCACTTGGCCCGACGGGGACGGGGCTGGCAGCGCGGGCACGAGAAGCTCGAGCGGTTCATGAACGACTCGCGGCGGATCGGGCGTGCCACAGCGGGGGCAGGGCCGGCCCTCCTGCCCGTACGCCGCGAGGGACCGGTCGAAGTAGCCGCTGGCGCCGTTCACGTCGACGTAGAGCCGGTCGAAGCTGGTGCCGCCCTGGCCGAGTGCCTCGTCCATCACCTCGCGCGCCGCGGCGAGGACCCGGCGCGCCTCGGGCCGGGTCAGGGTCTCGGTGGGCCGGGCGCCGTGCAGCCGGGCCCGCCACAGGGCCTCGTCGGCGTAGATGTTGCCCACGCCGGACACCAGCGTCTGGTCCAGCAGCGCGCGCTTGAGGCCGGTACGCCGGGCCCGCAGGCGGGCCACGACAGCCTCCAGGTCGAACTTCGGGTCCACCAGGTCGCGGGCGATGTGCACGACGCTGCGCGGCACCTGCTCGCCCGGCCCCTCAGGTGGGTCTGCGGCCGGACCCGCGGCCGGCGCCAGGACCCGGCCCGGGGCGATCGGGGTGACCACGGCTGCCGCGTCGTCGGCCGGGAGCAGCGGCTCGACGGCCAGACCGCCGAACGTCCGCTGGTCGACGAAGCGCAGCTGCGACCCGGCGTCGTCGAAGTCGATGCTCACCCGCAGGTGCAGCTCCTGCGGCGCCTCGGCGGGCCTGGACGAGCAGCTGGCCGCTCATGCCGAGGTGGGCGACCAGCGCCTCCCCGTCGCCGATCGGGCAGCCACAGGTACTTGCCCCGCCGCTGGGCGGACTCCAGCGTGCGACCGGCCAGCCGGGCCGACAGGTCGTCGGCGCCGGGGACGTGCCGGCGTACGGCCCTCGGGTGCAGCACGCGGACCTGCCGGACGGTGCGACCGGCGACGTGCGCGGCCAGCCCACGTCGGACGACCTCGACCTCGGGGAGCTCGGGCACTCTCAGCCGTCGGTGCTGGGTCAGCTCGGGATGCCGGTGCGCTGAGCGCCGGTCCAGGCCGCGGCAGCAGCCTGCTGCTCGGCCTCCTTCTTGGTGCGGCCGGTGCCGGCGCCCACCGCCGCGCCGGCGACGACCGCGTTGGCGTGGAACACCTTCTCGTGGTCCGGGCCCTCCTCGGCGACGACGTACTCCGGCACGCCGAGCGCGGCCGCCGCGGTGAGCTCCTGCAGGCTGGTCTTCCAGTCCAGGCCGGCGCCGAGGCGGGCCGAGGAGGACAGCAGGGGGTCCACCAGGCGATGCACGAACAGGGCGGCCCGCTCGTTGCCGGCGGAGAGATAGACCGCGCCGATCAGCGCCTCGAGGGTGTCGGCGAGGATCGAGGACTTGTCGTCGCCGCCGGTGCGTCTGCTCGCCCCGGCCCAGCCGGATGTGACGGCCGAGCCCGAATCGTCCGGGCGATGTCGGCCAGCGCCCGCATGTTGACCACGGCCGCGCGCAGCTTGGCCAGCTGGCCCTCGGGCAGGTCGGGATGGTCGCGGTACAGCGTGTCGGTCACGACCAGCCCGAGCACGGCGTCGCCGAGGAACTCGAGCCGCTCGTTGTGCGGGAGGCCGCCGTTCTCGTACGCGTAGGAGCGGTGGGTCAGGGCGCGCTCGAGCAGGTCCGCGTCGACGACGATGCCGACCTCGCCGAACAGCGCGTCCAGCGAGCTCTCGCCCGCCGGGGCGTCGTCCGCTCCGGCCGCGGTTCAGCACTCACGCGGCCCCGGCTCAGCCCTGGTGCTCGCTGCGCTCGGCCGCGGCGTAGTGACGGCCGTCGTAGGTGCCGCAGGAGGGACAGGCGACGTGCGGGAGCTTGGGCTGGCTTGCACTGGGGGCACGGGGTCAGCGTGGCCGCGCTCGTCTTCCAGTTGGCCCGGCGGGAGCGGGTGTTCGAGCGCGAGGTCTTGCGCTTCGGGACGGCCACGTCAGTTCTCTTCTTCTCGGTCCAGCATCTTCGCGAGCGTCGGTCGTCAAGCTCTGCAGGGCGGCCCATCGCGGGTCGACCTGCTCGTGCGCGTGACCGGGATCGTCCGCCAGGCGCACTCCGCACTCGGAGCACAGACCCGGACAGTCCTCCCGGCACACCGGTTGGAACGGCAATGCGAGCACCACCGCGTCCCGCACCACCGGCTCGATGTCGATCAGGTCGCCGACGAGCTCGTCGACGTCCACGTCGTCGGCGTCCGGAGGCACCTGGCCGGGGTAGGCGTACAGGTGCTGCACGTCCGCCTCGACCTCGCGCTCCAGATCGTCCAGGCAGCGCACGCACTGCCCGGCCGCCGTCGCCGTCACCGTCCCGGAGACCAGCACCCCCTCGACGACCGACTCCATGCGGAGGTCGAGGTCGAGGTCGCTGCCCTTCGGGACGGCGATCACGTCGGTGCCGAGGTCGTCCCCTGCCGACGCCGTGCGCCGGACCGTGAGCATCGACCCAGGTCGTCGACCGAGCTCTCGGGTGTCGAGCACGAACGGCGAGCGCGGGTCGAGGCGGATCGGCTTCTCCGGTTTCACGGGCACCTCACGGCGTTCCGGCCTGCGGTGCACGTGCTGCTAGGCGTGGTGGCGTTGGGCATGGCAATGGGCATGGTGACCACGGCCCCGATGTCGAGACCGGCGACCAAGGTTACCCGAGCCGCGGGCCGGGCCCAAAACGCCGAACGCGGTCAGCCCGGCGCGGTCGCTTCGGCCCCGGACTCGCCGTCGCGGGCGGCCGCGGGCTCCTCCGGCGGCTCGGGCTCCTCGCGCTCCTGCTCGGGCTGCTCGGGCCTCCCGGACTGCTCGGGCCGCAGCGACTCCCTGGCCTCGTGCCGCCCGACGGTCTCGGCGGCGTCGTGGCCGCCGCCCGCGGTGCCGCGATCCCCGTCCTCCGGCTCCGGCGCGAGGCGGCCGAGGTCGGCCGCGCGGCGGGCGCCCAGCCGGGCCCGGCCGCGGACCACCTGCTGGGTCAGCTTCTGCAGCGCGATCTCGAACTCGGCCAGCTTGCGGTCGACGTAGTCGTCCGCGTCGGCCAGCAGCCGGGTGGACTCGGCGTTGGCCTCGGCGACGATCGCCTCGGCCCGCTCGCGGGCCCCGACCACGACCGCCTGCTCCTCGACCAGCCGGTCGTGCTCGGCCCGGGCCTGGGTGAGCAGGCGCTGCGCGGCGTCCCGGCCACCCTCGACCACCGCGTCGCGGTCGGAGAGCAGGACGTCGGCCTGCTGCAGCTGCTCCGGGCAGCAGCGCGCGCAGCTCGTCCAGCTCCTGCAGCATCTCCTCGCGGTTGACCAGGCACGAGGCCGACATCGGCATGGCCCGGGCGTCCTCCACGAGGCGGATGATCTCTCCGAGCTTGTCGCTGGACGTCCACGTCAGCCCCCTTCCTCGCTCGTCCTCGGCGCCCGCAGCTCCTCCAGCCGCCGGCGAACCCGGTCGGGAACCAGGCCGGTGACGTCGCCGCCGTAGGCCGCGACCTCCTTCACCAGGCTGCTGGACACGTGCTCGAAGCGCGGGGTCACCGGCCAGGAACACCGTCTCGACGCCGGTCAGGTGCGCGGTTCATCAGCGCCATCGGCAGCTCGTAGCCCGAAGTCCACCGGTGCCGCGCAGCCCCTTGACGACGGCGACCGCACCCACCTCGCGGCAGACGTCGACCAGCAGCCGCCCGGCGAACTCCTGCACGCGGACCCGGGAGCCGTCGACCGCCCGCTCGGCCAGGGCCTCGCGGACGAGCTCGCACCCGTTCCCGGGACTCGAACAGCCCGCGCTTGGCCGGGTTGTGCAGGACCGCCACGACGACCTCGTCGAACAGGCCGGCCGCACGTTCGACGATGTCGAGGTGCCCGCTGGTCACCGGGTCGTAGGAGCCCGGGCAGACGCAGCGCCGGGAGCCGTCGGACCCGGCGGTGTTCTGGCTCACGGCGATCGAACCTAGCAGCGGTCAGGCGACAGCCGGGTCGCCCACGGTGCTGCGCCCACCACACGCGTGTCTCGCCGTACCGGCGCTCGTCGAGCGGCCGCAGGCCGGGCGGCCAGCAGCGGCTGCGGACTGCGCGAGCTGCGTTCGACCACGACCATCGCGTCCGCCGCGAGCCACCCGTGCGGGACCAGCAGCGCCAGCACGTCGGCCAGCTCCTCCTCGGCCATCGCGTACGGCGGGTCGGCGAGAACGAGATCGTACGGCTCGCCGGTCCCCCGCAGCAGCGCCCGGGCGACCGGTTCGCCCACGACCGAGGCGGTGTCCGCGGCCGACGTCGTCACGAGCGCGGATACGTTGCGCCGCAACACTTCCGCGGTCGGACGGTCGACTCTCGACGAAGGTAGCCGAGCGCGCACCACGGCTCAGCGCCTCCAGCCCGAGGGCACCGGAGCCGGCGAAGAGGTCGAGCACCCGCGCGCCGTCCAGCACGTCCTGGTGGGACAGCCGTCCGAACAGCGCCTCACGCACCCGGTCGCTGGTCGGGCGGGTCGCCGCCCCCGAGGGCACCTCGATCCGCCGCCCGCCGTAGGCCCCCGCGATGATGCGCGTCACGGCCGGGAACCTACCCGCGCTCGAGGAAGTCGAGCCGCTCCGCGTCGAGCTGCTCGTACAGCGCCGCCAGCAGCGCCGGCTGGGACAGCAGGAGCGGGTCCTCGGCGACGAGCTCGACGGCGTCCTCCCGGGCCTGGGCGATGACGTCCTCGTCGCGCAGGACCTTGAGGAAGCGCAGCGAGGAGCGGCCGCCGGACTGGGCGGCGCCCAGCACGTCGCCCTCCCGGCGGTACTCCAGGTCGACGCGGGCCAGCTCGAAGCCGTCGGCGGTCGCAGCGACCGCCTGCAGGCGTTCCCACGCCGGCGACTCGCGATCGGCCGAGCTGACCAGCAGGCACAGCCCGGCCGCGGTGCCGCGGCCGACGCGGCCCCGGAGCTGGTGCAGCTGGGAGACCCCGAAGCGGTCCGCGTCCAGGACCACCATGGTCGTGGCGTTGGGGACGTCGACGCCGACCTCCACGACGGTCGTGGCGACCAGGACGCCGACCGCACCGGCGGCGAAGTCGCGCATCACGCCGTCCTTCTCCTCCGGCGGGAGCCGCCCGTGCATCACCTCGATCCGGGCGCCCTCCAGGACCGGGTCGGCGCGCAGCCGGTCGAGGACGTCCAGGGCTGCGGCGGACGGGCGGCGCGACGCTCCCCCGGCCGCCGGGTCGGCGGTCTGGTCCGCGGTCAGGTCGGCCTCGTGCTCGGCCAGCATCGCGTCCTCGCTGGCGAACTCCCCGCCGATCCGGGGACAGACGACGTAGACCTGGTGGCCCTTGTCGACCTCCTCGCGCACCCGGGCCCACGAGCGGCGCATCCAGCGCTCGTCGTCCGCCGGCACCAGGTGGGTGACGATCGGCTGCCGGCCCGCGGGCAGCTCCCGCAGCGTCGACGTCGCCAGGTCGCCGAACACGGTCATCGCGACCGTCCGCGGGATCGGGGTCGCGGTCATGACCAGCAGGTGCGGCGGCCGCTCGGCCTTGGCCCGGAGCGCGTCGCGCTGCTCGACGCCGAACCGGTGCTGCTCGTCGACCACGACCAGCCCGAGGTCGAAGAACTCGACCCGCTCCTGCAGCAGGGCGTGCGTCCCGATGACGATCCCCGCGTCGCCGGACGCCGCATCGAGCAGCGCCTGCCGTCGCACGGCCGTGGGCTGGCTGCCGGTCAGCAGGCGGACCTGGGTGCCCTGCGCATGGCCGCCGAGCATCCCACCCTCGGCCAGGTCGCCCAGCAGCTGGGTGATCGAGCGGTGGTGCTGCTGGGCGAGCACCTCGGTGGGGGCGAGCAGCGCGGCCTGCCCGCCCGAGTCGACGACGGTCAACATCGCTCGCAGCGCCACCACCGTCTTCCCCGAGCCCACCTCGCCCTGCAGGAGCCGGTGCATCGGATGGGACTGCCCGAGGTCCTCGTCGATCGCCCGGCTCACCGCCACCTGGCCCTCGGTGAGCCGGAACGGCAGCCGCTCGTCGAACGCCTCCCGGACGCCGCCCTCCCGG
Organism: uncultured Actinomycetota bacterium; assembly: GCA_963743975.1. Classification (GTDB taxonomy): domain Bacteria; phylum Actinomycetota; class Actinomycetes; order Actinomycetales; family CAVURS01; genus CAVURS01. Next base: position 355,601 of record CAVURS010000001.1, read on the forward strand.
GGCGTGCGCGGCACCGCGGGCTGCGCCGCCACCTCGGCTCGCCGCCCGGCCAGGGCGACCTGCAGCAGGAACGCCTCCTCGTAGCGGACCCGCGCCTGCGCGCTGTCGATCTCCGCGCGCGACGTCGGCCGGTGCAGGGCCATCAGGGCCGCGCCCAACGGCATCAGGCCGCGCCGTTCCCGCACCTGCTCCGGCAGGGGGTCGGGCAGCGCCATCAGGTCGGGCCCGGTCAGCAGGGTGCGGACGGCGCGCTCGATCGTCCAGGTGGTGAGCTTGGCCGACGCCGGGTAGATGGGCAGGATCGTGTCGGCGTACTCCTCGGCCAGCTCCCACTCCTGGCCGCCCTCGTCGTCGGCCGTGTCGAGCACCTGGGTCTCCGGGTGGCTGAGCTGGCGCCGGCCGCGGAAGGAGCCGACCTGGCCGGCGAACAGGGCCCGCCGGCCGACGACCAGCTTGCGCTTGAGGCTCTCCTCCATGAAGCGCCTCGGGCGCGAAGAACGAGACGTCGAGCTCGGCGATCCCGTCGGTGATCACCACCTTGACCACGCTGCCCTTGCGTTGCCGCATCGGGATCGAGCTGATCGACTTCACGCTGGCCATGACCGTGACGTCGTCGCCCTCGCGGAGACCGGAGAGCGGAGTCAGCTCGCCGCGCTCGACGTAGCGCCGCGGGTAGTGGCGCAGCAGGTCGCCGACGGTGTGCAGGTCGAGCTGGGCGGCGAAGAGCTTGGCCGCCCGGTCGCCGAGGACCCGGCTGAGCGGACGCTCGAGGAACGGCAACGGTGCGTTGTTGGGCCCGAGGCTCACTCGACCCCCACGAGCAGGTACGACGCGCGCTGGCCGCCCGCGTAGGTCGTGACCGCCACGTCGGGCCGCCGCCTGCGCACGCCGGCGGCCACCCGGGCATCCAGTCCGGGGTCGGCCGGGGCACCGGAGACGAGGGTGACCAGCTCGCCGCCGCCCCCGAGCAGCAGGTCGACGACCCGGAGGGCGACCTCCTCGACCTCGCGCCCGATGACCGCGACGTCGCCGTCGACGTGGCCCAGGACGTCGCCGGCCCGGCACAGGCCGGCGGACGTCAGCCCGTCGCCCTCGGCCACCTCCACCAGGCCGTCGCGGCAGCCGGCGGCGGCCGTGGCCATCTGCAGCAGGTCCAGGCCGGCCTCGCGGGCCGGGTCGTGCACGGCGACGGCGGCGACGACCTGAACGGCCGAGCGGGTGCGCAGCGTCCGCACGCGCGGGTCCCCCTCCGCGAGCTGCGCGGCCGTGACCAGGGACTGCGGGGAGCCGGCGAGGACCGCGACCACCGGTTCGGGTCGGGCGGCCACCGCCGCGGCCACCTCGGCCTCGGCGGCGTCCGGGCTGACCACCCCGGCGCCGGCCCGGGCCAGCAGGTCGGTCAGCCCCGCCCCCTCCACCAGGGCGAGGACCCCGAGGCGACCCGGGTCCGGCTCCCGGGGGGGGCCACCGGCCTCGGGCCCGGCGGGGCGGCCGTCGAGCGCGGTGATCCGGACGTCCTGCGGGCGGCCGACGGCCAGCCCGGCGTGAACGGCGGCACCGACGTCGCGGACGTGCGCGTGGACGCGCCACAGCCCGTGACCCCCGACGACCAGGACCGAGTCACCGAGCCGGTCGAGAGCCTCCCGCAGCTCGGCCACGCGCTCGCCCTCGCCGGCGTCGGGGGGGCAGTCCAGCAGGTACATCACCTCGTGCGTGGGACCCGTCTCCGGGCTCGGCCGGACCGGGTCGCACGCCGCCCGCGGCGGATCGTCCGGCGCCGTGGCGGCGGCGTGGGCGGGACCGCAGACCACCGCCTCGAGGGCGGCCAGCAGGACGACCAGACCGCGGCCGCCGGCATCGACGCGGCCACCGAGCGCCGCCAGCTGGTGAGGGGTCTCGGCGAGCGCCCGCCGGGCCTCCTGGTGCGCGGCCGCCACGACCCGGGACAGCAGGGCGCCGTCCGCGGCGCGCGCCGCCTCCTGCGCCTCGCGCGCGACGGCCTGCGCAGCGCCGGCCGCGGCGTCGGCGACCGACAGGATCGTGCCGTCGGCCGGCCGGGCGAGGGCCGCCCGGGCCAGCACGGCACCCCGGGCGAGCGCCGCGGCCACGGCGGGGGCGTCCAGGACCGCGCTGCCGCGGGCCGCGTCGGCCACGCTGCGCAGGAGCTGCGACACGATGGTCCCGGAGTTCCCGCAGGCGCCGCGCAGCACGGCGTCGGCCAGCGTGCGGCCGACCGTCTCCAGGTCCGGTGCCGGCTCGGCGGCCAACGCGTCGACGCCGGCCTGCAGCGTGCGGACGAGGTTGGTGCCGGTGTCGGAGTCCGCGACGGGGTAGACGTTGAGGGCGTCCAGCTCCGCCCGCGCCGCCGTGAGGCCGGCCAGCGCGGCGGCGGCCCAGCGGCGCACCGCAGCACCGTCCAGAACCGCCAGCCGATCCCGTGCCGCCACCACGTCAGGGAGGCTAGCCAATGGCGCCGACGTCCCGGGTTTGGGAGCAGGAGGGAGCCTCGGCTACCCTGTGACGGTTGCCCAGGTGCCTTCCTGCCCTGGCACACGACCTCACACACGAACTGACCGGGAGACCACTGTGGCTGCCAACTGCGACGTCTGCGGCAAGGGGCCGGGCTTCGGTCACAACATCTCGCACTCCCACCGCCGCACCAAGCGGCGCTGGAACCCCAACATCCAGCGGGTCCGCGCGATGGTCGGCTCCACGCCCAAGCGGCTGAACGTCTGCACCTCCTGCCTGAAGGCCGGCAAGGTCACCCGCTGACCGCTGTCACCGCACGTCGAAGGGCCGGTCCGCTCGGACCGGCCCTTCCGTGTTCCCGGACCGCCGGCCCGGACCGCCTCAGGGCCGGAAGTGGTCCCACGTCGGCAGGCCACGGACCACCGGCCCGGCCGGGTCCCCGTCGAGCAGCACGTCCTCGCTCCCCCGCGTGACCACCCGTCCGATCACCCTGAACCCCTCCGGGACCTCGGGCCCGGGCGAAGGCGGCGAGCAGCGGGTGGTCCTCCCCACCCGTGAGCACCCAGCCCAGCGCGTGCTCGATGTCCCCCAGCGCCACGGCCGCGGGCTCCAGCCGCTCGACGTCCGGCCGCATCAGCTCGCGCTCGAGGTCGATGCTCACGCCGCTCGCGACCGCCATCCGCCCGGCGTCACGGACCAGCCCGTCGCTGACGTCCATCAGCGCATGAGCTCCGCCGTCGGCCGCGGCGGGCCCGGCGCTGTACGGCGGTTCGGGGCGCAGGTGCGCTGGCGACCAGCGCCGGCGCCACGTCCGGCCGGTCCGGCCCGCAGCAGGTCGAGCCCCGCGCCGGACCAGCCGAGCCGTCCCGCGAGCGCCAGGACGTCACCCGGCCGCGCCCCGGAGCGCAGCACGGGCGGCCGGCCCTGCAGGTCACCCAGGGCGGTCACGGCCACCACGACGGTGTCACCGCCGGAGAGGTCCCCGCCGACGACGGTCGCGCCGGTGCGGGCACAGGACGCGGCCAGCCCGTCGGCCAGCCCCTCGACCCAGGCCACGGGCAGCGAGCCCGGCGCGCGACCAGGCCGACGAGCAGCGCGGTCGGGACGGCGCCCATCGCGGCGACGTCGGAGAGGTTCTGCGCCGCGACCTTCCACCCCACGTCGTACGCCGTGGACCAGTCGTCGCGCCAGTCGCGGCCCTGCACCATCACGTCGGTGGTGGCGACCACCCGGCCGTCGGCGGCGGCGACGACCGCGGCGTCGTCGCCCGGAGGGACCTGGACCAGCCCGGTCACCGCGCAGCCGCGGGAAGATCCGCGCCAGGATGCCCGTCTCGCCCAGGTCCGCGAGGGTCCTCCCGCCTGCGGTCCCGGTCGGCACGGCGGCACGGTACCGTGACGGCTCCTTCGACCGGAGCGAGCGGACGGGGGCCCTGCCGTGGTCCAGGCGTACATCCTGATCCAGACCGAGGTCGGCCGTTCCACGTCCGTCGCCGAGGCCATCGCCGAGGTCGAGGGCGTCACTGCACCGCCGAGGACGTCACCGGCCCGTACGACGTCATCGCCCGCGTCGAGGCCCGCAACGTCGACGAGCTCGGCAAGCTGGTGATCGCCCGCATCCAGGAGGTGCCCGGGCATCACCCGGACCCTGACGTGCACCGTCGTCCACATCTGAGCCCAGCCCGGCCGCTCCTGCTCGCGCTGCTGGCCCTGCGGTCGCTCGCCGGCTGTTCCCCGGCTGAGCGCGCCGTCCAGGCCCGGCTGCCCGTCGACGCCTCGGCCCCGGCCTGCGCCTCGGCGGCGAGCCGGCTCCCGGCCACGCTGCTCGGCCAGAGCCGCCGCACGACGCAGCCCGTCATCACCCGCACTGGCCGCCTGGGGCGACCCGGCGATCATCCTGCGCTGCGGCGTGCAGTCGCCGGGCCCGTCCACCGAGCACTGCGAGACCGTCAACGGCATCGACTGGGTGGTCCAGCCAGCTGACCGACGGCGAGGGGTTCACGACCTTCGGCCGCAGCCCCGCCATCCAGGTGCTGGTGCCCGAAGCACTACGCGCCCGAGGAGTTCGCCCTGACCGCGCTGGCGCCGGCGGCCGGCACGATCGCCCAGGGCTCGCAGCACTGCACCTGACCGGGAACGGCCGGCAGCGGGGTCAGCGCAACCCGGTACGACGCTGCAGGGCGAGCTGGAGCAGCCGGTCGACCAGCTGCGGGTAGTCGAGTCCGGCGCGTGGCCCACATCAGCGGGAACATCGACACCGGCGTGAAGCCGGGCATGGTGTTCACCTCGTTGACGAGCACGTCCCCGTGCTCGGTTACGAAGAAGTCGACCCGGGCCAGGCCCTCGCAGCCGAGGGCCTCGAACGCCCGCACGGCCAGCTCGGCGATCTCGCGCGGCCACCGACGTCGGGCAGGTCGGCCGGGCAGGTCAGCCGCAGGTGCTCCTCGTCGAGGTACTTGGCCTCGAAGTCGTAGAACTCGTGCCCGCCGCCGAGCACCTCGATCTCGCCCAGCGGCGCGGTCTCCGGCGTCCCGCCGTCCAGCGACTCCAGCACTCCGCACTCGATCTCGCGGCCGACGATCGCCGCCTCGACGACGACCTTGGGGTCGCTGCTCGCGGGCCAGCTCGACCGCCGCCGTCAGCTCGTCCGGGCCGTGGACCTTGCTGATGCCCACGCTCGAGCCGGCCCGGGCCGGCTTGACGAACACCGGCCAGCCCAGCGCCGCGACCGACTCCGCGCACGCCGCCGGGTCCTGCTGTCCACTCGCGGTCGCGTGATCACGACGTGCGGGCCGACCGGCAGGCCGGCGCCGGCGAGCAGCACCTTCATGAACTGCTTGTCCATCGCCGGCCGCGGAGGCGAACACGCCCGGACCCGACGTACGGCACGTCGGCCAGCTCGAGCAGCCCCTGGAGGGTGCCGTCCTCGCCGAACGGCCCGTGCAGCAGCGGAAGCACGACGTCCACCTCGCCGAGCGGTGCGCGGGCACCTCGCCCGGCTCCAGCACCGTGAGGTCGCGGTCGGCGGTGCTGGTCGGCACCAGCACCGCCGGCGCCGTCCCGTCGGACCTCCGGCGCTGTCCCGGGCGCAGCTCCAGCGGGCCCGGGTCGTCGGCGCACGAGCACCCAGCGACCGTCGCGTGGCGATGCCGATCGGCACGACGTCGTAGCGGTCGCGGTCGAGGGCGCGCAGCACGCTGGCCGCGGTGCTGCAGCTGACGGCGTGCTCGCTGGAGCGGCCGCCGAAGACGACGGCGACCCGGATCCGCCTGTCCTCGCTCACGTTCGGCTCTTCCTCCCGTGCCCTCACTCGGCCTCCGCCTTCAACGCCCGGGACAGCAGCCGCCGCCCGATCTCGGCCGGGCGAGGCGCCCTCGTGGATGACCGCGACGACATTCTCGATGATCGGCACGTCGACGCCGTGGCGAGTGCGCCAGCCCGAGCATGGAGGTGCACGACTTCACGCCCTCGGCGGTCTGCGGGTCGAGGCGACGACCTCGCTCGACGCTCAGCCCTCGGCCGAGCCCCTCACCGAAGCGTCCGGTTGCGGGACAGCGGCGACATGCAGGTCGCGACCAGGTCGCCGATGCCCGGCCAGGCCGAGGAAGGTCAGCGGGTCGGCGCCGAGGGCCGCACCGAGCCGCGCCGTCTCGGCCAGCCCGCGGGTGATGATCGACGCCTTCGCGTTGTCGCCGAGCCCCATGCCCGTCGGCCATGCCGACGGCGATCGCGATCACGTTCTTGACCGCGCCGCCGAGCTCGGTGCCGACGACGTCGACGTTGGTGTACGGCCGGAAGTACGGCGTCGCGCACAGGTCCGGAGACCTGCTCGGCCACCCGCGCGGTCGACGCAGGCCACGACGCTCGCGGCCGGCTCGCACAGCGCGATCTCGCGGGCCAGGTTGGGCCCGGACAGCACCGCGACCCGGCTCGGCTGGGGACCTCGCCGACCTCCGCGATCACCTCGCTCATCCGCCGGGTCGTGCCGAGCTCCACGCCCTTCATCAGGCTGACGACGACCGCGTCGCGGGGCAGCAGCGGACGCAGGCCGCCCAGCAGCTGGCGCAGGCTCTGCGACGGGAGCGCGAGGACGACGACCTCGGCGTCCGCGAGCGCCTCGCTCGGCGTCGCTCGTGGCCCGGATCGACTCGGGCAGCAGGATGTCGGGCAGGTACTCCTGGTTCACGTGGTCGCGGTCGATCTGCTCGGTGAGCTCGGGCCGCCGCCCCCACAGCGTCGACGTCGGCGCCGGCGTCGGCCAGCACCTTCGGCGAACGCCGTGCCCCAGCTGCCGGCCCCCAGCACCGCGAGTGCGGGTCATCCGCGCCGCTGCCCGCGATGTTGCGCCGGTCGTACGGCGTGGCCGGCGGTGTCTCGCCCACCCGGAGCTCGGCCAGCAGGGCCGGTGATGCGCGGCGATGATCCGCGCCGTCGCCTCGCGCAGGACGGTCACGTCGACCGGCCGCTCGCGCAGGTCGTCCAGGTCGACCGGCGGGCCGGCGAGCACCTGCATGCGTCTTGCGCGGCAGCAGGCGCGGGACGAACGCGTGGTACGGCAACAGCGGCCTGGGCACCCCACTGCGCGACCGGGAATCACCGGGCAGCCGGTCTCCAGGGCGACCCGGGCGGCGCCGGTCTTGCCGGTCATCGGCCACAGGTCGGGGTCGCGGGTGACCGTGGCCTCGGGGTAGATCGCCACGCACTTGCCCTGGCGTGACCGCCTCGACCGCGGGCGCGAACGCCTTCATCGCGTCGGGGCCGTCGCGGTAGACCGGGATCTGCCCGGCGCCCCGCATGATCCGGCCGACGACCGGCGGCCGTGAACAGCGCGGCCTTGGCCAGGAAGTACGGCGGGTGGCCGTTGTCGTAGAGGAAGTGTGCGAGCGCGACCGGGTCGGCGTCGCGAGATGTGGTTGGAGCACACGACGAACCCGCCGGCTCGGCGGGCAGGTGCTCGGCGCCACGCCAGTCGTGGCTCGGTGAGCAGCCGCATGGTGGGCCGCAGGACACCGACCGCGATGCGGTACGACGAGCTCGAGGCCTGCTGTCGGGTCACTGACTGCTCCTCGCCGCTCCGGCTGCGTAGCCGCCTGAGCACCACGGGTACCCGCAGCCCGCACATCCTCTCCGGTGGTCCGGGGCGCTGTCGAGGCGGCCCGCGGGGCAGGCGAAGATGGGACCGATGAACGGTCCCTGGCGACGTGGTGCTGCCCGTGAAGGGCGGACGAGCAGGCGAAGTCGCGGCTCGACGTGGCCGCCGGCGTCTCGCGGCGACGCTCGGCCCGCGCCATGGCCCTGGACGCCCTGTCGGCCGTGCTGGCCAGCGACGCGGTCGGGGACGTCGTCGTGGTGACCTCCGACCCGGCCGCGGCGCCAGCGGTGCAGGACCGGTGCCCGGGTCGTGCCGGACCCGGGCGGTGGCCTGAACGCGGCCGTGCGCCACGGGCTGGGCGGCGCTGCCCGGGCCGACGGGACCGGCCGCGGTGCTGCTGGCCGACCTGCCGGCGCTGCGCGCGGCCGAGTGACCTCCGCGCCTGGCCGAGTGCGGCCGGTACGACGCGGCGTTCGTGCCGGACGCCGAGGGCACGGGCACGGTGCTGCTGACCGCGGCCGAGCCCGCGCTGCTGCAGCCCGGCTTCGGCGACGCGTCGGCGCCGCGGCACGCCGCGCAGCGCCAAGCGGCTCGACCTCGACCTGCCCGCGGCTGCGCCGGGACGTCGACGTCGCGCGCGTCGCTGCGTGCGGCGGTGGCCCTCGGCGTCGGGCCGCGGACCGCGGCGGCCCTCGCCGGCCGGCCCGAGCGCTCGGTTAGCCCTGGCGCCATGCAGGGCAGCGTGCACCGCTTCGACGCCGGGTCCGGCGCCGGCTCGGTGCTGCTCGACGACGGCACCGAGGTGCCGTTCGACGGCGGCGGCGTTCGCCGACAGCGGGCTGCGGCTGCTGCGGCGTCGGTCAGCGACTGACCCTCGACCCGATCGGCGACGCCCACGGCGACGGCGGGCGCGTCGACGTGCGGCTGCACGGGGTCGGGCTGCGCGCCGTGCGTGAGCCGGAGCTGAGCGCCGCCGCGCGTCAGTCGCGGTCGTACGACGCGCCGAGGGCGTCGAGCTTGTCCTGGAAGTGCTCGTAGCCACGCTCGATCAGCCCGATGCCGTGCACCCGTGAGGTGCCGTCGGCGGCGAGCGCGGCGATCAGGTAGCTGAAGCCGGCGCGCAGGTCGGGCACGGTGATGTCCGCGCCCTGCAGCTTGGTCGGTCCCGAGATGACCGCGGAGTGCTGGAAGTTGCGCTGGCCGAACCGGCAGGGCAGGCCGCCGAGGCACTCGCGGTAGAGCTGGATGGTGCGCGCCCATCTCGCCCAGCGCGCTGGTGAAGCCGAGCCGCTTCTCGTACACCGTCTCGTGGACGATCGACAGCCCGCGGGTCTGGGTCAGCGCGACGACGAGCGGCTGCTGCCAGTCGGTCATGAAGCCCGGGATGCACGTCGGTCTCGATGACCAGCGAGCGCAGGTCGCCGCCGGGGTGGAAGAACCGGATGCCGTCGTCGTCGATCTCGAAGGCGCCGCCGATCTTGCGGAACACGTTGAGGAACGTCGTGAGCTCGCTCTGCCGCGCGCCCTTCACCGTGATGTCGCCGCCGGTGGCGAGCGCCGCGCAGGCCCAGGACGCCGCCTCGATGCGGTCCGGGATCGCCGTGTGGGAGTAGCCGCCGAGCCGGTCGACGCCCTCGATGCGCATCGTCCGGTCGGTGTCGACGCTGATCATCGCGCCCATCTTCTGCAGCACGTTGATCAGGTCCATGATCTCGGGCTCGGTGGCCGCGTTGCGCAGCTCGGTGAGCCCCTCGGCGCGCACCGCCGTGAGCAGCACCTGCTCGGTCGCGCCGACGCTGGGGTACGGCAGCTCGAGCTTGGTGCCCTGGAGCCGGCGCGGCGCGCTCAGCCGCAGGCCGTCCGGCCGCTTCTCCACGACCGCGCCGAACGCGCGCAGCACGTCGAGGTGGTAGTTGATCGGGCGCTCGCCGATGCGGCAGCCGCCGAGGTCGGGGATGAACGCCTCGCCCAGCCGGTGCAGCAGCGGGCCGCAGAGCAGGATCGGGATCCGGCTGGAGCCGGCGTGCGCGTCGATGTCGGCCACGTGGGCCTGCTCGACGTTGCGCGGGTCCAGCAGCAGCTCGCCGTCACGGGCCGCCCGGACCGCGTGACGCTGACGCCGTGCAGCTCGAGCAGGCCGGACACGATGGCCACGTCGGAGATCTGCGGGCACGTCGCGCAGTCGCGAGGTGTCCTCGCCGAGCAGCGCGGCCACCATCGCCTTGGAGACGAGGTTCTTGGCCCCGCGCACGGTGACGGTGCCGTTGCAGCGGCGTGCCGCCGTGGACGGTGATGCAGGTCGGGCATGTTCACCAGGATCGCAAACCTTTCGGGCAGTCGGTCGACACCCGGCGCCGGACGCGCTGACGGGCCGGCTCTCCGAGGGGTGCCGGCCCGTCGGTCGAGCGGGTGGGACGAGGCGGTGCCTCAGCGGCGCCCGCGTGTCGCCTTCTTCGCCGGTGCCTTCTTGGCCGGAGCCTTCTTGGCCACCGTCTTGCGGGCCGTCGGTCTTCTTCGCGGCGGCGGCTTCTTGGCCGGAGCCTTCTTGGCCACGGTCTTCTTGGCCGGAGCCTTCTTCGCGACCGTCTTCTTGGCCGGCGCCTTCTTGGCCACGGTCTTCTTGGCCGGAGCCTTCTTCGCGACGTCCTTCTTGGCCGGCGCCTTCTTGGCCGTCGTCTTCTTGGCCGCGCCTTGGTGGCCGCGCCTTTTGGCCGGAGCCGCTCTTGGTGGCGGTGGCCTTCTTGGCCGTCGTCTTCTTGGCCGTCGCCTTCTTGGCGGTGACCTTGGCGGTGACCTTCTTGGCCGTCGTCTTCTTGGCCGCCGCGGCGGTCGTCGCGCGGCTTGCGAGCGGTCGCCGACGCGGTCGCCGGGAGCTGACGCGGGTCAGCGACGACGACCTTGAACGCCGTGCCCGCCTTGAAGCGCGGCACGGAGGTCTTCTTGATCTTGCACGGCCTGGCCGGTGCGGGGGTTGCGGCCGGTGCGGGCTGCACGGGCTGCCTTCTCGAAGGTGCCGAAGCCGGTGATGCCGACCTTCTCGCCCCTCGCTACGGCTCGCGTGATGGTGTCGATGATGGCGTCGAGGGCGTCGGCCGCAGCCTTCTTGCCTCCGAGCCGGCCCTCGAGGGCCTCGACCAGCTGTCCCTTGTTCACTACTTCCCCTCCAAGGAGAAATGGGTTCCGCCGAACCCCTCGTCCGGCGAGTTGGTGCAGTCGAGCCCTCGCCCGACCTGGCCATGACGCTAGGCCCCTAGAGCACATGCGTCCAACACATGCGGCACTAACGATGCCATGTGTCGCAACGGCTTCGCATGCCGCTGACCTGCCCATTTGCCCCGCTGGGGGCCGGCGGACGGCCGCTGCCGGGCCGACGGCCGACCGTCGCGCACCGGCGAAATCCGCTTGCCGGACGGCAGGATTCGCGGCGCCGATGCGCTCAGCCGGTCGTCGTCGGCAGGAACGCCGGCCGGGTGGTCTCGAACTGCTCGAAACTCGCCCTCGTGGCGCAGCGTCAGACTGATGTCGTCCAAACCCTCCAGAAGGCGCCACCGGGTGTAGTCGTCGACCTGGAAGCGGGCCACGACGTCCTTGGCGGTGATCGTCCGCGACTCCAGATCGACCGTCACCTCGGTGCCCGGCTCGTTCTCCAGGATCTTCCACAGCAGCTCGACGTCCCCCTGATCGGCCTGCGCCGTGAGCAGTCCCTGCTTCCCCGAGTTGCCGCGGAAGATGTCGCCGAAGCGCGACGCGATCACGACGCGGAAGCCGTAGTCCATCAACGCCCAGACCGCGTGCTCGCGGGAGGAGCCGGTGCCGAAGTCCGGACCGGCGACGAGCACGCTCCCGGCGGCGTACGACGGCTGGTTCAGGACGAACGACTCGTCGCCGCGCCAGGCCGCGAACAGGCCGTCCTCGAAGCCGGTGCGGCTGACCCGCTTGAGGTAGACGGCCGGGATGATCTGGTCGGTGTCGACGTTGCTGCGGCGCAAGCGGAACCCCGACGCCGGTGTGGGTGACGAAGCTGCTCCATGCGTTGCTCCTCGGTCCTGAGTCGGTCGTCGGGCTGGTCAGCTGAGGTCGGCCGGGGCCGAGAGGGTGCCGCGGACCGCGGTCGCCGCCGCGACGGCCGGCGAGACGAGGTGCGTGCGGCCGCCCTTGCCCTGGCGGCCCTCGAAGTTGCGGTTCGAGGTCGACGCGCTGCGCTCGCCCGGTGCGAGCTGGTCCGGGTTCATGCCCAGGCACATCGAGCAGCCGGCCAGCCGCCACTCGGCGCCGGCGGCGACGAAGACCTTGTCCAGTCCCTCGGCCTCGGCCTGCAGGCGCACCCGCGCCGAGCCCGGGACGACCAGCATCCGCACCGCGTCGTTGACGTGGCGGCCGGCCAGGACCGCCGCGGCCGTGCGCAGGTCCTCGATCCGGCCGTTGGTGCAGGAGCCGAGGAACACCGTGTCGACCGCGATGTCGCGCAGCGGCGTGCCCGGCCTGCCAGGTCCATGTAGGCGAGGGCGCGCTCGGCCGACAGCCGCTCGTTCTCCTCGGCGATCGTCGCGGGGTCGGGCACGGTGGCCGACAGCGGTGCGCCCTGACCGGGGTTCGTGCCCCAGGTGACGAACGGCGTGAGCTGGGTGGCGTCGATGACGACCTCGTGGTCGAACACCGCGTCGTCGTCGCTGCGCAGGCCGCTCCAGTAGGCCACCGCCTCGTCCCAGGCGTCGCCCTGCAGGTGCGTGCGGCCGGCCCTGGAGGTAGGCGAACGTGGTCTCGTCCGGGGCGATCATCCCGGCCCGGGCGCCGGCCTCGATCGACATGTTGCAGACGGTCATCCGCGCTTCCATCGACAGCGCCCGGATGGCCTCGCCGCGGTACTCGATGACGTAGCCCTGACCGCCGCCGGTGCCGATCTCGGCGATCACGGCGAGGATCAGGTCCTTCGCGCTCACGCCCTCGGGCAGCGCGCCCTCGACCGTGACCGCCAGCGTGCGGAACGGCTTGAGCGGCAGGGTCTGCGTGGCGAGGACGTGCTCGACCTCGCTCGTGCCGATGCCGAAGGCGAGCGCGCCGAACGCGCCGTGGGTCGAGGTGTGCGAGTCACCGCAGACGATCGTCAGCCCGGGCTGGGTCAGGCCGAGCTGCGGACCGATGACGTGCACGATGCCCTGGTCGGCGTCGCCCATCGGGTGCAGCCGGACGCCGAACTCCGCGCAGTTGCGTGCGCAGCGTCTCGACCTGCGTGCGCGACGTCAGGTCGGTGATCGGGCCGGGCAGCGTGGGGACGTTGTGGTCCTCGGTCGCGATCGTCAGGTCGGGCCGGCGGACCGGCCGGCCGGCCAGGCGGAGCCCGTCGAACGCCTGCGGGCTGGTGACCTCGTGCACGAGGTGGAGGTCGATGTAGAGCAGGTCCGGCTCGCCCTCCGCGCGGTGCACGACGTGGGCGTCCCAGACCTTCTCGGCCAAGGTTCCGGCCATGTGTCCTCCTTGACATGTCCTGGGTCCGGCGCGATGTCCGCGCCAGGTTTGCATCTCACGACCTGAGACGGCAGTATCGAGGTATGGACAACTCTAGCGGAGTCGGCGTCCTCGACAAGGCCGCTGTCGTGCTCGGCGCCCTGGAGGCCGGCCCGGCCACGCTGGCCCAGCTGGTGGCCGCGACCGGCCTGGCCCGTCCGACCGCGCACCGGCTCGCGGTCGCCCTCGAGCATCATCGTCTCGTCGCCCGCGACATGCAGGGCCGGTTCATCCTCGGCCAGCGCCTCGGCGAGCTGGCCGCGGCGGCCGGCGAGGACCGCCTGCTGGGCGCCGCCGGAGCCGTCCTGACCGCACTGCGGGACCACACCGGCGAGAGCGCGCAGCTGTTCCGCCGCCAGGGCGACCACCGGATCTGCGTGGCCGCCGCCGAGCGGCCGATCGGCCTGCGGGACTCGATCCCGATCGGCAGCACCCTGAGCATGCTGGCCGGGTCGGCCGCCCAGATCCTGCTGGCCTGGGAGGAGCCGGACCGGCTGCACCGCGGGCTGCACGGCGCCCGGTTCACCGCCACCACGCTGTCCGGCGTACGGCGGCGGGGCTGGGCCCAGAGCGTCGGCGAGCGCGAGGCCGGCGTCGCGTCGGTGTCGGCGCCGGTGCGCGGGCCGTCGGGGCGCGTGGTGGCCGCCGTCTCGATCTCCGGCCCGATCGAGCGGCTGTCCCGTCAGCCCGGACGGCTGCACGCCGCGTCGGTCGTGGCCGGGGCGAACAAGCTGACCGAGGTGCTCCGCCGCACGGCGGCCGGCTGAGACGGACGAACGGCCTCCTCCCGGAACCGGGTGGAGGCCGTCTCGCGTAGCCCCGACGGGATTCGAACCCGCGCTACCGCCTTGAGAGGGCGGCGTGCTAGGCCGCTACACAACGGGGCCCTAGCGTGCTTCGACTGCGTCACCGCGACCTGCGGACAGGCCGGTTGCGGCGCTGGGGTACCAGGACTCGAACCTAGACTAACTGAACCAGAATCAGTCGTGCTGCCAATTACACCATACCCCAAGGGGGTATCACGACCGAGCGCCGTGAGGCGCCGAACCGCGTGACCCGCCGGTGGATACTACCGGCGGCCGGATGAGCCGCCCAAATCAAGCACGCGGCGGGACGTCGCTCAGCCCGCGTACGACGAGCACCCCCGCGGCCGGGTGCGCCGCCGCCGGCGACGGCCCGCGATGGCCGGGCCGATCCAGCCACACGCCGACCAGTCCGGCCCGCCGGGCCCCCTCGGCGTCGACGTCCAGCTCGTCGCCCACGTACGCCGTGCGGCCCGGCTCGCTGCCCAGGCGGGCGCAGGCCAGCGCGAAGACCCTCGGGTCGGGCTTGCCGAAGCCCAGGTCGTCGGGGCTCGCCAGCAGCGGGAGCCGGCCGGCGAGCCCGAGCCGGTCCAGCTTGGCCCGGCTGACCCGGCGGGAGGAGTTGCTCAGCGCCCCGACGGCCACCCCGGCGCCGTCCAGGGCGTCGAGCAGGGGGACGGCGTCGTCGTGCAGGCGCCAGGCCGCGCGGAAGGCCGCGTCGTACTCCGCATCCCAGTGCGCGAACTGCTCGGCGTCGAGGTCGGGGCCGTCGAACGCCTCGTGCAGGTCGGCGACCCGTCGCCGGCGCTGCTCCTCGACCGAGATCTCACCACGGGTGTACGTCCGGAAGTGGCCACCGACGTCGGCGACCCAGCGCCGCGCGACGTCGCCGTGCCGGGCCTCGGGCAGATGGCTGAGCCAGGTGCCGGACACGGCCGAGATCGCGGCGAAGAAGGCGCTGCGGGTGTCGACCAGGGTGTCGTCGATGTCCAGCAGCACCCCCTCGACCACCGGCCGTGACGGTGCCGCGCCCGGCCCGGTGCCGGGGACGTGGCCGGACGTCAGGACGCGGCACCCAGGTCGGCCGCGAGCGCGTCGATCCGGGCCAGGGTGGAGTCCCGCCCGAGCAGCTCCATCGACTCGAACAGCGGCGGTGAGATGCGCCGGCCGGTCACCGCCACCCGCAGGGGCGTGAACGCGAGGCGCGGTTTCAGCCCGAGCCCGTCGACCAGGCTGCTGCGCAGGGCGGCCTCGATCTCGGCCGTGGTCCACTGCTCCACACCGTCCAGCGCCTCGTCGCGCGGCGAGCAGCGTCTCGCCCGCGTCCGGGCGCAGTGCCGCGCGCGCGTCCTCGGTCACGACCAGGTCCTCGTCGGCCACCAGCAGGAACCCCAGCAGGTCCGGCGCCTCGGACAGCAACGCCATGCGCTCCTGCACCAGAGGCGTTGCCGCCCGGACCATCTCGACGGTCGCGGTCGCTGAGGTCGTGCGTCAGGACATGGCTCAGTTGCAGCTGGGCAATGATCCGGTCGGCCAGGTCGTCGGTGCTGATCGAGCGGATGTAGTGGCCGTTGAGCCAGTTCAGCTTGTCCAGGTTGAAGATCGGGCCGACCGCGTTGACCCGGGACCAGTCGAACTCTGCGGACATCTCGGCGAAGGAGAAGACCTCGCGCTCGTCGGGCATCGAGTACCCCATGAGGCCGAGGAAGTTGACCAGCGCCTCGGGCAGGTAGCCCTGCTCGCGGAACCAGGTCAGCCGGGCGGCCGGGTTCTTCCGCTTGCTGATCTTGGAGCGGTCGTCGTTGCGCAGCAGCGGCAGGTGGGCGAACCGCGGCGCCGGAAGCCCGAGCCAGCGGTAGAGCAGCAGGTGCTTGGGCGTGGAGCTGATCCACTCCTCACCCCGGACCACGTGGGTGATCGCCATCTCGTGGTCGTCCACCACGACGGCCAGGTGGTAGGTCGGGAAGCCGTCGGCCTTCAGGATCACCTGGTCGTCGGGGTGCGGGGCGTTGACCTCGCCCCGGATCAGGTCGTCGAAGCGGGTCTCGACGTCGTCCGGGATCAGCATCCGCACGACCGGGTCCGGGCTGAAGCCGGGGAGCTGGGCCCGCTCCTCGCGCGTCTTGCCCAGGCAGAGCCGGTCGTACCCCGGCGGCTGCTTCGCCGCCTGCTGCGCGGCGCGCATCTCGGCCAGCCGCTCGGTCGAGCACCAGCAGTGGTAGGCGACGCCCTGCTCGAGCAACCGCTCGACGTACGGCGCGTAGGTGTCCAGCCGCTCGGACTGCCGGTACGGCGCGTACGGACCGCCGATGTCCGGCCCCTCGTCCCACTGCAGGCCGAGCCAGCGCAGCGTGTCGAAGATCTGCCGCTCGCTGTCCTCGCGGAACCGGGCCCGGTCGGTGTCCTCGATGCGCAGCACGAACTGCCCGCCCTGCTGCCGGACGAAGGCCAGGTCGAACAGCGAGACGTACGCCGTGCCGACGTGGGGGTCACCGGTCGGGGACGGGGCGACGCGGAGCCGGACGGGGCCAGGGCCGGAGTCAGCCACGGGTCACGAACCGGTTGGACAGCGTGCCGATCCCCTGGACCTCGACCTCGACCTGCTGGCCCGGCTGCACCGGGCCGACGCCGGCCGGCGTACCGGTCAGGATCAGGTCGCCGGGCAGCAGCGTCATCATCGCCGACACGTAGGCGACGAGCTTGGCCACCGGGTGCATGAGGTCCTCGGTGTTGCCGTGCTGGACCACGCGGCCGTCCAGGCGCGTGACGACCTCGAGGTGGGTCACGTCGAGGTCGGTCTCGATCCACGGGCCGACGGGGCAGAACGTGTCGAACCCCTTCGCCCGCGCCCACTGCCCGTCGCCGCGCTGCAGGTCGCGCGCGGTCACGTCGTTGGCGCAGGTGTAGCCGTAGACGACGTCGCCGACCTTGTCCTCCGGCACGTCCTTGCAGAGCCGGCCGATGACCACCGCCAGCTCACCCTCGTACTGCACGTCCTGCGACAGCTCGGGCATGACGACCGGGTCGCCGGGGCCGACCACGGAGGTGTTCGGCTTGAGGAACATCAGCGGCTCGGGCGGCACCTCGTTGCCCAGCTCCGCGGCGTGGTCGGCGTAGTTGCGGCCGATCCCGACGACCTTGCTGCGCGGGATCACCGGCGCGAGCAGGCGGGCGTCGACCAGATCCACCCGCTCACCGGTGAACACGACCTCCTGGTACAGCGGGTCCCCCTGGACGACGGCGAGGACCTCCTGACCCGGGTCGCCCTCGACGACGGCGTACGCCGGGTCCTGGCCGGTGGTGTATCTCGCGATGCGCACGGGGTCATCGTCCCAGAGTCCGGACCGGCGTGACTCCGGCGGCACGGCCGTGCGCTCGCGCTGCCAGGATGGGCGCCGTGGAGGTGTCGTTCGCCCGTCCGCCCGCCCTGGTGGAGCAGGCGGAGTGGAGCGCCCGCGCCGAGGCACACGCCGCCCGGACCGACCGCCTGACCCAGGGGCACCGGGAGCGCGCGCGGGCCGGACGGGCCCATCCGGTCGAGGACTTCCTGTTCACCTACTACTCGCTACGGCCGTCCCAGCTGCGGCGATGGCATCCGGGGACGGGCGTGGCCCTCCTCGGGCCGAGCGCCCGATCGCGGCTGTCGTGGCGCTGGCACGTCGAGCTCTCGCCCGGCGCCGTCGGCCTGGACATCGCGGCGTACCTCGCCGACCGCGGAGGCCTGGTGACGTTCGTCCACGGGCTGCTGTCCGCGACGTCGGGGCGCGCGCCCGAGCTGCGCTGCTTCGGGCTGCACGAGTGGGCGATGGTGTACCGGCAGGCGCCGTCGGACATCCGCCACGGGGACCGGCCGCTGCGGCTCGGAGCCGACGGGACGGACGCGGTCGTCGAACGGCACCAGGTGCGGTGCACGCACTTCGACGCCTACCGGTTCTTCACGCCGGATGCCCGGCCGCGGAACGGGGTGCCGCTCTCCCGTGCGTCCCAGCCCGACCTCGAGCAGCCGGGGTGCCTGCACGCCACGATGGACCTGTACAAGTGGGCGGCCAAGCTCGGCCCGCTCGTGCCCGGCGAGCTGCTCCTGGACTGCTTCGAGCTGGCCCGCGACGTACGAGCGATGGACATGCGGGCCTCGCCGTACGACCTCTCCGACCTCGGCTATCCCCCGGTCCGGATCGAGACGCCCGAGGGGAAGGCCGAGTACGTCGCCGCCCAACGCCGGTTCGCCGAGCGCACCGCGCCGTTGCGCCAGCGGCTGATCGACCTCACTGCCGGCCGCGTCGCCGAGTGACCAGGAGGGTGGGTCGATCGGGAACGCGGGCGTGCGCGGTGCGGATGTGCACCCCGCGGCTTAGCCTCGGTTCGTGAGCGACGAGGACCAGGAGCTGGGCCGGCGCGTGACGCGCGACTTCTTCCTGCGCCGGCTGCTGATCATCGTGCCGGTGTTCCTGTACGTGCTCCTGCTCGGTCCGGTCGTCCAGTCGACCCATTCGTCCGCCCTCCACGTGGTCTACGCGGCCGTCCTCGTCGCCTATGTGGTGGCAGTCACCGTCATCTTCATGCGCCGGAGTCGCCGGGACCGGGCGTGGCTGCGCTCTGGCCAGAGCCGCTGACACCTCCTCGGAGCGCCGTACTCACCCATCCAGTGACAACTCCCCAGAAGTCGGGACGGACCAGATCGGCCACCAGTACATTTCTGGGGCCGGCGAATGGGACCGGGTGTCCTTTGCGGAGGTCGTCACCGGATGCGCTCGGTTCGCAAGCAGCTCCTCACCCTGGCAACGCTGGTCGGCCTGATCGGCACCGCCGGGCTCCTCGCGCCCACGGGGGCCGAGGCCGACGGCGGACCCGTCATTGCGCCGAGCTCGCCGCCCTACAACGTCATCACGATGGAATCGGGCACTCCAGCCACCGGTTTCGCGGACTGGGGCGCGTGGGTGCTGGGTGCGCCGACGGACACGATCTCCTCACGCACCGAGGGAATCAGCCTCCAGATCGTTGCCGAGCGGCCGCAGACCTCCTCCAGCGTGGCGTTCCAGTTCGCGCCGCCGGAGGGCGCCACCTGGGGAGTGGGTCGCTACGCGACCCTCCACAACGTCGACGCCACCCATGCCGCCATGAACATCGCGGCCGACGGCAACTCGTGCCCCAGCACGGGCATCGAGGGCAGCCTGGACGTCCATGAGGTGACAACGGACGGATCCGGCAACGTCACGGCCTTTGCGGCGTCGTACTCGATGCTGTGCTACGACGCTCAGGTAACTGGCGAGGTCCGACTGAACAGCACAGTCCCTTACGCCGCAGCGGACGTCACCTCGGCCGACTTCGGCACGGTGGAGGAGTCCGAACCGACCGCACCACGCGCGATCACGGTGCGAAGCGCTGGGCCGACGCCCACACACATCACCGGTCCGGCCATGTTGACGGGTGACGGGGCACCCTCGTTCGCCATCGTGTCGGACGGCTGCGAGGGAATGACGTTGACCGGCCAGCAGAGCTGCACGGTCATGGTGCGCGCCGATGCCGCCGCCCTCGGCTCCGTGGCCGCCGGGCTCCAGCTGCCGGACAACTCCACCGCGGGTCATGCCACCGCGCAGCTACGCCTGAACGGTGAGGCGTGGCGAGGCACGTTCACTCCGATCCATCCCCATCGAATTCTGGACACCCGGCTCGGCGCAGGAGCCCCAGAAGCCCCCCTCGCGGCTGGGTCGGTGATTCACCTCAAGGTCACGGGAGACTTGGGCGCGGGATATGAGGTCCCGGTGACGGGGGTCCTGGCCGTCGTCCTGAACCTGACGGAGACCGGAGGCACGTCGAGCGGCTACGTGTCGGCCTACCCGACCGGGACGGCGCGGCCGAATGCGTCGAACATCAACTATGTGGCGGGCGGGACCCGCGCCAACCTGGTCACCGTTCAGGTGGGCGCCGGCGGCGACGTCGACCTGTACAACTCCGCAGGTCACGTCAACCTGATCGCCGACATCAGCGGGTACTTCATCACCGGCCGGGACCCGTCCGTCGTCGGCCCGGGAAGCGCGCTGCGGCTGGTGCCGCCCCGCCGGCTGCTGGACACCCGCACGTGGTCGCCCTCAGGGCTGAAGCCCAGAGCGCATGACGACGTCCTCGTCGACGAAGGTGACGGCACCAACCCCTACATGACGGCGGCACTGGTGACGGTGACGGCGGTCCAGCCCACGGGCGGTGGGTACGTCAGTGCCTACAGGTCGGGAGGGAACCCGACCCTCACGTCGACCCTGAACCTGGTTCCCGGAGTGACGACGCCGAACTTGGCGGTAGTGCCCGTGACGATGTGTCAGAGCGGTTGGTGCGCTGAGAAGCCCACCATCAGCGTCTACAACGGCTCGGCCACGCCGACCAACGTGCTCGTCGACCTCCTGGGGGTGTTCTCGACCACGGGCACCCAGCCCGGACTGCGCTACAAGCCCGTGACGCCGACCCGGATCGTCGACACTCGCTACCACGTCGGCGCGTCCCCGTTGGGGCCGCAGTCCACGACACTGATCCACGCGCCGGCCAGCATCGTGGACGCCTGGACCGGAGCACTTGTCGTGAACGTCACCGCGATTCGGCCGACCAACTCCACGCACCTGACCCTGTGGCCGGACCTGTCCGGCGGACCACGCCCCAACATCAGCAGTAGCAACCCGGCCGCACAGTCCACCGTGGCCAACTCGACGATGACCGGCCTGGGGAGCGGCGGTTCCTTCGGCGTCTACAACGGCTCCGGCACCACCAATGTCGCGATAGACGTCGCCGGCACCTACGAGTTCCTGCCGTCGGACTACCCCGGCGGTTACGTTCCCTAGCGACCCGGGCGGGTGGGTCGAATAGGAACGTAACCCGCCGATCAACGGCTAGCGGCGGGGGACGCGCTGGCGCAGCAGGCCGTAGGTGATGCCGTCGACGCGCGCCTCCCACAGGGTGCCGCTCTCCCGTGCGTCCCAGCCCGACCTCGAGCAGCCGGGGTGCCTGCACGCCACGATGGACCTGTACAAGTGGGCGGCCAAGCTCGGCCCGCTCGTGCCCGGCGAGCTGCTCCTGGACTGCTTCGAGCTGGCCCGCGACGTACGAGCGATGGACATGCGGGCCTCGCCGTACGACCTCTCCGACCTCGGCTATCCCCCGGTCCGGATCGAGACGCCCGAGGGGAAGGCCGAGTACGTCGCCGCCCAACGCCGGTTCGCCGAGCGCGCCCTCCCCCTGCGGGCCGGGCTCATCGCGCTGTGCGGACCTGTGCTCGAGGCCGCCCGCCGTACGGTGCGCAGCCGCTAGGCCCGCGGAGCGCGGCCGCAACGGCCGCCTACCGGTGAGGATCCTTCTGGTGCTCCCAGGCCTGCGCCAGCAGGTCCCGGACGAGCGGCTCGTCCGCGCTGTCCAGGTCGATCTCGACGCAGGCGAGGCGCTTCCCCCAGAAGAACTCCCGGCACGACTCGGGCCGGTTCGCCGCTGTGGAGCGGATGCCGTCCTCGTCGAGCATGGCTCGAAGGCGCTGTGGGTTCGGCAGGGTGGCGAAGATCCGACCGCCGACGCGGAAGGACGGGAACCCGTGGTGGTCCTGCTCGACGGCGTCGGGCAGGGCCAGCGCGAGCCGGCGCACGACGGTGTCGGTGACCATGCTCAGCCCCCGGTCGAGTCGCCGGTCCAGCCGCCGGCGCGGTGACCGGCGGTCATCGCCGGGGGACGCGCTGGCGCAGCAGGCCGTAGGTGATGCCGTCGACGAGCGCCTCCCAGCTGGCCTCGACGATGTTCGGCGCGACGCCGACGGTCTCCCAGGACGATGGCGCCGTCGCTGGTCTCGATCAGCACGCGGGTCACCGCGTCGGTGCCGTGCGCGGCGTCGAGGATGCGCACCCGGAAGTCGATCAGCTCGATCTTGGCCAGCTCCGGGTAGGCCGCCGCCAGCGCCTGCCGCAGGGCGTGGTCGAGCGCGTTGACCGGGCCGTTGCCCTCGCCGGTGGCGACCACCCGCTCGGCCGCCCGCGACGAGCTTCACCGTCGCCTCGGACATCGCCGGCGCCTCGGGCCTGGAGTCGGTGATCACCCGCCAGGACTCGACGTCGAAGTAGTCCGGCCGGGCGCCGTCGACCTCCTCGCGCAGCAGCAGCTCGAAGGACGCGTCCGCCGCGTCGAAGGTGTAGCCGCGCAGCTCCAGCTCCTTGACCCGGTCGACCACCCGTTGCACCAGCTCCGGCGTCGCCGCCGAGGTCGAAGCCGAGCTCGCGGCCCTTCAGCTCGATCGACGCGCGTCCGGCCATGTCCGAGACCAGCAGCCGCATGTCGTTGCCGACCTCGGCGGGGTCGGTGTGCTGGTAGAGGTCGGGGTCGACCCGGATGGCGCTCGCGTGCAGGCCGGCCTTGTGCGCGAACGCACTCGCGCCGACGTACGGCTGGCGGGAGTACGGCGGCACGTTGGTGATCTCGCTGACCGCGTGCGCGATCCGCGTCGCCTCGCGCAGCCGCGCCGTGCCGGCAGCACCTCGTGGCCGCGCTTGAGCTGGAGGTTGGCGACGACGGCGACCAGGTCGGCGTTGCCGGTGCGCTCGCCGTAGCCGTTGAGCGTCCCCTGCACGTGCGCGGCGCCGGCGTCGACCGCGGCGAGCGAGTTGGCGACCGCGCAGCCGGTGTCGTTGTGGCAGTGGATGCCGAGCCGTACGGCCGTGCCGGCCACCGTGAGCCGCGCCCACCGCGTCGACGACGTCGGCGACCTGCCCGGGCAGCATGCCGCCGTTGGTGTCGCACAGCGCCAGCACCTCGGCGCCGGCCTCGGCCGCGGCCCGCAGCACCTCGAGGGCGTACGCCGGGTCGGCGGCGTAGCCGTCGAAGAAGTGCTCGGCGTCCAGGAACACCCGCCGCCCCTCACCGGCGAGGAACGACACGGTGTCGCGGACCATCGCGAGGTTCTCCTCCGGCGGTGGTCCGCAGGGCCAGCTCGACGTGCCGGACGTGCGACTTGGCGACGAGCGTGACGACATCGGTCTGCGCGTCGAGCAGCGCGCGGACCAGCGGGTCGTCGGCGGCCGCGCGGTTCGGCCGGCGGGTCGCGCCGAAGGCGGCCAGCGTCGCGTGCGACAGCTGCAGCTCGGAGCGGGCCCGCGCGAAGAACTCGGTGTCCTTCGGGTTCGCCCCCGGCCAGCCGCCCTCGATGTAGCCGACGCCGAGCTCGTCGAGATGGCGGGCGATCGCCAGCTTGTCCGCGACCGACAGGGACAGGCCCTCCTGCTGCGCGCCGTCGCGCAGCGTCGTGTCGTAGACGTCGAACGGGGCCGCCGGCACGGCCGGCTCGGTTCCCACTGTCATTCGTCGGTCCTTCGCTGGGCTGCACATGAAAAAGACCCCCCGAACTTCGGGAGGTCAGCGCGGCGCCGCGGCCGGGTGGCGGGCGTCGCGCTCAGGTAATGATGCAGGTGGTGCGCATGGTGGGTTCATGGTGCCAGATCCGCCCAGCCCTTGGACAGACCTGTCTCATCAGACGGGCCCGGGGGCGGCGAGCAGTGCCGCGAAGCGGTCCGGGTCGACGTTGCCCCCGCTCACCAGGACGCCCACGCGCAGGCCACGCAGGTCGCCCGGCGACCAGTCCGCACCGGAGGCCAGCCCGTGCAGACCGGCCAGGCCGAGGCACCCGGTCGGCTCGACCACGGTCTTCATCCGGGTGGCGAAGAAGCTCATCGCCGCCACCAGGTCGGCGTCCGAGACGGTCCGGATGCCGGCCACCGAGCGCCGGATGATCGGGAACGTGATCCGGCCCAGGTGCTGGGTCTGCGCGCCGTCGGCGATGGTCACCGGGGTCGGGATGTGCACGATGCGCCCCTGCTCCAGCGACTGCCGGCCGTCGTCACCGGCCTCGGGCTCCACGCCGAACACCAGGCAACCGGGGCGGCGCGCGTCCCGCGCCAGCAGCGTCCCGGCCAGCAGGCCGCCGCCACCGAGCGGACACAGCAGCAGGTCGAGGCCGCCGACCTCCTCGAACAGCTCGTCCGCGGCTGTCCCCTGCCCGGCCACCACGTCGGGATGGTCGTACGGGGGCACGAGGGCCAGCCCGTCGCGGGCGACCAGGTCGGCCGCGATCGCCTCCCGGTCCTCGGCGTACCGGTCGTAGGTCACGACCCGGCCGCCGTAGGACCGGGTGGCGGCCAGCTTGCCGGCCGGGGCGTCCAGCGGCATGACGATCGTCGCGGGGATCTCCAGCAGCCGGGCCGCGAGGGCCACGGCCTGCGCGTGGTTCCCCGAGGAGAACGCGACCACGCCGCGGCCGCGCTGCTCGGGGGTCAGCCGGGAGAGCGCGGTGTAGGCCCCGCGGAACTTGAACGCCCCCATGCGCTGGAGGTTCTCGGCCTTGAAGAAGACCCGGGCCCCGAGCTCCTCGTCCAGCAGCCGGGAGGTCAGGACCGGGGTGCGGTGCGCCACGCCGGCCAGCAGCCGGCCGGCGGCGCGCACGTCGTCGTACGTCGGCTCAGCCACGACGGGCCGCGGCGGCGACCAGCGCCTCGAACAGCCGCGGGTCCTCCCCCACCTCGGGATGCCACTGGACGCCCAGCCGGAACGACGCGTCGGTGTCCTCGAACGCCTCGAGCAGGCCGTCGTCGGACCAGGCCGAGGCCTGCAGCCCCGGGTGCTCGCCGACGCCCTGGTGGTGGTACGTCGCGACGTCCACCCGCTCGCCGAGGATGCCGCCGAGCCGCGAGCTCGGGTCGATGCGCACCTCGTGCCGGCCGTACGCACCGGGCTGCGGCGCGTGGCGCTCGCTGCCGATCATGTCCGGCAGGTGCTGCCACAGGTCACCGCCCGCGGCGACGGCCATGATCTGCATCCCCCGGCAGACGCCGAGCACCGGCAGGTCGGACTGCTCGCTGGCCCGGGCCAGCGTCAGCTCGCTGCCGTCCCGGTCCCGGCGTGGGGCCTGGACGCGAGGGTGGGGCTCGGCGCCGTACCGGGCCGGTTCGACGTCGGCTCCCCCGGCGAGGATCAGCCCGTCCAGCCGGTCGAGCAGCTGCTGGACCTCCTCGGCCGGGGTGTCCTCGGCCAGGGGCGGCACCAGCAGGGCGAGCCCGCCGGCGGACGTCACCTGGCGGATGTAGGCGTGCGGCACCACTGCTGCCGGCACGTCGTGCCAGACCCCCCACGACGCCGGCTCGACGTACGTCGTGATCCCGATGACCGGACGACTCATCGTCAGGACCTCACAGGGGCGTCACGTAGGCGCCACTGATGCCCCCGTCGACCAGGAACGTGGACGCCGTGATGAAGCTCGACTCGTCACTGGCCAGGAAGAGCACCGCGTTCGCGATCTCCTCGGGCTCGCCGAACCGCCCGACCGGCACGTGCACCAGCCGGCGCTGGGCCCGCTCCGGGTCCTTGGCGAACAGCTCCTTGCAGCAGCGGCGTGTTGACCGGTCCCGGGCACAGCGCGTTGACCCGGATCCCCTCGCGCGCGAACTGCACGCCGAGCTCGCGGGACATCGCCAGCACGCCGCCCTTGCTCGCCGTGTAGGAGATCTGCGAGGTGGCCGCACCCATGATGGCCACGAACGACGCGGTGTTGATGATCGACCCGCGCTGCTGCTCGCGCATGTAGGGCAGCGCCGCCTTGCAGCACAGGTAGACGCTGGTCAGGTTGACCTCCTGCACCCGCCGCCACGCGTCGAGCTCGGTGTCCAGGATCGAGTCGTCGTCCGGCGGCGAGATGCCCGCGTTGTTGAACGCGATGTCCACCGAGCCGTAGGTGTCCTTCGCGGTCGCGAACAGCGCGTCGACCTGCTCCTTGTCCGTCACGTTGCACTGCGACGAACAGGCCGCCCGACCTCCTCGGCGACCTGCGGCCCGTGCGCGGTCGTCCAGGTCGCCGACGACCACCGAGGCGCCCTCCTCGGCGAACCGGCGCACCGTCGCCAGGCCGATGCCGCTGCACCCACCGGTGACGACGGCGACCCTGCCCTCCAGCCTTCCTGCCCGTGCTGCCATGTGCTCAGTCCTCCGTGGAGACGAAGACGTTCTTGACGTCGGTGAACGCATCCAGGGCGTCCGGGCCGAGCTCGCGTCCCAGCCCGGACTGCTTGAACCCGCCGAACGGCGTGGAGTAGCGCACGCGACGAGTGCGAGTTCACCGACAGCGCGCCGGTCTCGACCGCGCGGGCCACCCGCAGCGCCCGACCGACGTCGCGCGTCCAGATCGACCCGGACAGGCCGTACTCCGTGTCGTTGGCCAGCGCGACCGCCTCGGCCTCGTCCTCGAACGGCAGCACCGACACGACCGGGCCGAACACCTCCTCGCGCCACACCCGGTCCTGCGGCGCCGCGCGGCAGCACGACCGTCGGCGGGTACCAGTAGCCCGGGCCCTCGGGCGCCGACCCGCGGAAGGCGACGTCGACCGGCTCGGGCGCGTCCTCGACGTACGACGCCACGGTCGCCCGCTGGCCGCTGCTGATCAGCGGGCCCATCTCGGCCGCCTCGTCACCCGGCGCCATGACCTTGACGCCCTTGACGGCCGGCTCCAGCAGCTCCAGGAAGCGGTCGTACACGCTGCGCTGCACCAGGATCCGGCTGCGGGCGCAGCAGTCCTGCCCGGCGTTGTCGAACACGGCGTACGGCGCGGTGGCCGCCGCCTTCTCGAGGTCGGCGTCGGCGAACACGATGTTGGCGCTCTTGCCGCCCGAGCTCCAGGGTCACCCGCATGACCTGGTCGGCCGCGCCGCGCATGATCTGCTGGCCGACCTGCGGTCGAGCCGGTGAAGCACACCTTGCGCACGGCCGGGTGGGTCACGAAGCGCTGCCCGACGACCGAGCCCTTGCCGGGGACCACGGTGAACACGCCCGGCGGGCAGCCCGGCCTCCAGCGCCAGCTCGCCGAGCCGGATCGCGGTCAGCGGGGTCAGCTCGGCCGGCTTCAGCACGACGGTGTTGCCGGCGGCCAGGGCCGGCGCGAAGCCCCAGCCGGCGATCGGCATCGGGAAGTTCCACGGCACGATGACGCCGACCACGCCGAGCGGCTCCTTGAACGTCACGTCCAGGCCGCCCGCGACCGGGATCTGGCGGCCGAACAGCCGCTCGGGCGCGGCGGCGTAGTAGTCGAGCACGTCGCGGACGTTGCCGGCCTCCCACCGCGCGTTGCCGATCGTGTGGCCGGCGTTGCGCACCTCGAGCTGGGCCAGCTCCTCGATTGGCCGCGTCGACCAGGTCGGCGAAGCGGCGCAGCAGCCGGCCCCGGTCGGCCGGCGCCACCTGGCGCCAGTCCTCGAAGGCCCGAGCCGCGCGCGTCGATCGCGGCGTCGGTCTCCTCCAGCCCGGCCAGCTCGAGCTCGGTCACGACCTCCTCGGTCGACGGGTCGATCACCTGGTGGGTCGTGGTCACTGCCTCATCCTCACAAACGTCCTCTCAGCCGGTCACAGCCGCTCGAACCCGCGGTACCGCTCCCAGTCGGTCACGGCGGCGTCGAACGCCGCCAGCTCGACGTCGGCCGCGTTCAGGTAGTGGTCGACGACGTCCTGGCCGAACGCCGCCCGGGCGACCTCCGAGCCGGCGAACAGGTCGCGGGCCGCGCGCAGGGTCGCCGGCACGTGCGGCTTGTCGGAGTCGTAGGCGTTGCCGACGAACGCCGGCTCGAGCGGCAGCTCGTGCTCGATGCCGTGCAGACCGCCGGCCAGCATCGCCGCCATCGCGAGGTACGGGTTGACGTCGCCGCCCGGCACCCGGTTCTCGACCCGCAGCCCGGCCCCGTGCCCGACGACGCGCAGGGCGCAGGTGCGGTTGTCCCGGCCCCACGCGACCGCGGTCGGCGCGAACGACCCGCGGCTGGAAGCGCTTGTAGGAGTTGACGTTCGGCGCGTAGAGCAGGGTCAGCTCGCGGCAGCGTCGCCTGGACGCCGGCGACGAAGTGGTCGAACAGCTCGCTGTGACCGCCCTCCCGGTCGTCGTCGGCGAAGACGCGTCGAGCCGTCGAGCCCGCGCAGGCTCATGTGGATGTGGCAGGAGTTGCCCTCGCGCTCGTTGAACTTGGCCATGAAGGTCAGCGCCTTGCCGTGCAGCGCGGCGATCTCCTTGGCGCCGTTCTTGTAGACGCGCGTGGTTGTCGGCCGGTCGTGATGACGTCGGCGTACTTGAACGCGATCTCGTGCTGGCCGAGGTTGCACTCGCCCTTCGCGCTCTCGACGACCAGCCCGGCGGCGTACATGCGCGTTGCGGATGTCGCGCAGCAGCGGCTCGACGCGGGTCGTGCCGAGGATCGAGTAGTCGACGTTGTACTGGTTGCTCGGGGTCAGGCCGCGGTAGCCCGCGGTCCCAGGCCTCCTCGTAGGTGTCGTCGAAGACGATGAACTCCAGCTCGGTGCCGGCCAGCGCCTGCCACCCGTGCCCGGCCGCCCGCTCGACCTGGCGGGCCAGCACCTGTGCGCGGCGACTGGGCGACCGGGCCGCTGCCGTCGAGCCAGGACAGGTCGCACTGCACCATCGCGGCGCCGGGCACCCACGGCAGCAGCCGGAGCGTGTCGCCAGGTCGAGGTCGAACATCCATGTCGCCGTAGCCGCGCTCCCACGAGCTCATCGCGTAGCCGTCGACGGTGTTCATGTCGACGTCGACGGCGAGCAGGTAGTTGCAGCCCTCGGTGCCGTGGCCGAGCGACGGCGTCGAGGAAGAACTGCGCGTGGATCCGCTTGCCCTGCAGGCGTCCCTGCATGTCGGTGAACGCGACGACGACCGTGTCGATCTCGCCGCTCGTCGATCAGCTCGCGCAGCCGCTCGACCGTCAGTGGCGCGGTGCGTCTCGGTGCCTCGGTCATCTCGTCGTCCTCCCTGCGTTGGTGGCCCTGGTCGTCGAGCGGCTCATCCCGAGCAGGCCGCGCAGCAGCGCCGACGTGGCGTCGCAATGCTCCTCCATCGCCGGCGCGCGCCGACGCCGGCCGGCCGGCCAGCACCGCGCGCACGATCCGGGCGTGCTGCCGCGTCGGAGTGCTCGATGTTCGCGTCGGCAGCACCGGGATCGCGCTGAGCATCTCGTGCAGCTGGGCCTGCACCTGGGTGACCGCCTCGATCAGCCGCGGCGAGCCGGACAGCGTGGCGATGGCCAGGTGCAGCCGCGAGTCGGCCACCCGGTGCGCCACCGCGTCCGGCGCGTCGGTCACCTCGGTCAGGCAGGCCTGCAGCCAGTCCCGCTGCTCGGGGTCCAGCCGCTCGCCGGACCGCTTGTCCAGCTGGCGCTGCGCGGCCAGGTAGGCCGCTCCCGGCTCGACGACGCGGCGGAAGTCCAGGGCGTCGTGCAGCTCGGGAGCCTTCTGCCGCAGCGCCCGTGCCTTGCTTCGGGTCGCGCCGGCTCGCCCGGCGTAGGTCACGACGGTGCCGCCGCCGCGGCCGGCCGTCGTGGCCACCAGACCGGCCGCGCGCAGCGCCGCGATCGCCTCGCGCAGCGTGGCCCGGCTGACGCCCAGCCGCTGCGCGAGCTCGCGCTCGGGGGGCAGCCGCGAACCGTCGACCAGGGCGCCGAGCCGGACGGCCCGTGGCCAGCTGCTCGACGCGTGGCCTCGAACGCGTTGCGGTCGCGCACCGGGCGCAGCACGCGCGTTGGGCAGCGCGCTCTCGGCGGCGACCACTGCGCAGCGAGACCGGTGCGGCGGTCCGAGTCGGCCACCGCGCGCGTCACGCGTGGCGATCCTGGCCTCGGCGCCGAAGGCCTGTCAATGGTCTGACCTCAGACCAATAACGGTCCGGCCGAAATGCCGATGACCCTTTACTCGGCGATCCCGACGCGGTCTAGCCTCCGGCCAACCGGTTCCGTCCTGAAAGGCGTACCCCATGCCCGAACGTTCGACACCGCGCCAGTGCCGAGCTCACCGACGACGAGAAGCAGCTGGCCAAGCTCGGGCTACAAGCAGGACCTCAACCGCTCGTGGTCGGGCTTCTCCAACTTCGCCATCTCGTTCTCCATCATCTCGATCCTCGCCGGCTGCTTCACCAGCTTCGCGCCTGGGCTGGAACAACGGCGGCCCGGCCGCGATCGCCTGGGGCTGGCCGATCCTCACGGTCTTCATCCTGATCATCGGCATGTGCATGTCCGAGCTGGTCTCGGCGTACCCGACCTCGGGCGGCATCTACTGGTGGGCCTCGAAGCTCGGCGGCCCCGCGCGCCGGCTTCTACACCGGCTGGCTCAACCTGATCGGGCTGGTCGCGATCGTCGCCTCGGTGGCCTACGGCTGCGCGACGTTCTTCGACGCCGCGATCGGCTACTTCAGCTCCTCCTGGGCCGGCGACTACTCCCTGACCCGGGTGTTCATCGAGTTCGTCGATCATCCTGGCGCTGGCCGCCGTCGTGAACATCTTCTCCAGCCACCTGCTGGCGGTGCTCAACAACATCTCGGTCTGGTGGCACGTCATCGGCGCCGGCCGTCATCGTGATCATCCTGTGGTTCTTCCTGCAAGAACGGCACCCACCACGCCTCGATCGGCGACGTCTTCGGCGGGACGGTCAACAACACCGGCCTGTTCGGCGGGCAGACCAGCGGACTCGGCTTCTTCCTCTACCTCCTGCCGCTGTCCGGCATCCTGACGCAGTACACGATCACCGGGTACGACGCCTCCGCCCACCTCTCGGAGGAGACCCAGGCCGCGTCCAGCGGGGCGGCCAAGGGCATCTGGCGCTCGATCTTCTACTCCGGCATCGGCGGCTGGATCCTGCTGCTGTCGTTCCTGTTCGCGGTGCAGGACAAGGACGGCGTCACCAAGGGCGGCGGCAGCGTGTTCGCCATCTTCGGCCAGGCCCTGACCCCGCACGTCGCCGGGCTTCGTCGTGGTCATCTCGGCGGCCGGCCAGTTCTTCTGCACGGTCGCCTGCATGACCAGCACCAGCCGGATGTTCTTCGCGTTCAGCCGGGACGGCGCCATGCCCGGGGCGAAGCACTTCGCCAAGCTGAGCGCCAACCGCGTGCCGGTCAACGCCGTCATCGCCTCGGCGATCATCGCGGCTGATCCTCACGCTGCCCGCCCTGGTCAAGGTCGACATCGGCGGCGCGCCGGTGCCGGTGGCGTTCTTCGCGGTCGTCTCGATCGGCGTCATCGGGCTCTACCTGGCCTTCGCCATCCCGATCTTCCTGCGCTGGCGGCACGGCGACGCGGTTCGAGGTCGGGCGGCTGGAACAACGGCGCGCAAGTACCGCTGGATGAACCCGATCGCCGTCGTCGAGATCGTCATCATGTCGATCGTCGGGCATCCTGCCCACGTCGTCGGTCGGCATCTGGTGGAACGACGGGTTCGCCTGGAAGTACGTCAACTACGCGATCATCGTCGTGCCCGTGGCCCTGATCGTCCTCACCATCTACTGGGACGTCTCGGTCAAGCACTGGTTCACCGGGCCGAAGCACACGATCGACCCGGACGTGGTCGCCGCCTTCACCGAGTGACGCCGACGCGCGTGCTCCCGCCCGACGGTGATGAGCGATCTGGAGGCTCGATCACCGCAGGAGGGGCACCGCGCGAGGCGGGAGCGCGCGGGGGTCAGGCGAGCTGGTGCATCCAGCCGTGCGGGTCGGGCGCGCTCGCCGTGCTGGATCTCCAGCAGGGCGGAGCGGATGGCCGCGGTCACCGGCCCGGTGCCGCCGTCGCCCATGACGAGCTCGCCGCCGTCCCACCGCGAGCCGGCCCACCGGAGTCACGACGGCCGCCGTGCCGCAGGCGAACACCTCGCGCAGCGAGCCGTCGGCCACACCGGCGCGCCACTCCTCGATCTCGACCTTGCGCTCCTCGACCTCGTGGCCGAGCTCCTTGCCCAGCTGCAGGATCGAGGAGCGGGTCACGCCCTCGAGGATCGTGCCGGTGAGCTCGGGCGTCACCAGCCGGCCGTCGGCGTACACGAAGAAGATGTTCATGCCGCCGAGCTCCTCGACGTACCGGCCCTGCGCCGCGTCGAGGAAGCAGACCTGGTCGCAGCCGTTGTCCTTGGCCTCGATCATCGGCGCCAGGCTGGCCGCGTAGTTCCCGCCGCACTTGGCCGCGCCGGTGCCGCCCGGACCGGAGCGGTTGTAGTCGGTGGACAGCCAGATCGAGACCGGGTTGACCCCGCCGGAGAAGTACGGCGCCGGCCGGCGAGGCGATCAGCAGGTACGTCACCTCGGCCGCGGGACGCACCCCGAGGAACGCCTCGGAGGCGAACATGAACGGCCGCAGGTACAGGCTGGCCTCGTCGCCCTGCGGGATCCAGCCCGGCGTCCGTCGACACCAGCAGCCGCAGCGACTCCAGGAAGTCCTCGGCCGGCAGCGGCGGCAGGGCCAGGCGGGCTGGCCGACCGCTGGAAGCGCGCGGCGTTGGCGTCCGGACCGGAACGCCCAGACCGTGCCGTCCGGCACGCTTGTAGGCCTTCAGGCCCTCGAAGATCTCCTGGGCGTAGTGCAGGACGGCGGCCGACGGGTCGAGCGTGATCGGCCCGTACGCGGTGAGCTCACCGTCGTGCCACCCGTCGTCGGGCGTCCAGGTCGCCCGGACCATGTGGTCGGTGAAGTGCTTGCCGAAACCCGGGCTGGCCAGGATGGCCTCGCGCTCGGCATCGGCGAGCGGGTCGCTGCGATGGTTGTCGGCGAACGTCAGAGCGGCCTGCGGCCATGGGTGCTACCTCCTACGGTGACAGCGGGCCTCCCGCCGTGCGGCGACGGGAACCGACGCTACACCGCGGTGATCCACTGATCTGCGGCCAATCGGGCCGAACTGGCTGCGGCTAGCCGACGGCCGCGGCGAGCGCGTCGCCGATCTCGGCGGTGCTGCGCGCGGTGTCCGGCCGACCGGCTCGCCAGGTCCTCGCCGACCGCCTTCTCCACCCGCGCGGCCGGACCGTCCAGGCCAAGGTGCGCGAGCAGCAGGGCGACCGACAGGACGGTGGCCGTCGGGTCGGCCAGGCCCTGACCGGCGATGTCCGGTGCGGAGCCGTGGACCGGTTCGAACATGCTCGGCGCAACCCGGTCGGGGTTGACGTTGCCGCTCGCCGCCAGGCCGATGCCGCCGGTGACGGCTGCGGCCAGGTCGGTGACGATGTCGCCGAACAGGTTGTCGGTGACGATCACGTCGAAGCGGCTCGGGTCGTTGACCATGAAGATCGTCGCCGCGTCGACGTGCAGGTAGTCGGTCGTCACGTCGGGGAACTCGGCCCCGACGCGCTCGACCGTGCGCCGCCACAGGTGGCCGGCGTAGGTCAGCACGTTGTGCTTGTGCACCAGGGTGAGCTGGCGACGGGGCCGGGCCTCGGCGCGCGCGAACGCGTCGCGCACGACACGCTCGACGCCGTACGCGGTGTTGACGCTCACCTCGGTCGCGATCTCGTGCGGGGTGCCGACGCGCAGCGCGCCGCCGTTGCCGGTGTACGGGCCCTCGGTGCCCTCGCGGACCACGACGAAGTCGATCTCGCCCTTGGCCAGGACGGCGTCGGACAGCGGAGCGCTGACGCCGGGGTAGAGCCGGGCCGGGCGCAGGTTGACGTAGTGGTCCAGCTCGAACCGCAGGCGCAGCAGCAGCCCGCGCTCGAGGACGCCGCTCGGCACGCCGGGGTCGCCGACCGCACCGAGCAGGATCGCGTCATGGCCGCGGATCTCCTCCAGCACCGCGTCCGGCAGCGTCTCCCCCGTCGCGTGCCAGCGCCGGGCGCCGAGGTCGTAGTCGGTGGTCTGGATCGACAGGTCCTCGCCGGACGTGGCGGCGGACAGCACCTTCAGGCCCTCGGTGACGACCTCGGGACCGATCCCGTCACCGGGGACGACAGCGATGCGCAGCGTCCGGCTCATCCGGCCAGCGTACGACCGTGCCCGCATGGCGGACACAGCGTCTCACTCAATGGACAGTGACGGTCACCGAGTTCGACCGGACGGCGGCGTACGACGCGTTGCCGAGGTAGACGGCGTTGATGGAGTGCGTGCCGCGGGCCAGCAGCGGCAGCGTGCAGGTGGCCCGGCCCCCGGACAGCGTGACCGTCGTGAGGATCGTCGTGCCGTCGCGGCAGGAGACCTGGCCGGTGGCGCCGGACGGCGCGACCGTCACCGAGACCTTGTCGTGGGTGGTCGTGGTGATCGAGGTGGACGACACGGTGATCGATGCGGTCGCGCTGCGCCGCACCGACACCAGCTGGGCCCGCGCGCCGGTGAGGTTGTCGTGGTGGATCAGCAGCAGCTGCGGCGTCCCCGCCGGGAGGTCGAACAGCAATGCCGCGCTGTTCTCCCGCAGCCGCAGGGTGTACGCCGATCCGGCGCGGTCGCTGTTCAGCTCGGGCAGCCCGGTGTCCCCGATCGCCGACAGTGCCGGGCTGGCGACGGTCACCTGCAGCGGCGCGGACTGCGAGCCGACCGCGTCGATCGGTCCGAGCGGCGAGCCGCCCTGCGTCACCTGCGCCGCCGACTCCACGGTGGAGGTCGTCATCCAGTACTGCACGCGCGGCGTGGTCGCGCTGTTCCAGCCGGCGACCTCCAGGGAGTTCAGCGAGACCGGCAGGAGCATCGCGTCGGAGTCGTACGGCGAGGTGTCCACCTCGCTGCCGACGTCGTTCAGCGCCGGGCGCCCCGAGGCGCTGTTCAGGGCGCGCCACAGCGAGCCGTCGCTGAGCTCGAGGTCGCACTGCGAGGCCGCCTGGTGGCAGGGCACGTAGGTCTGCGCGACGAGCTCGTCGGTGTCGCAGCGCTGGTTCGCGTCGTCCGGGCAGGCCGTGGTCAGGCGCGTGTTCACCGTCAGGGCGTCCGGCGCCGGGTCGCTGTTCACGTTCCAGAACACGTAGAACTGGGCGAAGCTGGCCGGCGTCCGCCACGGCCCCCAGGTGGAGACCCCGACGTTGAGGTAGGCGTCGAAGAGCTGGCCGTGCGAGTCCACGCAGGTCTCGATGCCGTGGCCGCCGTGCGCGCAGAACGGCGCGTCCGAGGACGTGCCGACGTAGCGGATGTCCGCCGCCCGGTCGTCGGTGAAGGGCAGGCAGCCGCTCACCGCCGACTGCGAGCACAACGGCAGCTCGGGACTCGTGGCCTGCAGCTGGGTGGCCGACAGCAGGCTCGTGTAGACGTGCGGCCCGGTGCTCTGCGAGGTGCCGAACCCGTTGCCGGACAGGGCCAGGGTGCCCTGGCCGGTGGCGGAGGAGACGGTGGCCGAGCCGGCGGCGCTCATCGTCGAGGCCCGGCGCGGCGCGGCGTACACCGAGACCCGCAGGTCGCTGCCGCGGCCGTCGCGCGGTGAGAGCACGACCCAGCCGCTGGCCTCGGCGATCCAGGTGTCCAGGCTGCTGCCGGACATGGTCTTGGTCGGGTCCGGCGTCCGCTGCAGGGTGGCCGGGTTGACCGTCAGCGTCACGGGGACCAGGACCGAGCCCCCCGCGGGGATCGCCAGCGCCCGGATCCCCACGCTGATCGTCACTCCGGCCGGAAGGGCGGCGGCCGGCTGGAACGCGACGCTGTAGCTGGTCGGGACACCGCGCAGGCTCTGCACCCGCAGGTTCTTCGACGACCGTGACGGTGGACGTGGTCACCGGCACGGTCCCGAAGGACAGCGAGACCGCGTCGGGCTCGCTGGCCGAGTAGGCCAGCACGGAGGTCGAGATCGCGGCGTCGGCCTGGACCAGCCCGGACCCGGCCCGCATCGGCGGAGCGGTGGCCGTGGTCGCTGAACCGCCCGACCCCACGTCCACCTTGACGCCCGAGGCCGCGGTGTCGATCAGCGCGGCCTTGATCTGCTGCGACGGACCAGCTCGGGTACACCGCACGGACCAGCGCGGCCGCGCCGGCCACGTGCGGGGTCGCCATCGACGTGCCGTTCTCGGTGAAGCTGAAGTTGCCGGTGCCGAAGGCCACCGAGTTGATGGCGACGCCGGGGGCGGTGATGTCGGGCTTGGAGTTCCCCGCGCCGCGGATCCCGCGCGAGGAGAACGCCGCCACCGTGTCGGTGGAGTCGGCGGCCGCGACGGCGATCGCGTCCGGGGAGTTGCCCGGCGAGCCTCCCCCGTCGTACACGTCACCGCCGTTGCCGGCGGCGGCGACCACGACGATCCCGAGGTCCGCGGCGTTGCTGGCCGCGACCGCGTCCGGGTCCTGCGGCGAGGAGTAGTTGGAGCCGAGCGGAGAGGTTCACGACGTCGAGGTGGTCGGAGGGGTTGCCGTTGCCGTCGGGGTCGGCCGCCCAGTCCAGGGCCTCGGCCACCAGGTCGGTCGTCGCGTTCTGCGCGCAGCCGAAGACCTTCAGCGGCACGATCGTGGCGCCGGGCGCGACGCCGGGCTCGATCCGCATGGACTGCGAGCCCAGCGTGGTGTCGTAGGTGCCGGTGTACGTCGTGCCGTTGGTGTTCTCGCCCAGGCCGGCCGCGGTGCCGGCGACGTGACTGCCGTGGCCGTTGCAGTCCAGCGGGTTGGTGTCCGGCGTGGGCGCGACGTACGAGCTCGGTGTCGCGTTGTAGCTGTCGCCGGCGAAGTCGTAGCCACCGGAGACCTTGGCCGGGTCCGGGTAGACCGGCGGTGCGGCGTCGAGGGCGGCCGCGGCCGTGTATGCGGCGGACGTCCCCGGCCCGCCGAAGTCGGCGTGGGTGTAGTCGACACCGGTGTCGATGACGCCGATGCGCACCCCCGTGCCGATCTCGTCGCGCGCCTCCCAGACCTCCGGCGCCCCGACGGAGGCGTCGCTGTCGTACGCGGGGGCGGTCTCGACCGACTTCGGCGTCAGCGCGTGCACCGCCGCGACCCCGGGCAGGCGGGCCAGCGCCGCGAGGCGGGACGCGTCGGTGGTGACGGCCACCCCGGCGTACAGCGCATGCGTGGCGTAGAGCACGTGGGCCCGGGTGCTGCTGCGCCCCAGCGCCCGCTCGACCGACCGCTGCGCGCTCTTCACCGCGAGGGTCTGCGAGTGGAACGCCCCGTCGGCGGCGGCGCGGCCGCGATGCAGCGACGAGGCGTACGACGTGGCGGCCGGTGCCTGGTCCAGCTGCAGCATGACCGCGACCTGGCCCTTGGCGCCGCGCAGCGACGCGTCGACGCCCTGCGGCGCGGCGCTCCCGGCGGCCTTCGGCGTCGCGCTGCCGGGGCGGGCGGGCGGGGACGCTCCGACGGCGCCGGCGGGAGTGGTGGCCACGAGCGCCAGGACCAGCGCGAGCGGGAGGGCGGCGGCGGCGAACAGTCGGCCGGAGGGCAGGACGGCGCGACGCACAGACGTCACAGACACCTCACCCGCCCCACCCGTCGCCCGCAGCCGTCCCCCACAGCGTCCCGCCACCCAGGGCACGTGTGGCTGACCGTGAGTCATGGTAACCAGCCGCACGGGTGACCCGCACCCAGTTGGGTCCCAGACACCGGGCTTTCGCCGACGGCTCAGCGGGGGGTCAGAACGGGCTCAGACGGCCCAGAACGGCAGGAAAGGGGCCAGGCACCTGGGGGTGCCCGGCCCG
Organism: uncultured Actinomycetota bacterium; assembly: GCA_963743975.1. Lineage (GTDB taxonomy): Bacteria > Actinomycetota > Actinomycetes > Actinomycetales > CAVURS01 > CAVURS01. Next base: position 392,858 of record CAVURS010000001.1, read on the forward strand.
GGGACCTGCGTGACGGCTCAGTCGTCGCTGTGGCCCTGGTCGCGCAGGTCCATCGACTCCTGGAGCGCGCGCCGGGCCAGCTGCTGTGCCTCGGTCATGACTGCCACCTTCGCGGGACATCGCTGAGAACGGATGCACGCGGGGTTGCCGCTCGTGGTGGGTCGGCCCCGATCAGGCCGGTGCCGGGTCCCAGGGGTGTGGTCCACCGGCTCTTCGACGGTACGCCGAGATGCTTGGAAGTCCAAGTAGTTGACGGACCGTCTCGGCATGCGGGACTGCCGTCCCGTGCCACGCAGGTGGGAGCGGGTGCTCAGCGGGGCGCGCTGGGCGTGAGGTCGACGATCCGGGCGGTCTGGGCGCCGACCTCCGCGGCGATCGTCGTCCAGCACGTCGGCGGGGATCGCGGAGTCGAGGGTCAGCACCACCACGGCCGCCCCTCCCTCGTGGTCGCGGCCGACCTGCATCCCGGCGATGTTGACGCCGGCCTGGCCCAGGAGCCGGCCGAGCACGCCGATCACTCCCGGGCGGTCGGCGTACCGGAAGAAGGCCATGTGCTCCGACATCGCGACCTCGAGCTCGACGCCGTGGATGCCCACGACCTTCTCGGTCTGCTTGGGGCCGGTCAGCGTGCCGGCGACGCTGAGCTCGGTGCCGTCCGGCGAGCGCCCCGCGCAGGGACGACGACGTTGCGGAAGTCCTCGCTGACCGGGTCGGTCACCAGCCGCACCTGCACGCCCCGCTCGGCGGCCAGCACCGGCGCGTTGACGTAGGACACCGAGCCCTCGACGACGTCGCGGAACACGCCCTTGAGCGCCGCCAGCTCGAGCACCCCGACGTCGTGCTGGGTGATGTCCCCGCGCACCTCGACGTCCAGCGTCGTGGGCAGCATGCCGGCGAGCGCGGTGAAGATGCGGCCGAGCTTCTCGGCCAGGGAGATCCCGGGCCGGACGTCCTCGGCGATGACGCCGCCGGCGACGTTGACCGCGTCCGGCACGAGCTCGCCGGCCAGGGCGAGCCGCACGCTGTGCGCCACCGCGACTCCCGGCCCTCTCCTGGGCCTCCGCGGTCGACGCGCCGAGGTGCGGGGTGACCACCACCGACTCGTGGGCGAACAGCGGTGAGTGGGTGATCGGCTCGGTGCCGAACACGTCGAGCCCGGCACCGGCCACCCGTCCCTCGTCGAGCGCGACGGCCAGCGCGTCCTCGTCGACGATCCCGCCGCGGGCGGCGTTGACGATCCGCACCGTGGGCTTGACCTGGCGCAGGGCCTCCTCGCCGATCAGGCCGACCGTCTCGGCGTCCGGGGCAGGTGCACGGTGATGAAGTCGCTGACCCGCAGCAGCTCGTCCAGGCCCACCAGCCGGACCCCCAGCTGGGCCGCCCGGGCCCGGGACACGTAGGGGTCGTACGCGACGAGATCCATGCCGAACGCGGACAGGCGCTGGGCCACCAGCACGCCGATCCGGCCCAGCCCCACGATGCCGGCCGTCTTCTCGTACAGCTCGACGCCCGCGTACTGGCTGCGCCGCCAGGCACCGCCCTTCAGCGCGGCGCTGGCGGCCGCGATGTTCCGGGCGGTGGCCAGCAGCAGGCCGACGGCCAGCTCGGCGGCCGAGACGATGTTGGACGTCGGCGCGTTGACGACCATCACCCCGGCCTGGGTGGCTGCCGGCACGTCGACGTTGTCCAGGCCCGACGCCGGCCCGGGCGACCACCTTCAGCGAGCGCGCGGCGGCCAGCACCTCGGCGTCCACCGTCGTCGCCGAGCGGACCAGGATCGCGTCGACGTCGGCCACGGCCGCCAGCAGCTCGGCCCGGTCGGCACCGTCGCAGTGCCGCACCTCGACGTCCGGCCCGAGGGCCTCGATCGTGGCCGGCGACAGCTCCTCGGCGATCAGGACGACGCGCGGCGAACCGGACATGCGCGGGCCGCGCTCAGCGCGCGGCGGTGCCCTCGGAGTAGTCCGAGTCGGAGTCGTTGATCCAGCTCATCAGCCCGCGCAGCTCGCGACCCGGTCGCCTCGATCGGGTGCTGCTCGCCCTCGGCCCGCAGCCGCGTGAACTCCGGGGCGCCGGCGTCCTGGTCGGCGATGAAGCGCGCGGCGAACGTGCCGTCCTTGATGTCGGCCAGCACCCCCTGCATGCGCTCCTTGACGGAGGCGTCGATGACCCGGGGACCGGAGACGTAGTCGCCGTACTCCGCGGTGTCGGAGACGCTCCACCGCTGCTTGGCGATGCCGCCCTCGTACATCAGGTCGACGATCAGCTTGAGCTCGTGCAGGCACTCGAAGTAGGCGACCTCCGGCTGGTAGCCGGCCTCGGTCAGCACCTCGAAGCCGGTCTGCACCAGCCGCGACATGCCGCCGCAGAGCACGCTCTGCTCGCCGAACAGGTCGGTCTCGGTCTCCTCGGTGAACGTCGTGCGGATGCCGCCGGCGCGCAGACCGCCCAGGGCCTTGGCGTAGGACTCGGCGAGCGGCCAGGCGTTGCCGCTGGCGTCCTGCTCGACCGCGAGCAGCACCGGGACGCCCCGGCCGTCGACGTACTCCCGACGGACCAGGTGGCCCGGGCCCTTGGGCGCGACCATGACGACGTCGACGCCCGCCGGCGGCTTGATGTAGCCGTAGCGGATGTTGAAGCCGTGGCCGAACAGCAGCGCGTCGCCCTCGACCAGGTTCGGCTCGATCGACTCGGCGTAGACGTGCCGCTGCACGTGGTCGGGGGTGAGGACGACGACCAGGTCGGCCTCCTCGCACGCCTCGTACGGCGTGAGGACCCGCAGGCCCTCGGCCTCGGCCTTGGCCCGGCTCTTGCTGCCCTCGGGCAGGCCGACCCGGACCGAGACGCCGGAGTCGCGCAGGTTCAGCGCGTGCGCGTGCCCCTGGCTGCCGTAGCCGATGACTGCGACGTGGCGGTCGGCGATGATCGAGAGGTCGGCGTCGTCGTCGTAGAACATCTCAGCCACGGGTGGCTCACTCCTCGGTGGTTCGGGTGGGGTGGTTCGGGTGGGGTGGTTCGGGTGTGCGGAAAAGGGGATCTCGGGCGCGAAGGCTCAGGCAGACCGTAGCGCGCGGTCGGTGATCGACCGCTGGCCGCGTCCGACCGCGACCATGCCGGACTGGACGAGCTCCTTGATGCCGAACGGCTCGAGGACGCGCAGCAGGGCGTCGAGCTTCTCGGAGTTGCCGGTCGCCTCGATGACCACGGCGTCGGTGGAGACGTCGACGACCTTCGCGCGGAACAGCTGGGCCGTCTCCAGGACGTGCGTGCGGCTGGCCACGTCGGCTCGGACCTTCACCAGCAGCAGCTCGCGCTGGACCGAGGCCCGCTGGTCGAGCTCGACCACCTTGAGCACCTCGATCAGCTTGTTGAGCTGCTTGGTGACCTGCTCGAGCGGTGAGTCCTCGAGGTCCACGACCACGGTCATCCGCGAGATCTCCGCGTGCTCGGTCGGGCCGACCGCCAGCGAGTCGATGTTGTAGCCGCGCCGGGAGAACAGCCCGGCGATGCGGGCCAGGACACCGGGCTTGTTCTCCACGAGCACCGACAGCGTGTGCTTGGCCACCGTCACTCCTCCCGGTCCCACGTGGGGCTCATGCCCCGGGCGAACTGGATCTGGTCGTTGCTGGCGCCGGCGGCCACCATCGGCCAGACCATCGCGTCGGGGTGGACGACGAAGTCGACGATGACCGGCACGTCGTTGGTCGCCATCGCCTTGGCGATCGTCGCGTCGACGTCCTCGGGCCGGTCGCAGCGCAGACCCAGGCAGCCGTACGCCTCGGCCAGCTTCACGAAGTCGGGAACGCGCCGCGCCGCCCCGGTGTGCAGGTCGGTGTTGCTGTAGCGCCCGCCGTACAGCAGCGTCTGCCACTGCCGGACCATGCCGAGGCTGGAGTTGTTGATGATCGCCACCTTGATCGGGATCTGGTTGATCACGCAGGTGGCCAGCTCCTGGTTGGTCATCTGGAAGCAGCCGTCGCCGTCGACGGCCCAGACCGTCGTGTCCGGACGGCCGACCTTGGCCCCCATCGCCGCCGGCACCGCGTAGCCCATCGTGCCGAGGCCGCCGGAGTTGAGCCAGGTGTTCGGGTGCTCGTACTTGATGAACTGCGCCGCCCACATCTGGTGCTGCCCGACCCCGGCCACGTAGATCGCGTCGGGACCGACCAGCTCGCCCAGCCGCTTGATCACGAACTGCGGTGCGAGAGAGCCGTCCTCGGCACTCGGTGTAGCCCAGGGGGTAGGTCTCCCGCCATGAGTCGAGCTGGGCCCACCAGGCCGTGTAGTCCGGGCGGCGCCCCGCGTCGAACTCCTCCTGGACGGCCACGACGAGCTCGCTCAGCACGTCCTTGGCGTCGCCCACGATCGGCACGTCGGCGATGCGGTTCTTGCTGATCTCGGCCGGGTCGACGTCGGCGTGCACGATCGTCGCGTGGGGCGCGAAGCTCGACAGCTTGCCGGTCACCCGGTCGTCGAACCGGGCGCCCAGGCTGATGATCAGGTCCGCCTTCTGCAGCGAGGTGACCGCCGCCACGGTGCCGTGCATGCCGGGCATGCCGAGGTGGGCCGGGTGCGAGTCGGGCAGCGCCCCGCGGGCCATCAGGGTCGTGACGACCGGCGCGCCGCTGAGGTCGACCAGCCGGCGCAGCTCCTCGCTGGCCTGGGCCTTCAGCACGCCCCCGCCGACGTAGAGCACCGGCTGCCGCGACTGCACGAGCAGGCGGGCGGCCTCGCGGATCTGCTTGCCGTGCGGGCGGCTGACCGGCCGGTAGCCCGGGAGGTCGACCCGCTGCGGCCAGTGGAAGTGCGTGGGGTTCTGCAGGGCGTCCTTGCTGATGTCGACGAGGACCGGTCCCGGCCGGCCGGTGCTCGCGATGTGGAACGCCTCGGCGATGGCCCGCGGGATCTCGTCGGCCTCGGTCACCAGGTAGTTGTGCTTGGTCATCGGCATCGTGATCCCGCGGATGTCGGCCTCCTGGAAGGCATCCGTGCCGATCGCCGCCGACGCCACCTGGCCGGTGATCGCGACGATCGGCACCGAGTCCATGTACGCGTCCGCGATCGGCGTCACCAGGTTCGTGGCGCCCGGACCCGACGTCGCCATGCACACGCCGACCCGGCCGGTCGCGACGGCGTAGCCCTGCGCGGCGTGGCCGGCGCCCTGCTCGTGGCGGACGAGGATGTGCCGCACCGACGCCGAGTCCAGCAGCGGGTCGTACGCCGGCAGGATCGCGCCGCCGGGGATCCCGAAGACCACCTCGACCCCCGCCGCCTCGAGCGAACGGACCAGGCTCTGCGCGCCCGTGATCGGCTCGGGCGCCGCGGCGACCGGGCTGCCGGCGACCTCGGCCGGCTCGCCGGGGCGGGAACCCCGCCGGGCGGCGGCGAGGTCGGCCGGGCTCGGGACGGCACCGGCCGTCCCTCCCCCGACAGCTGCCGTGGGGTCCTTCGTCGTCGGGCCGGAGCCGGGTGTGGCACCGCTCACGTCGTCCACCTTCTTCGTTGTGTCGTCTGTGCCGATCGTCCCGAGAGACGAAAAAACCCCCCGGTCCTGGAAGGACTCACCGAGGGGTCGCGCGCCGGCTGGTGTGCTAGCTGGCGCGCTGACTGACTACGAGAATGATCCGCACACGGTCACGCTCCAGCAGTCGGCGACCGGGTGTCAACCGCCGGTGGACCGCGTCTCGGCATACGGACAGCGCGTACCGAGTGCTGGTACGCGTCGGCGGGGTCAGTCGCAGACCGCCCCCTGGGCCGCGCTGCCGACGAGCTTGGCGTACTTGGCGAGCACGCCGCGGCTGTGCTTCGGCGCGGGCGGCGACCAGCCGGTACGCCGCCGGGCCAGCTCGTCCTCGTCGACCAGCAGGTCGAGCCGGGCGTTCGGCGACGTCCAGCCGGATCCGGTCGCCGTCGCGGACGCAGCGCGATCGGGCCGCCGTCGACGGCCTCGGGCGCGACGTGCCCGACGCACAGGCCGGTCGTGCCGCCGGAGAACCGGCCGTCGGTCAGCAGCAGCACGTCCTTGCCGAGCCCGGCACCCTTGATCGCCCCGGTGACCGCGAGCATCTCGCGCATGCCCGGGCCGCCCTTCGGGCCCTCGTAGCGGATCACCACGACGTCGCCGCTGCCGCAGGCGTGCCGTCCTCGACCGCGTCCATGGCCGCGCGCTCGCCGTCGAACACCCGCGCCGTGCCCTCGAACACGTCCTCGTCGAAGCCGGCGCACTTCACGACGGCGCCCTCCGGGGCGAGCGAGCCCTCGAGGATCGTGAGGCCGCCGGTGCGGTGGATCGGCTCGCTCATCGCCCGGATGACCTTGCCGTCCGGGTCCGGCGGCGCGATGTCGGCGAGGTTCTCGGCCATCGTCCGGCCGGTCACGGTCAGCGACGTCGCCGTCGAGCAGGCCCGCGTCGAGCAGCGCCCGCATGACGACCGGGATGCCGCCGATCCGGTCGACGTCGGTCATGACGTAGCTGGCCGAACGGCTTGACGTTGGCCAGGTGCGGCACCTGGGCGCCGATCCGGCGGAAGTCGTCGAGGGTCAGGTCGACCTCGGCCTCGTGGGCGATCGCCAGCAGGTGCAGCACGGCGTTGGTCGAGCCGCCGAGCGCCATGACGACGGCGATGGCGTTCTCGAACGCCGGCCTGGGTCATGATCTGGCGCGCGGTGATGCCCGGCCCGCAGCATGCTCGACGACGGCCTCGCCGGAACGGCGGGCGAACCCGTCGCGGCGGCGGTCGGTGGCCGGGGGCGCGGCGCTGCCGGGCAGCGACATGCCCAGCGCCTCGGCCGCACTGGCCATGGTGTTCGCGGTGTACATCCCGCCGCACGCGCCCTCGCCCGGGCAGATCGCCCGCTCGATCGCCTCGACGTCCTCGCGCGGGATCAGGCCGCGCGAGCAGGCGCCGACCGCCTCGAACGCGTCGATGATCGTCACCTCGCGCTCGCTGCCGTCGGACAGCTTGGCGATGCCCGGCAGGATCGACCCGGCGTAGAGGAAGACCGACGCGAGGTCGAGCCGGGCCGCGGCCATCAGCATGCCCGGGCAGCGACTTGTCGCAGCCGGCCAGCAGCACCGACCCGTCCAGCCGCTCGGCCTGCATGACGGTCTCGACGCTGTCGGCGATGACCTCGCGCGAGACCAGCGAGTAGTGCATGCCGACGTGGCCCATCGAGATGCCGTCGGACACCGAGATCGTGCCGAACTCCAGCGGGTACCCGCCGGCGGCGTGCACGCCCTCCTTGACCGCGGTGGCCAGCCGGTCGAGCGAGAGGTTGCACGGCGTGATCTCGTTCCAGCTGCTGGCCACGCCGATCTGCGGCTTGGCGAAGTCCTCGTCGTCCATGCCGACCGCGCGCAGCATGCCGCGGGAGGCCGTGGCCTCCAGGCCGTCGGTGACGTCGCGGCTGCGCGGCTTGAGGTCCCGCTGGGCGGGTGGTCTGCGTCATGCGCCGGAGTCTAGGCAGCACCCCCGGGCCGCGGCGAGGGAGGCGGTGCTGGCCCGCGGGGACCACGACGTTCGCGGGCGGCTCCCCCTTGGCCAGGCCGTCGATCACGCGGTGCAGCAGGGCGAGCGCGCGCGGGCGGAAGGCCGATGACGCCCCGCCCACGTGCGGCGTCATCAGCAGCCCCGGCTGCTCCCACAGGGGGTGCCCGGGCGGCAGCGGCTCGGGGTCGATCACGTCGACCGCCGCCGTGAGCCGGCCGGTCCTCAGCTCGGCGAGCAGCGCGTCGGAGTCCACGACCGCGCCCCGCGCGACGTTGACCAGGAGGGCACCGTCGGGCAGCGCGGCCAGGAACCGCGCGTCGACCATCCCGCGGGTGGCGTCGGTCAGCGGGACGGTGAGCACCACGACGTCGTGGTCGCCGAGCAGCTGCGGCAGCTCGTCGATCGCCGTGGACGCCGTCCCGGGCCCGGCTGGCCACGGGCGTCACCTCGACCTCGAAGCCGGCCAGGCGCCGGGCCACCGCCCGGCCCACCCCGCCGTACCCGAGGAGCAGGACGCGACGGTCGGCCAGGGACCGGCCGAACGCGGGCCGCCACTGCCCCGCCGCCTGCGACCGGACGTGCTCGGGGAGCCGGCGCAGCGACGCCAGCGCCAGCGCGACGGCGAGCTCGGCGGTCGACGCGTCGTGGACGCCGGCGGCGTTGGCCAGCGCGACGCCGTCGGGCAGGTAGGGCAGCACGTCCTCGTAGCCCGCCGTCAGGGTCTGGACCAGCCGCAGCCCGGGCAGCTCGGCCAGCCGGGAGAGCCGGCTCCGGTCGCCGAGGTACGGCGGGACGACCACCTCGATGTCCGCGGTCGGCGGCGGGTCCTCGAGGTCCCACGGGACGAGCCGCACCCCGTCCGGGGCCGGCCCCAGGTCCTGCACCCAGCCGTCCGAGGGAACGCTGACCGTCGTCACGCGGCGAGCCTAGGTGACCGGGGCCGGCTCAGACCGAGTCGTACGCCGCCTGCAGGCCGGCCACGTCGATCTTGACCATCTGCAGCATCGCCTCGAAGACCGCGCGGGACCTGGCCGGGTCCGGGTCGCCCATCAGCCGCATCAGCTCGGCGGGGACGATCTGCCAGGACAGGCCGAACCGGTCCTTGAGCCAGCCGCAGGCGTGCGCCTGGCCGCCCTCGATCAGCGCGTCCCAGTACCGGTCCACCTCCTCCTGGCCCTCGACGTTGACGGCGAGGGAGAAGGCCTCGGTCAGCCGCTGCGAGGGACCGCCGTTGAGGAGGCTCAGCTGCTGCCCCTGCAGCTCCAGGGAGACCAGCAGAGCCGGGCCGTCCACCCCGGGCTGGTCCGACGGCTGGCGCTGGACGCCGAGGACGCGGCGTCGGGAAGACCAGACGTAGAACTCGGCCGCCTCCTCGGCGTCGTCGTCGAACCACAGGAACGGCGTGACGGTCGGCATGGCCGTCTCCTCTCGACGATCGGTCAGGACAGGCGGGCGAGGACCAGCTCGCGGACCCGGGCCGCGTCGGCCTGGCCGCGCAGGTCCTTCATCACCGCTCCGATCAGGGCACCGGCCGCCTGCACCTTGCCGTCGCGGACCTTCTGCGGCGACGTCCGGGTTGGCTGCGATCGCGGCGTCGACCGCGGTCGAGCAGGGCGCCCTCGTCGGAGACCACCCCCAGCCCCCGGTCGCGACGACCACGTCGGCCGGCTCGCCCTCGCCCGCGAGCACTGCCGTCGAGCACCTGGCGGGCCAGGCTGTCGTTGATCGTGCCCGCCTCGACCAGGGCGGCCAGCTGGGCGACCTGGCCCGGGCTGACGCCGACCTCGGCCAGCTCGACGCCGGCCGCTGTCGGCCCGGCGGCCGAGCTCGCCGCCCCACCACTTGCGGGCCGCGGACGGGCTCGCCCCGGCCGCGACCGTCTCCACGAGCAGAACGCAGCGCGCCGGAGTTCACCACGTCGCGCATCTCGAGGTCGGTGAAGCCCCACTCCGCCTGCAGCCGCTTGCGCTGCTCGGCCGGCGGCTCGGGAGGGTCGACGCGCAGCTCCTCCACCCAGGCGGCGTCGGGCGCGACCGGCACCAGGTCGGGCTCGGGGAAGTAGCGGTAGTCCTCGGCGTCGGACTTCATGCCGGCCGGAGGTCGTGATCCCGGTGTCCTCGTGGAAGTGCCGCGTCTCCTGCACGACCTTCTCGCCGGCCGAGAGCCGAGCCGCCTGCCGGGTCATCTCGTAGCGGACCGCGCGCTCGACACTGCGCAGGGAGTTGACGTTCTTGGTCTCGGTCCGCGTGCCGAACGGCACCGATGCTTGTCCGTCGGCAACCTTCGGCCGGAGCGACACGTTGGCGTCGCAGCGCAGCGAGCCCTGGTCCATCCGGACGTCGCTGACGCCGAGGGCGCGCAGCAGGTCGCGCAGCGCGGCGACGTACGCCCGGGCGACCTCGGGCGCCCGCTCCCCCGCACCCTCGAGCGGCTTGGTCACGATCTCGATCAGCGGGATGCCGGCGCGGTTGTAGTCGACCAGGGAGTACTCCGCGCCGTGGATCCGGCCGGTCTGCGCCACCGACGTGCAGCGACTTGCCGGTGTCCTCCTCCATGTGGGCCCGCTCGATCGCCACCCGGAAGGTCTCGCCGTCGTCGAGCTCGACGTCGAGGTAGCCGTCGAAGGCGATCGGCTCGTCGTACTGGCTGGTCTGGAAGTTCTTCGGCATGTCCGGGTAGAAGTAGTTCTTCCGCGCGAACCGGCACCACGGCGCGATCGTGCAGTGCAGCGCCAGGCCGATCCGGATCGGCCGACTCGACCGCCATCGCGTTGACGACCGGCAGGGCGCCGGGCAGGCCGAGGCAGGTCGGGCAGACCTGGGTGTTCGGCTCGGCGCCGAACACGGTCGCGCAGCCGCAGAACATCTTGGTGCCGGTGTTCGAGCTCGACGTGGACCTCCAGGCCCAGCACCGGGTCGAACCGCTCGAGCGCCTGGTCGTAGGCCAGGACCGGCTCGCTCATCGGGCCACCTCCAGCTCGGGCGCGCGGTCCAGCAGCGGGCCGCCCCAGCGCTCCAGCAGCCGGGCCTCGAGCGCCGCGCCGACGGCGTAGAGCCGCTCGTCCGCAGTCGCCGGAGCGAGCAGCTGGATGCCCGCCGGGCAGGCCGTCCTCGTCGGCCAGGCCGGAGGGCAGGGACATGCCCGGGGACGCCCGGCCAGGTTGGCCGGGATCGTCGCGATGTCGTTGAGGTACATCGCCATCGGGTCGTCGAGCTTGTCGCCGAGCCGGAACGCCGTGGTCGGCGCGGTCGGGCGAGACCAGCACGTCGGCCTGCTCGAAGGCCGCGCGCGAAGTCGCGCTGACACCAGCGTGCGGACCTTCTGGGCCTGGCCGTAGTAGGCGTCGTAGTAGCCGCTGGACAGCGCGTAGGTGCCGAGGATGATCCGGCGCTTGACCTCGTCGCCGAAGCCGGCCTCGCGGGTGGCCGCCATGACCTCCTCGGCGCTCGGGTCGGGCGACGCCGTCCGGGCCGACCCGCAGGCCGTACCGCATGGCGTCGAACTTGGCCAGGTTGCTGCTCGCCTCGCTCGGCAGGATCAGGTAGTACGCCGCGAGGGCGTGCTCGAAGTGCGGGCAGGAGACCTCGACGACCTCGGCGCCCGCCGTCGACGAGCAGCTGCGACCGCCTCCTCGAAGCGGGCGAGCACGCCCGGCCTGGTAGCCCGTCGCCGGACAGCTCGCGGACGACGCCGATCCGCAGGCCGCGACACGTCGGCCCGGCGCGCGGCCTCGACCACCGGGGGCACCGGCGCGGTCGATGCTGGTCGAGTCCAGCGGGTCGTGACCGCCGATGACCTCGTGCAGCAGCGCGGCGTCGAGCACCGTGCGCGTCACCGGGCCGGCCTGGTCCAGGCTCGAGGCGAGCGCGATCAGCCCGTAGCGCGAGACCCCGCCGTACGTCGGCTTGACCCCGACCGTGCCGGTGACCGCGGCCGGCTGGCGGATCGAGCCGCCGGTGTCGGTGCCGATGGCCAGCGGCGCCTCGTACGCCGCGACCGCCGCCGCCGAGCCGCCGCCGGAGCCGCCGGGGATGCGGGTCAGGTCCCACGGGTTGTGGGTCGGCCCGTAGGCCGAGTGCTCGGTCGAGGAGCCCATGGCGAACTCGTCCATGTTGGTCTTGCCGAGGATCGGCAGCCCGGCCGCGCGCAGCCGGGTGACCAGCGTCGCGTCGTACGGCGGGATCCAGCCCTCGAGGATCCGCGAGCCGGCGGTCGAGGGCAGGCCGCTTGGTGACGACGACGTCCTTGACCGCGATCGGGACGCCGGCGAGCGGTGCGAGCGACTCCCCGGCGGCCCGGCGGCGGTCGACGTCGGCGGCGGCCGCGAGCGCGCCCTCGGCGTCGACGTGCAGGAAGGCGTGGACGTCGCCGTCGACGGCGGCGATCCGGTCGAGGTGGGCCTGGGTCAGCTCGACCGCGCTGACCTCACCGGCGCGCAGGGCAGCCGCCTGCTCGGCGGCGGTCTGCGGCGCGGGACGAGGTGGGCCGGGCGGAGTCGGGGTCGGTCACGGCTCAGTCCTCCTGCAGGATGCGCGGGACGTGGAACCGGCCCTGCTCCGCGGCCGGGGCCCCGGCTCAGCGCCTGCTCCTGCGGTGAGGCACGGACCGGGCTCGTCCGGTCGCTGCACGTTGGTCAGCGGCAACGGGTGCGAGGTCGGGGGGATGTCGTCGGCCGCGACCTCACCCACCTGGGCCACCGCGTCGAGCACGCGGCCGAGCTGGCCGGCCAGCCGGTCGAGCTCGGAGTCGTCGAGGTCGATGCGGGCGAGGGAGGCGAGATGCGCGACCTCCTCGCGGGTGATGGCGGCCATGGGCGCCAAGTCTAGGGCGAGCCGACGATCCCTCTGGCTTCGCCCAGCAGGCGCAGGTTCCCCGGGACCCGGGAGCCGTCGCGGGTCTTGATCCACGTCGTGACGTCCTGGGCGCCCAGCGGCCGGGCCACGTGCCAGCCCTGCACGACGTCGCAGCCGAGGGTCCGGATGGCCTGCCAGGACAGCTCGGTCTCGACGCCCTCCGCCACGACGACCATGCCGAGGTCGTGGGAGAGCAGGGCGATCGAGCGCACGACGCTCGGCGTCGTCCTCGACGACCGCGGCCCGGCTGACGAAGCTGCGGTCGATCTTCACCTCGGCCACCGGGAGCCGGCGCAGCAGGGTCAGCGAGGACCAGCCGGTGCCGAAGTCGTCCAGCGCGATGCGGATCCCCGAGGGTGTGCAACCGGGCCAGCGTCCCCTCGGCCCGGCGCATGTCGGCGGTCAGCACGCGCTCGGTGATCTCCAGGGTGAGCTTCCAGGGCGGCACGCCGTGCATGGCCAGCCGCCGCTCGAGCCGCTCGGTGAACCGGGTGTCGTGCAGGTCCCGGAACGAGACGTTGACCGAGATCGGGGTGTCGATCCCGACGTCGGCCCAGCGCGCCGACTGGGCCAGCGCGAGGTCGAGCACGACGTCGGTCAGGCGCTGCATCAGGCCGGACTGCTCGGCCAGCGGGATGAAGTCGTCCGGCGGGACCAGTCCGCGCGTCGGGTGCCGCCAGCGGACCAGGGCCTCGACCCCGCGCAGGTGACCGTCCCGGGCGTCGCACTGCGGCTGGTAGTGCAGCTCGATCTGGCCGCGCTCGATGCCCTGGCGCAGCTCGCCCAGCACCCCGAGCCGGGAGGGGGACGCGCCGTCCCGCTCCGCGTCGTACAGCTCGATGCCGGTGCGGTCGGCCTTGGCGACGTACATCGCGATGTCGGCCCGGGAGAGCAGCTGCTCGTAGTCGCTCGCGTGGTCCGGCACCAGCGCGATGCCCATGCTGGCCTCGAGGTCGAGCAGCTGCCCGTCGAGGACGAGCGGCTCGTCGAGGGCGACCCGGACCTGCTCGGCGACCTCCCAGACCGTCTCGAGGTCGGGCACCCGGCGCAGCAGGATGGCGAACTCGTCGCCGCCCAGCCGGGCCACCACGTCGTCGGGGCGCAGGGACGGCCCGCAGCCGGTCGGCCACGCGGCGCAGCACCTCGTCGCCCGACCGGGTGGCCGAGCACGTCGTTGACCTCCTTGAACCGGTCGAGGTCCAGCAGGAACAGCGCGCACGAGATCTCGCCGTGGTGGGCGCCGGCGATGGCCTGCCGGGTCTGCTCGACGAGGTGCTTGCGGTTGGCCAGCCCGGTGAGGTCGTCGGACTGCGACATCCGCTGGCTCTCGCGGCTGACGCGTTGGCGCTGAACTGGATGGCCAGCAGCGGGACGACGGTCAGCAGGATGGCCATCGGGAACTTGTCCATCACCACGATGACGAGCGGCGCCAGGGCGTACTGCGCGGCCGAGACGGTGAGCTGGAACGGCAGCTCGTCGAAGATCGCGCGCACCGTCCCGCTGCCGTCGGCCAGCGTCACCGCGATGCCGACCAGCAGGGTGTTGGCGACGAAGCAGGCGACCGCGACGAGCAGGATCACCAGCAGGCCGTGCGCGGTGTAGTCGGTCCAGGGGTGCACCAGCGTGGCGTGGACGCCGAGCAGCTCGGCCACGCCCCACCCGGCGACCACCGTGAGGGAGTACTGCGAGACGTTGAAGGCGGTGCGCCAGACCGGGCGGCGCTGGATCAGCCCGGTGGTCAGCGCGGCGATGGCGTGCAGCAGCATCGCCGGGCAGCGGGCCGAAGTGCAGCAGCACCGGCAGGACGAACGTTGCCGACCAGGCGACCCCCAGCGGGTCGGCCTCCGAGGTCAGGATCGGCCAGACCTCGCCCGCGATCACCAGCACGCAGGCCAGCCCGAGGGCCACCGCGGTGTGGGGGGCGATCTCACCGATCGTCGCCCGGTCCAGCGCGGGCCAGCATGAAGGCGAGCACGCCCAGGCCGCCCAGGGTCACCAGCGCGACATAGCACCCGAACAGCGAGGGGTGCGGCCCGCGATGGGGCGCAGGGCCGGTGTCCTCCTCGCGAGCCACTGAACCTCCCTCGCCGACGAGCCCGTTGCAACGGTGCCGGGTCCACGCCGGCCATCCCGCGGCTCATCCAACTGTCGCGCCGGCCCAAAACGCCGCCGCCACCCCGCACGGCGTCGACGTTTTGCGCCGGACCACCCCCTGCGCGCTCGTCAGGCTACGTCGTGCGACGGGGCGCCCACACAGAGTTCGGAAAAGTGCTCAATCGGCCGACTCCATCGCCTCCGGGACCGGCACGGCCTCCGGGCCACCGGCCAGCAGCGCGGTGAACTGCCGCCTCGTCCAGCACCGGGACACCCCGAGCTTGGCCGCGCTCTCCGCCTTGCTGCCCGGGCTGTCGCCCACCACGACGTACGACGTCTTCTTGGACACCGAGCCGGACGCCTTGCCGCCGCGGGCCAGGATCGCCTCCTTGGCCTGGTCGCGGCTGTAGCCCTCCAGGCTGCCGGTGACGACGATGGTGAGACCTTCGAGCGTCCGCGGCGTGCCCTCGTCGGCCTCGTCGGCCATCCGGACGCCGGCGGCCGCCCACTGGCGCACGACCTCGGCGTGCCAGTCGACGGCGAACCACTCGACGACCGCCTCGGCGATGGTCGGTCCGACCCCCTCGACGGCGGCGAGCTCCTCGGCGGACGCGGTCGCGATCCGCTCCATCGAGGGGATGGCCTGGGCCAGGGCCCGGGCCGCGGTGGGCCCGACGTGCCGGATGGACAGCGCGACGAGCACCCGCCACAGCGGCTGCGAGCTTGGCCTTGCTCAGGTTGTCCAGGAGCTTGTGCCCGTTGGCCGACAGCTCGCCGTCCTTGCGGGTGAACAGCGGCACCGTGCGCAGCTGCTCCTCGGTCAGGTCGAACAGGCCCCCCTCGTCGCGCAGCACCGGTCCGGCGCCGTCGCGGTCGTCGAGCAGGGCCGCCGCCGCCTCGTAGCCCAGCGCCTCGATGTCGAACGCGCCGCGCCCGGCGACGTGGAACAGCCGCTCGCGCAGCTGGGCCGGACAGGACCGGGCGTTCGGGCAGCGGATGTCCTTGTCGCCCTCGCGCTCGGGCCGCAACGGGCGTGCCGCAGGCCGGGCAGCTCGTCGGGCATGACGAACGCGCGCTCGGTGCCGTCGCGCAGGTCGACCACCGGCCCGACGACCTCGGGGATGACGTCACCGGCCTTGCGCAGCACCACGGTGTCGCCGATCAGCACGCCCTTGCGGCGCACCTCGTCGGCGTTGTGCAGCGTCGCCATCTCCGACCGTCGAGCCGGAGACCCGCACCGGCTCCATGACGGCGAACGGCGTGACCCGGCCGGTGCGCCCGACGTTGACCTGGATGTCGAGCAGCTTGGTGGTGACCTCCTCGGGCGGGTACTTGAAGGCGATCGCCCACCGCGGCGCCCGGCTGGTCGACCCCAGCCGGCGCTGCACGGCGATCTCGTCGACCTTCACCACCACGCCGTCGATCTCGTGCTCGACCGAGTGCCGCTCCTCGCCGTACTTCTCGATGTAGGCCTGCACGCCGTCCAGGTCGGGGACCACGCGGTAGTGGGTGCTCGACCGGCAGGCCCCAGGTGTGCATCAGCTCGTAGCGCCTGCGACTGCCGGTCGATCTCCAGGCCCTCGTGGACGCCGAATGCCGTGCACCAGCAGGTGCAGCGGCCGGGTGGCGGTGACGCGGGGATCCTTCTGCCGCAGCGACCCGGCGGCGGCGTTGCGCGGGTTGGCGAACGGCGCCTTGCCGGCCTCGACGAGCGAGGCGTTGAGCTGCTCGAAGGCCGCGACGGGGAAGAACACCTCGCCGCGGACCTCGAGCCGGCTCGGCACCCGGTGGCCCGGCCGGCCGGCCGGCGGCCGGCGCCAGCGTGCGCGGCATCTCGGCGATGGTGCGGACGTTGTGGCGTCACGTCCTCCCCCGTGCGACCGTCGCCCCGCGTCGCGGCGCGGACCAGCCGGCCGTCCTCGTAGAGCAGGTTGATGGCCAGCCCGTCGATCTTGAGCTCGCACAGGTAGCTGATCTCCGCGTCACCGGCGTCCCGCCGCGCGCGCTCGGCCCAGGCCGCGACCTCCTCCTCGCTGAACGCGTTGTCCAGGCTGAGCATCCGCTCGATGTGCTCGACCGGCGCGAACTCGGTGGAGTACGTCCCGCCGACGGTCTGGGTCGGGCTCTGCGGCGTCCGCAGCTCGGGGTGCGCCTCCTCCAGCCGCTCCAGCTCGCGGACCATCCGGTCGTAGCCGCCGTCGCTGATCGTCGGGGCGTCGCGCAGGTAGTAGGCGAAGCGGGCGGCCTCGACCTGGTCCGCCACCTCGGCCCAGCGATGCCGGGCGTCGGCGGGCGTCTCGGGCAGCTCCGGCGTCGCGTCGGTGGTTCGGCTCACGGGCTCATCCTGCCGCGCGCCGCCGACACCGGCGGCCCCTCGGTCAGGCGTCGTACGACGACTCGGCCAGCGCGCGGGCGGCGCTCACCGCCCGCGACAGGGTCGGCGCGGCGCACCCTCGGGGCCGGCGCCGGCCAGCCCGCAGGCCGGGGTCACGACGACCCGCCGCAGACCCTCCTCGGGCAGGCCGATCCGGCGCCACGGGCCGCGGATCGCGTCGACCACGGCGCGGTCACCCGGGAGCGGCTCGTCGGCCGGCCCGGACGGGACCGGCGAGGGCAGCGCACCGGCCCACGAGCGTCAGACCGGCCTCGACGGCCTCGCCCAGCTCCTCCCAGCCCGGCGCGCCGAGCAGCGACAGGTCCAGGCTCACCGCCTGCGCCCCGGATCGGGCGAGCAGCGACGATCGGCACGTCGGCCGCGCAGCAGTGCACGGCCGAGCCGGCTCCCGCGCCGTGGACCGCGTCGAGCACTGCGGCCAGCCCCTGCTCCACCTCCGGCGGCTCCACCGCGCGGACCAGCCCGTAGCCGGACGCGGTCGGCAGGCGCCCGGCGAGCACCGCGGTCAGCGCCGGCTCGTCGACCTGCAGGACGACCTGGGCCCCCGGGACGGCGGACCGCACGGCGGCGACATGGACCGCCGACGCCCTCGGCCAGCGAGGCCACCACCTCCCGCCGCGCTCCGGGGTCGGTGAGCGCGCGCTCGCCGCGCGGCAGCCACAGCGACGCGGCGAGCGTCCACGGCCCGGCCACCTGCACCTTCAGCGGGCCGGCGTACCCGTCGAACAGCTCGGCCAGGTCGTCCAGGTCCGAGCGCAGGTAGGCCTGCCCGCGCCGGAGGTCGCGGCCGGGCGCGTCGGCCAGCCGCCAGCCGTGCGGCTGCAGCTCGACCGGGAGGTCGACCAGGAGCGCGGCGCCGCGCCCGACGAGGTCCGCGCCGGGGCCGCGCGCGGGCAGCTCGACCAGGTGCGGCAGGTCGAGCAGGGTCTCGCGGACGAACGCGAGGGCGCTGCGGGCGTGCGGTGCCCGGCCACGAGCCGATGCCCGTGGCCACGCCGTCCGGGAGCACGCCGTCCGAGAGCCCGGGCCCGGCGGCGGCCGTCATGGCGTCACGCGGCGGAGGCGATGCGGCCGGCGGCGAGCACGCGGTCGCCGTCGTACAGGACGAGGCCCTGACCCGCGGCGACGCCGCGCACCGGTGTGCGGAGCCGGGCGGTGATCCGGTCGCCGTCGTACGTCGCGGTGCACGGCACGGGCTCGGCGTGGGCCCGCACCTGGGCCAGGCAGTCCTGCCCGGCCACCAGCCGGGTGTCCTCCAGGCCCGAGGGGAACGCCGTGGAGCCGGCCACCACCTGCGACACCTCGAGGCTCTCGGCCGGCCCGACCCGCACCTGACGGCTCACCGGCTCGATGCCGAGGACGTACCGCGGCCGCCCGTCCGCCGCCGGGACGCCGAGCCGCAGGCCGTGCCGCTGGCCGACGGTGAACGCGTAGGCGCCGTCGTGCCGGCCGACCACCCGCGCCGGAGGCCGTCGACGATGTCCCCGGGCTGGGAGCCCAGCCGCGCGCCGAGGAAACCGGCCGTGTCTCCGTCGGAGATGAAGCAGACGTCGTGGCTGTCCGGCTTGTCGGCGACCGAGAGCCCGCGGACGCGCGGCCTCGGCGCGGACGTCCGACTTCAGGCTGCCCCCCAGCGGGAACATCGCCCCTTCGAGCTGCCCAGCGGTCAGCACCCCGAGCACGTACGACTGGTCCTTGCCCGGATCGACGGCGCGACGCAGCCGCGCGGACCGGCCCGGCGGACCCGGCCTCCTCGTCGACCCGCGCGTAGTGACCGGTGCAGACGACGTCGAAGCCGAGCGCCCGGGCCTTGTCCAGCAGGGCGCTGAACTTGATCTGCTCGTTGCAGCGCAGGCAGGGGTTCGGGGTGCGGCCGGCGGCGTACTCGGCGACGAAGTCCTCGACGACGTCGGCCTGGAACCGCTCGGCCAGGTCCCAGACGTAGAACGGGATGCCGATCACGTCCGCGGCCCGGCGGGCGTCGCCGGCGTCCTCCGCGGTGCAGCAGCCCCGGGCCCCGGTACGCAGCGTGGCCGGGCTCCGGGACAGCGCCAGGTGCACGCCGACCACGTCGTGGCCGGCCTCGACGGCCCGGGCCGCGGCGACGGCGGAGTCCACGCCCCCGCTCATCGCGGCGAGGACCCGCATCAGCCGGCCGTCGCGACCGCGGGTGCCACGGGCGTCGACGTCGAGGTCAGACCGGCGTGCCGGGCCCGCGCCACCGCGTCGGGCAGCGCCGACAGCAGCGCGTCCACGTCGGCCGCGGTCGACGTGTGGCCGAGGGACAGCCGCAGGGCGCCGCGGGCGTCGTCCTCGGGGATGCCCATCGCGAGCAGGACGTGGCTGGCCTGCGGCACGCCGGCCCGGCAGGCCGAGCCGGTCGAGCACTGCACGCCGGCCGCGTCGAGCAGGTAGAGCAGGGAGTCGCCCTCGCAGCCGGGGAAGGTCAGCAGCGCGTTCCCGGGCAGCCGGCCGGCCGGGTCCGGGTCGCCCCGCAGCACCACGCGACGGGGACGGCCGCCTCGACCCGGCGGACCAGGTCGTCGCGCAGCCCGGCGAGCCGGGGCCCCTCCTCGCTCAGGCGGCGTACGGCGAGGTCGGTCGCGACCGCGAAGGCGCGGATGCCGGCGACGTCCAGGGTGCCGCTGCGCACGCCGCGCTCCTGACCGCCGCCGTGGCTGAGCGGGACCAGTGCCGCGTCGCGCCGGGCCAGCAGGGCACCGACGCCGACCGGGCCGCCGATCTTGTGGGCCGAGACGGTCACCAGGTCGAGCCCGCTGTCGGCGAAGCCGAACGGCACCTGCCCCAGCGCCTGCACCGCGTCCGCGTGCACCGGGATGCCGTGCCGGTGGGCCGCGTCGGCGACCTCGGCCAGCGGCTGCAGGGTGCCGACCTCGTTGTTCGCGGCCATCACCGTCACCAGCGCGATGTCCTCGGGGTCGCGCCGCAGCTCGGCCAGGAACACGTCCAGGCGCAGCCGGCCGAGCCGGTCGACGGGCAGCCAGGTGACCTCGGCGCCCTCGTGCTGCTCGAGCCACTCCACGGTGTCGAGCACCGCGTGGTGCTCGATCTCGCTGACCAGCACGCGGCGGCGGGACGGCCGCTGCGCGCGGCGGGCCCAGAACGTGCCCTTCACCGCCAGGTTGTCCGACTCGGTGCCGCCGCTGGTGAAGATCACCTCGCTCGGCCGGGCCCCCACGGCGGCCGCGAGCAGCTCGCGCGACTCCTCCACGACCCGGCGGGCGGAGCGGCCGGCCGTGTGCAGCGACGAGGCGTTGCCGGTCCGCTGGAGCTGGTCGGTCATCGCCTCGATGGCCTGCGGAACCATCGGCGTCGTCGCCGCATGGTCGAGGTAGGCGATCACGACCGCCGAGTTTAGTCCCGGCGCCCGGAGCGGGGCGACGGAGCCGCGTCAGCGCCGCCGCGCGGCAGCACTCAGCGCCGGGCCTTGCGCCGCCGGGACGTGCGCACCACGGCGTCCCGGACGTCCACCGTGCCGGCCTCGGCGGTGTCGGCCTCGTCCCGCACGTCGACCGTCGCGGGCTCGTCGTCGTAGTGCCAGACCAGCGGGGTGAACTCCAGCTTGGTCCACTGGAACTCGCTGCGGACCTGGAACCCGGTCTCGGCCGGAGCCTGCTCGGCGACCGGCTCGGGCGCCTGACCGGCCGTCGCCTCGGCGGTCCCCTCGGGCTCTCCTCGGCGGTCTCCTCGGCGGTCTCCTCCACCTCGGTCAGGTCGATCGTGTCGTCGGCCGGCTGCCGCCCGGCCGGGACCATCTGCTCGGTCGTCTGCGGGGCCGGCTGGTCGGCGCTGGGCATGGTGTCGGGGTCTGCTGGGCCACGGCGGGAGGCTCCTCGATGCTCTGCACCCGGGCGACGACCGCCGGCGGGGTTACCTCAGAGTGACCGGTTAATTGCTCTCTGGCAACCGCCATCTGGGGTTGTCGTGGCCGCGTGTCCGGGGCGGCTCGGTCGTCGTCGACCGGTCGCGGCTCGCGCAGGTCGATCACCACCGGCGGCCGGGCCACCGGCCGCCGGACGTGGTCGATCTGCGGACCGGCCGGAGAAGCCGGACGGGCGGGACGAGCGGGGTGGGCCGGGGACAGCGCCGGCGCCGGCGGCCGCATCGCCGGAGGGAAGTAGGCCGCCGGCGCAGGGGCCTCATCCGCCCCGGCCCGCCCATCCGCCTCAGGCGTAGCAGCAGCCTCAGAAACCGCAGCGACCTCACGGGGCTCGACCGTCTGCGGGCCGGCCGCCGGCGAGGACGCCTCGATGACAGCAGCCCGAACAGCAGCCCGGTGCCGGCGCCACCAGACGAGCGCGAGCAGCCCGGCGAGGACGAGCAGCACCAGCCCCACGGCCAGCGCGGTCCGGCGGCCGGTGGACCCGGCGTCCGACCGCGGCGCGGCGGCGGTCGTGGACGGCGCCGCTGCGGGCGCCGACGCCGATCCGGCCGGCAGCGGCACGGCCACGCGGGTGGCGCCGACCGACACGGCCAGGGGGTCCCGGGTCAGGACCTGGGTGACGGCGAGGACCGAGGACCGCCACCGGGCGACCATCGCGTCCAGCGAGGCCAGCCCCGCGTCGAACGTCGGGGTCCGGGTGAACTGCCCCGCTCCCGACCCCGGGAGCGACAGCCACCGCCCCGTGCAGCCCGGCCCGATGCCCAGCACGTCCACCGAGACGCCGGCCGGGGCCGGCTGCGGTGCGGGGCCGGTGCACGTCGTGACGACCAGCACGTGCTGGACGCCCGCCGACTCGGCCGCCGTCAGACCGCTCGGCACCGTCGTGGCCCGGTGCGCGGCCTGGTGCGAGAGCGCGGTCATCAGGCCGTCGCGGTCCAGGCTCGGACGTGCCGCGCCTCCGGGCACCGACGGGAGAGCGATCGGGACGCTCGGAGGCATCTCCTGCACGAGCTCGGCCACCAGGCCCTGGGCCTGCTCGAGCCGGGACGACGGGGCGTCGACGACGACCGCGAGCGGGTTCCCGGCCGACAGCGCCCAGGTGGACGTGGTCCGCAGCGGGGCGCCGTCCTGTGTGATGCGCACCGTCGGCACGGGCCCCAGCCCGAACCCCGGAACCCCGCTGACGACCAGGTCGACGTACGGAAATCCGACGGTGTCGACGTGCGAGACGCTCACGCCGTCCGGTGCGGCGGAGGCGACGGCTCCAGCCGTGGTCACGACCAGGCCCGCGGTCAGGGCCACGCCGGTCGCGGCGCCCAAAGCCGTTGTGACGAAACGAGATCGGGCGCGGCGAGGCCGACTCGGCGCAGCGTTCGTCATCGTCCCTCCCTGGGGAAGCCGGTGGGGGCGAGAACCATCCTGACTTCTTCCTCGGAAAAAGGCTCGGGAATGGTCGAAAGTCCACTGCTTGTAAATGGGCTGTCACGCTCCGCCGATAGCCGCTGCGCCGAATCCGGAAATTCTTGTCATTCCTCTGGAAATTCCGGATTCTGGTTCTACCGTCCGAGGATGAGGACATCTCGGCGTCATGGCGCTTCCCCTGTGCTCGCCGTGCTGGTCGCGCTCTTCGCGCTGCTGGCCACGGCCACTGCCGCCTCGGCCGCCGTACCGGCTGCGACGTCCGGCTCGGCATCGTCGAGCGCCGACCGTCACGTTGGTGCACGGCGTGCGAGGCCTTCTCGCCGACGTCGTCGTCGACGGACAAGACCGTGCTCAAGGGCTTCGCCTACGAGCGCGCGTCGGCGCCGATGACCCTTCCGGCCGGCACCCACCGGGTCGAGGTGTTCACCGCCGGGCCAGCCGCACACCACCGCCCTGCTCGACGTCAAGCTGACCGTCAAGGGCGGCGAAGTCCTCACTGCGGCAGTCGGATTCGACGCCAACGGCGCACCGAAGGCGTACGTCTTCGACAACCGGCTGACCGCCGGCCGCGCACTCGGCCAGCTCGATCGTCGTCCGCAACGTCTCCCAGGGCCCCGCACCCGAGGTGCTGCATCGACGGCAAGGCGGTCAAGGGCGCGCTGGCGCCGGGCGGGCAGGCGATCGACGCCGTGCAGCCGGGCTCGCACACCGGTGGGACTCAAGGTCGGCGGCGCCTGGCTGCTGACCAACCAGCCGGTGCGCGCGCAGGCCGGCCGGGCGATGGTCGTCTACATCGTCGGCCGCCAGTCGGCGCAAATCCGTGGCCCTGGTCGCCGACTCCGTCACGCCCAGCACTCGCCGCAGCCAGCGCGGTCGACTCCGGCGGCCTGCCCCCGCGCCAGCGTCCACTCGCTGCTCCCGGCCTGGCTGTCCGTCACGCTGCTGCTCGGCGGGGCCATGAGCCTGACCGCGCTCGCGCGCCGCCGGCCCGCCCGGGTCGCGGTGGCCAGCCTGGACCAGGTCGTGGAGAGCGGCCTGGAGGCGGTCCCACGTCCGGTGAGCGCGGCGGCCCGGCTCGTCCTGGCCGGGCTGGCCGTCTGCGCCCTCGCCCTAGGGGTCACCGGCCTGGTGGCGCACCGGAGCACCCGGGCCACGGCGGCACCGGCCGCCACCGGCTTCGGCGTGGTGTCCTCGCCGACGAGCTCCGGCCCCGGCTCGACCGCCACCGGCGCGGGCGCCGCCGTCCGGGCCAGCTGGGCACGCACTCGACCGAGCTGGGGGCCCAGGGGTCGAACGCCGGAGCCCCCGTCCGGCTGCTGGTCCCGCGGCTGCACATCCGCGTCGCCCCCGTGGCCACCGGACTGGCTGCGGACAACCACTCGCTCGACCTCCCGCCGTCCGCCCGGACGGTCGTCTGGTGGGCGTACGGCGCGACGCCCGGCAGCGGGTCGGGCACCGTGCTGCTCGGCGGTCACATCTCCTGGGCCGGACAGGTCGGCGCGCTCGGCCGGATCGGGGCCCTGCGCCGCGGGCGACCAGATCACCGTCGTCCGCCAGGACGGCACGGTCGGTGCGCTACGCGGTGGTCGCCCGTCGTACCGTCGCCAAGGCTTCGCTGGCCGACCTCGGGCTGTTCCGGATGACCGGTGCGCCGCGTCTGGTCCTGGTCACGTGCGGCGGCCGGTACGACGCGGCCCGGCACTCCTACGAGGACAACGTGGTCGTGCAGGCCGCCCCGGTCTGACGCCGGTCCGGTCTGCTCCCGACCATCCCTGGCGTCCGGTCAGGCGCCGGCCCGGGCGATCTCGGTCGTCGCCGCCGGCAGGACGGCGAACAGGTCGCCGACGACGCCGAAGTCGGCCAGCTCGAAGATCGGCGCCTCGGCGTCCTTGTTGACCGCGACGATCGTCTTCGACGTCTGCATGCCGGCCCGGTGCTGGATGGCGCCGGAGATGCCGCACGCGACGTACAGCTGCGGGCGAGACCGTCTTGCCGGTCTGGCCGACCTGGTTGGCGTGCGGGTACCAGCCGGCGTCGACGGCCGCGCGGGACGCGCCGACCGCGGCGCCGAGGGAGTCGGCGAAGGCCTCGACCGGGCGCGAAGTCGCCGCCGGTGCCCCGGCCGCCGGAGACGACGATCGCCGCCTCGGTCAGCTCGGGCCGGCCGGTCTTCTCGCGTGGCTTGCGCGCGGTCACGGCCGCCGTCTTGGCCGCGTCGGAGACCGACGACGCTCGACGACTTCTCCTCGGCCGATGCCGGAGTTCGCTTGCGGCGTGGCGGAGTTCGGCTTGACGGTGATGATCGGGGTGCCCGTGGTGACCACGGACTGCACGGTGTAGGAGCCGGCGAAGACCGACTGGGTGGTGACCGGTCCGGACTCGCCGGCCTGCGACGTCGACCGCGTCGGTGATCAGTCCCGAGCCGGTCTTGATCGCCAGGCGGGCGGCGATCTCCTTGCCCTCCTGGCCGCTCGCGATCAGCACCGCCGCCGGCGAGGTCTGCTCGACGAGCTGGGCCAGGACCTCGGCCTTGGGCGCGACCAGGTAGTCGCCGAGCGTGGCCGAGCCGACGGCGTAGACGGCCTGCGCGCCGTACTCGCCGAGGACGCCGCGGGCCTGGTCCAGCCCGTCGCCGAGGAACACCGCGCTCGGCTCGCCCAGCCGGCCGGCGATGGTCAGCAGCTCGAGGGTCGTCTTGCGGACGGCGCCGTCGACGTGGTCGACGAGGACGAGGACTTCGGCCATGGGATGCGGCTCCTGTGCGGTCGGAGCCGAGCAGGTCAGACGAACTTGTGGGAGACGAGGTACTCGGCCAGCTGGTGGCCGCCGGTGCCGTCGTCGGTGACGATCTGGCCCTTCTCGCGCGGCGGCCGGGCGGCGAAGGACTCGACCCGCGTCCAGGCGGCGCCGAGGCCGACCTGGTCGGCCGGCGACGTCGAGGTCGGCGAGCGACCAGACCTCCACCGGCTTCTTCTTGGCCGCCATGATCCCCTTGAACGAGGGGTAGCGCGGCTCGTTGATCTGGTCGGTGACGCTGACCACCGCGGGCAGGGCGGCCGTCACGGTCTCGGTGGACAGGTCGCCGTCGCGGCGGATCGTCGCCGTGCCACCGTCGACGGTCAGCTCGGAGGCGAAGGTCACCTGCGGCAGGCCCAGCCGCTCGGCGAGCATCGCCGGGACGACCGACATCGTGCCGTCGGTGGACGCCATGCCGGTCAGGACGATGTCCGGGCCGGCCCAGCTTGCTCGATCGCGGTGGCCAGCACCAGCGAGGTGGCGATGGAGTCCGAGCCGTGCAGCGCGTCGTCCTTGACGTGCACGGCCTTGTCGGCGCCCATCTGCAGCGACTTGCGGATCGCGGTCTCCGCCTGCTCCGGCCCGACGGTCAGCACGGTCACCGTGCTCTCCCCGTCGGCGGCCTCGGAGAGCTTGAGCGCCTCCTCGACGGCGTACTCGTCGAGCTCGCTCAGCAGCCCGTCGACGCCCACCCGGTCGGTGGTGTTGTCGTCGGGGCTGAACGTGCGCTGGGCCTGAGCGTCCGGGACGTACTTGACGCAGACGACGATGTCCATGAGGCCCGAGGCTACCTGCGGCAGTGGACGGCTCACCCGGTCAAGCGACGGTGACCTGCCCCACACTCCGCCTGCGCCCTCCGGCGGAGCTCGTCGGCCGCGGACCGGTCGCGGACCGCGCGGCCCGGGACACCGGCGACGACGGCGTCGTCCGGGAACCGCCCCCGGGCCACCGAGTGCGCGGCCAGGATGCAGCCCCGGCCGAGGGTCGTGCCGCGCAGGACGGTCGAGCGGACGCCGAGCCAGGAGCCCGGGCCGATCCGGACCGGCGACTTCAGCAGGCCCTGGTCCTTGATCGGCGGCCCGGGCACGTCGGCCCGGTGGTCGAAGTCGCAGACGTAGACCCAGTCCGCGACCAGCGTCGCCGCGCCGATCTCGACGTCGAGGTAGCAGTTCACCGCCGCGTCCCGGCCGAACACCACCCGGTCACCGATGCGCAGCGTGCCCTCGTGCGCCCGCAGCCGGGTCTGCTCGCCGACGTGGACCCACGGGCCGACGACCAGCCGCGCGTACCCGGGTCGGGCCGACAGCCGGGCGCCCTTGCCCAGGAACACCATGCCCTCGAGCACGACGTGCGGGTTGGCCAGCCGGAACCGGGCCAGTCGCAGGTAGCGCACGAGGTACCCGGGGGTCACCGCCCGGTGCGTGATGACCCATCGCAGGCTCTCCCGGGTGAGGTACCGGGCCTGCCGCGGATCGCGGCCCTCGCGCAGCCGGACCAGCCAGGCCGCCGCGACACCCTCGCCCCTCACCCGCCGTACGTTAGGTGCTCCCCGCCCGCCGCGGTGCTCCAGCCCCGACGGTGATCTCGCGCCTCGAGAGCCCAGATCACCGTCAGGGCGGGAGCATGGCGGGAGGGGCTGTGGACAACCGGCGCCCGGATCGGCCCGAACCGGGCAGGGTCCGACGATGCAGGAGCCCGACCTCCCCCTCGTGTTCACCCGCCCGGAGGCCGTACGGCTCGGGCTGACCGACCACGCGATCACCTGGCGGGCGCACAGCGGGCGATGGCTGCCCCTGCGGCGGGGCGTGTTCGTGCGCGCCGAGATCCACGCCGCCGCCTCCGCGGAGGCCCGGCACCTCCTGGCGGCGCTGGCGGTGCTGGCCGGCCACGGGACGCCGGTGGTGCTCAGCCACCTGACCGCGGCCCTGGCCTATGGCTGGGCCGCGCCGCTGGAGGTGGACCCGACCCCGTGGGCCACGAGAGCGCCTGGGGCCGGCGCGCACACGCGGCGGCGCTGCGGGTACGTCCGCCAGGTGGCTCCGCTCCCAGCCGACCAGGTGTGGGAGCGGGAGGGCGTCGCGCTGACCACGCCGGCGCGAACCGTCGCCGACTGCCTGCGGCACTACCCGGCCGAGACCAGCGTGCCGATCGCCGACTCGGCACTGGCTCAGGGCATCGACCCGCGGGAGGTGCAGCGGATCCTGCAGCAGCAGGCCGGCTGGCCCTATGCCGCGCGCGGAGCGGTGTCGGCGCGGCTGCTCGACGGCCGGCGCGAGGGCTGGCTGGAGTCGCGGTCCGTCGTCAGCATCCACCGGTTGGGACTGCCGCTGCCGACCCCCCAGGTGAGCGTGTTCGACGAGCGCGGCCGCTTCGTGGCCCGGGTCGACTTCCTGTGGGAGTCGCACGGGGTCGTCGGCGAGCCGGACGGGTGGGGGAAGTACGTGCTCTCCGACGGCCGCCTCACCTCGCTGGACCGCCTGCGCGCGGAGAAGGAACGCGAGGACGCGCTGCGGTCACTGGGCTACGAGGTCGTGCGCTGGACCACGGCCGACGCACTGCGGCCACATCTGCAGCTGGCCGACCGGCTGTCGCGGGCCTTCGCGCGCGCCGACCCCTCACGCATCCGCGGACGCCGTACGCCGCGGGCCTGGCCCAGCGCCCCCACCGACGTCGGCGCCGCCGGGCTGCTCGCGCTGCGGGGGCTGACCCGGACCGGACAGCTGCTGCTGCCACCTCCGCCGTACTCCCGCTCTGACGGTGATCTGGCCTGCTGAGCGGGCGATTCACCGTCAGGGCGGGAGCAGCGCGGGCGGGCGGGAGCAGCGTCAGGGGCGCCGGCCGGTCAGGGCGACGTTGTAGAAGAACCGGGGCGGTACGACGTGGCTGCGGGTCACCAGCCGGTCCAGGGCGGACAGCCGCAGCCAGGACCGGTAGGCGAACATCGACCAGCCCCAGCCGAGCCGGTCCGGGTTCACCGCCGCCTCGAACGTGCGGACCGGCCAGCCGAGGAACGCGGCCGTCAGCTCCTCGGTCTCGGTGCGTACGTCGACCGCACCCGCCCGCAGGGCGGTCCGGGCCAGGTCGTCCGGGTCGAACGTGTGCAGGTCGACGACGGCCTCCAGCGCGGCGGCGCGGGAGGACTCGTCGAGCTCCTCCTGCGGCCGGGACCACCGCTCGCGCAGCACCGGCAGCCGGGTGGCCCGCGTCGTGGCGGCCCAGGTCAGCCGGCCCAGCCGGCGGGCGTACCAGTCGCCGATCCGGGTGGGCTCCCCCGCGATCACGAAGCGGCCGCCGGGGCGCAGGACGCGCAGCACCTCGCGCAGGGCCCGCTCGACGTCCGGGATGTGGTGGATCACCGCGTGCCCGACGACGAGGTCGAACTCGCCGTCGCCGTACGGCAGGTCCTCGGCGTCGCCGACGCGGCCCTCGATCTCGAAGCCGAGCCGGCGCGCGTTGGCCTGGGCCGCCTCCACCATCCCCGGCGACAGGTCGCTGACGTGCACCTCGTCCAGCACCCCGGCCTGGCGCAGGTTCAGCGCGAAGAACCCCGTGCCCGCGCCGATCTCCAGCGCCCGGCCGTACGGCCACCCCTCGGTGCCCGCCACCGCGACGAACCGGTCACGCGCGTAGTCGATGCAGCGCTCGTCGAACGAGATCGACCACTTCGCGTCGTACGTCGCGGCCTCCCAGTCGTGGTAGAGCACCTGGGCCAGCTTGTTGTCCTGCCAGGCCCGCTCGACGTCCTGCTCGGAGGCGGCCACGGTCAGCGCCCCTCGAAGGCCGCACGGCCCGGGCCGGACGCGACGAAGGACTCCATGCCGATGCGGCGGTCCTCGGTCGCGAACAGGGAGGCGAACTGCATGCGCTCGATCTCCAGCCCGGTCGCCAGGTCGACGCCGAGCCCGCGGTCGATCGCCTCCTTGGCCGCCCGCAGGGCGTACGCCGGGCCGGTCGCGAACCGCTCGACCCGGCGGCGGGCGGCGGGGTACACCTCCTCGGCCGTGTCGACGACCTCGTCGACCAGCCCGATCGACAGCGCCTCGGCCGCGCCGACGAACCGGCCGGAGAAGATCAGGTCCTTGGCCCGCGAGGGCCCGACGAGCCGCGAAAGCCGCTGTGTCCCACCGGCTCCGGGGATGATGCCCAGCAGGATCTCCGGCTGCCCGAGCTTGGCGTCGGCCGCGCAGACGCGGAAGTCGCAGGCCAGCGCCAGCTCGCAGCCACCGCCGAGGGCGAAGCCGGTGACGGCGGCCACCGTCGGCTGCGGCAGGTCGGCCAGCGCGATGAACGGCGCCTGCAGCGCGCGGGAGTGGGCGACCATGTCGGTGTAGGACATCGTCGCCATCTCCTTGATGTCCGCGCCGGCCGCGAACACCTTCTCCCCGCCGTAGAGGACGACCGCCCGGATGTCCGCGCGGCCGGCGATCTCGCCGCACACGTCGAGCAGCTCGTCCTGCACCTGGGCGTTGAGCGCGTTCATCGGGGGGCGGTCCAGCCGGACGTGCCGATGCCGGCGTCCACCTCGAGCGTCAGGAAGTCAGCCACTGCGCGAGCCTAGCCGGGCGTACGCGAGAATCCGGCTCGTGCCGCCGTCCGGACCGCCCGACCTGCCGCCACCGCTCGGGGTGAACCTGCGCGGGGACGGCAGCGCCGACGTCGCGGTCTACGCCGGTCACGCCGACGCCGTCGAGCTCTGCCTGTTCGACCCCGGCGACGGCGCGGGGACGAGCGAGCGCCGGGTGCCGCTCACCGGCCGGGCGCACGGCGTCTGGTTCGAGCGGGTCCCCGGGATCGCGACCGGTCAGCGCTACGGGTTCCGGGTCGACGGTGCGTGGGAGCCCGACCGCGGGATGCGGCACAACCCGGCCAAGCTGCTGCTCGACCCGTACGCGCGCGGCCGTCGAGGGATCGGTCAGCTGGCAGCCCGAGGTGTTCGGTCACACCGTCGGGGACGACCTGCGCGGCGACCCCGCGTTCCGCGACGACCGCGACTCGGCGCCGTTCGTCCCCCGCGGCGTCGTCCTCGACGAGACCTTCGACTGGGGCGCGGATCGTGCGGCCGCAGGTCCGGTGGCGCGACACCGTGATCTACGAAGCCCACGTGAAGGGCCTCACCCAGCTCAATCCCGCTCTGCCGCAAGCGCTTCGGGGCACCTATGCCGGTGTCGCGCATCCCGCGACCATCGAGCACCTCACCGACCTGGGCGTGACGACGGTGGAGCTGTTGCCGGTCCACTCCTTCGTCAGCGAGCCGCCAGCTGGTCCGGCGCGGGCTCTGCGAACTACTGGGGCTACAACACGCTGTCGTTCATGGCGCCGCACGCCGCGTACGCCGTCGGCCTCCGACCCGCAGGGCGGTCGTGGACGAGTTCAAGGGCATGGTCCGGCTGCTGCACGAGGCGGGCATCGAGGTGCTGCTGGACGTCGTCTACAACCACACCTGCGAGCAGGGCGGGGACGGCGCGACGCTGTCGCTGCGCGGGCTGGACAGCCGCGCGTACTACCGGCTGGACTGGCAGGGCCGCGACGTCGACATGACCGGCTGCGGGAACACGGTCGACCTCCGGCACCCGCTGGCCCTGCGGCTGGCCCTCGACTCGCTGCGCCACTGGGTCCAGGACATGCACGTCGACGGCTTCCGGTTCGACCTGGCCACCGCGCTGGCCCGCGGGCGGGACGACGCCTACGACCCCGACCACCCCTTCCTGATGGCGCTGCGGACCGACCCGGTGCTGTCCCGGGTGAAGCTGGTCGCCGAGCCGTGGGACGTCGGGCCAGCACGGCTGGCGGACAGGCCAGTTCCCGCCGCCGTTCGCCGAGTGGAACGACCGCTACCGGGACTGCGTCAAGACGTTCTGGCTGGCCGACGCCGGCCGGCAGGCGCACGGCCAGACCGGGCACGG
Organism: uncultured Actinomycetota bacterium; assembly: GCA_963743975.1. GTDB lineage: Bacteria > Actinomycetota > Actinomycetes > Actinomycetales > CAVURS01 > CAVURS01. The sequence goes on from CAVURS010000001.1 coordinate 423,715, forward strand.
CGTCCGCGAGCTGGCCACCCGCCTGGCCGGGTCGCAGGACCTGTTCGGTGCCCGCGACCGGGGTCCGCTGGCCTCGGTCAACTACGTCGCCGCGCACGACGGGTTCACCCTGCTGGACGCCGCGTCGTACGACCGGAAGCACAACGAGGACAACGGCGAGCAGAACCGCGACGGCCAGGACGACAACCGGTCCTGGAACCACGGCGTCGAGGGGCCGACCGACGACCCGGAGGTGGTGGCCGCGCGGTTCCTCGCGGTCCGCAACCTGCTGGGGACGCTGCTGCTGTCCACCGGCGTGCCGATGCTGTGCGCCGGTGACGAGGCCGGGCGCACCCAGCGCGGCAACAACAACGCCTACTGCCAGGACAACGAGACCTCCTGGCTGCGGTGGGACCTCTCGACCCGGGAGCTGGACCTGCTGGCGACCACCCGCCGGGTGCTGGAGCTGCGCCGCCGGTTCGAGGTGCTGCGGCCCCGGCAGTTCTTCGCGGGCAGCCCGCAGCAGCCGGACGGCACGACCGACCTGGTCTGGTACGCCCCCGACGGCGGCCGGATGGACCCGGACACGTGGAACGACACCGGCCTGCGGACCCTGCAGATGTTCCTCGACGGCACGCACGCCGACGGCCGGTCGGTGCTGGTCGTCCTGCACGGCGGGTACGCCGCGGACCTCACGTTGCCGCTCTCGGCCGGCGTCACGTCGTACGAGCTGCTCTGGGACAGCGGGCACGAGGCGCCGGCCGCGGACGCGGACGCGGAGGTCCAGCTGCCCGGTCAGTGCGTGCGGCTGGCCGGGCCGAGCGTGCGGCTGTACGCCGCGCGCTGACCGTCAGGCGTTCGCGACCAGGCCGAGCTCGGCGCCGCTGGCCATGCCGGCGTGCCGCGGCAGCACGCGCACGGTGTAGCCGAACGAGCCGGTCCGGCGTCAGCCGCAGGTCGCCCTCGAAGCGGTGCCGCCCGCCCTCGTAGGCCTCGGCGTGCTGCAGCTCGACGACGGAGGGCTCGGGGCTGATGATCTCGTCGGCCTCGCTGACCCGGCCGTGCACGACCTCGACGACGACGTCGTCCGGCTCCAGGCCGTCCAGGTTCACGAACGCCCGCACGTGCAGGACGTCGCCGACCTGCGGGGAGTCGCTGACGCCGGAGGACTCGACGTGGTCGACCTTCACCGCCGTCCAGGCGGTGCGGACCTCGGACTTCCAGGCCGCGAGCTCGCGTGCGCCGGCGAACTTCGGGCCGTTGAGCGCGCGGCCGGCCGCGGTGGCCGGGGAGTACAGCTGCTCGACGTAGTCGCGCACCATGCGGGTCGCCAGGACCTTGGGGCCCAGCGTCGACAGGGTGTGGGTGACCATCTCCAGCCAGCGGCTGGGCAGACCGGCCTCGTCCCGGTCGTAGAACCGCGGCGCCACCTGGGTCTCGATCAGCTCGTACAGCGCGGCCGCCTCGAGGTCGTCGCGCGCGTCCGGCTCCTCGACACCGTCGGCGGTGGGGATCGCCCAGCCGTTCTGGCCGTCGAACCACTCGTCCCACCAGCCGTCGAGGATCGAGAGGTTCAGGCCGCCGTTCAGGGCCGACTTCATGCCGGACGTCCCGCAGGCCTCGAACGGGCGCAGCGGGTTGTTCAGCCACACGTCACAGCCCGGGTAGAGGTACTGCGCCATGGCGATGTCGTAGTTGGGCAGGAAGACGATGCGGTGCCGCACCTCGGGGTCGTCGGCGAACTTCACCATCTGCTGGATCAGGCTCTTGCCGGTGTCGTCCGCCGGGTGCGACTTGCCGGCGATGACGATCTGCACCGGCCGCTCGGGGTGCAGCAGCAGCGCCTTGAGCCGGACCGGGTCGCGCAGCATCAGCGTGAGCCGCTTGTACGTCGGCACGCGGCGGGCGAAGCCGATCGTCAGCACGTCGGGGTCGAGGACGTCCTTGGTCCAGCCCAGCTCGGCCTCGGTGGCGCCGCGCTTGACCCACGAGGCGCGAACCCGGCGCCGGGCCTCCTTCACCAGCTGGGCCCGCAGGTCGCGCCGGCAGCTCCCAGAGCTCCTGCGGCCGGCACCTCGTCGACCCGGTGGAACACCGACTCGTCGAGCTCGGCGCCGAGGTGGCGCTCGGCCAGCTCGACCAGCTTGCGGTCGACCCAGGTCGGGGCGTGGACGCCGTTCGTGATCGAGGCGATCGGCACCTCGCGGTCGTCGAAGCCCGGCCACAGGCCGCCGAACATGTGCCGGCTCACCACGCCGTGCAGCTGCGAGACCCCGTTGGCCCGCTGGGACAGCCGCAGCCCCATCACGGCCATGTTGAAGACGCCGGCCTCGCCGCCCGGGTAGTCCTCCGCGCCGAGGGCGAGGATCCGCTCCACCGGGACGCCGGGCACCGCGTTGTCGCCACCGAAGTAGGTCTCGATCTGGTCCGCGCCGAACCGGTCGATGCCGGCCGGGACCGGGGTGTGGGTGGTGAACACGGTGGCCGCGCGCACCGCCTCCAGGGCCTCGTCGAAGGTCATGCCCTCGTGCTCGACCAGCTCCCGGATCCGCTCCAGCCCGAGGAACCCGGCGTGGCCCTCGTTGGTGTGCATGACCTCCGGGGCCGGGGCGCCGGTCAGCCGCGACCACAGCCGCAGGGCGCGGACGCCGCCGATGCCGAGCAGCATCTCCTGGAGCAGCCGGTGCTCGCCCCCGCCGCCGTACAGCCGGTCGGTGATCGACGCGGGCCAGGTCGTCGTTGGCCTCGACGTCGGAGTCGAGCAGGAGCAGGGGCACCCGGCCGACCTGTGCCTTGCGGACGTAGGCCACCAGCCGGCGGCCGCCCGGCAGGCCGACCTCGACCTCGCAGGGCGTGCCGTCGGCCTCCCGCAGCAGGGTCAGCGGCAGGCCGTCCGGGTCGAGGACCGGGTAGGTCTCCTGCTGCCAGCCGTCCCGGGACAGCGACTGCTTGAAGTACCCGGTCTTGTAGAACAGGCCGACGCCCACGATCGGCACGCCCAGGTCGGACGCCGCCTTGAGGTGGTCGCCGGCCAGGATGCCGAGGCCGCCGGAGTACTGCGGCAGCACCTCGGTGATGCCGAACTCCGGGGAGAAGTAGCCGATCGCCGCCGGTGCGTCGTGGGCCGGGTCCTGGGCCCAGCCCTGGTACCACCGCGGCTCGTCGCAGTACCGCGCCAGGTCGTCGGCCGCGGCCCGCACCCGGCTGACGAACGCCGGGTCGGCGGCCAGCGCCTCGAGCTCCTCAGAGGAGTGGGCGCCGAGGAGCGCGACCGGGTCGTGGTGGACCCGCTCCCAGCGCTTCGGGTCGAGCTCGGCGAACAGGTCACGCGTCGGCGGGTGCCACGACCAGCGCAGGTTGCTGGCCAGGATCCCCAGCGGCTCGAGGGGCTCGGGCAGGACGGTCCGCACGCTGAAGCGCCGAATTGCTCTCACACGGTCACGCTAGTGCGTCGGGGACGGGCGACACGCCCACCGCTGCCCGATTCCTGCAAGCCCGGCAAGAATTTTCACAGGGGCGGCGGGACGGCGAGCGAGCCGGCCAGGGAGCCGGCCGGCGGCTGCAGCGGGATGAGCGTGGCCTGGTAGGCGTGGTAGAGGTCGGGCTTGCCCGGCCACACGGTGGCCGCGGGGTGGCCGGCCGGGTCCAGCTCGTGCCACCAGCTGCCGCCGGCCAGGTCCAGGTAGTGCTCCCGGGCCACCTGCCACCACTCGGCGTACCGGTCGGCGTACTCCTGCTCGCCGGTCCGCCGGTGCAGCACCGCCGCGGCACCGATCGCCTCGGCCAGCACCCAGTGGAACCGGGCCGGCACGACCGGCCGCTCCTGCCAGTCGACCGTGTAGACGAACCCGGTCGGGGGCGCCAGCCCGGCCCGGGTCGCTGCCGCGAACAGCTGCCGGGAGTCCTCCAGGAGCCACTCCGGCGGCTGCTCGCCGGCGGCCAGCGTGGCCGCCTCGAGCGAGAGCATCAGCCGGGACCACTCGAAGCCGTGGCCCGGCGTCGCGCCGTACGGCCGGAACTGGTCGTCGCGACGGTCCTCGTTGAAGTCCAGCCGGACGCTGCCGTCCGCGGCCCGGTGCTCCGGGACCAGCCAGCCGTGCTGCGGGGCCAGCTCGTGCACCGACTCCCGGGCGATCTCCAGCGCGTGCCGTCGCCAGAGCGGGTCCTCGGTGGCGTCCGACGCCGCCAGCAGCGCCTCGACCAGGTGCATCGCGCTGTTCGCGCCGCGGTAGTCCTCCCGGTCCTGCCAGCGCGCGTCGTAGGACTCCCAGGTGACACCCGGCTCCGGATCGAGGAACCGCTCCCGCACCACCGTCAGCGCCCGGGCCAGCAGCTCGTCGGCGCCCGGCCGCAGGGCCAGGCTGGCGCTGCTGGCGGCGAGCACCACGAAGGCGTGGGTGTAGGCCAGCTTGCGGGCGTGGTCGGCCGCCCCCTCGAACCAGCCACCCGCCTCGTGGTCCTCCAGCGGGCCGGCGAGCGCCGCGAGCCCGTGGTCGACGAGGTCGGGGCCGAACGGCGCGCCCCGCAGTGTCGCGAGCGCGTAGACGTGGGTCATCCGGGCCGTGACGTACGTCGCGACCGGCCGGTCCAGCTCCAGGCGCCCGCGGCCGTCCAGCCAGCCGAACCCGGCCCCCGGGACGAGCGCGGCCCGGCCGAACTCCAGCAGGCGCTCGCCCTCCGCGATGAGGAACGCCCGGTTCTCGCGGTCCGGCCAGCGCGTGGGCAGCGTCATGGCCGCGCAGTCTTCCCTATGCCTGCCGCATCCCGGCCGCTCTCGGGCCAGCTCGCCGGGTGCGGCGTGTCGCCGGTCGGCGAGGGAGTCGATAGCGTCTTTCGTGTGAAGACACCGTCGGGCAAGCGAGGTGCCAAACGCGCCGCCGCGGCGGCCTCGCGGACGGCTTCGGCCGCGTCCGCGGTGGTGCCGCCCGCGAGCCGGGCGGGTGGGGCCGACGCGACTGCCGACCAGGCCGCCGGCACGACCTCCGGGACGCCGAGCGCATCGAGCCAGGCCCCCGCCAGCCAGGCCCCCGCCAGCCAGGCCCCCGCCAGCCAGTCCGCCGCCAGCCAGTCCCCCGCGAGCCAGCCCCCGGCGACCGGCACGACCGCGGAGCTCCCGGTCCGCGCCGGCCGCATCCCGGTCCTCGCCGTCCGGCCGTCCGTCGAAGGGGGCCGCTGGCCGGCCAAGGCCGTCGTCGGCGAGGAGATCCCGGTCACGCGCCACGGTGTTCGCCGAGGGGCACGGCGCGGTGAACGCCACGGCCGTCCTGACCGCCCCGGACGGCCGCCGGACCGTCGCCGGGATGCACTCCCTCGGGCCCGGCCTGGACCGGTGGGGTGCCGCGGTCGTCCCCGACGCGCAGGGCCTGTGGACGCTGACGGTCGAGGGCTGGAGCGACCCGTACGCCACGTGGGAGCACGACGCGACGATCAAGGTCGCCGCGGACGTCGACACCGAGCTGATGCTGGCCGAGGGCGCCGTGCTGCTGCGCCGGGCCGTGGCCCAGGTGCAGCGCACCCCGGCGCAGGCCCGGCCCCTGCTGGACGCGGTCACCGCGCTGGAGGACCCGGGCCGCCCGGCGCCGGTCCGCCTCGCCGCCGGCACCTCGGCCCAGGTCCGCCGCGAGCTGGCCGAGCGGCCGCTGCGCGACATGGTGTCCCCGAGCGCGCCGTACCCGGTCCGGGTGGAGCGCGAGCGGGCGCTGTACGGCTCCTGGTACGAGCTGTTCCCGCGCTCGGAGGGCGCCCGCCAGGACGCCGACGGCAGCTGGCGGTCCGGCACCTTCCGCACCGCGATGGAGCGGCTCCCGGCCGTCGCCGCGATGGGCTTCGACATCGTCTACATCCCGCCGATCCACCCGATCGGGCGGGTCAACCGCAAGGGGCCCAACAACACCCTGCACGCCGGGCCGAACGACCCCGGCTCGCCGTGGGCCATCGGCTCGGACGAGGGCGGCCACGACACGATCCACCCGGACCTCGGGACGTTCGCCGACTTCGACGCGTTCGTCGCGCGGGCCGGCGAGCTCGGCCTGGAGGTCGCGCTCGACCTGGCACTGCAGTGCGCGCCCGGACCACCCGTGGGCCACCAGCCACCCCGAGTGGTTCACGACCCGGCTGGACGGCACGATCGCCTACGCCGAGAACCCGCCCAAGAAGTACCAGGACATCTACCCGGTCAACTTCGACAACGACCCCGAGGGGCTCTACCAGGAGGTCCTGCGGATCGTGCGGCTGTGGATGTCGCACGGCATCCGGACGTTCCGGGTGGACAACCCCCACACCAAGCCGGTGGCCTTCTGGGAGCGGCTGATCGACCAGGTCGTGGCCGACGAGCCGGACGCCGTCTTCCTGGCCGAGGCCTTCACCCGCCCGGCGATGATGAACACGCTCGGCCGGGTGGGGTTCCAGCAGTCGTACACGTACTTCACCTGGCGCAACACCCAGGGCCGAGCTCGAGGAGTACCTGCAGGAGCTGTCCACCGAGACCGCCGACTGGTTCCGGCCGAACTTCTTCGTCAACACCCCGGACATCCTCACCGAGTTCCTGCAGTACGGCGGGCCGACGGCGTTCCGGCTGCGGGCCGCGCTGGCCGCGACGCTGTCCCCGAGCTGGGGCGTCTACTCCGGGTACGAGCTGTACGAGCACGTCGCCCGCCCCGGCGCCGAGGAGTACCTCGACAACGAGAAGTTCCAGTACCGCCCGCGGGACTGGGCGGCGTACGAGGAGGGCGGCCCCAAGGCCGGGCAGTCGCTCGCGCCGTACCTGCGCCGGCTGAACGAGATCCGCCGCGAGCACCCGGCGCTGCACCGGCTGCGCAACCTGACGTTCCACACCGTCGGACGACCCTGAGATCATCGTCTACTCGAAGCGGCGGACGGTCGACGGCCGGGACGACACCATCGTGGTCGTGGTCAACCTCGACCCGCACAGCACGCGCGAGACGTGGATCCACCTGAACATGGAGGAGCTCGGATTGGCGTGGGACGAGGGGTTCCTGGCCCATGACCTCATCACCGGACAGTCGTGGCACTGGGGCGAGCACGCGTTCGTCCGCCTCGGCCGCGACGGTGAGCCGGCCCACGTGCTGCAGGTCCGGAGCCTGTAGTGGCCCGCGGCATCGAGCTGGGCGGCCCGGGGTTGTCCAACGACCCGAACTGGTACCGCAAGGCCGTCTTCTACGAGGTGCTCGTGCGCGCCTTCGCCGACTCCAAGGGCTCCGGATCGGGTGACTTCACCGGCCTGATCGGCAAGCTCGACTACCTGCAGTGGCTCGGCGTCGACTGCCTCTGGCTGCCGCCGTTCTACGCCTCGCCCCTGCGCGACGGCGGCTACGACATCAGCGACTACCAGCGCCGTGCTGCCCGAGTTCGGCACGCTGCCGGAGTTCACCGAGCTGGTCAGCCAGGCCCACCAGCGCGGCATCCGCGTCGTCACGGACCTGGTCATCAACCACACCAGCGACCAGCACCCGTGGTTCCAGGCCAGCCGCTCGGACCCCGAGGGCCCGTACGGCGACTTCTACGTCTGGGCCGACGACGACACCGGCTTCCCGGACGCGCGGATCATCTTCGTCGACACCGAGACGTCGAACTGGACCTTCGACTCCGTACGGCGGCAGTACTTCTGGCACCGCTTCTTCAGCCACCAGCCGGACCTGAACTTCGACAACCCGGCGGTGGTGGACGCCGTGCTCGACGTCGTGCGGTTCTGGATGGACCTGGGCATCGACGGGTTCCGGCTGGACGCGATCCCGTACCTGTTCGAGCGCGAGGGCACGAACTGCGAGAACCTCCCGGAGACCCACGACTTCCTCGTCCGGCTGCGCAAGATCGTCGACGACGAGTACCCCGGACGGATCATGCTGGCCGAGGCCAACCAGTGGCCGAAGGACGTCGTCGGCTACTTCGGGACGGCCGACGGGCCGGAGTGCCACATGTGCTTCCACTTCCCGGTCATGCCGCGCCTGTACTACGCGCTGCGCGAGGAGAAGGCCACCCCGGTCGTCGAGATCATGGCCGAGACCCCGGAGATCCCCCGCGGCGGCCAGTGGGGCACGTTCCTGCGCAACCACGACGAGCTCACCCTCGAGATGGTCACCACCGAGGAGCGCGCCGCGATGTACGGCTGGTTCGCCCCGGACCCGCGGATGCGCGCCAACATCGGCATCCGGCGCCGGCTCAGCTCGCTGCTCGACAACTCGCGGGCCGAGATCGAGCTGATCCACGCCCTGCTGCTCTCCCTGCCCGGCAGCCCGTGCCTGTACTACGGCGACGAGATCGGCATGGGCGACAACATCTGGCTGGACGACCGCGACTCGGTGCGCACCCCGATGCAGTGGACGCCGGACCGCAACGCCGGCTTCTCGACGGCCGACCCCGGCAAGCTCTACCTGCCCGTCGTGCAGTCGCTCGTCTTCCACTACAGCAACACGAACGTCGAGGCCCAGCTGGCGAGCAGCTCCTCGCTGCTGCACTGGGTCCGCTCGATGCTGCAGCTGCGCCGCCAGCACCCGGTGTTCGGCATGGGGCGGTACATCCCGGTGCCCAGCGACAACGACGCCGTGCTCGCCTTCGTGCGGACCATGGACCCGGAGGACCGCGACGTCGAACCGCGCGGTGCGGCCACGATCCTGTGCGTCGCGAACCTGGCCCGCACGCCGCAGAGCGCCCACCTGCAGGTGCCCGAGCTGATCGCCGGCCACTCCACGCGCGACCTGTTCGGAGGTGCGTCCTTCCCGGGCGTGCCCGAGTCTGGGCCCATGCTGCTGACCATGGGCTCGCGCGACTTCTACTGGCTCGAGGTCGAGGCGGGCGAGACGCCGCGATGACGGGGCGGCCGAGCCGGTGACCGCCGAGACGCCCCTCCCCGAGGGTGCCCTGCACGCCCTGCTGGATGCCTGGGTCCCGGCCCAGCGCTGGTTCGCGGGCAAGGGCACCAGCGGCGAGCTGACGCTCGACGGCCACCTCGAGCTGGCGAGCGGCACGACGGCGACAGCGGTGACGTGCGCGTCCAGATCCACGTGGTGTCGGCGACGACGGCGCGCGGCGAGGTCACGACGTACCAGGTGCCGCTCGTCCTGCGCCCGGCCGAGGTGCCCGGGCAGGAGCAGGCGGTGGTGGGGCGGCTGCCCGGCGCCGTCGTCTACGACGGCACCCACGACCGGGCCTTCGTCCGCGCGTGGCTCGCGCTGATCGCCGAGCAGGCGAGCGCCGGGCCGGCCGGCGGGCCGCGCGCGCAGGGCCGCCGGCAGCCCGACGGCGTGCCCGTGCCGGTGGACGGCCCGGCCCGGGTGCTGGCCGGCGAGCAGTCGAACACCAGCGTCATCGTCGAGGGGTCGCCTCCGGTCATCGTCAAGCTCTTCCGCGCGCTGCACGCCGGCGCCAACCCGGACGTCGTCGTGCAGTCGGCCCTGGCCGCCGCCGGCAGCGCCCGGGTGCCCGCACCGTGCGGGTGGGTCGAGGGCTCGTGGCCCGGCCCGGACGGCTCCGCGGTCTCCGGCCACCTCGCGTTCGCGAGCGAGTTCCTCGTCGGCACCCGTGACGCCTGGCGGGAGGCGACCCAGTGCGTGGCCGACGGCGAGTCCTTCGAGCACGAGGCGTACACGCTCGGTCAGGCGACGGCCGAGGTGCACCGGACGCTGGCCGAGACGCTGCCCACCGAGACCGCCTCGGCCGGCCGCCGCTCGGAGCTGGTCGACGCGCTGCGGGAGCGGGCCGCGTGGGCCTGCGGGCAGATCGAGGATCTCGCCGGCGTGGGACCGGCCATCCGGCAGATCCACGACCAGCTCGACGCGTTGACGGATTTCCCTGTGCTGCAACGGATTCACGGCGACTACCACCTGGGCCAGGTGCTCGACGTGCCGGAGCGCGGGTGGGTGCTGCTCGACTTCGAGGGTGAGCCACTGCGGCCGATCAGCGAGCGCAGCGATCCCGACCTGGCCCTGCGCGACGTGGCCGGGATGCTCCGGTCGTTCGACTACGCCGGGCACCAGGGCGGGTCCTCGGACGCGGACGGGCAGGCCTGGGCGGCGGCCTGCCGGGACGCCTTCTGCCGCGGGTACGCCGAGGTCGACGGCCACGACCCCCGCGACCAGGCCGCCCTGCTCGTCGCGCTGGAGCTGGACAAGGCGCTCTACGAGGTCGTCTACGAGGCGCGCAACCGCCCGGACTGGATCGACGTGCCGCTGCGGGCGGTCGCCCGGCTCACCGGCGGCTGACCCGGACTAGAACGGCACCCCTCGGCGTTCTGGCCGGACAGCACCCGGTGACGGCCGGCGACCGACGACGAGAGGCACCGCGATGAAGGCAGTCCAGTTCGAGGAGTACGGCGGCCCCGAGGTCCTGCACGTGGCCGACGTCGAGGAGCCGCACGCCGGGCCGGGGCAGATCCGGGTGGCCGTGCGGGCGGCCGGGGTGAACCCGATGGACTACAAGATCCGGGGCGGCGCCAGGGGCGGCGGCCGCCCGCTGGACCGGCCGACCACGACGGCGCTGGACGCCTCCGGGGTCGTGGACGAGGTCGGCGAGGGCGTCAGCGGCGTCGAGGTCGGTGACGAGGTCTTCGGCTCCGCCGTGGGGGGCGCGGCGGCCGAGCACGCCGTGCTGACCCACTGGGCGGCCAAGCCGCCGGCCATGTCCTTCGAGGAGGCGGCCGGCCTGCCGGTGGCCGTCGAGACGGCGGTCCGGGCGTTCCGGGTGGTCGGTCTCCGGCCGGGCGACGCGCTGCTGGTCAACGGCGCCGCCGGCGGTGTGGGCCTGGCCGCCGTGCAGCTCGCGCTTGCTCAGGACGTCCGCCTCGTGGTCGGCACGGCGAGCCCGGCCAACCACGACTACCTCCGGGCGCTCGGCGTGCTGCCGACGACGTACGGCGAGGGGCTGGTCGGCCGGGTCCGCGAGCTGGTGCCCGAGGGCGTGGACGTGGCCTTCGACACGGCCGGGCACGGGGTCCTCCCGGACCTGATCGAGCTGACCGGCGACCCGCAGAAGGTCGTCACGATCGCCAGCTTCGACGCCGCCGACCACGGCGTGCACCTGACCACCGGCGGCAACGACCGGGCGTGGGACGCCCTGGAGCTCGCCGCCCGACTGTTCACCGAGGGCCGGTTCACCCTGCCGGTCGCCCGGACCTTCGCCTTCGCCGACGCCGCCGAGGCGCACCGGCTCAGCGAGGGCGGCCACGTGCGCGGCAAGCTGGTGCTCACCCCCACCGGCTGAGCCGTGGCCGGGCTTGGGGTGGTGCCTCCTGCCCGTCCCCGCAAGGATGGCTGGATGCCGGAGCAGACACCGCACCACCAGCAGCGCGACCCCGCGCCGGCCGTCAGCGATGCCCCGCCCGTGCTCAGCGATCCCCCGCCGGTGGTCAGCGATCCCCCGCCGGTGGTCAGCGACGACCTCCCGCCGAAGGCCCAGCCGGTGGACCCCGCCGACATCGAGCGGGTCGTCGCCGGCGCGCACCACGACCCGCACTCCGTGCTGGGACCCCACCCGTACGACCGCGGGGTCACGCTGCGGGTGCTGCGCCCGCTCGCAGCCTCGGTGGTGGCGGTGCTGCAGGACGGCTCGCGGCACGAGCTGACCCACGAGCGCGAGGGCGTCTTCGTCGGCGTGCTGCCGATGCCCGAGGTGCCGGACTACCGCCTGGAGGTCGCCTACCCGGACCACGAGCCGGTGCTCAGCGACGACCCGTACCGCTTCCTGCCCACCCTCGGCGAGATCGACATCCACCTGATCGGCGAGGGCCGGCACGAGCAGCTGTGGACCGTGCTCGGCGCCCACGTGCGGGAGTACGACGGGCCGCTCGGCCGGGTGCACGGCACGTCGTTCGCCGTCTGGGCCCCGCACGCACTGGGGGTGCGGCTGGCCTCGGACGCCAACCACTGGGACCCGGCCACCCACCCGATGCGCTCGCTCGGCTCCTCCGGCGTCTGGGAGCTGTTCGTGCCCGGCATCGGCGAGGGCACGCGCTACAAGTTCGAGATCCTCGCCCGGGACGGGCGGCGGCTGCTGAAGTCCGACCCGATGGCGCGGGCCACGGAGGTGCCGCCCTCGACCGCGTCGGTGGTGACCACGTCGTCGTACACGTGGGGGGACCAGGAGTGGATGGACCGCCGCGCGCGGACCAACCCGCACGGCGGCCCGATGAGCGTCTACGAGGTGCACCTCGGCTCCTGGCGGCAGGGCCTGTCCTACCGCGACCTGGCCGACCAGCTGGTCAACTACGTGGCCGACCTCGGCTACACGCACGTCGAGCTGATGCCGGTGATGGAGCACCCGTACGGGCCGTCGTGGGGCTACCAGGTCACCGGCTACTACGCCCCGACCGCCCGGTTCGGGGTGCCGGACGACTTCCGGTACCTCGTGGACGCGCTGCACCAGCGAGGCATCGGCGTCATCCTGGACTGGGTGCCCGCGCACTTCCCGAAGGACGCGTTCGCCCTGGCCCGGTTCGACGGCCAGGCCCTGTACGAGCACCCCGACCCGCGGCGCGGCGACCAGCCGGACTGGGGCACGCACGTGTTCGACTTCGGCAACCCTCAGGTCCGCAACTTCCTGGTGGCCAACGCGATCTACTGGTGCGAGGAGTTCCACGCCGACGGCCTGCGCGTCGACGCGGTGGCCTCGATGCTCTACCTCGACTACTCCCGCAAGGAGGGCGAGTGGGCGCCGAACCAGTACGGCGGCCGCGAGCACCTCGAGGCCGTGCAGTTCCTGCAGGAGACCAACGCGACCGTCTACACGCCGGGTGCCCGGGGTCGTGACGATCGCCGAGGAGTCGACGGCGTGGCCGGGCGTCACCCGCGCGACCCACCTGGGCGGCCTGGGCTTCGGGCTGAAGTGGAACATGGGCTGGATGCACGACTCGCTGGCGTACATCAGCCACGAGCCGGTGCACCGCCAGTGGCACCACCACGAGATGACGTTCTCCCTCATGTACGCCTGGAGCGAGAACTTCGTGCTGCCGATCAGCCACGACGAGGTCGTCCACGGCAAGGGCTCGCTGCTGCGCAAGATCCCGGGTGACCGGTGGAAGCAGCTGGCGACACTGCGGGCATACCTGGCGCTGATGTGGTCGCACCCGGGCAAGCAGCTGCTGTTCATGGGCACCGAGTTCGGCCAGGAGTCGGAGTGGGCCGACGGCCGGAGCCTGGACTGGTGGCTGCTCGACATGCCCCCGCACCTCGGCGTCCACCAGATGGTGAAGGACATGAACCACGTCTACCGCGACACGACCGCGCTGTGGTCGCAGGACCTGTCGTCGGACGGCTTCCGGTGGATCGACGCCAACGACGCGGCCGGCAACACGTTCAGCTTCATCCGGCAGGGCCCGGGCGGCCCGCGGGACGTGCTGGTCTCGGTGGTGAACTTCTCCGGCTCACCGCACTTCGACTACCGGCTCGGCCTTCCGCTCGCCGGCCGCTGGGACGAGGTGCTGAACACCGACGCCGAGGGGTACGGCGGCTCCGGGGTGGGGAACATGGGCGTGGTGGAGGCCGGGGACCAGTCCTGGCACGCACAGCCGGCGTCCGCCACGGTGAGTTTGCCCCCCTCGGGGCGATCTGGCTGCGACCATCTGCAGAGGGGGTCTGACCGGCAGACCCACGAGGGGAGACCAGTGGAGCTCGACCAGCGGCAGCGCGATGCGTCGTTGACCGGGTTGCACGACCTGGTGCGGGCCCTGCGGTCGAGCCGGCGGTTCATCGACATCCTGGAGATGACCGGCGAGCAGGCCCGGGCGGCCCTCGACGGCGACAGCCTCTCCCTCTCCGAGTGGGACCGTGACCTGGGCCGACTCGTCACCCGGGTGAACCTCGGGCGGCTCTCGCCGGGCGAGGAGCGCTTCCCCGTCGACGAGGTCTACGAGCTGACCCGCGAGGGCGTCGTCCTGCTGGAGGCGACCGGCTTCCTCGTGCAGGCGGACGACCCGGACGCGCTCGAGCCGGACCGCGGCATCCTGCTCCGCGCCGGCATGGCGTCCGGGATCACGGTGCCCGTGACGAGCGAGGGTCGGCTCTGGGGCGAGCTGTGGGTCACCCGTTCGGCCGAGCGTCCGGCGTACGGCGAGCCGGACCTCCTCCTGGCCGGTGAGGTCGCCGATCTCGTCGGGGAGGTGGTCGCCTCCGGCCAGCTGCTCGAGCGGACCGCCCGGCTCGCCGTCGAGGACCCGCTCACCCGGCTGGCCAACCGCCGCGTCTTCGACGACCGCCTGGCCGAGCTGCTCGCGGAGGGTGAGCCGGGGGCGACCGTCGTGCTGTGCGACCTGGACGGGCTCAAGGCGGTCAACGACGACCTCGGGCACGAGGCCGGGGACCGGGTGATCATCCTGGCCGCGGACGCGCTGTCGGTGGTGACCAGCCACTTCCCGGGCTGCGTCGCGGCCCGCATCGGCGGTGACGAGTTCGCCCTCGTGCTGCCGGGCGACGAGCGGGGCCCGGCCGTCGCGATCGCCCAGCGCGCGGCCGAGCTGCTCGCCCGGGGCGCGGACGGGGCCGGCATGAGCTGCGGGGTCGCCGCGGCGCCCGCCGGGACGGCACCACGCACGCTGTTCGTCGCCGCGGACGCGGCGCTGTACGGCGCCAAGCACCGCGGCGTGCAGCTGCTGCTGTCCTCCGCCCTGGAGGACACCGACCACGAGCTGGTCCGGGCCCGGCCGGCGCGGGCGACCGGGGTGCCGCCACGGCGGCGCCGGTGGGACGACGCGACCGACCGGCCGTACGCCGCGGACGCCTCCGCCGCGGTGGCCGACGCCGTGCAGGCGCTGGCCGAGGGGATGAGCGAGATCCCCGAGGGCCTGCCGGCGGCGCTGCGCTGGATCGGCGACACGTTGCTGGGGCCGCTCGACCTGGACCGCTGGGTGCTCGGGCGGATCGGGGACGGTCCGCAGGGCCGGATGTTCCTGCTCGACTCGCTGGGCCTGCGGCACGTGCGGCCGGGCGCGGAGCCGTCCGCCGACGAGGCCGCCATCGGCCAGCCGCGGCTGGTCTCGGACTACCCGACGGCCGAGGCCGCGATCCGGGACAACAGCGTGTTCGCCTTCGAGCTCGACCCCCATCCGGCGGACGGCGTGCCTCCCGCCGAGGCGCCGACCGAGATCACCTCCGACCTGTTGCGCCGGATGGGCATGCGCTTCGTCGTCGGTGCCGGCGCGCACGGGGACTCCGGCGAGTGGCTGCTGACCCTGTTCGGCTCGACCGACCACGTGCCGGTGACCGCGCTGCGCGAGGTGCTGGCGTTGGCCCTCGCGGCGGCGACTCGCCAGGATGGGGAGCATGAGTGACTCCCGCGCCGGCCAGCCCGCTCAGCCCAGCGACCTGGTCGACGTCCCGCACCTGCTGACGTCGTACTACGCGGTCGAGCCGGACCCGGCCGACCCGTTGCAGCAGGTGGTGTTCGGGACGTCGGGCCACCGGGGCAGCAGCCTCGACGGGTCGTTCAACGAGGCGCACATCCTGGCCACCACGCAGGCCATCTGCGAGTACCGCCGGGAGCAGGGCTACGACGGCCCGCTGTTCATCGGGCGGGACACCCACGGCCTGTCCGAGCCCGCGTGGGTCGACGGCCCTGGAGGTCCTGGTCGCCAACGACGTGACGGTGCTCGTCGACTCCCGGGACGCGTACACGCCGACTCCCGCGGTCTCGCACGCGATCCTGCGCGCGAACGGCGGCCGCACCAGCGGGTCGCGGCCTGGCCGACGGCATCGTCGTCACCCCCTCGCACAACCCGCCGGCGGACGGCGGCTTCAAGTACAACCCGCCGCACGGCGGCCCGGCCGACACCGACGCCACCGGGTGGATCGCCCGGCGGGCCAACGAGCTGATGGCCGCCGGGCCTGGCCGACGTGCGGCGCGTCCCGTTCGCCCGGGCCCGGGCGGCGGCGGCGCCGTACGACTTCATGGCGGACCTACGTCGACGACCTGCCGAACGTCGCTCGACATCGACGCCGTCCGGGACGCGGGCGTGACCATCGGGGCCGACCCGCTCGGCGGCGCCTCCGTCGACTACTGGGCCGCGATCGCCGAGCGGCACGGGCTCGACCTGACGGTGGTGAACCCGCTGGTCGACCCGACCTGGCGGTTCATGACCCTGGACTGGGACGGCAAGATCCGGATGGACTGCTCCTCCCCCGACGCGATGGCCTCGCTGATCCAGCGGATGGCGGCCGGCTCCGAGGGCGGGTCGGCGCCGTACGCGATCGCGACCGGGAACGACGCGGACTCCGACCGCCACGGCATCGTGACGCCGGACGCGGGACTGATGAACCCCAACCACTTCCTCGCCGTGGCCATCGAGTACCTGTACGGCGCGCGGTCGGGCTGGTCGGCGCAGGCCGCGGTCGGCAAGACGCTGGTGTCCTCCTCGATGATCGACCGGGTGACCGCCGACCTCGGCCGCCGGCTGCTCGAGGTGCCGGTCGGGTTCAAGTGGTTCGTGCCGGGGCTGCTCGACGGCTCGGTCGGCTTCGGCGGCGAGGAGTCCGCGGGCGCGTCGTTCCTGCGCCGGGACGGCTCGGTGTGGACCACCGACAAGGACGGCATGCTCCTCGCGCTGCTGGCCTCGGAGATCCTGGCCGTGACCGGGCGCTCGCCCAGCGAGCACTACGCGGACCTGGTGAGCCGGCACGGCGACCCGGCGTACGCGCGGGTCGACGCGCCCGCCTCCCGCGAGGAGAAGGCCAAGCTGGCCCGGCTCTCCCCCGACGACGTGACCGCCACCGAGCTGGCCGGCGAGCCGATCACTGGACCGGCTCACGACGGCGCCGGGCAACGGCGCGGCCATCGGCGGCCTGAAGGTCACCACCGAGTCGGCCTGGTTCGCGGCCCGGCCCTCCGGCACCGAGGACGTGTACAAGATCTACGCCGAGTCCTTCCGCGGCCCCGACCACCTGGCCCAGGTGCAGGCCGAGGCCCGCGAGGTCGTGGCCGCGGCGCTGAAGGGCTGACCTCAGGCCTCGACGGCAGGCGCGCGGAGGCACCGCGTCGGCGGCCGCGGCGGCCGACAGCAGCGCCGCGTCCGACCAGCGCGGGCCCATCAGCTGCAGCCCGACCGGCAGGCCGTCCCGGCCGGGACCGATCGGCACCGAGACCGCCGGGAGGCCGGCCAGGTTGGCCGGGAGCGCGAGCGCGCACCAGGCGTCGAACGTCTCCGGAACCGGTTGCCCTTCGATGGTCTCCGGGGCGAGCCGATCGGCGCTGAACGCGGTCACCGGCATCGTCGGGGTGAGCAGCACGTCGTACGACGTGAAGAAGCTCGCCCACGCCTCGGTGAACCGGCCCCGCGCCTCCTGCGCGTCGAGGTAGTCGCGCGCGGAGGCGCCGGCGCCGGCCCGGATGATGGCGGCCGCGTCGGCTCCGACGAGGTCCGGCGACCGCGTCGAGCAGCGGTCCTTCGGAGGCGTGGCCCTCGGGCAGGGCGATCGCGTCCCACAGCGGGCCGGGGTCGATGACGTCCGGGTGGGCGTCGATCACCGTCACCCCCGAGGCGCGGAGGGCGGCGACCGCGGTGCGGAAGGCCGCCCGCACATCCGGGTCGACGGCGGCGAAGCCCAGGTCCTCGCGACGCCGCCACCCGCAGCTCGCCCCAGCCCGGATCCCGCACGGCCGCAACGTAGTCCGGCGTGCGGCGACGGGTAGGTCAACGGGTCGAGCGGGGACGGGCCGGCCATGACCGACAGCGCGAGCGCGAGGTCGCGGACCGACCCCGCGATCGGGCCGGTCACCGACAGCGTCGGCCAGCCCCGGAAGCCGGGCAGCTTCGGGACCACCCCGAACGTCGGCTTGATGCCGTAGACGCCGCAGAACGCGGACGGGATGCGGATCGACCCGCCACCGTCGGTGCCGACCGCCAGCGGCACCATGCCGGCCGCCACCGAGGCCGCCGCTCCGCCGCTGGACCCGCCGGCCGTACGGCTCGGGTCGCGCGGGTTGCGGGTGGTCCCGTAGAGCTCGTTCGAGGTCGTGCCGCGGTAGCAGAACTCGGGGTTGTTCGTCTTGCCCACCACGACCGCGCCGGCGGCGAGCAGCCGCTCGACGCAGACGCAGTCCTGCTCGGGCACGTGGTCCTGCAGCGCGCGGGAGCCGTTGGTCGCGGGCCAGCCGGCCAGCCACACGTGGTCCTTGACCGAGATCGGCACGCCGGCCAGCGGGCCGGTACGTCGGCCGGCGTCCACCTCGGCCGCGGCCCGCCGGGCCTGCTCGGCGCCGCACGCACGGTGAACGCGTTGACCCGGTCGTTACCGCGCTCGACCGCCGCCAGCGCCGCCTCGACCGCGTCGGTCGCCGACAGGGAGCCCGCGGCCACGGCCTCGGCCGTCGCCCAGGCGTCGGTCACGGCAGCTCGTGCTCCGCCGCCGCCGTCTCCAGGTCCGCCGCCTCGGCCTCCGCCACCCGCCGCTCGGCGTCGACGTCGATCGACCGGCTGAACACGTAGTAGAGGATCGCCGCCACCGGCAGCCCGATGAAGAACGAGATGTCCGCGCCGTGCAGCGCGTGCTTGGCGATCGGGCCGGTGAACAGGGTCCCGACCGAGAAGAACGGGATCATCGCGGCGAAGCCGAGGACGTAGGCCAGGATGCCGCGCCAGCCCCAGCGGCCGTAGATGCCGTCCGGCTTGAAGATCTCGGCGATCGCGTAGTGACCCTTGCGGACGATGTAGTAGTCGACCAGGTTCACCGCGGTCCACGGGATGAACAGGTAGAGGATCAGCAGCAGGAAGTTGTTGAAGTTGGCCAGGAAGTTGTCCGTGGCGGCGAGGGCCCCGATCGAGCGAGAGCACCGCGGTGATGCCGATCGTGACCAGCCGGACGGTCATCGTCGGCCGGACCCGGCTGAACGAGTCGATGCCGCTGATCAACGTCAGGGACCCGCCGTACATGTTCAGGGCCGTGACCGACATCAGGCCCAGCGCGGACAGGATCAGCACGATGTCGCCGAACCCGTCGAAGACCTTGTTGCCGGCCTGCAGGATCTCGGAGATGCCGGTGCCGTCGAACTTGTCCCCGGCCCAGCCCGCGAGCAGGGCGCCGAGCAGCATCAGCCAGCCACCGCCGATGGCCGACCCCAGGTAGGTCCAGTAGAAGGTCTTGCGCACCGTGACGTTCGGGGGAAGGTAGCGCGAGTAGTCCGACACGTAGATGGCCCAGCTGATCTGGTAGCCGGCCACCACGCCGAACTGGCCGAGGAACGGCGTCCACTTGAAGCCGGAGAGGTCGAAGGAGCCCGCCGGGTAGTGCAGCGTCAGCACCACGACGGTGAAGATGCCGACGATCACGATCGTCGCGTACGTGAGGTACTGCTCGGCCTTGTGGATCAGGTCGTAGCCGACGAGCGCGATGACGAACGCGACGATCGTGGCGATGACGACCCACAGCTTGACCGGTCCGCGGACCGTGGAGTGCAGCGCCCGTCCGGCCAGGATCGTGTTGAACACGTTGAAGCCGGCGTACTGCAGGTACGCGAACGCCCACACGAGCAGCGCGCCGAGGTAGCCGAACTGCGGCCGCGACTGGATCATCTGCGGCAGGCCCAGCTGCGGCCCCTGGGCCGAGTGGAAGGCCATGAACAGCGTGCCCACCAGCACGCCGACGACGATCGCGATGATCGACCAGATGACGTTGCCGCCCTCGAAGAAGCTGATCAATCCGACTGCGAGAGTGGCGATCTGGGCGTTCGACATGAACCACAGCGGGCCCAGGTGCCACAGCTTCCCGTGCCGTTCGTTGAGGGGGACATAGTCGATGGAGCGGACCTCGACCCCGGAGATGCGCGGCTGCTGCGCTGTCGTCGACATGGCGGACAGTCTCCCGTCACGAGGTGCCGCGCGGAAGACGCAACGGCCTTGACGATCTCTTTACTGTTGGCGCGTCGCCAGCACCGACAGCAGCTCGTAGGCGACGTGCGCGGCGGCGATCCCGGTGATCTCGGCGTGGTCGTAGGCCGGTGCGACCTCGACGATGTCGGCCGACACGACGGTGCGTCCCGCGAGCGCGCGCAGGATGCCGAGCAGCTCGCGCGAGCGTCAGGCCGCCGGCCTCCGGCGTCCCCGTCCCGGGAGCGTGTGCCGGGTCGAGCACGTCGATGTCGACGGACACGTAGACCGGCCGGTCGCCGAGCCGCTCGAGCATCCGCTCGACCGCGCCGGAGACGCCGATCTCGTCCATCTCGGCGCAGTGCACCGTGGCGAAGCCGAGATCGCCCGACTCGGGCAGGTCGGCCGGCCCGTACAGCGGGCCGCGAATCCCCATGTGCAGGCTGTGATCCCGGTCGATCAGCCCCTCCTCCGAGGCGCGCCGGAACGGCGTCCCGTGGGTGTACGGCTCGCCGAAGTAGGTGTCCCACGTGTCCAGATGGGCGTCGAAGTGCAGGACGGCCAGCGGTCCGTGCAGGGCGTGCATCGCGCGGAGCAACGGCAGGGCGATCGTGTGGTCCCCGCCGAGCGTGAGCAGCTTGGTGCCGTCGGCCGTCAGCTCGCCGGCCGCGCGGGCGATGTGCCCGATGGCGTCCTGGATGTCGAACGGGTTGGCCGCGATGTCGCCGGCGTCCGCGACCTGCTGAGCGTGGAACGGCAGGACGTCGAGCGCCGGGTTGTACGGGCGCAGCAGCCGTGAGCTCTGCCGGATGTGGGCCGGCCCGAAGCGCGCTCCCGGCCGGTAGCTCACGGAGGAGTCGAACGGCACACCGACCACCGCGACGTCGGCCCGGCCCACGTCCTCCAGCCGCGGCAGGCGGGCGAAGGTCGACAGCCCGGCGTAACGCGGGACCAGGGAGGCGTCGACCGGTCCGACGGGCGGGGTGGGGGCGGTGGCGGAGCTGTCGTCGGTCACGAGCGCAGTATCTCGCGATGAACGCCGGCGGGAGCGGCTGCGTTCCTACAGCGGGCCGCGAAGCACGGCCGGCCGCACCAGCGGTCACCTCTGAAGGAGATGAATCCGTTGTCGTTCCATGCCTTACGCCGCGTCCGGCGTACCGTCTGGCTGACCGGCCTCGTGGTCGCGGCCGCCACTCTCCTCGCCGCCTGTGCCAGCTCCTCGGGCGGGGGAAGCGCCGCACCCGCGGCGGGCGGCGGCGCCTCGTCGTCGGCCGCCTCCGGCGCACTCACCATCGAGACGCACAGCGGCCCGCTCGGCACGTTCCTCACGGACGGCCAGGGCCGCACGCTGTACATGTTCGCCTCGGACACGGCGACCGCGTCCACCTGCAGCGGTCAGTGCGCGGCCTTCTGGCCGCCGGTCACCTCGAGCGCGGCACCGGCCGTGTCCGGAAGCGCGACCATGTCCGCCGTCGGGACGCTGAAGCGGGCCGACGGCAGTGCTCAGGTCACGTACGCCGGGCACCCGCTCTACTACTTCAAGCTCGACACCTCAGCCGGTGACACCAAGGGTCAGGGGCGCAACGACTTCGGCGCCGCGTGGTGGGTGCTCGACGGCAAGGGCACTCCGATCACCGCGCGGCGGCAGCCGGGGCGTCCGGCTCCAGCTCGAGCAGCTCCAGCAGCTCGAACGCCGGCGGCGGCTGGTCCTAGGAATCGCCGCGCTCGTCGACCAGCCACGAACGCCGGGCCGCTCGGTAGGGCTGCCCGGCTTCGTGGCGTTCGCCGTCGTGTCCTTCGGCGGTCCGCTCGCCCTGGCGGCGCTCTACGTGCCCGGGATCCTCGACGACGTCACCGCCTCCTCCGGACCGGTCGCGGTCGCGGCGTCGCTCGTCTTCGGACTTCCCCTGCTGGTCTGGCTCCGGTACTCCCGGCACGTCGCAACGTCCGGTGGCCTCTACGGGTTCGTGCGCCAGGCGGCCGGGCCGCGCCTGGCCATGGCGCAGGCCGTGCTGTGGGTCTTCAGCTACGCGCTCTACCTCGTCTACACCACCGCCTCGATCGTCTACGACACGTTGCCCGCGGTCAGTCCGGGCTTCCGGCGGTACCAGCCGCTGCTCGAGGTCGCGATCCCGGTCGCCCTCGCCGTCACGATGCTCGCCGGGCGCGCGGTGACACTGGTGGTCCTCGGCGTCCTCGCCGCCGGCCAGCTGCTGCTCGTCGGTGTCCTCGCCGTCGTCGGCATCGCGCACGATCACCCGGCCGGCTCCTGGGCGCTGCCCCGCCCTTCGCACGCGGTGGTGGCGGCCAGCGGTCAGGTCGCGCTGCTGTACGTCTGCGGCAGCCTGCCGCTGTACCTCGGCGGCGAGGTGGCCGCACCCCGCACCCGGACCGTGCGCCGCGGGCTGGTCATCGGGTACGCGCTGACTGCCGTCGGGGTCGTGCTCGCCGTGTTTCCCCTGGCGCGGAACCCGGCGTTCACCCGGGCCCCGATTCCCGGTCAGTCGGTGGCGGAGGTGTTCGCGGGCCACGCGCTCGCGGTGACCGTCGGCGTGGGCGTGGCGGTCAGCATCGCGGGAGTCATGCTGGTCGAGTACGTCGCGCTGACCCGGCTGCTGCACGTCCTCACCCGGCGCTCCGTCCGGCGGATGACCGTGGCCCTCGCGGCGGTTCTCGTGGTGTCGGCTCCACTGACCCTGATCGACCCGGACCGGATCTACGACGCGCTCCTGAAGCCGTCCCTCGTCGCGCTCTGGCTGAGCCAGCTGATCGTGTTCGTCGTGTACCCGCGGTTCGCCGCCCGCTTCGGCCGCCTGCGCGCCGGCGACGTCGTGATCGCTGCCGGCGGAACGGTGTTCGCGCTGTACGGCGTGTGGGCGACGCTCCATCACGCCGGCACCTAGGACGTCCGCGCCCCTGTCCGCCTGTCCGTTTTGTCAGACCCGTCCCCTAGGTTCGATCCATGGACCTCCAGGGCACAGCTCCCGAGACCGGCGGTGACGTCGGCGGCGTTCGCTCCGCGCTCGCGGCCCTCGGTGCTGCCCTGGACGCCCTGTCGTCCGCGCCGTGGTGGCGGGTCCCCTCCGGCGAGCTGGGCGGGGCCATCGGTCTGCTGCACCGGGCCGAGTCGCGTGTGGCTGCGGCCCAGGTCGCGGCTCTCGCAGAGGCGGTCGGACGCGGCGTCCCTGCGGCCGACGGTGCGAAGAGCGCGGCGACCTGGCTGCGCGGGCTGGTGCCCGTGACACCGCAGCACGCGTCGGCTCGCGCGGCCCTGGCCGAGGCGCTGCACCCGACTGGGCCGGCTGCTGCTGAGGACGGCTCCGACCTCCGGCCCACCCGCGAGGCGTTCGCCGCCGGGGACATCAGCGTCGGTCATGCCGGTGCCGTGGCGCGTACCGTCACCGCGCTGGACGCCCTGCCGATCGTGCTGGACGAGCGGACCCGCGGCGAGGTGCAGGAGCTGCTGCTGGAGACCGCACAGCGGGTGGACCCGGCGCAGCTGTCACGGGCCGGGCTGCGGGTCCGGCTGCGCCTCGACCCGGATGCACCCGCCCGCCTCGCGCGCGACGAGGACGCCCAGCAGGAGGCGCGGGAGGCGTACATCGTCCAGGACAGCACGGGGATGTGGCACGTCCAGGCGCATCTGCCGCCGGTCGGCGGTGGCGCCCTCATGGCGGCGGTCGAGTCGCTGGCGGCGCCGCGTCCGGCGCAGGACGGCTCGCCGGATCCGCGCACGGCCCGGCAGCGGATGGCCGACGGGCTCACCGCGCTGGCCGAGCTGTCGCTGGCCGCACGGATCGGCGGTCCGGACGGACTCCCGACCCGGGCCGGCGCACCGACCCGCCTCGTCCTGACCGCCGACCTGGCCACGCTGCTGGGCGACGTGACGACGCGAGGTGCCCTCGGGGGGATCGCACCGGGGACGCTCGAGACGGGGCAGCCGGACGGGTGGCCGGTGTCCGCGCTGACCGTGCAGACGCTGGCCTGCGACGCCGAGGTGCTGCCGATCCTGCTGGACGAGGAGACCGGACGTCCGCTCGACGTGGGCGACACCCGATACCCGTTCCCCCCGCGCATCCGCCGCGCGATCGAGGTTCGCGACCGGCACTGCACCTATCCCCGCTGCTCGGCCAAGCCGCCGTGGTGCCACACGCATCACCTGGTCCCGTTCGGCCGGTCCCGGAAGACCAGTGAGGACAACGGGACGTTGCTGTGCGGGTACCACCACCGGCTGGTCCACGCCCGCGGCTGGCAGGGCGAGATCCGCGACGGTCAGGTCGAGTGGCGACCACCGGACGGCGCCGAGCCGCGGCGCAACGCCTACAGCCAGGACTTCGAACGAGCCCTGCGCCGGCTCGCCGCCCGCTGGCTCGCCCGGCAACGCCCGCCGGACACCGGATAGCCGGGGATAGTGGGCGGCGGGACACGCTACGGGAGGTACTTCCCCAGCCAGCGGAGCTTGCCGCCGATGAACCTGTTCTCGTGCCACCCTCGGCGCATCACCTCAGCGCGAAGGATGCGAACCCGGTGACGGGCGAACGCGGTCGGGCCTCGCTTTCCGTGGTCCTCGATCTCCCGAGCCCGCTGGTGCACGAAGTGGGCGCACCGCAGGCAGAGGTGTACTTCAGGGTGGTTGCCGAGATGAACCATCCTGTCGGCCGCATCCACGGTGTCACAGCACCAGCACTGGACGTTCCCGTCGTCGTACCGGCCGGTGGCGGTGCTGACCGGTTCGGCACTCATGCGGCCAGTGTGCGCCCCCGGGAGACCCCGGGAAAGCAGAAGGACGGCGACGTTGCCTAGGACGGGGAGGACGGCACCGGAGCCGGCGACTGGTCGCTGACCCACAGCCCGACGAGCCCACGGAAGTGGGCGAGGAACCGCTCGTGCTCGTGCGCCGGATAGGTCGACCGCACGGTGGACACGACCAGGTCGTCGAAGTCCGCCGACTGCACCCAGTCCAGGACCTGCTCGTCCAGGTGCGGCAGCCGGGCGGCGACGAAGTCGTGGTACCGCTCGGTCTCGAAGTGCGCGTCGGCCAGCAGCCGGTACTCGGCCAGCTTCTCCTCGTACGACAGGTCGGTCCGGTCGGCGATGGCGAACCACGGTGTGGTGTCGACGTGCAGCCGCGGTGCGCGACCGGTGACCAGGCAGAACGCGGACCACTTCACGAGCGCGGTCATCGCCCACGGGAAGTAGTAGTGCAGCGACGTGACGGCCACGTCCGGGCACGCGTTCGCGTAGTCGATCGGGTGCACCTGGTCGCCCTTGACGAGCATCTCGCAGGAGTTGAACTCCCACCGGAAGAACGCGTTCACCACCCGCGAGATCGTGACCGCCTCCTCGCCCGCCTGCGGCGAGAGGAAGCCGTGGTCGACCGCGTACCGGTCGTGCATCGGCTCGTCCGGCCGGAACCGCATGACCATCGTCTCGGCGCCGATCGACAGGGCCCGGGCGAAGACGTCGTAGTCCTTCACCGCCGCCTGCAGGTGCATCAGCATCTCGCCCGAGTCGTCGTACGCCCGGTGCAGCTCGGCCGGGTCCCGGATCATCGACACACCGCGCCAGCCGCCGCCGTCGAACGGCTTCATGAACATCGGGTACCCCACCTCGGCCGCCACTGCGTCGAGGTCGAACTCCCGGTTGTACTGCGCCGCCGTGTAGGCGTACCGCGCGTTGTCGACCGGGTTCTTGTACGGCACCAGCACGGTCGTCGGGACCTTGAGACCGAGCCGGATCATCGCGCAGTACGCCGCGTGCTTCTCCATCGACTGGAACGTGAACGGGCTGTTCAGCAGGTACACGTCGTCCATCAGCGCGACCTTCTTCAGCCACTCGCGGGGGTGGTAGTACCAGTACGCCAGCCGGTCGATGACCAGTGCGTGCCGCGGCCGGTCGCGCAGCTCGAACGGCTCGATCGACACCCGCTCCGTGGTGAGCTCGTGCTGGCCGCCGAGCCCGTCCTCGACGAGGCCGAGCCGCGAGGTCAACGTCTCGAACGCGCGCGGCCAGTCGTTCTCGGTGCCCAGCAGCAGCCCGACGAGGTGCTGGGTCGCCGGAGCCCCAGCGGGGGCGATGGAGTCGCTCATGGGCTAGGTCTAGCAGACCTAGCAGAACCTCGGCAGATGATGGGCGAGCTGCCGCTGCCACCACTCCCAGTCGTGGCTGACGTCGAACCCCCACAGGTCCACCTCGCAGCGAATCCCCTTGTCCTGCAGGAGTCGCCCCATCGTGCGGGTCGCCGGGAGCGCACCGGTCGGATGGGTCTCCCAGGCGCCCTGGCCGCAGACCAGGAGGACCGAGAGCCGGCCGCGCAGCCAGTCGAGGTGGTCACCGCCGAGGTTCGGCACGTAGTCGGCCGGGTTGGCGAAGTACGCCGCGTCCCCGCGCTCGCCCCACGCGTGCCAGGTGGACACGTCGTAGTTCCCGGAGAGCCCGATGACGAGCGGGAACAGGTCGGCCCGGGTCAGCCCGCACTGCAGCGCGTGATAGGCACCGAGGCTGCACCCGGTGACCGCGATGTCCACCGGACCGCCGCAGTCACCGTGGATCCACGGGGTGACGACGTCCCGGATCCACCCGGCGTACGTCGCGTGCCGCCGCGCCCGCTCCTCCAGGGCGATCGAGCGGTCGGACCAGGTGTAGGCGTCCAGGGAGTCGACGCAGTAGAGCTTGACCCGGCCCGCCTCGATGAGGTCCGCGACGGCTCCGACCATGCCGTTGTTCTCGTAGTCCCAGGCCCCGCCGGCCTCCGAGGGGAACACCAGCACCGGCCGCCCCCAGTGCCCGTACGCGACGAGCGTCAGCGACAGGTCGGTGCCGGGCACGGGCAGCTGGACCCAGTCGCGACGCACCGGGCCATCCTGCCGGTCAGCCCCAGAGGTCGGCCAGGACCGACGTGAGATGCGGGTCCAGCGCGTCCCGCCAGGCCGTGAAGTTGTGCGCGTCGCGGAACGTCGCGAACGACACGTCGTGACCGGACCGGTCGAGCGCGGCCGCCATCCGCCGGTTGTTGGCCAGGTTCTCCTCGACCGTGCCGCAGACCAGGCCGATGCGCAGCCGCGGCCCCGCTCCGGCGTCCAGTCCGCCCTGCAGCACGTCGGTCACCCGGTCGACGATCCGCCAGTACCGCCGGAACCCCGACTCGTGCGCGTCGTCGGAGGGATGGAAGAAG
Source organism: uncultured Actinomycetota bacterium (assembly GCA_963743975.1). Classification (GTDB taxonomy): domain Bacteria; phylum Actinomycetota; class Actinomycetes; order Actinomycetales; family CAVURS01; genus CAVURS01. The sequence continues at coordinate 450,669 of CAVURS010000001.1, forward strand.
CTGCCCGACGCGAGCATCAGCCCCCCGAAGGCTCCGGGGTGGCGCAGCTGCGTGGCCAGCATCGACAGCGCGCCCAGGCTCGCGCCGTACCCGACGACAGGGCCGTCCACGTTGACCGCCGAACGCAGCAGCGGCAGCACCGACGTGGCCAGGGTCCGGCCGTACGCCGTGGACCCCGAGTACCAGTTGTCGCGGTCCAGCGGGGACAGCAGAGCAACCCGGTACGGCCGGACCGAGCCCGCCGCCACCGTGGCCGCGGCGTACGCCGTGACGCGGGCCAACGCGTCCATCTCGCCGCCGTCGTGCACCACGAGCAAGGGCATCGGCTCCTCGGCGGCCGTGCCGGCGGGCGAGCAGAGCTGCACCGGCACCTCGCGCAGGCCCCGCCCGCGTGCCATGAGGTCGGTGCGGTCCCAGTCACCGGCCGGGGCGTCCAGCCACCACGGCGCGACGTACTCCGGGAGCTCCAGCACCGACGGCTCGCCGAACACGCCGGGGGCGCGCAGCGGGTTGCGCCGGATCGTTGATCTGCTCGGCCCGGCCGTCCGCGGCCTGCACCTCGAACCGGTACTCGATCCGGTCCACCGGCGGCCGGGGCGTCGTCCGCGCCCAGGCCGCACCGTCCCGCTCGAGGTCGAGCGGCTCACGGCTCAGGCCGGGCTGCAGCAGGCGGACCCGCGTCCAGCTCCGGTCGGGGTCCTCGAGGTGCCAGTGCAGCATCCGGCTAGAACAGGGCGTTCGTGAGCGCGACGCGCGCCCGCTTGACGTCCGGGTCGTCGGCACCCACCAGGGCGAACAGGTCGACCAGCCGGCGCCGCACCTCCTCGCGCTCGGCGCCCGAGCGCGAGCGCACCGCCTCCACCAGCCGGTCGAAAGCCCCCCGGTCCGCCCCTGCAGCAGCTCCATGTCGGCCGCGAGCAGCTGGGCGGCCGTGTCGTCCGGCGCGGCGTCGGCCGCCGCGATCGCCGCCGCGGGGTCCACCCCGTCCGTGCGCTGCATCAGCTGGACGTTGACCAGACCCACCGCGGCCAGCTCGTCGGCCGGACTCTCCCGGATCGCCTGCTCGTACGCCGCCGCGGCCGCGGTCAGGTCGCCCTGCTCGATCGCGTCGTATGCCGCCTGGTGCAGCGGTGGCAGCTCGGGCTCCGGTGGCGCCGCCGGGGTGCCGTCGTCCTCGGCGGCTCCCGGCGCCCGTCCGGTGACGCCGTTCTGGGCGGCGACCTCGAGCAGCTTGCCCAGGATCTGCCGCATCTGCGCCTCGGGCACGACGTCGGCGGCCAGCGGCACCGGCTGCCCGGCGATCACCGCCACCACGAACGGCAGGGTCTGCACCTGGAAGGCCTGCACGAGCGCCGGACTGGTGTCGATGTCGGCCCGGGCCAGCAGGAACGCCCCGGCGAACTCCGCGGCCAGGCGGTCCAGCGTGCTGCTCATCTGCACGGACTGCTGGGCCCGCGTGGTGGCCAGGTCGACGACGACCGGCACGGTCATCGACTGCTCGATGACGACCTGCTGGAAGTCGGCCTCGGTGACGTCGACGACGAAGGGGCTGGCCGGCCCGGCGCCGGCTCCACCGGCCGCCTTGCGCTGGTTCGCGGCCGCGAGCGCGCCGAGGTCGACGGCGCCGCGGAGGGCCGCGGCGCTGAACGGCTGCTGAGTCATGTCCTCATCCTGTCGGAAGTGGTCAGTGGGCGGTGGCCGAGATCAGCCCGTCGGAGGCGCCGATCAGCGCCGCCTTGCCCTTCCCGGCGGGCGGCACGGAGAACAGCAGCATCTCGACCGCGGTGGAGCTGAAGGTCGAGGCCTGGACCGAGCCGGTCAGGACCCGAACGTCGGCAGGCAATGTGGCCACGTTGCCGGCGCGGGCGGTGAACGTGCTGGTCCGGCGCAGCGCCGTGAAGACCAGCGCCCCGCCGTCACTGGTGCGGATGGCGAGCGTCGCTCCGGGGACGGCCTCGTGGGCCTGCGTGTACGTGCCGTAGCGCGCCACCTCGGCCCGCTGCGCGGAGGCCGCCTGCTGCACCTGGCTGAGGAAGCTGTCCGGGCGGAACCGCGCCGCCTCCGGGGCCGAGGACCCGCCGTTCAGCACCGCGGCGTACGACGCGGCCACGGCTCCCGGGGTCAGGGCGAGCCCGCGCGCGTCCGACGCGAGCACCGTCGACCCGGTCGTCACGTCGGGGACGGCCGGGACCTTGACGTTCGGCAGCAGGACGACCGAGCCGGCGATCCGGTACTGCGAGGAGGGGTCCTTCGCGGTCAGCAGGCTCACCACCGGCGGCTGGCTGTGGTTGCCCGGCAGCACCGCGAAGAAGAACCGCGGGTACGCCGTGCCGCGGGTGAGCATGACCATCGGCCGCTCGGCCGACGTCGGCCGGGGCGGCACCGTCGTCCCCTGCGCCGTGTCCACGCTGTACGCCGCTGTCATCATCTGCAGCGCCAGCCCGTCGTACGCCTGCTGGGCCGTCGAGGAGCTCCGCGCGGCATCCGAGCGGTTCGCCACGGTGAGGACGCGCCCGACGATGGCCCGCGCCTGCTGCGGCTCCAGGGCCGGCCCGTTGCCGGAGGAGCCGCTGGCGGCGTGCACTCCCACCAGACCACCGGCCGCCGAGCAGCCGGAGAGCAGCGCGACGGCCAGCACCGCCCCGACCAGCGCCCGGCCGCCGTTCCCGCCCAGGCGGCGAGCGGGGACCGGGATCCGGGCGATCCGTCGCGTCACCCGCCGCACGAGGCGCCGCAGCAGGTGACCGTCGCCGGTGAGCCGGTGCAGGCCGGCGACCAGCAGCCCCAGCCCGATGAGGAGCAGGAGCAGCGCGACCGGGAACCACCCGCTGCGGTGCCAGCTGACCGTGACCTTCACCGCGGGCAGCGACGCGCCGTCGGTCGACGCGATCAGCACCGACTGCGGGTCCTGCCCCGGCCGCCAGACCAGCGTGCGCGAGCCCCCGCCCACGCTGGAGTCGCGCCAGATGTCCGAGCCCTGCACCGCGGGCAGGCTGGCCGTGCCGGTGCGCCGGCCGGTCACCAGCCCGTGCAGGGCGTGGACGCCGTGCACGACCACGCTCGGGGACCCTCCGGTGAGATCGCTCACGTCACCCGCGATCGCCCGGCCCAGGAAGAGCGGGCCGCCGTCCAGCCGGTGCGCGGTCACGGTGACCTCCGGCCCCACGGACCCCACCACCCCGGAGGTCAGCAGCACCGACGGTGCGTTCGGCTGCAGGGTGCGCGAGGCGCTGTACGTGCTGCTGGGACCCACCAGGACGATGCCGGCCAGGCCGACCACGACGAGCACGACCCCGAGGACCGTGGCCACCAGGCCGGCGAGCGCACCCGGCCGCTCGACGGCGTCCCGGACGTCGGCGAGGAGGTACTTGCCGTACTGCCGACGATCAGGTGCCACGACGGACCAGGGTAAGTGGTCCGAGCGTGGGCTCAGAATCGCGCCGGCTCCCGGTAGTCGCCCCAGACCGCCCGCAGCGCGTCGCAGATCTCGCCCAGCGTGGCCTCGGCCCGGGCCGCCTCGAGCATCGGCGGCACGAGGTTGCTCCTCGGTGCGCGCGAGCTCTCCGAGCCGGGTCAGGGCCGCGCCGACCGCCGCCTCGTCGCGGGCCCGGCGGCGGGCGCCCGAGCGCCGCGACCTGGTCGCGCTCGACCTCGTGGCTGACCCGCAGGATCTCCAGCTCCGGGGTGATCGACTCGGTGTGGACGTTGACGCCGACGACCTTCTTCTCGCCCTTCTCCAGGGCCGTCTGGTACTGGAACGCCGCGTCGGCGATCTCGGCCATGAACCAGCCGTCCTCGATGCCGCGCAGGATGCCCGAGGTCATCGTGCCGTCCGAGCCCATGGCCCGGATCCGGTCGAAGATCGCGCTCGGCCTCGGCCTCGAGCCGGTCGGTCAGCGCCTCGACGTACCAGGAGCCGCCGAGCGGGTCGGCGACGTTCACGACCCCGGTCTCCTCCATCAGGACCTGCTGCGTGCGCAGGGCGATCTCGGCCGCCTGCTCGCTCGGCAGGGCGAGCGTCTCGTCCAGCGCGTTGGTGTGCAGCGAGTTGGTGCCACCGAGCACCGCCGCCAGCGCCTCGACGGCCGTGCGGACGACGTTGTTGTACGGCTGCTGGGCGGTGAGCGAGACGCCGGCGGTCTGGGTGTGGAACCGCAGCCACTGCGCCGCGCTCGGTCTGCGCGCCGTACACGTCGCGCATCCAGCGGGCCCAGATCCGCCGCGCCGCACGGAACTTGGCGATCTCCTCGAAGAAGTCCACGTGGGCGTCGAAGAAGAAGCTCAGGCCGGGGGCGAAGGCGTCGACGTCCAGCCCGCGCTGCAGGCCCAGCTCGACGTAGCCGAAGCCGTCGGCCAGCGTGAACGCCAGCTCCTGCGCGGCCGTCGAGCCCGCCTCGCGGATGTGGTAGCCGGAGACCGACAGCGGCTTGTACGCCGGGATGTGCGCCGCGCAGTACTCCATCAGGTCGCCGATCAGCCGCAGGTGGGGCTCGGGCGGGAAGAGCCACTCCTTCTGGGCGATGTACTCCTTGAAGATGTCGGTCTGCAGCGTGCCGTCCAGCCGGGAGATGTCCGCCCCCTGGCGCTCCGCGGCCACGAGGTACATGCAGAAGACCGGCACGGCCGGCCCGCTGATCGTCATCGAGGTGGTGACCTCGGCCAGCGGGATGCCGGCGAACAGCGTGTCCATGTCCGCGGCCGAGTCGACGGCCACGCCGCAGTGCCCGACCTCGCCCAGGCTCTGCGGGTCGTCGGAGTCCCGGCCCATGAGCGTCGGCATGTCGAACGCCACCGACAGCCCGCCACCGCCGCGGGCCAGGATCATCCGGTAGCGCTCGTTGGTCTGCTCGGCGTTGCCGAAGCCGGCGAACTGCCGGATCGTCCAGGTCCGCCCGCGGTAGCCGGTGGGGTAGAGCCCGCGGGTGAACGGGTACTCCCCCGGCCACCCGATCCGCTCCTCGACCGGCGCGGTCCCGCCGCCCGACCCGTCCGACCCGTCCGACCCGTCCGACCCGTCGGATCCGGCCGGCCCGTACACCGGGTCCAGCTCCATTCCGGACAGCGTGGTGAAGTCGGCGTCGCGCACCTGACCCCGCTCCAGTGCCGCGTCGTACCGCTGCTGCCAGCGCTGCCGGCCGTCCGTCGTCTCGCTCACGCCGCCAATTTACTTGGACTTCCTAGTATTCTCTAACCGGTCGGCGAAATCGCCCGCCGCCACCCGTACGCCGCGCAGGAGCTCGAAGAGCTGGCGCTGACCCTCGTCGCCGAGGGCGTCCAGGCCGAAGCCGGTGCCCAGCAGGTCCTTGGTGGCCCGCTCGCATGACCTCGCGCCCGGCCTCGGTCAGCGCGGCGAGCGCGCCCCGGCCGTCCCGCGGGTTCGGTCGGCGGCTCGACCAGGCCCTGCTGCTCCAGGCGCTGGACGATGTTCGTGACGCTCGTGGGGTGCACCATCAGGCGCTCGCCGATCTTGCCCATGGGCAGCTCGCCCGAGCGGCTGAAGGCGAGCAGCACGAGCGCCTCGTACCGGGCGAAGGTCAGCTCGTGCGGCCGCAGCACGTCGTCGAACCGCGCCAGCAGCAGCTGCTGGACCCGCATGATCGACGTGGCGGCGGCCATCGGCCCCGGCCGCGTCCCAGCGCTCGGCCCAGAGCTCCTCGGCGCGGGCGATCGGGTCGAACGGCAGACCCAGCTCGTGCGCCACGCCGGTAACCGTAGACCGCGCAGTTGCACGGACCGGGCGCGGCACCGAGGGTTTGCCCGCATGTCCCGCTGGCGCCTGCTCCCCGAGTTCAGCTGGGAGCTGCGCTCCTGCGGGCGCCACGGCCACGCGACGTACGCCCCCGACGAGCCCGAGCTGCGCGAGCCGTTGCGGGCCCGGACCACCGACGGCGAGGCCTGGCGCTGCCTGCGCTGCGGCGACTTCGTGCCCGGGCCGCCGCGCGGCAGCGGGCCGGCGTCGGACGCGCCCGTGGTGCTGCGCGGACAGGGTCCTGCGGGACGCCTTCGTGCTGCGCCTGCTCGCGGTGGAGCGGCTCGTCCGCGGCCTGCTGCTCGTCGTCCTGGCCTACGGGCTGCACCGCTTCCAGGGCGCCGAGAACTCCCTGCAGAAGGTCTTCCAGTCCGACCTGCCGCTGCTGAAGCCGCTGGCCGACCGGCTCGGCGTCGACCTGCAGAACACCGGGCCGGTCCGGCTGACTGAACCAGGCCTTCGGCCTGTCGCCCCGGCACCTTGCGCTGGATCACGCTCGGCGTCCTGGCCTACGGCGCGCTCGAGCTGCTCGAGGCCGTCGGGCTGTGGTTGCTGCGGCGGTGGGGCGAGTACGTCGCGGCCGTCGGCACGGCGGTCTTCCTGCCCCTGGAGGTCCACGAGCTGCTCGACCGGGTGACCGTGCTGCGCCTGCTCGCCTTCCTCGTCAACGTCGCGCGCCGTGGTCTACCTGCTGTACACCAAGCGCCTGTTCGGCCTGCGCGGCGGCCGGGAGGCGTTCGAGAGGGAGCGGCACGCCGACTCCCTGCTGGAGGTCCAGACCGCGGCCCGCTGAGCCGTCCGCCGGCCCGGTCAGGCTCACCGGTCAGGCTCAGGAGACCGCGTCGACCAGCCGGTCGGCAGCGGCGTACGGGTCGAGCCGGCCGTCCACGACCTCGGCCGCCAGCTCGTCCAGCGACCAGGCGCCGCTGGCCGAGCCGTCCATCCGGGCCCGCAGGGCGGACAGCGCGATGGCCTCGACCTCCCGGGCGGCCCGGGCCAGCCGCCGCGCTCGGAGCTGGTCGTCGCGCTCCAGCCAGGCCTGGTGCTTGTCCAACGCCTCCAGCAGCTCGTCGACCCCACCGTCGCGGGTGGCCACGGTGCGGACGACCGGAGGGCGCCAGTCACCCGCTGAGCGGCTCTCACCCAGGCCGAGCATGTGCTGGATCTCGCGGACCGTCGCGTCGGCACCGTCGCGGTCGGCCTTGTTCACCGAGAACACGTCGCCGACCTCGAGGATCCCGGCCTTGGCCGCCTGGATGCCGTCGCCCATGCCGGGCGCCAGCAGCACCACGGTGGTGTCGGCCAGCCCGGCGACCTCGACCTCGGACTGGCCGACGCCGACGGTCTCGACCAGCACGACGTCGCAGCCCGCGGCGTCGAGCACCCGCAGCGCCTGCGGCGTCGCGCGCGACAGCCCGCCGAGGTGGCCGCGGGTGGCCATCGACCGGATGTAGACGCCCGGGTCGAGCGCGATGTCCTGCATCCGCACCCGGTCGCCGAGCAGCGCGCCACCGGAGAACGGCGAGCGTCGGGTCGACCGCGAGCACGCCGACGCGCAACCCGCGAGCGCGGTACGCCGACACCAGCGCCGTCGTGGTCGTCGACTTGCCGACGCCCGGGGAGCCGGTCAGCCCGATCGAGCGTGGCCGAACCCGTATGCGGCGACAAGCGGCGCCATCACCTCGCGCAGCTGCGGGTTGTCGTCCTCGACGAGCGAGATCAGCCGGGCGACCGCTCGCGCGCTGCCGGCCCGGGCCTGCTCGACCAGCTCGCCCGGGTCGACCTGCCGTGTCACGTGAAGCCGCTCCGGGTCGCCGGCGAACCGCGCGTCAGGCGGCGGGACGTGCAGCAGCAGCGCGTCGCCCTGACCGCCGCCGCCGCACAGCGCCGCCGCCCCGATGCCACCACCGCGGCGGCGCAGCTCCAGCGCCAGGTGCAGCGCCAGCCGGGCGCCGGACATGCCGATCGGGTGGCCGAGCGCGATGGCCCCGCCGTTGACGTTGACCCGCTCGGGGTCGAGGCCGAGCTCGCGGGTCGAGGCCAGCCCGACCGCGGCGAACGCCTCGTTGATCTCGACCAGGTCGAGGTCCGTCGGCTCGATGCCCTCCTTCGCACACGCGGCGCCGGATCGCCGCCGCGGGCTGCGACTGCAGCGTCGAGTCCGGCCCGGCGACCACGCCGTGCGCGCCGATCTCGGCCAGCCAGGTCAGGCCCGAGCACTCGGCCTTGGCCTTGCTCATCACGACGACGGCGGCGGCGCCGTCGGAGATCTGCGACGCGGAGCCGGCGGTGATCGTGCCGTCCTTGCCGGAACGCCGGCCGCAGCCGGGCCAGGGACTCGACGGTGGTGTCGGCCCGGATGCCCTCGTCCTCGCGGAACGACCACCGGGTCGCCCTTGCGCTGCGGGATCTCGCACCGGCACGACCTCGTCGTCGAACAGGCCGTCCTTCCAGGCCCGGGCGGCCAGCTGGTGCGACCGGGCGCTGAACGCGTCCTGCTCCTCGCGGGTGAACGCTCCGGTCTCCGGCGTTGGCGGCCTCGGTCAGCGCCGCCCATCGCCTGGTCGGTGAACGCGTCCCACAGGCCGTCGTACGCCATGTGGTCGCGCATCGTCACGTCGCCGTACTTGTAGCCCTCGCGCGATCCTCGGCAGCAGGTGCGGCGCCTGGGTCATCGACTCCTGGCCGCCGGCGACGACGACCTCGAACTCGCCGGCCCGGATCAGCTGGTCGGCCAGCGCGATGGCGTCCAGGCCGGACAGGCACACCTTGTTGATGGTCAGCGCCGGCACGCTCATCGGGATGCCGGCCTTGACCGCGGCCTGCCGGGCGGGGATCTGGCCGGCGCCGGCCGTCAGCACCTGGCCCATGATCACGTAGTCGACCTGCTCGGGCGCGACCCCGGCGCGCTCGAGCGCGCCCTTGATCGCGACGCCGCCGAGGTCGGCCGCGCTGAGGTCCTTCAGCGAGCCGAGCAGCCGGCCCATCGGGGTCCGGGCTCCGGCGACGATGACGGAGCGAGGCTGGTCGGTCACGAAGTGTCCTCCAACGGGACGTGGCGGCGGCGCCGGCCGGACGCCTTGTGAGGTACGACAACTCCGGGCCGGCGATCGTGTTCCGGCGAGCCTACGCTCCGCGGCATGGCCGAGCCGTCGAATCTGCCGCCGGATGTGATGTTCACCGCCATCGACCACGTGGGGGTCGCGGTGCCCGACCTGGACGAGGCGATCGCCTTCTACCGCGACGTCCTCGGGCTGACCCTCGTCGCACGAGGAGACCAACGAGGAGCAGGGCGTCCGCGAGGCGATGATGGCCGTCGGCGACAGCGACGCGCGGGTCCAGCTGCTCGCCCCCCTGACCCCCGACTCGACGATCGCCCGGTTCCTCGACCGCAGCGGCCCCGGGCTGCAGCAGGTCGCCTACCGGGTCGAGGACGTCGCCGACGTCTCCCGCCGGCTGCGCGAGCGAGGGCTGCGGCTGCTCTACGACGAGCCGCGCCGCGGCACGGCCGGCAGCCGGGTCAACTTCGTGCACCCCAAGGACGCCGGCGGCGTGCTCGTGGAGCTGGTCCAGCCGGCCGGGGACGGCCGCCCATGGCTGACACCGGCGCGATGGAGCAGGTGCGGGCCGCGATCCTCGCCGGCGACACCACCCCGCAGGAGTACGCCGCCCTGCCGCTCCCCGAGTCCTACCGCGGGGTGACCGTCCACGAGGACGAGGTCGGGATGTTCGAGGGCCTGCCGACGAAGGACAAGGACCCGCAGCGCACGCTGCACCTCGACGACGTGCCGGTGCCCGAGGTCGGGCCCGGCGAGGCGCTCGTCGCGGTGATGGCCAGCGCGATCAACTACAACACCGTCTGGACCTCGATCTTCGAGCCGATGTCGACCTTCGGCTTCCTGCGCAAGTACGGCCGCTCGTCCCCCCTCGCCGCCCAGCACGACCAGCCGTACCACGTGGTCGGCTCGGACCTGTCCGGTGTCGTGCTGCGCGTCGGGCCGGGCGTGCACGCCTGGTCCCCCGGCGACGAGGTGGTCGCGCACTGCCTGTCGGTCGAGCTGGAGCACCCGGACGGCCACGACGACACGATGCTCGACCCGCAGCAGCGGATCTGGGGCTTCGAGACCAACTTCGGCGGCCTGGCCGAGCTGGCGCTGGTCAAGGCCAACCAGCTGATGCCCAAGCCGCGGCACCTGACCTGGGAGGAGGCGGCCTGCCCGGGGCTGGTCAACTCCACGGCGTACCGGCAGCTCGTCTCCCAGCACGGCGCCGGGGTGCAGCTGGGCGACACGGTGCTGATCTGGGGCGCGAGCGGCGGCCTGGGGTCGTACGCCACCCAGATGGCGCTGGCCGCCGGCGCGCAGCCCGTCTGCGTGGTGTCCAGCCCGGACAAGGCCGAGCTGTGCCACCGATGGGCGCCGAGCTGGTGATCGACCGGACCGCCGAGGGCTACCGGTTCTGGGACGGCGAGGGACCCTCGGCTCAGCAGGACCAGAGCGAGTGGAAGCGCTTCGGGGCCCGCATCCGCGAGCTGACCGGGGGCCGGGACGTCGACATCGTCTTCGAGCACCCCGGGCGCGAGACCTTCGGGGCGAGCGTGTTCGTCGCCCGGCGCGGCGGCACGATCGTCACCTGCGCCTCGACGTCCGGGTTCCTGCACGAGTACGACAACCGCTACCTCTGGATGAACCTCAAGCGGATCGTCGGCTCGCACTTCGCGAACTACCGGGAGGCCTGGGCGGCGAACGACCTGATCGCCCGGGGCCTGATCCATCCGACGCTCTCGCGGACCTATCCCCTGGAGCAGACCGGACGGGCGGCCGCCGACGTCCACGCGAACCTGCACCAGGGCAAGGTCGGCGTGCTCTGCCTCGCCCCCCAGGAGGGCCTCGGCGTGCGCGACGGGGAGCTGCGCGAACGCCACGTGACGGCGATCAACCGCTTCCGTGACGTGTGATCACGCTCCGTCGATGTAGTGCTCCCAACGGGGCCCGGAGCCTGCCCTTCAGGGGTAGGGTTTGTCCCTGCCTGTCTCTGAGTGTGCTCCACGTCGGGTCTGCCAGACCCGGGCTCATCCGTCAGTCACGTCGAGGTCGCGCCGCCGCGCCACGGAGGAATGCGTTATGACCGAGCAGTTCTCGATCACGCCCACCAGCTTCACCGTCGTCATGCGCGGGTACGACCGCGAACAGGTCGACGCCCAGATCAGCCAGCTCCAGGCCGCGCTGAGCAAGGCCCGCGGCGCCGTCGAGCAGCTCGACGGCAGCAACCTGCGACCTGGCCAACGAGCTGACCGACGCCCAGCGCCAGCTGCGCGAGGTCGACCGCCCGTCGTACGCCGGGCTCGGCGCCCGCATCGAGCAGCTGCTGCGCCTGGCCGAGGAGCAGGCGGTCGAGATGGTCGCCGCCGGCCCAGAACGACGCCGACCAGACGCTGGCGCCAGGCCCGGGCCGAGGCCGCACGAGCTGCGGGCCAGCGCCGAGGCCGCCGCGAGCCGAGCTGAACGCCACGTCGACCCGCCAGGCCCGCGAGCGCATCGAGGCGGCCAACCAGCGAGGCCGAGGAGACCCGCGCCACCGCCCAGCCGCAAGGCGGACGAGGAGCTCGGCTCGGCCCAGCGGCAGGCCGAGAAGCTGCGCTCGGCCGTCGAGACCGAGGCGATCGAGAAGCGGCTCAGCCTCGAGCGCGAGGTCGGCCGGCTGCGGGCCACCGCCGAGCGGGAGATCACCGAGCTGCGGGCCAAGGCCAAGCGCGAGGCCGACGAGCTCCGGCTGAGCGCCAAGCGGGAGGCCGACGAGCTCACCGCGCCGGCGCAGCGCCGTCCTGGAGGCCGGCCGAGGCCAAGGCCAAGCAGGACGCCTCGGACCACGAGGTCGCTGCTGGCCAGCCAGCGCGAGGAGGCCGAGCGGCTGGACGCCGAGCGGCACGACGCCGCCGTCGCCAAGCTGCAGGAGCTGACCCGCGCCGCCGAGGAGCGGGCCGCCGCCGCCGAGAGCCGGGCGCACGCGCGCGCTGGAGAAGGCCGAGCCGATCCGCACCGAGGCCGAGGAGCACTCGCGCACCCAGCTCGGCGACCGCCCGGCGGAACGCCGACCAGACGGTGGCCGACGCCAAGGCGCACGCCGACAAGATCCTGGCCGACGCCCGCGCCGAGGCCGAGCGCCAGCGCGGTGCGGCCCAGCGGCAGGTCGAGGACCTGCAGCGCCAGCGCGACTCCATCACCTCCCACCTCGACCAGCTGCGCGGCCTGCTCGGCTCGATGCCGGTCCCCGGCCTGGAGGCCCTGACCCGGACGTCGGACGACTCGGGTTCCGGCACAGGAGGCGGCACGGGAAGCGGCACCGCTCGCGGCGAGAGCCGGCCGGGCCGCGCCCCTGCCGCTCCTGCTCCCGCTGGTCCGGCCGGTCCCGCCGGTCCGAGTGCGGGCGGCGCCTCCGGGGCCGACTCGACCCGAGCGACTTCTTCACCCAGCCCCCGCTCGCCGCCCCGCCCGTGCCGATGCCGTCGGCGCCTACCGGGGACGACGCGGCGGCTGCGCACCAGGATCGGACAAGGCTGCGGACAAGGCTGCGGACGACGGACACGGACAAGGGCTCGAGCTCGGGCAAGGGCTCGAAGCAGGCCGAGCCCGCGGAGTCCGCGGAGATCAGTGACACCGCTGCCGAGGCCGGCGACGCCAAGGGCGCGGGCGAGGTCGAGCCGGCCGGCGAGCAGGCTGACCAGGCTGACCAGGCTGCCGATGACGGCTCGGTCAGCCCCGGACCGATCGGCAAGGGCGGCGGCACCGGCTCGATGAACAAGTCGGACGTCGACCGGGCCAAGGCGCTGGCCGACCTGCGGGCCGCGCAGCAGGCGACGACGAGCCCCGGCGGCAGCTGATCGGCCGGTTCGACCAGGTACCGGGGCTCGGCCGCCGCTCCCGCAACCGCCGAGGGCCGGACGGCGGTACCGGCCCGGCAGCGCAGGCCGTCGCCCGGACACCGGACCCGCAGGCGGTGCTGTCCGACCCTGCGCTCGCCAGTCCAGCGCTCGCCACTCCTGTGCAGCCCGGTACCGCCGGGGCGGCGGTGGAGGGTGAGTTCGGGACGCCCGGCCCGCCGCTGAACCGCCGCTCCCCGTTCTACGTCGGCCTGGTCGGGCGGCCTGGGCCTGCTCGTGGCGTACGGCTTCGTCCAGTCGATCGTCCGGCTGTCGCAGGTGCTGACCCTGCTCGCGATCGCGCTGTTCCTGGCCCTGGGGCTCGACCCGGTCGATCCGCTGCGCTGGAACGGCGGACCGGGATGCGGCGCGGCTGGGCCGTGCTGATCGTGTTCGTCCTGGTGATCGGCGCGTTCACCGGCCTGCTCTACGCGCTCGTACCGCCGCTCGCCGACCAGGGCACCCAGCTGGCCGACAACGCTCCCGGACTACGTGCAGAACCTGCTGCGCGACCCGACCGTGCGCCAGTTCGACCAGCACTACCACGTGATCAGCAAGCTCCAGGCGCAGATCGAGAAGGAGCTGTCCCAGGGCTCGCTGTGGACCCAGGTGTTCGGCGGCGTGCTCGGCGCCGGGCGGGCCGCGCTGAGCGGGGCGTTCTAGCGCGTTCACCGTGCTGGTGCTGACGCTGTACCTCACGGCGTCACTGCCGAGCGTCAAGGAGGCGTGCTACCGCGCGGTCCCGGCCAGCCGGCGCGACCGGGTCCGCGTGCCTGTCCGAGGAGATCACCCGCCGGGTGGGCGGCTACGTCATCGGCCAGATCGCCATCGCCTCGGTCAACGCGCTGTGCAGCTACATCCTGCTGCGCATCCTGCGCCTGCCCTACCCGGAGGCCCTGGCCGTCACCGTCGGCGTGCTCGGCCTGGTGCCGATGATCGGCGCGAGCCTCGGCGCCGTCGTGGTGGTCCTGGTCGCGCTGTTCACCTCGTTCGCCACGGCGCTGGTGGCCGCTGGCCTACTACGTGATCTACCAGCAGGTGGAGAACTACCTGATCGCCCCGCGGGTCATGCACCGCACGATCGCCGTGCCCGGCGCCGTCACGGTCATCGCCGCGCTGGCCGGCGGGACGCTGCTCGGCGTCGTCGGCGCCCTCATGGCGATCCCCGCGGCGGCCGGGCTGATCCTGATCTACCACGAGGTGCTCGTCCCCCGGCAGCAGCAGCACTAGGCCCGGCGTCAGCGCTGAAGTCAGCTGACGTCAGGAGTCAGTACGACGTCGGCAGCGGTCCCGTGCCGGGCAGCACCTGCTGCACGATCTCGTCCAGCACCCGGCGGACGTACGGCTCGCCCACCCACAGGTGCCGCGCGCCGTCCACGCCGACCACGCGGGCCTGCGGGATCCGGGCGAAGCGCCGCTGGGCCTCCGGCGGCCGGAGGTAGTCGTCGAGCTCCGGGACCAGCACCAGGACCGGCTTGCCGGACGCGGCCCAGACGTCGAGGTCGTCGTCCACGGCGGTGCGCAGCGGCGGGCTCAAGCAGCATCGCGCCCTCGATGCCCGGGTCGCAGCCGTAGCGCAGCACGAGGTCGGTGCCGAAGCTCCAGCCCATCAGCCAGGGGTGCGGCAGCTCGGCGAACTCGGCGTACTCGATCGCGGCCGCGACGTCGTACCGCTCGGCGACGCCCCCGTCGAAGCTGCCGCCACTGGTCCCCCGCGGACTGCTCACCCCGCGCAGGTTGAACCGCAGCACGGCCAGCCCGGCCAGGGCCGGGAGCCGGGCGGCGGCCTTGCGGAGGACGTGGCTGTCCATGAACCCGCCGTGCGTCGGCAGCGGATGCACCGTGACGAGCGTCGCGAGCGGGGGCCGGTCGACCGGCCGGGCCAGCTCGCCGACGAGGGTGAGCCCGTCGGCGGTGTGCAGCTCGATGTCCTCCCGAAGCGCCGGAAGGACGGTGTCGTGACGGATATCCTCGGGGCTCATCGCCCGGGAGCCTAGCTCGCCGGCAGCACGGCAGCCGAGGCACGCGGCACGGACGCAGACGCACGGGCAGGCAGGGCGGGCGGAACGAAGGCTGGTGGGTCGTGACCACACCGACGCGGTGGTCGCGCCGGCGCGCGCCGCTCGCGCCGGCCCGGCCGCGGTGATCGCGGCCCTGGCCGTCGCGGCGGTCATGCTGCTCGGCACCGGCCTGGTCAGGAACGGGCGGACCACGGCCGCCGAGCCGCCTGCGCCGCCCGACCCCGCCCTCGCCGCCGGCGCCCACCTGCTGGCCGGGGGGCGGACCGGACCCGCGGTCACCGCGAGCCCGGCCTTCCAGGCCTGGCTGGCCCGGGGGACCGTGCCCTCACCGGCCTCGCCGTACGCCGCGCTCGCGACCAGCGCGCTCGACCGACCTGTACTCGCTGACGCTGGCCAACGGCGGCGTCATCGCCTCGCTGCCGGCTGCCTGGCACTACGTCTGGCCGCGCGACTCGGCGTTCGCCGCCGTGGCCTTCGCCGCGACCGGGCACCTCGACGACGCGGTCCGCGCCCTGCAGTACCTGCAGGCCGTGCAGGCGCCGGACGGCAGCTTCCAGGCGCGCTACCTGCATCGACGGCTCGGGGCCGCCGGACGCCCGCGGCATCCAGGAGGACGACCCGGGCTGGGCGCTGTGGGCGGTGGACGAGACGGTCGCGGCACGCCGCCGGTCGACCGCGCGGCGCACGTCGCCGCCGCCCTCGCCCGCTCGTTCGACCGCTCGCTGGAGCGGCTGCTGCGCCCGCACGGCCGGGCCGGACGCCCTGCCCGGCCGCCGAGCGCCGACTACTGGGAGGTCAGGCGAGAGCCGGCTCACGCTCGGCATCGCCGCCCCCACGCTGGCCGGCCTGGTCGCCGGCGCCCGCCTGCGTCCAGGACCGCGACCCCGGGCTGGCCGCCCAGGCCGCGCCGGCGGGCCGGCGTGCTGCGCAGCAGCGATCGAGCGGTACTTCGGCAACTTCGGCTACAGCCGGTACGCCGGTGGCCAGGGGCCGGACGCCGCCGTGACCTTCGCCCTCCCGCCGTACGTCGACACCCCGCTGTCCGGAGCGGTGGAGGCGGCCCGGTCGGCCCGCTGCGCCTGCGCCAGCCGGGCGGGGGCGTCTCGCCGGGAGCGACCTGGCGCAGCCATGACGGCGTCTCGTGGACGCCGGAGTCGGCGCTGTTCCTCGCTGGCCGCCGCCGAGACCGGCGACAGCGCCGCGGCCGGCACCTGGCTGTCCTGGTTCTCCGACCCACGAGCGGGCCGGCACCATCCCGGAGAAGGTCGACTGCCCGGACGGCCCGGCGGGCGGTCGCCCCGCTGGCGTGGACCGACGCGCTGGTGCTGATCGCGCTCGCCCAGCTCGACCTCATCGCACCGAAGGGCTGAGCCGATGGGCCGGATCCTGCACGCCGCCCTCCGGCGGACTGGGACGCGCTCCCGCGCCGGTGGACGCTACGAGGTCTCGACCCTCGGGCGCTCGCTGGCCGAGGAGGGGTTCATCCACGCCAGCACCGAGGCCCAGCTGCCCGGGGTGCTCGACCGCTTCTACGCCGAGCTGGACGAGGTGGTCCTGCTCGTGCTGGACGTGACCGCGCTCGAGCGCGGCGGGCGCCCCGGTGCGGTGGGACGACGTGCCCGGCGCACCCGGACCGTTCCCCCACGTCTACGGAGCGATCCCGGCTTCCGTTGTGGGAGAAGGCTTTCCGGTCGTGGCGACGCTGCCCCTGTGGCGAGACGCCGAGGGGCACTGGCCGCACCCCGACCTCACGGCGTACGACGTGCTGTCCGGACCCGACAGCTGAGCGCGTCACGCGGCGGCGGGCGTGCGCCCGCCAGCACGGCGTGTGCCAGTGCCGGCGGTCGGTGACGTCGAGCATGCCCGTCGGCCGGCCAGGCCACGACGTGCGACACCCCGGGCGGGATCTCCTGCTGGCAGCCCGGGCAGCGGTAGGCTCTTGGCCGACACGCCGCCGTTGATCGGCCGCACGAACCACTCACCGTCCGGATGGGTCTCCCGCCGCTCCACCCCGGCCAGGGCCCGCCCGAGATCCAGCTCGTCCGCCGCGCCGGTCTCCGCGGCCGGCCGGCGGCGGCCGCCGCGGCGGACCCGGTTGCTGCGCGGCACGGCTCGAGCCGTACGTCCGGAAGCCGCGTCCGGTCTTGCGGCCGAGGTAGCCGGCGGTGACCAGCTGCTCGAGCAGCGGGGCCGGGGCGAACCCGGGCTCGCGGAACTCCAGGTAGAGCTGGCGCTGGATGGCCAGGGCGACGTCGAGACCCGACCGCGTCGAGCAGCTCGAACGGGACCCATGGGGTAGCCGCAGCCGGTCTTCATCGCCGTGTCGATGTCCTCGACACCCGCGTAGTGCGCCTGCAGCATCTTGACCGCGTCGTTGAGGTAGGGGAACAGCAGCGCGTTGACGATGAACCCCGACCGGTCGCCGCACGACACGGCGTGCTTGCCGAGCCGGGCGACCACGTCGGCCGCTGTCGCCAGGACGTCGGGTGCGGTCGTGACGGTGTGGACGACCTCGACCAGCCGCATGACCGGGGCCGGGTTGAAGAAGTGCAGGCCGACGACGTCCGCCGGGCGCCGGGTCGCGACCGCGCACTCGATCACCGGCAGGGACGAGGTCGTCGTGGCCAGGATCGCGCCGGGACGGCAGATCTCGTCGAGGTTCTCGAACAGCGCCTGCTTCGACGTCGAGCTCCTCGACGACGGCCTCGACCGCGAGGTCCACCGACGCCAGGTCCTCCAGGCGGGTGGTCCAGGTCAGCCGGGCCAGCGCCCCGTCCCGCTCGGCCGGCTCGCACTTGCCGCGCTGGACCGCCTTCTCCAGGCTCTTGGCCACCGTGGCCGACGCCCGCGCCTGGGCCTCGGCGCTGCGGGCGACCACGATCACGTCGAAGCCGCTGCGCGCGAACACCTCCGCCATCCCGGCCGCCATCGTGCCCGAGCCGACGATGCCGACCGACTGGACCGGTCGCGGCGAAACCGCTTGCGCCGTCACCGGTTTCGGGGTCAGCGCGTCGTCGACGACCCGGCTCGACCCCGGCTCGTCGTACGTGTAGAAGCCCTTGCCGGTCTTGCGGCCCTTCAGACCCGCCGTCGACATCTGGCGCAGCATCGGGCTGGGCGCATGCAGCCGGTCCCGCCCCTGCTGGTACATCGTGTCGAGGACCTCGTACGCCGTGTCCAGGCCGATCAGGTCCATCAGGGCGAGCGGGCCCATCGGCAGGCCGCAGCCGAGGGTCATCGCGGCGTCGATGTCCTCGCGCGAGGCGTAGCGCGACTCGAACAGCGACACCGCGTGGTTCAGGTAGCCGAACAGCAGCGCGTTGGCGATGAACCCGGCCTTGTCGCCGACGACGACCGGCATCTTGCCGAGCCGGTCGGCCAGGGCCCGCACGTCCTCGACGACGGCGTCCTCGGTGACGACGGTGCGGATCACCTCGACGAACTTCAGCACCGGCGCCGGGTTGAAGAAGTGCATGCCGAGGACGCGGCGCGGGTTGTGCGTCGCCACCGAGATCTCGGTGACCGACAGGCTGGAGGTGTTCGTCGCCAGGATGGTCTCGGCCGAGACGATCGAGTCGAGCTTGCCGAAGATCTCGCGCTTGAGGTCCAGGCGCTCGGGCACCGCCTCGACCACGAGGTCGCGGTCGGCCAGGTCCTCCAGGGCGGTGCTGAACCGCACGTGCGCGTGCAGCGCCGCCTGGTCCTCCGGGGTCAGCTTGCCCCGCTGCACGGCGCGGTCGGTGGAGTGCTGCAGCACCCCGCGCCCGTGCTCCAGGGCCCGCTCGTCGGCCTCGACCGCGACCACGTCGCAGGCCGTTGCGGGCGAAGACCTCGACGATGCCCGCACCCATGGTGCCGAGGCCGATCACGCCGACCTTGCCGAACTCACGCGCCATTGCGCTCACTCCTCGTCACCGCGCCTTCGCTGCGTCCTCGATCCTCGCAGACGGGCGCTGCCATGATCGCCCGGTGATCGCTCCGGTGATCCTCGGGCTGGTGCTGTCCCTGGGCTCGGCCGTGCTGTTCGGCGTCGCCAGCGTCTGGCAGGCCATCGGGGTCCGCCGGCGCGAGGCGGCCGCAGGCGACCGGCGCCGGACCGTCGCCCACCCAGTCGGCCGCCGGGACTGCTGCGGCTGGTCGTGGACCCCTGGTACGTCGCGGGGTCGGCCCTGGACCTGGTCGGCGCCGTCGCGTCCGCGGTGGCCCTGCAGCACCTGCCGCTGTTCATCGTCCAGTCGTGCATCGCGGCGTCCATCGGGGTGACGGCCGTCGTCGCCGTCCCGGTCCTCGGCCTGCGGCTGCACCGGCACGAGGTGCTCGCGCTGGTCGCGCTCGGTGCCGGCCTGACGCTGCTCGCGCTGAGCTCGTCGTCGGCGCCCGCGCGGGCACTCACCGGTGCCGGGCCGTGGCTGCTCCTCGCCGGTGTCGCGGTGATCGCGCTGGTGGCCGCGGCCACGCTGCGGGGCGGGTCGTCCGCCGCGATGGCGCTCACCTGCGGGCTGGCGTTCAGCGGGATGGGGCTGGCCGAGCGCACCCTGGCCCTTCCCCATCCGTGGTGGCACGTGCTGGGTGGCCCGACGCCGTACGCGCTGGTGGGGTACGGCGTGGTCGGGATCACGGCGTACGCCTCGGCGCTCGCGCGCGGCAAGGTCACCACCGTCACCGGGGTCACCTTCGCCGTCGAGACCATCGTGCCGTCGGTCGTCGGCCTGCTGGTGCTCGACGACTCGACCCGCTCGGGCTTCGCCCTGGTCGCGGCGGCCGGTTTCGTCGCCACCGTGGGAGGGGCGATCGCCCTGACCCGGGTCGCGGAGATGACCTAGGGTTCCTCGCGTGCGCCTGGTGATCGCCCGCTGCAGCGTGGACTACGTCGGGCGGCTGACCGCGCACCTCCCGCTCGCCACGCGGCTGCTCCTCGTCAAGGCCGACGGCAGCGTGCTGGTGCACAGCGACGGCGGGTCGTACAAGCCGCTGAACTGGATGAGCCCGCCCTGCCGCCTGACCGAGACCGCACCCGAGACGGTCGACGTCGAGCAGGGCGTCACCGCCGTGTGGACCGTGCAGCACGCCAAGACCGACGACCGGCTGGTCGTGCGGCTGCACGAGGTGCTCCTGGACCACCGGCACGACCTCGGGGTGGACCCCGGACTGGTCAAGGACGGCGTCGAGGCCCACCTGCAACGGCTGCTGGCCGAGCAGATCCAGCTGCTGGGTCCCGGCCACACCCTGGTCCGCCGCGAGTACATGACCGCCATCGGGCCGGTCGACATCCTGGCCCGCGACCCGGCCGGCGTCAGCGTGGCCGTGGAGATCAAGCGCCGCGGCGAGATCGACGGCGTCGAGCAGCTGACCCGCTACCTCGACCTGCTGAACCGGGACCCGCTGCTCGCTCCGGTCGTGGGGGTGTTCGCCGCGCAGGAGATCAAGCCGCAGGCCCGGGTGCTCGCGCTGGACCGCGGGATCCGCTGTGTCACTCTGGACTACGACGCGATGCGCGGCGTGGACGACGAGGAGTCCCGGCTGTTCTGAGCCGGCGTCGCGTCGCTGTGCGTCACGGCACCCGAGAGCGTCGGCGATCGGGTGACACAACGTCACGAACTGGGCACTCTGCGCCTTCATGGGTCACACTGGAACCCGTCAGTCCTCGGCCAGCCCTGCACCGCAGACAGGCCCCGACGGAGCCCGGAGAGTCCACATGCCGCAGGGAGCACGCCGGCCGGGCCGCCGCGCCGCCATCGCGGTCATCTCCTCCGTGGCCCTCGCCGGCGCGCTGCTGGGGCTGCTGCCCGGGCTGACCGGTGCTCCGGGCGCCCCGGTCGCCGAGGCCGCGGTGCCGGCCAGCCCCGCCGTCCCCGCCGTCCCGGCCACCCCGGCGACCCCGGCCACCCCGGCCGTCCCGGCCGCCCTGGCAGCGCCCGCGCACCGGGCATCGGCAGCAGCCGCACCGGAGCCGGCCGCCACGACCGCCGACTCGGCCCGGCGCCCGGCCATGCACTCCGTGCACTCGTGCGCCCAGGACGTTCCCGCCGGCTACGTCGCCTGCCTGGCCGAGCGGCGGACCGACCTCCCGGCCCAGCCCGCCTCCGCCGGCTCGGCCGGCTCCGGCCCGGGTGAGGTGTCGGGGCAGGTGTCGCCCCAGGTGGCTCCCCGCGGGTACGGGCCGGCCGACCTGGCCGCGGCGTACTCCCTGCCGTCCTCGACCGCGGGAGCGGGCCAGACGGTGTACATCGTCGACGCCTACGACGACCCGAACGCCGAGTCCGACCTGGGCGTCTACCGCACGCGCTTCGGGCTACCCGCCTGCACCACGGCCAACGGCTGCTTCCGCAAGCTGAACCAGTCCGGGGCGACCTCCCCGCTGCCCGGTCCGGACGCGCACTGGGCGGGCGAGATCTCGCTGGACCTCGACATGGTCTCGGCCGTCTGCCCCAGCTGCCACATCACGCTGATCGAGGCGAGCAGCGCGTCGAACGGCAACATGTTCGCCGGGGTCAGCCGGGCCAACGTGTTGGGCGCGAAGTTCGTGTCGATGAGCTGGGGCGGCCGCGAGCTCGGGCAGACCGTCGGCGACGACACCCAGTACTTCCTGGCGACCGGCGTCGTCTACACCGCGGCCTCCGGTGACGACGGGTACGCCGCCGGACCGATCTACCCGGCGACCTCGCCGCGGGTGGTCGCCGTCGGCGGCACCTCGCTGGAGCGCTCGAGCGGCACGGCGCGGGGCTGGACCGAGCAGGCATGGAGCGACGCGGGAAGCGGCTGCTCGGCCGAGGACTCGGCACCGAGCTGGCAGGTCGGCTCGACCCCCTGCGGCAGCTACAAGGGAACCACGGACGTCTCCGCCGTCGCCGACCCGGACACCGGCGTCGCGGTCTACCAGACCTACGGCGAGAACGGCTGGGGGGTCTACGGCGGGACGAGCGCCGCGGCCCCGATCATCGCCTCGATCTACGCGCTGGCCGGCACACCCGACCCCGGCGTCAACCCGGCGGCGCTGCTCTACCGCCACCCGCACAACCTCAACGACGTCACCTCGGGGTCCACCGGCAGCTGCTCGGTCGCCAACCTGTGCACCGCGACCGCCGGCTGGGACGGCCCGACCGGTCTCGGCACGCCCGACGGCCTGACCGCGTTCCGCCTGGGCCGCGGGAAGCACACCACCGAGCCCACGCAGGTCCACCCTCAGGGGCAGCCCGTGCACGGCACGCTGCTCCAGCAGTCCAGCGCGCCCCGGAGTGAGCCCCAGAGCTCACCGACCAGCTCACCGACCAGCTCACCGACCAGCTCGCCCGCGTCCAGCAGCGCTCCCACCGCCTCGCCCTGACGCGTACGGCAGACTGCCGCGCATGCCCGCGCTCCACCGGCGCCCCGCCACGCGGGTCGCGGTCGCCGCGACCAGCCCGCTCGCGGTCGAGGCCGGGCTCCGGCTCGGCGCGCTGGGCGGCAACGCCGTCGACGCGGCCGTCGCCGCGACGCTGGTCGCCACCGTCAGCGAGCCGGGCGTGGTCAGCCTGGCCGGAGGTGCCTTCGTCACCGTCGACGCCGGTGACGGTCGGCGCCGGTCACGGTCGACGGCAACGTCGAGATGCCCGGCCGCGGGCTCCCCCGCGAGCGGTTCGGCACCGGCATGACCGAGGTCGAGACGGCGTACGGCGGGGGGTTGCGGCTGTGGGTCGGCCCGGGGTCGGTCGCGACGCCCGGGCACGCTGGCCGGCCTCGGCCTGGCCCACGAGCGGTACGGCGCGGCGCCGTGGCCGGAGGTCGTGGCGCCGGCGATCGAGGTCGCCCGCACGGGCTTCCCGCTGGGGGCGGCGGCGGCGAGCTACCTCGACCTGGTGCGCGACAGTCGTCTTCGGCTGGGACGCCGAGTCGGCCGCGGGCCTGCGCCACCCGAGCGGCGAGCCGATCGCCGCCGGCGAGCTGATGCGCTCCGCCGACCTGGCCGACGCGCTCGAGGTCGTCGCCGCCGAGGGCGCGGCCACGATGTACGACCGGCACCCTGGGCCGGATCCTGGCCGCGGACCTGGCCGAGCGCGGCGGCCTGGTGACGGCGACCGACCTCGCGGCGTACACGCCGGTCGTCCGGCCGTCCGATCCGCGTCGGGCTGGCCGACTGGACGCTCGCCACCAACCCCCCGCCGATCATCGGCGGCCCGGTCCTGGCCGCGATGCTGACGCTGCTGGCCCGCGCGCCGTACCGGCCCGGCCGGCCCGAGGACGTGGCCCGCCTCGTCGCCATCCAGCGGGCGGTGCTCGAGCACCGGCTGGAGGTGCTCGATCGTGGCCGAGGACCTGGACGCCGCCGGCCGGGAGCTGCTGGAGATGGTCGGTCGCGGCTGGGACCCGGTCGCCCACGCCTCCGCGTCGACCGTGCACGTCTCCGTCGTCGACGAGCACGGAATGGCCTGCGCCGCAACGGCTTCCGCCGGGTACGGCTCCGGTGCCACGATCCCGGGGACCGGCATCCTGCTGAACAACTGCCTCGGGCGAGCCCGAGCTCAACCGCCGCGGTGTGCACGCGCTCGCGCCCGGCACCCGCATGGCGTCCAACATGGCGCCGTCGGTGGGCCGGCACCGCGACGGCACGGTGCTGGCCGTCGGCAGTCCGGGCGCCGACCGGATCACGACCGCGCTGGCCCAGATGATCGGCGGCTTCGCGCTCGGCGGCCTGGACCTGCAGGCGGCCGTCGACGCGCCGCGGCTGCACGTGCGGCACGTCCCGGCCGGCACCGCCGGGGAGGCACCCTCGGTCCGCGTGGAGTACGAGGCCGACCTGGACCTGCCCGACGTCGGGCTCCCCACCGTGCAGCACCCGGCCCGGTCCATGTTCTTCGGCGGCGTGGCCGCGGCCGTCCGGCGTCCGGGCGGCGGCCTGTCCGCGGCGGCCGACCCCCGCCGGGCCGCGGCCGTGGCCGTCAGCGAGTGACGACGGCCCCGCCCTGGCAGGATCGGTCGGTGCTCCCAGGCTTCGACGACGTCACCGACGAGCAGCTCCGCGAGCGGGGCGACCTGAACTGGGCGGTGGCCCCGCCCGACGTGCTGCCCGCCTGGGTGGCCGAGATGGACTACGCCGCCTGCCCGGTCGTGCGGGACGCCGTCGCCGACGCCGTGCGGGTCGGTCACTTCGGCTATCCGTCCCCGCAGGCCGTGGCGCGGCTGCGCGACGCGACGGTGGCGTTCGCGGGTCGCCGGTTCGGCTGGGAGGTCGACCCGGGGCTGGTCCTGCCCACCGGCGACGTGATGGCCGGCGTCGTGCTGGCCCTGCGGACGCTGTGCGCGGACGCGCCGGTGGTGGTCCCGACGCCGGCCTACCCGCCGTTCCTCGATGTCGTCCCGCTGGCCGGGCGCGAGCTGGTCACGCTGCCCCTCGACCCGGACCTCCCGCGCGCCGAGCTCGACCTGGACCGGATCGACGCGGCGCTCGGCGCGGGAGCGCGGACCGTGCTGCTCTGCAACCCGCACAACCCCTGGGGCCGCTCCTGGTCGGCGGCCGAGCTGACGGCACTGCGCGACGTGGTGCTGCGCCACGGCGCGCGGGTGGTGTCCGACGAGATCCACGCCCCGCTGGTGCTGCCCGGGGCGACCCACACGCCGTACGCGTCCCTGGAGGGCACGGCCGAGCACACGACCACGGTCCTGTCGGCCAGCAAGGCGTTCAACCTGCCCGGGCTGAAGTGCGCCCAGATCGTCGCGGGGACACCCGCGGACGCGCAGGCCCTGTCCGCGCTGCCGCTCGTCGCCAACCACGGGACCTCACCGCTCGGGCTGGAGGCGAACATCGCGGCGTACGAGCAGGGCGACGCCTGGCTCGACCGGGCGCTGGCGCACCTGGACGGGAACCGGGCGCTGTTCGCCGAGGGCCTGGCCGAGCAGCTGCCGCTGGCCCGGATGCGGCCGCTGGAGGCGACGTACCTCGCCTGGGTCGACCTGCGCGGGTACGGCGAGGAGGACCCGGCCGCCGTGGCGCTCGAGCGCGGGCGGGTCATGGTCCGGGCCGGCACCGAGTTCGGCCCGGGCGGCGACGGGCACGTCCGGGTCAACCTGGCGACGTCACGCGCGCGGCTCGCCGAGCTGGTCCGGCGCCTGGGCCAGGCCTTCGATCCCGCCGGCTGAGACCTCGCCGGGGGCGGGGTCGGCCGTCGGGTTCGCAGTGGCCGTCGCGTCGGGGGTGTGGTGCGAGCCGGCGGCGCCCTCGACCCGGTAGTGCCACAGCGCCGGGATGGCGGCGGCCAGGATCGCGACGACGACCACGCAGGCCAGACCCCCGGCCACCCACGAGACGGTCAGGCCCGCACCGGCCGCGGTCAGCCCGGCCCGCAGGTCACCCAGACGCGGGCCTCCGGCGACCACGACCGTGAACACTCCTTGCATCCGGCCGCGCATCTCGTCCGGGGCGTAGGTCTGCAGGATCGTCTGGCGGTAGACCGCCGAGACCAGGTCCCCGGCCCCGGCGAAGGCCAGCAGCAGGACCGCGAGCCAGAGCCGGTGGGCCAGGCCGGCCGCCGCGACGGCGACCCCCCAGACCACCACCGCGAAGACGAGTGCCCGGCCCTGGCGGCGGACCCGTCCGATCCAGCCCGAGCCCAGCCCGGCGACGATCGACCCGATCGCGATCGAGGCGTACAGCCACCCGACCGCGCCGACGTCGTGGAACCGGTCCACCGCCACCTGCGGGAACAGGGCCCGCGGCATGGCCAGCACCATCGCGGCGATGTCGACCGCGAACGACCCCAGCAGCACGGGCCGGGAGGCGATGAAGCCCAGGCCGTCCAGCACCGCCCGCAGCCCCGGTCGCACCTTCTCGCCGAGCGGCGGGATCGGCGGCAGCCGCAGGGCCGCGTACAGGCCCACGGTGAACAGGGTGGCGTCGATCCCGTAGGCCCAGGCGTACCCGCCGCGCGCGATCACCACCCCCGCGATGAGCGGACCGGCCACCGTCCCGACGTTGCTCATCGTGAAGTTCAGCGTGTTGCCCGCGGCCACCTGCTCGGGCGGGATCAGCCGTGGCGTGATCGCGCCGCGGACCGGCGCCGACACCGCGAAACCCACCGTCTGCACGGCGACGACGACGAGCAGCAGCACCTTGCTGTGGGCGTGCAGGATCGCCTGGACCAGCAGCGCGCCGGTGGCGGCCCAGACGATGCAGGAGGACCAGATGTAGAGCCGCCGCCGGTCGAACGCGTCGGAGACGGCCCCGCCGTACAGGCCGAAGATCACCAGCGGCACCAGGGCGGCCAGACCGAGCAGCCCGACCCAGAACGAGGAGCGGGTGATCGCGAACATCTGCACGGGGACGGCGACCGCGGTCAGCTGGAACCCGACGAAGGACACCCCCTGCCCGATGAACAGGCGGCGGAAGTCCCTGTGCTGTAACGGTCGTACGTCGACGGCAATGCGGCGGAACAGATCCCAGGGATGACGCGTCACGTGGCGATCGGCTCGCTCTCCAACCCTCGGGCCCTCCGGATCTCCTCGACGATACGGCCCATCGTCGCCGTCAGCGAGACGTCCTTGGGCGTGAAGACCGCCGCCACCCCCTGGTCGAGCAGGCACCGCGCGTCCGCGCCGGGGATGATGCCCCCGACGACGAGCGGCACGTCGTCGAGCCCGGCCGCGCGCAGCCGGGCCAGCACGTCGGGCACCAGGGACAGGTGCGACCCCGACAGGACGGACAGCCCGACGCAGTGCACGTCCTCGGCGACGGCGGCCGCGACGATCTGCTCGGGGGTCAGCCGGATGCCCTGGTAGATCACCTCGAAGCCGGCGTCGCGAGCGCGGACCGCGACCTGCTCGGCGCCGTTGCTGTGCCCGTCCAGACCGGGCTTGCCCACCAGCAGCCGCAGCCGGCCGCCCAGCCGGTCACCGGTCTCCCGCACCGCGGCCCGGACCCGGGCCAGCTCGGTCGCGGCCGGTCCCTCGCCGCCGACGTGGGCGCCGCTCGCGGACGAGACGCCGGTCGGTGCGCGGTACTCCCCGAAGACCTCGCGCAGCGCCCCTGCCCACTCCCCCGTCGTGACCCCGGCCCGGGCACACCGCAGCGTCGCCGGCATGAGGTTCATGCTGCCGGCGGCGTCGGCCTTGAGCTGGGCGACGGCGGCCGCCGCCTCGGCCGCCCGCACGAGATCGGAGTCGCGCGAGTCACGCCACGCCGCAACGGCTTTCGCGGCCCGGCCCTCGACCTCGGGGTCGACCGTCTGGACGGCGCCGGCGAGGTCGGCGGTCAGCGGGCTCAGCTCGGTCGTGGTGAACCGGTTGACCCCGACGACGACCTGCTCACCGGACTCGATGCGGGCGCGCTGCCGCGCGTGCGCGTCGACCAGCGCGGACTTGAGGTACCCGCTCTCCACCGCGGCCACGGCACCGCCCATCGCCTGCACCCGGTCGACCTCGGCCCGAGCGGCGGTGACCAGCTCGGCCACGCGCGCCTCCACGACGTGCGACCCGTCGAACAGGTCGTCGTGCTCGAGCAGGTCCGACTCGAAGGCGAGCACCTGCTGGATCCGCAGGCTCCACTGCTGGTCCCACGGCCGCGGCAGGCCGAGCGCCTCGTTCCACGCCGGCAGCTGGACCGCTCGGGCCCGGGCCCGTCGCGAGAGCGTGACCGCCAGCATCTCGAGCACGATCCGCTGGACGTTGTTCTCCGGCTGGGCCTCGGTCAGGCCGAGCGAGTTGACCTGGACGCCGTACCGGAACCGCCGGTGGGCGGGGTCCTGCACGCCGTACCGCGTGCGGGTCAGGTCGTCCCACAGCTCGACGAACGCCCGCATCTTGCACAGCTCCTCGACGAAGCGGACGCCGGCGTTGACGAAGAACGAGACCCGGGCCACCACCTCGCCGAACCGCTCCGGCGGCACCTGGCCGGAGTCGCGCACGGCGTCCAGCACGGCGATCGCGGTGCACAGCGCGAAGGCCAGCTCCTGCACGGGCGTGGCCCCCGCCTCCTGCAGGTGGTAGCTGCAGATGTTGATCGGGTTCCACCGCGGCAGGGCGGTGGCGGCGTACGCCACGAGGTCGGTGCTCAGCCGCAGCGAGGGGCCGGGCGGGAAGACGTACGTCCCCCGCGACAGGTACTCCTTGATGATGTCGTTCTGGGTCGTGCCGGTCAGCGCGCGGAGCCGCTCGGCGACCTCGCCGGGCGGCGTGCCGGCGGCGAGCGCCTGCTGCTCGGCAACCACCTGGTAGAGCGCGAGCAGCCACATCGCCGTCGCGTTGATCGTCATCGAGGTGTTCATCGCGGCCAGGTCGATGCCGTCGAACAGCGCGGTCAGGTCGCCGAGATGGGCGATCGGCACGCCGACCTTGCCGACCTCGCCCGCGGCGAGCGGGTGGTCGGGGTCGTAGCCGGTCTGCGTCGGCAGGTCGAAGGCCACGGACAGCCCGGTCTGGCCCTTCTCCAGGTTGCGCCGGTAGAGCGCGTTCGACTCCGCCGCGCTGGAGTGCCCGGCGTACGTGCGCATGACCCACGGCCGGTCGCGTGTGGACACCTGCGCGAGGTTACCGGCCGGTAGCCCGGGCCGGGGACCCCGGCCGGGCGTGAGGCCGGACACAGGGATCCGAGGCAGGCGAGGCGGCTCAGTCCACCAGCTCGTCGAGGTAGCACCAGCGCCAGGCCTCGCCCGGCTCGAAGCTGCGCATCACCGGGTGCGCGGTGTCGCTGAAGTGCTTGGCCGCGTGCCGGCCCTCGGAGGAGTCGCAGCAGCCGACGTGCCCGCAGGTCAGGCACAGCCGCAGGTGCACCCATGTCAGTCCCGTCGCGCAGGCACTCCTCGCAGCCCTCGGGCGTCAGCGGCACGGCGACCGTCGGCGCCTCCCGCAGGTGCTCGCAGGTCCCGGACAGCATGTGACCGGTCAGCTCCTCGGCCCGCTCCAGGACGTCGTCGCGAGCGCCGACGCGGTCCAGCGTCGACTCCTCGACGTCGAGCATGGCCATCAGCGCCCGGGCGACCTCGTCCGGCAGCTCACCCGCCTCGGTGCCGTGGATCACGCTCTCCCGCTCGGCCTGCAGCATCACCAGGCGCAGCCGGCGGTACGCCTCGCTCGGCGTCTCGGCCTGGCCGCTGCGGCCCAGCCGCTCCCACGCGGTGTTCGCCCGCTTGATGGCCCGGCCGCGCAGCTGGGCCACGACCTGCTCCGGCTCGCTGCCGTCCAGCGTCGCGTCGAGCCGGGCGATGCCCGCCCGGCCGGCCTGCTGCAGCGCCACCGCCTCCTGCAGCGCGTCCTCCAGCGGGTCCGGCCGCGGCAGGCGCAGCAGCCGGACGAGGGCAGGCAGCGTCGGTCCCTGGATCAGCAGCGTCCCGGCCACCACGACGAACGCCGCCAGCCGCAGGGCCGACACCTGCGGGATGCTCGAGGGCAGGGCGAAGGCCGCCGCCAGGGTGACCACGCCCCGCATCCCGGCCCACGAGATGGCCATCGGCACCTGCCACGGCGGGTTCGGGTCGGCCCGTCCCACGCGCGGGATCATCCGCGGGAGGTACGTCGCGGGGAACACCCAGACGAACCGGGCCAGGATCACCGCGGCGAGGACGACGGCACAGACCGCGACCAGCCGCGCGTCGGACAGCGAGCCGGCCCGGGCACTGGCGACGACGTGCTTCACCTGCAGGCCGATGAGCAGGAAGACGGCGTTCTCCAGCAGGAACTGCACGGTGGACCAGTTGATCCGCTCGGACAGCCGCGACGAGGCCGACTGCAGCGTCGGGGCCTTGTGTCCCAGGACGATGCCGGTCACCACGACCGCGAGCACGCCCGAGGCGTGCGCCTCCTCGGCCGGCAGGTAGGCGAGGAACGGCGCGACGAAGGACAGCGTCGTGTCCAGCACCGGGTCGTCGATCCGGGCGCCGGACCTGGGCCAGGACGGCCGCCACGGCCAGGCCGATGAGGACGCCGCCACCGGCCGCCCAGGCGAAGTCCAGGCCGATCCGCCAGATGGCGACCGACGCCGACAGCGCGGTGACCGCGGTGCGGAGCAGGACCAGCGAGGTCGCGTCGTTCACCAGGCTCTCGCCCTCGAGGATCGTGACCACCCGCCGCGGCAGGCCGACCCGCCGGGCGACCGCGGTCGTCGCGACGGCGTCCGGCGGCGCGACCACCGCGCCCAGGGCGAAGGCCGCGGCGAAGGACAGGCCGGGCACGACCCAGCGGGCCACGACCGCGACCACGAGCGCGGTGAACGCCACCAGCCCCACGGACAGCAGGCCGATCGGGCGCCGGTTGCGGCGTACGTCGATGAGCGAGGTGCGGATCGAGGCGGCGTACAGCAGGGGCGGCAGCAGGCCGACGAGCACGAGGTCCGGGTCCAGCCGGTAGTCCGGCACGAACGGCAGGTACGACCCGACGAACCCGCGAGGACCAGCAGCAGCGGGGCCGACCGGCCGAGCCGCCGGGCCGCCGCGGACACCACGCCGACCACCACGACGATGGCGACGACGGCGAGGGCCAGGTGCACCCGCCGACTATCGCACGGCGTCGGCGCGCGGTCCGGGTCAGCTGTCGTACCGGTAGAAGCCGCGGCCGCTCTTGCGTCCGAGGTCGCCGGCACTGACCATCCGGTTCAGCAGCTCCGGGGGCGCGAACTTCTCGTCCTGGGTCTCCTCGTACACGTTGCGGCTGGCGTTGCGCAGGATGTCGACGCCGGTCAGGTCGGTCGTGGCCAGCGGCCCCATGGCGTGCCCGAAGCCGAGCCGGCAGGCGACGTCGATGTCCTCGGCGCTGGCCACCCCGCTCTCCACCAGCCGGACCGCCTCCATGGCCAGGGCGCAGATCAGCCGGGTGGTGACGAACCCGGCGACGTCGCGGTTGACGACCACGACGGTCTTGCCGAACGACTCGGCCAGCTCGCGGGCCCGGGCCAGGGTCTCTCGCTCGTCTTGTACCCGCGGACCAGCTCGCACAGCTCCATCATCGGGACCGGGGAGAAGAAGTGGGTGCCGACGACCGACTCCGGCCGCTGGGTGGCCGCGGCGATCCGGGTGATCGGGATGGCCGAGGTGTTGGTCGCGAGCAGCGCGCCGGCGGGAGCCAGCCGGTCGATCTCGCCGAACAGCTCGGCCTTGACCTCCAGGCTCTCGAACACGGCCTCGATGACGAGCGTCCGCCTCCTGCACGCAGTCCAGGTCGGTCGTCGCCGAGATCCGGCCGAGCGCCGCGTCGGCGTTCTCCCGGCTGATCCGGTCCTTGGCCACGAACCGGTCGAGCGAGGTCGCGGACCGCCGCGGTGCCGCGGTCCAGGGCCTCCTGGCTCACGTCGCGCATCGTCACCCGGTGGCCGGCCACCGCGGCCACCTGCGCGATGCCCGAGCCCATCAGTCCCGCACCCACCACCACCAGCGAACCGGTTGTGCTCTCTGCCATGGCGCGGAGGCTACGCCAGGGCGAGACTGGGCGCGTGCGGCCGGGCAGCGAGCTGGACTTCCTGTGGGGTCCCGGCGTCGCGCTGCTCGTCGTCGGGTTCCTGGCCCTGCTGCTGCGCTGGACGTTCTCGCACGGCTCGTCGGTGGTGGAGCGCCGGCCGAGGGCCGGGCACGAGGACGAGTACGGCGCGCTGGTCCCGGTCGCGGCGCCCGGCACCGTGATCGAGGCCGAGATGCTGCGGCTCCGGCTGGTCGACGCCGGCATCCGGGCCACCACCGCCACCACGACCGACGGTCCGCGGGTGCTGGTCTTCCCCGAGGAGGCCCGCACCGCCCGCGCGGTCCTGCGCGCCTAGCCTGCGGCGGTGCGGCGGGCGGTCGGGCGGTCGGTCTGTCAGGCGGGGAGGGAGGCGAGGGGGTCGGCCTCGCGTCGCACGTCCGCGCCGAGCGCCCGCAGGTTCTCGTCGAAGCGGGCGTACCCCCGGTCGACGTGGTGGCCACCGCTGACCCGGGTCACGCCGTCGGCCACGAGCCCGGCCACGACCAGGGCGGCGCCGGCCCGGATGTCGCTCGCCTCGACCGGCGCCGCGGACAGGCGCGGCTTGCCGTGCACCATCGCGTGGTGACCGTCGACCCGGATGTCGGCGCCGAGGCGGGCCAGCTCCTGCACGGTCCGGAACCGCGCCTCGAACAGGTTCTCGGTCACCATCCCCGAGCCCTCGGCCACCGCGTCGTACACCAGCACGAACGGCTGGAGGTCGGTCGGGAAGCCCGGGTACGGCAGCGTGGCCGCGTCGATCGTCCGCAGCGAGCGGTCGGTCGCGATGACCCGGAAGCCGTCGTCGGTGCGGATCGACATCGCTCCCGGCGATGCTCAGCTTGTCGAGCACCAGGTCCAGGTGGCCGGCCTCGGCGCCGCGCACGGTCGATGTCGCCGCGCGTCGTCGCCGCCGCGAACGCCCACGGTCCGGCAACGATCCGGTCCGGCACGACCCGGTGCCGGGCCGGCTGCAGCGCCTCGACGCCGTGGATCACCAGCGTCGAGCCGCCCACGCCCTCGATCTGGGCGCCCATCTCGATCAGCATCCGCGAGATGTCGACGATCTCGGGCTCGCGCGCGGCGTTGTCGATCACCGTGGTGCCCGTGGCCAGCACGGCGGCCATCAGGATGTTCTCGGTCGCGCCGACCGACGGGAAGTCCAGCCCGACGGCCGCGCCCCGCAGGCCGTGCGGCGCGTCGGCCACCAGGTAGCCGTGGTCCACGCGCACGGTCGCGCCCAGCCGCTCCAGCCCGGTCGCGTGCAGGTCCAGGCCGCGCGAGCCGATCGCGTCGCCGCCCGGCACGGCGACGTCGGCCTGCCCGGTGCGCGCCACCAGCGGGCCGAGCACGCTGATCGAGGCCCGCATCGCCCGGACCAGGTCGTAGTCCGCGCGATGCCCACCTGCTCCGGCACGTCGACCACGACGGTCCCGGCCGCGGCGTCGTGGTCCACCGTGCAGCCCAGCCGCCGCAGCAGCTCGGCCATCACCTCGACGTCGCGGATCGCCGGCACGTTGGTCAGCTCGGTGCGCCCGACGGCCAGCAGCGCCGCCGCCATCAGCTTCAGCGCGCTGTTCTTGGCCCCGTCGACGCGCGACCTCACCCACCAGCGGCGGGTCCGCCACGACCCGAAACGTGTCCACGGTCGGCCCAGGCTAGGCCCCGTAGGCTGGCGCCATGGTCAACCTCACCCGGATCTACACCCGGACCGGCGACACGGCACCACCTCGCTCGGCGACTTCAGCCGGACGGCCAAGACCGACCCCCGGCTCGCGGCGTACGCCGACGTCGACGAGACCAACGCGGCGCTCGGCGTGGCGGTGACCGTCGGCGGATCTGCCGCCGAGGAGTCGTGACGCTGCTGCGCCGGGTGCAGAACGACCTCTTCGACGTGGGCGCCGACCTGTGCACGCCGCTGGCGGCGGCGACCGACCAGACGACGCCGCTGCGGGTGCTGCCGCAGCTGGGTGGACGAGCTCGAGACGGCCTGCGACACCTACAACGAGCCGCTGGCCAAGCTGCGCTCGTTCGTCCTGCCGGGCGGTACGGCGGGGGCGGCGTACCTGCACGTCGCCCGCACGGTGGCCCGCCGCGCCGAGCGCTCGACCTGGGCCGCGATCGAGCGCTACGGCACCGAGGAGGACGGCGGGGTGAACCCGCTGACCGCGACGTACCTCAACCGGCTCTCGGACCTGCTGTTCATCCTGGCCCGCTACGCCAACCACGGCGGCGGCGGCGACGTGCTGTGGGAGCCCGGCGGCGGCCGCTAAGCGACGCGGCCGGCTAGGCGACGTTGACGTTCTGGCCCGGAGGCGCGGCCTCGAGCCAGGCGGCGAAACCGGTGTACGCCTGCTCGGTCATGGCCAGCTCGACCTGCTCGTCGCGGTACCGACATCGGGCGATGATCGACCCGGCGAGGAGGGCGAACGTCTCCTGCCCGGCCGGCCGGCGCCGCTCCTGCACGTCCAGCTCGGCCCGGACGAGCGACTCGGCGGGACGCAGCGAGGCGGAGAACACGCGGTACCAGTCGATCCGGTCCGGCTCGTAGCGGGCGACGCCGAGCCGCCAGCCCTTCGCCGAGCCTGCGGCACCGAGCCGCAGCGAGCAGTCGAACGCGCCGACGTCTCGGGTCAGGAACCGGCGACGAGACACGACCCCGACCGAGCAGCAGGGCGGTGACGACCAGCACCGCGACGACGACCTCGACGGGAATGAGGAGGTCGTGCATGTCGGCGCTTAACGGGCCTCGGTCGCCGAGGAGGCCAGGTCGGCGGTCTCGGTGACGAGCGTCACCCGGTCGTGGTCGACGGAGATGAAGCCCCCGTCGATGTCGATCGTGACCTCACCGGCGTCGGTGAAGATGCGCACGGTCCCGTCGACCAGGACGCCCAGCAGCGGCGTGTGGCCGGCCAGGATGCCGAGCTCGCCGTCGAGCGTGCGGGCGAGCACCATGCTCGCCTCGCCCTCCCAGACGCGGCGGTCGGCCGCGACCAGCTCCACCTGCAGACTCACGCCGCTCACGATACAAGCCCTACAGGTTCTTCTGGATCTCGGCCCACTTGCGGTCGACGTCGTCCAGGCCGCCGCACATGAAGAACGCCTGCTCGGCCACGTGGTCGTACTCGCCGTCGCTGATCTTGGTGAACGCGTCGATCGTCTCGTCGATCGGCACGGTCGAGCCCTCGATGCCGGTGAACTGCTTGGCGACGTAGGTGTTCTGCGACAGGAACCGCTGGATCCGCCGCGCGCGGGCGACGACGACCTTGTCCTCCTCGGACAGCTCGTCGACACCGAGGATCGCGATGATGTCCTGCAGCTCCTTGTTGCGCTGGAGGATCTGCCGGACCCGGATCGCGGTGTCGTAGTGCTCGGCGCGAGATGTAGCGCGGGTCGAGGATCCGCGACGTCGAGGTCAGCGGGTCCACGGCCGGGTAGATGCCGAGCGAGGCGATCTCGCGGGAGAGCTCGGTCGTGGCGTCCAGGTGGGCGAAGGTCGTGGCCGGCGCCGGGTCCGTGTAGTCGTCGGCGGGCACGTAGATCGCCTGCATCGAGGTGATCGAGTGACCGCGGGTCGAGGTGATCCGCTCCTGCAGCACGCCCATCTCGTCGGCCAGCGTCGGCTGGTACCCGACGGCGGAGGGCATCCGGCCGAGCAGCGTGGAGACCTCGGACCCGGCCTGGGTGAACCGGAAGATGTTGTCGATGAACAGCAGCACGTCCTGGTTCTGCACGTCGCGGAAGTACTCCGCCATCGTCAGCCCGGACAGCGCGACGCGCAGCCGGGTGCCCGGCGGCTCGTCCATCTGGCCGAAGACCAGCGCGGTCTGCTCGATGACGCCGGTCTCGGTCATCTCCTCGATCAGGTCGTTGCCCTCGCGGGTGCGCTCCCCCACGCCGGCGAACACCGAGACGCCGTTGTGGTCGCGGGCGACGCGGGCGATCATCTCCTGGATCAGCACGGTCTTGCCGACGCCGGCGCCACCGAACAGGCCGATCTTGCCGCCCTGGACGTACGGCGTGAGCAGGTCGATGACCTTGATGCCGGTCTGGAACATCTCGGTCTTGCTCTCGAGCTGGTCGAAGGCCGGCGCCTTGCGCGTGGATCGGCCAGCGCTCGGTGATCTCGATCTTCTCGTCCGGCTTGGCGTTGAGCACGTCGCCGGTCGCGTTCCAGACGTGGCCCTTCGTGACGTCGCCGACCGGGACGCTGATGCCCTCGCCGGTGTCGCGCACGGTCAGGCCGCGGACCAGTCCGTCGGTCGGCTTCATCGCGATGGCGCGCACGGTGTTGTCGCCGATGTGCTGGGCGACCTCGAGGACCAGGGTGCGGGCGTCGCCCTCCAGCTCGTAGTCGATCTCGAGCGCGTTGTAGATCTCCGGCATCTCGTCGGCCGGGAACTCGATGTCCACGACCGGGCCGATGACCCGGCTGACCCGGCCGGAGCCGCCGCCCTGGGTGGTGGTCGGCGCGTCGCGTGGCAGTGGCAGTCATGGTCCTGGTGTCCTCTTCGCTCGTTGCTTCGCTAGTTGCTGGCACCGGAGGACGCGAGGGCGTCGGCACCGCCGACGATCTCGCTGATCTCCTGGGTGATCTCGGACTGGCGGGCCTGGTTGGCCAGCCGGGTGTAGAGGCGGATGAGCTCCTCGGCGTTGTCCGACGCCGACTTCATCGCCCGCTGCCGGGCCGCCTGCTCGCTCGCGGAGGCCTGCAGCAGGCAGCTGTAGATGCGAGCGCCGACGTACTGCGGGAGCAGCGTGTCGAGCACGTGCTCGGCGTCCGGCTCGAACTCGTAGAGCGGGATGAGCTGGTCGGGAGCCGGCTCCTCGACGCCCTCGACGACCTCCAGCGGGAGCATGCGGATGACCTCGGGCACCTGGCTCACCATGTTGACGAACCGCGTGTAGACGACGTGGATCTCGTCCACGCCGCCCTCCTCGGACCCCTTGACGAAGTCCTCGACGAGGACGTCGGCGATCTCCTTGGCGTGGCTGAACTCCGGCGCCTCGCTGAAGCCGGTCCACTCGTGGGCGACCTTGCGCTGGCGGAACCGGTAGAAGGCCACGCCCTTGCGACCGGCGATGTACGGGACGGCCTCCACACCGCGCCCGCGCAGCAGCTCGGTCAGGCTCTCCGCCTCGCGGATCACGTTGAAGGAGTAGGCCCCGGCCATCCCGCGGTCACTGGTGAGCAGCAGGACGGCCGCCCGCTTGACCTCCGGCTTGCCGGTGAGCAGCGGGTGGTCGACGTCGGACCAGGTCGCGACCGCGGACAGGGCCCGGGTGATCGCGTTCGCGTACGGCTCGGACGCGGTCACCTTCGCCCGGGCGCGGGCGATCCGCGACGTGGCGATCAGCTCCATCGCACTGAAGATCTTCTTCATCGACTGGGTCGACTTGATCCGGTTGCGATAGACCCGCTGCTGGGCTCCCATGGCTGGCTCAGGCTTCCCTTCAGCCGCGCTTCTGCTTGACGATCTGCTCCTGGTGGACCGACTCGTCCTCCAGCGCCTCGTTCTCCTCGTGGCCCGGCTGGTTCACCGTGCTGTCGCTGTCCTTGGCGTAGCCGCGCTTGAACGACTCGAGCTGCTTCTTCAACGAGTCCTCGGTGTCGTCGTCGAACTGCCCGGTCTCCCGGATCGTCTGCAGCACCTTGCCCTCGCTGCGCAGCTGGGACAGGAAGTCCTGCTCGAAGGTCCGCACGTCCGCGACCGCGATGTCGTCCAGCTGGCCGGTCGTGCCCAGCCAGACCGAGACGACCTGCTCCTCGACCGGGTACGGCGAGTACTGCGGCTGCTTGAGCAGCTCCATCAGGCGCTGGCCGCGGGACAGCTGCTGCCGCGACGCCGCGTCCAGGTCGGAGGCGAACATCGCGAACGCCTCCAGCGCGCGGTACTGCGCCAGGTCGATCTTCAGCCGGCCGGAGACCGAGCGCATGGCCTTGACCTGCGCCGCGCCGCCGACCCGGGACACCGAGATGCCGACGTCGACCGCCGGCCGCTGGTTGGCGTTGAACAGGTCGGACTGCAGGAAGATCTGCCCGTCGGTGATCGAGATGACGTTGGTCGGGATGTACGCCGAGACGTCGTTCGCCTTGGTCTCGATGATCGGCAGGCCGGTCATCGAGCCGTGCCCGAGGTCGTCGGACAGCTTGGCGCAGCGCTCGAGCAGCCGGCTGTGCAGGTAGAACACGTCACCGGGGTAGGCCTCGCGGCCCGGCGGGCGGCGCAGCAGCAGCGACACCGCGCGGTAGGCCTCGGCCTGCTTGGACAGGTCGTCGAAGACGATCAGCACGTGCTTGCCGGCGTACATCCAGTGCTGGCCGATGGCCGAGCCGGTGTACGGCGCGAGGTACTTGAAGCCGGCCGGGTCGGAGGCCGGGGCGGCCACGATCGTGGTGTACTCCAGCGCGCCGGCGTCCTCCAGGGCGCCGCGCACCGAGGCGATCGTCGAGCCCTTCTGGCCGATCGCGACGTAGATGCAGCGGACCTGCTTGTCCGGGTCGCCGCTGGCCCAGAACTCCTTCTGGTTGATGATCGTGTCGACCGCGATCGCCGTCTTGCCGGTCTGCCGGTCGCCGATGATCAGCTGGCGCTGGCCCCGGCCGATCGGGGTCATCGAGTCGATGGCCTTGATGCCGGTCTGCAGCGGCTCGTGGACGCTCTTGCGCTGGACGACCGAGGCGGCCTGCGTCTCCAGCGGCCGGCGCTCGCTCGACTCGATCGGGCCGAGCCCGTCGATCGGCTCGCCCAGCGGGTCGACGACCCGGCCCAGGAAGTTGTCGCCGACCGGCACCGAGAGGATCTCGCCGGTCCGGTGGACCTCCTGGCCCTCGTCGATCCCGTCGAACTCGCCGAGGACGACCGCGCCGATCTGGCGGATGTCGAGGTTCAGGGCCAGGCCCAGCGTGCCGTCCTCGAAGCGCAGCAGCTCGTTGGCCATCGCGGAGGGCAGGCCCTCGATCTGGGCGATGCCGTCACCGGCCTCGACGACGTGGCCCACCTCCTCGCGGGCGGCCCGGCCGGGCTCGTAGGACTTCACGAAGGTGTCCAGCGCGTCCCGGATCTCCTCCGGACGGATCGTCAACTCCGTCATCGTGTGCTTCCTGCTTCCTGAGTTGCCGGGCGGGTTGCCGGGTGAGTTGCCTGGTGAGCTGCTGTTCGGGTTCTCGTCGTGGTGGTGGATGTCATGAGCGTCAGCCGGCCAGCCGCCGGCGGGCTTCCTCGAGCCGGCCGGCGATCGTGCCGTCGATGACCTCGTCGCCGATCTCGACGCGGAGCCCGCCCATCACCGAGGGGTCCACGTCGACGTTGAGCTGGACCGGCCGGCCCATCATCGCGCTGAGCGCGGCGACCAGCCGGTCGTGGTGGGCCGCCGACAGCGGGACGGCGACGGTGGCGTGGGCGACCGTCTGCTCGCGCCGGGCCGCGGCCTCGGCCAGGTAGAGCTCCAGCGTGCTGCCCAGCCGGCGCCCGCGCGGGTGCAGCACGGCCTGGCGGGCCAGGCGCACGGTCGCGTCGGTCGCCTTGCCGCTGAGCAGGGTGGTGACCAGGTCGGCCTTGTCCTGGGGCCGCGCCCGCCGGTCGGAGAGCGCGTCGCGCAGCTCGGGGCTGGCGTCGACCGTGCGCTCGAAGCGGAACAGCTCGTCCTCGAGCGAGCCGAGGACACCGTCCTGCTCGGCGGCGATCACCAGCGCGTCGACGGCGAGCAGCTCGAGCGCGTCGGCGAGGTCGCCGGCCCGGGACCAGCGCTCGGCGACCAGCTGCCCGACGAGCGTCACCGACTCGCGGTTGAGCTTGCCGGTGAGCAGGCCGGTCACCGCGGCCGTCCGCGCCTCGCCCTCACGGCCGGGGTCGGTCAGCACGCGGCGCAGCGAGCCCTGCGAGTCCAGGAGCGCGGCCACCGCGAACAGGTCGTCGGCCAGCTCGGCCGGCTCCGACCCGCGTGCGGACGTCGCCGCCTCGAGCAGCTCGCGGGCCCGGACGAGCGAGGCCCTGCTGGTTCCCTGCACTGCGCCCCCCTCAGGCCTCGAGGTCGGCGAGGAAGCGGTCGACCACGCGGCTCTGGCGCTGCTCGTCGTCCAGCGACTCCCCGACGATGCGCGACGCGAGCGTGGTGGCCATCTCGCCGACCTCGCTGCGCAGCGAGGTGAGCGCCTGCTGGCGCTCGGCCTCGATCTGGTTGTGCGCGCTCGTGGTGATCCGCTCGGCCTCGTTCTGCGCCTGCTCCCGCATCTGGGCGATGATCGCCGCCCCCTGCGCGCGGGCGTCCTCGCGCATCCGGGTGGCCTCCTCGCGAGCGTCGGCGAGCTGTTGCTTGTACTCGTCGAGCGCCTCGGCCGCGTCGTGCTGAGCCTTCTCGCTGGCCTCGAACTGAGCCGCGGATCTGCTCCTGCCGGTCCTCGAGCGCCTTGTTGATCCGGGGCAGCACGTAGCGGCCGAGGATCGCCAGCATGATGAGGAAGGCGATGATCTCGACGATGAACGTGCCGTTCGGGACCAGGAAGTTGCTGCTGCTTCCCGAGTCGGCCGCGGCGAGAGCTCTCATGGGTTCCGTCCTTCGCAGTGGTGGTCGCGGGGCAGGCGGCCGGGCGGGCTACTTGCCGAGCGAGAAGACGAACAGGGCCATGAAGGCGAGGTTGATGAAGTACG
Organism: uncultured Actinomycetota bacterium; assembly: GCA_963743975.1. Taxonomy (GTDB): domain Bacteria; phylum Actinomycetota; class Actinomycetes; order Actinomycetales; family CAVURS01; genus CAVURS01. The sequence continues at coordinate 490,398 of CAVURS010000001.1, forward strand.
CCGCCTCGCACAGGCCGACGGTGAGGAAGAACAGGGTCATCAGGCGGCCCTGCGCCTCGGGCTGACGGGCGACACCGGAGATGGTGGAGCTACCGGCCAGACCGTCACCGATCGCGGCGCCGACGGCACCGCCGGCGAGCGCGAGGCCACCGCCGACCAGGGCGCCGGCAGTCTTGACGGCGCTTTCCATCGTGGTTGCTGTTGCCATGACTCTCCTTGGCTGTTCGGCCGGGCTGGTGCCCGGTCACGTCTGGTTGTCGGTGCGGGACTGCTGGTCGTCGTACGTCGGGGCGTCGGTCTGAGTCGGGGGGCGGTCTGAGCCGGGCTTCAGTGCGCTCCGGCGGTCTCGGGCTGGCCGGGCAGGCGGACCGAGGCGTGTCCGGGACGTCCGGTCCCGTCCGCCGGCCCGTCCGCGTCGTCGTCACCCCGGCGCTCGTGCGCCTCCTCGGTCTCCAGGGCGGCGACGTCCTCGTTGGCGTGCGACTCGCTGGCCGTGGCGTAGTACAGGACGGTCAGCAGCGCGAAGATGAAGGCCTGGATCCCGCCGATCGCCATGTCGAAGAGCTTCCACACGATCTGCAGCGGCCAGTTCACCGGCACCGGGATCAGCCCGATGATCGAGAGCATCAGGCCGCCCGCGAAGATGTTGCCGAAGAGCCGCAGCGCCAGCGTGAACGGCTTGACGATCTCCTCGATCAGGTTCAGCGGGAACAGGATGGGGAACGGCTCGAAGTAGTGCTTGACGTAGCCGCCGAACCCCTTGGCCCGGATGCTGCGCACGTGCACGCCGACGATGACGATCGCGGCCAGCGCCAGGGTGAGGTTCAGGTCGCCGGTCGGCGCGGGCAGGTAGTGCTGGCTGGGGATCAGCTCCAGCCAGTTGGACAGCAGGATCAGCGTGAACAGCATGATCGCCAGCTGGATGACGTTGCGGTCCGGACGGCCGATGTTGTCGGTCACCAGCTGGGTCAGCCAGTTGACGATCGACTCCCAGACGAGCTGGAGCTTGCCGGGCACCCCGGAGGTCGCCTTGCGGGCGACGAGCAGGCCCAGCACGAGCACGATGCCTCCGGCCACGAGGGTGGACCAGATCGTGTCGACGTTGAACGTCATGCCCAGGAACTGCGCGGTGTGGTGCTGTCCGACCTCGATGTCGGCGCTGGGGAGGGCCACTGCCACGTTCATACCTTGTGCAGCTCCTTCAGCAGCGGGATGCCCTGCAGCACCAGCGTCATCATGTGGCAGAAGGCCAGCCCGAACAGCACGGCGATGCCACCGTGCCGCCAGAAGACCACGACCAGCCCGAAGCCTACGAGGGAGATCGCGGCCAGCCGCATCAGGGCCGAGTAGGCGAACTGCTTGCGGCTGAGCTCCTCACCGGAGGCGACCATGCGGGCGATGCCCATCTCGGTGGCGAGCGAGTTGGCCACTCCCAGGGCGATGCCGATCGCCAGGAACAGGCCGATCAGGCCCTCGCCGACACCGAGGCCGACGACGAGCGCGGCCAGGATGCACAGGGCCCCGACCTGGACGATCCGGCGCTGGCCGGAGAAGGCGGCGCGTAGCGAGCTTGGCACCGGTTCACTCCCTCCAGATCCACGGCCCGGTCGAAGAAACAGCACGTCGTGACGAGAACATTCGCAGGAGAAGGCAGCCGGTCGACGAGCGGTCCGGTCCCCGGTCCCACCGGCGATCCCACCGGTACTGCGGTCGAGGGTCAAGTCTGTACCGAACCGTGGAGCGCGTCACATCGTCGGTGCCTGGCCTGCTTGTGAACGCTATCACAAGCGTAGGGGCGACCGTTACCCCCTCTTTACTGACGGACCTCCCCCGCCTGCTGCTGCCGGAGCCCCCGCCGTTGCAGCCAGGGACCGCCCAGCGTGAGGCCCGCGGCGAGCAGGCCGGCGACCAGGATCGCGGCGAGCGCCGTGCGGGCCGGGACGAACGCGAACGAGGCGGCGCCGAAGGTCAGGATGCCGGTCCAGAGGTACATGATGAGCACCGCGTGGGCATGGCTGTGACCGATGGCCAGCAGCCGGTGGTGCAGGTGCAGGGTGTCCGGCTGCCACCACTTCAGGCCGGCCCGGGTGCGCCGGATGACCGCGAGGACCAGGTCCAGCGAGGGCAGCAGCAGCACCGCGACCGGCAGCAGCACCGGCACGTACGACGCCAGGCGCAGCTGCGGCACGTTGGCCGGGTCGATGTTTCCCGTCAGCGAGATCGTGGCGGCGGCCAGGAGCAGGCCGAGCAGCATCGAGCCGGAGTCGCCCATGAAGATCCGGGCCGGGTTGAAGTTGTGCGGCAGGAACCCGACGCAGCACCCCACCAGGGCCGCCGTGATGAGCGAGGCCGCGCTGAAGACGTTCGGGTCGTACGCGCGGGCCAGCAGGTAGGAGTAGGCGAAGAAGGCGACGGCGGCGATCCCCACGATGCCGGCCGCGAGCCCGTCCAGGCCGTCGACGAAGTTCACCGCGTTGATGGTCACCACGACGACCAGCACCGTCAGGCCGACCAGGGTCGGCGTGGGCAGGACGGTCACGCCGAACAGCGGCAGCGACAGCAGCTGGATGCCCTGGTAGGCCATCAGCCCGGCGGCCAGCAGCTGCCCGGCCAGCTTGGTCAGGGCGTCCAGGCCGCGCAGGTCGTCGATCACGCCGAGGGCGCAGACCAGGGCGGCACCGGCGAGCACGGCCTGCGGCTCACCGGAGGAGAACACCTGGGACAGGAACGGCAGGTGCCAGGCCAGCAGGACGGCCGCGGCGAAGCCCAGGAACATCCCGACCCCGCCGAGCCGCGGCATCGGCTCCGCGTGCACGTCCCGCTCCCGCACCGGAGCGAGCGCACCGACCTTGAACGCGAACCAGCGCACGAGAGGGGTCGCGACGTAGGTCACGGCGGCGGCCATGACGAGGACGAAGAGGTACTCCCTCACCCCGCGTCCTCGAGCTCGCCACCGTCCGGCTGGGCACCGTCCGGCATCGTCCGGGGCACCGTCCGGCTCATCAGGCGCGGGCTGGTCAGCGGCGGGCTCGGCGCCGCGCAGCCCGGGCACGACGGCCCGCAGCCGCTCGAGGGGCACCGCCCCGGCCCGCAGGATCCGGGGCACGGCGCCGGTGACGTCGACGATCGTGGACGCCACGCCACCGGTGACCCGCCCGCCGTCGAGGTAGACCGACACCGCGTCGCCGAGCTGCTCCTCGGCCTCGTCGCAGGTCAGGGCGGCGGGCTGTCCGGTGCGGTTGGCGCTCGTCACGGCCATCGGCCCGGTCCGGTCGAGCAGCGCGAGCGCCGTCCGGTGCAGGGGCATCCGGACGGCGACCGTGCCTCCCGTGTCGCCGAGATCCCAGTCGAGGGTCGGCTGGGCCTGGCAGACCAGCGTCAGGCCGCCCGGCCAGAAGGCGTCGACCAGGTCCCGGGCGTACGCCGGCAGGTCGATGGCCAGCCCGTCGATCACGCGGGCGTTGGCCACCAGGACCGGCGGCGGCATGTCCCGGCCGCGTCCCTTGGCGGCCAGCAGGGCCTGCACGGCGGACCGGTCGAAGGCGTCGGCCCCGATGCCGTACACCGTGTCGGTCGGCAGCACCACGACCTCGCCGCGGCGCACCGCCTCGGCCGCCAGCAGGACGCCGTCCTCGCGGCCGGGCGCGTCGCGCACGTCGAGGCGTCGGCTCACGCCCGGCATCCTCGCACGGCGAGCCGGTGCCCCCGGTCGATCGAGGCAGGTCGAACGGCAGGTCAGGCAGCGGTGAGCGACAGGGTGTTCCCGTCCGGGTCCTGGAACCACACGATCCGGGCCCCGCCCGGCGCGGTCCAGACACCCGACCCGTCCTGGTCCATGCCGGGGTACCGCAGCGGCTCGACACCGGCCGCGTGCAGTCCGGCGACGGTGGCGTCGACGTCCTCGACCAGCCAGCCGAGGATCGTGAACGGCTGCGGGGTGAGCTCCTCGACCAGGGTGAGCCGCAGCGTGGTGCCGCCCGCGTCGAGCACGACGGCGTACGGCGTGCGCTCGAGCACGTCCAGGCCCAGGGTGTCGCCGTAGAAGGCGGCGGCGCGCTCCATGTCGACGGTCGGGACGAACGCGAAGAGCGGGCTGGCGGCGAGCATGGGCGGACCCTAGCCGGGGCCGCCGGCCGGACCGCGCAGCGCGGTGACGTAGCGCGGGCGCCCGCCGAGGTCCAGGTGGTCCTGTGCCTCGCGCCACGCGCCGTCGTCGAGCGCGCTGAGCAGCTGCCGGCCCTGCACGTCGGCGTGCTCCATGACCAGGAGGCCGCCGGGCCGCAGCAGACCCTCGGCGAGGGCCACGACGGCGCGCGGGACGGCCAGACCGTCCGGGCCGCCGCCGTAGAGGGCCACCTCCGGGTCGTGGTCGCGCACCTCCGGGTCCACCGGCTGGTGTCCCGGGGGGACGTACGGCGGGTTGCTCACCACCACGTCGACGGCCGCTGCCAGGTCGCCGAGCCGCTCGGCCGCGGCCGGGTCGCTGACGTCGACGTCGCGCAGGTCGACCCGTCCTGGTGCCAGCCGGGAGATGTTGGCCTCGGCCCAGGCCCGGGCCGGTGCGCTGACCTCCACGGCCACCACCCGGCTTCCGGGCACCTCGGTCGCGACGGCGAGCGCGATGGCCGCCGACCCGGCGCACAGGTCGACGACGGTCACCGCACCGGAGCGCTGCTGGACGGCGCGGGCCGCGTCGATCGCCGCCCCCGCGACGTCCTCGGTCTCCGGCCGCGGGACGAAGACGCCCGGGCCGACGGCCAGCTCCAGGTCGCGGAACGGCGCCCGGCCGGTCAGGTGCTGCAGCGGCACCCGCCGGGCCCGCTCGTCGACCAGCCGGCCGAACCGCTCGGCGAAGCCCTCGGACGGCGCCGAACCGGGCTGCGCCCCGGGCGGCGGCCCCAGGAGGGCCTGGCGGGCCAGCTCCCCCCGGGTGACGCCCAGCACGTGGGCGGCCAGCAGCTCGGCGTCGGCACGCGGGCTGGGCACGCCGGCCCCGGCCAGCCGGGCGGTCGCGGCGTCCAGCAGCTCGCGCAGCGGCGCGGACGCCGCCGGCCCGGCCACGGTCAGTCGCCGACCGCGGCCAGCCGGGCCGCCTCGTCGGCGTCGATGGCCGACTGCACGACGTCGTCCAGGTCACCGTCGAGGATCTGGTCGAGCTTGTACGCCTTGTACCCGGTCCGGTGGTCCGACAGCCGGTTCTCCGGGTAGTTGTAGGTGCGGATGCGCTCGGAGCGGTCCACGGTGCGCACCTGCGAGCGGCGGGCCGCGGCCGCGGTGGCCTCGGCCTCCTCCTGGGCGATCGCGTGCAGCCGGGCCCGCAGGATGCGCATGGCCTGTTCCTTGTTCTGCAGCTGCGACTTCTCGTTCTGGCAGGAGACGACGACCCCGGTGGGCAGGTGGGTGATCCGGACCGCCGAGTCGGTCGTGTTGACGCTCTGTCCGCCCGGCCCGGAGGACCGGAAGACGTCGATCCGCAGGTCGGCCGGGTTCAGCTCGACCTCGACCTCGTCCACCTCGGGAGTGACCAGGACACCGGCCGCGGAGGTGTGGATCCGGCCCTGCGACTCGGTCACCGGGACCCGCTGCACCCGATGGACGCCGCCCTCGTACTTCAGCCGGGCCCAGACGCCCTCGCCGGGGGCCGGGGGCCGACCGCCGTGGGACGGTGCGGTGACCGAGACGGCCACGTCCTTGTAGCCGCCGAGGTCGCTGGGCGCGCTGTGCAGGACCTGGGTGCGCCAGCCGCGCCGCTCGGCGTACCGGAGGTACATCCGCAGCAGGTCGCCGGCGAACAGCGCGGACTCCTCGCCGCCCTCGCCGGCCTTGACCTCCAGGATCACGTCGCGGTCGTCGTCGGGGTCCCGCGGCACGAGCAGCAGGGTCAGCCGGGCCGAGGCCGCCTCCTCGGTGGCCTCGAGGGCCGGCAGCTCGGCGGCGAACGACGCGTCGTCGGCGGCCAGCTCGCGGGCCGCGGCGACGTCACCGGCGGCCGCCTGCCAGCTGCGGTACGCCGCGACGACCGGGGTCAGCTCGGCGTACCGGCGGCCCAGCCGCTTGGCCTGTGCCGGGTCGGCGTGGATGCCGGGGTCGGCCAGGCGCCCCTCGACGTCGCGGTACTCCTCGACCAGCGACTCCACGGCTTCGAACACTGCTCACTCATCTCGGGCGGAAGACCACAGGGGAAGGACTCAGGGGAAAGAAAACGGTGCCGGCGCGGACGCCACGAGGGGTCCGCACCGGCACCGGGGACGAGCTACTTGGCCGCGGCCTTCTTGCCGTAGCGGGCCTCGAACCGGGCCACGCGGCCACCGGTGTCGAGGATCTTCTGCTTGCCCGTGTAGAACGGGTGGCACTGGCTGCAGACGTCGGCGTGGATCACGCCGTTCGCGGCCGTGCTGCGGGTGGTGAACGTCGCGCCGCAGGTGCAGGTGACCTGCGTCTCGCGGTACGCCGGGTGGATGTCCTTCTTCACGTTCGCTCCTTGGGTGAGGTCGCCGGGTCGCCACCGCGGGCTCGGAATGCCGAGCGGGACGTGAACCGGAACCGGGAACCAGTGTGCCAGACAGCGGAGCACACCGGCACTGAGGAGAACGGGGGCGTCCGCGGCCGCATTCCCCGCGCGGGCTCAGCCGGGCAGGGGCGCGGACAGGGCCCGCAGACCGGCGTGCGGCAGCCGGACGGTCACGATCGTGCCCCTGCCCTCGCGGGACGTGAGCGCCACGACCCCGCCGTGGGCGTCGACGATGCCCTTGACGACGCTCATCCCGAGGCCGGTCCCGGGCACGGCGTGCCGGGCGGCGTTCGAGGCCCGGAAGAACCGTTCGAACAGGTCACCCTGCTCGCTCTCCGGGATCCCGAGGCCGGAGTCGGAGCAGGTCAGGACGACGTCCCCGCTCTGCGCGTCGTGGCGGACGACCATCGAGACCCGGCCGCGGGTCGGCGTGAACTTCACGGCGTTGACCAGGATGTTGCGCAGCGCCAGGTCCAGGTGCCGGGCGTCGCCGGTCACCACGAGCTCGGCCGGCCCGGGGTCCACGGAGAGCCGGACGCCGCCGGTCTCGGCCTGCGGGCGGACGGCCTCGACCGCCTGGTGCACCAGGTCGGCGACCTGCACCTGCTCGCGCTGGGGGCGCAGGCCGCGGTCCTCGATCCGGGCGAGCAGCAGCAGGTCCTCGATCAGCCGGCGCAGCTGCCCGGCGTTCTCGTCGACCACGTCCAGCAGCGGGCGCATGGCCTCGGGGACGTCACCGGCGGCGCCGTCGCGGACCAGGTCGAGGTAGCCGATGATCGAGGTGAGCGGGGTCCGCAGCTCGTGCGAGATCGTCGCCAGGAAGTCGTCCTTGCGGCGGTCCAGGTCGGTGAGCTTGGCCACCAGCTCCCGCTGCTGGTCGTAGAGCGAGACGTGCACGATGGCCCGGCCCAGGTCCGCCGCGACCCGCTGGGCCGCCGCGACCTCGGCCACCGTCCACGCCCGCGGTCGGTCGGTCATCGCCCAGGTGAGCAGCCCGAGCACGGTCTCGCCGGCGCCGATCGGCACCTCGAGGTAGCTGCGAGCGCCGGTCGCGGCGACGAACAGCTGGACGTCGAGCGGCTCGGCGTCCAGGTGCGCCGTCAGGTCGCTCCGGCTCAGCGCCTCAGCGCCGCGCCAGAGCCCGAGCGCCGCGTCGTACGGGTCGTCGCCCGGGAGCGGGATCTCCGGCACCGGGCTCAGGCCGGCCCGCGCCCACTGGCGGACGACGTCCTCGACGCGGCCGTCGCGGACGAGCCGCAGCCAGCACCGGTCGGCCTGCAGGGCCGGCCCGACCAGGGCCGGGACGTCGAGGACGGCCTCCATGTCGAGCTCCTCGCGGACCGTGCGGGAGATGTCGCCGAAGGTGCGGCGCAACCGCTCGCTCTCGGCCTCCACCGCGCGCCAGCGCTGCACCTCGTCGGCGAGCGCGTTGACCGCGAGGGCCACGCTGCGGACCTCGGCCGGACCACGAGCGGTGTGCGCTCGCGCCTGCGGCTCGCCGTCCCGCAGCCGTTCGACGACGGCGGTCAGCTCGACGAGGGGCTCGACCAGGATGCGCGTGGCCGCAGCGCCGGCGAAGGCCAGGGCGACCAGGACGACGAGGACCACGGCGCCGAGGGTGACCTCGGTGATCGTGTGCGAGCCGGCGGTGAAGACGTCCAGCGCCGTCAGTCCTCCGGCACCCACGACGAAGACGGCGAGCAGCATCGCGATGCTGAACCACCGCAGCAGGCGGCGGGTGGACCGGCCCGCCCTCATGCTCTCGCTATCGGGCGAGCGGCCCCCCGCCTTGAGCGAGGGGCCGACCGTCCGGACTCAGTCGTCGTCGGACTGGCCGGGCACCGACGGGCTGGTCTTCTGGACCTGCATGAGGAACTCGGCGTTGCTGCTGGTCTTGCGCAGCCGGTCGAGCAGCAGCTCGAGCGCCTGCTGGGAGTCCAGCGCGGTGAGCACCCGGCGCAGCTTCCAGCTGACCGCCAGCTCCTCGCGGCCGAGCAGGATCTCCTCGCGACGGGTGCCCGAGGGGTTGACGTCGACGGCGGGGAAGAGCCGCTTGTCGGCGAGCCGCCGGTCCAGCCGGAGCTCCATGTTCCCGGTGCCCTTGAACTCCTCGAAGATGACCTCGTCCATCTTGGAGCCGGTGTCGATCAGGGCGGTGGCCAGGATGGTCAGCGAGCCGCCGTTCTCCACGTTGCGGGCCGCGCCGAAGAACCGCTTCGGCGGGTACAGCGCGCTGGAGTCGACACCACCGGACAGGATCCGGCCGCTCGCGGGGGCGGCCAGGTTGTACGCCCGGCCGAGCCGGGTGATCGAGTCGAGCAGGACGACGACGTCGTGGCCCAGCTCGACCAGCCGCTTGGCCCGCTCGATGGCCAGCTCGGCGACCGTGGTGTGGTCGTCGGCGGGGCGGTCGAAGGTCGAGGCGATGACCTCCCCCTTGATCGCCCGCTGCATGTCCGTGACCTCCTCGGGGCGCTCGTCGACCAGGACGACCATGAGGTGGCACTCGGGGTTGTTCGTGGTGATCGCGTTGGCCATCGCCTGCATGATCAGCGTCTTGCCGGCCTTGGCCGGGGACGACGATCAGGCCGCGCTGGCCCTTGCCGATCGGCGCGACCAGGTCGATGATCCGGGTGGTCAGGATGTCGGGCTCGGTCTCCAGGCGCAGCCGCTCCTGCGGGTACAGCGGGGTGAGCTTGCTGAACTCGACCCGGGCCCGGGCCTGCTCCGGCGTCATCCCGTTGACCGTGTCGAGGCGGACCAGCGCGTTGAACTTCTGCCGCTGGTTCTGCTGCTCGCCCTCGTGCGGCGCCCGGACGGCGCCGGTGACGGCGTCGCCCTTGCGCAGGCCGTTCTTCTTGACCTGGCCGAGCGAGACGTAGACGTCGTTCGGGCCGGGCAGGTAGCCCGAGGTCCGCACGAAGGCGTAGCTGTCGAGCACGTCGAGGATGCCGGCGACCGGTGCGAGGACGTCGTCCTCGGTGATCTCCGGCTCGTCGTACTGACCGGGCAGGTCGTTGCGGCCGCGGCGCTTGCGGTCGCGGTAGCGGTTGCGCCGGCCGCGGCGGCTGCCGTCGTCGCCGTCGTCGTCGTGCCGCGGACCCTGGTTCTGCCGGTTGTCGTGCTGGTTCTGCCGGTTGTCCTGGCGGTTGTCGCCGCGGTTGTCGGACCGGTTGTCGCCGCGGTTGTCGGACCGGTTGTCGCCACGGTTGTCGCGGTGGTCGTTCTGGCCCTGACGGCTGCCCTGCTGGCGGTCGCCCTGCTGGCGGTCGCCCTGCTGGCGGTCGCCCTGCTGGCGGTCGCCCTGCTGGCGGTCGCGCTGCCGGCGGCGCCTCGCGGTCGCGCTGGCGCGGCTCGGCGGTCGTCGGTCCGCTCGTCGGCGCCCTCGCCGCCGGCCGTCGGTGCCGCCGCCGGAGCCGCGGAGCTCGGCCGGCGCCGGGCTGTCGGCCGGCGCCGGACGGGCTGTCGCCGAGCCGTCTGCGATGCCGACGGGCTGGCCGGCTCGGGGGCCCGGGTCGTGCTGGTGGCCCGGCGCGACGCCGGTGCCGGAGCGCTGTCGTGCGACGGCGCGCTGCCGCCGGACCGGCGGGCCGTGATGGCGTCGACCAGGTCGCTCTTGCGCATCTTGGCCGTCCCGGACAGGCCCAGGTCCGAGGCGAGGGCCTGGAGCTGCGGGAGGCGCAGTGCGGTCAGGCTGCCGTTGCGGCTGCCTGCCTCGCCGTTCGACTCGCCTGCGGCAGCAGACGGGGTGGCGATCTGGGTGGTATCGGTCACGGGGATCCTTCCCCCTCATCGCGGAACCGGCGTCCATCGCCGGCCGCTTCAATGGCTGTGCCTGCCCGTGGGTTCTCTCCCAGGTCAGGCGCATGGTGTGCTCCATGCTCTTGCGAAGGTCACCGCCGGCTCGACGTGCGGTGGGCGTACGTCGTACGCATCCGACACGCGTCGAATCGGCTGTCACCCTGGTAGCGAGCCACCGGCTCGAACCAGAACATGGGGGGTGCACCGGGACTCCTGGTCCGGCGGTGCTCGACCAATCTAACACCAGGGCGGGCCTCCGGCTTCCCTGACCGGCGAATCAGGGAAAAGCGGTTCAGCCGGTCGGCCGGCCGCCTCGGTCCGCGGCCGCCGCGGGTGCCCTGGTGGGCGATGCCGGGCACCAGCACGGCCCAGCCGGGCGGGGCCGAGCCGGTCAGGGCGTCCACCTGCGGGCCCGGCCCGCCGTCCGCATCCCCGACGCACAGGACCAGCACGCTCGGGCCGGCGCCGCTGACGACGGCGGCGTGGCCCTGCGGCCCGCAGCTCGCCCACCAGCGCGAGCGTCTCCGGCATGGCGGCGGCCCGGGGCTGCTGGTGCAGCCAGTCCTCGGTCGCCGGGAGCAGCAGGGCTCGGGTCCGTGGTCATGCGCGTGCACCAGCAGCGCGGCCCGGCCGGCCGTGCGCGCGGCGTCGGCGTGCGGCACGAGGCCCGGCAGCACCGAGCGGGCGATGCCGGGTGTCCAGCCGCTTCTCGGGCACGAGCAGCACCGGCTCGATCAACGGGTGCGGTGAGATCCGCACGGCATGGACCGGGCAATGAGCGCCGTCGCCCGAGCCGTCGGCCTCGTCGGTGCCGTCGGGGCCGTCGTCGCACCAGGCCACCGTGAGGCCGCCGAGCAGCGCGGCGGCGGCGTTGTCCGGGTGTCCCTCGATGGCGTTCGCGACGGCCAGGAGGTCGCGCGGGCCCTCCGGTGACGGGACGAGCAGGTCGGCGATCCGGACGCCGGCGACGACCGCGGCGGCCGAGGAGCCGAGTCCGCGGCCGTGCGGGATCGCGTTGTGCGCCCGAAGGCGCAGGCCGGGTGGCGGAGGCAGGCCCCACGAGCTGGCGGCCGTGCGGATCGCCCGGACCACCAGGTGCGTCTCGTCGAGGGGCACCTCGGCCGCACCCTCGCCGTCGACCTCGACCTCCAGGCCGCCCGGGAGCACCTCGGCCTCCACCACGTCGTACAGCCCGAGGGCCAGTCCGAGCGAGTCGAAGCCCGGCCCGAGATTGGCGCTGGTCGCCGGAACCCTTACGGTGCAACGGGTTCCGACCGCCCAACCGGTCGTCGACATCGTCAGTCCTCGAGGCCGAGCGCCACGGCCGCCGTCATGGCGTCGACCGGCACCCGCACGGGCTGGACCGCGCCGCCGTCCACGCCCTTGAGGGCCCACTCCGGGTCCTTCAGCCCGTGGCCGGTCACGGTGCAGACGACCCGCTGCCCGGCCGGTCAGCCGGCCGGCGGCGTGCATCGCGAGCAGGCCGGCGGCGCTGGCCGCCGACGCCGGCTCGACGAAGACGCCCTCGCTGCGCCGAGAGCAGGCGGTGGGCGGCCAGGATCTGCTCGTCGGTCACGGCCTCGATCAGGCCGCCGCTGTCGTCGCGGGCGGCGACGGCCTGCTGCCACGACGCCGGGTTGCCGATCCGGATCGCGGTGGCGATCGTGTCCGGCTGGTCGACCGGGTGACCGAGCACGATCGGCGCCGCACCGGCCGCCTGGAAGCCCCACATCGCCGGCGTCCGCGTGGCCGGACCCGGCTGCTCGGAGCCGGTGCCGTACTCCTGGTAGCCCAGCCAGTACGCCGTGATGTTGCCGGCGTTGCCGACCGGCAGGCAGTGGATGTCCGGCGCGTCGCCGAGCGTGTCGACGACCTCGAACGCCGCCGTCTTCTGGCCCTGGATGCGGACCGGGTTGACCGAGTTGACCAGCTCGACCGGGTAGGCCTCGGCCAGCTTGCGGGCCAGGGTCAGGCAGTCGTCGAAGTTGCCGTCGACCTGCAGCAGCGTCGCGCCGTGCGCGATGGCCTGGCTGAGCTTGCCCAGCGCGATCTTGCCCTCGGGCACGAGGACGGCGCAGGCCGAGCCCGGCCGCGGTCGGCGTAGGCCGCCGCGGAGGCGGAGGTGTTGCCGGTCGACGCGCAGATCACGGCCCGGGCGCCGCCGCGCGGCCGCGTGCGTGATCGCGGTCGTCATGCCGCGGTCCTTGAACGACCCGGTGGGGTTGACGCCCTCGCACTTCAGCCAGACCTCGCAGCCGGTGAGCTGCGGAGAGGTGGCGGGCCGGGACGAGCGGCGTGCCGCCCTCGCCCAGCGTGACGACTCGGGACGTCGGTCGACGAAGGGCAGGCGGTCGGCGGTACTCCTCGATCACCCCTCGCCACGGGCTGCGCCACGTCCTCAGTCCCCCTCCACCCGCATGACGCTGACCACGGCCTCCACGACGTCGAGCTTGGCCAGCGACTCGACGGTCGCGGACAGGGCGGCGTCCGGTGCGGCGTGGGTGACGACGACGAGCGCGGCCCGGCCGTGCTGTCGTCGTCCCCCGGCACCAGCTGCTGGCGGACCGTCTCGATCGAGACCTCGTGCTCGGCGAACGCGGAGGCCACCTGGGCCAGCACGCCCGGGCGGTCGGCCACGTCGAGGCTGATGTGGTAGCGCGTGACCGCCTGCCCCATCGGCAGCACCGGCAGGTCGGCGTACGACGACTCTCCCGGCCCGCGGCCACCCGACGACGCGGTGGCGGGCCGACCGCGACCAGGTCGCCGAGGACCGCGCTGGCGGTCGGGTCGCCGCCGGCGCCCTTGCCGTAGAACATCAGCTGCCCGGCCGCGTCGCGCCTCGACGAAGACGGCGTTGAACGCCTCGCGCACGCCGGCCAGCGGATGGCTGCGCGGGATCATCGCCGGGATGCACGCGGACCGAAACCCCTTCTCGGCGCAACGCCGTTCGTCGGGCGACAGGCTGACCCGCTCGCAGATCGCGAGCAGCTTGACCACGCAGCCCATGGCTCGCGCGCCGCGGCGACGTCGGCGCGGAGACCTCGGTGATGCCCTCGCGGTGCACGTCGGCCGCGGCCACCCGGGTGTGGAAGGCCAGCGAGGCCAGGATCGCCGCCTTGGCGGCGGCGTCGAAGCCCTCGACGTCGGCGGTCGGGTCGGCCTCGGCGTAGCCCGAGGGCCTGCGCCTGCTCGACCGCCTCGGCGAAGCCCGGCCCCGGTGGTGTCCATCTTGTCGAGCACGTAGTTGGTGGTGCCGTTGACGATGCCGAGCACGCGGCGCACCGAGTCACCGGCCAGGGACTCGCGCAGCGGCCGCAGCAGCGGGATCGCACCGGCCACCGCCGCCTCGTAGTAGAGGTCGACCCGCGTGCTCGGCCGCGGCGGCGTACAGCGTCGGGCCGTCGTCGGCGAGCAGCGCCTTGTTGGCGGTGACGACGCTCGCGCCGTGCTCCATCGCGCGCAGGATCAGGCCGCGGGCCGGCTCGATGCCGCCGATCACCTCGACGACCACGTCGGCCCGGGTGACCAGCTCCTCGGCGTCGGTGGTGAACAGCTCCGGCGCGACCCCGGTCGCGGACCGGTCGCGGCCGAGCCGGCGCACGGCGACGCCGACCAGCTCCAGGGGGGCGCCGACCCGCGCCGCCAGGTCGGTGCGCGTGCTCGCCCAGCAGCCGGGCCACCGCTCCGCCGACGACGCCGCAGCCGAGCAGCGCGACCCGCACCGGCGCGGGACCGGACGGGTCGGGATCGGTCGGATCGGCCACGACGTGAGGGTCCCACATCCCGCGATCCGCCCGGCGAACCGCCCACGGTGCGGATCAGCCGACGTCGAGGGCCAGGAGGTCGTCCTCGGTCTCGCGGCGGACCAGCGTGCGGACCTCGCCGTCGCGCACCGCGACCACCGGCGGGCGCGGGACGTGGTTGTACTGGCTGGCCATGCACCGGCAGTAGGCGCCGGTGCCGGGCACGGCGAGCAGGTCGCCGGCGCGCACGTCGGCCGGCAGGAACTCGTCCTTGACGACGATGTCGCCGCTCTCGCAGTGCTTGCCCGACCACCCGCGACAGCACCGGCGCGGCACCTCGCGAGGCCCGGGAGGCCAGCGTGCAGGAGTAGTCGGCGTCGTACAGCGCGGTGCGGATGTTGTCGCTCATGCCGCCGTCGACCGCGACGTACGTGCGGGCCAGGCCGCCGTCGAGCTCGACCACCTTGACCGTGCCCACGGTGTACAGCGTGAAGGCGCTCGGAGCGGCGATCGCCCGGCCGGGCTCGACCGAGATGCGCGGGACGGGGACGCCGAAGGCCGCGCACTCGCGCCGGACGATCTCGGCCAGTCCGGTGGCCAGCTCGTCCGGCGTCATGGGGTCGTGCTGGGTCGTGTAGGCGATGCCGAACCCGCCGCCGAGGTCCAGCTCCGGCAGCTCCCGGCCGATCTCGCGGGACAGCTGCGCGTGCAGGCCGACGATCCGGTGGGCCGCGACCTCGAAGCCGGAGGTGTCGAAGATCTGGCTGCCGATGTGCGAGTGCAGCCCGCGCAGGTCGAGCCAGCGCTCGTGCTCCAGGACCAGATCCACCGCCGTGCGGGCCTGCCCGCCGGCGAGGGACAGGCCGAACTTCTGGTCCTCGTGAGCGGTGGCGATGTACTCGTGGGTGTGGGCCTCGACCCCGACGGTGACCCGCAGCAGCACCGGGACCCGCCGCCCGTGCCGGCGTCCCGCCTCGGCGACCCGGACGATCTCGTCGAGCCCGTCGACGACCACCCGGCCGATGCCGGCCGCGACCGCGCGGTCGATCTCGGCGTCGCTCTTGTTGTTGCCGTGCAAGCCGATCCGCTCGGGTGGCACCCCGGCCCGCAGCGCGACCGCGAGCTCGCCGCCCGTGCAGGTGTCGACCGCCAGCCCGTCGGCCGCCATCCAGCGGGCGACCGCCGTGCACAGGAACGCCTTGCCGGCGTAGTAGACGTCCGCGTTGCCGGCGAAGGCGGTGGCGAACGCGTCGCGGAAGGCCGCGGCCCGGGCCCGGAAGTCGGCCTCGTCCAGGACGTACGCCGGGGTGCCGACCTCGCGGGCGAGATCGCGGACGTCCACGCCGCCGACCCGCAGGGCACCGTCGGCGGCCCGCTGCACCGAGGCCGCCCACAACCGCGGCGCCAGCGCGTTGACGTCGGCCGGATGGTCCAGCCAGGCCGGACCGCGGGCCGGCCCCGCGTGCAACGCGCCGGCCTCGTGCGCGGGCAACGCCCTACATCCGATCCGGGGCCGAGACCCCGAGCAGGCCCAAGCCGTTGGCGATGACCTGGCCGGTCGCCTGGTTGAGCCAGAGCCGGGTCCGGTTCAGGTCGGTGACCGGGTCGTCGGCGCTCTCCGGGCGCACCCGGCAGGCGTCGTACCAGCGGTGGTAGGTGCCTGCGAGCTGCTCGAGGTAGCGGGCCACGCGGTGCGGCTCGCGCAGGGTCGCCGCCTGGCCCAGGACGCGCGGGAACTCGCCGAGCGCACGCCAGCAGGACCGACTCGGTCTCGTGGGTCAGCAGCGAGGGGTCGAAGCCGTCCTCGATCCGGACGCCGTCGGCGGCGGCCAGCCGGGTCACCCCGGCGGTCCGGGCGTGGGCGTACTGCACGTAGTAGACCGGGTTGTCGTTCGTGCGACGGGTCAGCAGGTCGAGGTCGATGTCGATCTGGGAGTCGGCCGAGGACCGGGCGAGCGCGTAGCGGGCGGCGTCGACCCCGACCGCCTCGACCAGGTCCTCCATCGTGACGGTGTTGCCGGCGCGCTTGCTCATCCGCACGGTCTGGCCGTCCTTGACCAGGTTGACCAGCTGGCCGATGAGGATCTCGAGGTTGACCCCCGGGGTGTCCCCGAAGCAGGCGCACATCGCCATCAGCCGGCCGATGTAGCCGTGGTGGTCGGCGCCGAGCATGATCACGACCCGGTCGAAGCCGCGCTCGCGCTTGTTCCAGGTAGTAGGCCAGGTCACCGGAGAAGTACGACGGCTCGCCGTCGCTCTTGATGATCACCCGGTCCTTGTCGTCGCCGAACTCGGTGGTGCGCAACCAGATCGCGCCGTCGGACTCGTAGATGTGCCCGAGCTCGCGCAACCGGTCGACGGCCCGCTCGACGGCTCCCGACTCGTGCAGGTCGTTCTCGTGGAAGTAGGTGTCGAAGTCGACGCCGAAGTCGTGCAGGCTCGCCTTGATCTCGGCGAACATCAGCTCGACGCCCTCGCGCCGGAAGACCTCCTGGGCCTCGTCGTCCGGCAGCGCCAGCACGTCCGGGTCGGTCGGCGACGACCCGGGCGGCGATCTCGCCGATGTACGCGCCGCCGTACCCGTCCTCGGGCGTCGGCTCGCCCTTGGCCGCGGCGAGCAGCGAGCGGGCGAACCGGTCGATCTGCACGCCGTGGTCGTTGAAGTAGTACTCCCGGGACGACCGCGGCGCCCTGCGAGGCCAGGATGCGCGCGAGCGAGTCGCCGACAGCCGCCCAGCGGGTGCCGCCCAGGTGCATCGGGCCGGTCGGGTTGGCCGACACGAACTCCAGGTTCACCCGCTGGTCGCTCAGCGTGCTCGGTCGACCCGTACGCCGGCCCCTCGGTGACGATGCTGCGCGCCAGCTCGCCGGCGGCGGCGGCGTCGAGGACGATGTTGAGGAAGCCGGGCCCGGCGACCGACGACGCTCTTGACCCCCGGCACGTCACCGAGCCGGCCGGCCAGCAGCTCGGCGACCTCGCGCGGTGGCCGCCCGGCCGGCTTGGCCAGCTGCAGGGCGATGTTGGTGGACCAGTCGCCGTGCTCGCGGACCTTCGGGCGCTCCACCCGTACCTCGCTCGGGCAGCGGCACGTCGAGCTCACCGGCCGCGACGGCGTCGCGCAGGCAGGCCAGGATCGCGGCCGCGAGCTCCTCCGGTGTCACGCCGTCAGGCTACCGGCGCCATGCCGGAGATCCCGCTGCGGCTCAGACCCGGCCACCCGAGGCCAGCACCCCGACCAGGGCGATCAGCTCGTCCGGCTCGAACGGCTTGGCGATGAACCCGTCGACCGCCGCCTGCTCGGCCTGGGCCCGGTGGTGGCTCTGCACCGACGCGGTGACCATGACGACCGGGATGTGCTCCAGCCGCGGGTCGGTGCGGATCATCGCGACCGTCCACCAGCCGTCCCGGCGCGGCATCAGCGCGTCGACGGTGACGACGTCCGGCAGCGGGTCGTCCTCCTCGTCGGTGATGCCGGCCAGGATGTTGAGCGCCTCCTCGCCGTCGTGCGCCTCGATCACGTCGTAGCCCTCGAGCTCCAGGTTGAGCCGGATCAGGTGCCGCACGGCGTCGGTGTCGTCGCAGACGAGGACGCGCGGAGCCCGGAGCCGGGACACCGGGCGTCGCCGCCGGGCGTCGTACACGCGATCCACCCGGTCAGCGTACGGGGGATGAGCCGCCTTCGAGGGCCGCTCTGCCCTGATAACCTCGCTTCGCCCGTGAGCCCCCGTAGCTCAGGGGATAGAGCACCGCCCTCCGGAGGCGGGGGCGCAGGTTCGAATCCTGCCGGGGGCGCCGCACCACACCACGCTTGCCGTCGACCTCGTCCCGGGCGGGCGGTTCGTGTACACCTACGACATGCCCGGAGCAGCTCGCCACGGTGGACGCCCTGCCGGCACGAGCTGGCTGACCGATGCCGTCGGGCGGCAGGTCGGTGACGACCGCATCCCCGGCCTGGTCGCGCTGGTCGCCCACGACGGGCAGATCCTCGTCGAGGCGCAGGGCGTGGGGACCCTCGGCGGCCCGCCGGTGCAGCGGGACACGCTGTTCCGGATCTCCTCGATGACCAAGCCGATCACCGGCGCCGCCACGCTCCTGCTGGTCGAGGAGGGGCTGCTGTCGCTGGACGAGCCGGTCGGCCGGCTGCTGCCCGAGCTCGCGGCGCCCCGCGTGCTGCGCGTGCCGGACGGGCCGGTCGAGGACACGGTGCCGGCCGAGCGCGAGATCACCGTCCGGCACCTGCTCACCTTCACCGCCGGCTTCGGCTTCGACGGCCGGATGCTCGCGGCGCCCGAGCCCTGGCCGGTGATGGCGGCCGAGGCGGCGACCGGCATCGGGACGCTGGGGCCCCCGGCCCCCGCGACGGCCCCTCCCCCCGACGAGTGGATGGCCCGGCTGTCGACGCTGCCGCTGATCGCCCAGCCCGGCGAGCGGTGGCTGTACAACACCGGCGCCTCGATCCTCGGGGTGCTGCTGTCGCGGGCGGCCGGCACGACGTACGACGCGGTGCTCGAGTCGCGCATCTTCGCGCCGCTGGGCATGACCGACACGGCGTTCTTCGCGCGCGAGCCCGATCGGCTCGCCACCTCCTACCGGCCGACGCCGGACGGACCGGCCGTCGAGGACCCTCCGCGCGGCGCGTGGAGCCGGCCGCCCGCGTTCCCCGACGGTGCGGCCGGCCTGGTGTCCACCGCTGACGACCTCGCCGCGTTCGTCCGCGGACTCCCCTCGCTGCTGTCGGCCGAGCACCTCGCCCAGATGACGTCGGACCAGCTGACCGCCGAGCAGCGGGCGCACGGCGGCCTGGGCGACGACTTCGGCGACAGCAGCTGGGGCTGGTGCACCGGGGTCCTCACCGCCGGCCCGAGGGCCGGCTCCTGGGGCTGGACCGGAGGCCTCGGCTCGCTGCTGCACGTCGACCCGGTGCGGGACCTGACCTGCATCGTGCTCGGCCAGCGGCTGTTCGCCGGGCCGGAGGACTCGCAGGCCCTGACGGCGATCGAGGACGCCGCCTACGACGCTCTGCGCTGAGGACGGCGACGCTGACATCGACTCACCGGCCCCTGCCGGCCGACGACCCCCCGCGTGGTGCGGCGCCGGAGCCTTCCTACGATGGATTCATGCCCCTTTCCGGAGACTACGAACCGAGCACGGCGTCCTGGGTAGCCGACCAGGTCGCGGCCTACGAGGCCTCAGGTGGCAAGGAGGCCAACACCCTCAGGGACACCGGCCTGCCGGTGGTGGTCGTGACCATGCGCGGCCACACGAGCGGCAAGCTGCGCAAGATCGCGCTGATGCGGGTCGAGCACGACGGCGAGTACGCCCTCGTCGCCTCCAAGGGCGGCGCACCGGAGCACCCCGCGTGGTACGCCAACCTGGTCGCCGACCCGCACGTCACCGTCCAGGACGGCGAGACCCCGGTCGACATGACGGTGCACGAGGCCACCGGCGACGAGCGGGCCGTGTGGTGGGAGCGGGCGGTCGCCGCGTACCCCAGCTACGCCGACTACCAGAAGCGCACCGACCGGGTCATCCCGCTGTTCGTCGCGTCCCCTGCCTGACCAGGTCGCGGGTCAGCTCGAGCTGGCCGAGGTGCTGGGACAGCTCCTCGTAGACGTGCAGCGCGACGCTGCCCTGGTTGCGGCCGAGCGGGAGGTCGACGTCCTCCGGGTCCGACACGCGGCGCGGCGGCGCGGCGCAGTCCATCGTGGCCAGGTCGCGGCCGAGCTGCTCGCGGGCGGCCGCCATCCGGTCGAGCAGGTCGCCCACCCGGCCGGTCGCCACGAACTCCGCGGACCGGTCGCGCCGCACGGTCCGT
The DNA here is from genome assembly GCA_963743975.1 of uncultured Actinomycetota bacterium. Lineage (GTDB taxonomy): Bacteria > Actinomycetota > Actinomycetes > Actinomycetales > CAVURS01 > CAVURS01. The sequence goes on from CAVURS010000001.1 coordinate 510,269, forward strand.
CCGGCGATCGCCGCGCCGCCCCAGAACTCCATGACGCCCAGGCAGTGGGTGACGATCGCGTACGCCGAGTTGGCGCCGGGCAGGGCGGGTCGCTCGTTGGCCGCCTCGTCGCCGAGCTCGAGGAGCACCGACCGCATGGAGCCCAGGGCCTGGTCGACGTACCAGAGGAAGTCGTCGATCTCGACGCGCAGCTGCGGCATCGGCCCACTGTGGTGCACACCCGGCCCGTCCGCACCCCTGTCCCATGTGGTCCTTCGGCTTGACTGTCAACATGGTTGACTTTTATTCTCGCCCCCCATGAGCACAGCTGAGGCGCCCTGGTACGACGACGTGGTCCTGCCCGTGCTGCTCCAGGCGGCCCGGCGGACGTACGGGTCGGCCATCCGCAGCGCCCTGGCCGAGATCGGCTGCGACGACCTCCCCCGGTCGGGTGCGCGGGTGATCGGCGCGCTGCGCCGGGACGCCGGGGTGAGCGACATCGCCGGGCTGGTCGGCACGTCCAAGCAGGCCGCGAGCCAGCTGGTCGACACACTCGTCACCCGCGGGTACCTCACCCGCTCGCCCGCCCCCGACGACCGCCGGCGGGTCGTGCTCACGCTCACCGACCGGGGGGCCGAGGCGGCCGAGGTCGTGGCCGAGACCGTCCAGGACGTCGACACGGCGATCGCCGGCCGGGTGGGTGCCGACGCGCTCGCCGCGGCCCGGACCGTCCTGGCCGCCGCCGTGGAGATCGGCCATCGGGATCACTTCGGCACCGGCCACGCGGAGCACGCGTCGTGAGCGGACGGCCCAGCGCCGGGGTCGTGCTCTTCCGCCGTGGCGGCTCCGGGCTCGAGGTCCTGCTCGCCCACATGGGCGGCCCGTACTGGGCGGCCAGGGACGACGGCGCGTGGAGCATCCCGAAGGGCGAGTACGACGACGGCGAGACGGCGTGGGACACCGCCCGCCGCGAGTTCGCCGAGGAGATCGGCCAGCCGCTCCCGGACGACGCCGCGCCGCTGGAGCTGGGCGAGATCACCCAGCGCAACGGCAAGGTGGTGACGGCGTTCGGGGTCGAGGGCGACGTCGACCCGCAGACCGCGCACAGCAACACGTTCCAGCTTGAGTGGCCCCCACGCTCCGGCCGGCTGCAGGACTTTCCCGAGATCGACCGGGTCGCCTGGTTCACGCCCGAGGTCGCGGCCGCCAAGGCGGTCATCGGCCAGGCCCCCCTGTTCGAGCGGCTGGCCGCCCGGCTGGCCGACGGCTGAGAAATCCCCGCCCCGGGGGATTGTGCTGGAGGCCCGGAGGGGGTCTGCTGGACGTCTGGACGCGCCCACGCCGGGTACCGGCCCGGCGGACGAGCCAGGCTTTGCGCGAGGAGGCGCCGTGGCAGCATCCACCGAGTCGCAGGAGGCACCCGAGGGTGAGCCGGAGGGCTCGCCCGACATCCGGGTCGTCGAGGTCAGCCGGACGATCCAGGCCAGCCCGGACCGGGTGTGGCAGCTCATGACGTCGCCGACCGGGTCGGCCGCCCTTCTCGGTGACGGCGCGGTGCTCGGCGCCAAGGGCGAGACCTGGCGCACGGCCGACGGCCCGCACGGAGTCGTGCGCAGCTACCACCCGCTGGAGCAGCTGCGCGTCTCCTGGCACGCCGACGACGACGCGCCGGCCAGCCTGGTCGAGGTCGACCTCCGCCCGACCGGTGAGGCCACCGAGGTCGTGGTCCGGCACGAGCGGCTGGCCGACAGCCCCACCCTGGACCTGCGCCGGCACTGGTCCGAGGCGGTGGACCGGCTGGCCGCCGGCGTCGGCTAGGCGGAGTCAGCCCTCGATCGTGCGGCGCATCACCCAGCGCCACCTGGCGATCCGGCGGTCCCGGGTGAACCCGAGCTCGGCGAACAGGCTCTCCGGCCCGGTGTGCAGGTAGGCACCGCGCTGCGGTCCCCGGCCGTCCAGCTGCTCGGGGTACGCCTCCACCACGCCTCCACCGGCGAGCCGGATGGCCGCCAGGGCCGCGGTGACGCCGGCCCTCGCCACCCCCTCGCGGCGATGGCCCTTGCCCGTGAACACGCAGCCGATCCGCCAGTCCGGCAGGCCGGCCAGGTCCTTCTCGTAGGCGCGGCGGTTCTTGATCGTGGCCACCTCGCCCGGAGGGCCGTACTGGCACCACCCCACACATCGGCCGCCGTCGTACACCAGCACCTGGTGGACGGTGCCGGCGTCCACGTGCCTCCGCTTCGCGTCCCGGTTGCCCGCCGCCGTGACGCCCGGCCGGCCGAGCAGGGCACCCTCCGGGTGGAAGCCGATGCACCAGCAGCCGCCCCAGACGCCGTTGTTGGCCTCCACCAGTGCCGCGAAGTCCTCCCACGTCTCGGGGGTCAGCGGCGCGGTGCCGTACTCCCGCGCCGCCGGCGTCACGCCCGGCTCAGCTCGCCGTCGTCGTCGGGCCCTCGCCCACGACGTACTCCCAGTGCCAGGGCTCCTCGCGCGAGCTCGGCGGGATGGCCCAGGCCGGGTTCTCCCAGCCGAAGGCGGGAGCGTTGGCCCGCATCCAGTCGTACTCCGTCGAGCGGTAGTTCTCCACGCCGTCGCAGAAGTCGACGGCCAGCCCCATGCCGTGCTCGCTGGTGCCCGGGCGCGCCGCCAGGCCCGGCTTGCGCGCCGCCAGGCTCTCCTGCGCGGCCACGCTCCGGTAGGAGTCGGTCAGGCACAGGTCGTGCCCGAACCGCGCGCGGTAGGCGATGTTGAGCCGGGCCAGGGCCACCGCCGCATCCGCGCGCAGGTGATGACCGGGGGCGAACCCGAGCGCGCACAGCTCGTCCTTCGGCACCGCGCCGTTCGGGTAGTGGGTGTCGGTCACCACGCCCGTGCAGCCCGGCAGCACCGGCCGGTTGCTCGACCGGGAGGCCCGCACGCCCAGCGGGATGGCCGACGACGCACCGGTCCGCAACGCGGTGATGACGGCGGCGGAGGAGACCCGCGGCGACAGCTGCTCGGTCGCGGCGATGCCCCGGGGCAGCTCGGCCGCGGCCGACGCGGCGGCCGGCGACACACCGAGCGCGCGACCTGCGGTCACCGCGACGACGGTGACGGTGGCGGCGCCGACGACCACGGCGGCGCGCCGCGCGACCCGGGGGTGTGCGCGGCGGCGCTCCGCGCGCCGTTGCTGGGCCAGCTCGCGCCGCGTGGGCAGCTGCACCTCGAGGACCGGGCGCCGGGACAGCTCGCCCAGCCGGATCGCGGCCGGACCGTCTCCGGCGGCGGTCCCGGAGGGACCCCGGGGAGTCCCACCGGAGGTCTCGCCACCAGGGCCGCCCGGCAGGTCGTCGTGATCGTGACCGTCGTGGTCGTGGTCGTGGTCGTGGTCGTGGTCGTGGTCGTCACCGGCGACTTCCCGGGCCTGGTCGTCCTCGGCGCGGGCGGCGGAGACCTCGGCCTCCGCGGCGCGCCGGATCTCCAGCAGCTGGCGGCGGGTCAGCGGTGCCTGGACCGGCGTCCCGGACGCGTCGTGCTCGGCCGGAGATGCCGGCTGAGCACGACGACGGCCTCGGTACTCCGAGACCGCTGGCGGCGGGACGTGGGCTTCAGACACGAGAACGACGGGACTCCGGCGGGCCGGGGACAAGGGGTGCCCCGAACCTATGTGCCCGGCCCTGGTGACCTCAAGTCTCCCGGCGTGTCCGGCGAAGTACCCTCAGCGACTAGGGGGTTCGCCGGCTGGCGTCCCGCACCTCGCCGACCAGCTGCTCGAGCATGTCCTCCAGGAACACCACCCCGGTGACCGTGCCCCGTTCGTCCACGACCCGGGCCAGGTGCGCCCCGGTGCGCTGCATGACGGCCACGACGTCCTCGGCGTCGTCCCGCGCGCTGACCGTCGCCAGGTCCCGGAGGCGCCGGCGGGGCAGCGGTCGGTCGCGCTCCGCGGGCTCGATGTCCAGGACGTCCTTGAGGTGCACGTAGCCGATGAGCTCGCCGGCCGCGTCCGCCACCGCGAAGCGGGAGTAGCCGGTCTGGGCGACGGCCCGCTCCACGTCGGCCGGGGTGGACTGCTCGTCGAGCACGACGAGGTCGGCCAGCGGTACGGCGACGTCACCGGCGTCCCTCCCGGCGAAGGCGAGGGCACCCGTGAGCAGGCCCTCGTTGTCCTCGATCAGCCCCTCGCGGCGCGACTCGGCCAGGATCGAGGCCACCTCCTCCGCGGTGAACGCGGACGTGACCTCGTCCTTGGGCTCGACCCGCAGGGCCCGCACCAGCGCCGTGGCGACCGCATTGAGCGCGCGGGTGAGCGGGCCGGTCGCGCGGGCGCACCAGACCAGCGGCGGCGCCAGCGTCAGCGCGGCCCGGTCCGGACCGGCCAGCGCGAGGTTCTTGGGCACGACCTCGCCGAGCACGACGTGCAGGTAGACCACGATGGCCAGGCCGACGGCGAAGGCGATGGGGTGCACCAGCCGGTGCGAGACGTGCGCGGCGTCGAACGGCGCCTTCAGCAGCGACGCCACGGCCGGCTCGGCGACCGCTCCCAGGCCCAGCGAGCACACGGTGATCCCCAGCTGGGCGCAGGCCAGCATCCGCGACACGTTCTCCATCGCGGCGATCGTGGTCCGCGCCCGGCGGCTCCCGGCCGCGGCGAGCGGCTCGATCTGGCTCCGGCGCGCCGTCATCACCGCGAACTCGGCGCCGACGAAGAACGCGTTGCCCATCAGCAGGGCGAGCGCGACCAGCAGTCCGACGCCGATGCTCATCCGGCCCCGTCGTCGCTGGCCGCGGACCGCGGGGGCGCCGGCTGGACCCGCAGGCGGTCGACCCGTCGCCCGTCCATCCGCAGCACGCGCAGCCGGCCGCCGTCCACGGGGACCTCGTCGCCCACGACCGGGACCCGGCCGAGCCGGGCCATGACGAAGCCGCCGACGGTCTCGTAGTTCACGTCGTCGGGGACCTCCAGGCCGACCCGCTCACTGAGCTCGTCGGGGCGCCAGAGCCCCGGCACGACCCAGCTGCCGTCCCGCAGGCGCCGCCCGGACTGGCGGGCCCGGTCGTGCTCGTCGGCGACCTCCCCCACCAGCTCCTCGACCACGTCCTCCAGCGTCACGACCCCGGACGTCCCGCCGTACTCGTCCACGACGATCGCCAGCTGCAGGCCCTGCGAGCGCAGCTGGGCGAGCAGCGGGTCGAGGCGGATGCTCTCGGGCACGACGAGGGGCTCGACCATCAGGGCGGCCGCGGGGACGTCGTCCCGCCGCTCGAACGGCACGGACACCGCCCGCTTGACGTGCACGACGCCCAGGACGTCGTCGAGGTCGTCGCCGATCACGGGGAAGCGCGAGTGGCCGGTCTCCCGGCTCACCTCGATGATCCGGGACGCGGGGTCGTCCCGCTCGACCGCCGTGCACCGCACGCGCGGGGTCATGACGTCGGCCGCGGTCCGCTCGGCGAACCCCAGCGACCGGGCGACGAGCTGGGCCGTCGCCGGGTCGAGGGTGCCGGCCTCGGCCGAGCGCAGCACCATCGAGGCCAGCTCGTCCGGCGTCCGCGCGCCGGAGAGCTCCTCCTGCGGCTCGACCCCGGCCGCCCGGAGCACGCGGTTGGCGCTGCCGTTGAGCAGGACGACCAGCGGACGGGCCACGCGGGCGAAGACCCGCATGAACGGCGTGATGAACCGCGCCGTGCGCAGCGGCTCGGACAGCCCCAGGTACTGCGGGACCAGCTCGCCCACCACCATCGAGAACGCGGTGGCCAGGACGAGCGCGGCGGCGACCGACACCGGGTCCAGCGCGCCGTCGGGCAGCCCGGCCCGGTCCAGCGGGCCGCGCAGCAGCGACGCGACGCTGGGCTCGACCAGGAAGCCGACCAGCAGGGTCGTCAGGGTGATGCCCACCTGGGAGGCCGACAGCTGGGTGGAGAGGGTCCGCAGCGCCTCGAGCACGGGCCGGCTGCGGTGGTCGCCCTCGGCGATGGCCCGTTCGACGGCCGGCCGGTCCACCGTGATGTAGGCGAACTCGGCGGCGACGAAGAAGGAGGTGCCCAGCGTCAGCACCACGCCGGCCAGGACGAGCAGCCACTCCGTCACCGGTCGGCCCACCGGCGCCGTGGGCTGCGCGGGGCACCGGCGGGCCGGTGGCGCGGACTTGACGTCATGGTGCGGTCATCGTACGGGCGCGGGTCACCATCCGGACGGCAGCGGCTGGCCCTCGGCGTACCCCGCACTGGACTGCACGCCGACGACCGCGCGCTCGTGCAGCTCGGCCAGGGTGCGGGCGCCGACGTAGGTGCAGGCGCTGCGCACGCCGGAGGTGATGCTGTCGAGCAGGTCCTCCACGCCGGGCCGGCGCGGGTCGATCATCATCCGCGAGGTGGAGATCCCTTCCTCGAACAGCCCCTTGCGGGCCCGCTCGAAGGCGCTGTCCTCGCGGCTGCGGGCGGCGACCGCCCGGGCCGACGCCATGCCGAAGCTCTCCTTGTAGTCCCGTCCGGAGGCGTCGGTGTGCAGGTCCCCCGGGCTCTCGTACGTGCCGGCGAACCAGGAGCCGATCATCACCTGGGCGGCACCGGCGGCCAGCGCGAGGGCCACGTCGCGGGGGTGACGGACACCGCCGTCGGCCCACACGTGGGCGCCCAGCTCCCGGGCTGCGGCAGCGCATTCGAGGACGGCCGAGAACTGAGGGCGGCCCACGGCGGTCATCATCCGGGTCGTGCACATCGCCCCGGGCCCGACGCCGACCTTGACGATGTCCGCCCCGGCCCGGACCAGGTCCCGGGTGCCCTCGGCCGTGACGACGTTGCCGGCGACCACGGGCACCCGCGCACCGGAGGACGAGCCGGCGGCCTCCACCGCGGCCCGGACCTCGGGCAGCACGGCGAGCATCTTCTCCTGGTGGCCGTGCGCGGTGTCGACGACGAGCGTGTCGACACCGGCCGCGAGCAGCGCCTCGGCCCGGCCCCGCACGTCGCCGTTGATGCCGACGGCGGCCGCGATGCGCAGGTGCCCGTCGGCGTCGAGGGCCGGCTGGTAGATGGTGGACCGCAGGGCGCCGGTCCGGGTGAGGACCCCGGCCAGCCGGCCGCCGCGGACCACCGGCGCGAAGCGCCGCCGGGCCTCGTGCAGCACGCCGAAGGCCCGCTGCAGGCCGCCGTCGGCGGCCAGGTCGTCCGCCTCCAGGGTGAGCGGGTCGGCGCTGAGCACGTCGCCGACCTGGGTGAACCGGTCCACGCCCGAGCAGTCGGCCTCCGTGACGACGCCGACCACCCGGTCCTTGTCCACGACGACCACGGCGCCGTGGGCGCGCTTCGGCATCAGGTTCAGGGCGTCCAGCACGGTGTCGTGCGGCGACAGGGTCAACGGGGTGTCGAGCACCGCGTCCCGGGTCTTCACCCAGGCGACGACCTCGGCCACCACCTCGAGCGGGACGTCCTGCGGCAGGACGACCTGGCCGCCGCGCCGGGCCACGGTCTCCGCCATCCGGCGGCCCGCCACCGCCGTCATGTTGGCCACGACGATGGGGATCGTGCTGCCGGTGCCGTCGGCGGGTGCGAGGTCGACGTCCAGGCGCGAGGTCACCGCCGACCGCGACGGCACCAGGAAGACGTCGCTGTAGGTCAGGTCGTTGGGCCGGGGGTGGCCGTCGAGGAACCGCATGCCCGAAGTCTCCCAGCCACCCGGCCGGAGAGCGCCCCCTGACACCATCGGGCTCCTGTCACCATCCTCCCTGTCACCATGGCGCGGTGAGCACCCCGCTGCCGCGCAAGCTCGGGATCGGGCCCGGCTCGCGGGTCCTGCTGGCGGGGGCTCCCCGGGGCTGGGCGGCCGAGCAGCTCGACCCGGACGGCGTCGCGGAGGTCAGCCGCCGCCCCGGCGCCGACCCCGCGCCGTACGACGTGGTGGTCGCCTTCTGCCCCGGGCGCGCTGCCCTGGCCCGCCACCTGGAGCGGCTGATGCCGCTGACCGACCCGGCGGGGCGCCTCTGGCTGTGCTGGCCCAAGCGTGCGTCCGGTGTGGCCACCGACCTGGACGAGGCCGGCGTGCGGGCGGCCGGGCTGGCGGCCGGAGTGGTCGACGTCAAGATCTGTGCCGTCGACGACACCTGGTCCGGGCTCTGCTTCATGACCCGTGTGCGCGACCGCCGCGACCCCGGGAGGTGACCCTCCCGGCGCAGAACCTCCGGCCGGCGGTCACACGATCCGCACATCCCCCCAGAACGGATGTCTGACAGCACGGGCGGGCGGCCGTAGATTTGCGCCCATGAGTACGCCCTCATCGCCCTCCCGCTGTGTGCTCCTCGTCGAGGACGAGCCGACGATCTCCCACGCGGTGGCGACCCGGCTGCGAGCCGAGGGCTACCAGGTCGAGACGGCGGGCGACGGGCCCAGCGCGGTGGAGGCGGCCGAACGGCTCCAGCCGGCGGCGATCGTGCTGGACGTGATGCTCCCCGGGTTCGACGGCCTCGAGGTGTGCCGGCGCGTGCAGGCGGCGCGACCGGTGCCCGTCCTGATGCTGACCGCCCGCGACGACGAGACCGACATGCTGGTCGGCCTCGGCGTCGGCGCCGACGACTACATGACCAAGCCGTTCTCCATGCGTGAGCTGGTCGCGCGGGTGAACGCCCTCGTGCGGCGCGTGGAGCGGGCACGCCTGCTCGCCGACTCCGGCGCGACGCACGACCTGACCCCGGTGCACGTCGGGGACGTCGAGATCGACCGGGCCGAGCGCCGGGTCCGCCGCGACGGCGTCGAGGTGCACCTGACGCCGACGGAGTTCGACCTGCTGGTCCGGCTGGCCACGAACCCCCGCACGGTGCTGACCCGCGAGACGCTGCTGGCCGACGTCTGGGACTGGGTCGACGCCTCCGGCACGCGCACGGTCGACAGCCACATCAAGGCCCTGCGGCGCAAGCTCGGGCCGGACCTCATCCGCACCGTCCACGGGGTCGGGTACGCCGTCGAGCCCCCGGACGACCTCGTCGACGGGTCGTCGTGAGTCTGGTGAGCTGCGACGGGGTCGCCGGCCGATGCTGAGCGACCGGGAGCCGAACCGCCGGGCGGCCGCCAAGATGCGGGACCTGCGCCCGCTCGACCCGTTCGCCTCGATCAAGACCAAGCTCGGCATCCTCGTCGGGTCGGCCTCGACGGTGTGCGCGCTGGCCGTCTGGTGGGGCCTGCACACCGGGCTGGCCACCCGCTACACGCTGCCCCTCTCGGTGCTGCTGGCGCTCGTCGTCACCCAGCTGCTGGCGCGCGGCATGACCTCGCCCCTGCGGGAGATGACGGCCGCGGCCGTCGCCATGGCCCGCGGCGACTACACCCGGCGGGTCCGGGCGACCAGCAACGACGAGGTCGGGGAGCTGGCCACGGCGTTCAACCTGATGGCCGAGGACCTGGCCTCGGTGGACCGGCAGCGGCGCGAGCTGGTCGCCAACGTCAGCCACGAGCTGCGCACGCCCGTGTCGGCCCTGCGCGCGGTGCTGGAGAACATCGTCGACGGCGTGACCGAGCCCGACCCGGCGACGCTGCGGACGGCGCTGCTGCAGACCGAGCGCCTGGCCGGGCTGGTCGAGCAGCTGCTGGACCTGTCCCGCATCGAGGGCGGCGCCACCTCGCTGCGCCTGGCCCCGGTGCGGCTGCAGGAGTTCCTCGCGGTGTGCCGGGACGAGGCGGCGATGTCCGGCCGGCCGGTCCGGTTCGACGTCCAGGTGGACCCGGAGGAGCTCTGGGTGCTCGGCGACCGCGAGCGGCTGCACCAGGTGCTGGCCAACCTGGTCGACAACGCCGCCCGGCACTCCCCGGACGGCGGGACGATCTGGCTGCAGGCCCACGAGGACGGCAGCGGGATCGTGCTGGACGTCGCGGACGAGGGACCGGGCATCGCGCCCGAGGACCGGACCCGGGTCTTCGAGCGGTTCCACCGCGGCGGCCAGGCCCAGAGCGACGGCGGCACCGGCCTCGGCCTGGCCATCGCCCGCTGGGTGGTCGAGCTGCACGGCGGCACGATCCGGGTGGTCGACACCGCCGTCGGCTGCCGGATCCGGGTCGTCCTCCCGCGCCCGCCGGCCCAGATGGGCGTGCCCGTCCCCGCGTGAGCGCCGACTGCGACGGTGAAGGGGTTGCGGACGCTTCGTCGACACGTGCACACAATCGGACCGCCACGGGGGCATGCGCTCGGCCGGAGGTCTAACCTGGAGTGCGTTGTGTGCGCCGCCGGGCGAGCGATCGGTTGGGCGATGTGCACCACCGCTGCACGTTTCGAAACAGATGAAAGAGGCGATTGCGACCGTGTCGCAGCACTCACACTCGAGTGACCCGCTGGCCGACTTCGGAGCGAACGAGTGGCTGGTCGACGAGATGTACGACCAGTACCTCCAGGACAAGGACTCGGTGGACGCCTCATGGCAGCGCTACTTCGCCGGCCATCCCGCGCCCGCTCCTGACGCCCGCCCCGAGCCCGACGGCCGCTCGGGCGGCAGCTCCAACGGCCGGGCCAACGGCTCGGTGAACGGCTCCGCCGGCCCGACCGCAGCGCCGGCCCCCACGCCGGCCCCGGCTCCCACCCAGGCCCCGGCGCCCCCGGCACCGGCTGCGCCCAGCCAGCCGGCGCAGACCCCGCGCACGGCGGTGACCCCTGAGCCCGCGGCCGGCCCCCCGGCGGCGAAGCCGGCTCCGGCCCCCACGGCCGACGTCCACACCACGCCACTGCGCGGGCCCGCGGCCCGGGTCGTGGCCAACATGGAGTCCAGCCTGACCGTCCCGACGGCGACCAGCGTGCGGGCCGTCCCGGCCAAGCTGCTCATCGACAACCGGATCGTGGTCAACAACCACCTGGCCCGCAGCCGCGGCGGCAAGGTGTCGTTCACCCACCTGATCGGCTACGCCGCGGCCAAGGCCGTGGCGGCGATGCCCGAGATGAACCGCGGGTTCGCCGAGCTGGACGGCAAGCCGGTGGCGGTCGACCCCGAGCACGTGAACCTCGGGCTGGCCATCGACGTCACCAAGCCGGACGGCTCCCGCTCCCTGCTCGTGCCCAACATCAAGCGGGCCGAGTCGATGGACTTCGCGCAGTTCTGGACGGCGTACGAGGACATCGTGCGGCGTGCGCGGGAGAACAAGCTGACGGCCGACGACTTCGCCGGTACGACGATCAGCCTCACCAACCCCGGCACGATCGGCACGGTGCACTCGGTGCCGCGGCTGATGAGCGGCCAGGGCACGATCCTCGGTGTCGGCGCGCTGGAGTACCCCGCCGAGTGGCAGGGCGCGAGCATCGAGACCCTCACCCGCAACGCGGTGTCGAAGATCCTGACCCTCACCTCGACGTACGACCACCGGGTGATCCAGGGCGCGCAGTCCGGCGAGTTCCTGCGCCGCCTGCACCAGCTGCTCCTCGGAGCCGAGGGCTTCTACGACGAGGTCTTCCGCTCCCTGCGCATCCCCTACGAGCCGATCCGCTGGATCCAGGACATCTCGGCGACGCACGACGACGACGTCAACAAGACGGCCCGCGTGATCGAGCTGGTCCACGCCTACCGGGTCCGCGGTCACCTGATGGCCGACACCGACCCGCTGGAGTACCGCCAGCGGCGTCACCCGGACCTCGACGTGGCCACGCACGGCCTGACCCTGTGGGACCTCGACCGGGAGTTCCCGACCGGCGGCTTCGGCGGCAAGCCGATGATGAAGCTGCGGCACATCCTCGGGGTGCTGCGCGACTCCTACTGCCGCACGGTCGGCATCGAGTACATGCACATCCAGGACCCCGACCAGCGGGCCTGGATCCAGGCGCACGTCGAGCGGCCGTACGCGAAGACCTCGCGCGAGGAGCAGCTGCGGATCCTGCGCCGGCTCAACGCCGCCGAGGCGTTCGAGACCTTCCTGCAGACCAAGTTCGTGGGCCAGAAGCGGTTCAGCCTGGAGGGCGGCGAGAGCGCGATCGCCCTGCTCGACCGCATCCTGTCGCGGGCCGCCGAGGCCGACCTGGACGAGGTCTGCATCGGCATGCCGCACCGCGGACGGCTCAACGTGCTGGCCAACATCGCGGGCAAGAGCTACGGGCAGATCTTCAAGGAGTTCGAGGGCAGCGTCGACCCCAAGAGCGTCCAGGGCTCGGGTGACGTGAAGTACCACCTGGGCACCGAGGGGACGTTCACCGGCGAGGACGGGGAGACCACGCAGGTCTACATCGCGGCGAACCCCTCGCACCTGGACGCGGTCGACCCGGTGCTCGAGGGCATCGTGCGCGCCAAGCAGGACCGCCTCGACCTGGCCGGTGAGGCGTTCACCGTGCTGCCGATCCTCATGCACGGCGACGCGGCGTTCGCCGGACAGGGTGTCGTCGCCGAGACGCTGAACCTCTCGCAGCTGCGCGGCTACCGCACGGGCGGCACGATCCACGTGGTCGTGAACAACCAGGTGGGCTTCACCACCTCGCCGTCCTCCTCGCGCTCGTCGTTCTACTCGACGGACGTGGCCCGCATGGTCCAGGCGCCGATCTTCCACGTGAACGGCGACGACCCCGAGGCCTGCGTCCGGGTGGCGGAGCTGGCCTTCGACTTCCGCCAGGAGTTCAACAAGGACGTCGTCATCGACCTGGTCTGCTACCGCCGGCGGGGCCACAACGAGGGCGACGACCCGTCGATGACGCAGCCGCTCATGTACAACCTGATCGAGGCCAAGCGCAGCGTCCGCAAGCTCTACACCGAGGCCCTGACCGGCCGCGGAGACATCTCCGTCGAGGAGTCCGAGGCGGCCCTGAAGGACTACCAGGCCCAGCTCGAGCGCGCGTTCACCGAGACGCAGGCCGCGGCCAAGGCACCGGCGACCGGCGACGACGACGTGGCGATCGGCCGCGGCGGCCTGGAGCGCCCGGCGGCGCAGGTGCGCGACCTGACCGCTCCGCCGCGCGAGGTGCGCACCTCCGTGCCGGTCGAGGTCCTGCACCGGATCGGTGACGCGTTCGTCAGCCCGCCGGAGGGCTTCACGGTCCACCCCAAGATCCAGCAGCTGCTGACCCGCCGCGAGGCGATGACCCGCGACGGCGGGATCGACTGGGCCATGGGCGAGCTGCTGGCCTTCGGCTCCCTTCTGCTGGAACAGGTTCCGGTCCGTCTGGCCGGTCAGGACAGCCGGCGCGGCACGTTCGTCCAGCGGCACGCCGTCCTCATCGACAAGGAGACGGCGGAGGAGTGGACGCCGCTGCTCTACCTGTCCGACGACCAGGCCCGGTTCTGGGTCTACGACTCGCTGCTCAGCGAGTACGCCGCGATGGGCTTCGAGTACGGCTACTCGGTCGAGCGGCCGGACGCGCTCGTGCTGTGGGAGGCGCAGTTCGGCGACTTCGCGAACGGCGCCCAGAGCATCCTGGACGAGTTCATCTCCAGCTCGGAGCAGAAGTGGGGCCAGCACTCCTCCGTCGTGCTGCTCCTGCCGCACGGCTACGAGGGCCAGGGTCCGGACCACTCCTCGGCGCGGATCGAGCGCTACCTGCAGATGTGCGCCGAGGACAACATGACGGTGGCCATGCCGTCGACGCCCGCGTCGTACTTCCACCTGCTGCGGCGGCAGGCCTTCGCCCGCCCGCGCCGGCCGCTCGTGGTCTTCACCCCGAAGTCGATGCTGCGCCTGAAGGCGGCCACGAGCTCGGTCGAGGACCTGACCACCGGGACGTTCGAGCCGGTCCAGCGCGATCCCTCCGTCGCCGACGCCGGGCAGATCGACCGCGTGCTCCTGTGCAGCGGCAAGGTCTACTACGACCTCGTCGCGGGCCGGGACAAGATCGGCGACACCCACACCGCGATCGTGCGGCTCGAGCAGCTGGCTCCGCTCCCGCACGAGGAGGTCCTCGCGGCCGTCGGCGAGTTCCCGGACGCCGAGCTGGTCTGGGTCCAGGAGGAGCCGGCGAACCAGGGACCGTGGCCGTTCATCGCGCTGAACCTGCCGGACTACCTCGGCGGCCGGTCGCTGCGCCGGGTGTCCCGCCCGGCGTCGGCCTCGCCCGCCACCGGCTCGTCGAAGATGCACGCCCTGGAGCAGCAGACGCTGGTCGAGCAAGCCTTCGCCCGCTGAGCCGGTCCCCTGGCAGGATGGCCCGGATGTACTTCACCGACCGCGGGATCGAGGAGCTCGCCGCGCGCCGCGGCGAGGAGCAGGTCAGCCTCGAGTGGGTCGCGGACCGGCTGCGCGAGTTCGTCGACCTGTTCCCCGAGTTCGAGACCCCCGTCGAGCGGCTGGCCACCTGGCTGGCCCGCGACGACGATGACGAGTGACGACGACGGACGACGAGTGACGACGTGAGCGACCACCTGGGCATGCGCGACGTACGGCTCGTCGTGATCGGCGACGCGTTCGCCGCGGGCGTCGGCGACCCCAAGGCGCTGGGCTGGGTCAGCCGGGTCGTCTCCCGCAGCCAGAGCCCGGAGCTGTCCCTGACGGCGTACAACCTCGGCGTCCGCGACGACTCCTCGGCCGACGTCCTGGTGCGCTGGCGCGAGGAGAGCGGCCGCCGTTTCGTGCCCGGCGCCGAGCACCGGCTGGTCCTGCACATGGGGTACGGCGACGTGGCGCAGGGGCTGTCGACCGCGCGCAGCCGGCTCAACCTGGCCAACGTGCTCGACGACGCCGCGGCGTTCTCCATCGCCACGCTGGTCGTGGGGCCGGCGCCGACGCTCGACCCGGCGTTCGACGAGCGGCTGAAGGTCGTCGCCGACGCCCAGGCCGACGTGTGCTCGCGCCGCTCGGTGCCGTTCGTCGACTGCTTCGAGCCGTTGCTGCGCCACGAGCAGTGGCAGTCCGACCTGTCCACCGGTGACGGCGTGCACCCCGGCCAGGCCGGCTACGGGCTGATCGCGTGGCTGGTCCTGCACCAGGGCTGGGCCGACTGGCTCGGCATCACCCTGGGCTGACCTCCAGCACGACCTTGCCGAACAGGTCGGGCTCGGTCAGCCGGCTGATCGCCTGCCGGGCCTCGGCCAGCGGATGCACGCTGTCGACGATCGGGCGCAGGCCCGTGGTCTCGCACATCTGCAGCAGGCGGCCCAGCTCCGCGCGCGTGCCCATCGTCGAGCCCACGACCCGCAGCTGCAGGAAGTAGACGCGGTTCAGCTCGGCCGGCGGGTCGAACCCGCTCGTCGCGCCGGAGACCACCAGCGTGCCGCCGGGGCGCAGCGCCTTGAGCGAGTGCGACCACGTCGCCTCCCCCACGGTCTCCATCACCGCGTCCACCCGCTCGGGCAGGCGCGCTCCCGACGGGAAGGCCTGGTCCGCACCGAGCTCGAGCGCCCGCTGGCCCTTGGCGTCGTCCCGGCTGGTGACCCACACGCGCAGCCCGGCGGCCGCTCCGAGCCCGATCAGCGCCGTGGCGACCCCGCCACCGGCTCCCTGCACCAGCACGGTGTCGCCGGGCTGCAGGCCGGACTGGGTGAACAGCATCCGGTACGCCGTCAGCCACGCGGTCGGCAGGCAGGCCGCCTCGACCCAGGACAGGCCCTTCGGCTTGGGCACCAGGTTCACCCGAGGCACGACGACCTCCTCGGCCAGCGTGCCCTGGTGCCGCTCGGACAGCAGCGAGCGAGCAGGGTCCAGCGTCTCGTCGCCGGACCAGCCGGGCGAGGAGATCACCGCGTGGACCACGACCTCGTTGCCGTCCTCGTCCACGCCCGCCCCGTCGCAGCCCAGGATCATCGGCAGCCGGTCGGCCGGCAGTCCCACGCCCTTCAGGCTCCACAGGTCGTGGTGGTTCAGGCCGGCCGTCCGCAGCCGCACGCGCGCCCAGCCCGGAGGCACCTCCGGAGCCGGCCGGTCACCGACGACCAGACCGGACAGCGGGTCCGTTTTCGACTGCGAGGCGGCGTAGGCGGCGAGCATGCGAGGAGCCTAGGGGCGTCCGCCTCGGCGCCGCCCTACTCGATGACAAGCGTCACGGGCGTCCCCGCCTCGATGGTGCGCGACACCGTGCAGGTGCGGTCGTGCGAGGTCCTGGCCACGCGAGGCAGCATCTCCCGGGCCGCGTCGCCCGCCTCGCCCGCCGGGAACGTGACGCTGAAGGTGAGCACGATGTCCCGCAGGATGTTGCCGTCCTCGTGGCTGACCTCGGCGTCGACGCGGGCCTGGAACTGCTCGGCCGGCGACCGTCGTCCGGTCACCACGTCGATGTCGACCGCGGTGCAGCCGGCGATCGCGGCCAGGAACAGCTCGACCGGCGTGAACCCGTCCGGGTCCTTGCTGCCGAACCGCAGCTCGTGCCCGCGGGCGTTGCGGGCCAGGTAGATGCCCTCGTCCAGGCGGTCCAGGGTGACCCGGCGGTGGTCGTCTGCGCTCATCGCCCGATCCTCGCAGGCCGGCCCCGAAGCCCTTGCACCCGAAGGGCCTATCAGGGGAGTCCTCGGGCCCGCCGATGACGGTTCCATGCCGCGAGCACCTCAGCCCTGCCGTCGTCTGGTCAGCCTGGTCGCGATCGGAGCGGCCGTCACCCTCACCGCGACGGCCTGCGGCTCGGGCTCGGGCTCGTCCACCGGCGCGTCGTCGCCGGCCCGGCCCGCGACGGCCGTGGACGCGGCGCTGGTGGCCACGCTGCCGGCCTCGCTCAAGGCCAAGGGCACGCTCGTGGTCGGCGTCGACGCGACGTACGCCCCGAACGAGTTCCTCGGCCCGGACGGGCAGACGGTCGAGGGCATGGACGTCGACCTGTTCGACGCGGTCGCGGCCCAGCTGGGCCTGCGGGTGCAGTGGGTGCCGACGCCGTTCGACTCGATCATCGGCGACGTCAGCCACGGCACGTACGACGTCGGGGTCTCCTCGTTCAGCATCACTCCGGACCGGCTGAAGCAGGTCGCGATGGTGGGGTACTTCTCGGCCGGCACCCAGTGGGCCACCGCGAAGGGCGACCCGCACCACGTCAGCCCGAACGACGCCTGCGGCCTGCGGATCGCCGTCCAGCAGGCCACCACCCAGGCCGACGACATCGCGGCCCGCAGCCACGCCTGCACGGCGGCCGGGCACCCGGCGATCAAGGTGACCGCGTACTCCGGGCAGGACCAGGCCACCGCCTCCGTCGTCTCCGGGAAGAACGTCGCGCTGCTCGCCGACTCCCCCATCACGGCCTACGCGATCAAGTCCACGCACGGCAGGCTGCAGCCCGTCGGCGCGATCTACGACGCGGCGCCGTACGGTTACGTCGTGCCGAAGAACGACACCGCCCTCGCCAAGGCGATCGCCGGTGCGCTGAAGCGGCTGCAGACCACCGGCGCGTACAAGCGCATCCTGGACCGGTGGGGCTCGGCCTCGGGTGCGGTCTCGACCTTTCCGGTCAGCTAGCTGAGCCGCACCGCGCCACCTCTCGGCCTGGCCGTCGTCCGCGGCCGGTCGATGGAGCCCACGCTGCACGCCGGTGACCGGCTCCTCGTCCGGTACGGCGCCGCGCCCGCCTCCGGGCGGCTGGCGGTCGTCCGGCTGCCTCCCGCACCCGACGGGACGCCCAGACCGGTCGCCGTCAAGCGGCTCGGACGCCCGGTCGGCGACGGCTGGTGGATCGAGCGGGACAACCCGGTCGAGGGCGTCGACTCCTCCGACGTGGGCGCCCTGGGAGCCCCGGACGTCCTGGCCCTCGTGCTGCTCCGGGTCTGGCCGCACCCGTCCCTGCTGCGACGCCGTCCCCGCAGGCGGACCCGTGATGCCGACGATTTCGGGCGCGGGTAGCGTTCGAGGGGTACAGACGTCCCGAGACGGAAGGACCGGGTTGATGCTCTCTCGCTTGTTCGCTCCCACCATCGAGGTCAGTGCCCACTGCGACCTGCCCTGCGGTGTGTACGACCCGGCCCAGGCCCGGATCGAAGCGCAGTCGGTCAAGGCGATCATCGAGAAGATGGCCGACAACGACGACCCGGAGTTCCGGACCCGCGCCATCCTGATCAAGGAGCAGCGCTCCGAGCTGGTCAAGCACCACCTGTGGGTGCTCTGGACCGACTACTTCAAGCCGCCGCACTTCGAGAAGTACCCGCAGCTGCACACGCTGGTGAACGAGGCCACCAAGCTGGCCGGCGCCACCGGCACCAAGGGCAGCAGTGAGGCGGCCAAGGCCGACGAGCTGCTGGCCAAGATCGACGAGATCGCCGAGATCTTCTGGGAGACCAAGAAGGCCTGAGGCCGGCCCTACCCGCTCTGACCGGCGGGTTCGCCGCTCGCCTCCTCTCCCAGTCCGCACCCGGTCCGCAGGACGCTCAGCGCAGCGTCCATGACGGACCGGGTGCGGTCCGTCTGAACTTGCTTCACCGGCGCCCCGACTGTGCGTCCTGCAACCGAATGACACACGCAAGAGCGGTCGCCACCACGTCGAGCTTCGCGCCCGCGAGCCGTGGAGCCGCCCTCGTCGGGGCGACGGCACCGCGCATGTCTGCGGGAGCTGTCTGCAACCCGAGACCCTGCGCCCGGCCAGGACCTCATAGGGCCTTTCGCATCAGGGAAACGTCACAGTCGACCGCCAAGAAGGGGGCAGCTGTCGGCTCCACGGCCGCGAGGTCTCGCCTTTCGAACTCCGCGTAGCCGAGCCGCCGGTACCAGGCCGCCAACCTTTCAGTGTGCGGATGTGCAGCAGCAGGTACAAGGAGCTCGAGTTCCATCACCCTTGCTCCCGAAGCCGCGACGGCCGACTCCACGAAATTCACCAGCTGAGCACCCACGCCCTGCCCCCCGTAGGCTTCGTCGACTGCCAGCGCGCCGAACCAAGCCGTCGTCGCGTCGCGTTTCAGGAATCGCACGGAGCCGACGGGCCGGCCGTCCTTCCGGGCCACGGCGACCTGAGCGTCCGCAATGGACTGAGCAGTCTCAGCCTCAGTCGTCCGTGTGATGCCCGACAGCCACAGCCCTCGTTCTGCCTGCTGGTAGGCCCGGTTCACGAGGACGGTGAGCTCAGCTACGAGGGTCTCGTCACCAGCGCTGGACGATGGCAACACCGAGATGATGACCACGGCGACACGCTACCGGCGCAGAGCCGGATGCCGACCGGCGAGATCAGCTGCTGGTGACCCTGCCGACGCAGGACTGGGCCGGGCCCGAGGTCGTACTCAACGGTCGGACTGGCGCAGGCGACGTGGCCGACCGAGAACTGGCTGGTCCCGCCCGCGGCGCCGGTGCCCTTCGGCGTCCGGACCCCTATACACTCCGTCACGCTGGGATTGCGACAGCAACCCGGGACCCTGCCTCGTCGGTTCGGACGGCAGCTTGAGTGGTTCCTCTCGGCGCGGTCTGGATCTGAGGAAGGGTCTCCCTGTGGGCGCATGGGCACGGTTGGCGATGGTGCGACGGCTGGTGGTGGCGGTCAGTGCCGTCACGCTGTCGGGCGGGCTGGTGGTGCTGGCCGCCGCGGCGGCTGGGGCGGTCGCGGTGCCTCCGGTCCTGTCGTTCGCCGACGCGTCCGGGGATACCCCGATGGGGGTGGCCTTCGACGGGACGCACTACTGGTCGGTGTCCGGCGGGAGCAGTGACGGGGTCCGGGAGGCGGAGTACGACGCTGCCGGGGCGTTGGTCGACACGTTCAGCCCGGGGATCGACTTCCGGTCGATCTCGACCGACTCCTCCGGACGCATCTTTGCTCGCGGGTACAACAGCCCGACGATCTACCAGCAGACCTCGCCCGGGGTGTTCGCGACGTTCGCCACGCTGTCCGGCGCGAGCATCAACTACCAGGGATCCTTGGTGGTGGTCAACCAGGCCGGTGACGGCTTCCTGTCGATCAACCAGGGCGTGGTCGACGAGTGGGACATGTCCGGTGCGCACACCGGTTCGGTCACGCTCAACGGGTACGGCGCGAACGGTGAGGGCACCAGCTACATCGACGGGGTCCGAATCGCTCAGGTGGACGGCTACTTCCTGACGTACAACGCGAGTACGGCGGAGGTCTCGCTCTGGGACAGCTCGGGCAACCGCGTCCGCACGCTGTCCTTGACCGGCGCGCCTGCCCACGACATCTCCGCCGCCTACAGCTTCAGCGCGACCGACGGCCACGTCTTCCTGGACTACGACGGCCAATGGCATGAGTTCCCGCTGTACGCGATCAGCACGACCCCGTCCGGCTCGGTGGCTGCCGGCGGCGTCGTCTCGGACCAGGCAACGGTCATCGGCGGCCAGTCCCCGACCGGCACCGTCACCTTCGCTCTCTTCCCGCCGGCCGACGCCAGCTGCACCGGTACGCCGATCTCGACCTCGACCTCGACTCTCTCGGGGGGTTCGGCGTCGTCCCACGACGTGACGGTCACCTTGGCCGGCACCTACCACTGGACCGCCGACTACAGCGGTGACGCGCACAACGCCGCGCTCACCTCCTCCTGTGCGGCCGAGTCCGTCACGGTGACGCCTGCCGCGCTCGATCACCTGGTGCTGAGCCCGGCGAACGCCCACATCGCCAACGGCGCCAGCCAGGCCTACACGGCCGAAGGCTTCGACACCTACGGCAACTCCCTCGGCACCCAGACCGGCGTCACCTACACGATCGACGGCGCCGGCACCTGCGCCGCCGACAGCTGCACGGGGCCGGCCGGCCATCCCGCTCGTAGTCGCGCTCGTGTTCGTCGTTTCCGCAGTCGGTATCGCTCGACTCCAGAGCGTCTTCGGTTCCGACGAGCACGGCGCAGACCTGGGTTCCAGTCCGGAGATTCCATCGGCCTTCAGCCCCAAGCGCGTGGCCTATGAGGTGTTCGGCCCCGCTGGGACGGTGGCGAACATCAGCTACGTGGACGTCGACACTCGACCGCAGCGCGTCGAGCACGCGACCCTGCCGTGGTCGTACACCATCACGACGACTCAGCCCGCGGTCTTCGCCAACGTGATAGCGCAGGGCGACAGCGAGAACATCGGTTGCCGTGTCGTCGTGAATGGGGAAGTCAAGGACGAGAGGTCCGTCAACGGCGTGAACGCGCAGACATCCTGCCTGGTGAAGTCGGCATGAGCGACGGAACCGATGGCGAGCCGAGGATCCCTCGGACGATCCGCGCGGCTGCAGTGCCGGTCCTGCTGGGGTGGCTGGTGCTCATCGGCTTCCTGAACATCGCCATTCCGCAGCTGGAGGTGGTCGGCGAGGCCCATGCGGTGTCGTTGAGTCCCAACGACGCACCGTCGCTGCAGGCGATGCACCGCATCGGCAGCGATTTCAAGGAGTTCGACTCCGACAGTGTCGGCGATGATCGTGCTGGAGGGTGACCAGCCCCTCGGTGACGCCGCGCACCAGTACTACGACGGGCTGATCGCAGAAGCTGCGAAGGCCGACACGAAGCACGTCGAGCACATCCAGGACTTCTGGAGCGATCCGCTGACCGCCTCCGGCGCGCAGAGCGACGACGGCAAGGCCGCCTACGTTCAGGTCTATCTGCGCGGCAACATAGGGCGAGACGCCTGTCCAACGAATCGGTCGAGGCCGTGCGCGACATCGTCGCTCAGCACGCCGCCGCCCGCCGGGGCTCAAGGTCTACGTCACCGGCGGCGGCGCTCTCGCTGGACTATGATCAGCAGCACGCGGGCGACAAGAGCGTCAGACTCGTCATGGCGATCACCGTCTGCGGTGATCTATCGTCATGATGTTGCTTCGTCTACCGCTCGATCGTGACGGTGCTGCTGGTGCTGCGTGATGGTCGTGCATCGAGGCGGTCGCGGCGCGCGGAATCGTCGCGTTCCTCGGCTATTACGACGTCATCGGGCTGTCGACGTTCGCCGTCAACCTGCTCACCCTGCTGGCCATAGCTGCGGGGACGGACTATGCGATCTTCCTCATCGGCCGCTACCACGAGGCGCGCAGGCCGGTGAGGATCGGAAGACCGCCTATTTACACGATGTATCCACGGCACCGCCCACGTCATCCTGGGGTCCGGCCTGACGATTGCCGGCGCGACGTTCTGTCTGCACTTCACCCGGCTGCCGTACTTCCAGACCCTGGGCATACCCTGTGCGATCGGAATGCTCGTCGCGATGATCGCCGCGCTGACCCTGGCGCCCGCGTTGATCGACGATCGGCAGCCGCTTCGGCCTGTTCGAACCCAAGCGCACGATTCAGAGTCCGGGGGTGGCGGCGGGTCGGCACCGCCGTCGTGCGCTGGCCGGGCCCGATCCTCGTCGCGTCGTGGCGCTCACCCTGGTCGGGCTGCTGGCGCTGCCGTCCTACAAGCCGAGCTACGACGACCGCAACTACCTGCCGCCGGACATCCCGGCCAACGTCGGCTACGCGGCGGCCGAACGGCACTTCCCCCGGCCCGGATGAACCCGAAGATGCTGCATGATCGAGACCGACCACGACCTGCGCAACCCCGCCGACATGCTCGTCATCGACAGGGTCGCCAAGGGCATCTTCCACTTCCCGGGGTCGCCCGGGTGCAGGCGATCACCCGGCCGCTGGGCAGTCCGATCGAGCACACCTCGATCCCGTTCCGATCGGCATGCAGGGCACCAGTCAGAAGCATGAACCAGGCCTACATGACAGGACCAGGCCGACATGCTCAAGCAGGCCGACGACATGCAGACCACCATCAGACTCGATGCAGCAGATGCGACACCTCGACGATGCAAATGGCCGCCACCACGCACGACGCATGGCGTCGAGCAAGCAGTTGGCCGTCGACATCGACTTGCGCGACCACATCGCGGACTTCGACGACTTCTTCCGGCCGCTCCGCAATTACTTCTACTGGGAACCGCACTGCTACGACATCCCCGTCTGCTAGTCGATCCGGTCGCTCTTCGACGCGCTCGACGGCATCGACACGCTGACCGATGACATCCAGACTCGCTGCCCGACCTGGAACAACTCGACGCCCTGCATGCCGCAACTGCTTGCGCTGCTGCCGCCGAAGATCGCCAGACCATGAAGACCATGCAGAGCAGATCCTGACCATGTATGCAGACGCAGGAGGGGCAGCAGGACCAGCAGGACAGCGCTGCAGTCGGACTCGGCAACGCCATGGGCCAGGCGTTCGACGACGTCCAAGAACGACGACTCGTTCTATCTGCCGCCTGAGGTCTTCGACAACCCCGACTTCAAACGGGGCCTGAAGAGTTCGTCTCGCCGGACGGCAAGGCCGTGCGGTTCATCATCACCCACGAGGGCGATCCCGCGACCGCCGAGGGCATCTCGCACGTCGACGCAGATCAAGAACGCCGCGTTCGAGGCGATCAAGGGAACGCCGCTGGAGGGCTCGCAAGATCTACCTCGGCGGCACCGCGCGACCTACAAGGACATGCAGCGACGGCTCGAACTACGACCTCCTGATCGCCGGGATCTCGGCGCTCTTGCCTGATCTTCGTCATCATGCTGATCATCACCCGAGCGGTGGTCGCCGCGGCTGGTCATCGTCGGCACGGTGGCTGCTGTCGCTGGCCGCGTCCTTCGGGCTTGTCCGTGCTGTTGTGGCAGCACATCATTGGTCTCGAACTGCACTGGATGGTGCTGGCGATGTCGGTGATCATCCTGCTGGCGGTGGGGTCGGACTACAACCTGCTGCTGGTGTCGCGGTTCAAGGAGGAAATGCGACGCCGGCCTCAAGACGGGCATCATCCGGCGATGGCGGGCACGCGGCGGCGTGGTGACCTCGGCCGGCCTGGTGTTCGCGTTCACGATGATGTCGTTCGCGGTCAGCGATCTGAAGGTGATCGGCCAGGTCGGCACCACGATCGGCCTCGGCCTGCTCGTTCGACACCCTGGTGATCCGGTCGTTCATGACCCCGTCCATCGCTGCGCTGCTGGGCCGGTGGTTCTGGTGGCCGCAGATGGTGCGCACGCGCCCCGCTCGCACCGCGGCAGCCGGCCCGCGATCTCAACACACTGAGGTCAATCAGCCTGTCGAGCCCTAGAGCCCACCCGCACCACGTCGCGAGCGACCGAAACTGAAGGCGTGGAATCGCAGTCAGGCAGGCACGACGCGCAGCGGGAGGTGGGTCAGCCCGCGCATGGTCGCGTTCTTGAGCCGCTGGGGCGGGCCGGCCAGCTCGAGCGCCTCTATGCGCTGCGTCATCTGGACGATGATCTGACGGGCTTCCATCCGCGAGAGGTGAGCGCCGAGGCAGAAGTGGATGCCCCCGCCCAGCGCGAGGTGGTCGCCGGGGCCGCGGTCGAGACGGAACGTGTTGGGGTCGTCGAAGCGGCGGGGGTCGCGGTTGGCGGCCGCGAACAGCAACATCACCCGTGACTGCCGCGGGATGACGTGATCGCCGACGGGATAGTCGGCCGTGGAGGTCCGATAGAACCCCTGCACCGGTGACTCGACGCGGAGCTGCTCCTCGATGGCCGGGGAAATGAGCGCGGGGTCGTCGCGAAGCGCCTGGTAGATGGCGGGCTGGGTGGCGAACGTGTGCAGCAGCCAGCCGAGCAGGTTGGTCGTGGTCTCGTTGCCCGCGACGATGAGCATGACGACGCCCCAGAAGATCTCGTCGTCGTCGAGGACGTCGCCGCCATCGGCCTGGGCCATCAGCGAGATCAGGTCGGTGCCGGGGTTCCTGCGGCGTTCGTCGACGAGCGGGCGAACGTAGGCGCGCATCGCGAACGTGGCGCGGAGCATCCGCTGCACCACGACGACGGTGCGTGGCCCGGTTTCGACGAACGAGCCGTCGATCAGCGCCTCGGACCAGGCGAGGAACTTGGCATGGTCGCGTTCGGGGATGCCGAACATCTGCGCGATGACGTGCGTGGGCAGCGACTTGGCCAGGTCGCGCACGCCGTCCGGGATTCGGCGACGTCACCAAGCGGTCGACGAGCTGCTCGGTGACCCGTTCGATAGCGTCTCCCACGTCGCGAGTGCGCGCGGGGTGAAGACGCGAGAGACCAGCTGTCGCAGTCGCGTGTGGTCTGGCGGATCCTTGGCGATCATCATCGGCAACCCGACGCGGTAGCGGCTCTGGCTTTCCGCGGACGACAGCCGCTCGTGGTCGCGCAACCCCGCACGCACGTCGGCGAAGCGCGGTACGACCCAGATGCCCAGGCGCGGGTTGTAGTGCACTGCTGTCCCGGCGAGCAGCTCCGCGTACTCCGGGTACGGGTTGGCGATGGTCGCGGCCTTGAACGGGTTGAAGCGCGTGACCGGGTCGTCCTTGCCGTTGCGGCGCTTGACCCGGGATACGACCATGTCCTGGACCAGGCCCCGGCCGCTGTCCACCCCCACCTTCAACAGATCCGCAGTGAACCTGCCCGTCGGCTTCATGGCCGTCTGACCCTGTCCGGATCGTCACGGTTTGCCCCATGGCGCGAAGTTTATTGGCTCCCGCGTAAAAATACTCTGCAACTGCATCGGAGAGCTAGCTGCGGGAGAAGCGATAGTCGGAAAGGGGGAATCGGCGGCTGCGCCAGATGATCTCGGGTGTGCTGGCCCTGCGCACCGGAACGTCGCCGTTGGAGTCGAAGTAGTAGCTGTTGGAGGTCTTGCAACTGTCGTGCCAGAAGATCTGGGTGCGGCGTTTGCGCAGCATCTCGGCGAAGTATCTGGTGTTCGCGGCCTCTCGTATCTCGATCAGCGTCGCGCCACGGCGGCGCGCCTCGTCGAGGCAGCGCAGGATGTGCCGGGTCTGCGTCTCGATGAGGCTGAACCAGGACCCGCCGATGAACCCGTACGGCCCGACCACGGTGAAGTAGTTCGGGAACCCTGGGATGGTGACACCCTCATAGGCCTGCATGCGGTTCTGCTCCCAGAACCGGGTCAACGTGCGACCGTCGCGGCCGACCAGCTCGTAGGACAGGCTGTCGACGTCCATCACCTTGAACCCGGTCGCGAGAATCAGCACGTCGACTTCATGGAGCTCACCCGTCACGGTCACCACGCCGGTGGGTGCGATCTCGTCGATGCGGTCGGTGACCAGTTCGACGTTGTCGCGGTTGAAGGTGGACAGGTAGGTGTTGTGGAAGCCGGGTCGTTTGCAGCCGACGACGTAGCGGGGGGTGAGCTTGTCGCGCACCACCGGGTCCTCGACCTGTTGGCGTAGGTATCGCTTGCCCG
>CAVURS010000002.1:0-707873 GCA_963743975.1 uncultured Actinomycetota bacterium
ACCCAGACGACCTTCGGCCTGCTGTCCACCGCGATGGCGGTGCTGGCCCTCACCCGCCACCTGTCCGTGCCGGGGGTCCAGGCCTTCGCGTTCGCCCTCGGCCTGGTCGTCGTGGTCGACAACCCGGCCCGGCAGAGCTTCGTCGGGGAGCTGGTCGGCAGCCGGCTGATCCGCAACGCGGTCAGCCTGAACTCCTCGATCTTCCAGCTCGGCGGGCTGGTCGGCCCCGGGGTCAGCGGTCTGCTGATCGGCGCCGTCGGCGTCGGCTGGTGCTTCGCGATCAACGCGGCCGGCTACCTCCCGGTCGTGCTGGCCCTGCTCCTCGTCGACCCGTCCCGGCTGCGCCCGGCGGCCGGCACGCCTCGGGGCGCGGGCCAGCTGCGCGAGGGCCTGCACTACATCC
Source organism: uncultured Actinomycetota bacterium (assembly GCA_963743975.1). Lineage (GTDB taxonomy): Bacteria > Actinomycetota > Actinomycetes > Actinomycetales > CAVURS01 > CAVURS01. The sequence continues at coordinate 404 of CAVURS010000002.1, forward strand.
ACGACCGCCCGCGGCTGCTCTGGCTGGTCGTCCTCGTCGGAGTCGTCGGCGCGCTCGGCCTGAACATGCCGGTCGTGCTGACGACGTACACGACGAGCGTGTTCCACCTCGGACCGGTCGGCTACGGCGCGATGAGCTCGATGCTGGCCGTCGGCTCGGTCGTCGGCGCACTGCTGTCGGCCCGCCGGGTCACCATGCGGCTGCGCTGGGTCGTCGCCGCCGCCGGAGCGTTCGGGCTGCTGCAGGCGACGGCCGCCCTCGCGCCCGACCCGGCGGCGTACGCCGTGCTGCTGGTCGGGGTCGGAGCGGCGTCGCTCACCTTCCTCACCGGCGCCAACACCGCGGTGCAGCTCGGGTCGGACGCGGCGGTGCGCGGCCGCGTGATGAGCGTCTACCTGCTGGTCCTGCTGGGCGGCACGCCGTTCGGCGGCCCGCTGGTCGGCCTGCTCACGACCCACGTGGGCCCCCGCTGCGGGATGCTCGCGTGCGGGCTGGCGCCCGCGGTGGCCGCGGTCGCCGTCGCGGCCCGGCTGCGCACCGAGTCGTCGACCGGACGCGGTGGCTACTGCGCGGCGGATGTGCGGGCGTAGCGGACTCCGCCACAATGGCCTGAGCCGAGGACACCAGCCGGCCGGCCCCTGACGCCGGCGGCGGAAGGGCCGTCGTGACCACTCAGCTCATGCCCCAGCTCTCCGTACGGCGGGGTCGCGAGGCCATCGACTTCTACGTCCGGGCCTTCGGTGCGGTCGAGCTGTACCGGGTAGGCGGCACCGACACCGAGCAGTCCGTCGTCGCCGAGCTGTCGGTCGGCGGCGCGCCGTTCTGGGTGTCCGACGAGTCCCCGCCGCACCGCAACTTCAGCCCCGAGTTCCTGGGCGGCGGCTCGGTCCGCCTGCTGCTGGTCGTCGACGACCCCGACGCGGCGGTCCGCCGGGCGGTCGAGGCCGGCGCCCGCGAGGTGAACCCGCCCGCGAACGAGCACGGCTGGCGGATCGGCCGGGTCACCGACCCGTTCGGCCACGACTGGGAGATCGGCAAGCCGCTCGGCGCCTGGCCCCCGCGCGAGGGACTCGAGGGCGACGCCGAGCAGGCCGAGCAGGCGGAACAGGCGGCGCAGTCGGCGCAGTCCGAGCAGTCGGATCAGGCCGAGCAGGCCGAGCAGGCCGAGAGCTCGGAGCACGCCGAGCCCACCGAACGAGCGGCGACCGTGGCCGAGGTGGCGGCCGTGCTGGCCGCGGTCCAGGACGTGCTGCCGCGCGGCGTGACGCTCTCCGCCGCCGACATGGACGAGTACGTCGAGGCCTTCCGCGCGCTCAAGGACCAGGGCGACAGCTCGACCGGCAACGAGTCCTGAGCGCGCAGGTCAGCGCAGCCCGAGCCAGCCGTCGACGAGCTCGTTGCCCAGCCGGCCGTTCGGGTCGTAGGCGCGGACCAGCTCGCGGAAGTCCGGCAGCCGCGGGTAGAGCTCGGCCAGCCGCGCGGGCGAGGCCGTGAAGACCTTGCCCCAGTGCGGCCGGGCGCCGAACGGCGCCAGGCGCCGCTCGACCTCGGCCACCACCGGCTCGACCCGCTCGGCGTCCGGACGCCAGGTGAAGTGGAAGGCCACGCTGTCCGCGCCGCCGGTCAGGCTGAGCCAGCCGGGGTCACCGGCGACGGCCCGGATCTCGCCCACCAGCAGGACGGCCCGCAGCGCGTCCCGCATCCCGCTCAGCGCGGTCCACGCGGCTCCGGCGTGCTCGCGCGGCAGCAGGAACTCGGACTGCAGCTCGTCTCCGGAGCTGGGTACGAAGGCCAGCCGGAAGTGCGGCATCCGCTCGTTCCACGGGCCCGGAACGCCGAGCTGCTCGGTCGCCGACTCGGTCAGCTCCCCCGGCACCGGGTGCTGCGGGTCCGTGGCCGGACGGCCGTCCCAGGGCGGGTCCTGCTGCCAACCGGCCGGCTGGTCGGTGCGCTGCTTCACCCAGATCCGGCTCCGGTCTGGCTCCCACGTGGTGAAGACGCTGACGCTGTAGGCGGCGGACAGGATCGGGTCGAGGGCCTGGGCCACGCAGGCGTCCGAGACCTCGACGACGACGGTCTGCGCCACGTCGTACGTCGGCTCGACCGCCAGGACGAGCTCGGTCACGACGCCGAGGCGGCCCAGCGACAGCACGTGCCCGTCGAAGGACTCCCCCACCGACCCGGGGCTGACCCGGACCAGCTCGCCGTCCGCCCGGACCAGGGCGAGCTCGCGGACCTGGGAGCCGAGCCACCGGTTGGTGACGCCCGAGCCGTGCGTGCCGGTCGCGACCGCTCCACCCACCGAGATGTGCGGCAGGGAGCCGGTGTTCGCGAGGGCGTACCCGGCGCCCTGGAGCGCCGCGCCCAGCTCGCCGTACCGCGTCCCGGCGCTGACCCGCACCGTCCCGGCGGCCCTGTCGATGTCGTTGTCGATGTCGTTGTCGATGTCGACCACGCTCGGCAGACGGCGCACCGAGACCAGCGCCTCGGAGTCGGCGATCCGGTTGAAGGAGTGACCGCTGCCGAGCGCGCGGATCCGCGGCGTGGCGGCGACCAGCTCCTGCAGCTCGGCGACCGAGCGCGGCTCGTGCACCGACACGGGGGTGAACGTGACGTTGCCGGCCCAGTTGGTCGGCCGTCCTGTCACGTCGGGAGCGGTCGCCATGCCCGCACTGTGTCACGGCGCGCCGTCCGGGTGACGTCGTGGGGTACGCACCGGCGCAAGCGGGACGAACCGTCAGCGGCCCGGCTGAAGACACCGCGCCGGCCCGCCCGCAGGTCCTACGCTGTGCAGCGGCGTTCTCACCGAGGGTCATGACCGTCGACGGTGCCCGGCGACCGGAGCAGGGTGACCGGAGCAGCTGACCAAGAACGGTGGGGCCGCCCCGGAAGGGGGTTCGCCACGGACACGCCGCAGCACGCCGAGCTGAGCCGGTTCGCCGACGCCCGGGTGGTGGTCATCGACGACGACCCGGTGCGCGCGGCGGCGCTCATCGACCTGCTGCGCGCGCGCGGCCTGGGCAACGTCCACGGCATCGCCGACGCCGCCGGTGCCCTGGAGCTGGTGGCCGGCATCGACCCCGAGCTCGTGCTGCTCGACCTGCAGATGTCCGGCGTGGACGGCTACGAGCTGCTGGCCGGCCTGCGCGAGCGGGCGGGCGGGGCCTACCTGCCCGTCCTCGTCCTGACCGGCGACCGCAGCCCGCACGCGATCAACCGGGCGCTGGACCTGGGCGCGCGCGACTTCGTGACCGAGCCGGTGGACGGCGACGAGATCACGCTGCGCGTCCGGAACCTGCTGGAGACCAAGGAGCTGCACACGACGCTGCGCCATCACAACGTGGCCCTGCGCGCGCAGCTCGGCGACTTCGAGCGGGCGACCGGATACCGGATGGAGATGCGCGAGACCGTCCGGGCCCGGGTGGACGCGGTCCTGCAGACCGGCGACCTGGAGATGGTGTTCCAGCCGATCGTGCAGATGCCCGGCGAACGGGTCGTCGGCTGCGAGGCGCTGGCCCGGTTCAGCCAGCCGCCGCACCAGGGGCCGGAGCGCTGGTTCGCCGAGGCCGACCGGGTCGGGCGGGGCACCGAGCTGGAGCTGCTGGCCGCGGCCAAGGCCCTGGACCGGCTGGCCGACCTGCCCCCGTCGATGTTCATGTCGGTCAACGTCTCGGCCTCGACCGCACTGGCGCCCGAGCTGCACCACCTGCTCGACGACGTCGACAGCGAGCGCGTGGTGCTCGAGCTCACCGAGCACGTCCCGGTCGAGGACTACGACGCGGTGAGCGCCGGCCTGTCGGACCTGCGGCAGCGCGGCGTACGGCTCGCCTCCGACGACACCGGAGCGGGGTACGCCGGGTTCCGGCACCTGCTCGGCCTGAGCCCGGACATCATCAAGCTCGACATCTCGCTGGCCCGGGACATCGACCAGGACCCGGTGCGGCGCGCGCTCGCCGGCGCCCTCGTCGCGTTCGCCCACGACGTCGACGCGCAGGTGATCGCCGAGGGCGTCGAGACCAACGGCGAGCTGGAGACGCTCGAGGCGCTGCACGTGCCCTGGCTGCAGGGGTTCCACCTCGGGCGCCCCGGAAGCCTGGACGACGTCGCCGAGCTCGCCCTCCCCTGACCGCTGCCGCCGCCTGGGGCGGCTCAAGGGGGCGGCGGGAGTGCCGACAATCGACCCATGACGGGCACGGGCGAGGCGAGGCTGCGCAGCCTCGCCACGATGGCCCGGGCCCTGGGCCGCTCGGAGCGCCTGGAGACCATCGTCGAGATGTGCGCCGAGGAGGCGCTGCGGGCGGTCGATGCCGCATCGGTGTCGATCAGCCGGCTCGAGGCGGGCACCGGTCTGGTGCGGACGCTGATCAACGTGGGTGACCTCGGCCCGACCGAGGAGCGCTGGCCGGTCAACGAGATCTACCGCCTCCAGGACTTCACCCAGCTGCGGTCGGTCGTCGAGAGCCTGCGGACGTGGACCTACGCCGTGGACGACCGCTCGATCGACCCGAAGGAGGCCGAGCTGCTGCGGGTGCTGGACAAGACGTCGGCCCTCGGCGCACCGCTCGTCGTCGACGGCGCGCTGTGGGGCGAGCTCTACGGCACGCGCGGGCACGGCCAGAAGCCGTTCGACGCCGGGGAGACGGCGTACGTCGAGGCGCTCGCGGCCATCATGTCCGGCGCGATCTCCCGGGCCCTGCACGTGAAGTCGCTGGAGGAGATGGCCTTCCGCGACTCCCTCACCGGCCTGGCCAACCGCCGGGCCGTCGACGAGGCCGTCGACCGCGCACTGGACGAGCTGTGGCAGCAGCACGGCCAGCACGTGTCCGTGGTCCTCGCCGACGCGAACGGCCTCAAGCAGGTCAACGACACCCTGGGCCACGCCGAGGGCGACCGCTACCTCCGGCTGATCGCCCGCTGCCTGGTCCGCCAGTTCGCCCGGCTGCCCGGGTCCCTCGTCGCCCGCGTGGGCGGTGACGAGTTCTGCGTGGTCGTGGTCGGGCACCCGACCGGCACGGTCCTCGGCGTCGCCAGCGCGATGGTCGAGGCGACGTACCGGCTGGAGATCGGGGACGGCGTCGCCTGCGGGGTCGCGACCGCCGACCGGCCGGGCTCCGACCGGCACCTGTCCACGAGCGAGCTGTTCCAGGCCGCGGACCGGGCGCAGTACGTCGCCAAGCGCCGTGGCGCGCGGTACGCCGTCGCCGCGGACAGCCCGACCGGCCTGTCCGCCTGAGGCCCGCAGCAGCTACGACGGGCACACGTGGTCAAGCCGGGGGGTCCTACCAGCGCCCTCACCCTGGCCGCCGGCGTCCTCGGCCGCGCCGTCCTGTCCTTCGTCACCGGCTGCCTCGTGGTCAGCCTGCTGCCGCTCCTGCTGGGCTGGCACCCGTACGTCGGAAGTCGGGCTCGATGGAGCCGCGGATCAAGGTCGGCGACGTCACCGTGTCCTCGCCCGACCACGACCCGCGCACGCTGCTCGGCCGGGTCACGGTGTTCGCGGACCCGGCCCACCCGGGCACGGTGAAGAGCCACCGGATCATCGCCGTCAACGCCGACGGCACGCTGACCTCCAAGGGCGACGCCAACCCCACGCCGGACCTGGCTCCCGTGCCGCTGAGCCAGGTGCACGGCATCGGGCGGCTGCTGGTGCGGGGGGCTGGGTCTGCCGCTGATCTGGCTGCGCACCGGCCAGCTCGGGTACCTGCTGCTGTTCCTGCTCGTGCTCGCCGCGTGCTCGTGGGCGATCGCCCGCGACACCGAGGACGAGGACGGCGAGGACGGCGAGCCGCGAACCGGCGACGAGCGCCGACGGTGGCCGCCGCACGAGCCCTGCGCTGGACCTCACGCCGGACCTTCGCGCCGGACCTCACGCAGAACCGTTCGCCGCGCGGGCTCGTGGCGGCGGCGGCGACCGGAGCCGCCGACCGCTTGTGCCGGGTGCGTCCGCGGTGTTCAGCGCGACGACGAGGACCACCGGGTTGACGCACTGTCTGGCGTACAGCACCCGGTGATGGCGAAGTCGTTGGCCACGCCGTACCTGTACTGGCAGCTCGGGAACACCGCGAGCACGGCGGCCGACGCCTCCGGCAACGGCCGCACCGGCACGTACGGCGGGAGCTACACCCGCGGGGTGACCGGTGGCACGCCCGACACGTCGCTGAACGCCGCCGTCACCGCCACGTCCAGCTCCTCGTGCATACGACCACCTCGACCACGGCCGTGAGCGCACCCACGGTCTTCACCGAGGTCGTCTGGTTCAAGACCGCGGCCGGCTACGCGGGGGGCGGACCAGCCGATACGTCAATGAGCAACACCAGCAGAGAGTGGGGGAACCTGACGTGAGTTCGGGTGCACAGAGCCCGGTGGTCCGCATCGCGCGGCAGAGCATCGTCGACCGGTACCGGACGCTCCAGGCCTACGAGCTCCTCTTCCGGGGGACGGTCGACCCCGAGCGCGGGTTCGACGGCACCGAGGCCAGCGCCACGTCGCTGGTCACCGCCATGCTCGACATCGGCTGGGACCACCTGCGCGGCGGCCACCCGCTCTACCTGAACGTCGACGAGGACTTCCTGCTGTCCCGGCTGGTACACGTCGCGCCGCCGGAGAGCACGGTCGTCGAGCTGGTCGGCGGCGTCGTCGACAGCCCCGAGGTGCAGTCCGCCGTCGAGGAGCTGAAGACCCTCGGCTTCAAGATCGCGATCGACGACTTCATGGGCCAGGACGACGTCCAGCACCTGCTCGACCTGGCCGACGTGGTCAAGGTCGACCGGCTGGACATCGCCCTGGACGAGCTGACCGCCATCGTCGAGCTGATCCACCACCGCGACGCGCTGGCCCTGGCCGAGCGGGTCGAGGACGAGGAGACCTTCCAGCGCTGCCTGGAGGCCGGCTTCGACCTCTTCGAGGGCTACCACTTCGACCGGCCGCAGCCCCAGCAGGGCGGCGTCACCGCCAGCCAGACGATCGCGCTGCAGCTGGCCACGCTGCTGCAGCAGGAGTCGCCGGACCCGGCCGAGATCGAGCAGCTGCTGCGCGCCGACGTCGGCCTCAGCTACCGCGTCCTGCGCCTGGCCAACAGTGCGGGGTCCGGCGTCTCCCGCGAGGTGAGCTCGCTGCGCCAGGCGATCGTGCTCGTCGGCACCCGGGCGCTGGCCGGCTGGGTCTCCCTCATGCTGCTGTCGGACAGCGGTCAGAGCTCGGCCGCCATCGACAACGTCCTGATCGGCGCCCGCATGTGCGAGCTGCTGGTCACCGCCGAGGGCGGCGAGCCCGCTCCGGCGTTCATGGTCGGCCTGCTCGACGGCGTCGCCGCCATCCTCGGGGTCAGCAAGGAGGAGGTCATGGACACCGTCGGCGCCGCGCCGTCGATCCGGGCCGCCGTGCTGCAGGGCGACGGCCAGCTCGGCATGGCCCTGCGGCGGACCCAGCGGTACCTGCAGGGTGCGCCGTTCGGTCAGGACGAGTCCTGGCCGGCGTACCTCGAGGCGCTGGGCTGGCTGAACTCGCTGCCCCGCGGCGCCACCACCGCCGCCTGACGTCGCCGGCGTCGCTCAGGTGGCGGGCATCGGTCGCTCCGCCTGACCACCGGGCGAGCCAGGAGTGAGCCAACATGGCTTGCGTTGGCACCATTATGGTGCCACCCTGATGCCATGGACCTCACGCCGTACGTCGACGCGCTCCGCCAGAACCTCCTGGTCGCCGCCGAGCCGGGCGGGCCGGACGCCCAGGGGCTGGCCGCCCGGCTGACCGCACCCCTGGAGTCGGCGACCCGGCTCATGCTGCTCGAGGCGCTGTCGGCGGCGGCCGGAGAGATCACCCGCGACCTGGCGCCGGGGTCGGTCGACCTCCGCCTGCGCGGGGGCGAGCCGAGCTTCGTCGTCGCCCTGCCGCCGGCCGAGCCGGCGTACGACGAGTTGCCGGGCGCCGCTCCGGGCGCGCCGGTGGCACCCGCCGGGCGTCCCGTCGAGGACGACGACAGCACGATGACCCGGATCAACCTGCGCCTGCCCCAGGACCTGAAGGACCGGGTCGAGGAGGCCGCCCGCGCCGCCGGGCTCTCGGTCAACGCCTGGCTGGTCCGGTCGGCCGGTGCCGCCCTGGCCGGCGGTGACGTCATCGCCCCCTGGGCCGCCCGCGCGGCCCGCGGGGGCGACCGCTTCACCGGCTGGGTCCACTAGCCGGCCGCCCCGTCCGTCCGTCCGTCCCCCGCACCACGCGTCCAGCACGACCCGTCACCGAGGAGATCCGTCATGCCCACTTTCCCGACCCCGCAACCCATCACCGCGCACGTCGAGCTCGCCGTCGGCGACGCCCTGATCGAGGCCTCGGACCGCGACGACACCGTCGTCGAGGTGCGCCCGACCAACCCGGACAGCGACGCCGACGTGCGCGCCGCCGCGGAGACCCGGGTGGAGTTCACCCCCGGCACCGGGCTGCTCGTCGTCCGTGGCCCCAAGCAGTGGGGCGTCAGCCGGATGGCCAAGACGGCGTCGATCGACATCCGGGTCGAGCTGCCGACGGGGTCGCAGGTCGAGGGGACCGCGGCCGTCTCGGCCTTCCGGCTGCTCGGCCGGGTCGGCGCGTGCCGGCTCAAGACCTCGACCGGCGGCATCCAGGTGGAGCAGACCGGCCTGCTCGACGTCTCGACGAGCATGGGCCCGGTCACCGTCGACCGGGTGGCCGGCGACGCCGACGTCCGGACCGCCTCGGGCCGCGTGCGGATCCGGGAGGTCGACGGCTCGGCCGTGATCAAGAACTCGAACGGCGACAGCTGGGTCGGTGCCGTTCGCGGTGACCTGAAGATCAGCTCGGCCAACGGCGACATCACGGTCGACCGGGCCGGGGGCAGCGTGGTCGCGGCCACCGCGAACGGCGACGTGCGGGTCGGCGACGTGACGCGCGGGTCGGCCTCGTTGAAGACCGCACTCGGCCAGATCGAGGTGGGCGTCCACCCGGGCTCTGCGGCCCGGTTCGACGCACACACCTCGATGGGCCGGGTCCGCAACGAGATGCAGGCGACCGACCAGCCCGGTGCGAGCGACGAGAAGGTCGAGGTCCGGGCCCGGACGAGCTTCGGCGACATCCTCATCCACCGGGCCGAGCCGGTCGCCGACGCGGACGGAGGACGGCGGTGACCGCCGTGACGACGGCGACGCCGCCGACCTCGCAGCGCGCACCGGCCATCTCGGTCACCGGGCTGCGCAAGTCCTACGGCGACCAGCTGGTGCTCGACGACGTCGACCTGGAGGTGGCCGAGGGCACCGTCTTCGCCCTGCTCGGCCCCAACGGCGCCGGGAAGACGACACTCGTGCAGATCCTGTCGACGCTGGTCCCCGCGGATGCCGGGAGGCTCCGGGTGGGCGGGCACGACCTGGGGTCCGACGGGAACGGCGTGCGGTCGGTCATCGGCGTGACCGGCCAGTTCTCGGCGGTCGACGACCTGCTGACCGGCGAGGAGAACCTGCGGCTGATGGCCGACCTGCACCACCTCGGGCGGGCAGCCGGCCGGGCCCGGGTGGCCGAGCTGCTGGAGCAGTTCGACCTGGTGGCCGACGCGGGACGCCCGGCCTCGGCGTACTCCGGTGGCATGCGCCGGCGGCTCGACCTGGCCATGACGCTGGTCGGCCGCCCGCGGGTGATCTTCCTCGACGAGCCGACCACCGGGCTGGACCCGCGCAGCCGCCGGACCATGTGGCAGGTGATCCGCCGGCTGGTCGGCAGCGGCACGACGGTCCTGCTGACCACCCAGTACCTCGAGGAGGCCGACGAGCTGGCCGACCGGATCGCGGTGCTGGACCACGGCCGGTTCGTGGCCGAGGGCACGGCGGCCGAGCTCAAGCGGCGCATCCCGGGCGGCCACGTGCGGCTGGTCTTCGCGGACCCGGACGCCCTGCGCTCGGCGGCACGCTCGCTCCCCGGCTCCACGCCCGACGGCGCCGCCCAGACCCTGCAGGTGCCCAGCGACGGCAGCGTCGCCGCGCTCCGCGAGCTGCTGGACCGGCTCGACGCGCAGTCCCTCGATGTCGAGGAGCTGTCGCTGCACACCCCCGACCTGGACGACGTCTTCCTCTCCCTCACCGGAGCCGGGGAGGCGCTGGAACCGCAGAGGAGCGTCCCGAGATGACCGCCCTGTCCCTCGCCGTCCACGACTCGGCGACGATGTACCGCCGCAGCCTGCGCCGGATCCTGCGCTATCCGTCGATGACCCTGCTGATCGTCGCGCTGCCGATCGTCTTCCTGCTGCTGTTCGTCTACGTCTTCGGCGGCACGCTGGGCAACGGGCTCGGCGGGGCGACCGGATCGACGGGCAGTGGGGGCCGGGCGGCGTACGTCACCTATGTCACGCCCGGCATCCTGCTGCTGACGATCGCCGGCACGGCACAGGGCACGGCGATCTCGGTGGCCATGGACACGACGGCCGGCATCATCGCCCGGTTCCGCACGATGGCCATCGCTCGCGCGTCGGTGCTGACCGGACACGTCCTGGGCAGCCTCAGCCAGGCGATGGTGAGCCTGGCCGTCGTGGTCGCCGTCGCGATCGGCGTCGGCTTCCGGCCCTCCGCCGGCGTGGGCGGCTGGCTCGGTGCCGCGGGCGTCCTGGCCCTGGCCGCCTTGGCCCTCAGCTGGCTGTCGGTCGCCCTGGGCCTGGTGAGCAGGAGCGTGGAGACGGCGAGCAACCTCCCGATGGTGCTCACCCTGTTGCCGTTCCTCGGCAGCGGCTTCGTCCCGACCGACTCGATGCCGGCCGGCCTGCGCTGGTTCGCCGAGTACCAGCCGTTCACCCCGCTCATCGAGACCGTGCGCGGGCTCCTGCTCGGTACGCCGACCGGTCACGACCCGGTGCTGGCCGTGGCCTGGTGCGCGGTCATCGGGACGGCCTCGTACCTGTGGGCCAAGCGGCTGTTCGTCCGGCGCACCGCTCGTTGACCGGTCGACGCGCCGGCTGCCGTTGTCCTCTGACGGTGCGGCAGGTCAGGATCGGCCGGTGACCAAGTTCCTGATCTCCTTTCCCAGCGCAGCCATGACGGTGACCGAGGAGGAGCTCCCGGCCGTCGACGCCGCGGCGCACGCCGTCATCGCCGAGGCGAAGGCCGCGGGCGTGTACGTGTTCGGCGGCGGGATCGACGAGAGCGTCGATCCGGTGCTCGTGTCGGCTGACGGCACGGTGAACGGCGAGGTGTACCCCGGGTCGCGGATCAACGGCGGGTTCACCGTCCTCGACCTGCCGGACCGGGCGGCGGCGCAGGCCTGGGCCGCCAAGATCGCGGCGTCCTGCCGCTGCCCGCAGGAGCTGCGCGAGTTCATGCACGACCCCGCGAGCTGACGTGCTGGTGGGACCGCGGTGACACCTCTCGGGGTTGCCCACAGGTCAGCCCGCCAGCAGAGCAAAGCATCCGCTGGCGGATCACCTGGTCGCGTCGACTCACCGCCGTCCGCTCACTCTTCTGTCGCTAGGGGCCGCAGAGCGGCGACGACGCGCTGCCGGAGCAGCTGGAACGGCTGCTCCCCCGGTGAGGATGAGCTCCGCTCGGTCGTGACCCGGCGCTGGTTGACCAGCGACTCGTCGGGCGTGAACTGGTCCCGCGTCAGGTCGAGCTCGACTCCGCCGGGCGTCACGTTCCAGTAGTGCACGCCGTCCACGCGACCCTGGTGCTCGACGTCGGCGACCATCAGGTCGCCACCGAGCAGCTGCTGGACCACGAGGGCGGTGGTCCCGCACTGACCCCGCGACGGCCGCCCTCTGCCCCGCGCCAGGTAGTCGGCTGAGGCGAACACGGTGTCCGGTCCCCAGGACGAGCGCACCGCCGCCTCGATCTCGCTCAGGGTCCACGTCGGCTGGCGAGGGGGCATGGCCAGGATTGTGCCGGTCAGGCGGCGGACGAGGAGAACGACTGGCGGTAGCAGTCGCGGCCCGAGGCCTTCGCGTCGTACATCGCGCGGTCGGCGGCCTCGAGCAGCTCCCCCGCGCTGGCCTGGCCCGTGTTGTAGGCGTACCCGGCGGAGAAGGTGATCTCCGGGTGCAGCTGCGACCACCGGCGGCGCAGCCGAAGCAGGACGTCCACCGCCTGGTGGGCATCGGTCTCGGACAGGATCAGCACGAACTCCTCGCCGCCGTAGCGCGCCGCGTAGTCGTCACCGCGCAGACAGCCGAGCAGCACCGAGCCGAAGTCGCGCAGGACGGCGTCGCCGGCGGCGTGGCCGAGCGAGTCGTTCAGCCGTTTGAAGTGGTCCAGGTCGCACATGACCAACGTGTCCCCGGGGCGGCTGGCGCGCAGGTGCACGTCGAGGTCCCGCCGGTTGGCCAGGCGGGTCAGCTCGTCGGTCCGGGACGCGGCCTCGAGCATGCTGGCGACCAGCGCGCGCTGCCGGATCAGGTGCGACAGCAGCTCGGCCAGGAGGGTCCACACGGAGGCGGCCACCGTCAGGCGGATCGCCACCGACGCGTTGAGCTGTTGGATGCACAGCACGTACGACGGCAGGGCGACCGGCAGCACGAGGAACGATGTGTGGGCCCGCTCGAAGAGACCGATGTAGGCGAAGCAGAGGACGAACAGGCCGGTGAAGCAGCTGCCGATCTGCGGGTGGGTGAAGTGGCCCAGGACGGCGAGCGCCACCATGACCGACAAGGGGAACACCAGCGTCGGCCGGTCGGACCAGCGTTTCCAGGGGACGAACACCGAGGCCACCAGCAGCGCGCTCATCCCGGCGCTGACCCACAGCACGGTGTCCAGATCGTGCCGCGACGGCTGCAGCAACGGCATGGCGCCCAGGACGACGATGCCCGTCACGAGCAGCAGACCGCGCCCGAGCCGGACCGCCTCGGAGCCGGCGCGGGCCCGCCTGGGCACCAATGCGCGCACGATCGACGGCACCCACGGGGATGCCGTCGTCGTGCTCGCCTGGCCCTGCATGGTCGCCCTCGGTCCGGGGATGATGACAGAACTTCCCCTCTCTATCGGCAGATCGGCGCAAACCATGAGCCGATTGGCGGCCCCCGTTCGGATACGTCACGGTGTGGACGTGGAGGAGTCGACGGCACCCGGCCCAAGCCGGACGCTGGGTGTCGAGGAGGAGCTGCTGCTCTTCGAGCCCGACACAGGCCGGCTCGCACCGGCCGGCGAGCGTCTGGTCGACCGGACGGACGAGGCGCCGGCACTGCTCCCCCAGGTGGAGCACGAGCTCAAGCGGCAGCAGGTCGAGACCGTGACCAGCCCGCAGACCGACCTGGGGTCACTGCAGCGTCAGGTCGCGCACGGGCGGCTCGCGGTCGCGGGGCGGGCCGCCGCCGAGGGTGCTGCCCCGGGCGCGATGGGGACGTTCGCGCCGCGTGGCCGCCCGCTGGCCACCCGCGACGAGCGGTACGAGCGGATGGTCCGGGAGTTCGCGGCCATCGGCGAGCGGCAGCTGACCTGCGGCATGCACGTGCACGTGGCGGTCGCCTCGCGCGACGAGGGCATCGCGGTGGTCGACCGGATCCGGCCGTGGCTGTCCGTCCTGCTCGCCATGTCGGCCAACTCGCCGTTCCACGACGGCGTCGACACCGGCTACGCCAGCTACCGCGCGATCCTGCAGGAGATGTGGCCGACGAACGGCCCGACCGAGCTGTTCCACACCGTCGCGGCGTACGAGCAGCACGTCCAGGACCTGGTCGCGGTCGGCTCGGCACTCGACGAGGGGATGATCTACTTCGACGCCCGGCTGTCGATGCGGTACCCGACGGTCGAGATCCGGGTCATGGACGTCACGCCCACGCCCGAGCGGGCGGTCGCCCTGGTCGGGCTGTGCCGGGCCCTGGTCGACACCGCGGCCGAGGAGTGGCGCCGTGACGTGCCGCCGGCCGAGGTACGGCGCGCGACGCTGCGCGGGGCGGCGTGGCGAGCCGCCCGCTGGGGGTTGAGCGGTGACCTGGTGCGCCCCGGCACCACGGAGCTGGCGCCCGCCGCCGAGGTGGTGGCCGAGCTGGTGGAGCACTGCCGGGAGGCGCTCGTCCGGGCCGGCGACCTCGAGCGCGTGGAGGACGGCGTGCGCCTGCTGCTCACCGAGGGGACGGGAGCGGATCTGCAGCGGGCGGCGTACGCCCGGCGGGGGGACATCGCCGACGTGGTGCGGGCCGTGATCGCGTGGACCGTCCCGGAGGATCTCGAGTTGCCGCCGCAGCCCTTGCGAGATATTCCGGAGCCATGAGCGAGAGCAGCCGCTGGACCCAGGACCCCGGCGACCAGGGGGACGACCCCCGCGACGTCGACGTCGAGGCGCACGACCCCGAGCGGGTCCGCGAGCAGGCCGAGACGCGCCCGGTGGTCCACGACCAGGAGCCGACCGGCGAGCAGGGTGCCACCTCGGACCGGCCGGGCGCCGGGCCGCCCGACCATCCCGAGGGTGCGCGGCGCTAGACGTCGGCACCCATCGCCCGCGGTGAGCCGTCCCGGGGCAGCCGCAACGTCATCGTGAGCCCGCCGCCCGGGGTCGTGTCCGGTGTCAGGCTGCCGCCCATCGCCTCGGCCAGCCCGCGGGACAGGGCCAGTCCCAGCCCGACCCCGGTGCCGTTGTCGCGGTCGCCGAGCCGCTGGAACGGCACGAACACGCTCTCCCACTGCTCGGCCGGGATGCCCGGGCCGCGGTCGACCACGCGGGTCTCGACCTGACCGGCGTGCTCGCTCACCGCGATCAGCGCGGGAGACCCCGGCGGGCTGTGACGGATGGCGTTCTGCGCCATGTTGACCAGGATCCGCTCGACCAGGACCGGGTCGGCGTGCACCTCGGACAGCTCGTCGGGGAGGCGCACGTCGATGCCACCGGCCACCGGGCCGATCTCGTCCAGGGCGGTGGCGATGCTCTCGGCCAGGCTCATCGCCTGCGGGTTCACCCCGAGCGCCCCGGCCTGCAGGCGGCTCATGTCGAGCAGGTTCTCGACCAGCCGGGACAGCCGGTCCAGTGACTCCTCGACGGTGGCCAGCAGCGCCTCCTCGTCGGCTGCGCTGAGGACGACGTCCGGGCTGCGCAGCCCGTCCACCGCGGCCTTGGCCGACGTCAGCGGCGTTCGCAGGTCGTGGCTGACCGCGCTCAGCAGCGCGGTCCGCAGGCGATCCACCTCGGCGAGGGTCCCGGCGGCGGCGGCCTGCTCGGCCAGCCGCTCCTGCCGGAGCGCCACGGCGGCCTGCGTGGCGAAGGCCTCGGTCAGCCGGCGGTCGCTGGCCGCCAGCGAATGTCCTTGCAGGACCAGGGAGAGCGTCGGGTCGACCAGGATCTCGGCGCCCCCTCGGCCGGCGTCCGGCTCGGCCGGTCCCCGACGGCAGCAGACCATCCGCCACGACTGCTCGTCGTGGAAGACGTCGGGGCCCGGCGGGCCGTCCGGACCGCTCGAGCAGCGTGACGCTGGTGAAGCCGAGCGTCTCGCGCAGCCGGTCGAGCAGGGCCGGCAGCGGTCGCGCACCGCGCAGGACGCTGCCGGCCAGCGTCGACAGCGTCTCGGCCTCGGTCCGCGCGCTCGCCGCCTCCCGGGTCCGGCGCGCGGCCAGGTCGACCGTGACGCTCACGGCCGCCGCGACGGCCAGGAAGACGACGAGGGCCAGCACGTTGTCCCGGTCGGCGATCGTGAACCGGTGGATCGGCGGGGTGAAGTAGTAGTTCAGCAGGAGCGAGCCGGCCACGGCGGCGAGCAGGGCCGGGTACAGCCCGCCGGCGAGCGCGACCACGACGACCCAGGCCAGGTAGAGCAGGATGTCGCTCGGCAGGGACAGGTCGCCGCGCAGCAGCGACAGCGCGAACGTCAGCAGCGGCAGGCCGACCACCGCCAGGGCGAACCCGGCCGCCTGCCGCGATCGCCCCGAGCGCCCCGGCCGCGCGGACCGGCCGGCGGCCGCGCCGCACCTCCTCGTGCGTGACCAGGTGGACGTCGATGGCGCCGGACTCCCGCGTCACGGTCAGCCCGACCCCTGAGGAGAGCACCTGGGTCAGCCGGCCGCGACGGCTCACCCCGAGCACGAGCTCGGTCGCGTTCACGCCGCGCGCGAAGTCGAGCAACGCCGACGCGACGTCGGCGCCGACCACCTGGTGGTAGGTGCCGCCCAGGCTCTCGACGAGCGTGCGCTGGCGGGCCAGGTCGGCCGGGTTGCTCCCGACCAGCCCGTCGCTGCGGGTGACGTGCACGGCCAGGAGCTCGGCTCCCTTGGCCCGGGCGGCGATCCGCGCGGCCCGGCGGATCAGCGTGTCGCCCTCCGGACCGCCGGTCAGCGCGACGACGACGCGCTCCCGGGCCTCCCAGGTCGCCGAGATCTCGTGCTGCTCGCGATAGCGGTCGAGCTCGTCGTCGACCTTGTCGGCCAGCCAGATGAGGGCCAGCTCGCGCAGCGCGGTGAGGTTGCCGACCCGGAAGTAGTTGCCCAGCGCGGCGTCGACCTTCTCCGGCCGGTAGATGTTGCCGTGGGCCATCCGGCGGCGCAGCGCCTCCGGCGCCATGTCGACCAGCTCGATCTGCTCGGCCCGGCGGACCAGCTCGTCCGGCACGGTCTCGCGCTGCGGGACGCCGGTGATCTGCTGCACGACGTCGTTGATCGACTCCAGGTGCTGGACGTTGAGCGTTGGTGATGACGGTGATCCCGGCGGCCAGCAGCTCCTGGATGTCCTGCCAGCGCTTGGCGTTGCGGCTCCCCGGCACGTTGGTGTGCGCGAGCTCGTCGACCAGCGCGACCTCGGCGCCGCGGGCGAGGACCGCGTCGACGTCCATCTCCTCGAAGGTCGCGCCGCGATAGCTGACGTGCTGCCGCGGGACGCACCTCCAGGCCGCCGAGCATCGCCTCGGTGTGCGGGCGGCCGTGCGTCTCGACGTAGGGCCGACGACGACGTCGGTGCCGCGCTCCGGCACGGCGCTGGCCCTCCTCGAGCATCTTGTAGGTCTTGCCCACCCCGGGGGCAGCACCGAGGTAGACCCGGAGCTGTCCTGTGCCACTGCGCCTGCCCTTCTGTGCCGTCGTCCGCCGATCGTGGTCTCAGCCGGAGTGGTACGGGCAGCTGCGGTCCAGGGCCAGGTTCAGCTCCAGCACGTTGACGGCCGGCTGGCCCATGAAGCCGAGCGCCCGGCCGGTGGTGTACCGGCGGATCAGGGCCTCGCACCACCGAGACGTCGACTCCCCGGACCCGGGCCACGCGGGGCGCCTGCAGGTCGGCGTACGCCGGGCTGAGATCTGGTAGTCCAGGCCGCTGCCGCTCGCCGTCACGGCGTCGGGCGGCACCGCGAGGCGTGCGCCGGCGCGGCACCGCGGATCGGCGTGACGACTGCCTCGCGAGTAGTCCGCGCCGTACGTCGCGCAGCTGCACCCGCACCCCCTGGTACGTCGCGAGGAAGGGCACCGCCGGGCACTCCTGGTTGAGGCTGACCACCGGGTGACGGCGCCGGTGTCACCGAGACGGCGGAAGACCGCGAGCACCGCGCCGACGCCGCTCGGCGTGCAGTACGGCCGCGCTCCGCTGACGCCCTCGAGCCGCCCGACGGCCAGGCTGCGCGTGCAGACCTGGGTCAGCAGGCTGGGCTTGCTGCCGTCGCCCGCCGGGTCGTTCGCCTTGGCCGGGTCGCGGCAGCGTGTCGACGACGCTCTCCGGCCCGAGGTTGGAGGCACTGGTCGCGGTCGGGTCGTAGCCGGCTCCGGCCGCGGACGGGCGCGACTGGAAGTACTGCTCCAGGGGCGTGCCGTCCTTGTCCATGAAAGCCTGGCCGACGAGGGTCGAGCCCACCGTGCGGCCGTCCACCTGCATCAGCGAGGCGTCGGCCTGGTGCTGCAGGCCGGGCAGCTGGGCGACGCCGGTGACGGCCAGCGGGTAGGCCAGGCCGGTGACGACGGTGAGCAGCAGCAGCGTGCGCAGCGCGGTGACGTGCTGGCCGAGCCATGGGGGCAGACGCATCATGAGATCCCGGGGATGAACTGGACGAGCAGGTCGATGGCCTTGATGCCGATGAACGGCGCGACCAGACCACCGGCGCCGTAGACGAGCAGGTTGCGTCGCAGCATCGCCGACGCGGTGGACGGGGTGTAGCGAACTCCGCGCAGCGCCAACGGGATCAGCGCCACGATGACGAGGGCGTTGAAGATGACGGCGGACAGGATGGCCGACACCGGGCTGTGCAGCCCCATGATGTTCAGGACGTGCAGCCCGGGGTAGACCGCGGCGAACATCGCCGGGATGATCGCGAAGTACTTCGCGATGTCGTTGGCGATCGAGAACGTCGTCAGGGCGCCGCGGGTGATGAGCAGCTGCTTGCCGATCTCGACGATCTCGATCAGCTTGGTCGGGTCGGAGTCGAGGTCGACCATGTTGCCGGCCTCCTTGGCCGCCGACGTGCCCGTGTTCATCGCGACGCCGACGTCGGCCTGGGCGAGGGCCGGGGCGTCGTTGGTGCCGTCGCCGGTCATCGCGACCAGCTTGCCGCCCTCCTGCTCGCGCCGGATCAGCGCGAGCTTGTCCTCGGGCGTGGCCTCGGCCAGGAAGTCGTCGACGCCCGGCCTCCTGCGGCGATCGATCGGGCGGTGAGCGGGTTGTCGCCGGTGATCATCACCGTGCGGATGCCCATCCGCCGCATCTCGTCGAACCGTTGCCGCATACCGGTCTTCACCACGTCCTTGAGGTGGATGACCCCGAGGACCCGGGCGGAGCCACGGACCCGCTCCCCGACGACCAGCGGCGTGCCGCCGGACGCCGCGATGCCCGTCGACGATCCGGTCGACCTGCTCCGGGACCGGGCCGCCGCCGTCCCGCACCCACTGGGTGACGGCCGACGCCGCGCCCTTGCGCAGCTGACGGTCCGGATCGGGCCCGTCGGTCAGGTCGACGCCGGACATGCGGGTCTGGGCGGTGAACGGGACCCAGGTGGCGTGCTCCAGCTCGCCGGGCTGCCGCTCGCGCCGCCCGTACGCCGGTCTTGGCGAGGACCACGATCGAGCGCCCCTCGGGCGTCTCGTCGGCCAGGCTGGACAGCTGCGCCGCGTCGGCCAGCTCCGGCGCGCTCACCCCGCCGATCGCGGTGAAGTCGCTGGCCTGGCGGTTGCCCAGCGTGATGGTCCCCGTCTTGTCGAGCAGCAGCGTGGTGACGTCGCCGGCCGCCTCCACGGCTCGGCCGGACATCGCCAGCACGTTGCGCTGCACCAGCCGGTCCATCCCCGCGATCCCGATCGCCGACAGCAGCGCGCCGATCGTGGTCGGGATGAGGCAGACGAGGAGCGAGACCAGCACGATGCCGGTCACGCCGTGCCCGTCCAGGGCCTGGCTGTCGGGAGCGAACGCCTTGCACCGCCTTGGAGTAGATCGCCAGCGGCTGCAGCGTCGCGACCGCCAGCAGGAAGATGATCGTCAGCGCCGCGAGCAGGATGTTGAGCGCGATCTCGTTCGGCGTCTTCTGCCGGTCGGCCCCCTCGACCAGCGCGATCATCCGGTCGAGGAAGCTCTCGCCCGGCTTCTGGGTGATCCGCACGACGATGCGGTCCGACAGGACCCGGGTGCCGCCGGTCACCGCCGACCGGTCGCCACCGGACTCGCGGATGACCGGCGCCGACTCGCCGGTGATGGCCGACTCGTCGACGCTGGCGATGCCCTCGACGACGTCGCCGTCACCGGGGATGACCTGCCCGGCCTCGACGACGACCACGTCACCCTGCTGCAGGACGGCGGCCGGCGACCGACCTCCTCGCGCAGGTCGATGGCTCCCGGCCGCCAGCCGGTCAGCGCGCCGGGCCACGGTGTCCTGCTTGGCCCGGCGCAGCGACTCGGCCTGGGCCTTGCCGCGGCCCTCGGCGACCGCCTCGGCCAGGTTGGCGAAGATCGACCGTGAGCCAGAGCCAGACCGTGATCAGCCAGGCGAACACGGTGGGATGCCCGATGGCGAGCACGGTGGTGTAGACCGAGCCGATCTCGACGATGAACATCACCGGGTTGCGCCACAGCGTCGCGCGGGTCGAGCTTGCGCAGCGCGCCGGGGTCGAGCGTCAGCAGCTGCCGGGGGTCGAGCAGGCCGCCGGAGACGCGCCGGGTGGCGGCGTGTCCGGTGCGCGGGGCGCGTCGACGGTCGTGGCAGTCATGATCCGTCCTGAAGGGTTGTCGTGGTGACGAAGGGGGACACGGGATCAGTGCAGGCCCTCGGCCAGCGGGCCGAGCGCGAGGGCGGGAAGGTAGGTCAGCGCGACGACGACCAGCGTGACGCCGACGAGCATGCCCGACGAAGAGCGGCTGGTAGGTCTTCAACGTGCCGGTCGACTCCGGCACGGCTTCTGCCGGGCGAGCGAGCCGGCCAGGCCGAGGACGAAGACGATGGGCAGGAACCGGCCCGATGAGCATCGCCAGGCCCGAGCGCCGTGTTGTACCAGGTGGTGTTGACGCTGATGCCGGCGAAGGCCGACCCGTTGTTGTTGGCGGCCGAGGTGAAGGCGTACAGCACCTCGGACAGCCCGTGCGCGCCCGGGTTCAGCATCGACGCGCGTTCCTTCGGCAGCGCCATCGCCGTGCCCGTCCCGACCAGGACCAGGGTCGGGCGTGGTCAGGAAGTACAGCGAGGCGAACTTCACCTCGCGGGCGCCGATCTTCTTGCCGAGGTACTCCGGCGTCCGCCCGACCATCAGGCCCGGCGACGAAGACCGTGATGACCGCGAGGATCGAGGATGCCGTAGAGGCCCGAGCCGGTGCCGCCGGGCGCGACCTCGCCGAGCTGCATGTCGAGCATCGTCACCGCACCGCCGAGGGCGGTGTAGGAGTCGTGGAAGGAGTCGACCGCGCCGGTCGACGTCAACGTCGTGGCACTGGCGAAGGTCGCCGAGTCCAGCACCCCGAAACGGGTTTCGGTGCCTTCGCTGGCGGCGCCGACGGCCTGCGGGACCGTGCCGTCGTGCAGGCCCTGCACGACGTTCAGGACGACGACGCTGCCGATGGCCATGATGGCCATCGCCGCGACGATCGCGTAGCCCTGCCGGTTGCTGCCGACCATCCGGCCGAAGGTGCGCGGCAGGCTGAAGCGAGATCAGCAGCAGCAGGAAGATCTGCAGCCAGTTGGTCCACGGCGGTCGGGTTCTCGAACGGGTGCGCGCTGTTGGCGTTGTAGAAGCCGCCGCCGTTCGTTCCCGAGCTCCTTGATGACCTCCTGGCTGGCCACCGGGCCGCCGGTGATGTGCTGGGTCAGCACCGGCCAGGGTGTGGACGTCGGTGCCGGAGGAGAAGTTCTGGATCATGCCGGCGGCGACGAAGACGATCGGCGCCGACGACGGCGATGGGCAGCAGGATGCGCAGCGACGATGCGGGTCAGGTCGACCCAGAAGTTGCCGAGCTGGTCGGTGTGCTTGCCGGGCGAAGCCGCGGACCAGCGCGACGGCGACGGCGATGCCGACGGCGGCCGAGGCGAAGTTCTGCACGGCCAGGCCGGCCATCTGGACCAGGTGGCCCATCGTCGACTCACCCGAGTACGCCTGCCAGTTCGTGTTCGTGACGAAGCTGACCGCGGTGTTCCACGACAGGGCCGGCGGCACGTCGCTGAAGCCCAGCGAGAGCAGCAGGTGGCTCTGCACGCGCTGGAAGAGCGTAGAGGAAGAGGATCGAGACGGCCGAGAAGGCCAGCACGCTGCGGGCGTACACCGCCCACGACTGCTCGGTCCCGGGGTCGACGCCGATGAGGCGGTAGATGCCGCGCTCGACCCGCAGGTGCCGGGTCGAGCGTGACGACGCGGTACATGTAGTCGCCGAGCGGCCGGTAGGACGAGCGCGAGCGCGAGGACGAGCGAGGCGATGAAGAGGACGCCGGCGAGCGGTGGAGCTCATCAGAACCGCTCCGGGAAGAGCAGCGCCGCGATGAGGAAGATCGTCATGACGACGGCCAGCACGAGGCCGACCAGGTTGGCCGCGCTCACAGCCGCTCAGCTCCCCTGAGGACCAGCGCGAGGAGGGCGAAGAGCGCGAGCGTCAGCAGGACGAAGACGACGTCAGCCACGACGCACCCCCGCCGGGACGACGGCCTTACGAAAGGCACTGCGGGACAGGGAGATCAGGCCGACGACCGGCGCCGGGGCTGAGGGCAGCTGTTGCATGCCTCGAGTAGATGCGCGTCGCCGGGGAGCGGGAGCCGCTCTTGACGGAATCCAAACGCCCCCGGTCACAATCTTGACGGAATCCCGACGGGCCCGGTCGCCCGGGCCCTTGCCCCGGACGGAGAGTCCCATGACGGCCACCCCCGGGCTGCGGCGACAGCTGACGCTGCCCGACGCGGTGGCCGTCGGCCTGGCCGCGATGATCGGCGCGGGGGTCTTCGCCGCCTTCGGCCCGGCGGCCGCGGTCGCCCGCTCCGGCCTCCTGCTGGGCCTGGCCCTGGCTGCGGTGGTCGCCTACTGCAACGCCACGTCGTCCGCGCGGCTGGCCGCGCTCTACCCCGAGTCCGGCGGCACGTACGTCTACGGACGCCGGCGGCTGGGTGACTTCTGGGGCTACCTCGCCGGCTGGGCCTTCGTGGTCGGCAAGACGGCGAGCTGCGCCGCCATGGCGCTGACCTTCGCGTCGTACTGCGTGCCCGGGCACGTCCGGCTCGCCGCGTCGGCGGCGGTCGGCTGCCTCACCGCGCTGAACCTGTTCGGGGTCAAGCGGTCGGTCCTGCTGACCCGCGTGCTGCTCGGCCTCACGCTCGCCGCTCTCGCCCTGGTGGTGCTGGCCTGCCTGCTCGGCGGCACGGCCCACGCCGGCCGGCTCGCGCCCTTCCCCGGCACGGATGCCCGCGGCGTCCTGCAGTCCGCGGGGCTGCTGTTCTTCGCCTTCGCGGGGTACGCCCGGGTGGCCACCCTCGGCGAGGAGGTGGTCGACCCGGCCCGCACGATCCCGCGTGCCGTCTCGACGTCGTTGGCCGTGACGGTCGTCGTCTATGCCGCTGTCGCGACCGCTGCCCTCGTCGCAGTCGGTCCGGCCCGGCTGGCCGCCTCGGCCGCGCCGCTGGAGGCCGCCGTGCGCGCGGGCTCCCTGTCCGGCCTGGCGCCGGCGGTCCGGACCGGTGCGGCCGTGGCCGCTCTCGGCTCGCTGCTGTCCCTGCTCCTCGGGGTGTCGCGCACCACCATGGCGATGGCCCGCGACCGCCACCTGCCCCGGGTGCTCGCCGCCATCCACCCCCGGCACCAGGTGCCGCACCGGGCCGAGGTCGCCGTCGGCCTGGCCGTCGTGGTGCTCGTGAGCACGGTCGACCTGCGCGGCGCCATCGGCTTCTCCTCGTTCGGGGTGCTGCTCTACTACGCCGTGGCCAACGCCTGCGCGCTGACGCTGAGCCGGTCCGAGGGCCGGCCGCCGCGGGGGGTGCCGATCGGCGGCCTGGTCGGGTGTCTCGTGCTGGCTGCCGGCCTGCCCACGCGCTCGGTCGTCGGCGGCCTCGTCGTGCTGGTCCCCGGCGTGCTGGCCTGGCTGGTCCAGGCTCGGCTCGGGGTGCGGGACCGTTCCCGGCGAACTAGCGTCCCACCGAAGGCCTGAGCACGGTCCGGCCTCGGACGATGACCTGATGTCGAGGAGACGAGACCATGGCGGTCCACGGCATGCAGCGCGCAGCCTCCTCCGCGCAGGCGTCGAAGGCGACGCGCTGGGGGGCCCGCGCCGGGCTGGCCGCGCGCGGCGCGATCTACGTCCTGGTCGCGCTCGTGGCGCTGTCCCTGGCCCTCCGGGGCCGCGGCGGCAACGCCGACCAGAAGGGCGCCGTGACCGACCTGGCCAGCAAGCCGTTCGGCGCCGTCCTCGTCGTGCTGCTGATGGTCGGGCTCGCGGCGTACTGCCTGTGGCAGCTCTCCCAGGTCGCCTTCGGGGTCGCCGGCGAGGAGGACTCCACCGGCAAGCGCCTGCGCAGCCTGGGCAGCGGGCTCGTCTACGCCGGGCTGGCGTTCAGCTGCGCGTCGGTGCTCGCCGGCGCCCGCCGCTCGCAGAGCTCGCAGCAGGAGGGCATCACCGCCAAGGTCATGCACCACTCCGGGGGCCGATGGCTGGTGGGCATCGTCGGCGCCGCCATCGTCGTCGTGGGCATCGTGCTGGTCGTGCAAGGCATCAAGGCGTCGTTCCTGAAGCGGATGCAGCTGCCGCCGGGCGATGCCGGTCGCACGGTCAAGCGCCTGGGCCAGGTGGGCACCGCTGCCCGCGGCGTGGTGTTCGCGGTGGCCGGCTTCCTCGTGGTCGACGCGGCGTGGACGTACCAGCCGCAGAAGGCGCGGGGCATCGACGGCGCGTTCCAGACGCTGCTGCACCAGCCGTACGGCCGCTGGCTCACCGGCCTGGCCGCCCTCGGCCTGCTCGCCTTCGGGATCTTCGGCCTGGCCGAGTCGAGGTACCGCAAGGTCTAGGGAGCCGCCCGGCGCTGGCCGAGGTGACCGTCAGGTGAACGCCGGCCGGACGTTCGTCGACATCTTCGGCCAACGTCCGCTTTGGCGTCGCGGACCCCCACCTCGGACCACTACGACAGTGGTGTGAGCAGCGACGTCCTTCTTGCCGTGGTGGTCCTCACCGCCCTCGCGTTCGACTTCACCAACGGCTTCCACGACACCGCCAACGCCATGGCCACGTCGATCGCGACCGGCGCCCTGCCCCCGAAGGTCGCGGTCGCGCTGTCCGGCGTGCTGAACCTGGTGGGCGCGTTCCTGTCCCTCAGCGTCGCCGCGACCATCGCCAGCGGGCTGGTCCAGTCCTCGGAGGTGACGCTCACCGTGGTGTTCGCCGGTCTGGCCGGTGGCATCACGTGGAACCTCGCGACCTGGTTCCTGGGCATCCCGTCGAGCTCCTCGCACGCCCTCATCGGCGGGGTCGTCGGCTCGACCATCGCCGCGGCCGGCACGAGCGCCGTGAAGTGGCAGGGCCTGGTGTCCAAGGTGGTCATCCCGGCCTGCCTGTCCCCGATCATCGCGGGGCTGATCGCGACGGTCGGCACCTACCTCGTCTACCGGCTCGTCCGCGGCATCCGGCCGCACGCGGTGACCCGCGGGTTCCGCGTCGGCCAGATCGGCTCCGCCTCCCTCGTGTCGCTGGCGCACGGCAGCAACGACGCGCAGAAGACGATGGGCGTCATCACGCTCGCCCTCATCGCCAACGGCACGCTGAGCTCCGGGGCCAAGGCGCCGTTCTGGGTCATCCTGTCCTGCGCGCTGGCCATCTCGCTCGGCACGTACATCGGCGGGTGGCGGGTCATCCGCACCCTGGGCAAGGGTCTGGTGGAGATCGAGTCGCCGCAGGGGATGACCGCCGAGTCGGCCTCGGCCGCGACGATCCTGCTGGCCAGCCACTTCGGGTACTCGCTCTCGACCACGCACGTCGCGACCGGTTCCATCCTGGGCACCGGCCTCGGCCGCAAGGGCGCGGAGGTCCGCTGGAGCGTGGCCGGGCGGATGGCGACGGCCTGGGTGGTGACCCTGCCCAGCGCCGGCCTGGTGGGTGCCGCGGCGTACGGCATCGCCCACGGCACTGGGCCGGACCGCAGGGACGCTCGCGGTGCTGGCGGCGCTGATCGCCTTCTCGGCGTTGCTCTTCGTCCGCTCCCGCCGCACCCGCGTCCACCCCGGCAACGTCAACGACGAGTGGACCGGACGGACCGCGCCCCAGTCCACCCCCGCTACCGCCGCCGCCTGAGAGGCCACTCATGGACACGTGGATCAACCTGACCGCCCTCTGGCAGATCCTGGTCGTCGGCCTGCTGGCCGGCGCCGGCCTGCCCGCGATCTTCGCGCTCGGCGTGCGGACGCTCGTGCCGCCCGAGACCCAGCCGGTCGCGGTGGGCGCCGGGAGTCACGATGCGGCCCCGGTGACCGCCAGCCCGCCCCGGGTCGCGGTCGCCGTGCTCTGCTTCGCGGTCGTGGTCGCGGCCATCGCGTACGGCCTGTACCTGATCGTCTCGAGCAGCTGAGGAGACCTGACGTGGAGCTGCCCTTCGTCTCGTCCATCGTCCGGTTCCTGCGGGCCGGGTACCCCGAGGGCGTGCCGGCCCAGGACTACATCCCCCTGCTCGCGCTGCTGGCCCGGCAGCTGACCAGCGAGGAGGTCCTCGAGGTGGCCGAGGGTCTGGCCGCGAACGGTGACACCGCGTCGGCGGCCGCGATCCGGGACGCCATCGTGGACATCACCAAGGAGGAGCCGCTGGAGTCGGACATCGCCCGGGTCAGCGCCCGGCTGGCCTCCGGAGGCTGGCCGCTCGTGCCTCCGCACGACGCCGGCAGCCCGGGCTTCGACGCCGCACCGCACAACGGTGCAGCTGCGCGTCACGGGTGACGCGCAGCTGCACCGTTGCGGGTTGAGCCGAGATCAGCTCTTCGGGTTGAGCACCGAGTCGATCAGGTAGACCGTGGCGTTGGCGGTCTTGACGCCGCCGCAGACCACGTTCGCGTCGTCGACCTTGAGCGACTGGCCGGAGCCGGTCACGTCGACCGTGCCGCCCTCGACCGTCTTGTGCATGCCCATGACCTGGCTCGGGGAGAGCTGGCCGGCGATGACGTGGTAGGTCAGGATCTTGCGTCAGCAGCGGGCCGTCGCTCTTGAGCTTGGCGAGCGTGGCCGCCGGGACCTTCGCGAAGGCGGCGTCGATCGGCGCGAAGACCGTGAACTGGCCGTTGTTCAGCGTGTTGACCAGGTTGACCTTCGGGTTGAGCTTGCCGGAGACCGCCGCCACCAGCGTCTTGAGCAGCGGGTTGTTGGAGGCCGCCGTGGCGACCGGGTCCTGGGCCATGCCGTCGACCGAGCCCGAACCGCTGGGCACGGCCTGGGCGTACGCCGCGCAGCCCGGACCGACCAGGCCGGCCATGTTGGCGTCCGCGCTCGAGGTCGGCGAGGACGTCATCGAGGACGACGACCCGCTGGGGCTGCTGCCCGCACTGCTGCCGCCGCTGCTGCTGCCGCAGGCTGCTGCGGTCAGCGTGAGGCCGGTGGCGGCCAGGGCGGTGAGGATGACACGAGGCTTCATGATTTCTCCAATGTGGTTGTTACGTTGGGGGATTCGGAGTCCGCGGCCGGTCGGATGCCTGGCAGCGGGCAGATTTCTCAGGCGACCATGACCACGACTGAGTCCAGTCCGGTGCTCCCGTCGGGCCGCAGACCATGGGACGCCGAGGTCTGCACCGCACCGGTGCCGTCGACGGCCCGGCACTCGATCGTGTGGGTGCCCTTGTCGGCCGACCACTGCCAGACCCACTGCCGCCAGGTGTCCTTGCTGACCGAGTCGGCCAGCCGGGCGTCCTGCCAGGCGCCGCCGTCCACGCGCACCTGGACCGAGTTGATCCCCCGGTGCTGGGCCCACGCGACTCCTGCGACGGCGATCTGGCCGGCGTTGACGTGGGCGAACGAGCCCGGTACGTCGATCCGCGAGGAGGTCTTGATCGGCGCCTTCGCGGCGTACCCGCGCGGCGTCCAGTACGCCTGCTTGCGGTCGAACCGCGTGACCTCGAGGTCGACGACCCACTTCGTCGCCGACACGTAGCCGTAGAGCCCGGGGACGACCATCCGCACCGGGAAGCCGTGCTCGACCGGCAGCGGTGTGCCGTTCATCGCGATCGCGAGCATGGCGTCACGCCCGTCGGTCAGCTCGGCCAGCGGCGTGGAGATCGTCATGCCGTCGACGCTCTTGGAGAGCACCATGTCGGCGTCGGTGTGCGGCGCCGCGCGGCTGAGCAGGTCCTTGAGGGGGTAGCCCAGCCAGACCGCGTTGCCGATGAGGTTGCCGCCGACCTCGTTGGACACGCAGGTCAGGGTGATCAGCCGCTCCACCAGCGGTGCGCCGAGCAGGTCGTCGAACCTGAGGTTGACCTCGTGGTCCACCATGCCGTGGACCCGGAGCCGCCAGGCGTCGGTCGGTGAGCTGCGGCACGGCTGAGTGCGGTGTCGACGCGGTAGAACTTGGCGTTGTTGGTCCGGAACGGCGTGATGCCGGCGACCGGGAGGCTGACCCCGCCGGGGACGGCGCCCAGCGGCTCGGCCGGAGCCGGGAGGCGGATCGCCTTGCGGCTGGCCTCGACGTCCTTCGCGGCGGTGCCGAGCAGCCGCGACACGCCGCCGGTCAGCACGGCGGCCCCCGCGACGACGCCGGCGGTCGCCAGGAACTCCCGTCGGCTCGCGCCGCGACCGGCGGTCCAGGGGCGTGCTCAGCAGCCGGTGGAGCACGAAGAAGCCCACGACCAGGCCGAGCAGGGTCGGGATGGCATCCAGCGGCCACGCACCGGAGCGGGTGAGCACGGCACTGATCGCGACCAGGCCGAGGAGGGCGACGACGACCGTGCCGGCCGAGCGGCGCCACCGGCCCAGGACACCGGCGAGGATGGAGAGGACGACGAGAGCGGCGCCGATGCCGGACAGCAGCACGTGCTTGTCCTGGCTACCGAAGTGCTGGACGGCGAAGTCCTTCAGCCAGGGCGGGGTGTGGTTGACGAACGCCGCGCCCACGGCCAGGACCGGCGATGCGGTCCCCCGCTCGAGGCCCACCCGGTGCCACAGCACGGACAGCACCTCGGCGACCCCGATGGTGATCGCGCCGGCGAGGAACCCGGCAAGACCGGCCAGGGCAACGGGCAGACGCGAGCCTTTCGTTGCGGGAGAAGGCTTTTCGCCGTCAGTAGCCGCATCTTCGGCTGGGGCCTCACCGTTGACCGTCACACCCCGTCTTCGCAGCGGGGACCGCGGCGGATGGGTCCGGCCGGCCGGCGCTTACAGTGATGGGGATGTCCACACCGATCTCCGTGCTCGATCTCGCCCCCATCGCTCCTGGTCAGACGGCGGCCGACAGCTTCGCCGGAAGCGTTCGCCTGGCCCAGTCGGCGGAGCGTCTCGGCTACCGCCGGGTCTGGTACGCCGAGCACCACAACATGGCCACGATCGCCTCGTCGGCCACCAGCGTGCTCATCGCCCACGTGGCGGCTCACACGTCGAGCATCCGGCTCGGTGCGGGCGGCGTGATGCTGCCGAACCACGCTCCGCTGACCATCGCCGAGCAGTTCGGCACGCTGGAGACGCTGCATCCGGGCCGGATCGACCTCGGCCTCGGACGGGCGCCGGGCTCGGACCAGAACACGATGTACGCCCTGCGCCGGAACCCGATGAGTGCGGACAGCTTCCCGGACGACGTGCTCGAGCTGCAGGCCTACCTGGCCGGCCAGACCCGCGTGCCCGGGGTCGACGCGACTCCCGGGGCGGGCACGAACGTCCCGCTGTACATCCTCGGCTCGTCGCTGTTCGGGGCGACGCTCGCCGCCGCCCTCGGCCTGCCGTACGCGTTCGCCTCGCACTTCGCCCCGGCCGCGCTGCACGACGCCGTCGCGGCGTACCGGGAGCAGTTCCGCCCATCAGCCCAGCTGGCCGAGCCCTACGTGATCGCCGGGGTGAACGTCATCGCGTCGGAGCGACCCGAGGAGGCCGAGCAGGAGCTGCGGTCCGCCCTGCGGGCCCGGGTGCGCTCCCGCGTCGCGGCCGGGCGCAGCATCACCGACGAGGAGGCCGACGAGCTGCTGGCCTCACCCGGCGGACAGCAGCTGGCGCAGATGATGACCTACTCCGCGGTGGGAGCGCCGGGCGAGGCCGCGGCGTACCTCCGCTCGTTCGCGGACTCGGCCCGCGCCGACGAGCTGATCGTCGCGTTCCAGTCCCCCACCGTCGAGGGCCGGCTGCGCTCGCTGGAGCTGCTGGCCGGTGAGCTGCAGCTGGCGGCGCCGAGCCGGTAGCCGCCCAGGGCAGCCGGGTCAGGACAGCCCCGTCAGGACAGCCCCGTCAGGACAGGCCGACGACGCGGCCGTCGTCGTCGAGGTCGATGCGCTCCGCGGCGGGCGACCTCGGCAGGCCGGGCATCGTCATCACCTCGCCGCACAGCATCACGACGAACCCGGCTCCGGCCGACAGCCGCACCTCGCGCACGTTGACGACGTGCCCGCTCGGCGCGCCCCGGAGCGAGACGTCGGTGGAGAACGAGTACTGCGTCTTGGCCACGCAGACCGGAAGGTTCCCGTAGCCGTCCGCCGCGAGCCGGTCGACCCGCCGGCGGGCCTTGCCGTCCCAGGTGACCGCGGACGCGCCGTACAGGCGTCGCGCGATCGTCTCCATCTTCTCCACCAGCGGCAGCTCCGTGGGGTAGGTGAAGGAGAACTCGTACGGCGAGGGTGCCTCGAGCAGCTCGAGCACCCCCTTGGCCAGCTGCTCAGCGCCGGCACCGCCCTCGGCGTGGTGGGTGGCCGGGTACGCCCGAACTCCTTGTGCCGCAACGAGCTCGATGACCTTCGCCACCTCGTCGGCGAGTGTCGGTGGGGAACTGGTTCAGCGCCACGACGCAGGGGACGCCGTAGACGTGCCGGATGTTGTCGAGGTGGCGGGACAGGTTGGCCATGCCGCGCTCGACCGCGGCGACGTCCTCGGTGCCCATGTCGGCCACGTTCACCCCGCCGTGGTACTTCAGCGCGCGCACGGTGGCCACGACCACGGCGGCGTCGGGACGCAGGCCGGAGGCGCGGCACTTGATGTCGACGAACTTCTCGGCGCCCAGGTCGGCGCCGAACCCGGCCTCGGTGACCACGTAGTCGACCATCCGCAGGGCGGCACGGGTCGCGATCACCGAGCTGCAGCCGTGCGCGATGTTGGCGAACGGGCCGCCGTGGACGAAGGCCGGGGCGCCGCCGAGCGTCTGCACGAGGTTCGGGGCGAGGGCGTCGCGCAGCAGCACGGTCATCGCTCCGGCCGCGCCGAGGTCGCCGGCCGTGACCGGCTGGCCGCCGCGCGAGTACCCGATGACGATCGCGGCGATCCGCCGCTTGAGGTCGGCCCACGACTCGGTCAGGCAGAAGATCGCCATCAGCTCGGACGCCACCACGATGTCGAACCCGTCCTCGCGGACGTAGCCGTTGGCCGACACCGCCCAGCCCGACGACGACCTGGCGCAGGGCGCGGTCGTTGAGGTCCAGCACGCGCTTCCAGGTGACCGTGCGCACGTCGATGTCGAGGGCGTTGCCGTAGTGCACGTGGTTGTCGATCATCGCGGCCAGCAGGTTGTTCGCGGCGGCGAGCGCGGCGAAGTCGCCGGTGAAGTGCAGGTTGATGTCGACCATCGGCACCACCTGGCTGTAGCCGCCGCCGGCCGCGCCGCCCTTCATGCCGAACACCGGACCCATCGACGGCTCGCGCAGGCAGGCCATCGCCCGGTGACCCAGCCGGTGCAGCCCGTCGGTCAGGCCGACGGTCGTCGTCGTCTTGCCCTCCCCGGCCGGCGTCGGCGACAGAGCGGTCATCAGGATCAGCCGCCCGGTCGGGCGGTCGCGCAGCGAGTCGAGGTAGGGCAGCGCGACCTTGGCCTTGTAGTGCCCGTACGGCACGAGGTGCTCCTCGGGGATCCCGAGCGTCGTACGGGCGATCTCGGTGATGCGCTGCAGGGTGGCGGTGCCGGCGATCTCGATGTCGGAAGGCAAGGGGACCTCCGTGGCCGGATCGGGCTCACGCCTGGGCGACGCTGCCCGGTCGATGTTGAGGTGACGCTACGAACAGAGCCGTCCTGTGTCCAGAGTCAGCAAGCCCTCACCTCGCCGGACGCTCAGCCGTCCGCCTGGGCCGCCCGGATCGCCGCCATCTCCGTCCGCAGCCACTCCTCGACCCTCTCCAGCGTGACGCCGAGGCCGGTGAGGACCTGGGCCGCGTGGTCGTCGTCGTTGCGCAGGATCCCGAGCAGCAGGTGCTCGGTGCCGATGTAGTTGTGCTGCAGGCGCAGTGCCTCGCGCAGGGACAGCTCGAGGGTCTTCTTGGCCCCGGCCCCGAACCGCTGACGGCGCCGCGACGTGTGCGGGGTGCCTGCCTCGGCCAGCACGGCGCCTCGCACCTGGTCGGCGGGGACGCCGAGGGCCGCGATCGCCCGGGCCGCCAGGCCGTCCGGCTCGTCGAGCAGCGCGAGCAGCAGGTCGTCGTTGGTCACCTGGTCGTGCCCGAGTGCCTTGCTCTGGGCGCGGGCCGCCACGACCACGTTGCGCGCCCGGGGCGTGAACCGGCTCAGCCGCCCCGACGTCGGGAGATCCATCTCCTCGGACTCCTTGGGGACGAACCGCTTCTGCGCCGCCTGCTTGCTGACGCCCATGAACTGACCGATCTCGGTCCAGGAGGCGCCGGAGCGGCGGGCCTGGTCCACGAAGTGACCGATCAGGTGGTCGGCCAGCTCACCGAGGTGCGCGGAGGTAGCCACCGCGTCGGTCAGGTGCTGCAGCGGGTCGCCCTCGGGGTGCTGCTGGATGACGTGGGCGATGAGGTCGTCGAGCCGGACGGGATGGTCGGTCATGCGACAACCGTAGGTTGACAGATCGAGTTTCGTCAACCTTTGGTTGACGATCACCGAGCGTCTAGGGACGTGCGCCGGATGGTGTTGAGTACGGCGGGTGAGAGGCGTGCTGGTGGAGCGGTTCGGGGTGCTCCCCGTGGTCACCGACCTGCCCGAGCCGGTCGCCCCGCCCGGCGGGGTCGTGGTCCGGGTGGAGGTCACCGGCCTGTGCCGCAGCGACGTGCACGGGTGGCTGGGGCACGACGCGGGCATCCGGCTGCCGCACGTCCCCGGGCACGAGCTGGTCGGGATCATCGACGCTCTGGGCGAGGGCGTGACGTCGTACGCCGTCGGTCAGCGGGTGACCACGCCGTTCGTCTGTGCCTGCGGGCGCTGCCCGGAGTGCCGGAGCGGCAACGCGCAGGTGTGCCGCGCGCAGACCCAGCCCGGCTTCACGCACTGGGGGTCGTACGCCGAGAAGGTCGTGCTGCACGACGCCGACGTGAACCTCGTGCCGGTGCCGCCCGGGCTCGACCGCGGCGCGGCGGCGCTGCTCGGCTGCCGGTTCGCCACGGCGTACCGCGGGCTGGTGCACCAGGCCCGGGTCGCAGCGGGCGAGCGGGTGCTCGTCGTCGGCTGCGGTGGGGTCGGTCTGAGCAGCGTGATGATCGCGCGCTCGGCCGGCGCGCGGGTGATCGCCGTCGACGTCAGCGAGGCCGCCCTGGCCGCGGCGGTGCGGTTCGGAGCCGACGACACCGTGCACGCCCGCGGCCTGTCCCCGGCCGAGGTGGTCGCCGAGGTGCGCCGCCGGACCGACGGTGACGGGGTGACGGTCTCGGTGGACGCGCTCGGCAGTGAGGAGACCCTGTCGGTCGCGATCCGCTCCCTGGCCCCCCGGGGCCGGCACGTGCAGATCGGGTTGCTCGCGCACGACCCGGTCGTCCCGATGCCCGAGGTGATCGCGCGCGAGCTCACGCTGTTCGGGAGCCACGGCATGGCGGCGGGGGACTACCCGGACCTGCTCGGGTCGGTCGGCTCCGGGGCACTGCGCCCGCAGGACCTGGTCGAGCAGCACATCAGCCTGGAGGACGTACCGGCCGCCATGGCCGCGATGGCCCGCGACGAGCTCCCCGGAGTCACCGTCATCGACGTGCTGGTCTGATCTGGGCTCAGTGGCGTGTTCGGGCCGCCGGGCACGCGCCGCGGGGCCGGCCGCAGGCGGTGAAGTCGCACAGGCGGCAGAGCGCCCCGCCCTCCGGTGTCTCCCCGACCGCTCGCTGCCGGAGGCGATCCGCGGTGACGCCCTCGACCAGTCGTTCGCTCAGGGTGGTCAGGGCCTTCCGCTCGGCGGCCGACAGATCGCCGAGGACACGCTCGACAGCGGCCTCTCGCGCGGCCCGGATCCGTCGGGCGATCTGCAGTCCCGTGGGCGTGAGCGTGAGCAGCCGGGCCCTGGCGTCTCCCCCGGCCTGCCGGTCGACGTACCCCGCGGCCACCAGGCGTTCGGCGAGCCGGACGGCTCCGGAGTGCGTGACCCCGACGACCCGGCCCAGTGCGCCCACCGTGCCGCCCGGCGTGAAGTCCAGCAGGGCGACCAGCGCCGTGGCCGCGGTCGGGTCCAGCTCGGTGACGTCGCGGATCGAACCGGTGATGGCGTCGGTCAGACCCATGGCCGCGGCGGCCACCAGGTTGGCCGTGCGGGCCCGTCTCGGGTTGCCCATGCCGGCGAGTCTAGGCAGGATGTGTGACTCAGTCATATATGGAGGCGATGACATGCCGAAGACAGTGAACGCCCGGTTCGAGGTCACGTCGTGGGACGAGCAGCCGTTCGACGAGGGCACGGACGGCGCCAAGCTCACCGAGGCGCTGGTCAGCAAGAGCTACTCCGGCGACATCGAGGGCACGTCGACCACCAAGTGGTTGATGGCGTACGCGCCTGACTCCACCGCCGTCTTCGTCGGCATCGAGCGGATCGCCGGAACGGTCGCCGGGCAGAGCGGCACGCTTGTCCTGCAGCACGTCGGCCGGTTCACGGACGGCGTGGCCACGGCCGAGCTGACCGTGGTGTCCGGGACGGACGGGCTCGAGTCCGCTTCCGGCAGAGGCGACTTCACCGCCGACCCGGCCGGCTCCGTGCGGCTCGACCTGTCCACCGACTAGGCCTGTTGCCGCTCCCGCTCTGTCCGTTTTGTCGGTGGCGGCTCGTACGGTGGTGCCATGTCCGAATCCACTGCTTCCGGCGGCGGCGTCTTGGAGGTTGAGGCGGCGTTGGGGCAGTTGTCGGCGGCGTTGGATGTGCTGACCTCGGGGCCGTGGTGGCAGGTGGGGGATGCCGGGCTGGGCGAGGCGGTGGTGGTGTTGCATCGGGTGGAGGCCCGGGTGGCCGCGGCGCAGGTGGGGGCGTTGGCGGAGGCTGGTGCTCGGGGGCTGCCGGCGGCAGCGGGGGCGCGGGATGTGGCGGGCTGGTTGCGGGCCCTGGTGCCGGTCACCCCGGGTCAGGCCTGGGCCCGGGCCGGGCTGGCGCAGGCGCTGCCCTCGGCCGGGCTGGCGGCGACTCGGGAGGCGTTCGCGGCCGGTGAGGTGAGCGTGGGGCATGCCGGGGTGGTGGCCCGCACGATGACCGCGGTGGCCGCGATCCCCGGCCCGGTGGACGAGCGAACCTGCGACCAGGCGCAGGAGGTGATGCTGGCCGCGGCGGCACGGCTGGACCCGGCCCAGCTGGGCAAGGCCGGGCTGCGGCTGCGGCAGGTGCTGGACCCCGACGCCCCGGCCCGGCTGGCCCGCGATGAGGACGCCCAGCAGGAGGCGCGGGAGGCCTACCTGGTGCAGGAGTCGACCGGGATGTGGCTGTTGCGGGCGGTGCTGCCCCCGGTGGACGGGGCCCGGGTGCGGGCCGCGCTGGACGTCCTGGCCGCCCCCCGCCCGGCCGCCGACGGCGCGCCCGATGCCAGGACCGGGCGGCAGCGGATGGCCGACGCCCTGACCCTGCTGGCCGACCTGTCCCTGGCCGCCCGGGTCGGCCAGCCCGGCGGGCTACCCACCCGCGCCGGGGCCGCGACCCGCCTGATCGTCACCGCCGACCTGGCCACCCTGCTCGCCCCCGCCGGGTCAGCGGGCCAGCTGCCCGGCCAGGTCGAGACCGGTCAGCCCGGCGGGTGGCCGGTCAGCGCCCTGACCCTGCACACCCTGGCCTGCGACGCCGAGGTCCTGCCCATCCTGCTCGACGACGCGACCGGGCGGCCGTTGGACGTCGGAGACACCCAGTACCCCTTCCCACCCCGCATCCGGCGGGCCATCGAACACCGCGACCAGCACTGCACCTACCCCGGCTGCACCGCCCCACCACCGTGGTGCCACACCCACCACATCATCCCCTTCACCCGCAGCCGGCGAACCTCCGAGGACAACGGCACCCTGCTCTGCGGGCGCCACCACCGCCACATCCACGCCCACCACTGGACCGCCCACATCACCAACGGCCACGTCGTCTGGAAACCCCCCGACCGCGACCAAGCCCCCACCCAACGCCCACCACCAGCACGTCGAACGCGCACTACGCCAGCTCGCCCACCACTGGCGCGCCCGCACCCAACCAACCGAACACAACACCAGCTGACCAGCCGCACAAGCAGGGTGAGGTTGTCCACTTGTCGCTAGCGTGTCCTCTTATGGCGACGGTGCGAGCGGCGGTGGTCTACGCACCCAGGTCTGCGGGGCGGCACGCGAGTAGCTGAACGAGCCGCCGCACTCGCCGGCTTCCGGATACAGGCTGAAGTCCGGCCCGGCTTGCTGGCCGCCTCGTGACGCGTCCGGCGACGGGTTTGCAGTACTCCGAGGGATTGAACAGGGCGAGGTAGTCGATGGGTTTGGGATCCATGCGCAGCCATCTCCGGGAGACCGATCCAGTAGGAGATCGACTCCGGCGGCTACGCCCTCGCAACGGTTTAGTCCTGCTTCGGCATCAGCAGGGTGCCGCCCACTCGGCCATGAGGATGGCTGCAAGCGCACGGGGATTGGAGTCTTACCCGCAGCCGCGCCGAGTGGGTTCGCAGCTACTGCTCCGTGCCTGTAGAGATCCTGAACCTTGCGACGCGGGCAGGGAAGTCACACACGCGTGATTCACCCATCCGGAGCAGCCTCACCAGTGCTGGCCAGGCGTTCGTGCCGTCTCCAGGACAGGCCCCTCCCCCCACGGGCCAAAGAACACGGCCCGCCGTGCCCCTGAGGACGACCTAAACGCCCTGGAAGCCGCCCCGGACCATCGCACGCCCACCCGACCAGCACCCACGAAGGGCGCAGGAGGGGTCAGACGAGTTGCGTTGCTATTTCAAGTCAAGTAGCTGCAGGCGGGGGCGATCCAGCGATCACACGCCTAGCCGATCCAAGCTCCCATCGCTCGATCCTCTGTACCACCGACCAGCTCGGGAGGAGGGCCTTGTCGGCAGCCATGCGAATCGCCCGATCGATCTCCGGTTGCGTGATATTGACCCCATGGCGGAGATGAAGAAGACTGAAAACGGCTTCGACGAGGATATGACCATTGCTGTGCGTTCGGCTCAGACAGATGGGGCAACCACGGGAAGCGTGTGTTACGCAAGGGCTCACTGTGAGCGCCAAGGACTCGCGTCTCGTATCGGCTATCGCAGCCGGTGTCCAGCCCACCGCAGATGCCACTCCCGCGAGCATCTCGTCAAGAGTCGGCGCGTGACCAGATCTGATCCAACCAGCGGAGGCTCCAATGTCCCCTAAACGAATCTTTCGTCGCTGCCTGGAGAAGCCGTCCAAGACTCTGGTCGGCGCTCCCGTCCTTGACGCGGCGGCCTTCACCACCCCGAGTGTTGCACTAAGGGACATCGCCAACCTCAGTAGCTCATCTTTGTGAGCGACAACTTCACGGGGGTGCGCAGCGACACCTGCTAGGTATTCATGCGCTATGCGATCGAGCGCCCCAAGTTCGAATAGTAAATCTGCCTCAAGATCTCGATTGTTGGTAAGAATTAGATCGATATTCCCTTTCAGGTCGCGTTCAGTCTCACCGTCGCAGTCCAGAATGAATAAAACGCCCTCTCTCAGAGGCGTCTCAAGCTTTCGGTACGTGAGCTCCAAGGCGGGCCGACCATTGGAAGGGATGACAAGCACTCCTGCCTCCAAGAATGGGAAGAGTGCGCGCTTATCAGTGACGCCTTCGACGATCAATATTGCCTGTCGAGTTGGCAAGGCCCTCCGCCTCTGTCGCACAGATTGCAGAAATGCCTGTGGGCTCGGAAAGGTGAGTGCACTCATCTGACGGGATCGAGGGAGCGCTCAAGCTCGGGATGCGACCCAAGCAGTACCGGCGAGTGCGTTGCCATGAGGAATTGCAGGCCGGCTGCCTCACCCATAGCCGTGAGATTATTGATAAGGGTGTCTTGCCACAGTACATGGAGAGAAATTTCTGGCTCGTCCACAATAACAAGTGTTCCCGGTGTGGCGCGGAAAAGGATCTCGTATGCCAGCACCATCATCTGCTGCTCTCCTGAGCTGAGTTGGCTCGGGCTGATCGTACGGAAGCCGTCCAAGACAAACTTCACGCCGTCTTGCCGTGAAAGGCGCATTGACTTTCCGACAAAGCGACCATCCAGAAAGTCTTTGAACGCGCGAAGTCTCGACTCTAGTTCGGTTAAGACGTCGAGCTTCACTAGAGTGGCTCGGAGAAACGTCGCGATGACTGGTCTCACCGTCTCTTGGGCCAGGCCCTCTGCCGGGAGTTCCGGCTCGTACCGCTGATCACTGTCCAGCAATCCCACTTCCCGGAGACGTTCTCTTCGACGATCGACGTCCGACAATAGCTGCGTTACCTCATCGAGCGGAATCACTTCGCGCCGCCCCATAGCGGCGATGACCTCTCGCGGAAATTGCCGATCCTGGAGCTGGGAAGCGCGCGCGTAGGCAGAGTCACGAGTACGCATTTGTTCCGCGATGTCCCGACTCGCCACCTCGACTGCCAATCGCGACGAGCGTCTGTGGGCGCCCGCAACAGTACGGCGGTCTTTGGTCACGGCGGGCTCCACTACCAGCCTTTGGTCGGTCACGTATAGAACTGAGATTGTCCCAGCCATGTCCGAGAACCACTCGGGCGCCTCGATCATAGAGGCCGAGTCAAGACCACGAACCTTATCGCGGACTGTTAGGAATGTGGAGTAAGGCACTCTGGGTCGAGCAGCTTCCATCAGGAGACGTTCCACGTCTTCTTCATCCCAGGAGCCGGCCTCGCGAAGGGCGTCGGCCGCCCAATCAGGCAAGTCATCCAGCGCGGCGGCATACTCCAGTACAGACTCGTGCTGCCCCCAAGAAAGCTTCACGCGACCCTGAGATTCCTTCAGCAGTCGGAAGCTTGGCCCAATGGTGAAAGTGAGTTCGAATTCTCTCAAGGGAGCTGCGGCCAGCGTCTTGACGTCACCGGTATACACCGCGTTGACCAATCTCAGGATCGTCGACTTACCCGTACCATTTGCGCCAGTGAGAACGGTCGGCTGGCCCTGATCAAGGTTGATGACATGCTGTCGTCGCCCGAACAAACCGGCAATCCGAATGTTCTTCAGACCAATCTGCTCCTCCATGATCGGCACCTTAGCGGCCCGATGGCCGCGCAGGCTGTCGCCAAGCCGTGGAGGGCCATCCCCAGCTTGCGCTCGAGCGCCCCGAACCCGAAGCCCTCGTCGTCCTTGGGCCGTGCACGCCCAGAGCAGTTTCAGGCGCCGGTCCTTGAACTCTCTCAGTCGACGGCGACTCCCGTCTGACTGGCGTGATTAGCAACTAGTGAGGTTGTCCAGATACGTGTGTGGCTCATCGACGGCTCTATGGCCGCGCGGGTGAGCCGGTGCCACTACCGCCGCCACGCCGGACAACGCGCCAGGACGGTCAGCGCGGGATGACGACGGCACGCTGCCGCGCGGTCGTGACCGCCGCCGTCAAGGTCTGGATGTCGTACGCGCCGTAGTGCCGCTGGTCGTTCACGAAGAACGTCGGCGTGCCCGAGACGCCGCTGAGGTCGGCCGACTCGACGTCCTGGGCGACCCGTGCGGCGTGGACGTGCCGCATCAGATCGTCGTGGAACCGTTCCACGTCCAGACCGATCTGCGCGGCGTACCGGACGAGGTCCTTCGGCCGCAGGTCCTCCTGGCGCTGCAGCAGCAGGTCGTGCATCTCCCAGAACCGTCCCTGGGCGGCCGCCGCCTCGGACGCCTCCGCCGCCAGCTGCGCCGCCGGGTGCACGTCGGTCAACGGCAGGTGTCGCCACACGTAGCGAATGTCATTGTCCGACAACAGATCCCGCACCACCGGCTCGGCCCGACCGCAGTACGGGCACTCGAAGTCGCCGTACTCCACGACCGTCACCGACGCGTGCTCCGGCCCGCGGACGTGGTCGCGCGCCGGGTCGACCTCCGGCACGAGGTCGACCATCTGCTGCGCCGTGCCCAGAAGCGCCCGCGCCCGCCGGTCCGGAGGAAGCAGCGCGGCCAGGCGGTACACCAGCCAGGTCAGCGCCGACGAGACCACCACCGCGGTGAGCGCACCGAGCTTCGCCTCGGCCAGCCGCTCGCCGGTGAAGGCGCGCGTGGCGATGAGCAGCGCGACGGTGAAGCCGATCCCGGCGAGCGTGCCGCTGCCCAGCACCGCCGCCCACCCGACCGGTGGCCGCACCCGACCTCCGGTGAGCCGCACCACGAGCCAGGACGTGACCACGACGCCGAGCGGCTTGCCGACGACGTACCCCAGGACGACGCCCAGGGTGACCGGCGCGGCGTACGCATGGGCCAGGAAGTGCGCGTTGACGGCGATGCCGGCGTTGGCGAGCGCGAAGACGGGGACGATCAGGTAGCTGGTCCACGGGTGGTAGAAGTTCTGCAGCCGCGCGTTGGGCGACAGCGTCGAGGTCAGCCCGGCGGTCGCCGACCGGGCCAGCTCCGCGGTCGGCTGCTCCCGGAACTCCCGGACCAGCCCGGTCGCCTGCTCCAGGCTGGTCCGGGAGGGGGTGTACGCCGTGGCGGTCAGTCCGATGACCAGGCCGGACACGACCGGGTCGATCCCGCTCTTGACCAGGGCGGCCCAGCTGAGCACGCCCAGCCCGAGGTACACGGAGCGCCAGCTCACGTCGAGCGCCATGGCCCCGACGACCGCGGCGAACGTCAGCACCGCGACCACCAGCCAGACCATGTCGATCCGCTCGCTGTAGACCAGCGCGATGACCGCGAGCGAGGCCAGGTCGTCCACGACGAACACGGTGAGCAGGAAGGCCCGGACCCGGTCCGGGACGTCGCGGCCGATGACCGCGAGCAGACCGAGGGCGAGCGCGGTGTCGGTGGACATCGCCGTACCCCAGCCGTGCGCCCCCGGGCCGCCGTGGTTCACCGCGAGATAGATCAGGACCGGCACCGCCATCGCGACCAGCCCCGCGGCGAGGGGCAGCACGAACCGGCGGCGCTCGCGCAGCTCCCCCAGGTCGAACTCGCGGCGCGCCTCCAGCCCGACCACCAGGAAGAACAGCGTCATCAGCCCGCTGTTCACCCAGGTCCGCAGCGGCCAGGACAGACCGGAGTCGCCCAGCCGGACGGTCAGCCGGGTCAGCCAGAACGACTCGTACGAGCCGTCGCCGACGTTCGCCCAGACCAGCGCCACGACCACCGCCGCCACGAGCACGCCCGCGCTGCCGGACTCGGTGCGCAGGAACTCGCGCATCGGCGCGGAGCGGTCACGGGCCCAGAACGTGCGGCCGCGCCAGGCGGACGTCCCGGTCAACGTCTCGGTCACAGCGCCCGATGCTTCCAGGTCCCGCGCCGCGCGGCCCAGGCTCACCGGCAACCGTCCGCGCTAGCGTCTCCCGGGCCGGACGGATCGGAGGACTGCGATGCCCGGACCGGCTCCGGCGCCCGCCGCGAGCCCGACACCGCCCGGACCACGTCACCGGCGGTTCGTCGGCGTATCCCGGACCCGGCCCGGCCGGCCGGTGACGCTGCTCCTCGCGGCGGTGGTGGCCCTCCTCTCGGTGGCCGCCGCCCCGTCCACCCCAGCGAGCGCCGTCACCGCCCCCGCGCCGCGGGTGCTCGTGGTCGCCGTACCGGACCTGCTGTGGAGCGACGTGACCCGCACCGGCACGCCCACCCTGTGGCGCCTGCTCGGCACCGGCTCGGCCGGAGCGCTCACGGTCAAGTCGGCCTGGCAGCTGGCCGGCTGCGCCGACGGCCTGCTGACCCTCGGCGCGGGCGACCGGGCCGCCGCCGAAGGGTCCGCCGCCACGCCGCTGGGGTGTGTGGACGAGCCCCCGGCGCGGTTCCGGGCCCTGGACCGCCGGGTCCACTCCACCGCCTCCCTCGGGGCCCTGGCCGCGGCGCTCGGCGCAGCCGGTGTCCCGTTCTCGACCAGCGGGGACGGAGCGACCCTGGCCTTGCCGCCGCCGTCCGCCGCGGGGCCGGCCCAGGTCGAGCTCGTCGTCGACGACGCGCTGTATGCCGCCCTCCCGGCGGGGCGGGCGACGGCGGCCACGCAGGTCGACCATCGCCTGGCCCAGCTGATCGACCCGCTGCCGTCCACCTCGACCGTGCTCGTGGTGGGCAGCAGCGACGCCGGGCCGCGGCCTCCCGGGTCCGGTGGCCGCGGGGACGCCCGCCTGCATGTCGCCCTCGCGCACGGGCCGGGCTTCCCCGCGGGGTACCTGTCCTCGCCGTCGACCCGCCGGACGCCGTATGCCGAGCTGATCGACGTCGCACCCACGGTGCTCGGCCTGGTCTCGGCCCCCGTGCCGCCGGGGATGGTCGGCCGGCCCTGGCACCCGGCCACCGGCCCGGCCGGTGCGGGCGAGCGCCTGGCCCACCTGCAGGACCTGGACGTGAAGGCCGTGCAGGGGGCGCGCTGGCGGCCGTGGTTCATGTGGGCGCTGTCCCTCGCCGGACTGGCCGTCGCCGCCGGCGCCCTGGTCGGGCTGTCCCGCCGTCCCCGCTCCGGACGGCCCGGCGCACCAGCCGGCGCGACGGCGGTGCGCCTCCTGGTCGCGGCCTGCTTCGTCGTCGCGTCACTGCCGGTGGCCTCGTGGCTGGTGCAGCTCGTGCCGTGGTGGCGCTGGAACGTGCTCCTGCTGCCCGTCCTGCTGCTGCTGGTCTCCGGGGTGGTCGGCGCCGGCGCCGCGGTGGCCGGCCGGCGGGTGCCGCGCCGCGGCCTGTACGTCGTCACCGGCGTCAGCGGCGGCGTCCTGGCCGCAGACCTGCTGACCGGGTCGCGCCTGCAGACCGCTGCGCTGCTCGGCGACTCCCCGATCACGGCCGGACGGTTCTTCGGCGCCGGGAACACCGCGTTCGGCGTCCTGGCCGCCTCGGCCCTGCTGGGGGCCGCGGTCCTCTGCGGCGTCGCCGCGTCGGCCCCCGTCCGCACCGCTCGCCGCCGGGCGGTGCTGGCCGGGCTGCTGATGGCGGCGGCGGCGTTCGTCGACGCCTCCCCGACCGTCGGTGCCGACCTGGGCGGGGCGCTCGCGCTGGTGCCCTCGGCCGTCCTGGTCGTCGTGCTGCTGGCCCGGCTGCGGGTGTCCGCGCGCCGGCTGCCCGTGGTGGTCGCCGTCGCCGCAGCGCCCGTGGTCGCGCTCGCGCTGTGGGACTACCACCGGCCACCGAGCCGGCGCACCCATATCGGGATCTTCGTCGGCCAGGTGCTGCACGGCCAGGCCGGGCCGGTGCTCGGGCGCAAGCTGGCGGCCAACCTGGGCCAGCTGGTCGGGAGCCCGTTCGTCGTCCTCGTGGTGGCCGCGGTGGTGCTCCTCGTCGTCGTGCTCAGGGGTCACCGCCCGCGGGTCGGCCGGATGCTCGACGACTCCCCCGGGCTCGCCGCGGGCCTGGCCGGATGGGCCGTCTGCGCCGTGCTCGGCGGCCTGCTCAACGACTCGGGGGTCACCGTGACTGGCATCATGATCTCGGTGGCCCTGCCGACGGTCGCCGCACTCGCCCTGGTGGCAGACCCCTGTGAAGGCCCTGACGGGAGCTGATGGTGGCAGTCCGGACGCCGACCTCGGTCGCCGTGCCGCCCCCGCCTCGCCCCACGTCCCTCCTGCGCGACGCCGGCCGCCTCCTGTGGCGGCATCCGTGGGTGCTGACCGCGGTGCTGTGCGCCGTGCTGCTCGCCCTCCCGGCGACCGGCGGCGACCTGGCGGCGCAGGAGTTCCACACCTGGGTGTTCGCGCAGCGGGGCGCGGTGCTGTGGAACGACTACTGGTACGGAGGTCACCTCCTGGCCGGGTACAGCCTGCTGACCCCTCCCCTGGCCGCGGTCGTCGGCACCCGGCTGCTCGGAGCCCTGGCCTGCGTAGCCGCAGCGGCGGCGGCTTCGGCGGTGCTGGTGGGCAGCGTCCCGGGCAGCGTTCCGGGCAGCGTTCCCGGGCACCGATGACAGCCAGGACAGCGAGGTCGATCGGTCGAGCGCGCTGCTCGGGGCCCGGCTGGGCGCCCTCTGGTTCGCAGTCGGCTGCGTCGGGGCGCTGATCGTCGGCCAGATCCCGTTCGGGCTCGGCGTCGCCCTGGCCCTGGCCGCCTGGCTGGCCGTGATGCGGCGGCACCCGTGGTGGGCGGCGGCGGCGGCGCT
This sequence comes from uncultured Actinomycetota bacterium, assembly GCA_963743975.1. Lineage (GTDB taxonomy): Bacteria > Actinomycetota > Actinomycetes > Actinomycetales > CAVURS01 > CAVURS01. The sequence goes on from CAVURS010000002.1 coordinate 44,232, forward strand.
CGCCGCCAGCCTGGCCAGCCCCCTCGCAGGGGCCTTCCTGCTGATGGCCGCGGTCGCCTGGTGCCTCGACATCGGCGTACGGCGGGCGGCTCCCCTGGCCACGGCGGTCGCCGGCATCGCGATGGCCTCGCTGATCGGCGGCGGCGGCTTCTTCCCGTTCCCCCGGCGGGCCCTGCTCACCGTGCTGGTGTTCGTGCTCGGCGGCATGCTGCTCGTCCCGCGGCGGTGGTCGGCGCTGCGGGCCGGGATCGCGCTGTACGGGGTGTCCTCCGTCGTCGTGTTCCTCATCCACAGCCCGGTCGGCGGCAACATGAACCGGCTGGGAGCCCTGGTCGGGGGACCGCTCGCCGTGGCCGTCCTGGCTCGCCGGCGGTACTGGAAGACCCTGGTCGCGCTCGCCGTGCCGCTCCTCGCGTGGCAGATCTGGCCGATGTCGACCGCGGTGGCGCGGAGCACGAGCGACCCGTCGAGCCACGCGTCGTACTACACCGGCCTGGACGCGTTCCTGCGGACGCAGGACGTCGCGAACGGCCGGGTCGAGGTGCCGAACCTCCTGCAGCACTGGGAGTCCTACTACGTCGCCAAGTCCTTCCCGCTCTCCCGCGGGTGGGAGCGGCAGATCGACCTGCGCTACAACGAGATCCTGTACCACCCCGACCTCACCGCGGACCAGCTGCACGCCTGGATGCTGCGGGCCGGTGTCGGGCTGGTGGCGGTGCCGGACGGGCCGATCGACTACTGGTCGCAGCGCGAGGTCGCGCTGGTCCGGGCCGGCCAGCCGTGGCTGCAGCCCGTGTGGAGCGACGCCCACTGGCGGGTCTGGCGGGTCACCGACAGCCCGGGCCTGGTCACCGGCACGGCCAGGCTGACCCGGCTCGGGGTCGACTCCTTCACGTTGTCCCCCAACGGTTCCGGGACCACGCTGGTACGGGTGCACTGGAGCCCGTTCTGGCGGGTCACCTCGGGGAACGCCTGTGTGGCGCCCGGTGCGCAGGACTGGACCAACGTCGACGTGACCGGCTCGGGGCAGGTGGTGGTGACCGCCAAGTGGAGCCTCGCGGCGGCGCTCCGACCCACTCACGCACCCACCCGCTGCCCGGGCTGACGCGCCCGACAGGGCCGACGGCGGGGCTACTCGCCGACCCAACCGCTCTCGACCGCCGCCGCGACGGCGGCCAGCTGGGACGGCACGGCCAGCTTGCCCAGGATGCTGCGGACGTGGCTGCGGACCGTTGCCTCCGAGACGAACCAGCCGGCGGCGATGGTGGCCACGGAGCGCCCTCGAGCCAGCTCGCGCAGGGTCTCGGCCTCGCGCTGGGTCAACAGGTCGAACGGCGCCCGCGCCGCGGCCGCGGCGGCCCGGGACCGCACCAGCTCGTCCAGCAGGACCACCCGGTGCTCGGCGTCCAGGGCGCCCGGCGTCGCCAGGGCCCGCCTGACGCGCTGCAGCAGCGCCGTCAGCCCGGGCTCCTTGAGCTGGTAGCCGACCGCCCCCTGCTCCAGCGCCGCCGCGATCCGCATCCGGTCGCTCGTGCCCGTGAGGAGGAGCACGCGCAGCCCGGCCGCGACCAGGGGCGCGACGATCGCGGTGGAGTCACCCCAGGGCCCGAGGTCCAGGTCGAGCAGGACGAGGTCCACCGGCTGAGCCACCAGATCGGCCACGACCTGCGCGAGCGGCGCGGCCGGCACGACCCGGGCGTCCACACCCGACTGGCCGAGCGCCGCGCGCAGCGCCTCGGCGAACAGCCGGTGGTCATCGACGACGGCGACGGTGCTCATCTCAGCCGGCGAGTGCCTCGGTGGCTCGGGTCTCGGGCAGGACGATGACCGCCGGCCGTGCGTCTCGAGCCCGAAGGTCGAGCCGGCCGGCGCGGACCTCCACCAGCGGCAGGTCCACCGTGACCCGGGTCCCACCCCGCAGGCCGTCGTCGAGGGTGAGCGAGCCACCCTGACCGGTCACAGCGGCGAGGGCGCTGGACAGGCCGAGACCCTCTCCGGCACTGCGGGCGGCGCTGCCGCGGACGCCCGGCTGCAGCACCCGGCTCCGCTCCGCCTCGGGAATGCCCGGACCGTCGTCCTCGACGACCACGCGGCCCTGGTCGCCGACGGCCTCCACCCGGAGCCAGGCCTGAGCCCCCGGTGCGTGGTTGCGCACGTTGCGCAGCAGGTTGTCCAGCACGGTGGCCATCGCTGCCGGCTGCGCTCGGACCACGACGGACTGCGCCTCGGTGTGGACGACCAGCCCGTCCAGCTGGTGCATCTGGACGACCGCGGCCAGCGACTCGGCCAGGTCCATCTCCTCCGGCTCCTCCACGCAGCTGGTGTCCAGCAGCGACTGCAGGCGCTGCAGCTCCGCGGCGATGAGGCGGCGCAGCTCGTCCGGGTCCAGCCGGACGGGGTCGTTCGCGAGCCGGGACACCGGGTCCGCCGACCTGGGCGGGGCCAGCAGCTCGGCGGCACCGATGACACCGACGACGGCCGAGCGGGCGTCGTGCAGCCGCTCGCGGCCCGACCGCTCGAGCCGGGTGAGGTGCTGCCGGACGCTGAACAGGGCTCGGGTGAGGTCGGCGGTGTCCTCCTCCTGGCGACGCTGCACCGAGCGCAGCTGACCGGCCGCGGTGATGAGCAGCAGGGCGGCGGCGACGAGCTGGCAGCCGGGGATCAGTCCCTTGGCCGGCATGCCGTGAACCAGGGCCAGCAGGCGCAGCAGCTCGCAGAGGGCCAGCAGGGCGAAGGACGCCGGCAGCCCACGCCGAAGGGTCGGCCGCCGACCCCCGGTGGTGGTCCCGCCCAGATCCGTGTGGCGGGCCCACAGGCCAGGGCCAGCCAGGCCGACGCGAGCAGGCCCTCCACGACCTTCCACGAGTCGGCGAGGTGCTCGGGGGGCAGCGCCTGGCGGGCGACGACCAGGGCGGCCAGGCCGGCCGCGGTGGCACCGACGATCAGTCCGGCGTACGCCCGCACGCTCAGCGGGCGCGACCGCGAGGTCTCGGCCGCCCCGGCGGGCAGCAGCAGGGCCAGCACCGGGACGACGACGAGGGCGCGGGTGCTCGGCGGGAACTGCGCGAGCGGGCCGGTCTCGTGCAGCAGCGGACCGACCGCGGTCACCTCGGGCAGGCCGACGCCCAGGATCAGCATGGCCGCCGCGACCCGGGCGACGAGGCGGTCGGCGGTGATCCGCCAGCAGGCGAGCCACAGGACGCCGGCCATCACGAGCAGCCCGGACGCCAGGTTCTTGGCCACGGCGGCCACCTGCGCCTGCGTGGCCGGGCTCGCCGGCGCCAGCGACTCGACCAACGACCATCCGGTCAGCGCGACCGCGCTCGCGACCGTCCACATCCAGATCCGCGCCCGCCCGCCGACGGGCCCTGCCATCCCCCTGGACGCGACCACGCTGTCGGCCATCTCCCGCCCCAGTTCTGCCCGCCCGACCCCGGTCGTCCGAGGCTCCCGACGGGCACGCGCGGCGACACTACCAACGGCCTGCGACGCCCGTCCGGCGTTCGCGGACACTCTCCGGAGCCGGGCCGGGCCCGAGGACGGAACCGAGTGGACCGGTCACGGAGAGTGCGGGGTGGTGCTCCGAGAACTGTTGTCCCGCAGGCGTTCTGGGCCGTGCGAGGGGCTACGCCGGCTCGACCCGACCGCCGGTGGGGAAGAACATCTGCCAGAGCAGGACCACGGCGAGCAGCATCGTGGCCAGTGAGGCGATGCCGCTCGGTTGCTGCAGGTAGACGGCCAGATACCCGGCGTAGCGAAGTCCGAGGATGACCTGTCCCTGGACCTGGCCGGGACGGATCGACCAGGCATCGTCCGTGGCGTTCGCGTCGCCCTTGGTGGTGAGCTCGCCGCGAGCGTTCAGGGCGACCACCCGGTGGGTGACGACGTCGGTGCTGAGGTCGGAGTGCCGGAAGGTCACCACCTCACCCGGTCGAGGCGTGGAGACCACCGGGCGGTCGACCACGATGTCGCCGGGCCGGTAGGTGGGCGTCATCGAGCCGGTGTGGACGACGTACAGCCGCATGCCGCCGCTCCAGAGGGCGGCCGCCTCCCCGCCGACGGCGGCCAGCACCAGGAACGCCGCGACGAGGAGCACCCGCCGTCTCAGGGACCGGGCGCGGTGCGACTGGTAGGACGAGGCGACGTGGCGGGACGGCAGGTGCCGTCCCGCCACGTCGATGGCGTGCAGTCCTGCCATCCGTCAGTTGTTCGGGTCGTCCGGACGGATGCCGTGCTGGGTGGCCACGATCTTGAAGGCCTCCAGGGCCTGCCGACCGGAGTCCTCACCGCTCTTCAGGATCTTGGTGAACCCGAAGGTCAGGTCCGCCGTCCCGTAGGCGCCGTCGCCCATGCCGCTCTGCAGCAGGATGGCGTGGGCCGGTGCGCAGTAGGGCACCTGGTCCGACGGGCTGTTCGCCGTCTGGGCGCTGCCACCCTCGCCGTTGGCGTCGATGCTGCACGAGTCGCTTCCGTTGTACCCGGACGGGGACAGGGCCAGGTTCGACGACTGGAACGAGGCGCCGCCGCTGCTGGTCACGCCGAAGTGGCCGTACCGGCCGAGCGGCGTGGGACCGGATGCCGGCGTGGAGATGAACGCGTCGCCCGCGTTCCCGGCGTTCGGGAACACCAGCCAGATGTCCTCGGTGCCGCTGCTCGGGTGCGCGGTGAAGGTGACCCGCTGGGTCTGGTACTCACCCGGGAGCAGGTTGTCGAAGTTGAGCTGGCCGTCGCCCGGGGTGACGTCCACCCGGATGTGGCCGGTGCTCTCGTTGATCGAGCCGGAGTGGCTGTCGGTGAAGTACGCACCGGTGCCGGAGACCGACGCCGCCACGAGCGCACCGGACGCGCACAACGCGCCGATGAAGCCCGCGATCCGAACCGTTGTTGCCTTGCGCATGGAGCCTCCTCAGGGCCGGGGCGGCGCTGCCCTCGCGGCGCGGTCCCGTGCCTAGGCTCGGGGCCGTGCCCGTGCTCGCACATCACCAGTTCTGAGGATCCGAGAATCATCAGAACTGATGAGACGATTCACCGGCGCCGACGAGGGCCGGCTGGTCTACTGGACGGCTTCCCGTCACCGTCCGCCCGGTCCTCCGTCGACGGCCCGCGGGCCGGTCGGGGCTCCCAGGAAGCGTTCGGGTTCGGTCCAGGTATCTCCCTGGAGCACGGGATATCTCTTGTCTCACGCCGCGCGGGAACGACCCTGCGGCACCGAGATGGGGAACGAGCATGACTGAGCAGCACCAGCCGGCAGCGGACCAGCCGCGCGAGCCGGCTGCCTCCGACGCCAACACCCAGCCGCAGTGGCCGGTCCCGCCGGCGCCGCCGGCATCGCCGTGGCCGGCACCCCCGGCACCCCCGGCGCCCACGCAGCAGTGGCCGGCAGCACAGCCGGCCCAGCAGCCAGCCCAGCAACCCACGCAGCAGTGGCCCGCGTACGCCGCGCAGCACCCGTACGACGCGCCGGCCGGCCCCTACGGCTACCCGGCCGCTCCGGCCGCCCCGGCGCCCCGCTCTCGCGGCGCGTTCTGGCGCTCGACCGCGGTCCGGTGCGTGGCCACCGCGGCGGCGGCCCTGCTGATCGCCGGCACGTCCTTCGCGCTCGGCACCACCCAGAGCCACACCCGCGTGGTCCAGGTGCCGTCCGCGTCCGCCGGGGGGTAACCGGCGGGTCGCAGGACCCGTTCGGCTTCGGCAACAGCACCTTCCCCGGCCAGGGCGGTTACGGCTTCGGCGGGTCGGGCAACGGGTCCGGCAGCTCGGGCACGAGCACCCTGCCGTCGGCCTCGAAGACGCAGTCCGCCGGCGTGGTCGACATCGACACCACGCTGGGGTACCAGGAGGCGCAGGCCGCCGGCACCGGCATGGTGCTGGACTCAAACGGCGACGTCCTCACCAACAACCACGTCGTGGACGGCGCGACCTCGATCAAGGTCACGGTGGTCTCCACCGGCGCGACGTACACCGCCAAGGTCGTCGGCACGGACCCGACGGACGACATCGCCGTGGTCCACCTGACGAACGCCTCCGGCCTCACGGTCGCCAACTTCGGTGACTCGAGCACGGTGAAGGTGGGCGCTGCGGTGACCGGCGTCGGCAACGCGGGCGGCACCGGCGGCACGCCGAGCGCGGCGGCCGGGAAGGTGCTGGCGCTGCACCAGTCGATCACGGCGTCCGACGACAGCGGCTCGAACGCCGAGCGGCTGTCCGACGTCATCGCGACCGACGCGCCGATCCAGGCCGGCGACAGCGGCGGCCCGCTCTACAACTCGAGCGACCAGGTGATCGGCATCGACACCGCGGCCAACACCTCGGGCAGCACCCAGGGGTTCGCCATCCCGATCAACACGGCCCGCTCGCTGGCCGCGCAGATCCTGTCCGGCCACCAGACGTCGACGATCCACATCGGGCTGCCGGCGTTCCTCGGGCATCAGCGTCGGCGCGACGAGCGGCTCCAGCGGCACCCCGGTGACCGGTGTCCTGCAGAACGGCGCGGCGGCCTCCGCCGGCATCGTCCAGGGCGACCAGATCACCAAGGTGGGTTCGACGTCCACGCCGAACGCGACCGCGCTGCACAACGCACTCGCCGCGAAGAACCCCGGCGACCGGGTGAAGATCACCTACGTCGACCAGTCCGGCCACACCCACACGGCCACCGTGACGCTGGCCAGCGGGCCGGCCGACTGACCGCACGACCTTCCGCGCGAGCCCGCCGTCACCGAGACCGGGCTCGCGCGGAAGCATGTCCGGGCACAACAGTTGTCATGCAGGGATGTGGATGAGCTTGCGGTTGACGAACTCGTCGATGCCGTACGGCCCGAGCTCGCGCCCGACGCCCGACCGCTTGGTCCCGCCGAACGGGAAGCTCGGGACCGCCGCCCTCCGGTGCGTTCACCCAGACCATCCCGGTGTCCAGCCGGTCGGCCACGGCCAGGGCCACCGCCGGGTCGGAGTGGTAGACGACACCGCCCAGCCCGTACGGCGTGTCGTTGGCCAGGGCGACCGCCTCGTCCACGTCGCCGACCCGGTACACCACCGCGACCGGCCCGAACAGCTCCTCGCGGTACGCACGCATCTCCGGCGTCACGTCGGTGAGCACCGTCGCCTCCACGAACGCCCCGGGCCCGTCCAGGCGCCGGCCGCCGGTGTGCACCTTGGCCCCCTTGTCGACCGCGTCCTCCACCTGACCCATGAGCATCTGGGCCGCCGCCACCGACGACAGCGGCCCGTACGCCGTCGCGGGGTCCGTGGGGTCACCGGTGGTCCGGGCGGCCATGGCGGCCGTCAGCTGCTCGACGAACTGGTCGTAGAGCCGGTCGGCGACGATGAACCGCTTGGCCGCGTTGCACATCTGGCCGGCGTTCTCCATCCGGGCCTCGACGGCGGCCTCGACGACCGGAGCCAGGTCGGGCGCGTCGAGCACGATGAACGCGTCCGAGCCACCGAGCTCCAGCACCACCTTCTTGAGGTTGGCGCCGGCGATCGCCGCCACCGCCGTTCCCGCCCGCTCGCTGCCCGTCACCGAGACGCCGTGCACCCGGGGGTCGGCGATCATCCGGGCGATCTGCTCGTTCGAGGCGAAGACGTTGAGGTAGGCGTCCGTGGTCAGGCCGGCGTCGTGGAAGATCTGCTCCGTCGCGAGCGCCGACTCCGGGCACTGCGGCGCCGGCTTGAGCAGGATCGGGTTGCCCACCATGAGGTTCGGCGCCGCGAAGCGGGCGACCTGGTAGTACGGGTAGTTCCACGGCATGATCCCGAGCAGCGAGCCGATCGGCGCCTTGCGGACGATCGCCGTGCCGTCCGAGTCGCTCGGCAGCCGCTCGTCGGCCAGCAGGGTCGGGCCCTGGTCGGCGTAGTAGCGGTAGATGTCCGCGACGTACTCGATCTCGCCGACCGCCTCGGCCGTCGTCTTTCCCATCTCGCGGGTGATCAGGTCGGCCAGCTCTGCGGACCGTTCGACGTAGAGGTCGGCGACGGCGTGCAGCACCGCCGCCCGCTCGGCGAGCGTCGTCCGGCCCAGTGCGCCGTACGCGGCGCGGCTGCGGTCCAGCAGCGTCTCGATCTCGGCGTCGGTGGCGGTGGCGAACTCGCGCCCCACCTCACCGGTCGCGGGGTTGACGACGCGGTACTCGCTCATCGGACGGCCCTCCAGGCTGCGCTGCCACGGCGCGGCCCAGGGCGGCCGGCCTCTGCCGCCGACCCTAGCCCGCGTCCGCGGGACGCCAGAGCTGCATCCGGTCGTGGTCAGGGGTGAAGCCGTGGGCGACGCCCCAGAGCACGGCCTGCGTGCGGCTCTCGACCTGGATCTTGCGGTAGATCGCCCGGATGTAGGACTTGACGGTGTTCGGGCTGAGGCAGGTGACGGCGGCGACCTCGGCGTTGCTCCGGCCCTGCGTGATGAGCGCGAGGACCTCCGCCTCGCGGTCGGTGAGCCCCTCGCCCCGACCCGGCCAGTCCAGGCCGTTGGCCACGCCGGGCCGCGGCGGCGGCTCGCTCACCACCAGCTCCCCCGCGTGGACCGCCTCGAGCGCGGCCACCAGGTCCCGCGCCGGCAGCGTCTTGGACAGGTACCCGTCGGCACCCTGCCGGCGCGCGCTCTCGATCAGCGGCGGGTGGAAGTTCCAGGTGTAGACGACGACCTTGCGGGCCCGCGGGTTCGCCACCAGGGCGCTGACGTCCTCGTGGTCGCTCTCGGGCTGGGCGAAGGAGTCGTAGAGCGCGATGTCGACGTCGTCCTCGAGCGGCTTGTTCGCATCGATCTCGGCCACGAGCACCCGGTCGCGGTACGGCTCCAGCATGTGGGCGACACCGCTCAGCACGACGTCGTAGTCGTCCACGAGGGCGATGGTGATCGGGGAAGGACCGGGTCGGACGGGCACGCAGCAGAGACTAAACCTCCCTAGGGGTGTACCGGACCCGCCCTAGGGGTGGTTTTCTCATCCTGCCAACGACTGGAGACCCCATGGCTCGTACCGCCTCGGAGGCAGGGAGAAGGCACGTGGACGACCCCGCGCACCGACCCGGCCGGGCTGCGACCGGCTCCGCGCAGGTCGCCGTCACCCGCACCCCCGACCACCTGGTCGTCCTGCTGTGCGGGGCGATCGACGTCGCCCTGGCCGACGACCTGCGGGCCGTCGAGGAGCGGGCCGGCCGCGAGTCCGTCCCCGTGGTCGTGGACGCCTCGGCCCTGACCTACTGCGACGCCACCGTCGCGGGGTTCCTGCGCACCCTGTCCGGCACCGGTCCGGTGACCGTCGCCCGGCCGGGCCGGCTGGTCCGCGACACGCTCACCGCCTTCGGCCTCGGCGACCTGTTCCAGGTGCGGCTGCCGCGCCAGGCGCCGTAGCCTCGCCCCATGCCTACCGAGCAGCTGGTCTGCGCCGAGTGCCTCCACGAGGGAGACACGACACCAGCGGTCACGGCCGTCGAGGGCACCCTGCTCTGCGCGGTGCACGCCGGGATCGCCTGGTCCACCCGGCGGATGCGCCACGACTGAGCCGCCCGGCGCTGAACGGCGACCGGCTCAGTGACGACCGGCCGCCGGGGGCGCCAGCAGTGACCGCAACGCCGCCTCGGGCCTGAGCGACGCCGCCGCGGCGAGCTGCTCGTCCCAGGCGGCGGCGCCGAGCGCGGCCGCACCGTCCGCCGCCAGCCCCTCGAGCCGCCGGGCGTCGACCGCGGACAACGGGATCCGCGCCTCCGAGCGCACCAGCCGGGCCGCGCCGAGCAGGTGGGCCCCCTCGTCGTACCGCCCCTGGGCCACCCGCAGGGTCGCTCCCCGCTCCAGGACGTCCGCCGTGGACTCCAGGTCACCCATCGACTGCACCGACACGGCGACCTCGGCCAATGCGCGCTCGGCCTCGTCGAGCCGGCCCAGCTCGATCAGCGCGGCCGCCCGGTTCGTCTCGCCGATCACCACCGCCCACTGGTCCCCCGCCGCTCGGTCGATGACCAGCGCCTCCTCCAGCAGCTGCAGGCCCTGCTCGGCCGCCCCCTCGTCGATCGCCAGCTGCGCCCGGTTGGACAGGGTGAGCGCGAGCCGCGCCGGATCGGTGCCGGCCCGGGCGATCGCGATGCTCTCGTCGAAGTGCCGGCGAGCGGCCTCGACGTCCCCGCGGTCGCGGTGCGCCACACCGAGGCTGTTGGCCGCCCGCGCCACCATCGGCTCGTCGCCGAGCTGGCGCCAGGTGGCCAGGCATCGCTCCAGCAGGGGCATCGCGTGCTCGGCGTCACCGACCTGCAGCAACAGGACGGCCAGCCCCTGCACGGCGCGGACGAGCTCCGGCTCCTGCGGTCCGATGTCCTTGTCCTGCAGGCGATCCAGCAGCTCGCGGCCCTCGCGGGCCGCACCGGTCCGGTACCAGAACCAGACCAGCCCGTTGGCGATCCGCAGGCCCAGGGGCAGCCGCTCGGCGGCGGGCACCGAGCACGGGGCGTCGCCGAGGCACCAGCGCAGCGCCGCACCGGTGTTGGCCTGCTCGAGGCGCAGCCGCTCCATCCAGGCCAGCTGGCTCGGGCCGTGCAGGTGAGGAGCCGCCCGCTCCACGAGCTTCGCGAGGTACGCCGCGTGCCGGCGCCGGACCTCGTCCGTCGATCCGGTGGCGTCCAGCTGCTCGCGGGCGAAGTCGTGGACCGTCGTCAGCATGGTCAGCCGCGGCTCGCCGTCCGCCGTGTCGGCGAAGGTGAGCAGGCTCGCGTCGGCGAGCGCCTCCGCCAGCTCCAGCGCGCGGTCGCCGTCGATCCCGGCCACGGCGGCGAAACCGTCCAGGTCGCAGCCGCCCTCGAAGACGGCCAGGGCCTGGAAGGCCTCCCGCGCGTCCGGCGACAGCAGCTCGTGGCTCCAGGCGACCGCGGAGCGCAGCGTCCGCTGGCGTTCCGGCCGTTCAGCGGTCGTGGTCCCCAAGGACAGGTCCAGCCGGGACAGCAGTGCGGTCGGCGAGAGCAGCCGGGCCCGCGCGGCCGCGAGCTCGATGCCGAGCGGCAGGCCGTCGACGCGGTCGCAGACCCGGCTGACGACCGGCGCGGTCTCGGCGTCCAGACGGAAGCCGCGGCGGACCAGCGCGGCCTGCCGGGCGAACAGCCGGCTCGCGTCGGCCGGCGCCAGCGCACCGACGTCCACTGCGTGCTCCCCGCGCACGTGCAGGAGCCGTCGGCTGGTCACCAGCACGGTGATGCGCGGCGCCTCCGCGGTCAGCCCGACCAGGTCGGCGGCGTCCGGGATCTGCTCGACGTTGTCCAGGACCAGCAACGTCTCGGAGTCGCGCAGCGCGCCCTGCACCGCCGCCCGGGCGTCCGACGTTGCCGGGAGACCGAGCGTCTCGGCGGCGACCCGCCAGGCGTCCGACGCACTGCCGACGGTCTCCAGGGCGGTGAAGTACACCGTGCGCTGCTGCCGCTCGGCCACGGCCTCCGCCGTGGCCACGGCCAGCCGGGTCTTGCCCGACCCGCCGGGACCGACCAGCGTCACGATGCGCACGGACGGGTCGGCCACCAGGCGCAGGGTCCGGCGCAGCTCGTCCGCCCGGCCGACCATCGGCGTCGGGAACGTCGGCAGCGAGGTCGCCGCACCCAGGCTGCGGACCGGTGGGAACGCGTCCTGCAGCCCCGGTGCGCTGACCTGGTAGAGCTGCTCGGGCTGGGTCAGGTCCTTGAGCCGGTGCCGTCCCAGCGGGACGAGGCGCACACCCTCCGGCAGGGCGTCGCCGACCAGCCGCCGGGTCGTGTCGGAGAGCAGGACCTGTCCCCCGTGCGCCGCCGACGCGATCCGGGCCGCCCGGTGGACGTCGATGCCGACGTAGCCGTCCTCGTGGCGCAGCGGCTCGCCGGTGTGGACGCCCATCCGGACCCGCAGGCTGGTCCCGGCCGGCCACTCCTGGCGCTGCAACGCCTCCTGGGCGCGCAGGCAGGTCTGCACCGCCGCGCGGGCGGAGTCGAAGACCACGAAGAAGCTGTCACCCTCGGTGCCCATCTCGTGGCCGTCGCCGTCGGCGACCGCCGCCCGGACGAGGGCCCGATGCCGGGACAGCGCGGCGGCGTAGTCGTCCCCGAGCTGCTGCAGCAGCCGCGTCGATCCGTCGATGTCGCTGAAGACCATCGTGACCGTCCCGAGCGGCAACGCCGACATGGCGGCATTATGGGCGAATGCGGGTGACCGGCGCTGCGACCGTTCTGACCTGGATCCCCTCGGAGGCCGTGACCGGGGCCGTCCTGCGCAAGCCATTCGACCTCGGTCTGTCCCACTACGACGAGCCACCGCCGGACCGGTTGGACGACCTCGACGCGTTCGTCGCGGCCGACCGTTGCCGGTTCGCCAACCACCTCAGCGCCTGGGTCGAGGTCGCGGACGGCGCGGTCGTCGACTACGGGCACGCACGGCCGGTCGTACCTCGGCAGCACCACGCTGCCGGATCGGGCCCGCAGTCGCTGACCTTCGCGGCGGTCGCGTTGCCGGACAAGCGATCCGCGACCCCGGAGGGCACGACGGCCGTGCGGTTCGAGCAGACCGCCGGTGGCCGCACCGGCGTGCCCGGCGCCGCGGCACGTGGTCCGGCCGCCGTACGTCCAGTTCTTCGCGCCGCTCGCCTGGTCGAGCCTCGCGCTCACCCTCCACGCGGACGGCCGCCAGGAGTTCGAGCTGACCGGGGCCAGCCGGTTCCCGCGGCACTGGGTCTACGACGCGCAGGGCCGGCTGCACTCCAAGACCTCGACGATCGACTACCACGAGTGGAGCACCACGTCGTACGGCGAGCAACACCCCCTGGGGCACCAGCGACTCCCCCGCGGTCGTGCACGAGGTCGAGACGGCGCTCGAGCGTCAGCTGTCCCGGCGGCTCATGACGTCAGGGACGCGACCGGTCATCGACCGGTACGCCGCCGGGGAGGTCGTGGTCGACCAGGGCGCGCCGGGCGACGACCTGCTGCTGCTCCTCGACGGCGTCCTGTCGGTGGACGTGGACGGCGAGCTGCTGGCCGAGCTGGCACCCGGGGCCGTCCTCGGCGAGCGCGCCGGCCTGGAGGGTGGCCGCCGGACCGCGACCCTGCGCGCCGTCACGGCGGCCGTCGTCGCGCGGGCGCCCTGGTCCGCGCTCAGCCAGGAGGAGCGCTCAGGGCTGGCGCAGGGCCATCACCGCGAGGACGGCTGATTTCCGCCCGCTTTCTCGGTGAGAATGCGGATCACCGGCCCCGGTTGACGTTGTCAATGGCCATTGCTTGTACGATCGGCGCAAAACCGCTTCCTCCTATTCCGACGGGATGGCACATGGCCAGCAGGACCATCGTCGAGCTCACCGACGACTTCGACGGAAAGAAGGCGGACGAGACCGTCTCCTTCTCCCTCGACGGCGTCTCCTACGAGATCGACCTCTCGGCCAAGAATGCGGCCGAGCTGCGGAAGGCCCTCGCGGCCTACATCGAGGTCGGCCGGCGGGTCGGCCGCGGCTCCCGCAACGGTCGCAGCGGCCGGCCGGCGGCCGCTGCTCCCCGCTCCCGCAAGGGCTCCGACTACGACCCGGCGGCCGTTCGTGCGTGGGCGGCGAGCAACAAGGTCAACGTGTCGGCCCGCGGGCGGATCTCCTCCAGCGTGCTCGAGCAGTATCACGCCGCCGGGAACTGAACGGCGCCGTGAAGGCCGGCACACAATTGCGCCGGCAATTGTCTCGTTAACGCTGCGGTCGGCTACCGGCAACGTGGTATGGGCAAAACGGCCCGGCCGGGCCCTTTTTCACGCGTCCAGGCGCGGCAGCACCATCGTGACCTCCGCACCCTGACCGGGTGCGCCGGCGAAGGTGAGGCGGCCGCCGTGGGTCCGCACGACCTCGTCGACCAGTGACAGCCCCAGGCCGAACCGGCGCTGTCCGCGGGAGCCGGCGCCGCGCGCGAACCGTCCGGTCAGCCGCTCCGCGTCGGCCGGGTCCAGCCCCTCGCCGTCGTCGCTGACCGAGGCGCGCAGCCAGTCGCCGTCGACGGACACCGTCACCACGACGTGTCCGCCCGGCGTGTGGCTGACCGCGTTGTCGACCAGGGCGCTCAGCGCTCGCCGCAGGGCCGCCGGGGCGCCGAGCACCGTCGCGCCGGCGGGGGCGGGTGCCGCCTCCAGCGCCGTGCCGCGCTCCTCGGCGTACGGACGCAGGCTCGCGGTGACCGCCGCGGCCAGGGCGCCCATGTCGACGGCCTCACCGACGACCGGCTGGTCGTGCAGCTGGGCCGACAGCAGCAGGTCCCCCACGACGTCACCGAGCGTCGCGGTGTCCTCGATCAGCTGGTCCAGCTCGTGAACCTGTTCCGGCGCAACGGTTCCGGCGATCCGGCGGCGAATGAGCTGCGCTCGCGTGTGCAGCACGGTCAGCGGGGTCCGCAGCTCGTGGCTCGCGTCGGTGACGAACCGGCGCTGCAGGGTGAGCGCTCGCGCCAGGGGCTGGACCGCGCGGCGGCCGATCAGCCATCCGACGCCGGCCGCGAGCAGGATGCCGAGCAGCCCGGCGACGACGCTCGTCCACAGCAGCCGGGTCTGCTCCCGGTGGTGGGCCGTGAGGTCGTACGCCGCGACGAAGCGGCGCCCGTCGTGCTCGGCGACGTAGGTCTCGAAGATCCGCCCGTCCGCCCGCGCCCAGCCCTGGCCGAGCGGAGCCGTGGCCCAGCGGGCCAGGGCGGCCGGAGCGCCGGGTGTCAGGGTCACCCGGCCGCCGGCTGCCTCGACCAGCAGGACGCCGGGTGGCGGGTCGGTGACGTCGTCCGCGGTACGCGCGGCCGAGCGCACCGTCCGGTCGATCTCGGCGTGCTGGGCCCGGTCGAACGTCACGGCCAGACCCACGACGGCGAGCGCGACGACGACGCCGAGCACCGCCGCCGACTGCAGGGCGATCCGGCGCGACGCCGACTGCAGCAACGCCCGGTCCCGGCGGTCCAGCGCCCCCTCTCCCGCCCCTCGCGCGCCGCGACGGAGCATCACGCGCGCCCCATCCGGTACCCCACGCCGTGCACGGTCCGCACGACCTCCCGGCCCAGCTTGCGGCGCAGGTAGTGCACGTAGGTGTCGACCGCCCCCGTCGTGTCGGCCCCCTCGAAGACGGCGGACAGCAGCTCGTCCCGGGTGAACACCCGGCTCGGCCGGCGGGCCATCGTCAGCAGCAGCGCGCTCTCCCGCTGCGACAGCTGCACCTCGGGCAGGCCGCCGCCGACGACGCGGTCCGACTGCACCAGCAGCGTGCGCTCCCCGAGCGGCAGCTCCTCGGCGTGCTCGACGGGACGGCGCAGCAGGGCCCGCAGCCGGGCCAGCAGCTCCTCGACGTCGAACGGCTTCACCAGGTAGTCCGTCGCCCCGGCGTCCAGCCCCTCGACGCGGTCGGCGACCGTCCCGCGGGCGGTGAGCATCAGCACGGGGGCGCGCACTCCGCGGGCCCGCAGTCGGGACACCAGGTCGACGCCCTCGATCGCCGGCAGGCCGCGGTCGACGACCATGAGGTCCCACGTGCCGGACAGCCCCAGGTGCAGGCCGCGCTGGCCGTCCCGGGCGACGGTCACGGCGTACTGCTCGTCGTGGAGCAGCCCCTCCAGCAGCCCGGACAGGTCGCGGTCGTCCTCGACCAGCAGCAGGCGGGGACGCCCCGTCTCGAGCCACTGGGCCGTCCACGCCGTCATCGTGGCACGCGCCGTCTCAGAACCTTCTGAGATCGGCCGCCGAACCTCGAGAGCATGAGCACGACGTTGAAGGCAGGTGGGCCGTCCGCCATGGTCCCGCCGTACGGCGAGCAGGGGCCGGCCTGGATCCCGGCGTACGGCCGCTGGCACCGCCGGTGGCGCGCCCGCCGGGCCGACCTGCTCGAGGCGACCGCGATCGGCTCGGTCGTCCTGGTCGTCGCGCTGTTCCTGGCGCGGGGCGGTGCCGCGCACCTGACCTCCACCGGCGCCGACCTGATCGCGGCCGGCCAGGTCGTGGGCCTGGTCGCGACCGACCTGCTGCTGATCCAGCTGCTCCTGTCGGCCCGGCTGCCCGGGTGGACCGGGTCTACGGCATCGACCGCGCCCTGAAGGCGCACCGGGTGCTCGGGCGGGTCACCGTGCCGATGCTGCTCGTCCACGCCGCTCGCCCTGACCGCCGGGTACGCCGTGCAGGACCACCTGCCGGCCACCACGGCCTGGGTCGTCGAGCCGTTCCGGATGCTGACCGGCATGTCCCACCTGGTGATCGCGACGCTGTCCATGGCGCTGTTCGTGCTGGTCGCCGTGACCTCGGTGCGGGCGGCCCGGCTACGCGATGGGCTACGAGCGCTGGCACCTGGTGCACCTCACGGCGTACGCCGCGGTCGTCCTGTCCGTGCCGCACCAGCTGTCCGACGGCTCGGACCTGGTCGGGCACCCGCTGGTCCGCGCGTACTGGCTCGGCCTCTACGTGCTGACCGCCGGTGCCGTCCTGTGGTGGCGGGCCCTCGTGCCGATCGCCCGCTCGCTCTGGCACGCGCCGTACGTCGAGCGCGTGGTCGAGGAGGCGCCCGGCGTGTGGTCGGTCTGGATCCGCGGCCGGCACCTGGACCGGCTGGGCGCGCAGGCCGGGCAGTTCTTCAACTGGCGCTTCCTCACCCGCGGGCTGTTCCTGGCCGCCCACCCGTGGTCGCTGTCGGCCCGGCCCGGTGCCCGGCGGCTGCGGATCACGGTGCGCGACCTCGGTGACCACAGCGCCGGCTCTCCGGGCTGCGGCCCGGCACCCGGGTCCTGGTCGAGGGACCGTACGGCGCGTTCACCACCGAACGGCGGCAGCGGCGCCGGGTCGCGCTGGTCGCGGCCGGCATCGGGATCACGCCGGTGCGGGCGCTGGCCGAGGAGCTGTGCACGGGGCCGGGTGCGGTCCCGCAGGACGTGACGGTGCTCTACCGCGCCGACACCGCCGACCAGCTGGCCCTCGGCCGCGAGCTGCAGTACCTCGCCGACCAGACCGGCATGACGCTGCACCTGCTCGTCGGGCCGCCGGTTCGCGGATCGTGGCTTCCCGAGCCGCTGTCCGACCGGCGGGCCGACTCCGAGGCCGTCGCCGCACTCGTCCCGAACCTGCACCTGCACGACGTGTACGTGTGCGGCCCCGGGCGCCTGGATGGACCTGGTGCACGGCAGCCTGGCCCAGGCCGGCGTGCCCAAGGACCAGATCCACGACGAGCGGTTCGTCTGGTGAGGCGGGGCAGCGCCGTCGGGGTCTTCGCCGTCGGGTGCGCCGCACTCGTCACGGCCTGGCGGGTCGGCGACGGCTCGGCCACGCCGAGCGCCGCCGGCGCCCACCTGGTCTCGCCGGCCTCCGCGCCCTCCGTGGTGCCCGGTGCGACCGCGAGCGCTCGCGCGACGTCCGGCACCACGACCGGCTCGAGCTCCGGTGCGACGGCCGGCCGGACGTCCAGCCCGAGCCCCTCGCAGCACGCGACGCACGATCGACGGCGGTGCGGCGCACACGCAGTACGGCACCGTGCAGGTGCGCATCGTCATGACCGGTGGCCGGCTCACCGACGTGACCGCCGTGCACCTCACCGACAGCTCCTCGCGCTCGGTCTCGATCAGCGCGTACGCCGCGCCGATCCTGCGCCGCGAGGCGCTCGCCGCGCAGTCGGCCCGGATCGACACGGTGAGCGGTGCGTCGTACACCAGCCAGGGGTACATCCAGAGCCTGCAGTCGGCCCTCGACCTTGCCCGGACGAACGGCTGAGGATGATCGGCACCGAGAACCTGAGACCTCTGCGAGGGCAAGGCCTTCCGGGTCGGGTACGTCATGGGGATGCCGATCGGGATCGACATCCGGGACCGGTCCGCGCACCGCGACCCGGCCGCGGCCGTGGCGGTCATCGACCGGTGCTTCGCCGAGCTGCGGGCGGTGGACGAGATGTTCAGCCTGTGGCGCGACGAGACCCCCGATGGCCCGGCTCAGTGCCGGGCGGGCGACGTTGCGGGACATGCCCGTGGAGGTCGTCGAGGTGCTGCGGCGGTGCGCGACGGCGGCCCGCCGGACCGACGGGCGGTTCCGGGCCCGGACGCCGGACGGCCGCATCGATCCCACCGGCCTGGTCAAGGGCTGGGCCGTCGACCGGGCCGGTGCCCTGCTGTCCGAGGCCGGGCTGCGGCACTGGTGCGTGAACGCCGCGGGCGACGTGCTGGTGCACGGCCAGGCCCGGCCGGGCGAGGGCTGGTCGATCGGGATCGTCGACCCCCGCCGCCGGGAGCGTCTCGTCGACACGTTGACCCTCACCCTGGGTGCGGTCGCGACGTCCGGGTCGGCCGAGCGGGGCGACCACATCTGGGGTCCGGCGACGGACGGCGCCGGCCGGCGCGGCGACGACGTGCTGTCCGTCTCGGTGACCGCCCGGGACATCGTCGAGGCCGACGTCCTGGCCACCGCCGCGTACGCCCACGGGCGGCGGGCGGCGGACTGGCTCGGCGGCGTTCCCGGGCGTCGAGGGGCTGGTCGTCCTGGCGGACGGCACGGTCGAGGCGACCAGCGGCTGGCCGGGATCGGCCGGCCCGGCCCTCGACGAGGGCGGCCGGTGATGCCCGGCGGCCATCGTGGGCCGTCGTGGGGCGCGGCCGTCACGGACACCGTGGAGACCGCCACCGGACGGCGTCACCGGTCCGATCCGGTGCACCCGACGACCGGCGGCCCGGCCGGCAACGCCCACCTGACGGCGTGGACCGGACTGCTGCTGCTGGTGCTGTTCCTGGCCGAGCTGGTCACGCTCCTGGACGTGCACGGCCTGATCAGCTGGCACGTCGTCCTGGGCGTCCTGCTCGTCCCGCCGGCCCTGGTGAAGACGGCCACGACCGGCTGGCGGATCGTGCGGTACTACGCCGGGGACCGCGACTACCGCGCGGCCGGGCCGCCGCCCACCTTCCTGCGCGTCCTCGGCCCGCTGGTGATCGTCTCCACGCTCGCGCTGCTCGGCACCGGGCTGGCGCTGATCGCGGTGGGTCCGCAGCAGAGCCGCCAGTCGTTGCTGACCCTGGCCGGGCAGCGGATCGGCGTCCTGACCCTGCACCAGGCGTCGTTCGTCGTCTGGGCGGGGGCAACGGGGCTGCACGTCCTGGGGCGGCTCGTCCCCGCGCTGCAGATCGCCACGTCCCGCGGGACCCGGCCCGGCCGGTGGGGGCGGGTCGCGGTGCTCGCCGCCACCGTCAGCGTCGCGGCGGTCACGGCCGCGTTCGTGCTCAGCGTCTCGGGCGCCTGGAGGTCCGACCAGGGGTTCCGCTTCCACGGGCCGGACCGCGCGACCCATGGCGGCCGATGACCCGGCCCGGGAGTGGGCCATTCGGCTGACGGCGCGTTGACTCGCGACCGGTACGAGCCGATAGCCACTCGGATTGGCTCCTCCAGAAGTGCGGGGACGTGGATCGACCCTGGAGCGACCTCGTGAGTGCGACACCCGAAGCGTCCTGGCGCTCGCGCCCGTACCTGGCCGTGCTGCTCCAGGCCGGGATCGTCGGTCTGCCGGTCCTGGGCGGATGGCTCTTCGCGCGCCTGCTGTCCAGCCAGCTGTCCGGCCTGCGGCCCCGCTGGGTGGAGGTCCTCGTCGTCATCGCCGCGGCGATCATCGTCAGCCTGCTGGTCTCGCGCGTCACCAACCGGCTGATGCCGCTCGCCGTCCTGCTGAAGATGACGATGATCTTCCCGGACCGGGCACCGTCGCGGATCAAGGTCGCCCGGAGGACCACCAGCATCACCGAGATCAAGTCCCGGCTGGCCAGCCCGCGGCTGGAGGAGCAGGACGCGGCGGCCACCATGCTCGCGCTGGTCACCGCCCTGGGCCGCCACGACCGGCACACCCGCGGGCACAGCGAGCGCGTGCGGCTGTTCAGCGACCTGCTCAGCCGGGAGCTCAACCTCTCCGCGGCCGACAGCGGCCGGCTCCGGTGGGCCGCGCTCATCCACGACATCGGCAAGCTCGAGACCCCGGCTGCGGTCCTGAACAAGCCGGGAAAGCTGGACGCCCGCGAGTGGGACCTGATCCGCCAGCACCCCGACGCCGGGTCGCGCCTGGCGGCGCCGCTCGCCGAGTGGCTCGGCCCGTGGTTCAGCGGCATCGCCGAGCACCACGAGCGGTACGACGGCACGGGCTACCCGCGCGGCCTCGTCGCCACGGCGATCACCCCGGCCGGGCGGGCCATCGCCGTGGTCGACGCGTTCGAGACGATGACCGCGTCCCGGTCGTACAAGTCGGCCCGCTCGACGCTCGCGGCCCGGGCCGAGCTGACCCGCTGTGCGGGAACGCACTTCGACCCGGTGGTGGTGCGCGCCTTCCTGCAGATCGCGCTCCCGCGGCTGCTCTGGTCGGTCGGCCCGCTCGCCTTCCTGGTGAACGCGCCGTTCCTGCGCTGGGTGGGCGAGGGCAGTGTCCGGGTCGGCAACGCCGTCGGTGCGACCACGGTCGGCGCGGCCAACGTGGCCAGCGTGGCGGCCGTCGCGGTCGCGGTCGGGGCGGCTCCCACCGCCGCCGCGGACACCACTCCCGCACCGCACCCGGTCTCGGTCTCCGCGCAGGCCCAGCACCACACCGCAGCGGTGCCCGAGGCGTCCGCCCAGGCCCGGATGGCGGCCCAGGCCCTGCCGCACCGGGTGGCGCCGAAGAAGGCCGCACCGAAGAAGGCCCCCGCGAAGAAGGCCGCACCGGCGAAGGCAGCCGCCAAGAGGCCCGCACCGAAGAAGGCCCCGGCTCCGAAGAAGGCCCCCGCGAAGAAGGCCCCGCCGAAGCCCGCGGTGAAGAAGGCGCCGCCGAAGCCGCCGGCGAAGAAGCCCACCGCCAAGGCGCCCGCACCGGGCACCGCGGCCTGGTGGCAGTGGTGGCGCGCGTGGTGGAGCGCCCACCACCAGCCGCCGCACCACTGACCAGCTCCCCCGCGCTGGGCCGGCATCCGGGCCGGTCTCTGTGCATGTTTGGTAGAGGCGCCGCCTCCCCGGGCCGTCGACCGAGAGGATCGGCGGCGTGGCTCATCTCAGCTATCTCGAAGCCGTTGTCGTCGGAGCCTTCCAGGGCGTGACCGAGCTGTTCCCGGTCTCCAGCCTCGGGCACAGCATCCTCGTCCCGGCCCTCATCGGCGGCAGCTGGGCCAAGGACCTCGACGTCTCGGCACCGGAGTCGCCGTACCTCGCGTTCATCGTCGGGCTGCACGTGGCCACCGCCGCCGCGCTGCTCGTGTACTTCTGGCGCGACTGGGTCCGGATCATCGGCGGCTTCGGCACCTCGCTGCGCTACCGCCGGGTCGAGACGCCGGCCGAGCGGCTGGCCTGGCTCATCGTGCTGGCCACGATCCCGGTCGGCATCAGCGGGCTGTTGCTCGAGCACACCTTCCGGACCGTGCTCGGCCGCCCGATCCCGGCCGCGATCTTCCTCACCGTGAACGGCGGGATCCTCTACGCCGGCGAGCGGCTGCGGCGCCGCGTCCCCTCCGGGGAACGGGCGCCGGCGGCCCTGCCGTCCGGGGGCGCGGGGTCCGGCGCAGCCCCCGCGCGGGCGTCGGACGAGGTGCTGGACGAACGGCTGTCCGAGCTGTCGATGCGTCGCGGCACCGCCGTCGGCTCGGCCCAGATACTCGCCCTGCTCCCCGGCATCAGCCGGTCCGGCGCCACGATGGTCGCCGGGCTGATCGCGGGCCTGAGCCACGAGGAGGCGGCGCGGTTCTCGTTCCTGCTGGCGACGCCGGTGATCCTGGCCGCGGGGGCGCTGAAGATCCCCGACCTGACCGGTCCCCTCGGTGCGGGCATCCACGGCCAGGTGCTGGCCGGCAGCGCGGCGTCGTTCGTCACGGCGCTCATCTCCGTGCGCTACCTCAGCCGCTACTTCCAGACCCGGACCCTGACGCCGTTCGCCGTCTACTGCACGCTGGCCGGGCTGGCCAGCCTGGTCTACCTGTCGGTGCGCTGACCGCTCATCGATCGGACGGGCGCCGCCGGCCGGCCAGCCGCAGGAACAGACCCGCGACGACCAGCGCCACCACCAGGCGCAGGACCAGGCTCAGCTCGATGCCGGTGAACGGCAACCGGTCACCGGAGGTGCCGGACGAGCCCGCGGAGCCGGCGGGGTCCGACCCGGAGCCGCCATGGGTGCTCGTGCTGCCACCCGAGCTCCCGTGGCCCGACCCGCCCGACCCGGAGCCGCCCGACCCTGAGCCACCGGAGCCCGAGCCGCCGGAGCCGCCCGTCTTCGGGGCGCTGCTGGGACCGGTCGCGACCGGGCTGGGCGTCGAGGAGACCGGCGGTCCGACGGTGACCCGCACGGTCGCCGTCACGGTCTGGCCGGCCGCGTCGGTCACGGTGTAGGTGAAGGTCGCCGGACCGCTGAAGCCCGGCGGGGGGGTGTAGGTGACGGTGCCGGCATCGAAGGCCACCGTGCCGTCGACCGGCTGGGTGACCGCCGTGACGGTCAGCTGGGAGCCGGCGTCGTTGCCCAGGACAGGGACGGTCACCGGGACGTCGTACGGCGTCCGGGCGGAGTCGTCGGCCGCGGTCGGTGTCACGGTGAGCCGTACGGTCGCCCCGGCCGTGCGGCCCAGGCTGTCGGTGACCGTGTAGTCGAACGTGTCGGAGCCGGAGTAGCCGGCGTCCGGGGTGTAGGTGTACGAGCCGTCGGCGTGGATGGTCACCGAGCCGTGGCCCGGAGCCGTGTTCGCGGTGACCCCGATCGCCGCTCCATTGTCGTTCGACAACACTCCCGGCGCGGAGACCGTCAGCGGCGTGCCGACCGGCGTGGTTCCCGTGTCGTCGACGGCGGCCGGAGCGGCCGGGTCGACGGTGAACGTGATCGTGGAGCTGTCGCTGTCGCGGGCCGAGTCGGTCACGGTGTAGGGCACGGTCACCGTGCCGGTGAAGCCCGGCGCGGGCGTGAAGACCACCTGGCCGCCGGTGACGCTCGTCGTGCCCGCACCGCCACCGGGCTGGCCGACGGAGGTGACCGTCAGGCCGGTGCCCTGGTCGTTGGTGGTGGGGTCGATGCTGACCGGCGTACCGGCCAGGGTCGTCGCGGTGTCCGGGCTGGCCGTCGGAGTCACCGTGATCCTCACCGTCGCCGAGGCCGTACGGGCCTGGCTGTCGGTGATCGTGTAGCCGAAGGAGTCCACCCCCGAGAACCCCGCATCCGGCACGTAGACATACGTCCCGTCCGGGTTCACCGTCACCGACCCGTGCCCCGGGCTGGTGTTCGAGGTCACCGAGATCGCATTGCCGGTGTCGTTGCCCAACACCCCCGAGGCCATCGTCAACGTCACCCCGGCCGCCGTGACCGCATCATCGTCAGCCGCCGTCGGTGCCGCCGGGCTGACCGTGAACGTCACCGTCGAGGACGTCGTACTGCCCGCAGAGTCACTGATCGTGTACGGCACCGTCACCGTCCCGATGAACCCCACCGGCGGGGTGTAGACCACCGAACCACCCACCACCGAGGTCGACCCCTGCCCCGCCGGCGGCGAACCCACCGACACCACCGACAACCCCGACCCCACATCGTTGACCGTCGGATCCACCGACGCCGAGTGATCCATCACCACCGCCACCGAGTCCGGCACCGCCACCGGCGTCACCGTCAGGTGCAGCACCGCACCGGCCGTCCGGCCGAGCCCGTCGGTCAGGGTGTACGACACCGCGTCCGGGCCGGAGTACCCCGCGTCCGGGGTGTAGCTGTAGGAGCCGTCGGCGTGGATGGTCACCGAGCCGTGGGCGGCCGGCCCGTGGCCGGTGACGCTGATCGACGTCCCGCTGTCGTTGGCCAGCACCCCCGGCGCCGCGCCGGTGACGGTGGAGCCGGCCACCACCGTGGCGGAGTCGTCCGCCGCGGTCGGAGCCGGCGGGCTCACGGTCACGGTGATGGTGGAGCTGTCGCTGTTCCCCGTGCTGTCGGTCACCGTGTACGGGACGACGGCCGAGCCGGTGAACCCCGGCGGCGGGGTGTAGACGACCCGGCCGCCGACGATCGCGGCCGAGCCCTGTCCGGCCGGAGGCTGGCCGACGGAGGTGACCGTCAGGCCGGTGCCCTGGTCGTTGGTGGTGGGGTCGATGCTGACCGGCGTACCGGCCAGGGTCGTCGCGGTGTCCGGGCTGGCCGTCGGAGTCACCGTGATCCTCACCGTCGCCGAGGCCGTACGGGCCTGGCTGTCGGTGATCGTGTAGCCGAAGGAGTCCACCCCCGAGAACCCCGCATCCGGCACGTAGACATACGTCCCGTCCGGGTTCACCGTCACCGACCCGTGCCCCGGGCTGGTGTTCGAGGTCACCGAGATCGCATTGCCGGTGTCGTTGCCCAACACCCCCGAGGCCATCGTCAACGTCACCCCGGCCGCCGTGACCGCATCATCGTCAGCCGCCGTCGGTGCCGCCGGGCTGACCGTGAACGTCACCGTCGAGGACGTCGTACTGCCCGCAGAGTCACTGATCGTGTACGGCACCGTCACCGTCCCGATGAACCCCACCGGCGGGGTGTAGACCACCGAACCACCCACCACCGAGGTCGACCCCTGCCCCGCCGGCGGCGAACCCACCGACACCACCGACAACCCCGACCCCACATCGTTGACCGTCGGATCCACCGACGCCGAGTGATCCATCACCACCGCCACCGAGTCCGGCACCGCCACCGGCGTCACCGTCAGGTGCACGGTGGCCGAGGAGGTGCGCCCCAGGCCGTCGGTGACCGTGTAGTGGAAGGAGTCGGGGCCGGAGTAGCCCGCGTCGGGCGTGTAGGTGTACGACCCGTCGGCGTGCACCGTGACCGAGCCGTGGGCCGGGTTCGTGTTGGCGGTCACGGCGATCGACGTACCCGTGTCGTCGGCCAGCACCCCGGGTGCCGCGACGGTCAGCGTGGTCCCCACCGGTGTCGTGGCCGAGTCGTCCGCCGCCACCGGCCCGGGCGGGTCGACGGTGAAGGTGATCGTCGAGCTGTCGCTGTTCCCCGTGCCGTCGGTCACCGTGTACGGCACGGTCACCGTGCCGGTGAACCCCGGCGCCGGGCTGAACGACACCTGGCCGCCGGTGATGCTGGTCGTGCCCTCTCCACCGGCCGGCTGGCCGACGGCGGTGACCGTCAGGCCGGTGCCGTGGTCGTTCGCCGCCGGGTCCACCGTGACCGGCGTGGCCTCGTCGGTCGTGAACGTGTCGGGCACCGCCGTGGGGCTGACCGTCACCGTCACCGTGGCGGACGCCGTACGGCCGAGATCGTCCGTGACCGTGTAGTCGAAGGAGTCGACGCCGGAGAAGCCCGGGTCGGGGGTGTAGCTGTACGAGCCGTCCGCGTTCACCGTCGCCGAGCCGTCGGCCGGCGTCGTGTTCGAGGTGACGGTCAGGCCGGTCCCGGTGTCGTTGGCGAGCACGCCGGACGCCGGCACGGTCAGCGTCGACCCGGCCGACGTGCTGCCGGAGTCACCGGTCGCGGCCGGTCCGGGAGGCGGGGTGGCGACGACGTTGAGGTCGCTGCTCTTGGTGTTGCTCGGGTAGTACGTCCAGGTGTCGAGCCCCTTGACGTCGCCGAAGGCTCCCGTGCACGGGGCGTTGGTGTTGCCGCCGGTGTCCAGGCCGAACGCGCGCTGCGAGCCCGAGCTGTCGAAGCCGGTGTTCGGGTCGGAGTGGCTGGTGGCCGGCGGGTTCGTGCCACACAGGAGCGCACCCGGCGTCCCGACGTCCGTGCCCGTCGACGTGGTGTACCCGCGGTCGTCGTAGAACGCCGTCGTGCAGCTGGACCGCCCGAACGGGCAGTTGCCCCCCGGCGGGTTCATCAGGGTGAACGTCGGGCCGCCGAGCGTGGAGCTCTCGGCGTCCAGCTCCGGGAAGTGGTACTCGCCCGCGTGCAGGGCCAGCGTGAACTGGTAGTGGTCGCCGGCCGGGAACGGCGTCCCGGAGTTGTCCATGCCGTCCCAGGTGACGTCGTTCGCCCCCGAGTCGCTCAGCCCGAGCAGCACCTTGTTCGCGGGGTTGCCGGGGTCGTAGTTGACGCCGTCCCGCGAGACGACGATCTGGTAGTTGCCGGCCATGTTGGCGCTGAAGTGGAAGACACCGCCGCCGGACACCGTGCTGTTGTTGGCCGCGATGTTCCCGTCGAAGGTCAGGTTCGACACCAGGGGGGCCGTCGGCGTCGACGGGATCGACAGCGCGGCCAGCGTCTCGGGGGCCAGTGGCGCGAAGGACAGCGGGAACTCGGGCGGCGCGATCCCGGTCCCGCCGTCCAGGCCGCTCATCGCCGAGCCCCCGGCGTTGCCGGTGACGTCGTGGTCGAGCGGGTCGCCGTCGGGGTCGAGGAAGCCGGTGCGGCTGCCGAACATGATGAAGCCGTTGGGGTCCAGCCCGCGCGTGTCGACGCGGTACTCGTAGCCGTCGTCGGTCGTGACGTAGAGGCTCTCGAAGACCGGACGGCCGTTGCCACCGGTGAACTGGGCCAGCGCGTAGGTGAAGATGCGGCCCGGGATGTCCGTCGTGCTCGCGGCGTCCGCCCGGACGGTGAGGTCCCACGCCGAGACCGAGGTGCCCTGCGCGGTCGAGAAGTTGCTCGCGCTCGCCATCGTGATGTCGCCGGTCGGACCGCCGTCGGTCGCGGCGTTCGGCCCGGCGGTCCCGTAGAACGCGACCTGGTAGATGCCGGTGGTGGGCACCGGGTACGTGCAGGGGACGTAGCCGCCGGTGTTCCCCGTGCCGTCCGCCGACTGCGGGCCGGCCAGCTCCAGGGCCCGCGAGGTGATCCGGCCCTGGGCCGCGACACCCGAGGCCGCCCGTTGGGCCGAACAGGTGAACCCGTTGACGCCCGAGGTCACTGCGGGCAGCGTGGCCGACTGCTGGTCGGTGATCTGCCCGGGGTTCCAGACCACGATGTCGCCCGACCCGACGGCCACGGCGGAGGAGCCCATCTCGAGGACCTCGCCGGCGGTCGCGTAGACGTTGAGCAGGGTCCGCCGCATGATCTGGCTGCCGGGCGGCCCGTAGGTGTTGGTGCGCCACTCCAGCGAGGCCCGGCAGCTGCCGCCGGCCGAGTTGGCCTGGCACGTGGCGTCGGTCGGGTGCAGGGTGCGGCTGCCGTCGGCGGATGCGGGCACGGCGACGAGAGCCGACGTGCCGGCGATCGCCAGCACGCACAGCACCCGCAGGATCTTCCGACCCATGGATGACCGCCTGAGCTCGCCCCGCCGCTCGCCGCGACCGGGTCCCCCGTCCTGTGCGCGCCTCGGGACGGGAGCCCCGAGACCGGGCGGCCCCCGACGCCTACCCCTCTATCGGCGCGTCCGGCCCGCAACTGAGGCTCGAACGCGACTCGAGTATCGGGACGGCCCCCGGGGGGCTAGCGTCCCGAGCGAGCAGTGGTGGGCTCGCGCGGCCGGCGCGACCCGGGTCGACGGAGATCTCAGGAGGAGCCATGCGCTCGACGAGACGTGCTGCCATCATCACGACGGCCGTGCTGGCCGCCGCGACCGCCATCCCCCTCACCGCGGCGGCCTCGGCCTCGGCGCGACCAGCCCGGGCCGCGTCAGCGCAGTCGGCAGGAGCATCCGCGGGAGCATCGGCGGCGAGCGCGCGCGACGTGATCGCCAACCTGTTCGAGTGGAACTGGCCGTCGGTCGCGAACGAGTGCACGACCGTGCTCGGGCCGGGCGGCTACGGCGGGGTCCAGGTCGCGCCGCCCCAGGACTCGGTCAAGCGCACGTCGCTCGGCAACGGCAGCGACACCGTGCTGCACCCGTGGTGGGAGGTCTACCAGCCGGTCGACTACAACCTGACCAGCCGGATGGGCGACGAGGCCCAGTTCACGGCCATGGTGCACACCTGCCGCGCGGCGGGGGTCAAGGTGTACGTCGACGCGGTCATCAACCACATGACCGGCCAGGGCGACCTGTCCTACGGCGGCGTGACGTACACCAAGTACGACTACCCGGGCCTCTACACGCCGGCGAACTTCCACCAGACGGGCACCGACTGCCCGTCGGCCGACGGCAACATCGACGACTTCAACAACATCGTCCAGGTCCGCAAGTGCGAGCTGACCTCGCTGGCCGACCTGCGCACCGAGACGTCGTACGTCCGCGACACCCTCGCGGCGTACCTGAACAAGCTGCTCCGCTACGGCGTCTCCGGCTTCCGCGTCGACGCGGCCAAGCACATCGGCCAGCCCGACCTCGCGGCGATCGAGTCGCGCCTGCACCGCACGGTCGACGGCACCAAGCCGTACATCGCGCTCGAGGTCTTCGGTGGCGGACCGGGCACGCTGTCGCCGTTCGCCTTCCAGAGCGTGGGCAGCCTGCTCGGCCTGGACGCCGACGTGCAGCTCAAGAACGCGTTCAAGAGCTACCCGCCGGACGCCACGGGGAGCATCGCGACGCTCAAGGACTTCGGGGTGGGGTCCGGGCTCGTCCCCGGCAGTCACTCGCTGACCTTCGTGCAGAACCACGACACCGAGCGCAACGGCGACGCGCTGAGCTACAAGGACGGGGCGACGAACATCCTGGCCGACGAGTTCGTGCTGGCCTTCGGGTACGGGCGCCCCGAGGTCTACTCCAGCTTCGCCTGGACGACGTCGGACGACTCCCCGCCCTCCGACGCCGACGGGATGATCACCGACACCGACTGCTCAGGCACGGCGTGGGTCTGCGTCGACCGTGACCCCGGCGTCCTGGGCCTGGTCCGCTGGCACGACCAGGTCGGCTCGGCCCCCGTGACGAACTGGTGGGACGACGAGCAGAACCTGATCGCCTTCAGCCGCGGCAGCAAGGGCTGGATCACCCTGAACAACGACCCGGTCGCGCACACGCACACCTTCCGGACCGGGCTGGTCAAGGGCACGTACTGCGACGTCGTCCACGGCACCGTGAGCCACGGGACGTGTTCCGGACCGACGGTGCGGGTCGACGGCTCCGGCCGGGCGAGCGTCACCGTGCCGGCCAAGAGCGCGGTGGCCTTCACCGTCGCCGACCGGCTGCACGCCTGAGCTCCGTTGCCCGGCAACGGTGCAGCTCTGCGTCACCGATGACGCAGAGCTGCACCGATGCGAGGGGCCGGGGCGGCCGCGACCAGGGCCTGGGTCACGGCCACGCCGGCCAGCAGGACGAGCGCGGGGTCCCAGGACCCGGTCCTGTCGCGGAGGTAGCCGGCGAGCACCGGACCGGTGGCGGCCAGGGCGTACCCCACGGCCTGGGCCATCCCCGACAGCTGCGCCCCGTGCCCTGACCCACGCGCGGCCAGGCCGATCATCGACAGCGCGAGCACCAGAGCCGAGCCGCTGCTGAGCCCGACGCACAGGACCCACAGCGGCATCGCGCCCGGCGCCAGGACCAGGCCGAGCGCCGCGACCGCCATGGGGACGCTGACCGCGATCCCGGACACCTGCCGGCTCGTGCGGCTCAGCAGCAGCGGCAGCGTCAGACCGGAGAAGATGCCGACGACCTGGGCCGCGAAGAGGTACCACCCGGCCAGGGACGCCGAGACGTGGCGGTCCACCGCGATCGCCGGGAACCACGACACGAACACGTAGAAGGACGTCGACTGCAGACCCATGAACGCCGTGATCCGCCAGGCCGACCCGGTGCGCCACGTCGAGCGCTCCGGCCGCTCGTCGAGCGGGAGCACCACCGGCACGGTGTCCTCGGCGAGCTCCAGCGGCTCGACCGGCGCCGTCCGCGCGCGCCGGTGCACCCGAAGGCCCCACACGACCGCCGCGCCGGCCGTCAGCACGGCCCAGACACCCAGCGAGAGCCGCCACCCGCCGGCCAGACCGGCCAGGGGCAGCGACACCCCCGACGCGGCCGCGGCCACACCGCTGAGCGCACCCGAGTACAGCCCGGTGACCAGCGCGATGCGGGCGGCGTAGCCCGAGCGCACGACGACCGGCATGAGCACGTTGCACACCGCGATCCCGCACCCGACCACGAGCGTGCCGGCCCACAGCCCGGGCGCGCCGCCGACCGACCGGACCACGATCCCGGCGGTCAGCGCCAGCAGCGCCCACAGGATCAGCCGCTCGACGCCGTACCGCCGGGCCGGGCCGTGCACCACCGGGGACACTGCGGCGAAGGCGATCAGCGGCAGCGCGCTGAGCAGACCCAGCCCGGCATGGCTCAGCCCCTCGCTGTGCCCGATCCGGGACAGCACGGGCCCGACCGCCGTGATGGCCGGCCGCATGCAGGCGGCGACCAGCAGGACCTCGACCAGCCCGGCCGTCCACGGCCGATCCTCGCCGGCCGGACCGGGACTCACGCTCCGGCCGCTCCGGCGACCGGTTCCGCGCCGAAGGTCTGCAGGAGCAGGGACACGAACAGCCGGGCATCGGCACCGAACGCCACGTGGCTGTTCGGCGGCGTGCTGGCCTGCGAGCGCGTGTCGATCACCGTCCGGCCGACCGTGAGGTCGCCCCGGGTCTCGACCGCGACGTGCAGGTGCCGGGTCGTGATCACCTGCGGGGCCACGAGGTACGCCGTGCACAGCGCGTCGTGCACCGGCGCGGCGTCCGGCACCGCGACGCTGCGGCCGCTGGCGTACGCGCTGATCCGCCGGCGCACGAAGTCGGCCGCGGCCGTGCCGGCGGGCGTGCCGAGGGCGGCGAGCGCGTCGCAGTCGGCGCTGCTCACCAGGGCCTGGTGGGTGGCGTCCAGCGGGACCAGGGTGAGGCGGCGGAACCCGGCGGAGAACACCATGGCCGCCGCCTCGGGGTCGGCCCAGATGTTGAACTCGGCCGAGGCCGTCTCGTTGCCCTTCTCGTGCCCGCCGCCCATGATCACGATCTCCGGCACGGCGTCGACCAGCCGCGGCTCGACGGCCAGCGCGGCGGCGATGTTGCTCAGCGGACCGACCGGCACCAGCGTGATCTCGTCGGTGGTCGCGCGGAAGGTCTCGACGAGGTACTCGACCGCGCTGACGTCGCTCGCCACGCTGTGCGGTGCCGGGATCGGGAGCGCGCTGCCGTGCATGTCCTGCGCGCTGTCCCTGACGAACCGCTTGGGCGTGGGGAAGTCGGCCCGCACGAGCGGCCGGTGCAGGCCAGGGTGCACGGGCACGTCGGAGCGGCCGATGTGGTCCAGCACACGCAGGCTGTTGTCGGTGGTGTTCTCCACGGGGACGTTGCCGTTGACCGTGGTGACGCCGACCAGGTCCAGCTCCGGATGCAGCGCCGCGAACATGATCGCGACCGCGTCGTCGGTGCCGGTGTCGACGTCCAGGATGACCTTGCGGGGCATGCCGTCTTCTCTCTGCTCGTTCGCGGTGTTCGTGGCTGGTCGTGGGCTGGTCGTGGGCTGGTCGTGCCTCAGGTCAGGGACTCGACGAACAGCGCCTGGAAGCGCTCGACGTCGAGCTCGTCGACGTACCGCACCGGCCAGAACGGCAGCGCGTCGGCGTTCCCGGCCTCGTCGTGCGCGGACTCGGCCTGGGCGCCGCAGGTCGCAGACCATCGAGCCGCGGGTCAGCTCGCCGCGCAGCTCCAGCCGGGTGGGCAGCGTGCGGTACGTCGCCAGGTCCGGGTAGAGCGCGAGCCCGATCGCCAGCGGGTCGTGCAGGGGGCAGGACCGGACGCCGAGGTTCGCCTCGTAGAAGTCCAGGTAGTGCTGCAGGATCGCCCAGACGAACTTCCCGGCCGCGGTGTCGGCCTGGGCCAGCGCCTCCAGGTGCCGGGGCTGCAGCACGGTCTGCATGGTCGCGTCGAGCGTCGCGAACGTCACCGGCCAGTCGGCCTCGGTGACCAGCGCCGCGGCCTCCGGGTCGTGCCAGATGTTGGCCTCGGCGTACGGCGTCGCGTTGCCGGGGAGCTGGACGTTCCCGCCCATGATCACGACGTCGCGCACCAGCCGTGGCAGCTCGGGCTCCATCAGCAGGGCCAGGCCGAGGTTGGTGAGCGGGCCCACCGCCACCAGCGTCAGCTCACCGGGCTGCCGGTGGGCGCACTCGACGATCTGCTGGGCCGCCGAGATGCTCTGCAGCCGGCGGGCGGACTCCGGCGGGTAGGTGTTGCCCAGGCCGTCGTCGCCGTGCACGAACTCGGCGGTGCTGAGCGGCTGGGCCATCGGCCGGTGCGCGCCGACCGCGACCGGCACGTCACCGGCGCCGGCCACGTCGAGGATCCGCAGCGCGTTGGCCGCACCGAGCGGAGCCGGCACGTTGCCGTGCACCGAACCGATCGCCGGTGAACCGGCCGCCCGAGCCGGTGTGGAAGAGCATCGCCATGGCGTCGTCGACACCCGGGTCGCAGTCGAACAGGATGGTGCCGTTCCTCGCTCATGACTCTCCATTCGTCGTGGTCAGGTCGTCGATCTCGTCGATCGCGTCGATCTCGCATCTCACGGTCGAACACCGCGACCAGCTCGGCCCGGCGCGCGTCGTCGGCCCAGGAGGCCTCCAGCGAGCGCCGGCTGATCTCGACCAGGGTCGAGGCCGGACAGGCCGATGCGCGTCGCCGCGATGGCGTACTCCTCGGCCAGCGTCGTGGGGAACATGGCCGGGTCGTCGGACGCCAGGACGACCGACAGGCCCGCCGCGACCATCCGCTCGATCGACGCGCGGCGCCAGCTCTGCCAGCTGCGCCGGGACGTCGTGCTGATGCAGGTGAACGGGACTCCCTCGTCGCGGACGCGCTCCACCAGCGCCGGGTCCTCCAGCACGAAGTACCCGTGGTCGATGCGCTCGCAGCCGAGCAGGTCCAGGCAGGTCGCGACGTTGCGCGCGGTGGGCTCGTGCTCGCCGGCGTGCGCCGTACGCCGCAGGCCGTGCCGCCCGGCCAGCGCGAACGCCTCGGCGAACCGCTCGGGCGGGCCGGCGGTCTCCAGGTTGTCCAGCCCGATGCCGACGACCGCGTCGTGCGGGTGGGCCACGACCTCGCGCACCACGTCCACCGCCTCGGCCGCGGAGCGGGACCGGTCGATCGCGGCGATCAGCAGCGCGGACGTGCCGGTCTCGGCGAACCCGGCCTCGCAGCCCCTCGGCCAGCCCCTCGACGACGTCGCGATAGGCCAGCCCGCGCCGGAGGTACGCGCCCACCTCGACCTGCAGCTCCAGGTGCAGGGTCCGGCTGGCGGCGGCCGCCCGGACCGCCTCGTAGCCCACGCGGGCGAAGTCCTGCGGGCTGCGCAGCAGGTCCTCGACCCGCTCGGTGACCGCGAGCAGTGAGTGACCCGGCTGCGTGCCGGGGGCCGGTGACTCCATCGGCACCGCGGTGTGGCTGAAGTCCTCGCCCGCCGGCGGGAAGGAGTCGATGCCGGCGTAGACCTCGGCCGGTGGCGGCCGCCACTCGACGCCCTCGCGCGCGGCCAGCTCCTGGACGGTGCCGGGCGCGATCGTGCCGACCAGGTGGCAGTGCAGGTCCGCCTTCGGCAGCCGACGGGCAAGCTCGTCCAGGCCCGCGGCGGCCGTCACGACAGCGGCTCGCCGATCCGGGCGATGCTGTCGACCAGCACCGTCCAGAACCGCTCGGTGTCCAGGGACCTCGGGACGAAGGCGTTGGCCGCGCCCTCGCGGCAGCGGAAGTCGGTGACCGTCATGCCGTAGCTGTGCTGCCCCTTGAGCTCGACCGCGACGTACGCCTGCTCGCCCGTCATCAGGCTCGGGTCCAGGGCGTAGGCCACCGCGCAGGCGTCGTGCATCGCCGCCATGCTGCCCCAGCCCCGCTCCCGCATCCGCTCCTCGAAGCTGGTCAGCAGGTCGATGGCGAAGGCGCTCGCCCGGTTGCCGACGGCCTCGATGCGCGCCCGCACGTCGGGCGTGATCCGGGCCTGCTCGGTCAGGTCGAGGCCGACCATCGTCACCGGCCAGCCGGCCCGGAACACGACGTCCGCCGCCTCCGGGTCGACCAGGATGTTGAACTCCGCTGTGGCCGTGGTGTTCCCGCGGGTGTACGAGCCGCCCATCAGGCTCACGCCCGCCACCGCGTCGACGATGCGCGGCTCGCGCCGGACGGCCATCGCGATGTTGGTGAGCGGGCCGATCGGCACCAGGGTGATCTCCCCCGGGCTGGACAGGACGGTGTCGATGATCAGGTCGACGGCGTGCGCGTCGGCCAGCGGCACGGTCGGCTCGAAGTACGCCGGGCCGTCCAGCCCCGAGTCGCCGTGGATCTCACCGGCCAGGATCTGGTCGCGCAGCAGCGGCCGGTCGCAGCCCTGGGCGACCGGGACGTCCAGGCCGGCGAGCGTCGCGATCCGGCGGGCGTTGAGCGTCACCTTGTCGATCACCTGGTTGCCCGCGACCGTGGTGATGGCCACGATCTCGGCGTCCGGGTGGCCGGCGGCGAGCAGGAGCGCGACGGCGTCGTCGAAGCCCGGGTCACAGTCGATCAGCAGGCGTGCGGGCACAGGGACCTCGTTCCGGTTCGTGGTTACGGTCGGGACGGCGGGAGATTCGGGACGTCGGGGCGGTCGGGACGTCCCCGGGACGTCAGGACATGGCGGCGGCCGCGACCAGCGCGCGGGACCGCCGGCGCTGCAGGCTCTTCCAGGCCGGACGGGCGACCAGGACGAGCACGGTCACGACGTACGGCAGGGCCAGCATCAGGTCGCTGGGGAAGTGCTGCAGCTGGAGCTCGTTGGCCACCGCGCTGGCCAGGCCGAAGATGAAGCAGCCGATCATCGTGCCGACCGGCTTGGCCCGTCCGACGAAGATCGCGGCCAGGGCGATGAACCCGCGTCCGGCCGTCATGCCGCTGACGAACTGGCCGAGGGTGGCCATGGCCAGCTGCGCTCCCGCGACACCGCACAGGACTCCGGAGATGAGGACCGTGGTCATCTTGATCCGCCGGGGGTTCAGCCCCGCCGCGACCGCCGCCGGCTCCTCCTCGCCGACCGCACGGACCCGCAGGCCGTACCGCGTCTTGAACAGCACGAACGAGGAGACCGGCACCAGCACGATGGCCAGCAGCACGAGCAGCGACTGCCCCTCGAACGCCGGTCCGAGGATCGGCACGTGGCTCAGCGGCCCGAGGTGGATCTGCCACATCTGCGGGAAGTTCCGCGGGGAGTACGACCCCTCGTTGTGGTACAGCGTCGACAGCAGGAGCACCGAGATCCCGGTGGTCAGCGTGCCGATGCCGATGCCGACGACGACGAGGTCGGCGCCGAGGAACAGGCTGATGTAGCCGAAGATCAGCGCGATGACCGCACCCGAGCCCGCGGCCGCGATCGTCGCCACCAGCGTGCTCCCGGTCTTGGCACCGATCGCGATGGCCACGAAGGCGCCCATCAGCATCATGCCGTCCAGCGCGATGTTCAGGACGTTGGCCTGCTGGCTGAACATGCCACCGAGACCGGCGAGCAGCAGCGGGACGGTCTGCAGGACGATCGCGAACAGGAAGGCGTCCGAGTAGACCCAGCTCATCAGGCCACCTCCGCCGCGGGGGCGTTGTCGTGGGCTGCGGTCGGTGTGACCGGCAGCGTTGCCCGGCGCCGTCGCTGGGCCACGCCCATGACGGTCGCCGTCGTGAGGATGATGATCACGCCCTCCAGCACGTTGACGAGGGACAGCGGGACGCCGGTGTTCAGCTGCATCAGCGTCGAGCCCTCCTCGAGCGCGCCGTACAGTCCGGCCGCGACCAGGATGCCGACCGGGTTCAGCCGGCCGAGCAGGGCCACCGTGAGACCGATGAAGCCGTAGCCCGGGGAGAACGTCTGGTTGAACCGCAGCTGGGTGCCGAGGCTCTCGACCACACCGGCGATGCCGGCCAGGCCGCCGGACACCAGCACGATCTGGAGGATCTTGCCCTTGACGTTCACGCCGAGGTAGCGGGCGAACGACCGGCTCTCGCCGACGAACCGCGCCTGCAGGCCCCAGCGCGACCGCTTGATGACCAGGCCCATGATGATCAGGGCCACGATGCCGACGAAGATCCCGACGTTGGCACCGCCGAAGCCCAGGATCGAGGGCAGTGCCGCCTTGTTCGGGATCATCTTGGTCTCGGCCGTGCCCGCCGAGGGGTCGCGCAGCGGCCCGTCCACGAAGTACGCCGTCAGCTGCGATGCCGATGTAGTTGAACATCAGCGTCGTGACCAGGATGTCGACGCCGATGTACGCGTCGAGGATGCCGGGGATCAGCGCCCACAGCGCGCCGCCCGCCGCTCCACCGACGAAGGCGACGACGATCAGCAGCAGGCCGGGCAGGCTCTTCAGCTGGAGGGCGAGGACCGCCCCGACGAAGGCGCCGATGTACATCTGGCCCTCGCCGCCGATGTTGATCACACCGGCCCGGAACGAGACGTAGACCGAGACCGCGATCAGCAGCAGGGGTGTCGCCTGCCCGACCAGTCCGCTGAAGTTGTTCAGGCTCTGGAAGCTGCCCAGCAGGAACGAGTGGTACGACGTCACCGGGTCGTCGCCCAGCAGCGCGATGATGATCAGGCCGATCACCAGCGCGATGACCACCGCGAAGAGCGGCTGGCTGACCGACGTGAAGAAGCGGCTGAGCGGGCTCGGACCCTCGTCCGCGTCCTGGCTCGCCGACCCCGCCGTCCCCGGGCCCGACGCCGCAGCCGCGGCGCGAGCCGGCGGGCGCTCGTCGGCGGTGACGACGCGGCGCGCCTTGCGGCGCTCCTCCTCGGCCGCCTGCACGCCGGAGCTGTCCACCTCGGTGGGCGGCGGGACGTAGGCGTCGCGCTCCTCGGCCGCACCGGCCATGGCCAGGCCGATGCGGGAGACCTTGTCCTCCTCGGGCGCGAACTCGGCGACGACCTCGCCGCGGTACATCACCAGGAGGCGGTCGGAGACCTCGAGCAGCTCACCGAGGTCGGCCGACACCAGCAGGACGGCCGCGCCCTGCTGGGCCAGCTCGCGCAGCTCGGTGTGGACGAACTCGGTCGCGCCGATGTCGACGCCGCGGGTGGGCTGGGCGGCGAGCAGCACGGTCGGGCCGCGACTCCAGCTCGCGAGCGAGGACGACCTTCTGCATGTTGCCGCCGGACAGGTTGCCGACGGCGGTGTTCGGGCCGCGCGCCGCGGATGTCGTAGCGCCGGATCAGGCCGGCCGGCCCACCGGCGGGCCAGGCCGTTGCGCAGGACCCCGCTGGTGAACAGCGACGAGCGCATGAAGCCGCCGGTCACGTTGTCCTGCACCGAGCTGACCAGGGAGACGCCGGTCGTCGAGCCGGTCCTCGGGGACGTGGGCCAGGCCGGCGCTCGCGGCGCTCGGCCGGCGAGTCGTGGGTGATGTCGTCGCCGGCCAGCCGGATCGAGCCGGTGACGACCGGCAACAGGCCGGCGAAGCGCCTCGACCAGCTCGGTCTGGCCGTTGCCCTCGACCCCGGCGATGCCGGTGATCTCGCCGGCGCGCAGGTCGAGGGACACGCCGTTGACGACGGTGTGACCCTCGGCGTCCTGCAGCACCAGGTCGTGCCGCTGAAGGCCGTCGGGCCGTCGAGCGCGCGACGGTCGGCGCCGGCGTGGGCCGGGACAGGGACACCTCGCGGCCCGACCATGAGCGTCGCCATGTCGTGCTCGGTGACGTCGGCCGTGTCGCCGGTGGTGATCAGCTGGCCCCGGCGCATGACCGAGAAGCGGTCCGAGACCTGCCTTGACCTCGCGCAGCTTGTGCGTGATGAGGATGACCGAACGGCCGTCGGCCGCCAGGTCGCGCAGGACGACGAAGAGCGCGTCCGTCTCCTGGGGCGTGAGCACCGCGGTCGGCTCGTCCAGGATCAAGCACGTTGGCGTCGAAGTACAGCGCCTTGAGGATCTCGACCCGTTGCCGCAGGCCGGCCGAGAGGCCGCTCGACCGGCTGCCGGGGGTCGACCTTCAAGCCGTACCGCTCGCTGACCTCGGCGAGGCCCTTGACCATCAGGTCGCGGTCGAGCGATCGGGTGCGCGTCACGAGCTCCGCGCCGAGGAAGACGTTCTCCGCGACGGTCAGCGACGGGACCAGCTTGAAGTGCTGGTGGACCATGCCGATACCGAGCTGGCGAGCGCGCGTCGGGCTCGACATGGTGACGGAGTCGCCGTCGACCAGGATGTCGCCGGACGTGGCTGCAGGATGCCGAAGCAGATGTTCATCAGCGTGGTCTTGCCGGCGCCGTTCTCGCCCACCAGTGCGTGGACCTCGCCCTGCTCGATCTGCAGCGAGACGTCGGAGTCGGCGACAAAGTCACCGAACAGCTTCGTGATGTTGCGCAGCTCGAGCGCAGCGGTGCGGTTCAGCGTGCCCGAGTCCACCATGGGTCTGCTGCGGCTGTGCCGGGTGTTGCTCAGCGTTCCTGACGGCGGCGTCGGGTGCAGGTACGGCGGCCGCCGGTACCGCAGGATGGCCGTCGGACGCAGGGCACCGGCATACGGGTTGACGCCCGGGACGGCGACCTGGTCGGAGTACGTCCTTCAGACGTTTCGCTTGGCCTGCACGCCGGATTGACGAGGGCGTCGTTCTGCACGAGCGAGACGCCGCCGTTCTGGATGCCGTAGACGTACGTCGTACCCATCTTCAGCGTGCCGGCCTGGTACTTCTGGAGCAGGTCGAACAGCGACGTACCGACGTTCTTCAGGTCACTGGCCAGAACGTTCTTCGGGTAGAGGTTGTTCTGGTTCGAGTCCACGCCGATGGAGTACTTGTTCTTGGCCTGCGAGGCCTTCAGCACGCCCAGCCCGGCACCACCGGCAGCGGCGAACACCACGTCGGCGCCACTGGCGTACATGGATGCGGCCTGGTTGTAGCCGGTCTGCGCGTCGGTGAAGTTGCCGACGTAGGACGTCTGCACCTTGATCGACGGGTCGACGACCTGCGCGCCCTTCTTGAAGCCGACGATGAAGTCGTTGATGACCGGGATGTTCATGCCACCGACGATGCCGACGTTCTTGTTGCCGCCGGACAGCGGGTAGTCCGCCTTGTCGGTGCTGACCAGCGCGGCGAGCACGCCGGCCAGGAACGCACCGTCGTTCTGGCGGTAGGTGATGCTGGCGACGTTCGGCAGGTTCACCTGCTGGTCGAACATGATGTAGTTCTGCTTCGGGTTCTGCTTGGCCACCTGGCCGTGAGCTGGTCGTTCACCTGGTCCGACCCGGTGATGACCAGGCCGTACTGGTTGTTGCTCAGGTTCTGCAGGTCGGACTTCCAGGTCGCCGTGGCGTTCGTGCCGCCCTCGACCGTCTTCGTCGTCACTCCGAGCGCGAGGCGGCCTTGTCGATGCCGGCCTTGCCGCTGTCGAAGAAGCCGAGGTCACCGAGGGTGCCCGGGACCATGTACGCCACCGCCAGCTTCTTCGAGCCGCCGGTGCTGCCCCCGCTGCTGCTCCCGCTGGTCTTGGCGTTCGAGCTGCACGCGGTTGCCATCAGCGCGATGCCCAAGAGGGCGGCGCCCGCATGCTCAATGGTCCTCTTCGACACTGTCTTCCTCCGGATATTCATCTGGCCGTGCGGTTCCGGTCGCGGTTGCGCGGATCGGTTCATGCGGTGAGAGCCACTTTTCGCGCGGTGCGCCTGCTCTTCTCTTCTCCGCCGCTGCGCATCCGCAGCTCTCCCGGACGATCAATCGCACCGGGAGCGTCTCGGTCGTCGCGGCGCTGTGGCCGCTGTCGATCCCCTCGATGAGCAGGTCCAGCGCCCGCTCGGCGGCGAGCTCGAGGGGCTGCTGGACCGTCGTGA
This sequence comes from uncultured Actinomycetota bacterium, assembly GCA_963743975.1. Classification (GTDB taxonomy): domain Bacteria; phylum Actinomycetota; class Actinomycetes; order Actinomycetales; family CAVURS01; genus CAVURS01. The sequence continues at coordinate 83,741 of CAVURS010000002.1, forward strand.
GCGGCGGCTGGGTCAGCGCCGACTCGCGGATGCCGTCGAAGGACACGACGGCCAGGTCCTTGGGGATGCGGACGTGCTCGGCCGCGGCGGCGTAGCAGCACGCCGATCGCCTGCTCGTCGCTGTGGACGAACAGGGCGGTCGGGCGCTTGCGCGCGGTGAACATCGTGCGCGCGACGTCGAACGCGTGGTAGCGGTCGAACTCGGCCCGGCCGCGCAGCTGCTTGTTCGGGGTCGATCCCCGAACTCGGTCAGCGCCTTGGCCCAGCCGCGGTCGCGGTCCCGGGCCGACGACGCCGACTCCGGGCCGCTGATGCAGGCGATCCGCCGGTGCCCGTGATCGACGGCCAGGTGCCGGGTGGCCTCGTACGCACCGTGCACGTTGTCCACCCGCAGCATGACGCACCCTTGGTGCCCGCGCGGGACCCGGTCGAGGAAGACGAGCGACATGTGCTGTGCGGCGAGAGCGGCCTTTGTTGCCGGCGGAAACATGCCGCGCGGACCGGCGGTCGCGCCGATGACGCAGGACGCCGCGCACCTGGTGGTCGGCGAAGGCCCGGAGGTAGCCCGCCTGCTGCTCGTCCTCGTGCATCGCGTTGCCGAGGAACAGCGAGTAGCCACGGGCGAAGGCCCCGCGCTCGATGGCCAGGGCCAGCTCGGCGAAGAACGGGTTCGTGATGTCGGGCACGATCAGCCCGATCACCCGGCTCGACGCCGAACGCAGCGCTCTGGCAACCGCATTGGGGCGGTAGCCGAGCTCGGCGACCGCCTTCAGCACGCGCTCCCGGGTGGCGTCCGAGACGCTGCGCGGCCCACCGTTCATCACGTAGCTCACGACGGCGGATGAGGTGTTCGCGGCGCGTGCGACTTCATCGCGCGTGACCAGGACGCCACCTCATCTCGTGATCGAATCGGGGTATTGAAACTTCGATCTACACGTGTAGATTGCGCCAGAGTAAGTCCGCACCCCTAGCCCGTCAAGAGGTGTCGAGAGGTGTTGCCGAAGTGAAACCAGACGTGGAGGCAGGGTTGAGAACGGACGGCTCGGATCCTCTCGATCAGGGCCCGCGACGCCGGGTCGTCGTGGTCGGCTCGTCCAACCAGGACATCGTCGTGACGGTGCCCCGCCTGCCCTCTCCCGGCCAGACGGTGATCGGCGACAGCATCACGCTGCTGCCCGGCGGCAAGGGCGCGAACCAGGCCGTCGCGGCCGCCCGGGTCGGTGCCGACGTCGTCTTCGTGTCGGCCGTGGGCAAGGACGACGGCGGCCGGCAGACGGTCGATTCCCTTCGCGCCGAAGGCATCGACTCCTCCACCGTCCTGCTCTACGACGACCAGCCCACCGGGACGGCCGTGGTGCTGGTGTCCGAGGACGGTGAGAACGAGATCGCGATCGTCCAGGGGGCCAACGCCGCGCTGTCCGGCGCGGACGTACGAAAGGCACTGGGGCAGCTGGAGATCGGCCCCGGGGACGTGTGCCTGATCTCGTTCGAGATCGAGGACGAGGCGGTGACCGAGGCTGCGGTGTGCGCGGCCGAGCGGGGGGCGCGGCTGCTGGTCAACCCGGCACCGGCCCGCACGCTCAACGACCGCATCCTGGCCGCGAAGCCCCTGCTGCTGCCGAACAGCTCCGAGGCCGAGGCGCTCTCCGGCCGGACCGGTGACGCAGCGGCTCACCGTCTGCACGAGCTGACCTCCGCGCCGGTCATCGTGACCCGCGGGGGCGACGGCGTCCTCATCATCGACGGCACCGAGGAGCGGCACGTGCCGGCGCTGCGGGTCGAGGCGGTCGACACGACGGGGGCCGGTGACACGTTCGCCGGGGTGCTGGCCGCTCGTCTCGCCGCCGACGACGAGCTGGACGACGCCGTCGGCTACGCCGTGGTCGCCGCCGCACTGTCGGTGACCAAGGCCGGAGCCCGGGAGGGCAGCCCCACCGCGGCCCAGGTTCAGGCCCAGGTGCAGGCCCAGCGATCGGCGCTGGGGTCGCCCTCGGACGGTGGCTGAGGCGGTCGCCGGATCGGGTGACCAGGCGGGACGGCCCTGGGGGTACGCCGCGCTGCTCCGCGCGCCCGGTGCGCGCGCGTTCGTGTCGGCCGGGTTCCTCGGGCGGCTGCCCATGTCGATGCTCGGGCTGGCCGTCGTCGTCGTGGTGTCCGATATCCGTCATTCGTATGCTCTTGCCGGTGCGGTGAGCGCGACGCTGACCTGCGCCGGGGCCCTCGGCTCGCCCGCGCTCGGGGCGCTGGCCGACCGGATCGGCCAGCGCCGCACGTTGCTGGCCAGCGTGCCGCACGTCCTCGCCCTGACGGTGCTGGCCGTCCTGATCCTGCGGCGGGCCCCGGTCTGGACGCTCTTCCCCGCGGCCGCCCTCACCGGCGCGCTGCTGCCGCCGGTGTCCTCGATGCTGCGCGCCCGCTGGACCTTCCTGCTCGGTGGCGGCACCGCAGCGGCCGAGCAGGCCTACGCCTTCGAGGCGATCGTGGACGAGCTGGTCTTCATCGCCGGCCCGGTCCTGGTCACCACCCTCGGTGGCGCCGTGGCCCCGGTCAGCGGCCTGGTCTGCTCCGGAGCGTTCGTGCTCACCGGCTGCCTCCTGCTGTCCACCCAGCGCCGCACCGAGCCGCCGCTGCACACCGGTGAGCGCGACGGCCGGGGCGTCCTGCGGATCGCCGGCATGCGCGTCCTCGTCGCCGCGTGCGCCGTGACCGCGCTGGCCCTCGGGACGATCGACGTGGGGATGGTGGCGTTCGCGGCCGACCACGGGGTGCCGGCCCTGTCCGGGCTGCTCCTGGCCTGCGTCGCGGCCGGGAGCGGCACGTCCGCCGTCTGGTACGGCCGGCGGCAGTGGCGGGCGCCGCTGCACCGGCGCTTCCTGCTGGGCTGCGCCGTGCTGGTCCTGAGCACGTTCCCGCTGACGTTCGCGCCGTCCATCCCCGTGATCGTCCCCCTGGGCTTCGTCTGCGGCACGGCGATCTCGCCCGCTCTCATCGCCGGCTTCGGCCTGGTCGAGCGGCTGGTCCCCCGGGCCCTGCTCACCGAGGGGTTCACCTGGCTGTCGACGGCGCTCGGCTTCGGCGTCGGGATGGGCGTGACCGTGAGCGGGCGGACCATCGACGCGGTCGGCGTCAGCCGGGCCTTCCTGCTGTGCCCGTGCGCGGTCCTGCTCGGAGGCCTCGTGGCTCTGGCCGGGGTGCGCTCCCTGCGCGGTCAGCCGCCGCGCACCTGAGCCGGCGGCGCGACCGATCCCCGCTCGGCCAGGGTGACCGGCACGCAGCTGCGCTCGGGGACCGGCTCCCCCGCCAGGCGGTCGAGCAGCAGCTGCACCGCCCGGCCGCCGAGATCGCCGGCGGGCGCGAGGACCGTCGTCACCGGTGGCACCAGCGCGTCGCCGACGATCGTGCCCGCGTAGCTGACCACCGACAGGTCCCCCGGGATGGCCAGCCCGGCCTCGGCCGCCGCGGCGTACACCCCGGCGGCAAGGATGTCGTCCGCGCAGACCACCGCGGTCGGCCGGCGGCGCCGTCGCAAGAGCTGTCGCGCCGCCTCGGTCGCGGCCGCGATCGTGAGGTCCTCGGCGAGCCCGACGATGGGTGGGCGCAGCCGCGGATGCCGTTGGACGGCAACGCTCAGCTGGCGCTGGCGCTGCTCGAAGGACCAGCGCCGGTCGGTGATGCCCAGGTAGCCGATGACCCGATGCCCGGCCTGCGCGAGCAGGTCCGCCGCGCCGGTCATCCCGGCAGCGCTGTCGAGGACGATCGACGGCGTCCCCCGCCGTTGCACCTCGATCAGGACCGTGCCGTCCAGGTCCGCACCGCGCTCGGGAGCGATCCCGAACAGCAGCAGCCCTGCGACCAGGCCGCCACGCAGGGCCTGCACGGCCCTGCGGTGGTCGGCCGCGCCGCGCCCGGACTCCATCAGGACGGCGGCGAACCCGGCTGCGCCCGCGGCCTGCTGCGCGCCGTGCATCACCAGGCCCAGGAACGGGTTCGTGATGTCGGGCACGACCAGGCCGATCGCGTCCGTACGGCCGGAGCGCAGCGCCCGCGCCGACTCCAGCGGCTGGTACCCGAGCTCGGTGGCGGCCTCGCGAACCTTGGCCTGCAGCGCGGCCGAGACGCGGCCCGCGGCCTTGCCCGACAGGACGAGCGACACCGTCGACTGCGTCACCCCGGCCCGCCGCGCTACGTCGTGACCGGTGACGCGGGAAGCAGGTCGCACGAGGCGACTCTAGGTGGTGTAGTCCTGGATCCGTCGCCCGTGCGAGCGGTCGGTCAGCGGACCCAGCCGCGGCGCCAGGCGCCGGGTCACGTCGGCGACGTCGACGGTCAGCAGCCGCCGGTCGCGCATCAGCACCTGCCCGTCGACGATCGTCGTCGTCACGTCGGCCGAGCGGGCACTGTGGACCAGGGTCGCGGCGAGGTCGTGCACCGGTTGCACGTGCGGGCCGGTCAGGTCGACCAGGATGACGTCGGCCCGCGCCCCCGGCACGAGCGCGCCGATCGACCCGGCCAGCCCCATGACCTCCGCGCTCTGCCGCGTCGCGTGGTCCAGCGCCTGGCGCGCGGTCAGCCACAGCGAGTCGCGCTCGGTCGCCTTCTGGACCAGCGCCGTGAACAGCATGCTCTCCCACACGTCGAGCGTGTTGTTCGAGGCCGCTCCGTCGGTCGCGAGGCCGACGGGGACGCCGGCCGCCCGCAGCAGCCGGATCGGCGTCGTGCCGTAGACCGACTTGAGATACCCCTTCGGTGCGCTGGCGACCCCGACCCGGGACGCGGCCTCGGCCAGCGTCGGGACGTCCTCCGGCACGATCCCGACGCCGTGGGCGATGATCGTCCGGTGCTCCAGGATCCCGTTGCGGCGCAACACCTCGATCGGTGTCACGCCCAGGCTCGCCCGGCTGACCAGGGTCTGGTCGCGGTTCTCCGAGGCATGGATGTGCACCGGCAGGTCGTGCTCCCCGGCCAGCTCGGCCGTACGGCGCAGGTCGGCCTCGTCGACGGTGTAGGCGCCGTGCGGGGCCAGCGCGGTCGTGATCCGGCCACCGGCCCGGCCGCGCCAGGCCAGCGCGAAGTCCAGTGACCGCTGCCGGCCCGCGTCGCCCTCGCTGGAGAAGTAGGTCCAGCCCAGGTTGGCCCGCAGGCCGGTCTCCGCGACGACCGTCGCCACCCGGTCCATCGCGAAGTAGTGGTCGGCGAAGCTGGTCACGCCGGCCCGGATCATCTCCGCGCAGGCCAGCCGCGCACCGAGCTCGACGTCGTCCGGCGTGAGGTTCACCTCCATCGGCCAGATCCACTCGTTGAACCAGTCGGCCACCGGCACGTCCTCGGCCGCGCCGCGGAACAGCACCATGGGCGAGTGCGTGTGGCAGTTGACCAGCCCGGGCATGGCCAGCTGGCCGCGGCCGTCGATCAGCTCCCGGGCCGGGGGCGCCACGGCGCTCGCATCCCGCAGCACGTCGACCACCAGCCCCCCGTCGACCACGACCGTGGCGTCCGGGACGAACTCGACCGACCGGCCGTCGGCGGGGTCGTCGCCCGGGACCAGCGCCGTGCAGCCGGTGATGACCAGGTCGACCTCGGCGGCCGCTCGCGGTTCGGTCGTCATCTCGCTCCTCGTTCCCGATCGGTGCTGACTGGCGACGATAGGCTGCCGCGGTGCTGCTGCGCCGGGTCGAGGTCTGGGACGGCGACCAGGCGCTGGGACCGTGCGAGGTGGAGACGGCCGGCGGCCTCGTCGCGACCGTGCGGCCCCTGGCCGACGAGCCGCCGCAGGAGCGCCCGCTCTCGTTGGTTCCCGGCCTGATCGACACCCACGTGCACCTCGTCGGCGACGCCTCCCGCTCGGGGGCGGACTTCTACGCCTGGCCGGTCGTCACCACGCCCGAGGAGAAGGTGCTGCACGGGCTGGCGCACGCCCAGCGCGCGCTCCGGTCCGGCGTGACGACCGTCCGCGACCTGACGTCGGACGCGGCCGAGGTGGCGATCGCCCGGGCCACGGAGCTCGGCCTGGTCACCGGCCCGCGGGTCGTGACCCACGGGATGGTCAGCATGACCGCCGGCCACCACGACCTGTTCACGCCGGCGGCGGTCCGCGAGCGGCACGCCACCGCGGACGGTCCGGACGCGTCGCGGGCGCTCGTCCGCGCGTACGCCCGCACCGGCGTCGACGGCATCAAGGTCGCCACCAGCGGCGGCGTGCTGTCGATCGGCGACCGGAACGCCTGGCGCAACCACACCGACGCCGAGCTGGCCGCCATCGTGGACGAGGCGCACGCGCTCGGCATGCTCGTGGCCGCTCACGCCCACACCGCCGAGGGCGTGCGCCGGGCGCTCGACCACGGGGTCGACTCCCTCGAGCACGCCACGCTGATCGACGCGGAGTCCGCCCGGACCGCTGCGGCGCGAGGCGTCACCGTCGCCCCGACACTGCTGATCAACGAGGCGCTGGCCGAGGCCCGCGTTCCGGTGGCGCCGCAGGTGCAGGCGAAGGCGGCCGAGCTGGTCGCCCGGCGGGACGTCGCCCTCTCCGCGGCGGCGCGGGCGGGAGTGCGGTTCGTGCTCGGCACGGACGCCAACGGCTTCCACGTCGACTTCGGCGACGAGCCGGCCGAGATCGCCCGTATGGCAACGGTTCTCGGACTGAGCCCGGAGGACGCACTCCGCTCTGCCACCTCCTGGGCGGCCGAGGCGATCGGCCGGGCGGGATCGCTCGGCCGGCTCGCCGCCGGGTTCGCCGCCGACGCCGTGCTGGTCCGCGGCCGTCCGTGGCTGGACCTCGCGGACCTGACGAGCGACAAGGTCGTGGCCGTGATCGTCCGCGGTCGCGTGGTGTCCGGCGCCGTGCCCGCCGAGTGCCTCAGTTGACCCGGGTCGCGTTGACGAACGCGCGCGCCGGGTTGTCCGTCATCAGGGACCGGGCCACCTCGGCCGGCACGCCGGCCTCGATGATCCGCGGCAGGAACGCCGTCAGGACGAACGCGTAGCCGTTGCCGCCGTAGCGGGTCCACATGTTCTTGAGGAACATGTCCTGCGACAGCAGCACCTGCCCGGCCAGCCCGTCGGCCACCAGGCCGGCGACCGCGTCGACGGTGTCCTGGACCGACGGGGACTGGCCCTCGCCGGGGAAGTTGTTCGGCATCCCGATCATGTCGAACTCCAGCCAGACGCCGCGCGCCGCGATCTCCCGCTGGTACGCCGTGTCCTTGCCGGACGGGTCCATGTGGCACAGGATCACGGCGCCCGGGTTCACGCCGAGGCCCAGCACGATGTCGAGGACCTCGTGACCGCGGCGCTGCCAGCCGGGCAGATGGATGAGCAACGGGACGTCGACCTGCTGCTGGGCGATCGCCGACGCCCGGAGCGTCATCCGCTCGGACCCGGTGAAGTTCGGCCCCACGCCGATCTCGCCGATCGTGCCGGGGAACACTCGCCGGCCGTCGGACAGCTCGATGCCCTCCTCGTGCTCGCGAACCAGCTGGGCGGCGAACTCCTCCGGGTCCTCGTCCGCCCACGGGTCGGCGGTGCCGTGGGCGAGCGACCAGCCGCTGCCCATCACGACGTTCAGGCCGGTGCGCTCGGCCAGCCGGACCAGCGCCTCGGGGTTGCGCCCGTGACCGGTGGAGTTGTCGACCAGCGTGCGGCCGCCCGCCGCGGCGAACAGCGAGACCTCCTCCGCCGTGACGTCCTCGTCGTCCATCCGGCAGTTGTCCGGGCACGCGTACGGGTCCTCGCGCAGGAGCCACGCGTTCGACGCCGAGACCTTGGCGTCGCGCAGCTCGCTCGAGAACGGCCGGACACCGGCGTGCTGGGCCTCGGAGAGGTTGCTGACGGTGTGCTCGTGCATCAGCGTCACGCCGAGCTCCTCGACCGACACCGGTCCGAGCACGGTGTTGACCAGCGTGTTCACCGGTGTGTCCGCGCTCGAAGGCGTTGACGTGCTCGACGGCGAGGTCGAAGGGGTGGTCATCGCGTGCTCCCGTCGTTGCCGGCCAGCCACTGGATGCTGGCGTCCCAGGCGGTCCGGTAGGCGTCGGAGGCCACGAACGGCTCCGGCGCCCAGTGCGGGCCGATGTCGGTGGTGAAGGCGAGCGCCCGTCCCTCGCCGTACGTCCAGGTCACGAGCAGCGGATCCGGCCCGACGGTCACCAGGACGTCGGCGCCCTCCTTGGCGCTCACCCGGTTGTACCCGCCGACCGCCGGCCAGTCACCGGTGACGGCGACGGCGATCGGGTGCTCGACGTCCAGCGTGACCGGGATGTTGTCGCTCGGGTTCTCCACCCGGTCGTCGGTGCGGCTGATCCAGACCGGCAGCGCGCGCTCGACCCCGGTGCCGGCGAACGCCGCCTTGGCCTCGATGCCGGAGAAGCTGAGATAGCCCCCGCACATCGCCAGCGCACCCCCGGACCGGACCCAGTCGTCGACCGCGTCCAGCGGGTTCGGCGTCCGGCCCCCGGCCCACACCTCAGTGGTGATCGCGAGGGAGTTGGCGCCGATGTCGGAGAGCACCACGACGTCCCACGCGTTCAGGTCGTCCACCGTCCGGGGGAACCGGCTCGGTGCGTGGTGGCCCGGGAGGTAGTCGACGTCGTGGCCCGCGGCGCGCAGCCCGTCCATCCACTCCTGACCACCCTCGGCGTACTCCGAGGTCGTGAAGGAGTCGAAACCCTTGGTGTGGATCGAATGTGTCGACCACGACTCGCCGACGAGCAGGACTCGTGCCATTGCGCTCCCTCTCCCATGTCTCGTGCGTCAGATGACGACTGCGGCGTGGCCCTCGGCCAGCCAGACGATGTCTTCGAACTTCGCTCCCCGGGCCCGGCGGCCGACCTGCGGCTCGATGGTCCAGGCGCCGTACATCGGGGTGTCGTTGCCGGCGTCGATGAACCCGTCGGTCGCGAACTCGCGGCCGATGGAGTGCCCGAAGTTGTCGAGCAGGTCGAGCAGCTTGACGTTCCGCTCGGCGGCCCGGGCGGCCCCGACCGCGAACATCTCGCTGGCCGGCATCCCGGGCCGGGCGGCGGCGATCATCTGCTGCTGGATCCAGCGGCAGTCCTCGATCACCGCGACCGTCTCCGCGTCCGGCTCGCCGACGACCAGGCTGATGCAGTAGTCGCCCAGCCAGCCGTCGATGGTCGGCGTGACGTCGAGGAAGGCGGGGTCGCCGTCCCGCGCGACGCGCGACTGCATGGGGAACTCCGGATGGGCCACGAGCGTGCCCAGGCCGACCCGCGTGGTCGCGGGTGTCCACTGGCCGGTCGAGCCGTGGGTCGCCGCGATCCGGTCGACCTCCTGCTGCCACTCGACCTCGGTCACGCCGGGCCGCAGCCACCGGGCCGCCTCGGCGGCGATGCGCTTGGCCGTCAGCTGCGCGGTCACCAGCCCCGCGGGAGGCCTGCCGGCCGACTCGTCGGACGAGGCCATGGGCCCTACCTCCTGGATCAGGCCGTCGGTCTCGTCGGCTCATCGGCAATTCGTTGGCAATCGATTGCCGAAGTCTAGGGAGACGCGTCGGGAGCGTCAAGGGCCGGCCCCGGAACGGCCGGTAGTACGGTCGGCACGCGTCGTTCGAGGGGGCGACGGACCGGGAGGGCCAGGTGGGAGCAACCCTCAGCGAGGTGGCCGAGCACGCCGGTGTCTCCACCGCGACCGCCTCCCGAGCCCTGTCCGGCCGGCGCCGGGTCGCCGCGGACCTGGTGGAGCGGGTGCAGGCGTCGGCGAGCGAGCTCGGCTACCGGCCCAACGCGGTGGCGTCGGCCCTGCGCCGCCAGCAGACCGGCACCATCGGGCTGGTCGTCCCCCAGATCAGCAACCCGTTCTTCCCCGCGATCATCGAGGCGGTCGAGCGGGCCCTGCAGACGCAGGGCGTCGACCTGCTGCTGTGCGACTCGCAGATGAGCCCGGACATCGAGCAGCGGCGGGTGCGCGCGCTGCTCTCCCGCCAGGTCGACGGCCTGCTCATCTCGCCGGTGTCGTACACCGCCAGCGCGGCCACGCTGACCGAGGCCGCCGCCGCCGTGCCCGTCGTGCAGATCGACCGGTTCGTCGACCGCCACCCGGCCGCGTGGGTCGGGCTGGACGACGCCGCCGGCATCGAGCTCGTCATCGCCCACCTGGCTGCGTGCGGCGCCCGGACCACCCGGTTCGTCAGCGGCTCACCGAACAGCTCCTCCGGCGTCCTGCGGCTCGAGGCCTACCGCTCGGCCAACCGCCGGGCCGGGTTGCGCCAGGCCGGCCGGCCCCTGCTGGGTGCCTTCTCCCGCGAGTGGGGGCTGGAGGCGGGCGCCCGCGTGCTGGACAGCGGCCCGCTGCCGGACGCCCTCGTGTGCGGCGACGACGAGATCGCGCTCGGTGTGCTGGCCGCGCTCCACCGCGCCGGACGCCGGGTCCCGGCGGAGGTCCTCGTCACCGGCTACGACGACATCGCGATGGCCGCGCTCTGCGACCCACCCCTGACGACCGCCCGGCAGCCGCGGGAGCTGATCGCCGAGGAGGCGGTCCGGCTGCTGGCCGAGCCGGTGCCCCGGAGGGTGGCCCTCACCCCCGAGCTCGTCGTCCGCGACAGCACGACGCGTACGGCCGGCGGTTGACCGCTCCGGCACCGCCGTCCTAACCTGGGCGAACTGTTCGTCATACGTATGACTGACCCTGACCGGCTACTGCGGAGGCCCCCATGGCGTACTTGCTCGACGGCGATCCCGGACACGACGACATGCTGGCGATCTTCCTGGCCGCGAAGCACCTCGAGGTGGTCGGCGTCACCACGGTGTCGGGGAACCAGTCGCTGCCGAAGGTGACGCGGAACGCGCGGGCGGTGCTCGAGCTCGGCGACCTCACCCACATCCCGCTCGCCGCCGGCCTGGCCCGGCCGCTGGTGAACGACCCGGTGTGGGCACCGGAGATCCACGGCCAGACCGGGCTGGACGGCGTCGACCTCCCCGAGCCGACGGTCCAGGTGATCGAGCAGCACGCCGTCGACTTCATCATCGAGCAGAGCCACCTGCACCCGGGGCTGACCATCGTCGCCACCGGTCCGCTGACCAACGTGGCCGCGGCGTTCATCAAGGACCCCACGCTCGGCGAGCGGCTGGACTGCATCAGCATCATGGGCGGCTCGCTCACCTACGGGAACTCCACGGCCGCGGCCGAGTTCAACATCTGGGTCGACCCCGAGGCCGCGGACGTCGTGTTCCGCAGCGGCGTCCCGATGAAGATGTTCGGGCTCAACGTCACCCGGCAGGCGTCGGCCACCAAGACCGAGATCGGCCGGATCGCCGACCTCGGCACGCCGTTCGCGAAGACCGTCGCCGACCTGCTCGAGTTCTACCGCTCGTCGCTGGAGAACGTCTTCGGACTCCCGGGCGCCTCCCTGCACGACCCGCTCGCGGTGGCGACGTTCATCAAGCCGGAGCTGTTCGAGCTGCGCCCGATGCACGTTGCGATCGAGCTCAACGGGAAGCACACTCGCGGCATGACCGTCTGCGACTACCGCCGCATCCCGGGCACCGGCGACCAGCTGGCCGGCAAGGAGGCGATCGAGCAGAACGCCACCCCGAACTGCGAGGTCGCGGTCGGCATCGACGTCGAGGGCTTCTTCGACCTGCTCACCGACACGCTGGCGATGTACTGATGTCCGAGCCCACCGGCGAGCCGGACGGCGTCGCGGCCTACCGGCGCGAGTACGACCTCGCACAGGACGAGCTGCTGCCGGCGGGCGCCGACGGGCGGACCGAGGGCGAGGTCGTCGCGCAGGCCGCCGTCGACTACGACGTCGACCGCCACGGCGCGTTCGAGATCCGGCCGCAGGAGTGCGCGCTGGTCGTGATCGACATGCAGGAGGGCTTCGTCCGCCCCGGGCCGATGTGGGTGCCGCACGCTCAGCGCGTGCTGCCGCGGATCGCCCGGGCGGCGAAGACCTGCCGGGAGCTGGGGATCCCCGTCCTGTTCACCGCGGCGACGTACCTGCCGCAGCACCCCAACGACACCAAGGGTTACTGCGCGCCGGTCGCCGAGGGCATGCTGGCCGAGGGCTCCGAGGGCGTGCGCATCGCTCCCGAGCTGTACCAGGACGGCGACCACGTCGTGTCCACGAAGTACACGTACAACGCGTTCTGGGGCACCGAGCTGGACGCCCGGCTCCGGGGTCGCGGGCACCCGCACGGTGATCGTCAGCGGGACCATGACGAACTACTGCTGCGAGGCGACCGCCCGCGCGGCGTTCGACCTCGGCTACCACGTGGCCTTCGTCGACGACCTCTGCGCGACCGACAGCGCCGAGGCCCACCGGGCCACGCTGCGGACGCTGCGCCGCGGGTACGCGCGGGTGCTCACCGCCGAGCAGCTGACCGATGCCCTGGCGAACGGCGACGCGCTCTACCGGGACGCGGCGCTCACGAGCTGACGGCGGTCAGCAGCATCTGCAGGAACTGCTCGTGCGAGCTCTCCATGACCACCTGGACGTTCGGCGGCTGCCCGGTCACGCCGAGGTGGTCGACGACGGTCTGGCCGCGGCACAGGCCGGCCGCGGTCTCGACCCGGACGTACCGGTCGACGACCTTGGTGGCCAGAGCCGGGCTCAGGGCCACGCCCATCGTGATCGGGTCCGGCAGGTCGTAGCCCGGTAGATGGGTGACCGTCGCGCAGAACTCGATCAGGGCCTTCTGGATGCCGGTGCAGAACTCCCCCAGCGGTCCGGCGGCCGTGATCGCGTCGGACTCCTCCGGGCTGATCGTCGCGTACGTGTAGGAGATGTCCCAGCCGACCATCTCGACCGGCAGGCCGCTGGTGAACACGATGTCGGCGGCCTCGGGGTCGACCCAGATGTTGAACTCGGCCACCGGGCTGACGTTGCCCGGGCCCTGGCCGGTACCGCCCATGACGACCACCCGCGAGATGCACTCGACGATGTCGGGGGCGGTGCGGACGGCGAGGGCGAGGTTGGTGAGCGGCCCGAGCGTGACGACCGTCAGCTCGCCGGCATGGCGCCGGGCCAGCCGGATGATCTCGCCCACGGCGTCGTTGCTGGCGGGCGTGCGGCCGGAGAGCGGCAGTCCGATGTCGCCCATGCCGTCCTGACCGTGGACGTTCTGCGCGGTCTGCAGCGGCAGGGTCAGCGGCCGGGCGGCACCGGCGTGCACCGGCGCGTCGGAGCCGCAGACCTCCACCGTGTACAGCGCGTTCTGGACACCCTGCTCCAAGCCGACGTTGCCGGCGACCACCGTGATGCCGACCACGTCCACGTCCTCGGCCCGCAGGGCGAGGACCAGCGCGACGGCGTCGTCCGACGCGGTGTCGGTGTCGATCAGGAACGGCCGCGTCACGCGAAGGTCTCGAGCATCAGCCGCACGAACGTCTTCTCGTCCGCGTCGAACGCGACCTTCATGTTCGGCTGAGCGCCCGAGCGCCCGGCGACGTCGACCACGGTCTCGCCGACCGTCGTCTCACCGTGCGTCTCGACCGTGACGAAGAGGTCCCTGGTCGTGATCACGTCCGGCTCCAGCACGGCCGCGACGCAGAGCGCGTCGTGCACCGGAGCGGCACCCGTGCGGCTCATCGGCTGCGACTCGTCGTACCCGCGGATACGCCGCTCGACGAACGTCGCGGTCGCGTCGCCCGCCGGGGTCCCGAGGGCCCGGAACGCCGCGCAGTCGTCCGCGGAGACCAGGGCCTTGTGCGTCGCGTCGAGCGGGACGAGCGTCAGGTTGCGCAGGCCGGCGTGGAAGACGACGTGAGCCGCCTCCGGGTCGGCCCAGATGTTGAACTCCGCGCGCGGGGTGATGTTCCCCGTGTCGTGGGCGCCGCCCATGATGATCGTCCGCGGGATCAGCTCGGCCAGCTTCGGCTCCAGCCGCAGGGCGGCCGCGATGTTGGTCAGTGGCCCGACGGGGATCAGCACGATCTCCTCGGTCGCGGCGCGGTAGGTCTCGATCAGGAACTCCACGGCGCCGGTGTCCTGGATCGAGGAGTGCGAGGGCGGGATGTCGAGGTAGTCACCGTGCACGTGGGTCTTGCCGGGCGGCGGGGTGGCCCGCGGCACGGGGAAGTCCTCGCGCGACAGCGGCTTGGCCAGGCCCCGGTAGACCGGCACCGCCCGGTCGATGTGGTCGAACACCCGCAGGGTGTTCTCGGTCGTGAACTCCAGCGGCACGTTGCCGTTGACCGTGGTGGCACCCACCAGCTCCAGGTCCGGGTGCAGCGCGGCGAACATCAGCGCGACGGCGTCGTCGGTGCCGGTGTCCACATCGAGGATGACCTTCGTCGGCATGGGGCACACCTCTCCGGGGCGGGTCGACCGCTCCTCTATCTACACGTGTAGACGGTGGGCAAACGATATCCAGGAGCACTTTCCAGGGTCAAGGGTGGACCGGCATGATGACCGCCGTGACCATCTCCCCCGAGCTCCGAGCCTTCATCGCCGGACTGCCCAAGGCCGAGCTGCACGTGCACCACATCGGCTCCGCCACACCGGAGACCGTGGCCGCGCTGGCCGCCCGGCACGAGGGGAGCACCGACGTGCCGGCCGACCCGGCGCTGCTGGCCGACTACTTCACGTTCACCGACTTCGCGCACTTCGTCACGGTCTACCTGTCGGTCGTGGACCTGATCCGCGACCCGCAGGACGTCTGGACCCTCACCCACGACATCGGGCTCGGCCTGGCCCGGCAGAACGTCCGGTACGCCGAGCTGACCCTGTCGCCGTACTCCTCGGTCGTTCGGGGCATGGCGGCCGAGGAGTTCTGCGAGACGGTGGAGGACGCCCGGCGCGCCGTCGAGGCCGAGGTGGACCTCACGCTGCGGTGGTGCTTCGACATCCCCGGCGAGTCAGGGGTCCCCGCGGGCGACCTCACCCTCGACATCGCGCTCCAGCAGCGGCCCGAGGGGCTGGTCAGCTTCGGGCTCGGCGGCCCGGAGATCGGCGTACCGCGCTCGTGGTTCGAGCCGCACTTCGCCCAGGCCCGCGCCGCCGGGCTGCACAGCGTGCCGCACGCCGGTGAGTCCACCGGCCCGGAGACGGTCTGGGACGCGCTGCGCCTGCTCGGCGCCGAGCGGATCGGGCACGGCATCAACGCGATCCACGACGAGGAGCTCGTGCGGCACCTGGCCGAGCACGAGATCCCGCTCGAGATCTGCCCGACCTCCAACGTGTGCACGAAGTCGGTGCCCTCGCTCGCCGAGCACCCGCTGCCGGCCCTGGCCGCGGCGGGCGTGCCGTTCTCGATCGCCTCGGACGACCCGCCGATGTTCTCCACGACGCTCGAGCACGAGTACGCCGTGGCCACCGAGCTGCTCGGCCTCGACCGCACCGGCATCGCCGAGCTGGCCCGGGCATCGGTCCGGCAGTCGTTCGCGGAGGCCGAGCGGAAGCGCACGATCCTGGCCGAGATCGACGCCTACCTCGCGGCCGCCGGCTAGCCCGGCGTGGAGTCCGAGCGCCGGGGCCACGGTGTCGTCGGCCACCGCTTCACCGGCGTCTGGGTGGTCGGGGCGCTCTCGCCCTCGACGAACCACTCCGGCGCCTGCATCCCCGCCGTCGCGTACGCCATCGAGGTGTCGAGGAGGTAGCCCCACGAGGGCAGGTGGTCGTGCACGGCGCCGGCGGCCAGGGGCCACCCCGCGGCCTCGTCCCGGCGCCAGTCGGCGATGAGCTCCGCCGCGAGCCCGAACCAGGTCCGCACGCGCACGCCGGCCTGGGCCAGCGTGGCCACCGTGGCCTCGCGCACCAGCTGTCCGGGGGCCTCGGCGCCGCTCGCGTCGATGACCGCGTGCACCTCGTACCCGTCCGCCACCATGTCCAGCGACGGGAACTGCAGGCAGGTCGAGTCGGTGACGGCCGCGATGACGACCTGCCGGCGGCCGGTGTCCTCCAGCGCGGCCCGGAACGGCGGCCAGCGGTACGCGTTGATGACCCCTGGCCGCCGGACGACCTCGACGTCCGGGAACAGCGCCGCGATCTCCGGCAGGATCCGGCCGTTGGGCCCCCAGTCCCGGCTGGTGGACAGCACCACCGGGATCCCCAGCGTGCGTGCGGTCCGAGCCAGGCCCAGCACGTTGTTCTTCACCTGCTCGGGCGGCATGTCGTCGATGAGCTGCATCAGCCCGACCTGGTGGTCGACCAGCAGGACCACGCAGTTCTCGGGAGTGAGGGTCGGCACGGGGCCGGCGTTCTCGGGTGCCATGGCGGAGACCTCTCTGGGTGGACGTCGCGGCGAGCGTGCGGTTCGGACAATACACGCGTACCGGACATCACGGCGTCGGGCGGTGACCCGGGCCCGGACCGGGACCGTCGAGGGCGCATAGTTGTCGCACGTCGACGCGGAGGCTCCCATGGCTCAGGTCAGCAGCGAGGCCGCCGGCACGGTGCCCGGCGCGGCCCGCAGCCCGCTGTACAACGTCCTGCTCGGACTCACCGCGCTCGACGTGCTGCTGCAAGGGGTGTGGGCCGGGATCTTCCTGCAGCACAAGGGTGACTGGGACGCGGACAAGAGCTGGGTCGACGTGCACGGGGTCGGCGGCCAGGTCGCGATCGTGCTGGCCCTGGCCGCGGCGGTCACCGCCGTCGTGAAGCTGCGCTCCCGGCGCGACCTGTGGCTCGGCACCGTGGTGCTGCTCGTCGGGCTGGTCCTGGAGGCCTTCCTCGGCGGCTCCATCTCCAACGGCCACCACGCCCTCACCGTCGTGCACGTCCCGCTGGCCATGCTGCTGATGGGGCTGGTCGTCTGGCTCCCGGTCCGCGCCGCCCGCCGCGGCTGAGAGCGTCCGCTCGGTAACGTTCCGTGCATGCGGATCGCGCTGTTCGTCACCTGCCTGGGCGACGTCCTCTTCCCCCAGGTCGGGCAGGCGACCGTGACCGTGCTGGAGCGGCTGGGCCACCAGGTCGAGTTCCCGCCGGACCAGACCTGCTGCGGGCAGATGCACGTCAACACCGGGTACGCCCGCGGTGCGGCCGGCCTGGTCCGGCACCACGTGGAGGTCTTCGAGCGCGCGCTGCAGGACGGCGCCGAGGCGATCGTCGTGCCGTCCGGGTCCTGCGCCGGGTCGGTCCGCCACCAGCACGCCGAGCTGGCCCGCCGGGCCGGTGACGACGCGCTGGCCCGGCGGGCCGAAGCGGTGGCCGCACGGACGTACGAGCTGTCCGAGCTGCTGGTGGACGTGCTCGGTGTCACCGACGTCGGCGCGCGCTACCCGCACCGGGTGACCTACCACCCGACCTGCCACTCGCTGCGGGTGCTCCGGGTCGGCGACCGGCCGTTGCAGCTGCTCCGGAACGTCCGCGAGCTGGACCTGGTCGAGCTGCCCGACGCGGACAGCTGCTGCGGGTTCGGCGGCACGTTCGCGGTGAAGAACGCCGACACCTCGTCGGCGATCCTGGCCGACAAGATGCGCGGCCGTCGCTCGACACCGGAGCCGAGGCGGTCACGGCCGGCGACTCCTCCTGCCTCATGCACATCGGCGGTGGACTGTCGCGGCTGGTCGCCGGCGGGGACGGCGAGCCGGTGCGGACGGTGCACCTGGCCGAGATCCTGGCCGGCGAGGCCCCGGCCGGGGCGGCCTGATGTCGACGTACCTCGGCATCCCGACCGCTCGCCGCGACGTCGGCGAGCTCGGAGGGGGACCGCTCCTTTCCGGCCGCGGCCCACGACGCGCTGGCCGACGCGCAGCTGCGGCGAACCTCGGCCCGGGCCACCGGCACGATCACCGGCGAAGCGCCGCCAGGTGGTCGTCCGAACTGCCCGACTGGGAGGAGCTGCGGGCGGCCGGCTCGGCGATCAAGGCCGACACGATGGCCCGCCTGCCCGAGCTGCTCGAGCAGCTGGAGAGCTCGGAGGTCGACGCCCGGGGCGGGCACGGTGCACTGGGCCCGGGACGCCGCCGAGGCCAACGCGCATCGTCACCGACCTGGTGCGCGCGACCGGGGCCGACGAGGTGGTCAAGGTCAAGTCGATGGCCACCCAGGAGATCGGGCTCAACGAGGCCCTGGCCGCCGCCGGCATCACGGCCTCGAGACCGACCTGGCCGAGCTCATCGTGCAGCTCGGCCACGACCGGCCCAGCCACATCCTGGTGCCGGCGATCCACAAGAACCGCAACGAGATCCGCGACATCTTCCGGCGCGAGATGCCCGGCGTGGACCCGCAGCTCGCCGACGGACCCGCCGGCCCTGGCCGAGGCCGCCCGGGCCCACCTGCGCCGGACGTTCCTGCGCGCGCGGGTCGCCGTGTCCGGCGCCAACTTCGCCGTCGCCGAGACCGGCACGCTCGTCGTCGTGGAGTCCGAGGGCAACGGCCGGATGTGCCTGACGCTGCCCCGAGACGCTGATCACGGTGATGGGGATCGAGAAGGTCGTGCCGACCTGGACCGACCTCGAGGTGTTCCTCCAGCTGCTGCCCCGCTCGTCCACCGGTGAGCGGATGAACCCCTACACCTCCGCGTGGACCGGGGTGACTCCCGGCGACGGACCGCAGGCCTTCCACCTGGTGCTGCTGGACAACGGCCGGTCGGCCACGCTGGCCGACCCGGTCGGACGGACCGCCCTGCACTGCATCCGCTGCTCGGCCTGCCTGAACGTCTGCCCGGTCTACCGGCGCACCGGCGGCCACGCGTACGGCGCGGTCTACCCGGGGCCGATCGGCGCCGTGCTCGCCGCCCCAGCTCACCGGCATCACCGGCGGCGACGACCCCAACGACTCGCTGCCCTTCGCCTCGACCCTGTGCGGCGCCTGCTTCGACGCCTGCCCGGTGCAAGATCGACATCCCGAGCCTGCTGGTCGACCTGCGGGCCCGGCACGTCGAGGCGGCCCGCGCCCACCGGCCGCGGCGACCGGACGCCGAGGCCCTGACGATGGCGGCCGCGGCGTACGTCATGGGCCGGCCGTCCCGGTTCGCACGTGCGGGCCGGACGGCTCGGATCGGGCGGTGGCTCCTGCGCCGCGGCCGCCCGCGCCGGCACGTGCCGCTGCCCGGGCCGCTGGCCGCCTGGACGGCCACCAGAGACCTCCCCACGCCGCCGGACCAGACCTTCCGCGAGTGGTGGGCGGCTCGGTGAGTGCCCGGGACGACATCCTGGGCCGAGTCCGGAAGGCCTTGTCGCACAATCGGCTCTGAGGCCGAGATGTCGGACCCGCCCCGCGCCTACCGCCGTACGTCCGGGTGGTCGCCCGGGGCGCAGGAGGTGCTCGACCGGTTCACCGAGCGGGTGGAGGACTACCGGGCCACCGTCGCCCTGTGCGACGACGACGACACGTCGATCGGCACCGCGGTGCGGTCGGCGCTGTTCGCCGCGGGACGTGCACCGCGTCGTCGTGCCCACCGGGCTGCCGACGTGGGTCGCGGAGGACGACGTGGTCGTCGATGACGGGACGCTGACCGCGCACGACCTCGATGCCGTGGACGCCGTCGTCACGGGCTGCGCGGTCGCCATCGCCGAGACCGGCACCGTGCGTGCTCGACGGTGGCGCGACCAGCGGACGGCGCATCGTCACCCTGGTCCCCGACCTGCACGTGTGCGTCGTGCACGCCGAGCAGGTCGTCGGGAGCGTCCCGGAGGCGCTGGCCCGGCTCGACCCCACCCGCCCGCTGACCTTCGTCAGCGGCCCGAGCGCCACCAGCGACATCGAGCTGAGCCGGGTCGAGGGCGTCCACGGCCCGCGCACGCTGCACGTCGTCCTGGCCGTGCCGGCCACGTCGCGTTCATCACCCGGCGCCCCGATGCCTGGGTAGTGTTGCAGCACAGGTGTGTTCCCGCCGGCCCTCGGCCGGAGTCGAGAGACGGTGCGTAGACGGTGCGTGCAGTGGCCGAAGTGGACGAGCAGGTCCTGCTCGAGATCCAGCAGCGGGTGCTCTGGCTCGCGACGCGCATCGTCGACGCCGCGAACCACGACCGCGACACCGGTGACGGGGTGAAGGTCGGCGGCCACCAGGCGTCCAGCGCCTCCCTGGTCACCGCGATGACCGCGCTGTACTTCGCCCACCTGGACGAGCCCGACCGGGTCGCGGTCAAGCCGCACGCATCACCGGTGTTCCACGCGATCCAGTACCTCCTCGGCAACCTCGACCGGTCGTACCTCACGCGGCTGCGGGCTCGAGGCGGCCTGCAGTCCTACCCGTCCCGGCGCAAGGACCCGGACGGCGTCGACTTCGCGACCGGCTCGGTCGGCCTGGGCGCGGCGGCGCCCCTGTTCGCCGCGGTGACCCGCCGGTACGTCGACGCGCACTTCGGCCCGCGCCCGCGCAGCCGCTTCGTGTCGCTGATCGGGGACGCGGAGCTGGACGAGGGCAACGTGTGGGAGGCGGTGGCCGACCCGGCCACGGGCGGCCTGGGCAACGTGACCTGGCTGGTCGACTTCAACCGCCAGTCGCTGGACCGCGTCGTGCCCGGCGTGCGGATCGACCAGTGGCGCGGTCAGTTCCAGGCGGCCGGCTGGCACGTCGTGGAGGTCAAGTACGGCCGACGGCTGCAGGCCGCGTTCGCCCAGCCCGGGGGCGCTGCGCTCCGCTCCTGGATCGACCGGATGCCCAACGAGCAGTACCAGTCGCTGTTCGGCCTCGCCCCCGACACGTTGCGCAAGCAGTTCCTCGACGGCGCGCCGGCCGAGCTCGAGCAGCTGGTCGGCGACCGGTCGGACGAGGAGCTGGCGGCGCTGGTCACCGACCTGGGCGGTCACGACCTGCTGGCCGTCCTCGACGCGCTGCGGCAGTGCGACGAGGTCGACGACCGGCCGAGCGTGGTGTTCGCGTACACGATCAAGGGCTGGGGCCTGCCGATCGCCGGCAACCCCCGCAACCACTCGGCGCTGCTGTCCGTCGCGCAGATCGACGAGCTGCGCCGGGCCAGCGGCCTGGACGAGACCACGGAGTGGGAGCGGTTCGACCCGGCCAGCCCGGCCGGCATCTGGGTCAACGCGCGCCGCGAGCTGCTGGCCCGGCCCCCGAGGTCGGCCACGCTGGCCGTCGACGTCCCGGAGAGCACGCAGCTGCGGGTGGGCAAGGCGATCTCGACCCAGGAGGCCTTCGGCCGGGTGCTCGTCGAGCTGTCCCGGAACCCGGCCGTCGCGCCGTACCTCGTGACGACGGCACCGGACGTCGCGACCTCCACCAACCTGGCCGGGTTCATCAACAAGACCGGTGTCTTCGCGCCGGTCGAGCAGCGGCAGTGGAGCCCGGACCCCATGCTGCGCTGGAGCCAGTCGCCTTCCGGGCAGCACATCGAGCTGGGCATCTCGGAGATGAACCTGTTCCTCCTGCTCGGCCAGCTCGGCCTGTCGTGGGACCTGTCCGGGCAGCCGCTGCTCCCCGTCGGCACCGTCTACGACCCCTTCGTCCTGCGCGGGCTCGACGCGTTCATCTACGGCGTCTACTCCGGTGCGCGGTTCGTGATCGCCGGCACGCCGTCCGGCATCACGCTGGCACCGGAGGGCGGGGCGCACCAGTCCACGATCACCCCGTCGGTCGGGCTCGAGCAGCCCGGCGTGACGTTCGTCGAGCCGGCGTACGGCAGCGCTCTGGACTGGCTGCTGTGCGACGCGATGGCCAAGGTCGCGGCCGGTCCGGCACCGACGTCGGTGGCCGGGCCGGCCGACGACGGCGCGTTCTACTTCCGCCTGACCACCCGGCCGATCGACCAGTCACCGTTCGAGGCGGCTCGGTCCCGGGTCGGCGACGCGGTCCTGCGCCGGCAGGTGCTGGCCGGCGCGTACCGGCTGGTCGACGCCTTCGCCGCCCACCCGGAGCTGCGGGACGGCGCCACTCCCCTGGTGCACCTGGTGGCCAGCGGTGCGGTGCTGCCGGAGACGCTGCTCGCCGCCGAGGAGCTGGCCGGTGAGGGCATCGCCGCGCACGTCGTCGACGTGACGTCGCTGGACCGGCTGTACGCCGCGTGGCAGCGGACACTGCGCCAGGGCGTCCGCACCGCGACGGCGCCGAGCATCCCGGGTGCGCTGCGCACGGTGTTCCCCGACCGGGCGCCGATCGTCACCGTGCACGACGGCGCGTCGCACGCGATGGCCTGGCTGGGGTCGGCGATCGGCGCCCCGTGCGTCCCGCTCGGCGTGGACGACTTCGGTCAGTCCGGCTCGGTCGCGGAGCTCTACGAGCTGCACGACCTGCTGCCGGGAAGCATCGTCAACGCCGCGCTCGCCGCGCTGAGCCTGGCCTGAGGGAGGCGGCCGGCCGGGTCAGCGGCGGACCCGGTCGGTGGTGGACCCGGCCACCACCGCGTCGACCTCCTCGACCGTCACCACGTTGACGTCGCCGCGCACCGACTGCTTCAGATGCGCTGCGGCAGCGGCGAACTCGACGGTCTCGGCGGCCGGGAGACCGAGCAGGACGCCGCGCAGCAGGCCGGCCGCGAAGGCGTCTCCCGTGCCGATCCGGCCGGTGGGGTCGAGGATCCGGTGCCAGGCGCTGACGTGGGCGCCGGTGTCGTCGACGAGCAGCCCGTGGAGGGCGGCGGCGCCGTCGGGTGCGGCGACGCGGACGGTGCCGGCGACGGCCCGCAGGCCGAACCGCTCCCGCAGCCGCTCGGCCAGCCGGATCTGGCTGTTGACCACCCCGGGTCCCCAGGCGTCCGGCGGCTCGAGGCCGAACAGGGCGGCCGCATCGGCTCCCGAGCCGAGCAGCAGGTCGACCTGCGGGAGCACCGCAGCGGTGACCTGTGCCGCCTCCGCCGGCCCCCACAGGGCGGACCGGTAGTTCAGGTCGAGGCTGACGCCCAGGCCGAGCCGCCGGGCGGTGGCGACGGCGTCGGCCACCGCGACCCGCGTCCGCTCGCTCAGGGCCAGCGCCGTCCCGGACAGGTGCAGCCAGGACCGGCCGGACAGCAACGCCGTCCAGTCGTACGCCGCCGGGTCGCACTCGGCGAAGGCCGACCCGGCCCGGTCGTAGAGCACGACCGGCGCCCGGCCCGCGCCGCCGGGCTCGTGGAAGAGCAGGCCGAGCCGGCCCGGCCGGCGCAGCACTCCGGAGGTGCGGACGCCGAACCGCCGCAGGTAGGCCAGGCAGGCGTCACCCAGCGCGTGGTCCGGCACGGCCGAGACCAGCTCGGCGTCGACCCCCCAGACGGCCAGCGACGCCGCCGCGTTCGCCTCGGCTCCGGTGTACCTCGCCCCGAACGCCCCTGCCTGCACCAGGCGGTCGCCGTCGACCGGGTCGAGGCGGAGCATCAGCTCACCGAAGGCGACCAGCGCTCCCGCGGACCCGCTCACGACGACCTCCGGGCCGCGGCCACGGCCGCGAGCACCTCGCGGGCGGCGGCGCCGATCGCCGCCGAGTCGCGCTCGGCGACCGCCCGGGGGTCCACCAGCCGGCCGCCGACCCCGACGGCGAAGGCACCGCCGGCGCACGTACTCGGCGGCCGCTTCGGCGTCGATGCCGCCGGTGGGCAGGAAGCGCACGCCCGGCAGCGGCCCGAGGAGGTCCGCGACGTACGCCGGGGTGGCGACGCGGGCGGGGAACAGCTTGACCAGGTCCGCCCCGCCCCGCACCGTCGCCATCACCTCGGTGGGCGTGAGCGCGCCGGGCACGCACAGGACACCCAGCCGGCGGCACTGCTCCACCACGTCGCCGTCGTAGCCGGGGAGCACGACGAAGGCGGCACCGGCCTCGACCACCTCCCGGCAGCGCAGCGGGTCGAGCACGGTGCCGGCGCCGACCACCAGGTCGTCGCCGAGCTGCCGGACCAGGGACTCGATCAGTGCGGTCGCCCCCGGGATCGTCAGCGTGATCTCGACGGCGCGGATCCCGTTCTCGCGCAGGGCACCACAGGCCTCCAGGACGCCGTCGGCCGTCGGGAGACGGACGATGGCCACGACGCCCGGGCCGCCGATCGCCTCCAGGACGGCCGGGTCAGCCACGTGCCGACCCCGCGGCGTACTCGTGCAGCACGACCCCTCCGACGAGCGAGAACTCGCCGCGCCAGTAGAAGCCGTCGAGGTGCTCACGCACCGGCAGCCGGTAGAGCGGGGCCTGCGGGTTGGGCTCGACCCGAGCCGTCCCCGTCCCGCTCCAGCACTCGGCGAGGTCGATGCCGACCAGGTCCCGCGCGGTGAGCTGCCGGATGCCCGGACGGCCGTCGATCTGCGGGATCACCTTGAGGTTGATGTTCGTGACGAAGTCGACCCGTTGCCGCACCTCCTCGACGGACGACACCCGGGACTTGTAGGGAAGGGTCCCGGTGAAGACGTCGATCCCGTTGCGGCGCAACGATCCGACGATCAGGTCGCCCCGTGTCTCCAGGGCGACCTCGGCCATCCGCTTCGGCTGCCCGTGGAACTCACGGCCACCGGCCATCGCCCGGTCGCTGTCGACGAAGAAGTACGGCGAGTAGGCGCCCCCGACCGGACCGTCCGGGCCGTCGTACCGGACCGGCACCATCACGTTGACCTCGTGGGTGTCCCGGCCCAGCCCGGGCACGTCCCCCCAGCGGGCGACCTGCACCATGACCGTGTCACCCGTGACGACCAGCGGCTCGGGCACCACGGCCGCGACCGCCTCGGCGTCGGTGCGGTACTGGATCACCAGCACCTCGCCGTCGCGGAAGCGCGCGGGCGGCGGCCCGTGCAGGGGGTTGTCGAGCGGGATCGAGTGGACGTCCTGCGGCCGGGAGATCCGCTGCCCGTCCGGGGGGACGGTCATGAACCGACCAGCCACCGGCGGGGGTTGTCGACGGTCAGGGCGCGGATGCCCGCCGCGTCGACCCCCCGCTGCTCCAGGGCGGGCAGGACGACGGCGGAGACGAAGGTGAGCAGCCCGGGGTTGGAGGCCAGGTGCCGCGCCTGGTCCTCGTCGTCCAGCAGGCCGGCCCAGATGGGGTCGTCGTGGCCGAGCAGGACACGGTCGCCGAAGCCACGCTCGACCAGCGGCCGCGATCATCTCGATCCGGGCCTCGACGTCCTGGCCGCCGTAGTTCGGGAGCGCGCCGTTGGGCAGGCGGTCCATCGCGATCCGGTAGCCCCGCGCGGCCAGACCGGCGAGGTACCCGATGTCGTCGCTGTCGTCGCTGTGACCGATCGCCACGCGCGCCGGGTCCACGCCGTGCGACTCGAGCAGCTCGGCCTGGGCCTCGCCGGTGCGATGGGCCGCGGCGGTGTGCGTGATGATCGGCGCACCGGTCTCGATGCTGACTCGCGCCGCGGCCTCGAGGACCATCGCGGCGTACGGCTCGACCCGCTCGTCGCTGGCCAGCTTGATCACGCCGGCCCGCACGTCGGTCCCGTCCACGCCCTGGGTGAGGTCGGAGCGGAACCAGTCCGCGAGCTGGTCGACGCTGCGGGCCCGCATCGTGGCCGACGGGTCGAGCCAGCACCCGGTCGAGGCGATGATCGTCACGCCACTGCGCTCGGACACCTCGACGAGCAGCTCGGGGTCGCGGCCGAGGTCGAACGTCGTGCAGTCGACGATCGTGTCGACGCCGGCCGCCTTCGCGTCCCGCAGCGCGCGCACTCCCCTGTCCACCAACGCTTCCCGGCCGCCGTGGAGTGCGGGCCAGCTCCGGATGATGCCGGGCGAGGCGGCGCTGACGTGCTCGTGGGCGAGGACGTAGCCCAGGTCGGCGGAGTCGACCGGACCGGTGACGCTCGCGATCGCGGGCATGACGCTCCTCGGGTTCGGGGGCGTTTAGCATATGATATCTTCCGGCTCGACCAACACCCTCCGAACCCGAGGATCCTGGTGGCGCCCTCTCCCCGCACGGTCCCCCTGACAGAGCTGTCGGCGCTGTGCAGGACGGCCTTCGAACGCGCCGGCCTCAGCCCCGAGGACGCCGCGACGGGCGCCGCGGTGCTGAGCACGACCGACGGGTGGGGCGTCTTCACCCACGGCAGCAAGGCCCTGCGCGGCTACCTGCGCCGGCTGCGGGCCGGCGGCCTGAGGCCGCAGGGCCGGCCCACCGTCTCGGCCGAGGGCCCGTCGTGGGCGCTCGTCGACGGCGACTCCTCCCTGGGCATGGTGACCTCGGTCTTCGCCATGGAGACCGCGATCGCCAAGGCCCAGCAGACCGGCGTCGCGTACGTCGGCGTGCACAACAGCTGTCACTTCGGGGCGGCCGGCTACTACGCCGCGCAGGCCGCGGAGCGCGGCCTGGTGGCCCTGAGCATGGCCAACGACATCCCCTCGGTCGCCGCGCCCGGCTCGCGGGGCGCGATCACCGGGAGCAACCCGTTCGCGTACGCCGCCCCTGCCGGCCGGCACCGCCCGCTCGTCCTCGACATGTCGGTGGCCACGGTCGCCGGGGGCAAGGTCTTCGCCGCCCGCGAGCGCGGCGAGGCCATCCCGCCCGGCTGGCTGGTCGGCGAGGACGGCCGCCCGACGGACGACCCGGCGGCGTACCCCGAGCACGCGACGCTCGCGCCGGCCGCCGGACACAAGGGATACGGCCTCGGCCTGATGATCGAGGCCCTGGCCGGCGCCCTGACGGGTGCGGGCATGACCTGGCAGATCCGCTCGTGGCTCGGTGACGACCACTCGCTGCCGACCCGGCACGGCGCCGCGTTCGTGGTGCTGGACGCCACCGCGATCCATCCGGACCTGCCGGCGCGCATCGAGGCGCTCGTGGACGAGGTGCACGCCGCACCACGGGCCGACGGCGTCGACCGGTTGTACGTCCCGGGCGAGATGGAGTGGGAGCGGCTCGAGCGCTCCCGGTCCGACGGCGTCACGCTGCCGCCGGACGTCGTGACCAGCCTGGAGGAGGCCGCCGCGCTGGTGGACCTGGACCTGGCCGACTTCGGCCTGGCGGACGTCGGCGCGGCGGGCTCGCGGTGAAGGTCACCACGGTCGAGACGATCCGCCTCGACGAGCACCCGCAGATGCTGTGGCTGCAGGTGCACACCGACACGGGGCTGGTCGGGCTCGGCGAGACCTGCATCGGACCGGCCACCGTCGAGGCCCACATCCACGAGACCGTCGCGCCGTACCTCATCGGGAAGGACCCGCGCCAGGTCGACCGGCACGCGCGCGCGCTGTCCGACGTCTTCGTCGGGTACCAGGGCACGGGGGCGGAGACCCGCGGCAACTCGGCCGTCGACATCGCCCTCTGGGACATCAGCGGCCAGGCCTCGGGCACCCCGCTCGTCGAGCTGCTGGGCGGTGCCTCCCGCGAGTCGATCCGGATCTACAACACCTGCGCCGGATACCAGTACGGCCGGGGGAACAAGGGCGCGCTGAAGGCCGGCGACCGCGCGACCGACGCCGACCGCGGGCTGCCGGACGGTTCGCCACCCGGGCCCTACGAGGACCTGCAGGCCGCGATCGAGCGGCCGGGTGAGCTGGCGCGCGACCTGCTGAGCCAGGGCATCCGCGGCATGAAGATCTGGCCCTTCGACTCCTACGCCGCCGCGACGGGCGGTCACGACATCGCACCGCACGAGCTGGCGGCCGGCGTCGCGCTGATCCAGCAGGTGCGGGACGCCGTCGGCGAGGCGATGGACGTCATGGTGGAGCTGCACGCGGTCTGGCACCTGCCCGCGGCGGTGAAGATCGCCAAGGCCGTCGAGCCGCTCGGTCCGTACTGGTTCGAGGACGCGGTCAAGGGCGACAACCTCGAGGCCGCAGCCCGGTTCGCCGCCAGCACCCACGTGCCGGTGGCGATGGGCGAGACGCTGGCCGGCCGGCCCGCCTTCTCGGCGATGATCCGGCAGGGAGCGGCCCGGATCGTGATGTTCGACGTCGGCTGGGTCGGGGGCATCAGCGAGGCCAAGAAGATCGCCGCGCTGGCCGAGACCCACGACCTGCCGATAGCGCCGCACGACTGCACCGGGCCGGTGGTCCTCACGGCCGGCACGAACCTCTCGCTCAACGCGCCGAACGCCCTGCTGCAGGAGACGGTCCGCGCCTACTACACCGGGTGGTACCGCGACATCGTGACCGAGCTGCCCGTCGTCAGCGAGGGGCGGATCACGGCTCCGAGCGGCCCCGGGCTCGGCACCGCGCTGCGCCCCGAGGTGCTCGAGCGGGCCGACGGCCGCGTCCGCCGAACCGCGTCCGGCGACCTGGACTGAGGCCTCCGTTACCGATTCGTTGCCTCGATATTTCAGGGAAGGGTTGGCATACGATATCTGAGGTATTGCTATCTCACATCCCGCCGTGCCATGCTCGCCGCGTTGCATGAACACCCCGTGAATTCGCTAGCGAGATCGCTGTAGCCGGCCCCGTCCCGGGCCGGCAAGGCGCCGCGTCAAACCCGGTCATGTTGGTCACGCGATACGGAGCCAAAATATGGTCCTTCACTTCAAGCGCAAGCAGATTGCCGCCACGGCGATCCTTGCGTCGGCACTACTCGTCGCGGCGTGCGGATCGAGCGGAGGGTCGAGCAGCAAGGCCAGCTCGTCGCAGCCGTACGCCGGGCAAACCATCACCATCGAGTCGTACGCCGCGGTGCCTGAGTTCGACTTCTACAAGTCGCAGATGGGCGACTTCACCAAGAAGACCGGCATCAAGGTCAACTGGGTGTCGCTCCCCGTCGACACGATGGACCAGAAGATCCCGCTGCAGCTCAAGGCCAAGGACACCGGCCTGGACGTGTTCTTCACCGGCTCGGAGAAGATCACCGACTTCGTCGGCAGCGGCGGCGTCGAGCCGCTGGACGCCTACATGTCCGACACCAAGCAGACCCCCGCGTCGTACAACTTCAGCGACATCGCGCCGGACGTCGAGTCGGCCTGCCAGTCGGGCGGCAAGACGTACTGCATCGCGACCCACACCGGTGGAGCGCTGCTCTACTACAACACCAAGATGTTCAGCGACGCCGGCATCTCCGCCCCGCCGCAGACGCCGGACGAGCTCCTGCAGGACGCGGCCAAGCTGACCAACAAGCAGCACGCCGGCTTCTGCGTCCGGGCCGACAAGTCGCAGACCCTGTACGACGCGTTCCAGCTCTGGAACTGGTTCGTGCCGTGGAACAACCCGGTGACCGGCACGTACTTCGACAAGAACTGGAACTTCCTGATCGGCACCGAGCCGCAGGCCAGCGCCTTCGGCAACTTCTACCGGAACATCCTGAAGAACGACGCCCCCAAGGGCATCTCGACCTACCTCGTGACCAACTGCCTGCAGGACTTCCAGCAGGGACGCGTCGCGATGTGGCAGGACGACTCCGGCACGATCCCGTCGGTGCTCGACCCCAGCCAGTCGAAGGTCGCCAACGACACGGCCTTCTGGGCCATGCCGTGCCCCACGGCCAACCCGGACCACTGTGAGCTGGTGCAGCCGTTCGGCATCTGGATGAACAACGCCTCGAAGCACAAGAACGCGGCCTGGCAGCTCATCCAGTACATCACCTCGCAGGAGACCCAGGTCGCGGCGACGAAGGCCAAGGCGCTGCTGACACCGTCTCGCAACGCGGTGCTGAAGGACCCGGCGACCGTCGCCGTCCTGCCGAAGACGTTCCCGGAGGCCCTGACCTACATCCTGGCCCACCCGGACGTCGCTCTCCTGCCCTTCATCCCCGAGGGCGTGGCGATCATCCCGCCGATCTCCAACGGCCTGTCCGACCTGATCACCAGCAACAAGCCGGTGCCGCAGATCATGGCCACGATGAAGAGTGGAGTGGACACCATCATGAAGAGCGCTGGCTACCCTAAGCCGTTCCCATCCAGCTGATCTTCACGAGGCCTCACTGATGGCATCTGCCGCAACCGTCAATGAGACCGAGGGACGCGCCCCTGCCCCCAGCAGGGGCGCGTCCGTCCGGTCCTGGAGCGAGAAGCACTTCCTGGCCCTGATCTCATGGCCGTCGCTGATCATCATGCTGGCCGTCACGGCCATCCCGTTCGCGATCACGCTGGGCCTGAGCGTCACGAACTACGACCTGATCCTGCCGCACTGGAAGTTCACCTGGTGGACCAACTTCGACCGGCTGATCCACGACCCGCAGACCCCGCACATCATCTTCAACACGGCCTATCTGGTCGTGGGCACGACCGTGCTGGACACGGTCTTCGGGCTCGCCCTGGCCGTCCTGATGGACTCCAAGCGGCGCGGGGCGGGGTTCATCCGCTCGCTGTTCATGCTGCCGATCATGACCGCGCCGATCGTCGTCGCGCTGACCTGGCGGGCGATGTTCAACAACGACGCCGGGTGGATCAACTACTTCCTCGGGCTGGCCCATCTGCCCCAGCCCACCTGGCTCGGGGATCCGCACCTCGCGATGCCGGCCGTGATCATCTCCGACATGTGGACCGGCATCCCGTTCCAGGCGATCCTGTTGCTGGCCGGGCTGATCGCGGTGCCGAACGAGCTGCGTGAGGCGGCCATGTCGGACGGCGCGAACCGGTTGCAGGTCTTCTGGTACGTCACGCTGCCGTCCTTGCGACCGGTGCTGTTCATCGCGGTCGTGCTGCGGCTGATCGACGCGTTCCGCAAGTTCGAGGGGATCCAGATCCTGACCACCGGCGGGCCCGGCATCTCGAGCACTCCGCTGAACCTCGAGATCTACAACACCGGCCTGTTCTACGACCAGGTGGGGTACGCCGCGTCGATGGGCGTCGTGCTGATCCTGATGATCGGCGCCTCGGTCGGGCTCGTGTACCTCATCGCCGGACGACGAGGCTGAGGAGAGCAGTCATGGCCAGCATGCGCAAGGAGAAGCAGCGCCTGGAGCTCCTGAGGTTCGTCCTGCTCGGGATCGGCCTGCTCCTCGTGGCCGTCCCGTTCCTGTGGATCATCACCACGGCCTTCAAGCTTCCCGTCGACGCGGCGTCGGTGCCCCCCAAGCTGATCAGCCCGTTCACGTCGATCAACTTCCGGGCG
The DNA here is from genome assembly GCA_963743975.1 of uncultured Actinomycetota bacterium. Classification (GTDB taxonomy): domain Bacteria; phylum Actinomycetota; class Actinomycetes; order Actinomycetales; family CAVURS01; genus CAVURS01. The sequence continues at coordinate 114,475 of CAVURS010000002.1, forward strand.
CTGAACGGCGACGGCTTCCTGCGGTCGCTGTGGAACTCCACGGTCCTGACCGTCAGCACCACCGTGGCCACCCTCGTGGTGGGCGTGCCGGCCGGCTACGCGTTCGCGCGCGGCCGGTTCATCGGTCGCCGCTTCCTGGGGGCGTTCCTGCTCTTCAGCCGGATGGTCCCGCCGGTCATCTTCATCATCCCGCTGTTCCTGTTCTTCCATAACCTGCACCTCGTCGGCACCTTCACCGGGATGACGCTGGCCTACATGACCGGCCTGCTGCCGTTCGCCGTGTGGATGACCTCGTCGTACTTCCAGGACGTGCCGGTCGAGCTGGAGGACGCCGCCCGCGTCGACGGCGCCAGCCGGCTGCAGGCCTTCCTGCGGATCGCGCTGCCGCTGGCCACTCCCGGCGTGGTGTCGGTCGGGCTGCTGTGCGCGATCGCCGCGTGGAGCGAGTACTTCATCCCGCTCATCCTGGCCGGCCCGACGACGACCCCCGCGACCGTGGGCATCGTCAACTTCATCGGCGTCGACACGATCAACTGGGGCGCGATGGCCGCCGGTGCGCTGACGCTCATCGTGCCGGTCTTCATCGCGACGCTGCTGGCCCAGCGCGGCCTGCTGCGTGGTCTGACCGCGGGCGCGGTGAAGGGCTGACCGCCCTCAGCGACTCCTCTGGCGGCGGCCCGGCGGCCCCGCCGTTGGGCTCACCACTCGACGCTGGCGCCGGCGTTCATGGCCAGGTTCCCGCCGTCCACCGGCAGCTGGATGCCGGTCACCATGGACGACGCGTCCGAGGCCAGGAACAGCACCGGCCCGACGATCTCCTCCGGCTCGCCGAGGCGACCCAACGGGATGGCGGTGAGGACGCGCTCCACGAGCGGGCGGCGCTCCTCGTCGCGCAGGTTGCCGTCCCACCAGGCATTGCGGAACTGGCAGGGCAGGATCGAGTTCACCCGGATGTTGTGCGGCGCCCAGGCGAACGCCGTCTCGCGGGTCAGCTCCACCACGCCGCCCTTGGCGACGCTGTAGGCGAGGTTCCCCCGGCCCAGCGCACTGACGCCGGCGATCGAGCTGAAGTTGATGATGCTCCCGCCGCGCGACGCGGCGATCATCCGCTGGGCCGCGGCCTTGGAGGTGAGGAAGAAGCTGGTCAGGTTGGCCGACATCATGTAGTCCCACAGGCCGGCCGGAAACTCCTCCGGCGCAAAGCGATCCACCGGCGAGGAGATCGCGTTGACCAGGATGTCGACCCGGCCGAACCGCTCGTCCACCGCCGCGAAGACCCGCTCCACCTCGGTCTCCTGGGACAGGTCCGCGCCCAGGCCGAAGGCCTCGCCACCGGCGGCCTCGATCTCCGCGGCCGCGCTCTCGGCCGGCTCGGGCCGGACGTCGACGACGGCGACGCGCGCACCGGCTGCGGCCAGCCCGGCGGCGGCGACCCGGCCCAGCGCCCCACCACCGCCGGTCACGACAGCTGCACGGCCGGACAGGTCGAAGAGGGCGGGGACGTCGGACACGGAAGCCTCCCAAGGCTGAATATGATGTACTATCCTGCGGACCGGTTGGGACGCTGTCAACGATCCCGCAGGTCGCTCCTCGCCCGCCGTACGCCGGGCCGCACGTCTCCGATCTGCGTTGCCACCGTAGGAGGTTCGTGATGCCGCCCTGGCGCGTCGTGATGACCGACTTCACCGAGCCGGGCCACGACATCGAGACCGAGGTCTTCGACCGGTCCGGCCTGGACGTCGAGCTGGTCGGCGCCGAGGAGTCGCGCGAGCGCGGCCTGGCCGCGACCACGGCCGGCGCGGACGCTCTGCTCGTGCAGTTCGCGACGATCGACCGGTCGCTGATCCAGACGCTGGACCGGTGCCGGGTGATCTCGCGCTACGGCATCGGGGTCGACATGATCGACCTGGAGGCGGCGGCCGACGCGGGCATCCCGGTCGCCAACGTCCCGGACTTCTGCATCGACGAGGTCAGCACGCAGACGATCGGCTTCCTGGTCGACCTCAACCGCCGGACCATCCAGCTCGACCGCCACGTGCACGAGAAGCGTTGGGGCACAGCACCCCCGGTGACCCCGCCGCGCCGGCTGGCCGGTCAGACGCTGGGCGTCGTCGGCCTCGGGGCCATCGGCCGCGAGGTCGCGCGCAAGGCCCAGGCCCTGGGACTGCGGATCGTCGCGCACGACCCCTACGCCCGCGTGGACCAGTCGTCCGGCATCGAGCTGGTCGGCCTGGCCGAGCTGCTGGCCGCCTCCGACTACGTGACCCTGCACTGCCCGCTGAACGACAGCACCCGCGGGCTGATCGGCGCCCCGGAGCTGGCCGCGATGAAGCCGACGGCGTACCTGCTGAACCTCTCCCGCGGGCCCGTCGTCCAGCAGGACGCCCTGGTCGGCGCCCTGCGCGGCCGGGGACGATCGCAGGGCGCCGCGCTCGACGTGCTCGACCGCGAGCCGCCCGAGCCGGACGACCCGATCCTGGCGCTGGACAACGTGATCGTCACGCCCCACTCCTCCAGCTGGTCGGTCGAGTCGGCCCGCCAGCTGCGCCACGACGCGGCCGAGAACGTCGTCGTCGCGCTGTCCGGCGGCCGGCCCCGGTCCGTCGTCAACCAACCTCGCCCCGCGGCCACCCGGGAGACGGAGAGCTGATGAGCACGTTCGGCACGTTCCGCGAGCGACTGAGCCGCGGCGAGCACCTGCTGGGCGCCAGCGTGGTCTTCTCCGACCCCCGCGTCACCGAGGCGCTGGCCCCGTCGGTCGACTTCATCTGGCTGGAGACCGAGCACGCCCTGATCGGGCCGGAGGCGGTGCTCGCGCACACCCTGGCCGCGCGGGCGGCTGGGGTGCCGCTGCTGATGCGCATCCCGGCCGGCACGACCGCCTGCATCAAGCCGGCGCTCGACAGCGGCGTGCAGGGGCTGATCGTCCCGCAGATGCGCACGATGGACGAGGTGCGCGCGGTCATCGACGACGTCCGCTACGCGCCGACCGGCCGTCGCGGCCTCGGCCCGGTCCGGCCGAGCACGTACGGCCGCCTGGCCGCGCACGACGTGGTCGCCGCCTCCCCCGACGACGTCTTCCTCGCCGTCCAGATCGAGACGGTCGAGGCCCTGGAGTCGGTGGAGGAGATCGCCGCGCTCCCGGGGATCGACTCGCTCGTCGTGGGGCCGACCGACCTGTCCTCCTCGATGGGCCTGCTCACGCAGTACGACCACCCCGACGTCGTGGCCGCCGTCCGCCGGATCGTCGCGGCGGCCCAGGCCAACGGCCTCAGCGTCGGTGTCGGCGTCGGCTCCTCGCAGCTGGCCGCCGCGATGATCCGGCTCGGCGTGCAGTGGGTCCAGCTGAGCGGCACCGACGCGTACCTGTGGCAGCGCTTCGAGCAGCTGGACGCCGAGGTCCGGCAGGCGCTCGCCGCGGACCCGGCCTAGGTCCCGGCCGCCATGCCGACAGCACCGACGCCGACAGCACGGGGCCGGACGGCGCCGCTACTCCTCCGGCGGCTGGAAGTACGGCGCGACCAGCTCGTGGTCCAGCCGGGACATGTTCAGCTTGCCGATCGCGTTGCGGTACGTCCGGACGTGCTCGGCCGCCCCCTCCGCGTCGCCGTCGCGGATCCGCTCGAACCGGCCGACCGCGAGCTCGAGCATGAGGTCGAACGTGTCCGGGAAGTTGTCGACGAACACCCGGTCGTAGCGCAGCCCCACGGGGCCGATCAGGATCGTGATGAAGCGGTCCAGGCGCGGGTAGCCCACGGGGCGGAACAGCGTGGCGTGGGTGGCCGAGGTGAGCCGGCGGAACGTCGGGCCGTCGTTCTTGGCCCGGGCGCGCTTCATCTGCCGCACGACCTTCGTCAGGTCGCTGATCGTCTCCTTGGTGATCCGCTCGATCACCAGGGGGAACGCCGGCAGCTCGACGGCGTCGATGAGGAAGCGCTGCTCCTCCATCTCGGCGAGGGACAGCCAGCGAACGGTGGCCCCGCGGTACGGCGCGATGTCGATCAGGCCGTCCGCCTCGAGCAGCCCGATCGCCTCGCGGATGGGCGTTTTCGAGACGTTGAGCCGGGCCGCGAGGTCGTTCTCGACCAGCCGCGTCCCGGGCGCGATCTCGAGCTCGACGATCAGGTCGCGGATGGCGAGGTACGCCGCGCGCTTGTACGTCGACACCGAAAGGTTGACGGCTTCGGTGTTGATGCGATCACGACCTCTCGCAAGTGGTCCCGCCCCGGGAGACCACCGGTGCGGGGCGGTTCGGCCGGCGCCTCGTCGCACCCCTTGCCCTGGTCTCCTCGAGGGGCGAACCGGAGCCTAGCGCACGATGGAATCTCAATATTCGATCCGCTGACGGACCCTTGCCACCTCGATGGCATTTGGAATATGTTATACGACCAACGCAGGGTTTCGGCCTCGAGACGGCGAGGTTCTTCGTGCACGACGTGAACATCCCCGCCCTCGGCATGGCGATGACCGAGGCCGTGCTCACGCAGTGGCACAAGCAACCCGGAGACGCGGTCAGCCTCGGCGACGTCATCGCCGAGATCGAGACCGACAAGTCGAACGTCGACCTGGAGAGCCCGGCCGACGGCGTCCTCGGTGCCCACCTGGTCGCCGAGGGGGACGCCGTACCGATCGGGGAGCCGGTCGTCCGCATCCTGGAGCCCGGCGAGACCGAGTCCCCCAGCGCCGGCGGCGAGGTCGAGCCACCGGCCGCCGGTGACGTGAGCGTGGACCCCTCCTCGCCCGTGGAGCCGTTGACGGCTCCCACCGCCGACATCGTGCCCGTCGATGCCGCCGATGCCGTCGATGAGCTCGACGCCGTCGATGCCGGGCCCACCAACGGCTACCACCCCACTCCCAAGACCCCGCATTCGTTGTCACCCCGCAAGCGTCGTCTGGCCCGGCTGGAGGCCGACGCCGAGGCGTTCTTCGCGGTCACCTCGGAGGGTGGGCCGACCGCGGCCCGCGAGGCGGCCGCGGCGCAGTCGAGCGCACCGGCCGCCGTGGCGGCGCCGCCGAGGACCTCGCCTCCGCTGGCCACTCCTCCGGCGCGCAGCGCGGGCCGGTACCGCGCGGCGATCGCCGAGCGGGTCGTCCAGTCCTGGCACGAGATCCCGCACTTCTCCGTGCAGCGCGAGGTCGACGCGGGCGAGGCCGACTCGTGCCTGGCCGCCCTGCGCCAGCGGGACGCCGGTGCGACGTTCACCGACCTGCTGCTGCGCGCGTACGCCCGCGCGATGAGCGAGGTGACCGGGTCGAACGGTGACGTCGGGCTGGCCGTCGCGACGGCGCAGGGCGTGATGATGCCCGTCGTCGCGGGCGTCACGGAGCTGGACGCACCGGCGCTGGTGACCCGGCGGACGGCGGCGGTGCGGCGGGGCCGCGAGGGCAAGCTCGCGCCGTACGACCTGACGAGCACCCCGGTCGGCTCGCTGTCGAACCTCGGCGCGCGGGGCGTCGACTCGTTCACCGGGATCATCCCCGTGAACCAGCAGCTGCTGCTCACCCTGGGCCGGGTGGCGGCCCGCCCGGTCGTGGTGGACGGCCGCCTGGCCGTGCGCACCACGGTCATCGCCACCTTGAACGTCGACCACCGCAGTCTCGACGGGGACCAGGCCGCCCAGGTGCTGTCGGCCTTCGAGCGTGAGCTCGGCGCACTGCGCGCCTGGGCAGAAGGAGAGCAGAGATGAGTGACCTGGTGACGTCGCCCGACGTGGCGCACGACGCCGGCGGCGAGGGCTCGCCCTCGACCGGCGAGCTGCTGGAGTGGCTGGACCAGATGCTGGTCATCCGCCAGTTCGAGCGCGAGTCGGTCCGGCTGTCGTTCGCCAACAAGATCCCCGGGGGCATGCACTCCTCGGAGGGCGAGGAGGCGGTCGCCGTCGGCAGCATCCGCGCCCTCGGGCCCGACGACCTCGTGTCCGGCACCCACCGCAGCCATCACCACGCGCTGGCCAAGGGGCTCACCCCCCGCTCGGTCATGGCCGAGCTGTTCGGCAAGGCCACCGGCTGCACCGGTGGGCGCGGCGGCAGCATGCACCTGGTCGACATGTCGCACAGCTTCCTGGGCTCGAACGGGATCGTCGGCGCCGGGCTGGGCCTGGCGATGGGCTCGGCGCTCGGCATGAAGATGCAGCGCGAGCCGCGCGTGGCGGTCGGCTTCTTCGGCGACGGTGGGCTGAACACCGGCCGGACGTGGGAGTTCATCAACCTGGCCTCGCTCTGGAAGCTGCCGTTGATCGCGATCTGCGAGAACAACCTGTACGCCGTGGAGACCCACATCTCGCAGGCCATGGCCGCGGAGTCGGTCGTCCAGCGGGCCTCCGGGTTCGGGCTGCCCGCGGTCAGCGTCGACGGCCAGGACGTCGTCGCGGTCAACGCGGCCGCGCGCGAGGCCCGGGAGCGCGCGCTGGCGGGCGAGGGCCCGACGTTCATCGAGGCCCGGACCTACCGGTACGAGGGCCACAACGTCGGGGACGACCAGAACTACCGCGAGCAGACCGAGGTGCAGGACTGGCGCAGCAGCCGCGACCCGATCGACCGGCTGCGAGGATTGCTGTCCGACAACGGTGCGCTCGACGGCGAGGCGTATGCCGCGGCCGAGCAGCGGGCGAAAGAGGTCGTCGAGGACGCGATCGCGTACGCCGAGGAGTCGCCGTGGCCGGACCCGTCCACGGTCGATCGAGCCTGGCCCGCGGCCGGGCGGACGGAGGCCCGGCGATGAGCGCCCCCAGACCTACAGCCAGGCCTACCGCGCCGGGCTCACCGAGGAGATGGCGAAGAACGACAAGATCTTCGTCATGGGCACGGACATCCTGCACCGGGGCGGCCACTTCGCCCAGGTGCTCGGGCTCGGCGAGAAGTACGGCGAGGAGCGGATCCGGGACGTGCCGATCTCCGAGGCGGCCATGGTGGCGGCGGGCGTGGGGTCGGCCATCGGCGGCATGCGGCCGATCGTCGACCTGAACTTCCAGGACTTCGCGTTCGGCGCGATGGACGAGCTGTGCAACCAGGCGGCCAAGATCAACTACATGTTCGGCGTCCCGGTGCCCCTGGTGGTCCGGGCGACGAACGGCATCGCGTACGGCGGCGCCCAGCACAACAACGTGATCGAGTCGTGGTTCGCCGAGATGCCCGGGCTGCACGTCGCCGTACCCGCGACGCCCGCCGACGCCAAGGGCCTGATCAAGACCGCACTGACCCTGAACGACCCGGTGCTGTTCCTCATGCACAAGTCCCTCACCGGCGTGCGCGGCGAGGTCGGAGGGCCGGACGACTACACGCCGTTCGGACTGGCCAACGTCCTGCGGGAGGGGAAGGACGTCACGATCGTGACGTACGGCGTGCACGTGCGGACCTGCCAGGCCGCGGCGGAGCGGCTGGCCGCGGAGGGTGTCGAGGCCGACGTCATCGACCTGCGCACGCTGTACCCGCTCGACCTCGACACGGTGACCGCGTCGATGCGCAAGACCGGTCGCGCGGTCATGGTCGACGAGAGCGCGGGCTACGGCGGCGTGAGCGCGGAGATCGCGGCGTCGTTGCAGGAGGCGGCGTTCGACTACCTCGACGGCCCGGTGCTGCGGGTCCACACGCCGCACTCCCCCGCCCCGCAGAGCCCGGTGCTGCTCGAGGAGTTCGTCCCCGACAGCAGTGCCGTCGAGCGGGCCGTCCGCACCCTGATGGCCCGCCCCTGACCCCCGCCCGGTCAGACGGCGGTGAGGCCGGCGTCCATCACCATGACCGAGCCGTTGAAGAAGCGGCCCTCGTCGCCGGCCATGAACGCGATGCCGCCCGCGACCTCCTCCGGTGTGCCGAGCCGGCCGTCGAGCTGACGGTTCTCCATCATCTTCCGGGTGGCGACCGGGTCGGGGTCGTCGGCCAGCATCCGGCCCACCCACTCGGTGTCGACGGTCCCGGGCGCGATCGCGTTGACCCGGATGCCCTGGCCGGCGTGGTCCGCCGCCAGCGCCCGGGTCAGGCCGATCACGCCGGCCTTGGACGCGCAGTACGCCACGCGGTAGCGCAGGCCGACCAGCCCACCCGCCGACGCGGTGTTGACGATCACCCCGTGTCCGCGGGCCACCATGCCGGGGATCACCGCGCGGCACAGCCGGAACATCGCGGTGAGGTTCACCGCGAGCGTGAGGTCCCACTGCTCGTCGGTGGTGTCCTGCGCCGTCGCGCGGAACCCGACGCCCGCGTTGTTGACCAGCAGGTCCACGTCGTGTCCGGTGAGGTACGCCGCCGCCACCGACTCGACCTGTCCGGGGTCGGACAGGTCGGCCACGACCAGGTCCGCCACCGAGGCCTCGCCCGAGGCCGAGCGGACCGCCTCCGCCGTGGCCTCCAGCCCCTCCGCGGCGCGGTCGAGCAGCGTCACCGTCCAGCCGTCCGCGGCCAGCCGGAGCGCGGTGGCCCGGCCGATCCCCGACGCCGCGCCGGTCACGACGGCCAGGCCGTGCGCCATCAGCCGGCTCGCCGGACGACGGGGTTGGTCAGCGAGCCGATGCCCTCGACGGTCACGGTCATCTCGTCGCCCGGCTTCAGGAACACCGGCTCGGGCCGGAACGCGCCGACGCCGTCCGGGGTACCGGTGCTGATGACGTCGCCGACCTCGAGCGTGATGCGGGCGCTGATGAACTCGATCAGCTGCCGGACGCCGAAGATCATGAACTCGGTGTTGCTGTCCTGCATGCGCTGCCCGTTCAGGTCGCACGAGATGGCCAGCTTCTGCGGGTCCGGGATCTCGCTCGCCGGCACGAACACCGGCCCGCACGGGCCGAACGTGTCGTACGACTTCGCGCGCGACCACTGCCCGTCCTTGGCCTGCGCGTCGCGGTCGCTGACGTCGTTGAGCGCCAGGTAGCCGGACACGAAGTCGAGCGCGTCGTCGGCCCGCACGTTCCGCGCCTGGCGGCCGATGACCACCGCGAGCTCGGCCTCGTAGTCGGCCTGGTCCACGCCCGGCGGGAGCTCGACCGGCGCTCCGGCCGGGATGAGGCAGGTCGACCACTTGGCGAACAGGATCGGGGACTCGGGCAGCGGGCTGTCCGACTCGGCCGCGTGGTCGCGGTAGTTCAGGCCGACCGCGATGACCTTGCCGGGGCGGGCGATGGGGAGCTCGTTCATCTCGACCAATCTCTGCGAGGAATGGAATATGATCTTCCAAATTCGCCCCCGAGTCTGGTTCGGGGCACCAGGTGTGTCAAGGTCGCGCGGCCCCGGCCAACGGCCGCGGTCAGGGCACCATCACGACCTTGTGGGCCTCCGGGTCCGACCGCAGCGCCTCGAGGGCCGCGCCGTACTCCTCGAGCGGGAAGCGGTGGGTGATGATGCCGTCGGTGCGCAGCCGGCCGGACCGCAGGGCGGTGATCGCGGGCGGGAACGAGCTGATCTCCGCGAACGACCCGCGGATGGTGAGCTCGCGCCGGAAGATGTCGTACGGCGAGACCCGGACCAGGTCCTCCTCGTCGGTGACGCCGTAGAACAAGGCGGTGCCGCCGTTGCGGGTGAGCGGCACGCAGACCTCGCAGACCGTGGGGTCGCCGGTCGCGTCGATCACCGTGTCGTAGCCCTCTCCCCCGGACAGCTCGCGGAGCGCGGCCACGTCGCCCGGCAGGTCGCTGCGGTCCATCCGGTACGTCCGGTCGATGCCGAGCGCGCGAGCCGTGTCGAGCTTGAACGCCGTCGGCGCGGCCACGGTCACCGAGGCGGCACCACCGTGGGCCACCAGCTGGGCCAGGAGCAGGCCGGTCGGGCCGGCGCCGATGACCAGGGCGGTCGAGCCCGACGGCGGCCGCAGCACGTCCATGCCGTGCATGACGCAGGACGCCGGCTCGGTGAACACCGCGACGTCCGGGTCCATCCCCTCGGCCGAGAACACCTGCGCGGCGGGCGCGGTCACGAACTCGGCGAACGCGCCCGGCCTGTTCGAGCCCATCCCGGTCAGGTCCGGGCACATGATGAAGCGGCCGGCCCGGCAGTACGAGCAGTGGCCGCAGCTCGCGTTCGGGTTGACGGTGACCTGCTCGCCGATCGCGAATCCCGTTGCGCCGTCTCCGATCTGGTCGACGACGCCGACGACCTCGTGGCCCGGCGTCAGGGGGAACGTCGCGAGGAACCGCCCGTCGTGCAGGTGCAGGTCGGTGCCGCAGACGCCGGTCTGGGTGACCCGCACCCGGATCTCACCGGGGCCGGCCGACGGCGTCGGCACCTCGCGGACCGTGAACGAGCGCGGCTCGTCGTACACCACTGCTCTCATGCCGACCTCCTCAGCCGGTGCAGCTGCTCGACCGCGGCCGCGGGGTCCTCGGCGCCGAACACGAGCGAGCCGGGGATCACGCCGTCGGCACCGGCGGCGGCGAGCGGTCCCACGGTCTCGGCCCGGATCCCGCCGTCGACGAACACCGGCCGGCCGGTCCCGGCCGCGGCCAGCCGCTCGTGCAGCGCGGCGACCCGGGCCGGCGCGCCGGGGTCCAGGCCCAGCCCCTTGACCCCGATCGGCGTGCCCATCAGGAGGAACCGGTCGACCAGGCCGGCCAGGTCGGCCGGGGCGTCCAGGGACTCGTCGACCTCGATGCCGAGCGACGGCCGGGCCCCCTCGTCCCGGACCGTTGCCAGCGTCCGCTCGACGTCCGGACAGGCCCGGGACTGCACGGTGACCATGTCGGCCCCGGCGGCGATGAACCGGCGGGCCCAGTGGTCGGGGTCGGTGACGTTCAGGTGCACGTCGAGCAGCAGGTCGGTCCGGGCCCGGACGGCGGCGACCAGGTCCGGGCCGAACAGCAGGTCGTCGACGTTGTGCCCGTCGAACACGTCGAGGTGCAGGCCGTCGGCGACCGGCGCCACCCGGTCGATGGCCGCGCCGAGGTCGAGCAGGTCGGCCGACCACAGCGAGACGTACACCTCCACGCCTGCGGGCTCCCATGCTCTCGACTGCTGCTCGACTGCTGCTCGAGCTGCGGCGGCTGCCGGCCGCCCGCTGCGGCGACTCTGCCGCTTCGTTTGGCGTCTGTAAAGAGCCCAAACGAAACGAAGCGCTGCGAAGTGCGCCTAGGATCGGCCTCGGCAGGGCGGCGGCGCGAGGAGGGATCGGAGTGCGGGCAGTCGGGGTCGACGTCGGGGGCAGCACGGTCGCCGTCGGCGCGCTCGAGGACGACGGCCGTCTCACCGGCCTCACCGAGGTCGCGCTCCCGACGCGGGACTACGACGGGCTGCTCGAGGTCGTGGCCGCGCAGGCGGCCCGGCTGGTGACCGCGGACGGAGGCGGCCGGCCGCCGCTGGGCGTGGCCATGGCCGCGTGGCTCAGCCCCGACCGCGAGCGCGTGCTGGCCGCGGCCAACCTGGGCTGGAACGACCGTGCGCTGCGCCGCGACCTGGCCCGGGCCACCGGGCTGGAGACCACCGTGCACAACGACGGCAACAGCGCCGCGTGGGGCGAGTACCTGCGGTCCGGGCCGGCGACGCCGCGCTGCCTGGTGATGCTGACCCTGGGCACCGACGTCGGCGGTGGCGTGGTCGTCGACGGCCGGCTGCTCACCGGCGCCTCCTCGCTGGCCGGCGAGCTCGGGCACCTCCGCGTGGGCCCGCCCGATCCGCCCGGACCGGGCGAGCAGGTCTGCGTCTGCGGCAGCACCGGCTGCCTGTCCCTGTCCGCCAGCGGCACGGCGATGGTGCGCCGGGCCCGGGGCCTGGTCCGGGACGGTGCGGCCGGGTCGGACGCGCTCCGCGACCTCTGCGGCGGCGATCCCGAGGCGCTCGACGGGCCGGCCCTCGGCGCGGCCGTGCGCGCCGGCGACCCGGCGGCGCGCTCCGTGGTCGAGGCCGCGGGCGCGGCGATCGCCGCCGCCTCGGCCCAGATCTCCCGCGTGGTCGACCACGACGTGCTGGTCCTGGGCGGCGGGGCGATGGCCGTCGGCCCGTTCCTGCTGGAGTCCGTGCGGGCGGCGCTCGACCGCACCGACCCGGTCGGGCCGATCCGCCCGCAGCCCGAGGTGGTCGCCGCCCGCGCCGGAACGTCGGCCGGGGCGCTGGGCGCGGCCGACCTCGCGGCCCGAGCCGCCGAGCAGAGGTAGAGGAGGACTCATGCAGGACGTGCGTTTCGGCGTGGTCGGCGCGGGGCGGATCGCCCAGGTGGCCCACCTCCCGGCCCTGGAGCGGGCCGAGGGGGTGCGGCTGGTCGGCATCTGCGACCCGTCACCGGTGCTGTCCCGGGGCGTGGCCCGGCGGTACGACGTGCCCGGCTACGACACGCTCGACGACCTGCTCGGCGCCGGGGACGTGGACGCGGTGATCGTGGCCGTGCCCGACCGGCTGCACCTGCCGCTGGCGGCCCAGGCCCTGCGCTCGGGCGTCCACGTCCTGGTCGAGAAGCCCCTGGCCCCGACGGTGCCCGAGGCCGAGCAGCTCGCCGCCCTCGCGGACGAGTGTGGGCTGCGGCTGCAGGTGGGCGCGATGAAGCGGCACGACCCCGGGGTGCAGCACGCGGCCGCGGCGGTGCGCGAGCGGATCGGCCGGGTGCTGACCGCGAGCCTGTGGTACCGGGTGATGTCCGGTCTGCGGCCGGCGACCGAGGCCACGCTCTTCCCGAGCCTCGTGGTCGACGAGGGCGTGCGCTCGCGGGAGGCGACGTACAAGGCCGACCGCACGGCGTACCTGCTGACGACCCACGGCGCGCACGTCCTGGACGGCCTGCGGCTGCTGCTCGGCGACGTACGGGCGGTGTCCGCGCGTCATGCCGTCTCGGGTCCGGACCACACCTGGCACGTCGGCGCGGAGCTCGCGTCCGGCGGCCTGGCCCACGTGGAGATCACCGCGAGCGTGCACGCCGAGTGGTCGGAGGGTGCGGAGGTGTACGGCGACCGGGGCAGCGTCCGGCTGCGGACCCACTTCCCGTTCACCCGGCGGGCCAGCGACGTCGAGGTCTTCGAGGAGGGCCGCCTGGTGGCCGAGCGCGCGGTCTTCGCCGACTCCGACGCCTACGAGCGGCAGGTCGAGGCGTTCGCGCGCAGCATCCGGGACGGTGGCGCCTGCACGCCGGACGGTGCCGACGGCGTGGCGGCGGTCCGGCTGATCGACGCGGTCGCCCGCTCGGTCGCCGACGGTGGCCGCTGGCGGCCGGTGTGACCGGCGTGGAGCTCGGGGTGTTCGCCCGGACCTTCCCGGCCGGCCCGGCCGAGCAGGTGGCGGCCGCGCATCCGCGGCGCGGGCTTCACCGCGACGCAGCTCAACCTCTCGGCCGTCGGCCGGCCGACGCTGGACACCACGCTGGACGACGAGCAGGCGGCCGCGATCGGCGCTGCCTTCGGGGCCGCCGGCGTGCGGGTCTGGGGCGTCTCGGGCACGTTCAACGCGATCCATCCGGACGAGACGACCCGAGCGCAGGGCATCGCCGGTTGCCGGGCGGTGATCGCGCGGGCCCGGAGCCTCGGGGCCGAGGTGGTCACCCTCTGCACCGGCACCCGCGACGCCGACGACATGTGGCGCGCGCACCCCGGCAACGACACGGCGGAGGCCTGGCACGACCTGCGCCGCACGCTCGAGGCGTTGGTCCCGGCCGCCGCGGCCGCCGGAGTGCGGCTCGGCGTCGAGCCGGAGCCGGGCAACGTCGTCCGGGACGCCCGCGCGGCCCGTCGCCTGCTGGACGAGCTGGGCGGGGACGCCGAGCACCTGGCCGTCGTCCTGGACCCGGCCAACCTGCTGACGCCCGCCACGCTCGCGGACCAGACCCGGATCCTCGGCGAGGCGTTCGACCTGCTCGGTCCGGCGACGGCGGCGCTGCACGCCAAGGACGTGGTGGAGTCGGGGTACGCCGCCGTGGGCACCGGCGGTCTGGACTACGGCCTGGTCATGCGGCTGCACGCCGGGCTGCCCGAGCCGGTGCCGGTGATCGCGCAGGACCTGGTGCCCGAGGACGCGGCCCGGGTCCACGACGTCCTCGCCGCGCACGCAGCGACGGCCGCGACCGCAGCGGCCACGGGCGCCGCACCGTCATGACCACGTCGCCACCGCAGCGGGCCACCCTGCTCGCTCACGAGCTGTCCGGCACCACAGGTCCGCCGCTGCTCGTCCTGCACGGGCTCGGCGGCGACCGGCAGCAGCCGCTGGACCTGCTGACCGACGACGTCCGCGCGGCGTACCGGGTCGTCGCGCCTGACCTGCGCGCGCACGGGGCCACGACGCTGGACGAGTCGGCCGCCCACCTGACGTTCGCGCGGCTGGCCGAGGACGTCGAGGAGCTGCTCGACAACCTGGACCTGGACCTGGACCTGGACCTGGACCTGGACCTGGGCCCGGGGGTGGCGCTGATGGGCATCTCGCTCGGCGCCGCCGTGGCCGCGGAGCTCGTTGCCCGGCAACGACTCTCGGTCAGCCGGGTGCTGCTGGTCCGCCCGGCCTGGGCCTGGACCGGCAGCCCGGACAACCTCGCGGCGTACCCGCAGATGGCCCGGCTGCTCCTCGACCACGGACCGGTGGAGGGACGCGAGCGGTTCCGGGACACCGACGTCTTCGCCCGGGTCGCTGCCGTATCGGTCGCTGCCGCCGAGGCCCTGCTCGGCCAGTTCGACGCGCCACGGGCCGTCGAGCGCGCGCAGCGGCTCACCGCGCTGCCGGCCGATGCGCCCCGGCGGCCGGAGCCGATGCCCGGCCGCCCGGTCACCGTCGTCGCGGGTGGTCTGGACCCCGTGCACCCGGAGCCGCTGGCCGAGCAGGTCGCGACCGACCTCGGCGCCGAGCTGGTCGGCGTGCCGCCGCGGTACGACGCGCCGGACGAGCACGCCATCGCCGTACGGGCGGTCGTGGCCGGCTTCGCGCTGGAGACTCGGGCATGACCGAGCCGCCGTCGGTCGCGTTCGCGGAGGAGCGCCAGGCGCGGATCCTGGCGCTGCTGGGCGAGCGCGGCCGGATCCGGAACACCGAGCTGGCCGAGCTGCTCGGCGTCACCGAGCCGACCGTGCGCAAGGACGTCGCGGACCTGGCCCGCCAGCGGCGGCTGCGCCGGACCCACGGCGGGGTGATCGCGATCCGCCCGGCGTTCGAGCCCGACCTGCCGGCCCGCGTCGGCCGCAACGCCGAGGCGAAGACCCGCATCGCGCGGGCCTGCCTGTCGCTGGTCGGCGCCGGCGACGCGGTCTACCTGGACGGCGGCAGCACGGTGCTGCGGATCGCCGAGCTGATGGCCGACCAGAGCGACCCGGCGCCGAGCGCCTGGAACGTCAACGTGCTGACCAACGCGATCGCGGTGGCCCAGACGCTCGCCGACCGGCCCGGGGTGCGCCACACGATGCTCGGCGGGACGTACCGCCCGACCGGTGGCTGCTTCGTGGGCCCGCTCACCCTGGCCGACCTCGAGACGTTCACGGTCAACGTGGCGTTCCTCGGCGTCACCGGGCTGACCGAGCACGGGTTCACGGTCGCGGACCTCGGGGAGGCGCAGGTCAAGCGGGCGTTGGTCGAGCGGGCCCGGCGCGTCGTCGTCGCGATGGACCAGAGCAAGCTCGGCGCCTCCGACTTCGCCAAGGTCTGCGACCTGGACGCAGTGGCCACCGTCGTGACGGACGATCCGCCGGCCTACCTGGCCGAGCTGTGCGCCCGGGCCGGCGTGGAGCTGATCGACGCCAACGGCTGAGCACGATCGACGCGCGGGCCCCCGCCCGGCTGGCCGAAGAGCCCGGATTGAGCAGTCATACTGGCGGGCGCACGCGGTCGCAGCAGCGGCCGTGACGGGCAGGACCCCGAGCCAGGAGGACGACGACGCATGGACGAGCTGAGCCGGCGCGCGGTCCTGCTGGGAGCGCTCGGAGCCACCGGCGCCACGCTCGCCGGCTGCTCGGGCGGCGGCGCCAAGCACCCGGCGGGGTCCAGCACACCGGTCCCCTCGTCTCCGACGACCACGGCGCCCGCGGGTGACACCCGCCCGCGCTGGCCGCTGAGCGGCATCCTGCTGACCGACCCGGCAGCGGCCCGGCACGCGGCGGTCGCGGTGAAGGTGCCGGACAACAAGAACGAGCACCCGCAGGTGGGCCTGGACAAGGCCGACATCGTCTACGTCGAGCTGGACGGGTACCGCGACTCCTCCGGCTACAGCAGCACCCGGCTGGTCCCGATCTTCCACTCGCACATGCCGGCCGACGTCGCGCCGGTCCGGTCGATCCGCCCGGTCGACGTGCCGATGCTCAGCCCGATCGAGGCGATCATCGGCAACACCGGCGCCAGCCGGCTGGGTGCATGCGCTACGTCAAGCACTACAGCGCCTACCTCGAGGGGATGCTGTCCTACATCGCGACGAAGGGCACCGGGTCGTACTCGATCGACCCGTCGCGCGTGCGGACGTACAAGGGCGTGACGTACTACGACCGCGCGGTGGTCTGCCATCCGATCGTGCTGGCCCGGCAGACCAAGAAGTTCCGCAGCGGGCCGCCGCACGTGTACTTCCCGTTCGCGTCCACCAACGCGGAGATCAGCACGGTGTCCGGGCAACCGGCCCGGACGATCAAGGTGCCGTGGAAGAAGGGCGACACCTACGACATGGGCTACGCCTACGACGAGAAGTCGGGGCGGTACCTGCGCAGCATGCCGTGGGGCCCGCACGTGCTGGCCGACGGGACCCGCGTCGCCCCCGACAACGTCCTGGTGATCCGGGCCCGCCAGCACTACGGGAAGATCTACCCCGGCCCGGGCGGCGCCGAGCCGATCCACGACATCATCAACACCAAGGGCACGTTCTACTACTTCCACGGCGGCCGGTACGTCACCGGCACGTGGAGCAAGGGCGCGGTGAACAGCCTGTTCACGTTCACCCTGTCCGACGGCGCGCCGCTGAAGATGGCGCCCGGGCAGACGTACGTCGAGCTGCCGCAGGTGAACGCGCACATCCGCATCACCGGCTGACACTCTGGAGGCATGACCGTCACCCGCCCCGCCGCGACCCAGCTGCCGGCGGTCACGGTCGGCGACGCCGGTGCGCAGCTGTCCGACGACGAGGTGACCGCCTTCGTCACCGGTCGGCTGGCCGACGTCGACGTGGACGGCCGCAGCGTCTGCCTGCTCGTGCCGGACGCCACCCGCAGCTGCCCGCTGCCGTTGCTCCTGCGGGCGGTCCACCGGGCGCTGGCCGGCCGGGTGAGCCGGTTGACGGCGGTCGTGGCGCTGGGCACGCACGCGGCGATGACCGACGAGCACCTGGCCACGCATCTGGGCTACGCCGCGGACGGTCTGGCGGCGACGTACCCCGGGCTCGAGGTCCGCAACCACGAGTGGTGGGACCCGGCGGCGCTCGTCTGCGTGGGCTCCCTCCCCGCGGAGCGGGTCGGAGAGCTCTCCGGCGGCCGGTTGCACACGGCGGTGGACGTCCGGGTGAACCGGGCCGTGGTCGACCACGACGTGACGCTCGTCGTCGGTCCGGTCTTCCCGCACGAGGTCGTCGGCTTCTCCGGCGGCAACAAGTACTTCTTCCCCGGGGTGGCCGGCCCGGAGCTGATCGACCTCTCGCACTGGCTGGGCGCGCTGATCACCAGTGCGGCGATGATCGGCCGGCCGGGCATCACGCCGGTTCGCGCGCTGATCGACGACGCGGTGTCCCTGGTGCCGACCGAGCGGCTGGCGTTCTGCCTGGTCCCCGATGCCGGGACCGGCGCACTGCACACCGATCTCCTTCGGGAGTCCGGAGACGGCGTGGGCCGAGGCGGCGCGGGTGTCCGCGACCACGGCGATCGAGTACCTCGACCGGCCGGTCGGCCGCGTGCTGTCCGTCGTCCCCGAGATGTACGACGAGATGTGGACCGCGGCCAAGGGCTTCTACAAGGTCGAGCCGGTCGTGGCCGACGGCGGTGAGGTCATCGTCTACGCCCCGCACGTGCGCGAGCTGTCGACCACGCACCCCGAGATCTACCAGGTCGGCTACCACTGCCGGGACTACTTCACGCAGCAGTGGGACCGCTTCTCGGCGTACCCGTGGGGGGTGCTGGCCCACTCGACCCACCTGCGTGGAGCGGGCACGTTCGACCCGGTGGCCGGCGAGACGTCGCGGGTCCGGGTGACGCTGGCGACCGGCATCCCGGAGGATGTCGTCCGCTCGGTCGGCCTCGGCTACCTGGACCCCGCCGCGGTGGATCTCGCGGCGTACCAACGGGATCCGGACACGCTGTACGTCGAGAAGGCGGGCGAGGTCCTCTACCGCCTGCGCTGACGCCCTCGCTCGTCAGCGGCCGGCCGGGCTCATCTCCCGCACCTGGCCGACGGCGGCCGACACGATGTCGGCGTCGTCGCCGACGGCCGGGTCGAGGGCGTCGAGCACCCGGCGTACGGCGTCCTCCAGGGGACCGGTGGCGAGCGCGACGAACCGGTCGGCCTCCACGTCGGTCACCGCGGCGCCGGAGCCGCGCAGGTGCAGCACCCAGGCGGCGAGCAGCCGGGTCGCTCCCTCGGGGACGCGTCCCGCCGACCGCTCGGCCCGCAGCACCGGCAGCACGCGGATCGGCAGCTTCTGCGAGCCGTCGGCGGCGATCTGGGCCAGCTGGTGGCGGATCCGCGGGTTGGCGAACCGCTCCAGCAGCGCGCTCCGGTACGCCGCCAGCTCCTCCTGCGGCTGTGGCAGGTGCCGGCCGGCGACGGCCCACCACTGCTCGACCCACTCCCGCAGCGTCGGGTCGCCCACCGCCTCGGCGACCGTCGAGTGACCGCGGACCGGACCGGCGTAGGCCAGCAGCGAGTGGGCGCCGTTGAGCAGCCACAGCTTGCGGTGCTCGTACGGCGTGACGTCGTCGGTGAACGCGCGCTCCGGCGTCCTCCCACCGCGGCCGCCCGGAGGGGAACGACCCGGCGAGCACCCACTCGTGGAAGGGCTCGGTGACGACGGGCAGGCGGTCCTCGGCACCGATGGCCGCCCGCACGCGCTCGACCTCCGCCTCCAGGTCCGCACCGTCGATCCGCGGGGTGATCCGGTCGACCACCGTGCTGACGACCGAGACCGTCCCGTCGACCCAGTCGGCCAGCGAGGGGTCGGCCAGCCGGGCCAGCTCCCCGACGACGCGCTGCAGCATCGCGCCGTTCCCCGGGACGTTGTCACACGGCAACAGAGCCAGCGGTCCGGAGCCGGCCCGCCGCCGGGCGGCCAGGCCCGCGACGAGACGGCCGGGCGCCGTCCGCACCGCGCCGCTCGGGTCCTCCCGCAGCACGGCCAGGTCGGCGGCCACCTCGGGGCGGTCGACGTCCAGCCCGCCGTCGGCGCGGCGCAGGTACCCGGCCTCGGTGACGGTGAGCGTGACGACGGCCAGCGCCGGGTCGGCGAACCGGGCCAGCCACGCCTCGTGGTCGGCGGCGACGTGCACGCGGGACAGACTGCCGACGACGTCGTACGCATCACCGCCGGGGCCGCGCGTGACCAGCGTGTACAGGCCGTCCTGCCGGGCCAGCCGCTCGGCCAGCTCGGCGCTCCCGCGGCCGGTGAACGCCGCGTACCCCCAGTCGTGACCGTCAGATGAACGGTCGGTGTAGAACGCGGGGTGGGCGCGGAAGAAGCTGCCGAGACCCAGGTGCAGCAAGCGGATCGGCGCCGCGGGCCGCGCGGTCCCGGTGCTGCGGGAGAGCGGGCCGGCGGACACATCCGGGACAGTACGCCCGCGCCCCGCAGACCGGCGGCGTGGGTTTGACCTCGGCCGCCGATGGGTATCTGCTGCAACGAGTGACCCAGTTGGCCAGCATGGGCGGCGACACCGCGGCGGACGCAGAGGGCGGAGCCGGCGGTCCGACCGTCGCGCCGACGCCGTACACGCTGGGCGACGTCCCCGGCCCGCTGAGCACCGACGAGCTGGGCTGGCTCGACGCCTGGTGGCGTGCGGCGAACTACCTCGCGGTCGGGCAGATCTACCTGCTGGCCAACCCGCTGCTCACCGAGCCGTTGCGGGCGCAGGACATCAAGCCGCGCCTGCTCGGCCACTTCGGCACCGTGCCGGGGCTGAACCTGGTCTGGGTCCACGCGAACCGGGCGATCCGCGCCCGCGACCTGGACGCGGCGTTCGTGGCCGGGCCGGGGCACGGCGGTCCCGGTCCGAACGCCTGCTCGTGGCTGGAGGGCACCTACACCGAGCTCTACAGCGACACCCCGCAGGACGCCCGCGGGATGCAGGCCTTCTTCGCCCGGTTCTCCTACCCCGGTGGCGTGCCGAGCCACTGCGCGCCGGAGACCCCCGGCTCGTTCCACGAGGGCGGCGAGCTCGGCTACTCGCTGCTGCACGCCTACGGCGCGGCGCTGGACAACCCGGACCTCACGGTGTTCTGCGTCGTCGGCGACGGGGAGGCCGAGACCGGGCCGCTCGCCGCGAGCTGGCACTGCAACAAGTTCCTCAACCCCGCGCGGGACGGCGCGGTGCTGCCGATCCTCGCGCTGAACCAGTTCAAGATCGCCAACCCGACCATCCTCGCCCGGATCCCGGAGTCCGAGCTGCTCGAGCTGTTGCGGGGCTACGGCTACGAGCCGCACGTCGTCTCGGGCGACGACCCGGCCACCGTGCACCAGCAGATGGCCGAGGTGATGGACGCCTGTCTCGACCGGATCGCCGAGATCCAGGGCGAGGCGCGAAGCGGTGGGCCGGCGGGTCGCCCGGCCTGGCCGATGATCGTGCTGCGCACGCCGAAGGGCTGGACCTGCCCCCCGGTCGTCGACGGCCAGCAGGTGGAGGGCACCTTCCGCGCGCACCAGGTGCCGCTGCCCGCCGCGCGCACCGACGACGGACACCGCCAGGTGCTCCAGGAGTGGCTGCGGTCCTACCGGCCCGAGGAGCTGTTCGACGACACCGGGCAGCCGGTGCCGGAGCTGCTCGCGCTCGTGCCGGAGGGGAACCGGCGGATGAGCGCCAACCCGGTCGCGAACGGCGGCCTGCTGCTCAAGGACCTCCGGCTGCCCGACTGGCGGGAGTACGGCGTCGAGGTCACCACCCCCGGCGGGACGCAGCACGAGGCGACCCGGGTCCTCGGCGGCTGGCTGCGCGACGTCACCGCGGCCAACCCCACGAACTTCCTCACCTTCGCCCCCGACGAGCTGGCCAGCAACCGGCTGCAGGACATCCTCGACGTCACCGGACGCGACTGGCAGGCCGAGATCGGCCCGTACGACGAGCGGCTGGACCCGCAGGGCCGGGTCGTCGAGGTGCTGTCCGAGCACCTGTGCCAGGGGATGCTCGAGGGGTACCTGCTGTCCGGGCGGCACGGGCTGTTCACCTGCTACGAGGCGTTCATCCACATCGTCGACTCGATGTTCAACCAGCACGCGAAGTGGCTGGAGGCGAGCGCGAACGTCGCGTGGCGCCGGCCGATCGCCAGCCTGAACTACCTGCTGTCCTCGCACGTGTGGCGGCAGGACCACAACGGCTTCACCCACCAGGACCCGGGCTTCCTCGACGTCGTCCTGAACAAGAAGCCGGAGATCGTCCGGGTCTACCTGCCGCCGGACGCGAACACGCTGCTGTCGACGTACGACCACTGCCTGCGCTCCCGGCACTACGTCAACGTCGTCGTGGCCGGCAAGCAGCCGCAGGCCGACTGGCTGTCCGTGGCGGACGCGGACCGGCACTGCGCGCGGGGTCTGGGCATCTGGGAGTGGGCCGGGCACGGCGACGAGCTGGGCACCGTCCCGGACGTCGTGCTCGCCTGCGCCGGCGACATCCCCACGCTGGAGACGCTGGCCGCGGCGGCGATGCTGCGCGAACGGCTGCCGGACCTGCGGGTGCGCGTGGTGAACGTCGTCGACCTGATGCGGCTGCTGCCCGAGGACGAGCACCCGCACGGGTTGCCGGACAGCGAGTTCGACGCGCTGTTCACCGCCGACCGGCCGGTGATCTTCGCGTTCCACGGGTACCCCTGGCTGATCCACCGGCTGACCTACCGGCGGGCGAACCACAGCGGGATGCACGTGCGCGGGTACAAGGAGAACGGCACGACGACGACGCCGTTCGACATGGTCATGCTCAACGACCTGGACCGCTACCACCTGGTGATCGACGTGATCGACCGCGTGCCGGGGCTGGGCGCCCGGGCCGCGGGCCTGCGTCAGGAGATGGTCGACGCCCGCCTGTCCGCCCGGGCCTGGACCCGTGAGCACGGCGCCGACATCCCGGAGGTCGCCGACTGGGTCTGGCCGGCTTGAGCGAGGACCTCCCCCTGGACGACGCGCTGGTCGTCAACGCGGGGTCCACGTCGGTCAAGCTGAGCCGGGTCGAGCGCGGTGCGATGGTCCCGCCGCCCGGCGACCTGGACGCCGCGCTGGACGAGGTGGACGCGCCGGCGGTCGTCGTGCACCGCGTGGTCCACGGCGGGGACCGGACCGCCGCGGCCGTCATCGACGACGGCGTGCTGGCCGAGCTGCGGGCGCTGACCGAGCTGGCGCCGCTGCACCAGCCGGCGGCGCTGGACGCCGTCGACCGCTGCCGCCGGCGCTGGCCGGACGCCGTGCAGGTCGCCTGCTTCGACACGGCGTTCCACGCGAGCATGCCGGCCGAGGCCCGGGCGTACGCGCTGCCCGAGCGGCTGCGCGCGAGGGTGCGGGTGTACGGGTTCCACGGGCTGTCGTTCGCGTGGAGCGCCCGGCAGGTCGCGGCGTCCCACCCGTCGGCCCGGCGGGTGCTGGTCGCGCACCTCGGCGGGGGGCAGTCGCTGTGCGGGCTGCTGGACGGGTCGAGCGTGGTCACCACGATGGGGTTCACGCCGGTCGACGGGCTGGTCATGGCCACCCGGTCCGGCACGGTCGACCCCGGCGCGATGCTGTGGCTGGCCGAGCACACCGACGAGGACCTCGGCACGGTGCTGGAGAAGGAGAGCGGCCTGCTCGGGCTGAGCGGGAACGGCGACATGCGCTGGGTCGAGCAGCAGGCGGCGGCCGGTGACCCCGCCGCCGCGTTCGCGCTCGACGTCTGGCTGCACCGGTTCCTGCGCCAGGCCGGCGGCTGCATCGCCGTGCTCGGTGGTCTGGACGCGCTGGTGTTCACCGGTGGCGTCGGCGAGCACTCCGAGACCGTGCGGCGCCGCGTCACCGAGCGGCTGGCCTGGCTCGGGGAGGTGCCCGCGCTCGTCGTGCCGGCCCGGGAGGACCTGCAGATGCTGCACGAGGCGGCGGCCCTGCTCTCGGCCTGAGCCGGCTCTGGGTACCGGCCTCTGGTACGGCCCTGAGTACGGTCCGGGGTCAGCCCCAGGCGTGCACCCGCGTCGGCCGGATGGTGACGACGACCCGGGTCTCCCCCGGCCCGTCGTTGTCCCGCAGGTCCGCGGAGTACTTCGCGCCGAGCCGGTCGGCGAACGCGTAGTCCTCGTCCGGCTCGATCTCGGCGTCGCCGCGCAGCTCGACGTACCGGTAGGGGTTCGCCAGGTCGAGGATCAGCACGCTGCAGGCCGGGTTCGCCTGCAGGTTCTTGACCTTCTGCCGGGTGGTGTTGAGCGAGATGCGCACGGTGTCGTCCTCGGCGAGGAACCACACGACGGTCAGCTGCGGCCGCCCGTCCGAGCCGATCGTGCCGAGCGTGGCGACCTGGGCGTCGAGCAGGTCGCGGTGCGAGTCGGGAACAGTGGTCATGGCGATGTCCATCCGTAGGCGTCCAGGGCCTGGGCTCTGCTGTCCGACCAGCCTACGTACCGTCGCCCGCCGGCCCTGACCCGCACCCGCCCCGCCGCTCTCCCCCCCGCTGCCGTACGGAGAGGCACCGCGCCAGCGGTGAGATGGCCCGGTTGGCAGGTTGACGACAGTTCGCCGTGCCGTGCTCCTGCTGCCCGCGCTGCCGTAAAGACTGACCTCCCCGGACTGTCCTCGGTGTCCCTGCGACCGAGACGGCGCTCCCCCATCGCGCGAAAGGCTCGACGTGCGTCCTCGCAGGCTGCTGTCCCCGCTGTTGCTGCTGTCCCCCGTGTTTGCCCCGGCCGGTACCGCGTCGACATCGACGGGTGCGCGCTGAGGTGGACGTCGCCGTCGTCGACCTGAGCGCGTCCACCGGCCGGGTGCTGCTGGCCCGGGTCCGGCCGGACCGGCTCGGGCTGGCCGAGGTCCACCGGTTCGTCAACCAGCCGATCACGCGGAACGGGCGGCTGCGCTGGGACTTCGAGTCGCTGTACGGGCAGATGCTGGAGGGTCTGCGCGCGGCGCAGGACGCCCGCCCGCAGCTGGCCGCGATCGGGATCGACTCCTGGACGGTCGACTACGGGCTGCTCGACGCCGACGGCCAGCTGATCGAGGACCCGGTGCACTACCTCGACCGGCGGACCGACGGGATGCTGGAGCGCCTGCACCGCGAGGTGCCGGCGGCCGAGCTGTACGCCGTGACCGGGCTGCAGCAGCTGTCGTTCAACACGCTGGTCCAGCTGATGTCCGAGCGCGGGATGCCCGACTTCCAGCGGGCCCGGACCGTGCTGCTCGTGCCCGACCTGCTGACGTACTGGCTGACCGGGACCATCGCCGCCGAGCGGACCAACGCCTCCACCACCCAGCTGTACGACGTGTCGGCGCGGGACTGGGCGACCGTGCTGCTGGACCGGGTCCGGGTGCCGCGCCGGCTGCTCGCTCCGCTGCGCGACCCGGGTACGGTCGCCGGTCCGCTGCGCGCGGAGGTGGCGGCCGAGCTCGGTACGCCCGCGGGCCTGCCGGTCGTCTCCGTCGCCTCCGACGACACCGCGTCGGCCGTCGTGGCGCTGCCGGCGCAGGGGCCGGACTTCGCGTTCGTGTCGAGCGGCACGTGGTCCCTGGTCGGGGTCGAGGTCGAGGCACCGGTGCTGACCGAGGAGGCGCGGCTGGCCGGGTTCAGCAACGAGGCGGGGCTCGACGGCTCGATCCGGTTCGTGCGCAACGTGATGGGGCTGTGGCTGCTGCAGGAGTGCCTGCGCACGTGGAACTGCGGCGTGGAGCACATCGACCTGCGGCAGCTGCTCCAGCAGGCGGCCGTCGTGCCGTCGCTGTCCCGCATCGTCGATGCGGACCACCCGGCCTTTCTCGCGCCCGGCGGGCAGCCGGCTCGGATCTACGCGCAGCTGGCGGCGACCGGGCAGTCGTTCCCGTCAACGCCGGCCGAGACGGCGCGGACGGTCCTGGACAGTCTGGCGCTGGCCCATCGACGGGCCGTACGCGCGGCCGAGCGGCTCACCCAGGTGCGCGTCGACGCCGTGCACGTGATCGGGATCGGCGCGCGGAACTCGCTGCTGTGCCAGCTGACCGCGGACGCCTGCGGGGTGCCGGTGGTGGCCGGGCCGATCGACGCGTCGGCGCTCGGCAACGCCTTGGTCCAGGCCCGCACCTTGGGCGAGATCAGCGGCGACCGGGGTGCCCTGCGGGAGCTGGTGCTGAACACGCAGCCGACCTACCGGTACGAGCCGTCCGGGCCGTCGTCGGCCTGGGACGCGGCGGAGGCCCGGCTCGGGCTGGTGTAGCGGGCGCTGATCGCTATGTCCGGGTACGCAAGGAAGCCGCGTCATGCACCCGGGTTGCGACAGCCGCGAGCAGTGCGAGGCTGGAATCCGAGCTCCAGCCCGTGGGCCGCCATCCCCCGACACGCGGAGACTTCGGATGCATCTCACCGGCAGCACCACCATCGGCCGTCCGCCGCAGGACGTCTACGACTTCTGGCGGCCCCTCGAGCACTTGCCGACGTTCATGGCCCACCTCGATGACGTACGTCGCCTCGACGACGACCGCAGTCACTGGACGGCGACCGCGCCGTTCGGGCGCACCGTCGAGTGGGACGCGGTGACGACCGAGGACGTCCCGGGCGAGCGCATGGCCTGGGAGTCGGTCGAAGGAGCCGACATCCGCAACAGCGGTGTCGTCCACTTCCGCCCGGCGCCCGGCGGCCGGGGCACCGAGGTGCGCGTCGAGCTGGACTACGACGTGCCCGCAGGCAAGCTCGGCCAGCTCGTGGCCGCTACTTCGGTGAGGAGCCGCACCAGCAGCTCGACGACGACCTGCGCCGTCTCAAGCAGGTCATCGAGACCGGCGAGGTCGTGCGGTCGGACGGGGCCCCGGGCGGCAAGCAGGCACGTCACGAGTTCCCGCAACATCCGGCCCGGCCCCTGAGCCGGGATGAGCTCGCGGAGCTCTCCGGGCCGGCCAAGGCGGGCGTCCGATGAGGGCCACCTGTTGGATCGGGCCGCAACGCCGTCGAGGTCCAGGACGTCCCGGACCCGAGCATCCTCAACCGGCGCGACGCGATCGTGAAGTGACGTCGACCGCGATCTGCGGGTCGGACCTCCACCTGGTCGACGGCTACGTGCCGACGATGCAGGAGGGCGACGTCCTGGGTCACGAGTTCATGGGCGAGGTCGTCGAGGTCGGGCCGGACGTGTCGCACCGGACGAGCTGCGGGTCGGCGACCGGGTCGTCGTGCCGTTCCCCATCGCCTGCGGCGCCTGCGCGGCCTGCCTGGCCGAGCTGTACTCGTGCTGCGAGAACAGCAACCCGAACGCCGGCCTCTCCGAGAAGATGTTCGGCCACCCGCTGGCCGGCATCTTCGGCTACTCGCACCTGACCGGTGGGTTCGCGGGCGGCCAGGCCGAGTACGCCCGCGTGCCGTTCGCCGACGTCGGCCCGCTGCAAGATCGAGTCCGACCTGGCGGACGAGCAGGTGCTGTTCCTGTCCGACATCCTGCCGACCGGCTACATGGGCGCCGAGATGTGCGACATCCATCGCCGGTGACGTCGTCGCGGTGTGGGGCGCCGGTCCGGTCGGCCAGTTCGCGATGGACAGCGCGCGGCTGCTCGGCGCGGCGACGGTGATCGCCATCGACCAGGAGCCCGTACCGGCTGGCGATGGCGCAGCAGGCCGGGCTACATGACGCTCAACTTCGCCGAACAGATCCGGTCAAGACGCTGCTCGAGATGACCGGCGGCCGAGGGCCGGACAAGTGCATCGACGCGGTGGGGCTGGAGGCGACCAACGCGAGCGCCGCACGTCGCGGCGTACGACCGGGTCAAGCAGGCCGCGCGGTTGGAGACCGAGCGTCCGCACGCCCTGCGCGCAGGCGATCATGACCTGCCGCAGCGGCGGCGTGGTCTCGGTCGATCGGCGTCTACGGCGGGTTCATGGACAAGTTCCCCGCGGGCGCCTGGATGAACCGCTCCATCACGCTGCGGACCGGTCAGTGCCACGTCGCAGCGCTACATGCCGCCGCTGCTCGAGCACATCGAGCGCGGGCGAGCTCGAACCCGATGCGGGTGATCACCCACCGGCTGCCGCTCGCCGAGGCGCCGCACGGCTACGAGATCTTCAAGAACAAGCAGGACAACTGCGAGAAGGTCGTCCTCAAGCCCTGATCGCGGGCGGCACAGGACCACCGCCGGATTGCGTAACGCAACTTCCTGCAGCGTCCCGCTCTGTTCTACGAGAGCGAGTCAGCCCGACGCGAATGTTGTCACTCGGCTGGGTTGGCGGACGGAGGTGACGCGCCACCCTCATCACGATCGCGGGGGAGTGACGCGGTGGCTGGCCTTTTGCCGCCGAACGATGTCGGAGGGGACCGGCTCCCCGAAGGTTCGACCCTCCCGAATCAGAGTTAGGGTCCGGAGATTGCCCCGGCCGGAACAACAGCTCCGAGCGCACTCGTCGGCACGATGTCCTTGCCCAGCGGGAAGAGTGATATCGGGATCATCTTGAAGTTCGCGAGGCCTAGAGGGATTCCGATGACCGTGAGGCAGAGGAGTACGCCGCTGATTGCGTGACCGATGGCCAGCCACAGGCCCGACAGGATGAACCAGAAGATGTTGCCTACGCCTGCTCCAACTCCCGCACCGGGCTTCGGGACGATCGTCCGGCCAAACGGCCAAAGGGCGAAGACGCCGATCCGGAACGACGCGATGCCGAACGGGATGCCGATGATGGTGATGCACCACAGAAGGCCCAGCCCCATGTACGCCAAGAACATCCAGAACCCGGATAGGACTAGCCATAGCAGGTTGAGCAGGAAGCGCACGGCTGCCCCGATCTGTTGTGGAGAGAGTCCCTCACCTTGCCACAGGAAGTGGCGAGCGAGTAGCTCGCCACTGGTTAACACGGTCCGAGTGAGCCGACTGATGTGGACACACGGCTCGGACGTCGTCGGAGACAGTTGGGCAACCCCCCGAGATCCCTGCCAGGATCGCGGCGGTATGACTCAACGTGGTTGGCGTGCCGGCGTGAGAGTGGGTGTCGGGCCGCCTCGAGCTCATTCACTCAAGGGCTGGGTCAAGCTTGAGGCAGCAGATCGTCTGGGGCTCTTCCGCCCGATTGCCGTCCCGACGGGGAGAGTCCGGGATGCTCAAGCCATGAATGAGCGAGGCAGTGTGGCGACGCACCGATCCGCCAGCGGCGTGACCTCCCAGTGTGGCGTGATCTGCTGAGCCACGTTCTCTTGGATCAGGTCGCGCAGCAACCGGCCATCCAAGGTGGGATCTCCGGGATGGAGCTTCCGTTGTCGATTCAGTTCCAGAGGACGAGCCCACCGCCGGCCGCCTGCTCGGCCTCGGATGCGCCGCCTCTTACGAGCAGGTTGGCCGCGTGAGTACCCATCGCCGTTCTCCATCTCGGCAGACAGTTGCGCATTCCAACCGCCCCACTGCTAAGGGTTCTTGGACTTGACGGCCGCGATGTAGTGGTGGGTGGCCACCTCAACCTCAGGCCCTAGCGCGGTCAACACCAGCGTGGGCGGAGACTCCCGCATGGAAGTCTTCAACGAGGTCTTGCCAGCCGGCTCTGGCGATCACGTCTCCTCGGTCGGTGCCTCCGCATCGGTGCTACCCGAGGTCGCGTAGTTGCGGGCTGCGGTGCTGACCAACTCCGAACAGACATCGTTCATTTGATCGACATTGAGGGCAGATGCGTCGAGGAACGCCAACCATCGCCGCAGCCGACGAGTCGAATCTCGGATGACGAACCGACGCGGGACATCGGTTGGGGCAGCCACCACGGCGCGCGCCAAGCAGCAAACTAGCCGCGGATCTCCCCCAATTCGTCGACGTTCCAGCAGTTGGTTCAAATCGCTTTCGGACATCGCGTTGAGAAGGTCCTCCTGGCCAGCGAAGACGGTTGCTTGCCACCAAAGGCGCGCCCAGGTGTGGCGAGTCAGATCCGTCGCCACCCACCGCTCTCGGTTACCCGTACCGAAACGCCACATGGTCAGGTGGGGAAGAAGTACCAGAGACATAACGACCAGACGTCGCGTTTTCCTGCCTCGGCCCAGTCGATATCCATCCGCGCTCGAAGGACACCGGCGGCGGCTCTGTCGAACGAGATCCTGGGCTCTGCCGTTGCCGACGTTGGGTATCCATGCTTCTGCGCCAGCGACGTGAGTTCGTCGGCGAGAAGGCGGACGTGCGCTGTCCCGACCCGCCCGCCGACGGGTGACCAGACCTGCGTGGCATGCTCCGTCGCCGGCGCCAACGGTTCGCCGCCTAGAAGCACCTCGTACAGATGGCTGGCTGATACCTCTGGAAGTTGAGGCCACAGGACGCTCACTGGAACTGGCGCCCCTTTCCGGCGCTTCGCACCGCCGCCGCCACCCGGGTCCTGAACAGCCCGATGTCAGTTGCAGTGGGGGGCCCCCAGCTCGTCAAAGGCGACGTGGCGAGCATCCTGCTGAGCACGTCACCAACGCTGTCGAACGGCCAGTCGACCCTCTCGGCCAGATCGTCCTGCATCAGGACAGTCATCTCTTGGAGCAGGCCTACAACTCCGCCTTCGAGCTCGTCGAGCAATGCCTGTTGCCGCCGATCGGGCAAGGGGGCCTTGACCGCCCGAGAAGAGCTCGTGATCGCGGCTATTCACCAGGACACGGAACGCGCCGAAGAACGGCGCCTCCAGGTCCGTGCTGGTTTCAAGATGCCAGCTCGCATGGGGCGGAGTCTCGTGGCGGCAAAATCGATCGAATCGACCGGAAAGAGCTGAGCGCCCCGGTCGAGCACGATGCCCTGAATGTCCTCGGCCAAAACCGAACCTGGAAGGTGCGCCATACCCGGGCGACGCTGAGCAGGTGGGCTGGCTAGACATAGCGTCGTCCTTAGCCCAACGGTCCCCGCGATTCGGTCGCCCCGAAGTCGGGCTTCCAGTTGCGTTGGCCTGTTCTCATGCAAGCGCTGTGGCTCTGCATTGTCCCGTGCACCCGTCGACGAACTGATCCAGGAGATCGTCAGGACCATCTGATCGACGGCCAACCCGGTCTCCGCCAGGATCCGGTCTGAGTCGACGCGAACAGCACGCCGAACGGTGAGGTCCGTGCCCGTATCCCAGCCGTCGATTTCCGCCGGGAGGGGCCGCCAATCGTTCGCGAGTAACTCCCATGGATCCATGGCGACCGTTCCCGGGAGCGGCACAAGGTACGGACGAACCTCATTGACCACGGACCGCCACCTGGCTCAGTCGGAATCGAATCACCGCATCTGGGACGTGGCTGGCGTAGATCCACCACTCCGAATCCGGGCCCCCAGGAACGTCTAGAACGTCTCCGTGAACCGTCGCGCCAGCCCCAGCGACGGAACGCCACTGGACGACGCGAGGAGTGGCAGCCCCGGTTGGCACATCGATTTCTCTGCTACCGCCCTCCAGCACGACGAAAGCCTCAGCGGTCACGGACCGGGCCTGGTCGGCGGAGGGGATCAGTACACGAGCGACGAAATAGGGCGTCCCGTCAAAGACCTGGAGGGCGGGAGTACCGACGATTCGCGGGACCTTCTTGGAGCGCGCGTACGGGGTCGCTGTCGGACCCGTCGGCAATGGGGATTCCGAGCGCCCGCTATCGGTGGCCACGCCCGAGCCGGGGGTCGATGGGTGCACGACCCCCGCCAGTTCGTGGCCGGAAGCAGGTCTGAAAATGGGAACGATTGCCCCGAGCCGGTGGGCCAACGGACCCAGTCCCTGCCCCTCGCCCCCGGACTGAGAGGCAATGCCCACTCGCTCGTCCAAAGTTCGTGTCAGGAAGGTCCGAGCCCCCTGCACCACTCCTCGAACACTCCCACGCAGACCACTCGTCACCCAATCGTCGTGCGTCGGCGGCTCAGCCTGGGCGAACGCCCGATCCGCCGCCTCCGAAGCCTTGAATACGCCGCCATAGCCAAGTCGCTGATTCGGATGCGTCGGCCCGGTAACGTAGTCGACAACAAGCTCAATGGAACGCATGCGCGCAACGTGTTGCGAGGGTCCTCGGAACGGTCGAGCAGCGTCAACCACCATGCGGCTGCTCTGCGCTCGAGCATCGGAGAGCGCAAAGCCGAACGACCCTCCTGTCTTAGGTGGTGTCACACGCGTGTACGCCGCCCCCCGACCGGCTCTGACCTCCTTCAGGGCCTCGATGAACGGCTCGAAGTCCTCAATCTCTTCCGGAGAAGGGAGTTCAACTCGATTTCCGTCGACGGATACGGCGAAGTGCATGCAGTGCCCCCGATCGTCGGGGATGAACTTCGGCCAGAGGTTCCAAAGGATGGCCGAGGCCAGATACGTCGCGGCCTCCTGCGCCGTTCTCGGTCGCCCGCTCTCCTCGTCCGCCGAGACCAGACCTAGCTCTGCGCCGACGACGACGACGTCCGTGCCGGTTCGGCCGTCCTCGAATCCCGGCAGCCCGAGCAGAGATGCCGTCCGGACTGCTTCGGGGCCGAGCAACGGGTCAGGAATTCCGTCATCGCCGATCTGTCCCCACCAGTGCCTCCCGGTATAACGGCGATCCTCCCGGATCCAACTGGGCCCCAGAGCAGCACCCATGAGCCGGCGACTGACATCACCGGTCTCCGACGTGTGCGTATCTACGAGAATCGTTCCGCAACGGCTGAGTCGATAGAAGACTCCTTTACCGAAGCCGTACGTGCCGCCGCCGAACTCATGGTCACTGGGCTCACCAACATTTCGGAGGAACTGGACGAAATCCGAGCGACGTTCGGCGGAGTCCTTCGTGTTGGCCCGGATGGCGCCCCCTAGGCCTACGGTGTTTCGGTCAGAGACCACGATGACGATCGAGTCTGGCGACAGCGATCCGGCCAAGTCGACGCCGGAGTCGCCTTGTGTTGCGGGTAGGAGCGCGGCCCGCCAGGATGCTGAGGCCTCGCCCAGTCGACGCACGTCAACCCGAAAATCCACAACGGTCACGTCGTCACGCCGAGCGTCCGCACTGTTCTGGGCGGCTTCGCGGATCAGAATCGCCAGTGGGTCCTGGGAGGGCTGGCCAAGTTGCTTGACGATCCCCTCTGCAGCGGTGGAACCTTCCGGTGCGAACTCCTGGGACCACCATCTGGCTGTCACCTCCCAGCCTCCCTCGCGACATCAGCCAGCGAAGTCTGCGTGGCGAACGGCAGGAGTGAGGCGAGAGTGACCGAGTACCGCAATGCGTCGACTCCATCGGACGGAGCGCCGCTTGCGAAGCTCTGGGGCACGATTCGCGGCACGTCCGCATGGACCGGAATTCCGCGCACCGCACCAACTACAAACGTCTCCGAGTCATGGCACTCGGGTGGTTCAGGCCAGCCGGCGGCCGCCAGCCGGACGTCGAGATCGGCTGGAGAATCGACCCTTTGCTTGAGTTGGGACACAAGTTGAGTGATTGTGATGCCCTCATCATCCGGAACGACTGTCAGCAGAACCAGATCCAATGGACGCCCGTCGTGCGTATCGAGTTGATGCAGGCCGTGGATCCTGACCTGCTCGGTTTCGGGACCTACGGCCTTCACCTCGATGCACGTCGACGGAGCCTCGAAGTCGTGCGGTGCTCGAAGGGGGCCACGCCAGATGTCAACCGATAGCTGAGGCTGAACGTCGAGCAGCGTCGAGAGAACCGTCAGTTCCGCGAACAATCCGAGTCGGGCCTGGGCTGCTAGTCCTCGGTGCATCTGGCTGCGGAACAGCCTTCGCCATCTGTTGACCGAGCGCACGACGGCCGCTCCGGGACGCTCAGCCGCTTGTGCCGTTTCCAGGACGTCGGCGACCACGTCGTCGAATTCCTTGAACAGATCGCGTTCTCCGCAGGAGAGGTCCACGTATCTGGTGTCGCCGTCCCCGAACGTTAGCCTGCGCACATCGAGACCGAGCACAGAAGACTGCATGTCGGGTTCGATCATCTCGCGACCAATCGGGATCAAGACGTGTCTGATGCCCGCGTCGTCTACCGCGACGCGGCATCTGGCATCACGGAATGAGACGTCGAGGGGAAATGACGAAAACGTTCCCGCCGATGGGGCAGTCAGGACCGCCCAGGCGCGCTCGAGTAAGGACAGCTCGTCGTCACTCACGGCGATCCCTCGGTGTCGATGTCGAGAGCCTCGTCGAGGTCCGTGCTCTCAACATCGGTCAGGTCCACCGAGACGTGAGTCGCCTGAACTCGATGGGCTGTTCGATCGCCGGGAAAGACGATGCCCATTCCGTAGACAGGACTAGCGGCGTCCAGCGCGACGCGGGCAGGCTCGGCGCCTGGTCCCCTTCCGTCCGAACTACCCGGAGGGCTGACCTGGTCGATGGGGTAGATCACCACCAGACCTCGATCGCGGTTCACGGGATCCTCATTGCGTCGCTCGATCAGATCGTCCTCGCTCAGTCTGCGAGCATCCGCGGCACCGATGCCCAGGTCGAGGACACGGTCTTCCTTGCTCATCAGCGTCTTGATGTCTGCACGTTCGACGTTCTTGTCGTTGAGTCGGGACCGGACCAGGTACCCCACATCGACACCACCCACGTCGACGCGATCACCTGTGTCGCCGGACACCACAGCCACTGACCATTGCTTCAAAGTCGGGGGGTCACTGGCGAGCTGTCTGTCGATGTAACGGATCATCAGTTCGGTGTCAAGGTCCGGTGAGTCGCCGTGGACCCGATAGCTCGCCAAGAACTTCTTCACGACGGAGACGGGCACATCTCTGAACAGGATGGCTGCTCCGACGCTGTCTTTAGATTTGCCGTGTTGTCTGGCGTCCTTCAACAATTCCTCGGTGGCGCGCTGGTTCGCCCTGAGCCAGTCGACATCCCGGTGATTGAAGTATCGGGTCTGGAGTCGTCTGCCGGCGTAGAGGACGTAAGCGGGCTGCGCGGCTCCCATTTTGGCGGTGATGCGAAGCGCTGGATGGGTTCTAATTCGGACTGCGACGTCGACGGGTGTGAGGTTCTCTCGCTGGTACCGATCTATGTCGTCGCGCATTTCGTGCTCAACGGTCGCCAGGTGGCGGAAGGCATCTGCCAGTGATGGCGTCATCCAGATTCGCGGTAGGTCCTCATAACCAGTTCGATACCCGAACCATCGCCCCATCTGCAGCAGCGTGTCGTACGCCGTGGCTCCACGAATGAAGAAGCTGACGACCAGTCCCTCGAGTGTGAGGCCACGGGAAAGGGTGTTCCCACCCACTGCGATCGCAACGACTGAAGGCTCCGAGTAGTCCAGGCGATCCTGGCTGCGGAAGTTGTCGAGAACAACGCGCGTCGACGCGACCACCGTCGGGAGGTGCGGTAGGACGTCTTCGAAGGTGTTCTGCTCCCTGTCGAAGTCCTCGGCCTGGACGCGGGCGGACTCGTCTTCCCAGAGCTGACGCCACTGCGCCAGGGGCGCGGCATCACCGCCAGTGACCTCTCGAATGGCACGCGCGCGAAGCCCTTCCAACGGAGCGCGGTAGCTCTCGTGAACGGCGATTTTTACTGAAGTGTGGATGAGCATGGTGCTGTGTCCGACGTCGCCTCGGGCGCGCCGTGCTGCAGTCGCCAACCAGAACCAACGAACAGCCTTCACCAACTCGTCCAACATTACCGGCTCGAAACTGGCGGCATCGTCCCTGCTGCCTGGGCGAAGAAGATGCACATCCTCTTCAGGCACGGTCCTGACCATGTCGTAACCGTCCACCGGCCCGTCTCCCGCGTCGCCGTCGCTGGGCAGCACGTCTCGACCGAAGATCTTCTCTGGGCCGAAATAGCCGTCCGGCCGCGGCAGGTTCAGGATGAATGTCTTGGGATATAGGTCTTCGTCGCCCACGGGGTTGATGAACACGTTGGCGAATGGCGTCGCCGTGTAGCCGATGTACGTGGACCTTGGCATCAAGGCGAGCAGTCGCCGTATCAAGGGATTGATCCGGCCGGTAGCCACTGAGGCCTGATCCGCCTCGTCGTCGATGACCAGGACCGCCGCGCCAGCAAGGGCCCTTCGACTGTTGGGGGTATCCAGCCAGGAGACTCAGTTGGACAGCACCGCAGCATTCTTCTTGACGACCGCAAGGATCGCCTTGTTGGAACTCAGAAGTGCGGAGGCGTCATGTGTGGGCTTGCCGAAGTCCTTGGATTCGTCGGTCATTGAGACCCAATGATCTGGATTCAGGTTTTTGAGGTACTGATCGAGGCGAGCCTGGGTCTGCCGCCGCAATCCGTTGTGGATTCCGGAGAGCACGATGACCATCCGATACTCAACATCAGCAAGCTTTGCAACGACGGCCGTGAAGTTCGTCGTCTTGCCACTCTGGACGTAGCCGACCACCAGGCCCTTGGCGTCCCATGCATTGCGTGACGGGCTCGGCGTATGTGCCACGACAGTGCTGGACGAGTGATCCACCGATTGAACACGGCCCTCCGGCCAGCCCTCCACGTCGAACTCCGCCTTCAGGGACGACCAGTTCCGGTCGGTCTCGATCGGTCCGCTGTACCAGTCGTCCTTACCTGCGGCGATGATCGGAGGGCCGCCAGCCTCGACCTTCGCCAGGTCCGCGAGGAATTGGTCGCGGAAGGCAGCTACCCGCGCCTCCGACAGATCCTCCGAGAAGCTCTCGACGGCGGTCTTCATACCGTACTTGCGGGCGTGCTCGGCGAAGACGCTGTAGAGACCCAACTGTCCTCCTCAAACCATGGGATCTCCAGGCAACGTACTCGCCACCCGGGTGTCGCACCCTCAGAACCCAGGGTCTTGGTCGCGCGTGGCGTAGATTTGGGGGTGTCCTTCGCTGCACCACCAAGCTCGGCGGCCGTGGCGGAGCGGATGCGGCGTCAGGCTCGGAAAGACACGGACCCCGAACTACGCCTGCGCAGAGCTCTCCACAGTGCGGGCCTGCGCTATCGCGTCGGGCTGCGGGTGCCGGGTATGCCCAGACGAACCATCGACATCGCCTTCACCAGGATAAGGCTCGCGGTGTTCGTCGACGGCTGCTTCTGGCACGGATGCCCGACCCACGCTACCTGGCCGGTATCCAACGCCGACTGGTGGATCCGGAAGATCCAGGGCAACCGGGAGAGGGACGTGGCTACGACCCATCACCTCGTCGAGCTTGGCTGGACTGTCATACGAGTTTGGGAGCATGAGCCGATTCCCGAGGCTGCCTCGAAGGTGATAGGAGAGACTCGAAGGCTTCGCAAAGCGCTCGGCCTCGCCTCCGTCGGTATGACCGGAAGGAGTCGGTCACGCAAATCAAGCGGTCGAAATGTGCCGCGGACCAGGGCCTGATCCCTGCTCCTGTGACAGCGCCGGCATGTCGGACATAGGCCTGTCCCCGGGTACCCCTAGAGTTCCGCTACATGGGCCGCCGATACCGTCTGCTCGACCTCTTTGCGGGCTGCGGAGGCCTCAGCCTGGGGTTCAACCGGACGGGACGGTTCCGCGCCATCGGCGCCGTGGAGATCGATCGGGACGCCGCATCCACGTACAGGGCAAATTTCGGTCAGCACATGTACCAGGGCGACATCGCGGACTGGCTCAATCAGGAGTCATTGCCCGAAGCAGACGTCGTCGTCGGAGGACCGCCCTGCCAGGGCTTCTCCAACCTCGGTCTCCGCCGCACGAATGACCCGCGAAACGGTCTCTGGCGGCAGCACGCAAGGGCCATCAACCGCATCCGCCCTCGGGTCTTCGTCATGGAGAACGTTCCCGACTTCCTTCGCTCGGCACAGTTCCGCTCGATGATCGCCGAGACGGGCCGAGGGGGTCTTCTGGAGGAGTACGACATCTCCTCCGAAGTCCTGGATGCGTCGCAATACGGGGCGGCCCAGCGGCGCCGCCGTGCCCTCGTCATCGGCCGGCGAAGGGACCAACCTGGGCTGGGATTTCCCTCTCCGACCACTGTTGACGCCCCGGTGACAGTTCGGACGGTCCTCCTCGGAGTGCCTCGGCGTGTGACGAAGGTCGCCCTGCCACGCGAGGAAGGTCCCTACTCGAGCCGCGAGCTGCACCTGACCCGCAGGTTCGAAGAGATCTCCCTGCGTCGCTTCGCCGCCATCCCCGAGGGGGGCAACCGTTTCGATATCCACCCGGATGATCTGGCTCCGTGCTGGAGGAACCATCGGAGTGGGAGCGGAGACGTGATGGGGCGGCTCCGATGGGATCAGCCTTCGGTGACGATCCGCACCGAGTTCTACAAGCCTGAGAAGGGGCGATACCTGCATCCCACCGAGAACAGGCCCATCACCCACTACGAAGCCGCGCTCATCCAGGGCTTTCCACTGGACTTCAAGTGGTTCGGATCTAAAACCTCGATAGGACGCCAGATCGGGAACGCCGTCCCAATCCCCCTCGGACAGGCGGTGGCAATGCACCTCGCCCACTGGCTGGACACGGCGGCGCACTCGCAAGACCGCTCATCCGTATCGGAACACCCGCAGCCCGAGGTTGCGTAGTGCCGTGCAGGACCCCGGCGCGGCGGGCCCCGTGGTCGCCGGCGCACTTGCCACCCTGCTGCCACCCGTGGACAGATTGAGGCCCTCTTGCCGGAACCGGCGAGAGGGCCTCTGACCTGCGCAAACGTGTCGTAGCGGGGGCAGGATTTGAACCTGCGACCTCTGGGTTATGAGCCCAGCGAGCTACCGAGCTGCTCCACCCCGCGTCGGGTGATCCGGGTGCTGGCGCCGACCGGACTCCGTCAGGCTACGTGGCCCGACCCCGCCCGGGCAAATCACGCACGAAACACGCAGGCGCTACCTTGCCGCTGTGAACGCCGGACTCTGGATCGTCGCGATCGTGGCCGGCGCCATCCACTTCGCCGCCGCGGTGAACAAGCTCATGCAGCCCAGGGCCGACCTGCTCCAGCAGCACGAACATGGGCTGGGCCGAGGACTTCTCCGAGCCCGCGATCAAGCGGATCGGCGCACTGGAGATGCTCGGCGTCTTCGGCCTGATCCTTCCCCAGGCCACCGGCCGCGCGGAGATCCTGACCCCCATCGCCGCCTGCGGGCTGATCCTGCTCCAGCTCGGAGCCCTGGCCACGCACGTACGCCGCGGTGAGCTGCGCATGCTGATCATCAACGTCCCGCTGATCCTGGCTCTC
Organism: uncultured Actinomycetota bacterium; assembly: GCA_963743975.1. Taxonomy (GTDB): domain Bacteria; phylum Actinomycetota; class Actinomycetes; order Actinomycetales; family CAVURS01; genus CAVURS01. The sequence continues at coordinate 152,663 of CAVURS010000002.1, forward strand.
GCGTACGTCGCGGTCGGCCGCTTCCTGCACGGCTGAGCCCTCCAGCGCGCGGACGGCCGCGTCAGCGGATAGACCTGTGCCATGGACGACGTGCTCCAGCTCATCCACTCCGGCATCATCGGCTTCACGGCGAACGTCGAGGTCGTCCCCGACGCCGCCTGGGACAACCCGACGCCGTGCGAGGACTGGACCGTCCGCGACCTGGTCAACCACATGACCGCCGAGCACCTCTGGGCGCCGCGGCTCCTCGCCGGCGAGACGATCGAGGACGTCGGCACCGCGTACGACGGCGACGTCCTGGGCGACGACCCGGTCGCCGCCTGGCGGGCCGCCGCCGACCGCTCGGCCGCCGCCTGGGCCGTCGCCGACCTCGACCGCCCCGTCCACCTGTCCACCGGCGTCGTACCCACCCGTCAGTACGCCGAGGAGATGCTCGTCGACCTGGCCGTCCACCGCTGGGACCTGCAGCGCGGCGCGGGGACGGGCGCCGGCATGGACGGCGCCACCGTCGAGCACGTCCTGGCCCGCGTGCAGGAGCACCCCGAGGACTACCGCGGCACGAGCGCGTTCAAGGACCCGGTCGAGGTCGAGTCCGACATGGCCCACGACCACCTGCTGGCCCTGCTGGGCCGCGACCCGTTCTGGAAGCAGACGGAGTCCACCCAGCGCTGAGCTTGCGTTCCCGGCCGGCCCACTCAGCCGGGTCGGCCGGGAACGCAACCGATAGGTACGGCGTGATCCACAGATTCGCGCGCGGCCCCGGCACTGAGAGCCGGGAGTCGGCAGGCTCCCGCTCATGGACCGGCCCGACGTCCCGTTCGAGGCGGTGAACCAGGCCGGCACCTTCACCCGCTCCCAGGCGTACGCCGACGGGTGGACGCCCCGGCAGGTACGCCGCCGGCTGCAGGCCGCCCGGTGGAAGCGGGTCGCAGGCATCGCGTTGACCGCGGCTGACACCGAGGTCGGCCCGTGGCAGCTGGCGTTCGCGGTCGTCCTCTCCTGGCCCGAGGCTGTCATCAGTCACGAGCTGGCCGCCGCGCTGCACGGCTTTCCCGTCGACACGAAGGGCGTCGGCACCGCCACTGTCCCGCTCCACCGCAGCCTCAAGGCCCGCGGCCTCCGCTCCCACCGCCTGCCGATCCGACCCGCTGAGATCGGCAGGGTCGGCGGCCTCCCGGTCACCGGCGAGCGGCGGACCGCACTCGACCTGCTCCGCCACCTGCCCTGGGACCAGGCCCGCGACCTGTGGGCCTGGCTCAGCACGCGCCGACGGCTCACGCTCGATGACCTCGCGGCCGAGGCGACTCGCGCCGGGGTGCACGGCAACCGTCAGCTTCGCCGGCTGGTCCGGGCATCGGCCTCGGGCGCGCTGAGTGCCGGCGAGGACCGGCTGCACGACCTCCTTCGCACCGAGCGGATCGGCGGCTGGGAGGCCAACGCCCGGATCGTCCTGGTCCCTGGCCGGGTGGCCGTCGCCGACGTCCTGTTCCGGCGGCACCGGCTGGTGATCGAGGTCGACGGCTACGCCAGCCACGGGGGCCGCACCGCGTTCCAGCGCGACCGCACCCGGCAGAACGACCTGGTCGGTGCCGGGTATGTCGTGCTGCGCTTCACCTGGGCCGACCTGGTCGACCGGCCGGCCCTCGTCGCCCGGACCATCCGCGCCGCCCTAGCCCGATCCGGCACGAGTTACGTTCCCGAGTGACCCAGCCAGGTGGGTCACTGGGGAACGCAACCCGCAGCAGTACCGCTAGCCGGTCGGCGAGGGCGTCACGCTGATCGTCGGCGAGGGCGCGGACGACGGGCTGGCCGAGGGTGTGGCGGTGGGCGTCGAGGCCGTCTTGCCGCCGGCCGCCGCGATCTGGGCCTGCGCCGCGATCGCCTTCTTCACCGCGTCCTGCAGCTGCTTCTGCGCCGTGCCGTACGCCGCGAAGTCGCCCTTGGCGAGCGCCGCGGAGCTGGCCTTGATCGCCGCACTGGCCTCCTGCAGGGCCGCGGCCAGCTGCTGCTGCGCGGTCTGCGCCGTGCCGCCACCGGTCGTGGGCGCGGTCGTGCCACTCCCACTGCCGGTGTTCTGCGCGGCGTCGCCGGCGTTGGCGCCGGAGTTGCCGCCGAACACCTGGTCCAGTGCCGCATCCAGGGTCGGCGCGAAGCCGATCTGGTCGCCGAACGCCACGAACACGTCCTGCAGCAGCGGGTACGACGTCTCGCCGGTTCCGCGCACGAACACCGGTTGGACGTAGAGCAGCCCACCACCGACGGGCAGGGTCAGCAGGTTGCCGGACTCGACCTTCGAGCCGCTCTGGTTCAGCAGTCGCAGCTGGTTCTGGGCCGTCGGGTTGCTGTTGAACTGGTTCTGCACCTGGCCCGGCCCGGATATCGCCGTGTCCTTCGGCAGCTCGAGCATGCGGATCGTGCCGTAGCCCGGGGCCACCGACCCGCCGGTCGTCCCGGCGTCCGCATCGACCGCCAGGAACGCCGTGAGCACCGACCGGGTGCCCGAGCCGGCCGGGATGTACGTCGAGGTCAGCGAGAAGCTCGCGCTCTGCTGCGTCGGCATCTTCAGCGTCAGGTAGTACGGCGGCTGCGTGCTGCCGTCGGTCTGCGTCGGGTCCGGCGGGATCGTCCAGAAGTCCTGGCCGCCGTAGAACGACGCCGGGTCCGTGACGTGGTACTTCGCCAGCATGTCCCGCTGCACCTTGAACAGGTCCTCGGGGTAGCGCAGGTGCTGCCATCAGGTCACCGCTGATGTCCGACAGCGGCTTGACCGTCGCCGGGAACGCGCCCTCCCACGCCTTCAGCATCGGGTCGCTCGGGTCCCAGGCGTAGAGCGTGACCTTGCCGGTGTACGCGTCGACCGTGGCCTTGACCGAGTTGCGGATGTAGTTGACGTTCTGTTGTCCGAGGGCCACAACGGACGTGCGTCGTCGCCGTCAGCGAGTCCTGGGTCGCGCTGTTCAGCGTCGTCGTCCGGGAGTACGGGTAGTTGTCCGTCGTCGTGTACCCGTCGACGATCCACTGGATGCGGCCGTCGATGACCGCGGGGTACGGGTCACCGTCCAGGGTCAGCCACGGCGCGACCTTCTCGACCCGCTGCGCGCGGCTCTCGGTCGTACAGGATCTGGCTGTCCTTGTTGATCGCGTTGGACAGCAGGAAGTTCTCGTCCTTGTACTTCAGCGCGTAGGCCAGCCGCCGGGCGAACGACCCGATCTTCACGCCGCCGTTGCCGTCGTACGTGTTGTTCTGCTGGCCGGAGGCGCTGCTGTCCGGGTAGTCCAGCTCGCGCGGCGCGGCCCCGCTCGGCGCCCCGACGATCGAGAAGTCCGGGGACTGCTCGCCGAAGTAGATCCGCGGCTGCGTGATGGTCAGCGCCCCGGTCGGCGGGATGTCGCCCTCGAAGAAGACCGGCCGCCCGTCCGTGGTCCGCTGGTTGCCGTACGCCGCGACGACTCCGAAGCCGTGGGTGTAGATCGTGTGGTCGTTCAGCCAGGTCCGCTGGGCCGCGCTGATGCCGCCGAGGTTGAGCTCGCGCACCGCGATCACGGTGTCGGCCGACTTGCCGTTGATCGGGTACCGGTCGACGTCCAGGGAGTCCGGGAACGCGTAGTACTGCCGGATCTGCTCCAGCTGGCGGAACGTGTCCGACACCCGGCTCGGGTCGAGCAGGCGGATGCCCGGGATCGTCTCCGCGTCGTTGCGCAGCTGCCCGGAGCTCGCGGTCGTCTGCGCGTTGTACGCCGTCGTCTGCACGCCGTTGAGGTCGTACGCCGTCCTGGTCGCCGCGATGTTGCGCGAGATGTACGGCCGCTCCAGCGTCTGCGCGCTCGGCCGGACCTTCAGCGACTGCACCAGCGCCGGGTAGATCAGCCCGATGACGATCGCGCAGACCAGCAGCAGCACGACGCCGACGCCGGGCAGCCGCCACGAACCGGTCCAGATCGTCGCGAAGAACAGGCCCGCGCAGATGATCGAGGCGAACGCCAGGATCGCCTTCGCCGGCAGCACCGCGTGCGCGTCGGCGTAGGTGAGGCCGGTGATCAGGCGAGGAGTCCTTGGTCGACAGCTCGTACCGCTCGAGCCAGTAGTTGCCGGCCCGGAGCAGCACGAGGATCGCCGAGCAGCACCGACAGGTGCACCCGCGCCGCCGGCGTGGTGCGGCTGCCGCCGCCCTGCACCCGGATGCCGCCGTACAGGTAGTGCGTCGCGGCCGCGGCGATCGCCGACACGATGACGATCGTCATGATGAAGCCGAGCCAGGAAGCGCAGCCACGGCAGCGTGAAGACGTAGAAGCCGACGTCGAGGTGGAACTGCGGGTCCTTCTGGTGGAACGGCACCCGGTGCCGCCACAGCAGGTAGGTCTTCCACTGCCCGGCCGCGGCGCCAGCCGGACAGCAGGCCGACCACGATCGGGATGGCGATCGTGCCGACCCGGCGCAGCGGCTCGATCTGCTCGCGGTAGCGGTCCAGGTTCGCCTGCTCCGGCGACACCGGCGCGTACACCGGCCGGGTGCGGAAGGCGATGATCAGGCTGGAGAACGACCGCTCCGCCGGCGATCAGGCCGCCGACGACGAACAGCAGGATCTTGGCGACCAGCTCGTGGTGAAGACGCGGGTGTAGCCGACCGACTGGTACCAGAGCAGGTCGGTCCAGAACGACGCGGCGATCAGCACGAGGATGACCAGCACGACCAGGATCAGGATCGTCGGCAGCAGGGCGCCCCGGCGACGGCGGGCGACCACCGGCCGGCGCGGCGGCCCGGGCCGTCCCGGCCGACCCGGCCCATCGAACGACGGATCGACTCCCACGCAGACTCCTGACGGCACGCGAACGCCCTCACGGCGCCCGTCCAGTGAGGCAACTTACCTACCCAACCTGAGGTTCCCGCCCCGCGGACCGGTGCGGCGCCGGATGTCGGCCAGACTGTGACCGTGTCCGGGATCCGAGTGCCGCGCTGACGGCAGCCGTCGTCGAGGCCGAGCGGCACGTCGCGGGCTTCGGCTGGGACCAGCCGCCGCGGCTGTTCGCGCTGGTCCGCACCAGCGAGCTGCTCCGCCGCGAGCCCGGACTGGCCGCCCATCTCGGCCGGAGAGCCGCCGACGAGGAGCACCTGACCGCGGTCGAGCAGGACGGCCTGACCCCGACCTCGTCGATCGAGTCGATCCTCGGCCGGCTGGCCTGGCCGGAGGAGGTGGACGGCGCCGCGATCGCCGTCGAGCGCCTGGTCGTGCCGCCCGAGGCCGAGCGCGACCTGCCCGACGACCCGGAGCAGGCGGTCGAGCAGCTCAGCCGGCACGCGGCCCGCAAGGACGTGCGGATCGTCGCCGGGGTGCTGCGCGACGGTACGGCGATGTGCGCGCTGCGCCAGCGCGACCACGACGAGGACGCGGCCGTGGCGGTCGGCGCCGACCTGGTGCCGGGACTGGTGCACGCGCTGCTGGCGACGTTCGACGACTGAGCCCTTCAGCAGGCAGGGCCCTCAGCCGCAGCCGGGGAGCGAGGCGCCCTTCCCGGCGGCGATGGCCTGCACGTCGAGCCGGGCCTGGTGCAACGTCGAGATCTTCACCACGTGCAGGCCGCTCGGCACGTGGCCGACGACGTCCGAGCAGTTGCTCACCGGGGCCAGGAACCAGGTCGCCCCAGCGTCCTTCGCGCCCACCATCTTCTGCGCGATGCCGCCGATGATGCCGACGTCGCCGGTCTCCGGGTCGATCGTCCCGGTGCCGGCGATCCGCTGCCCACCGGTCAGGCTGCCCGGCGTCAGCGAGTCGTACACCCCCAGCGCGAACATCGTCCCGGCCGACGGGCCGCCGACGTCGTGCGTGTCGATCCGGACCGTGAACGGCATGTCGAACGTGATGCCCGGCGTGATGCCGAGGACGGTCCGGCCGCCGGACTCGGTCGTCTTCGCCGCGACGGTGAGGTCCTGACCGGCGCGCTTGATCCCGACCTTCAGGACGTCGCCCGAGCTGGTGCTTGAGGATCACCGCGTGCAGCTGGGCGTTGCTGGTGATCGCCACCCCGTCGATCGACCTGATCACGTCGCCCTTCTTCAGGACGGCGGCCGCCGGCGCGCTGGCGTCGACGGCGGTGATCGTCACGGTCTCGGGCACGGTGATGCCGAGCTCGCGCAGGGCGGCGGCCGCCGCGTCCTGCTGCGAGGTCGTCATGTCCTGCGCGTCCTGCTGCTGGATCTGCTGGCTGGTCTGCCCCTTGGGGAACTCCTCCTCCTCGGGGATGACCGAGTCGTTCCGGTTCAGCCAGCCCTGCAGCATCGGTGAACAGCCCGACCCGGGTGCCCGGGCCGCCGTAGATCCGGACCGTCGTGAAGTAGAGCCCGCCGCTCGTCGGGTACGTCGGGTGGCCGGTGACCTGGATCAGCCGCTGGCCGGCCATGTCGCCCAGCGTGTTGGTCGCGGGCCCCGGGCTGAGGATCGCGTACGGCGCGTGGACCAGTCCCATCACGGCCGCGCAGACGACGAACGCGAAGGCGCAGACGACCACGGTCACGCCTCGCGGACTCGCACCGTGCTCCGACCGCGAACGCACCCCCTCCGCCAGGCTCACGGCAGTCCCACCCATTCGGCCTCGCCGTCGGTGAACCTCTGCTGCTTCCAGATCGGCACGCTCGACTTCAGGGTGTCGATCAGGTCCTGCGCGGCGCGGAAGGCGTCCCCGCGGTGCGGCGCGCTCGCCGCGACGACGGTCGCGACGTCGCCGACCACGAGATCGCCCGTCCGGTGCGTGGCCGCGACGGCGATGACGTCGTGCCGGGCCGCGACGTCGGCGCAGACCTGGGCCAGCGCGTCGGCGGCGCTCGGATGCGCGGAGTAGGAGAGGGCGTCGACCTCGCGCCCGTCGTCCTGCCCGCGGATCGTGCCGACGAACAGGCAGAGGCCGCCGGCGGCCGGGTCGCGCACGGCGTCCAGCACCTCGTCCACCGACAGCGGGTGGTCCCGCACCGCCGACAACCGCACGACCGTCACGACCCGCTCCCCCGCTTGCGCCGTCGCCGCATGAGCGCGGCCGTACCCATCAGGGCGACCGCTGCACCCGCAGCGCCGAGAGCGGCGTCCTTGCGGTCCATCCGGCGCGCGGCCAGCGCGTGCCGTCCGCGGATCTCCTCGAGCAGGACGCCGAGGCAGGTCTCGTTGTCGTACGCCGGCACCCAGCCCACCTCGCGCAGCCGGGCCGAGGACACCGCCCACGGGTAGGTGACGAACGCCAGGTCACTGGCCGGCGCGGGCAGGACGCCCACCCGGTGCAGTCGCTGGGCCGTGCCGAGGGCGAGCGACGCGGGCAGCTCGATCCGCCGCATGCCCGAGAGCAGCTCCAGCCGCTCCTGGTCGAGCACGCCCTCGCAGCCGACGGTGAGCGAGCCGTCCAGCTCGTGCACGAGGGCGGCCACGACCGCCGACGCGACATCCTCGAAATGGCAGAACTGCCAGGCGTTCTCGCTCTCCTTGAGCTTCAGCAGCCGCGGGGCCTCGAAGTGCCGGGTGATGATCGTGTCGATGCCCGGCCCGACGAGCGCCGCCGGCCGCAGCACCGTCACCGCCAGGCCGGGGTGGACGCGCGGGGTGCGCTCGAGGATGTGCTCGATCTCCAGCAGGTCGCCGACCACCCCGGAGTCGGGCAGTGCGGCGACCGGCGCATCGTCGTCGAGCGGCACCGGGTTGTCGGCCGTGGCCCCCAGCACCATGGCGCTGGTCACGGCGAGGACCCGCCGGGCGCCGACCGCCGCACTCGCGGTGACGACGGCCTGGACGGCCCGGACCGCTCGCTCTCGCCGCTGGCCGTCGTGCAGCGCCTGCTCGAGGTCGGTCGGTGCGGCGAGGTGCACGACGGCGTGCGCGCCGCGCAGCTGCTCGGAGACCCCGGGCGAGGCGATGTCGCCCAGCCGCCAGGTCACGCCCTCGGTGCGCCCGCGCCGGTCGTCGACCGCGAGCACCCGCCCGATCCCCTCGGCCCCGACGAGCGCAGCCGTCACGGCCTCGCCGAGCGGGGACGCGGCTCCGGTCACCGCAACGGTGAGCACGCTCCGCCGAGAGCGAACCGCGGAACGACTCGGCGTTCGCGCGGAACTCACCTCGGGCCTCCGTGGTTACCTGGGTACGACGCGAGCGCGTCGAGCCACATTGTCTCAGGATCAGCGCGGGAGTCACGGCCATGAGCAACCGACCGATGGGCTTCGGGCCGAACGGGCCGCACGACGAGGACCCGGACGAGGACCGGTCCGACGACGGGCCGGAGGGTGCCGACGGCGCCGCCGACCTGAGCGAGATGTTCGCCCAGCTGCTGGGCGGCGGGCGCCGCCGAGCGAGGAGATCGCCAGGGCGCTGGGCGCCGTCGACCGGCGGCGCGGCGACTCGACCCGGCGATGCTCCAGGCGGTGATGTCGCAGCTGCAGACGATGATGTCGACGGCCGGCGACGGCCCGGTGAACTGGACGCTCGCCACCGACGTCGCGCGGCAGACCGTCGCCGCGTCCGGCGACTCCAGCGTCGGAGCCGCCGACCGCCGCGCGGTCGAGGAGACGCTCCGGCTCGCCGACCTGTGGCTGGACCCGGTCACGACGCTGTCGCTCGGCCGGAGCGCGCGCCCTGACCTGGAGCCGGGCCGAGTGGGTCGAGGGCACCCTGCCGGTGTGGCAGCGGCTGGTGGAGCCGGTGGCCGAGAGCGTCGCCGATGCCATGGCCGAGGTCATGCGGCAGCAGACCCCGCCGGAGCTGGCCGAGATGCCGGGGATGCCGGGCAGCAGCAGATGGCCGAGCTGGCCGGGCCGATGATCCGGCAGATGGGCGGCAGCGTGTTCGGCCTCCAGGTCGGCCAGGCCATCGGCGCGCTGGCCGGCGAGGTCGTCAGCGGCACCGAGGTCGGCCTGCCGCTGGTCGCGGACGGGCGTCGCGCTGCTGCCGGACAACATCGCGGCGTTCAGCGAGGGCCTGGACGTCCCGGCCGACGAGATCCGGCTGTACCTGGGTCTGCGCGAGGCGGCCCGGGCCCGGCTGTTCGCGCACGTGCCGTGGATCGGTCCCCAGCTGCTCGGCGCGGTCGAGGCGTACGCGCGCGGCATCAGGATCGACTCCGACGCCATCGAGACCGCCATGCGCGACGTGGACGGCAGCGACCCGGCCTCGATCCAGCAGGCGCTGACCAGCGGCCTGTTCGAGCCGCACAACACTCCCGCCCAGGAGGCGGCTCTCGTCCGCCTCGAGACGCTGCTCGCCCTGGTCGAGGGCTGGGTCGAGCAGGTCACCGACACGGCCGCCCGCGGTCACCTCCCGCACGCCGACGCGATGCGCGAGACCGTACGACGGCGCCGGGCCGCCGGCGGGCCGGCCGAGCACACCTTCGCCTCGCTCGTCGGGCTCGAGCTGCGGCCCCGCCGGCTGCGCGAGGCCGCGGCCCTGTGGGGAGCGCTCGCCCAGGCCCGCGGCCCCGAGGGACGCGATGCGGTCTGGGCCCACCCGGACCTGCTGCCGACCGCGGAGGACCTGGACGACCCGACCGGCTTCGCCCGCCGGTCCGGGGACGAGGCGGCCGACAGCGCCGCCCTCGACGCGGCGATCGACGAGCTGCTGCGCGGTGACACGCCCCCGCCGGCATGAGCCGTCGTACGCCGGCCGGGGCGTTCTCGTCGAGCAGCACCCACGTGCAGCACGACCTGCTCGAGTGGGCCCGAGCCGCCCTGGGCTCCTGGCCGGTCGCCGACACCGGGCAGGCCGCGCTGCGTGCGGAGTACCTGGCCCACCTGGACCGGCACCCGGACGGCCTCTGGCGCGACGGGCCCTCCACCCACCTCACCGCGAGCGCGTTCGTGCTCGACCCGAACCGGCGCGAGGTCCTGCTCACGCTGCACCGCAAGGGCGGCTTCTGGGTCCAGCCCGGTGGCCACCTGGAGCCGGACGACGCGACGCTCTCCGCCGCCGCGCTGCGGGAGGCGGCCGAGGAGTCGGGCATCGACCGGCTGACCGTCCTCGGGCCGGCCGACCTGCACCGTCACCCGCTGTCCGCCGCCTTCGGCCGCTGCCACGAGCACCTGGACGTCGCCTACCTCGTCGAGGCTCCGCGCGGCGCCGTCCCGACCGTCTCCGACGAGAGCCTGGACGTCGCCTGGTGGCCGGTCGAAGCGCTTCCCGAGGCCGTCGTGCCCGACCTGCCCGCCCGGCTGGCCCGGCTCCTGGCCCGACCAGTACGGCACTGACTGCCGCCGTCCAGGCCCGGGACTGACGGTCGCGCCGAAGAATCTTGCGCGCGGCCGGTGACACAGGGTGGTGGTCGGTGACGCAGCGTTACAGGAGGGTGGGCTGCACCGGGCCGCCGGGGGGCTGGCGCCGCTGCTCGATGGCCCGCGGGATCCTGGGCGGGGTCGGCGGCTCGGTCGAGGGCTCCCGGGCGAAGGTGGCGGCGACTTCGGTGTCGGGCATCAGGTCAGGCATCGGGTCCGCCGCGGCTCCGCCCAGCGGCTCCATGTCGAGCTCGGCCGCGGCGGCCACGCCCTCGAGGTAGCCGCGAGCGCGCTCCAGCTTGGGGTAGGGCTCCAGCAGGCTCCAGAACCGTGGGCTGTGGGACGGCTCGAGCAGGTGGGCCAGCTCGTGCAGCAGGACGTAGTCGACGACCCAGCCGGGCATGCCCCGCAGGCGCGAGGAGACCCGAATCGTCCCGTCCAGGGGGGTGCAGGACCCCCAGCGACCCTGCTGGTTGTCGACCCAGCGGATCGAGACCGGCCGGGCCCGGCCGCCGAGATAGAGCCGGGACAGCTCCTCGGCCCGGCGCACCAGGTCGCGGGACGGCGCCTTGCGGCGGAGCTCCTGGGCGCGCAGCCGGTCGACCATCGCGGCCACCCAGCGCCGCTCCTCCGCGTGCGGAGAACGAGGCCGGGATGAGCACGACGATGCGCTCGCCGTCGCGGTAGGCGCTGACCGTGCGCCGTCGCCGGCGGCTGCGGCGCACCTCGATCTGGATCTCGGCCCGGTGAGGCGGCACCCCGGCCTCACCCTCGGCGGAGGCTCGGGCCTCGCCATTGTGGCGAGGATTTTCCGTGCACAGGCGGTGGACGACGTTTGCGCAGGTCAGCGGCCTGTCGCGGCGTCTGGGCGGTCGGGCGGCGGTAGGCGTCCACAGGCAGTCCACCACCTGTCCACCGGCCGGCGGGGCTCGTCCCCAGCATCGGCCGGACCGTCCACAGCGCTGTCCACCGGGCCGCCGCGGCCAATGCGCCGCGGATCCGTTGACGGGCCGGTCGCGGGGCCCACCTAGCGTCGCCGGTCACGAGGTCTCCGGGGCGTCCGGTCCTCCTGCGCTGGGGAAGGTGTGGGAGCACATGGGCGTCCCGGTGGCCTCGATCTGCGAGCCGGGCGAGGGTTCGCCTCGCCGGCCGCCTCGACCCCCCGCTCGAGGTGTCGACGCGCGCTGAGCACGGCTCACGCTTGCGCCGAGCACGGCTCGTGCTGGGTTAGGGTGTGAACCGGTCCTGCGCCGAGGGTCCAGCAAACCCGCCTCGGCCGGTCGGACCGCGTGCGCCGGGGTGCACGACAACGACCGCGGCAACCGAGGCCTACAGGGCCCACAACCCAACAACGAGGAGATCGAGATGGCGGACACCGCCGAGACCTACAAGGGCGAGTTCTACTGCGTGAAGTGCAAGGCGAAGCGCGAGGCCGAGGGCCGCGTCGTGGAGACGAACGGCCGCCGGATGGCCAAGGGCACCTGCCCGGTCTGCGGCACGAACCTCAACCGCATTCTCGGCAAGGCCTGAGCTCGACGCGGGCCCAGCCCGCGCACGAGGGCGGTCGTCAGGGGTACAGGGACCCTGGCGCCCGCCCTTTGTCGTTCCCCGGCGGGCAGCCCGGGCGGCCTGTGGACGACGGGCCCTGCGCCGGGCCCGCGGATGGCACGCTGCGGCGATGCCGATCCCGTCCCGACCCCAGATCAAGCCGGGACTGCGCCGGGTCTGGCGCGACGACCGTACGGTGCAGCTCGGTCTGAGCGCCGACGCCGGCGTCGTGGTGACCGGGCTCGAGCCGGGCGAGGCCGGCCTGCTGGACCGGCTGGACGGCACCCGGCTCGCCTCCGAGCTCACCAGCTGGGCGCAGACCCACGGCGTGCCGGCGGGGCGGGTCACCGAGCTGCTGGACCTGCTGGAGCGGGCCGGCGTCCTGACCGGGCCGCCGACCGACCGGGCGTACCTGCGCAGGTTGCGCGAGCACGACCGGCTGCGGCTGGTGCCCGACGCCCAGGCCTGGTCCGTGGTCTACCCCGGGTCCGGCGACGGGTTCCGGCTGCTGGCCGAACGGACCCGGCACAGCGTGCTGCTCGTCGGCCGGGGCCGGCTGGCCCGCGCCGTTCGCGGCACGCTGCGGCGGACGGGCGTGCAGGTCCGGTACGCCGACCGGCTGGCCCACCCGGTGCCGGCCGGCGCGCTCGTCGTGCTGCTGGGCGAGGACGCGGTGAGCAGCTCGGCCGGGGCCCTGCTGGTCAACGAGGGCCGGCCCCACCTGGCGGTGGTCGCCGGCGCCGACCGGGCCAGCGTCGGCCCGCTGGTGCTGCCCGGCCGGTCGGCCTGCCTGCGCTGCCTGGAGCTGCACCGGACCGACCGTGACCCGGCCTGGCCGGCGGTCGCCGCCCAGCTGGCCGGTCCCACCCCGGCCGGGCGCGGCGAGAGCGCGCTGACCGCCCTGGTCGGCGGGTCTGCTGGCGCTGCAGGTCACCTGCTGGGTGGACGGCCGGCGTCTCCCGGCCAGCCGTGGGAGCCACGGTCACGGTCACCCTGCCGGACGGGCTGAGCACGCGCCGGGCCTGGCGTCTGCACGCCCGCTGCGGCTGCGCGTGGCTGGACGGCGGCGGCCCGGGAGCGCTTCGCGACGACGCCACCACCGCGGACAGGGGAGAATGACCTCATGGCCGACCTCCCCCGTCGCGCGGTGACGCGCACCGCGCGGTTGGCCACCCTTCCGCTGGGCTTCGCCGGCCGCACGGCGATCGGCTTCGGCAAGCGGGTCGGCGGCCGCCCGGCCGAGGCGGTCGCGGCGGAGGTCCAGGCCCGGACGGCCGAGCAGATGTTCAAGGTCCTGGGCGAGCTCAAGGGCGGGGCGATGAAGTTCGGCCAGGCCCTGTCCGTGTTCGAGGCCGCGCTGCCCGAGGAGCTCGCCGGCCCGTACCGCGCGACGCTGACCAAGCTCCAGGACGCCGCGCCCCCGATGCCGGCCAGCACCGTGCACAAGGTGCTGGCCGAGGACCTCGGGCCGCGGTGGCGCTCGCGGTTCAAGGAGTTCGACGACTTCCCGGCGGCTGCCGCCTCGATCGGGCAGGTGCACCGCGCGGTCTACCGCGACGGCCGGGACGTCGCGGTCAAGGTGCAGTACCCCGGCGCCGGGCCGGCCCTGATCAGCGACCTGAACCAGGTCGCGCGGGTCGCCCGGGTCGCGGCCGGCTGGGTGCCCGGCCTGGACATCAAGCCGATCATGGCCGAGCTGAAGGCCCGGGTGACCGAGGAGCTCGACTACGACCTCGAGGCCAAGGCCCAGGCCGCGTTCGCCAAGGCCTTCGCGGGTGACGAGCACTTCGCCGTACCCGCCGTCGTCGACCTCCGGCGAGCGGGTCATCGTCGTCCGAGTGGCTCGAGGGGCGGCCGCTGTCCCGGCTGATCTCCTCCGGGCAGCCAGGCCGAGCGCGACGCGGCCGCGGCGCTCTACCTGGAGTTCCTGCTCGCCGGCCCGCAGCGGGCCAAGCTGCTGCACGCCGACCCGCACCCGGGCAACTACCGGATGACCCCCGACGGCCGGCTCGGGATCCTGGACTTCGGCGCGGTGCCCGGCTGCCGAAGGGCCTGCCGAGCGAGACCGGGCGGCTGATGACCGATCGCGCTGCGCGGCGACGGCGACGCGCGTGGTGGCCGGGCTGCGCGAGGAGGGGTTCATCAAGTCCTCGATCGACATCGACGGCCGGCGCTGCTCGGCTACCTCGAGCCGTTCCTCGAGCCGATGCTGACGCCGACCTTCCGGTTCAGCCGGGGCTGGCTGCGCGGGCTGTTCCAGCACATGCACGACCCGCGCCGGCCGCAGTGGGCGGTCGGGCTGAAGCTCAACCTGCCCCCGTCGTACCTGCTGATCCACCGGGTCTGGCTCGGCGGCATCGGCGTGCTCTGCCAGATCGAGGGCGAGGTCGCCGGCCCGGCAGATCCTGGCCGACAACCTGCCGGGCCTGCAGATCGACCCGCTCTACCCGCCGCCCGGGACGACGAAGGCCGGCCCGCGACGTCGGGACGTCGTCGCGAACCGGCCTCCGGTGGTCGGTGCTCCGGCTGAGGCGCTGCTCAGGCGTTCAGAGCGACCAACCTGCGGTGGGCGCGCTCCCGGGCCGCCTGGCCCGCCGAGCCCTCCGCTCGGCGCGGGCCAGGCGGACCACTGGGTCGCCGCCCTGGACTGCCTGGCCTGCTCGTGCAGCTCGCGCTGTCGGGCCCGGGCCAGGTCCTCGTGCAACAGCTGATACATGGTGAAACTCCTTGAGTCGCAATGTGTTCGTGTGGTCGGTCTCGCTGGTCAGCGACGCGGCGCGACGATCACGCCGCGACCTCGCTCTTGCGCGGACGCCCGCGGGGGCGCTTGCGCGGGCACGACGACGCCCTGGAGGAACAGCTCGCCGCCCCACACGCCCCACGGCTCGCGCCGCTCGCTGGCTCCCGCCAGGCAGGCCGCACGGACCGGGCACTCCCGGCACAGCGCCTTGGCCTGCTCGACGTGGCCGGGAGCTCGGCGAACCAGAGCTCGGCGTCCTGCACCCGGCAGGGGATCTCGCTGCGCGACGCGTCCTCGTCGACCTCGTGGTCGACCAGAGCGTCGAGCAGGACCGAGAGCTGCATCGGGGTCACCTCCTGTGTGTCGTCCTGACGTGGTGTCGTTGTCCGGTGCTGGATCTGGTGGATGGTCATCCGGGGACAGACAAAAAGGCCGCGGATCCCGGTTCTCGGGTTCCGCGGCCTGGAGGGGCGCCGGTCTGTGTGCTAGACCGGTGGGCTCCAGGTCAGGTGACCCGAGGGGAGGTCCTTGGTCGTGCTGTCGGTCATGCCGTAGGTCGTGCCGTCCGGCTGCGGTCGGCCATAGCCGGCCGGCTGGGCCGGGCGGCGACGGACGCGAACGGGGACGTGGGCACAGTGGTCCCCTGGACGGTGGCGATGCTGACCGCGGGGATCACCGGACGGACGCGCCGGAAGGCACGCTCGGAGGTCTCGCTGCAGCTCGAGTGCTTGTCCAGCACCGCCAGCGCGATGACGTTCTCCATGACGCACCTCCCTTCGTCGCTCGACAGCCGCCCTTCGGGCGGCACGTCGTCAGGGTAGGGGACCGCCGAACGGCGGCACAACGCATTTTCCGGCTGTTCAGCCTTCTGTCGTCGGTTCGTGATGGTGGACGGCCGGCGCGGCCTCCGGCTTCCCGTCGTCCGCCCCGAGGACGGCGAGCACCGCGGCGCCGTACCGCTCGAGCTTGGTCGGCCCCGACGCCGGCGATCCCGGCCAGCTCGGCCAGGCTGGCCGGCCGGGTCTCGGCGATGGCGGTCAGCGTGGCGTCGGTGAACACGACGTACGCCGGGACCTTGGCCTCCGCGGAGGTCTCCAGCCGCCAGGCCCGCAGCGCCTCGAACGTCGTGCTCGTCGTAGGTCGGCGGGCAGTCCGAGCAGCGGCCGACCTTGCGCTCGGCGCCGGTCATGAGCGTGCGCCCGCAGGTCCGGCAGACGGTCGGCATCGGCCGGCCCTTGGCGCGCCGGCCACCGGACGCCTTGCGCCGTGGCGCGGCTCTCGTCGGTGTCCGGATCGCCGGGACGCAGCCCGTCCAGGAAGCGCGAGGGCTTGCGGCCGGCCCGGCCGCCCGGCGTCCGGGCGCGGGCCCAGGACAGGTGCAGGTGCTCGCGGGCCCGGGTGACGCCGACGTAGAGCAGCCGCCGCTCCTCCTCGACCGCGGTCAGGCCCTCGGCGAAGCGTGATCGGCAGCAGCCCCTCGGTCAGCCCGACCAGGAACACGGCGTCCCACTCCAGGCCCTTGGCCGCGTGCAGCGAGGCCAGGGTCACGCCCTCGACGGTCGGGGCGTGCTGGGCCGCCGCCCGCTCGTCCAGCTCGGCGACCAGGTCGGCTCAGCGTCGCCCCGGGTCGGGCGGCGGCGAGCTCGTCGGCCAGCGCGGCGAGCGCCTGCAGCGACTCCCAGCGCTCGCGGACGGCGCCGGTGCCCGACGGCGGCTCGGCGGTCCAGCCGGCCGCGGACAGCGCGTCGCGGGTGGCCTCGCCCAGCGGCGTCGTCGGGATCGGCGGACCGGGCCGCGCCGCGCAGCAGCACGACGGCGTCGCGCACCTCCCGGCGGGCGAAGAACCGCTCGCCGCCGCGCAGGACGTAGGGCACGCCGGCCTCGGCCAGCGCCTGCTCGAACGGCTCGGACTGGGCGTTGGTGCGGAACAGCACGGCGATCTCGCTCGGCCGCACGCCGTCCGCGACCAGCTTGGCCGCCGCCGCGGCGACGCCGCGCGGCCTCGGCGACGTCGTCGGCGTACGCCGTGAACTGCGGGTCCGGGCCGGGCGGCCGCTGGGCGATGCAGCTCCAGCCGGGCCGACCGGGCCAGGCCGCCCGCCCGGGCGAGCAGCGCCGTTGGCCAGGTGCGACGACCTGCGGGGTCGAGCGGTAGTCGCGGACCAGCTTGACCACCCGGCGCGCCGGGGAAGCGCCGGCCGAAGCCGAGCAGGTGCTCGGGGCTGGCGCCGGTGAAGGAGTAGATGGTCTGGGCCGCGTCGCCGACGACGCAGAGCTCGTCGCGGCCGCCCAGCCACAGGTCGAGCAGCCGCTGCTGCAGCGGGTTGACGTCCTGGTACTCGTCGACGACGAAGTGCCGGTACTGCTCGCGCACCGGTCTGCGGCGATCGGCCGGGTTCTCCTGCAGCACGCCGGCCGTGACGAGCAGCACGTCCTCGAAGTCGATGACGCCCGCGCTCGTCCTTGGCCTGCTCGTAGCGCCTCGAGCAGCCGGGCGACCGTCGTCGGGTCCTGGCCGGCCGGGTCGCGACCGGCCCGGCGCGCGGCCGCGGCGTAGGTCTCCGGGGTCAGCAGGCTGACCTTGGCCCACTCGACCTCGGCGGCGAGGTCGCGCACCGCGGCCCGGTCGGTCGGCAGCCGCAGCCGGGACGCGGCCTCGGCGACCAGGCCGGCCTTGCTGCGGCAGCACCTCGGGCGCGGCCCCGCCGATCGCCTGCGGCCAGAAGTAGTGCAGCTGGCGCAGCGCCGCGGCGTGGAAGGTGCGGGCCTGCACGCCGGCGACGCCGAGGTCGCGCAGCCGCGAGCGCATCTCCCCCGCCGCCCGGGCGGTGAAGGTGACGGCCAGCACCCGTTGCGGGGTGAAGACGCCGGAGAGCACGCCGTACGCGATCCGGTGGGTGATCGCCCGGGTCTTGCCGGTGCCGGCGCCGGCCAGCACGCACAGCGGGCCGCTCAGGCTGGCCGCCACCTCCCGCTGCTCGGGGTCGAGGGCGTCCAGCACCGCGTCGGCGGAGGTGGGGGCGGTCGGGCGGGCATCGCCGTCCAAACTAACGGGCCGACACCGACGGGCGTGGGGCTCAGGAACAAGCCGGTGGGCACCGATGTTCACTGCAGGAGAAACTTGACCGGTCAACCACTCGACGAGGAGAACGCACAGATGCCGCAGAACCCGGCGCCGGGCACGATCACGATGTACTCCACGACCTGGTGCGGCTACTGCCGCCGCCTGAAGACGCTGCTCGACCGCGAGGGCATCGGGTACACCGAGGTCAACATCGAGACCGACCCCGCCTCGGCCGACTTCGTGATGAGCGTCAACGGCGGCAACCAGACCGTGCCGACCGTGGTGTTCCCGGACGGCTCGGCGGCGACGAACCCCAGCCTGCAGGACGTCAAGGACCGCCTGGCGGCCTGACCTGAGGGTCACCCCGCTCTCCACCGCCGCCCTGGCCACGACCGTGGCCGAGGCGGCGGTCTCGCTGTCCCTGGCCGCAGCGGCCGCCGTGCCGCCGCACGGCGTGCGGGTCGGGATCGACGGCGCCCTGGCCGCGGACACCTCGGCCCTGGCCGGTGCCGTGGCGCGCGGCGATCGAGGCCGCCGGCCGGCCGGTCCTGCGGGTCAGCCGGGAGGACTTCCTGCGGCCGAGGTCGGTGCGGCTCGAGCTCGGAGCCGCACGACCCGTCCGCGGGGTGGGAGCGCTGGTACGACGACGGGGCCGCTGCGCCGGGAGGTGCTCGACCCGCTCGGAGCCGGGCGGCGGTCGATGCACTGGCTGCCCGTGCTGTGGGACGCCGAGCGGGACCGGTCCGCCCGCGCCGACCGGCTGGCGGCGCCGCCCGGCGCGGTGGCCGTCGTGGACGGGCCGTACCTGCTGCGGTGGGAGCTGGCCGACGCGTTCGACCTCGTCGTGCACCTCGACGTCTCGCCGGCCGCCCTCGCCCGGCGCTGCGAGCCCGCGGCGCTGGAGCGGACGGCCGGGTCCTGGCGCGAGTACGTCGAGCAGACCGAGCCGGCCGCGCGCGCCGACTACGTCGTACGGCTCGAGGACCTCGGCACCCCGCCCTGCTGACCCCCTGAACCCGGTGACCCGTCCGGGCTAGGCGGGGGTGACGACGAGCAGGAGGTCGCCGCCCTCGACCTGGGCGACGGCGCCGAGGGCGACCCGGGCGACGGTGCCGGCCACCGGCGTGGTGATCGACGCCTCCATCTTCATCGCCTCGATGGTCGCGACGGTCTGCCCGGCCTCGACGACGTCCCCCTCGGCGACGGCCAGGGTCACGACACCGCCGAACGGTGCCGCGACCTGCCCGGGCGCGTTCGGGTCGGCCTTCTCGGTCGCGGGCACGGCGCTCGCCACCGCCCGGTCGCGGACCTGGATCGGCCGCAGCTGGCCGTTCAGCGTGCACATCACCGTGCGCAGGCCGCGCTCGTCCGGCTCGCTGATCGCCTCGAGCGCCGGCGAACAGCCGGACGCCCTCGTCGAGCACGATCTCGTGCTCCTCCCCGGGCTGCAGGCCGTAGAGGTACTCCAGCGTGCGGCAGCACCGTCAGGTCGCCGTACTGCGCCTGCGAGTCGGCCAGCTCGCGCGTCGGACCCGGGAAGAGCAGCCGGTTGAGCGCGGCCCGGGGGTGCGCGTCCAGCGCGGCCCGGTCCTGCGTCGCGTGAGCCTCTCCTCGCGCGTGCGTGCCGTCCGGCCGGCGAGCGCCTTGGTGCGGAACGGCTCGGGCCAGCCGCCGGGCGGGTCGCCGAGCTCGCCGGACAGGAAGCCGATGACCGAGTCGGGGATGTCGAACCGGGCCGGGTCCTGCGGCGAACTCGCGCCGGGTCGGCGCCGACCGCGACGAGGTGCAGGGCCAGGTCGCCGACGACCTTGCTGCTCGGCGTGACCTTGACGATGTGGCCGAGGATGCGGTCGGCGGCGGCGTACATGTCCTCGACCTGCTCGAACTTCTCGCCGAGCCCGAGGGCGATGGCCTGCTGGCGCAGGTTGGACAGCTGGCCGCCGGGGATCTCGTGCACGTAGACCCGGCCGGTCGGCGCGGGCAGCGCCGGACTCGAACGGCGCGTAGAGCCGCCGGACCGCCTCCCAGTACGGCTCGAGGCGACATCACCGCGCCGAGGTCCAGGCCGGTCTCCCGCGGGCCGTGGTCGGTGGCGGCCACGAGCGCGGTCATCGACGGCTGGCTGGTCGTGCCCGACATCGGCGCGCTCGCCGCGTCGACCGCGTCGACCCCGGCCTCGATCGCGGCCAGCAGCGTGGCCAGCTGGCCGCCCGCAGTGTCGTGCGTGTGCAGGTGCACCGGCAGGTCGAACCGCTCGCGCAGCGCGGTCACCAGCGTGCGGGCGGCCGGCGCGCGCAGCAGGCCGGCCATGTCCTTGATGGCCAGCACGTGCGCGCCGGCCTCGACGATGCGCTCGGCCAGCCGCAGGTAGTAGTCGAGGGTGTAGAGCCGCTCGCCCGGGTCGGACAGGTCGCCGGTGTAGCAGAGCGCCACCTCGGCCACGGCCGTCCCGGTCGCCCGCACGGCGTCGATCGCCGGGCGCATCTGCTCGATGTCGTTGAGCGCGTCGAAGATCCGGAAGACGTCGACGCCGGTGCGGGCGGCCTCGGCCACGAACGCGTCGGTCACCTCCACCGGGTACGGCGTGTAGCCGACGGTGTTGCGGCCGCGCAGCAGCATCTGCAGGCAGAGGTTCGGCATGGCCTCGCGCAGCGCGGCCAGGCGCTCCCAGGGGTCCTCGGCCAGGAACCGCAACGCCACGTCGTACGTCGCGCCGCCCCACGCCTCGACGCTCCACAGCTGGGGCGTCAGCCGGGCGACGTGGCCGGCCACCGCGACGAGGTCGCGCGTGCGGACCCGGGTCGCCAGCAGCGACTGGTGGGCGTCGCGGAACGTCGTGTCGGTGACCCGGACCTGCGTCTCGCTGCGCAGCCGGGCGGCGAACGCCTCGGGACCGAGCTCGCGCAGCAGGTCCCGGCTGCCCGGGCGCGGCGGCGGCCGTCCGGTCGACCGGCGGGCAGCTTGGTCGCCGGGCTCGAGGCTGGCCCGCGGCTCGCCGTACGGCCGGTTGACGGTGACGTCGGCCAGGTAGGTCAGGAGCTTCGTGCCGCGGTCGGCGCTGGCCCGCGCGGTCAGCAGCTCCGGGTGCGTCTCGATGAACGACGTCGTGACGCCGCCGGCGGTGAAGTCCGGGTCGTCCAGGACGCCCTTGCAGGAACGGGATGTTCGTCGCGACGCCGCGGATCCGGAACTCGGCCACCGCCCGGCGGGCCCGGGCCACCGCGGCCGGGAAGTCACGGCCACGACAGGTGAGCTTGGTCAGCAGCGAGTCGAAGTGGGCGCTGACCTCGGCGCCGGCGAAGGTCGTACCGCCGTCGAGGCGGACACCGGCGCCGCCGGGCGAGCGGTAGGCGGTGATCCGGCCGGTGTCGGGACGGAAGCCGTTGGCCGGGTCCTCGGTCGTGATCCGGCACTGCAGCGCCGCGCCGCGGACCCGGATGTCGCTCCTGCCGCAAGCCCGATTCGCTCCAGGGTCTCGCCCGGAGGCGATGCGCATCTGCGACTGCACCAGGTCGACGTCGGTGACCTCCTCGGTCACCGTGTGCTCGACCTGGATGCGGGGGTTCATCTCGATGAAGACGTGCCGGCCGGCCGGGTCGACGAGGAACTCCACCGTGCCGGCGTTGACGTAGCCGATCCGGCGGGCGAAGGCGACCGCGTCGGCGCAGATCCGGTCGCGCAGCTCCGGATCCAGGTGCGGGGCGGGCGCGATCTCGATCGACCTTCTGGTGCCGGCGCTGCACCGAGCAGTCGCGCTCGAAGAGGTGGACACCTCGCCCGTCGCGTCGGCCAGGATCTGCACCTCGATGTGCCGCGGCTCGATCACCGCCTGCTCGAGGAACACGGTGGGGTCGCCGAAGGCCGACTCGGCCTCCCGCATCGCGATCTCGACCGCCGCCTGCAGCTCCTCCGGGCGCTCGACCCGGCGCATCCCGCGACCGCCGCCGCCCGGCGACGGCCTTGACGAAGACCGGGAACGGCAGGCCGTCGGCCCGACCGACGATCTCGGCGACGTCGGCCGACGGCGCGACGCTCTGCAGCACCGGCACGCCGGCCTCGCGGGCGGCCGCGATCGCCGTCGCCTTGTTGCCGGTCAGGTGCAGCACGCTCGGGCGGCGGCCCGATGAAGGTGATGCCCTCGCGCTCACAGGCCTCGGCCAGCAGCGGGTTCTCGGACAGGAAGCCGTAGCCCGGGTAGACCGCGTCCGCACCGGCCTGCAGCGCCGCGCCGACGATCGCCTCGGGGTCGAGGTAGGCCCGCACCGGATGCCCGCGCTCGCCGATCTCGTACGCCTCGTCGGCCTTCTGCCGGTGCTCGGAGTTGCGGTCCTCCCACGGGAAGACCGCGACCGTCCGGGCGCCCAGCTCGTAGGCGGCGCGGAACGCCCGGACGGCGATCTCGCCGCGGTTGGCCACCAGCACGCTGCGGAACACGGGACAAGGATCGCCGCTGGGTCCGCTCCGCGTGCAGCCCCGTCCACCAGTCGGAACACGTCCGTGACCTGACCCGCCCCCGCCCCACGTGCTCCCCCGGTGCCGCGGTGCTCCCCGGCCGACGGTAATCCGGCCTCGGAAACGGCCGATCCACCGTCGGGCGGGGAGCACGGCGGTCGTGGCCTACGCCGGGCGGAAGGCCTCCGGGGAGCTGATCGGGCCGCCGAACCAGTCCTCGATCAGCCGCCGGGCGATCGAGATCGACGGCGACAGCACCAGGTCCTCGGCCGCGATGGCGTCCAGCATCGACTCGCGGGTGAACCAGCGGGCGCCGTCCACCTCGGCACCGTCGACGCGGATCTCGGTCGTCATGGCCTAGGCCCGGAAGCCGAGCATGATCGACGCGGGGAACGGCCAGGGCTGGCTGCCGCGGTAGACGACCTCGCCGATCCGGACGCCGACCTCCTCGTCGACCTCGCGGCGTACGGCCGCCTCGAGCGACTCCCCGGGCTCGACGAACCCGGCGAGCGTCGACATGCGGCCCGGCCGGCCACTGGCGCGCCGTGGCCGAGCAGCAGCCGGTCGTCGTCGTCGACGACGGCCATGATCACGGCCGGGTCGGTGCGCGGGTAGTGCTCGCTGCCCTCGTTCGTGCAGACCCGCGTCCAGCCGGCCTGCCCCGGCTCGGTCGGCGCGCCGCAGCGCGGGCAGCGCGGGTGGGCGGCGTGCCAGTTCGCGAGCGCGACCGCCTCGGCCAGCAGCCCGGCCTCGCGGTCGTCGAGCCGGGCGCCGACCTCGCGCAGGGTGACCCAGCCCTCGCCCGGCTCGTCCACCCGGACCCCGACGTACGGCGCGCCGGCGTCGTCCTCACCGAGGTACGCCGCCCGGTCCACCGGGTCGTCGGCCGGCTCGGTGGGCGCAGGGCGAGCCGGCCGTCCTCGCGTCGACCGGCGTCCGCCCGTCCGCGACGTCGAGCACCCGCGTCGCCGGGTCGGCCAGCAGGCGGGGCAGCAGGTCGGGCTCGGTCCGGCAGCTCGCCCGCGGCGGTGCAGGTCGGAGCGGGCCAGGGCCAGGTCGGCACAGGGCGGGCCCGACATCCGCCACGGCTCTGCACGCCTCCACGATAGGAGCGCCGCCTCGTCCTACGGTGGGTCGGTGACCCGATCCGCCACCGCGCTCGCCGCGCTGGCCAGCGCCGCCGTCCGCGGGCTGAGCCCGATCCGGGTCGAGACGCCGCCGGAGGATCGTCGGCCGGCGAGTACGACGTGGCGTTCGTCGACGACGACCGCGGCCTGCGCTGGGTCGTGCGGGCACCGCGCCGGACGGCCGCCGCGCTGTCCCTCGAGGCCGAGGCCCGCGTGCTGGCCGAGCTGCGCCGCCGGCTGCCGGTCGCGGTGCCGGAGCCGGCCGGGTTCAGCCCGCTGCCCGAGGGTGGCCGGGCGGTCATCTACCCCTAGTCTGAGCGGGCAGCCGCTGCCTCTGGCCCGAGCTCGGCGCGGGCCGCGCCCTGGCGGTCGAGGTCGGCCGGGTGATCGCGGCGCTGCACGAGATCCCGCCCGGTGTCTTCGACCAGGCCGGGGTCCCGGCGTACACCGCCGACGGAGTACCGGCGGCGGCGGCTGGCCGAGCTGGACAACGCGGCGCGCGCCGGCGACCTGCCGGCCGGCGCTGCTCGCCCGGTGGGAGCGAGCGCTGGAGGACGTCAGCCTGTGGCGGTTCGCGGCGACGCCGATCCACGGCGACCTGGCGGCCGAGCACATCCTGGTCGACCGCACGGCTCCGCGCGGCTCCGCAGCGCGGGTCAGCGGCATGCGTCGACTGGGGCGAGGCCTGCGTGGCCGACCCGGCCGACGACCTGGCCTGGGTCGCGCTGACCGCCGCGCCCGGAGGCGTTCGACACCGTCTTCGAGGCGTACGTCATGGGCCGGCGCGAGCAGCCGGACCGGCACCTGGCCCGGCGGGCCCGGCTGGCCGGCGAGCTGGCGCTGGTGCGCTGGCTGAACGCCGGGCTGGCGGCCGGTCGACGTCGCCGATCGTCGACGAGGCCCACCTGGCCATGCGCGACCTGGACGAGCGGCTGGCCGCTCGGCCGCGCCGCTGTCCGACTGAGCCACCGGGCGACGGCCCGGCTGCGCCTGGCGACCTGGAACGTGCTGTCCGGCCGCGCGCGCCGACGGCCGGCACGACCCGGCGCGCGCTGGCCCGCGACCGTGGCCCGCGCTGGACGCCGACGTCGATCGCGCTGCAGGAGGTCGACCACCTCCAGCCGCGGTCCGGGCGCCGTCGACCAGCTGGGCGACCTGGTCGTCCGAGCTGAGCGCCGGCGGCGCGCCGTGGACCGGTCACTTCCTGCCGACCCTGCTCGGTACGCCGGCCCTGCTCCGCGGTCCTGGGCGGCGGCCAGGGCCGACGGCGCCGCCGGTGCGCTCGACCGGCGTACGGCATCGCGCTGCTGTCCCGGCCTGCCGGTGCGCTCATGGCACTCGCTGCGCTGGACGGCGTCCTGGGGACGGCTGCCGATGCTCGTGCCGACCCCGCGCGGGCGGGTCGTGCCGCTGCTCGTGCCCGGACGAGCCGCGCGCAGCGCTCGCGGCCGAGGTCGAGACCGAGCTCGGTGCCGGTCACCGTGATCGGAACCCACCTGTCGTTCCTGCCGCGGGCGGGCGCTGTCCCAGCTGCGCGACGCTGCGCCGGTGGGCGGCGGCGCTGCCCGGCCCGCGCGTGCTGCTCGGCGACCTGAACCTGCCCGGCCGCGGTGCCCGGCGCGGTCACCGGCTGGCGCCGGCTGGCCGACGCAGCGGACCTTTCCCGCGCACGCCCCGCGGGTGCAGCTCGACCACGCACTGGCCGACGGCCTGGGCGAGGACGTCCGCGCGCAGGCCCGCACGGTGCACGGCGAGGTGTCCGACCACCGCGCTGCTGGTCGTCGACCTCAGCCGCCGGTGAGCAGCGCGGTCAGCGCCTGCCTCGTCGAGCAGGTCGACCGGCCGCACCGTGCGCCCGGTGGCGGCGTAGAAGAAGGCCGCGCCGACCCGGTCGACCGGCACGTTCATGCAGCCGGGCCCAGGCCAGCCGGTACGCCGCGAGCTGGACCGCCCGCGCGGTCGGCCGCGGCGCCCGTGCGGCTCGGCTCCGGTCTTCCAGTCCACGACGTCCCAGCCGCCGTCGCCGACGGGAACACCGCGTCGATCCGGCCGCGCAGCACCGTGCCGGCGACCGGCGTCTCGATCGAGACCTCGATGGCGGTCGGCGATCGCTCGGCCCACTCGCTGGCCAGGAAGTTGGCCTGCAGCTCGGGCAGCCGCTCGTCCTCGGCCGGCCCCTCGTCGGCGGCACCGGGCAGCTCGAGCACGTCGACCATCGCGGTCACCCCGAACCGCTGCTCGACCCAGGCGTGGAACGCCGTGCCCCGGCGGGCCTCCGGAGCGGGCGGCCGCGGCATCGGGCGGCGCAGGTCGGCGGCGAGGGCCGAGCGGGTCCTCGGCCAGCCGGACCAGCCGGGACGCCGACAGGTGGCTGGGCAGCTCGACGGCCAGGTCCGGCGAGTGGGTGCGGTCGCGCTCGGCCAGCAGCAGGGCGATCTCCTCGTCCCACGCCGGCCCTCCGGCCCGGGCGGAGCACCGGCCGGGGCGGCCTGGCCGCTCGCCGCGGCCATCGCCGCGCGGACGAGCTGCGGCCCCTCCGCGACCGCCGCCCGGCGCTGCGCCGAGCGGGTCGTACGGCCAGCTGCGCCGGGCCGGGTCGGCGGCGAGCGGGTTCTCCAGCCCGGGCGTCGGCCGTCGGCACGAGCGCCCAGCCGGGCAGCACCTGGACCGTGTCGCTCTGCGGCGGCCCCTGCGCCGGGCCCGGGCTGCCCAGCGCTTCGAGCAGGAACCGCGACGGCAGCCGCGGGGTCTTCACCGGCGTGCCCCAGACGTGCGCGGCGAGCAGCAGCTCGTGGCGCGCGCGGGTGACCGCGACGTACGCCAGCCGCCGCTCCTCGGCGACGGCGTACGCGCCGCAGCCGCCGTTCGAAGTCCTTGATCTCGGCCTCGAGGTCCTTGCCGTCCGCGCACAGGCCCAGCCGCAGCTCCGGCAGCGCGGCCACGTCGCCCCGCAGGTCGTAGGGCAGGCCGCCGCTGGAGATCGGGCGCCAGCCGGCCGACTTGTCCTCCGCCGCCGTCCACTCCCCGGTCGACCTTGTCGGCGCGTGGCGAGGGCACGTCGTACGGCAGCACGCCCTCGACCATCCCGGGGACGGCGACCACGTCCCACTCCAGGCCCTTGGCCGCGTGCACGGTCAGCACCTGGACGGCCTCTCGGCTGACCTCGACGTCCTCGGGCCGCCCGTCGCCGGCTGCGGCTCGGTGTCCGGCGCACCCTGCTCGACCTGCCCGGGCGCCAGGCCGCGCTCGCGCACCTCGGCCGCCGCCAGCCAGGCCAGGAACGCCGCCAGCGTCGGCGACTCCGCGGTGCCCGCGAACCCGGATGCGACCTCCGCGAGGGCGTCCAGGTGGGCCCGCGCCGTCGCGTACGTCACGCCGGGCCGGGCGGCGACCTCGACGTCCAGCCCCAGCTCGCGCTCGGCCTCGCCGACCAGCTCGTCCAGCGGGAGCGCACCGAGCGAGCGCAGCCGCGCGCAGGCTCGCCGCCAGCCGGTCCATCCGGGCCCGGCCGGCCGCGGAGAATCGACCGGCCGCTCGCGTCCTGCCAGTCCCGGCCGCGGCAGCTCGTCGAGCGCCTCCACGATGCTGGCCTCGTCCACCGGGTCCGGCGGCGCCGGCCGGTCGACCGGCCCCTCGGCCACCGCCTCCTCGGCCACCGCCTGCTCGGGCACTGACTCCGCTGGCTGCTCGGGCCCGGGCCCGCCGCGCGAGCGCCGGTTGAGGTGCGCCGCCCAGGAGGCGAGCGCCCGCAGGTCCCGCGGCCCCAGCCGGTACGCCGGGCTGGTGAGCAGGCGCATGGCGGCATCACCGCGGCTGGGGTCGGCGACGACCTGGAGCGCGGAGACGACGTCGACCACCTCGGGCGTGCTGAGCAGGCCGCCCAGACCGACGACCTCGACCGGGAGGCCGGCCGCCCGCAGCGCCGCCTCGACGGGCACGAACTGCGAGCGGGTCCGGCACAGCACGGCGGCCGACGACGCCCGGCGGTGGCCCGGGCCGCCCGAACCAGCGGTCGGCCACCCAGGCCGCCACCGCCGCGGCCTCGTCCAGCATCGTCTCCCAGGAGCCGGCCTGGACCGCCCCGGCGGCGGCGCCCGGGCGCGCGGTCAGCTCGGGGAGGGCCAGCGCCGGGTCGCGCAGCGGCGCGGCCGACGGTTGGCCACGACCAGCACGGCCTCGTCGTTGCGCCAGCTCGTCGACAGGCTGCGCGGGCGCCCGGGCGGTCACCCGACGGCCGTGCCGAACTCGGACGGGAAGGTGCGCAGCGTGCCGGAGCTGGCACCGCGCCAGCCGTAGATCGACTGGTGCGGGTCGCCGACCGCCGTGACCGAGTGCCCGCCGCCGAACAGCTGGCGCAGCATCACCAGCTGGGCGTGGCTGGTGTCCTGGAACTCGTCCAGCAGCACCGTCCGGGTGCGCGCCCGCTCGGCGGCCGATGTCGGGGAAGCGCCGGGCCAGCCGCGCGGCCAGGGCCAGCTGGTCGCCGAAGTCCAGGGCCTCGCGGGCCACGCTTGCGCTCGGCGTACGCCTGGACCAGCGGCACGATCTGCCGGCGGGTCCGGATCGCGACAGCAGGCTGCTGGACCGTCGGCCGGGTGGGCGCCGCCGCTCGGCGCCGAACCCGTGGGCAGCGCCTCGATCCGGTCGCCGAGTCGGTCCAGGTAGCGCCTCGAGGTCGTCCGGCTCGACCAGGTGCTCCGCGCACTCGGCCGACATGCGCAGCACGGCGTCGACGACGGTCGACTGGTGTGTAGCTGACGTCGGACATGTCGCCGGTCCCAGCGCTCGACCACCTCGTTGGCGTACTGCCAGGACGCCGCCTCGGTGAGCAGCCGGCTCTCCGGCTCCACCCCGAGCCGCAGGGCGTGCTCGCGCACCAGCCGCCCGGCGAACGCGTGGTACGTCGAGATGTCGGGCTCGCCGTCCGCCTCGTCCAGCCCCGGCGACGAGCCCGACGGCGACGAGCCGCCGCAGCCGGCGGCGGACCCGCTCGGCCAGCTCGCCGGCGGCCTTGCGGGTGAAGGTCAGGCCGAGCACCTGGTCCGGCGCGGGTGTGGCTCGTTGGCCACCAGCCAGACCACCCGGGCGGCCATCGTCTCGGTCTTGCCCGAGCCGGCACCGGCCACGACGAGCACCGGGCCGGGCGGCGCCTCGATCACCGCGACCTGCTCGGGGGTCGGTGGGTGCTGGCCGATCGCCCGGGCGATGTCGGCCGCCCCGACCAGCCCCGGGAACATCTGCCCCAGCGGTGCCCCTCGCCCGCGCGTCCTCATGAGGTCACCCGCCGGCCCTCGGGCTGCACCGGGCAGCTGGCCCGTGCCGGGCACTTGCGGCAGTGCGGCCCCTCGCGGGCCTCGAAGGTCGACCCGGCCATGCCGTCCGCCACCACGTCGAGCAGCTCGCGGGCCCAGCTCGGGCCGTCGGCCGGCAGCGGCGGCTGCTCGCGCACCGATGCGCTCTTGGTCGTCGTCCCGACGTAGACCAGCTCGGCGCCGGCCGACACGGGCTGCTCGCCGTCGAAGGCGCCCTCCTGGACCGCCAGCTGGTACACGCCGAGCTGCGGGTTGACCTCCCCGTCGGCCACGCTCGCGGCGTACTTGCCGGTCTTCAGGTCGACCACCCGCAGCGACCCGTCGGGCAGCCGGTCCAGGCGGTCGACCCGGCCGCCGATGACCGCCCGCCCGATCCGCACCGCGACCTCGGCCTCGACACCGGCGAGGGTCCGGCCCTGGCTGCGGGTGCTGGCGACGTACGCCGCGATCTTCGCCACCATGTCCTCGGCCCGGCGGCGCTGCACGTCGGTCAGCCAGCTGTCCGGGAGGCCGAGCCGGGGCCAGCGTCGGTCGAGCTCGCGGGCCAGGGTCTCGGCGTCGGCCTCGGGGCAGTCGGAGGCCAGCTCGTGGACGAGCACGCCGACGTTCTGGGCGAAGTTGGCCGGCTGGGTTCCCCCGGACGTCTCCAGCAGCCAGCGCAGGCCGCACGTGTCGAACTGCTCGACCTTCGACGGCGAGACCCGCACCGGCTCGCCCCGGATCGACGAGCGGCCGCTCGTCGGAGAGCTCGGCCAGGCCGAACCACTCCTCGGGGTCCGCGCCCGCGACACCCCGCCGCGGCCAGGCGGGCCAGGCCGGCGGCGGCCGCGCTCACCTGCGGCTCGGACCGGGCGCCGTCGGTGACCACCTGGCGCAGGCGGGCCACGACCGACGGCAGGCTCAGGGCCGCGGCGAGCGGGGTGTGCTGCACCTCGCCGTCGTCGTCGGCCACCGCGCCGTTCGCGGCGGCCCCGTCCGGCGCGCGGACCAGGTCGACCAGGCCGCTGGGCTGCTCGTCGTCGCCGGACACCGCCGTCACGACGAGCTCCTCGCGGGCCCGGCTGACCGCCACGTGGAACAGCCGCAGCTCCTCCTGCCGGACCGCCTCCTGAGCCGAGCGCAACGCCTCCGGCGAGCCGTCGCCGCGGCCCGGCGAGCACGTCGACCAGCGCCTGCGACCCGAGCAGGGAGCCGCGCAGCCGGGTGTCCGGCCAGACGCCCACCTGGACACCGGAGACGACGACGAGCCGCCACTCCCGCCCGGCGGCGCCCTGCGGGCGTCAGCAGGGCGACGGCGTCGTCGGCCGGGGCCCGCTCGACGAGGGTGTCGCCCGGCACCTCCTGGCCGCGCAGGTGCTCCAGGAACCCGGCCGGGCCGGCCTGCGGCAGCCGGTCGACGAACCGGGCGGCCGCGTCGAACAGCGCGACCACCGCGTCGAGGTCGCGGTCGGCCCGGGCCCCGGCCCGGCCGCCGGACAGAGCGCTACGCCGCCAGGGCTCGGCCAGGCCGGCCGCAGCCCAGATCGCCCAGAGGACGGTCTCCGCGGTGGCGCCGTCCAGCGCCGCGGCCGCGCGCGCCGGCGTCGAGCACGCGGGCCACCCGGCGCGCGGGCAGCGAGACCGACGACGGGAGCGTGACCACGCGGTCGACCTCGGCCAGGGCGTCGACCAGCAGGTCGTCCGACGCCCGGCCCCCCGCCCGGCCCGCTCCTCCTCGCGGAGCGCGCGGCGCAGCCGGCGCAGCGCCACCGCGTCCGCGCCGCCGACGGGGGACAGCAGCAGCCGGACCGCGGTCTCGGCGTCGAGCCGGTCCGGCTCGAGGGCCAGCTCGAAGGCGTCGAGCAGCGGCGCCACCGCGCTCTCGTCGCGCACCGGCACCTCGGTCGCCGGGACGTGCACCGGCACCCCGGCCGCCGCCGAGGACCCGGCGCAGGGTGGCGGCCCGCGCCGTGCCGCGCACGATCACCGCCATCTCCCCCCAGGGCACACCGTGCTGCAGGTGGGCGCGCCGCAGGCGGTCGGCCACGTACGCCGCCTCCTGGCCGGACGAGCGCAACAGGTGCACCTCGGCCCGGCCCGGGTCGGCGCCGGCCACCGCCTCGGCGCGGCGGGCGGTCCCCGGCCCGGCCGAGCCGACCCGGCCGGCCACGCGCTCGGACCACGCGGCGCAGCTCCTCGCCGTGCCGCCAGCAGGTCTGCAGGGTCACGGTCGGCGTCCGGTCCTGGTCGGGCCGGCCGGCGCGGCGAACCGGTCCGCGCCGTCGGCCAGGATCGCCGGGTCGGCCCCGCGGAACCCCAGCGTCGCCGCGTCCGGGTCGCCGGCCAGCAGCAGCTCCCCGCCCGGCCCGACGACGAGCGCCAGCAGCCGGGCCACCGCCGGCGTCATCTCCTGCGCGTCGTCGACCGCGACGAACCGGGCACAACGCCGTACGTCGGCGAGCAGGTCGGCGTCCTCCGTCGAGCTGCGCTCGGCGGCGCCGACACGATCAGCGCCGGGTCGTACGCGCCCGGGCTGGCCAGCGCGGTGACCTCGTCGTACTCGTCGAGCACCTGCGCGGCCGCCACCCACTCCGGCCGACCGTGCTCGCGGCCGAGCCGGGCCAGGTCGTCCGGCCCCAGGCCGCGCTCGACGGCCCGCATCATCAGGTCGCGCAGCTCGGTGCGCAGGCCGCGGGTGCGCAGGGCGGCGCGCACCTGGGCCGGCCAGTCGGGCGCCCGGCCCGCTCCGGCCGCGTGCCCGGCGAGCAGCTCGCGCAGCACCACGTCCTGCTCCGGGCCCGGACAGCAGCCGCGGCGCCGGCTCCCCGCGCGCGGCCGCGGCAGCGGCGCAGGATGCCGAAGGCCAGCGAGGCCGGCGTGCGGGCGATCGGCTCGCGGGCCGTGCGGTCCAGCCGGCCGGTGATCCGCTCGCGCAGCTCGGCCGCGGCCCGGCGGGTCGGCGCGAGGACGAGGATCTCGTCGGGCGCGTAGCCGTCCCGCTCCGACGCGGTCGACGACCGCCTCGACGACGGTGGTGCGTGACGCCCGTGCCGGGGGCGCCGAGCAGCCGCAGCGGGCCGCCGCGATGGTCGACCGCCGCCCGCTGCTCGGGGTCGAGGTCGGGCGCCGGCAGCGGGCGGCCGGGCCCCCCGGACCAGGCGCAGCCGCGGGCGCCGCGAGGGCTCGCGGTCGGCGGTGCTGGCTCTGACGGACACGACGTCGATCTCACCACGGCGACACCGACGGTGCGGGCCCGGACTCAGGCGCCGTCCCAGCGGGCCCGGCGCATGTCGACCCGCCGGCCGTCCGGTCGCAGCGGCGTGCCCTCCTCCCGGTACTCCGCAGCGCCGCGGTCTCCGTGCCCGGCCAGCGAACGTGCCGTCGGCCCGCAGCACCCGCCACCACGGGACGCCGCTGCCGAAGTGGGACAGGACCCAGCCGACCTGCCGCGGGCCGCCGGCGCCGAGATACTCCGCGACGTCGCCGTAGCTCATCACCCGTCCCTCCGGGATCTGCTCGACCACCTCCAGGACGTCCAGCGCGTACGCCGGCGGCTCGAGCCCGCTCACCGAAGACCTGGACCCGGCACGGTCAGTACGTCGGGAGGGTCGGGTCGACGTCCTGCACCCAGGCCAGCACCCCGCCGTCGACATGCGTCGCGTCCGGGTGGCCGGCCGCCCGCGACGAGCTCGCAGGCACTCCGCCGAGCGAGCGCCCGAGCGGCAGTGCAGGACGATTCGCTTGTCGAAAGGCAACTGTTGCCAGGCGTCACCATTGTGAAATGCCGCCGTCGGGCAACGCGACCGCAGCCGGGGATGGTCACGATCTCTCGCTCACCCGGCTCACGCACGTCGACCAGGACGAAGTCGTCGACGCCGGCGTCACGTGCGGCCAGCAGGTCGGCCAGCTCGCGGGCAGTGATCGAGTCGGAGCCGGAGGGTGCGCCAACGACCTGCGAGTCATCGGCCGGATCCGTTGCGGCAGAGGGCAGCCCGCAGAAGCCCTCGTAGTCGACGAGCTCGGTGACCGTCGGCGTCGGAGCCGCAGAGCGCACAGTCCGGGTCGGCCCGCACCGCCGACCTCCCGCCAGGTCGACCGCAGGGCGTCGTGGACCACGAGCCGTCCGAGCGAGCGAGCGTCCCCGATCGCCGGTGACGAGCTTGACCACCTCGGTCGCCTGGATCGACCCGATGGCCGCGCACAGCACGCCGAGCACGCCACCCTCGGCGCAGGACGGCACCAGGCCCGGGCGGCGGGGGCTCGGGGAAGACGCAGCGGTAGCAGGGCCCGTGGCCGGCGAACCACACGCTCGCCTGGCCGTCGAAGCGGTAGATCGACCCCCAGACGCACGGGATGCCCGAGCAGCGCGCACGCGTCGTTGACCAGGTACCGCGTCGGGAAGTTGTCGGTGCCGTCGACCACGAGGTCGTAGCCGCGCAGGATCTCCAGCGCGTTGCCGAGTCCAGCCGTACCGCGTGGGTCTGGACCCGGACGAGCGGGTTGACCTCGGCGATCCGCTCGCGGGCCGAGTCGACCTTGAGCCGGCCGACGTCCGACGTCGCCGTGGATGCACCTGCCGCTGCAGGTTCGACTCCTCGACCACGTCGGCGTCGACGACCCCGAGCGTGCCGACGCCGGCCGCGGCCGCAGGTAGAGCAGGGCCGGCGAGCCGAGACCCCCGGCACCGACGACGAGCACCTCGGGCGTTCTTCAGCCGGCGCTGACCGGTCGCGCCGATGTCCGGGATCAGCAGGTGCCGGGCGTACCGGCGGCCGCTCCTCGGTGCGTGAGCTCCTCCGCGGGCTCGACCAGCGCGGCCAGGGCCGGTCCGACGGGCCGGGGCTGCGGCGAGGCGATGCCTCCAGGGTGCAGCCAGCGCGCAGCCGGGGTCGCGAGGGCGCCGTCCCCGACTACGATGCCACGATGACCGAGACGGCCAGCCGCGGCACTCGCCTGCCGCGAACGGCTCGGCGGGCGCAGCTGCTGGGCGCCGCCCAGGAGGTGTTCGTCCAGCAGGGCTACCACGCCGCCGGCCATGGACGACATCGCCGACCGGGCCGCGTGTCTCCAAACCGGTTCTGTACCAGCACTTCCCGAGCAAGCTCGAGCTCTACCTCGCCCTGCTCGACTCCAGCGCCGGCCGATCTGCTGGAGGCGGTCCGCGGCGGCCCTGGCCTCGACGCACGACAACAAGCAGCGCGTCGAGGCGACCATCGCGGCCTACTTCGAGTTCGTCGACCGGGACGACGCGCCGTTCCGCCTGGTGTTCGAGTCGGACCTGACCAACGAGCCGGCGGTCCGCCGAGCGCGTCGACCGCGGTCAACGTCGCAGTGCGCCGAGGCCATCGCCGAGGTGATCGCCGAGGACACGGCCCTGCCGCCCGAGCAGGCGACGCTGCTCGGCACCGCCCTGGCCGGGATGGCGCAGGTCACCGCCCGCTACTGGCTGGCCGGCCGCGGCAGCATCCCGCGCGAGGAGGCCGCGCGCCTGGTCGCCCAGCTGTCCTGGCGCGGCCTCGGGCGTTCCCGATGACGCCCGGCGGCGGAACATCACCCGCACTGAAGCGGTTAGCCTTCGGCGACGGATGGCAGCAGGGGCAAGCACAGGAAGAGGGATGACCGTGGAGGTCAAGATCGGCGTTCGCAACGTCGCCCGCGAGATCACGCTCGAGTCGGCGCAGACCGCCGAGGAGGTCGCCGGCCTGGTCGACGACGCGCTGAAGAACGGCGGGACACTCAAGCTGGTCGACGAGAAGGGCCGCGTCGTCGTGGTCCCCACCGGCGTGCTGGGCTACGTCGAGATCGGCGCCCCCGAGGGCCGGCAGGTCGGCTTCGGCGCGCTCTGATCTACGGCTGATCTACGGCTGATCGACGGCTGAGCCGGGCGGTCCGACCGGCGCTAGGCCGTCAGCCCGAGGCGCTGCATCCGCACCGTGTGCTCGTCGGTGAGCCGGGCGAACATCCGGGCCAGCTCGGCCAGGTCCGCGCCGGGGAAGCTGCCGCCGCCGACCAGCAGCGAGGTGAGCGCGTCCCGCTCGGCCGCGACCTGCTGGGCCTGCGAGAGCGCCTCGCCGACCAGCCGCCGGCCCCACAGCGCGAGCCGGCCGGAGACCGACGGGTCGGCCGCGGTGGCGGCCCGCACCGCGGTCGACGGCGAACTCGCTGTGGCCCAGGTCCTCCAGGACCGACGACGACCAGCGCGCGGGTGTCCGGGTCGACGTACGCGCTGATCTCCCGGTAGAAGTCGCTGGCGATGCCGTCACCGACGTACGCCTTGACCAGGCCCTCGAGCCAGGTGGACGGCGACGTGCGGTCGTGGAACGCGTCGATCGCGGCCACGAACGGCTCCATCGCGCTGACCGGGTCGACGCCGAGCTCGCGCAGCCGCCGCTCGATCCGCTCGTAGTGGCCGAACTCCGCGGCGGCCATCCTGGCCAGCGCCGCCTTGCCCTCCAGCGTGGGGGCCAGCTCGGCGTCGCCGGCCAGCCGGGAGAACGCGGTCAGCTCGCCGTACGCCAGGCCGCCGAGCAGGTCGACCACCGCCGCCCGGTAGGCCGGCTCCTCGAACGACTCGCTGGTGGGGCCCGCCGTCGCATCGGTCATGACGGCCAACCTAGTCGACGGCCCGGTAGACTGGGCCCGACAACGGATGACCGGTCGGCTGCGAAGACCCCGATCGGCTCCCTCGCAGCAGGTGCGGCCCGCTGAGGAGTGACTCCTCACCAGCGTGTGGCCCCCGCTTGACCAGAAGGCTCGACCGTGACCGAAGACCGTACGTTCGCCGATTTCGACGTGCACCCCGACATCGTCGCCGCCCTCGCAGAGGGCGGCATCGTCCACCCCTTCCCCATCCAGGCCATGACCCTGCCGGTCGCCCTGTCCGGCCACGACATCATCGGCCAGGCCAAGACCGGCACCGGCAAGACGCTGGGCTTCGGCATCCCCCTGCTGCAGCAGACCGCCGTCCCGGGCGAGCCGGCGTACGACGCCCTGGAGGCGCCCGGCAAGCCGCAGGCCCTCGTCGTCGTGCCGACCCGTGAGCTCGCCGTGCAGGTCGCCAAGGACCTCCAGGCCGCCGGCCGGACCCGCGGCATCCGCGTGCTGACGGTCTACGGCGGCCGCGCGTACGAGCCCCAGGTCGAGGCCCTGCGCAAGGGCATCGACATCGTGGTCGGCACGCCGGGCCGGCTGCTCGACCTGGCCCAGCAGGGACACCTCGACCTCGGCCACGTCCGCGGCGTGGTGCTCGACGAGGCCGACGAGATGCTCGACCTGGGCTTCCTGCCCGACGTCGAGCGGATGCTCGCGCTGACCCCGGCGTCCCGGCAGACCATGCTGTTCTCGGCCACGATGCCCGGCGCGGTCGTGGCGCTGGCCCGCCGCTACATGACCCAGCCGACGCACATCCGGGCGATCGAC
The DNA here is from genome assembly GCA_963743975.1 of uncultured Actinomycetota bacterium. GTDB lineage: Bacteria > Actinomycetota > Actinomycetes > Actinomycetales > CAVURS01 > CAVURS01. The sequence goes on from CAVURS010000002.1 coordinate 188,535, forward strand.
CCGACCGACGACGGCGCGACCGTCGCCGCCGTCGAGCAGTTCGTCTACCGGGCCCACGCGATGGACAAGGTCGAGCTGCTGGCCCGCGTCCTGCAGGCCGAGGGCCGCGGCCTGACGATGATCTTCTCCCGCACCAAGCGCACCGCGGCCAAGGTCGCCGACGAGCTGGCCGAGCGCGGGTTCGCCTCGGCCGCGATCCACGGCGACCTCGGGCAGGGCGCCCGCGAGCAGGCGCATGCGGGCCTTCCGCAACGGCAAGGTCGACGTGCTCGTCGCCACCGACGTCGCCGCCCGCGGCATCGACGTCGAGGGCATCACGCACGTCATCAACTACCAGTGCCCCGAGGACGAGAAGACCTACCTGCACCGCATCGGCCGCACGGCCGGGCCGGCGCCGCGGGCGTCGCGATCACGCTCGTCGACTGGGACGACCTGCCCCGCTGGGGCCTGATCAACACGCACGCTCGACCTCGGCATCCCCGAGCCCCAGGAGACGTACTCCAACTCCGAGCACCTGTTCGTCGACCTCGGCATCGCCCAGGGCACCGGCGCGGTGCTGCCCGGGTCCCAGCGCACCCGCGCCGGTCTGGACGCCGAGGAGGTCGAGGACCTCGGCGAGACCGGCCGGCGCGGTGGTCCGGGTGCCGGCGGCGGCACGGGTGGCCGCGGGGGACGCGGTGGCGACGGCAAGCGCAGCGGTGGCCGGGACGGCCAGCGCGAGAGCGGCCGCGGCGGACCGGGCCGGGGCCGCGGCTCCCGTGAAGGTTCGCGGGACAGCGCCCGCGAGGGCTCGCGGGACGGGCGGCCGCGCAGCGAGGGCGAGCTGGCACCGGCCGCGTCCGGCGAGCGCCGGGAGGGTGGTCGGACCCGCAACCGGCGCCGCCGTACCCACGGTGGCTCCGGCGGCGCCGGAGCAGCCGGCACGACGTCGGGCAGCGACGTCACGGCCCCCGAGAGCGCCTGACGCCCGTCCGGTCAGGGCTCGAGCGCGGCCCAGCCCGACTTCTCGGGCGCCGCGGCGCGGCCCTCGGGGCAGTGCCGGCGGACGTCACACCACCCGCAGAGCGGCCCGACCCGGGCCGGGAACACCTCGGGGCCGCTCTCCCCACGCTCGTACGCGCGGTCGGCCCGGACCAGGTCGGCGGCGATCGACTCGGCCTCGGACACCTTGCGCTGCAACGACTCCGGCCGAGTGCTCGTGGCGCGCGACGGTGCCGCTCGGCACGTGGTGCAGCTCGACCCGGACGCAGCGCCGGCGGAACATCGCGGCGACCGCGACGGCGTAGAGCCCCAAGGGCAATGACGTGCGGGCCTCGTCCGCGGTCGGTGCGACCCGCGAGGTCTTGTAGTCCACGACCACCAGCTCGCCGTCCCGGTCGTCGAGCCGGTCGACCCGGCCGTTCACCGCCAGCGAGGCCGTCCGCAGCGCCACCGTGCGCTCGATGCCCAGCGGCTGGTCGTGCGGGTCGAGCCCCTCCGCGTACGCCGCGGTCTGCACCGCCGTCCGCGCCCGCCAGCGCTCGGACTGCTCCTCGTCCCGGAAGCCCGAGCGCACCCACGAGCTGCGGACCAGACCGGCGGCCGCGCTCGGGGTCCGCCGGCTCAGCGGCAGGTCCCACCACCGGGCCAGGGCCGAGTGCACGGCGACGCCGAGACTCGTGTGGGCCCGCTGCGGTGCGGGCGCCGGGCGGGGCCGGTCGAGGTAGGTCAGGCGGTACCGCCGCGGGCAGTCGACGAAGGCCAGGAGCTTCGACGGGGAGGCGAGGTACAGCCGCTGCGGCATGCCCGGCAGCTCCCCCTGCGCCGCCGCGCTCACGGCCGGACCACGGGCACCCCGCTGGCCTCGCGCTCGATCTGCTCGAGCACGGCCGCATCGGTCGTGTGCTCCCCGAGCCGGGTGACCTTGCCGGTGCCGTGGTAGTCGCTCGACCCGGTGACGAGCAGCCCGAGGTCCTCGGCCACGGCGCGCGCGTGCCGGACGTTCCCGTCGTCGTGGTCGGGGTGGAAGACCTCGATGCCGGCCAGGCCGGCGTCGGCCAGCTCGGCGACCACCGCGTCGCTGACCACCCGGCCGCGCCGATGGGCCATCGGATGGGCCATCACGGGAACCCCTCCGGCCGCCCGCACCAGGCTCACCGCCCGGCGGGCGTCGATGGCGTAGTGACCGACGTAGTAGCCGCCGCGCGAGCCCAGGATGTCGGCGAAGGCCTCGTCCCGGCTGCGCACGATCCCCTTGCGGACCAGCGCGTCCGCCATGTGGGGCCGGCCGAGCGCCGCACCGGGCCGGGCGTGGGCCACGACGTCGTCCCAGGTGATGTCGTAGTCCCGCGAGAGCAGGTCGACCATCCGCTCGGCCCGCGTCTCGCGGCTGGCCCGCGCCTCGTCCACCTCGGCCCGCAGGCCCGGGTGGCCGGGGTCGTGCAGGTAGCTCAGCAGGTGCACGCTGATGCCGTCGACCGCGCAGGAGATCTCCATCCCGCGGACCAGCGCCACGCCGTGTCCGGGGACCGCGGCGACGGCCTCGGCCCAGCCCGCGGTGGTGTCGTGGTCGGTGATCGCGACGACGTCGAGGCCGGCCGCCTCGGCCGCGCCGGGCAGGTCGCCCGGGGCGTCGGTCCCGTCCGACGCCGAGGTGTGGGCGTGCAGGTCGATGCGCACCCGGCCAAGGGTAGGCCGCAGGGCCTCAGTCCAGGCGCGGGCTGGTCGCGCCTGTGGGAATGTCCAGCGGGTGGCCGGGGTCGCGGGCGTCGACCAGCCGGATGCCTTCGAGCAGCAGCGCACCGGCGCTCGCCGGCCACATGACCAGCCACAGCCACACCGCCCGGGCCTCGCCGACGTACACCGCCCGGTCCGGGTCGGCCGGGACGTGCCACAAAGGAGTGGGATGGCCGGCGGCGTGCACCTTGGCGTGCGAGCTGCCGGTCAGCAGCGCCCCGGACAGCGAGTCACCGGGGTCGACCTCGGCCAGCCCGGCCAGGCTCGCACCCAGCCCGACCGCCGGCTGCTCGGCCACCAGGAGCAGGTCCGCTGTCGGCTGCAGGGTCCGCCCGTCGCCGGGCAGCGGGTTGGGACCGGAGAGCGCGACGACCGCGGCGACCGGGCCGGTCCGGTCGTCGCCCGCGTGCCGGAACCCCGACACCAGCCAGCCCGGCGGCAGCGGCCACGGGAGCCAGACCGGCACGGTGGCGCGGGCGGCCAGGTGGGCCAGCTGCTCGCTGGTCCCCGGACGCACCGGGTGCAGCGGGGCGACCGGCCCGTGCTCGGCGCAGGTCCAGGCACTGCGCATCAGCCCCGGCGGCGCCAGATCGCCCCGGCAGCGCGGGCACGTCGGCTCGGCCGGCACAGGTCGACGGTCCTCTCCGCCTCCGTCGAGCGTCAAGAGGCCCGAGATGTCCGGCAACGGCGGGATCGGCCGGCCGGCGGGTCAGGGCCGGGGCTGGGGCTGCGTCTGGGGCTGCGTCTGGGGCTGCGGCCGGCCGGGCTGGTCGCCGCCCCGGGCGTCGAGGTAGCTCTGCTTGGGCACCATCACCGCGCGGCGGAAGGTGCAGACCAGCACGCCGTCCTGGTTGTAGCCGCGCGTCTCCACGCGCACCACTCCGCGGTCGTCCTTGCTGGTGCTCTCGCGCTTGTCGAGCACCGTCGTCTCGCCGTACACGGTGTCACCGTGGAAGGTCGGCGCCACATGGCGCAGCGACTCGACCTCGAGGTTGGCGATGGCCTTGCCGCTGACGTCGGGCACCGACATCCCGAGCAGGATCGAGTAGACCAGGTTGCCCACCACGACGTTGCGCCCGAAGTCGGTCGACGTCTCGGCGTAGTGCGCGTCGAGGTGCAGCGGATGGTGGTTCATCGTGATGAGGCAGAAGAGGTGGTCGTCGGACTCGGTGATCGTCTTCCCGGGCCAGTGCCGGTAGACCGCGCCGACCTCGAACTCCTCGTACGTCCGGCCGAACTGCATGGGTCATGGTGGCACGATGAACGGCATGAGCAGCGAAGAGCAGCCCACGGTCCCAGGTGAGACCGATCACCGGACCAAGCCGTCGTCCGACGCGTTCCTCGGCTTCATCGCCGGCAGCTGGGCCCCCCGCGACGGGGCCGTGCCGGAGCTGATCGCGGCGGCGCCGTACGCCGCGGCCCGGCGCCAGGCGGTCTCGGCGGCGTTCCCCGGCGAGCGGCTGGTGATCCCGGCCGGTGGCCTGAAGGTCCGCAGCAACGACACCGACTACCGGTTCCGGCCGCACTCGGCGTTCGCCCACCTGACCGGCCTGGGCACCGACCGCGAGCCGGACGCGGTGCTCGTCCTGGAGCCGCGCGACGAGCGCGACGGTGGCGGCCACGAGCCGGTCCTGTACTTCCGGCCCCGGGCCGAGCGCGACAGCAAGGAGTTCTTCGGCGACGCGCGCTACGGCGAGTTCTGGGTCGGCGTACGGCCGAGCCTGGCCGAGGTCGAGGCCGAGCTCGGCATCAGCGCCCGGCACATCGACGAGCTGCCGGACGCCCTGCGCAAGGACGTCGGGGCGGTCGGGATCCGCGTGCTGCGGGACGCCGACGCCGACCTGGCCGCGCTCGTGGACGAGGCCCGCGAGCAGACCGCGGAAGCCACCGCCGAGGAGAGCGAGGAGGCGGAGGCGACCGAGCACCTGTCCCCCGACCTGGAGCTGGCCCGGTTCCTGTCCGAGCTGCGGCTGGTCAAGGACGACGTACGAGCTGGAGCAGATGCGCCTCGCCGTCGCAGCGACCGTGGAGGGCTTCGAGGAGATCGTGCGTCACCTGCGGGAGGCAGTCGCTCGCGGCCGCGGGGAGCGCTGGGTCGAGGGCGTGTTCGAGCTGGTGGCCCGCCACCGGGGCAACGGGCTGGGCTACGACACGATCGCCGCCGCCGGTGACCACGCCTGCACGCTGCACTGGATCCGCAACGACGGCGACGTGCACGAGGGCGACCTGATCCTGGTCGACGCGGGCGTGGAGGTGGACTCGCTGTACACCGCCGACGTGACCCGCACCCTCCCCGTCGACGGCCGGTTCACCGACGAGCAGCGACGGGTGTACGACGCGGTGCTGGCCGCCCAGGAGGCGGGGCTGGCGGCGGCGCGGCCCGGGAACACCTTCCGCGACGTGCACACGGCCGCGATCACCGTCATCGCCGAGAAGCTGGCCGAGTGGGGCCTGCTGCCGGTCAGCCTGGAGGAGGCGCTGGCCGACTCCGGGCAGCAGCACCGGCGGTGGATGGTCCACGGGACGAGCCACCACCTCGGGATCGACGTGCACGACTGCGCGCTGGCCCGCAAGGAGGCCTACCTCGACGCCGTCCTGGAGCCGGGCATGGTGCTCACGGTCGAGCCCGGGCTGTACTTCAAGCCGGACGACCTGGCCGTGCCCGAGGAGCTGCGGGGCATCGGCGTGCGGATCGAGGACGACGTCGTGATCACCGAGGACGGCTGCGAGAACCTCAGCGCGGCCCTGCCCCGGACGGCCGACGACGTCGAGGCCTGGATGGCCGGCCTGCTCGGCTAGCTGGTGGAGGAGGTCATCCCGCCGGGCATCGTCGCCAGGAGCTGGCGGGCGTTCTCGGCGAGCTTGTGCTCGACGAGCACCTCGTAGCGCGTCGCGACCACCTGGCTGACCGAGGTGAAGTCGCGCCGGCCGCCGGTCGCGGCGTAGCCGACCACCGCCCAGACCGCGAAGAACACGGCCCCGAACGCCGCCGAGACGAGCACCAGCGGCAGGAAGCTCGTGGAGGAGCTGGAGAAGAAGCTCAGCAGGAAGCCGACGAGCAGGCCGAACCACAGCCCCGAGACGGCTCCGGCCCCGGCCGCCTTGCCGTAGGTCAGCCGCCCGGTCACCCGCTCGATCTGCTTGAGCTCGGTGCCGACGATCATGCAGTTCTGGACCGGGAACTGCTGGTCGGACAGGAAGTCGACGGCGCGCTGCGCGTCGTCGTACTTCTCGAACACCCCCAGGGACATCGGGTACTCCAGAGCCAGCGTCGGTCGGGCAACCCGGGCGGATCCCATGGGACCGGCCATGACCACTCACCTCCGTGTCGGCGGCCGGGCTGATCCGCGAGCCGCCTCCTCGATGCTCCTACCGTAGTCTGGGCGTCCGCTGTGACCCACCGGGCCGGTCAGGCGTGATACTCCTCGAGCAGCCGCCGGCCGATGATCATCCGCTGGATGTCGGCCGTGCCCTCGCCGATCAGCAGCATCGGCGCCTCGCGGTAGAGCCGCTCGATCTCGTACTCCTTGGAGTAGCCGTAGCCCCCGTGGATGCGGAACGAGTCCTCGACCACCTGCGCGCAGTACTCGCTGGCGAGGTACTTCGCCATGCCCGCCTCGAGGTCGTTGCGCTGCCCCGAGTCCTTGGTCCGCGCGGCCAGCACCATCATCTGGTGCGCGGCCTCGACCTTGGTGGCCATCTCGGCGATCCGGAACAGCACCGCCTGGTGCTCGGCGATCTTCTTGCCGAACGTCTCGCGCTGCTGGGCGTACGCCGTACCGAGCTCGAACGCCCGCATCGCGACGCCGCAGGCCCGGGCCGCGACGTTCACCCGGCCGACCTCGACGCCGTCCATCATCTGGTAGAAGCCGCGGCCGGGCTCGCCGCCGAGCAGCTGATCGGTTGTCGTGCGGTAACCGTCGAAGATGCAGCTCGGTGGTGTCGACGCCCTTGTAGCCCATCTTGTCGATCTTGCCGGGCACGGTGACGCCCGGCGCCGTCTCGCCGAAGCCGGGCTCCTTGTCGACCAGGAAGGTCGACATCCCCTTGTGCGGCGACGGCGAGTCCGGGTCGCTGCGGGTGAGCACCGCGACCAGGTTGGCCGAGCCGCCGTTGGTCAGCCACATCTTCTGGCCGTCGATCGTCCAGCCGCCGTCGCCGTCCGGGACCGCGCGCGTGCGGATGCCCGAGACGTCGGAGCCGCAGCCGGGCTCACTCATCGAGAACGCGCCGCGCACCTCGCCCGTGGCCATCCGCGGCAGGTACCGCTGCCTCTGCTCCTCGGTGCCGTGCTGCAGCAGCATCCAGGCGACGATGAAGTGGGTGTTGATGATCCCGCTCACGCTCATCCAGCCGCGGGCGATCTGCTCGACGGTCAGCGCGTAGGTGAGCAGCGACTCCCCGAGGCCGCCGTACTCCTCGGGGATCATCAGGCCGAAGACACCCATCTCCTTCATGCCCTCGACGATCTCCGTGGGGTACTCGTCGGCATGCTCCAGCCGGGTCGCCACCGGCAGGATCTCCTCGTCGACGAACTCCCGGACCAGCCTCAGCAGCTCGATCTGGTCCTCGGTCAGCCCGTCCGTGCGCAGCAGCCGCCCCATCGCGCTCCTCCCGACGTCGTCCCGCGAGTATGTCCAGCCGCCACGTCCACGGACCACTCCGCGCCGGTGTGACCCCGGCCACCTGCTCGTCCACTCCCGGCGGCGCCGGGGCGCGGAGTGGTGCGCTAGGAGGTCGGCGGGGTCCAGGGGTCGGCGCGGGTCATCCCGGCCGCGCGGCCCTTGGCCGAGACGACGAGCGCCATCTTGCGGGAGGCCTCGTCGATCATCTCGTCGCCGAGCATCGCCGCACCGACCCCGCCCCCTTCGGCGGAGGTGTACCAGGCGTACGCGTCGAGGATGTTCTCGGCGTGGTCGTAGTCCTCCTGCCGCGGGCTGAACACCTCGTTCGCGGCGTCGATCTGGCCCGGGTGCAGCACCCACTTGCCGTCGTAGCCCAGCGCGGCGGAGCGGGACGCGACCCGGCGGTAGCCCTCGACGTCGCGGATCTGCAGGTACGGCCCGTCGATCGCCTGGCGGTCGAACGCCCGCGCCGCCATGAGGATCCGCATCAGGATGTAGTGGTAGGCGTCGCCCGACGTCGTACCCCGGTGGCTGCTCGCCGACGACGAGTCCCTTCATCGCGATCGACGCCATGAAGTCGGCCGGCCCGAAGATGACCGCCTCCACGCGGGGGCCGGCGGCGATCGCGTCGACGTTGACCAGGCCCGAGGGCGTTCTCGATCTGCGCCTCGATGCCGATCCGGCCGACGTCGTACCCGCAGGACCGCTCGAGCTGGGTCAGCAGCAGGTCGAGGGCGACGACCTGCTCGGCCGTCTGGACCTTCGGCAGCATGATCGCGTCGAGGTTGGCGCCGGCGCCCTCGACGACCTCGATGACGTCGGCGTAGGTCCACTGCGTGGTCCAGTCGTTGACCCGCACGGAGCGGACCTTGCCCTCGTAGCCGCCCTCGTTGAGCGCGGCCACGACGTTGCGCGCGGGCCTCGGCCTTGGCGATCGGCGCGACCGCGTCCTCGAGGTCGAGGAACACCTCGTCCGCCGGCAGGCCGCGCGCCTTGTCCAGCATCTTCGGGCTCGACCCGGGCACGGCGAGGGTCGAGCGCCGCAGCCGCACCGGCCGGTCGGAGGTCATGCCCGGACGGTACCCACCGACGCCGCGGCCGGTCACCACGGCGCCACCGTGACCTTGCGCACGGGAGGGGTCCCGCGCTACCCGGCCGGCTCCGGCGGCGGAGCCGGTCCCAGGCCGCGGCGGCTCACGACGACCAGGGCGATGCCCGCCAGCACCAGCGCCGCCCCGGGCAGGATGAGCACCGGGGGCCGCTGACCCGAGCCAGACCCAGGCCACCAGCGCCGCCCCCGGGGTCTCCAGCAGGATCGCCAGGCGACCGTCGTCGCGCCGGCCGCGGCCAGCGCGCGGTTGAGCAGCGTGTGGCCGAGAGCTGCGCGCACAGGGTGAGCAGGAGCAGCAGCCCCCAGGTGCGCGCGTCGTAGCCCGGCACCGGCCACCCGCTGGCGCCCGACCAGGCAGACGACGAGCAGCAGCGACCGCGCAGGTGGTGTACGCCGTGAACGTGTACGTCGCGGTGGTCATGGTCCGCCGGGCCGCCTCCCCCGCCGTCACGTAGACCGCGGCCGCGATGCCACCGAGCAGCGCGAGCAGGTCTCCGGCCACCGCCCGGCTCGAGCGGCCCGCGTCGACACCGGTCACGACCAGCACTCCGGCCATCGCCAGGCCGACGCCGACGGCCACGCCGCGTCGGCACCGCGCGCCCGCGCAGCCGGTCACCGGCCACGGTCCAGATCGGCGTGGTGGTCACCAGGGCGGTCGACGCGGCCACCGACGTGAGCCGCAGGCTCGGCACCCAGAGCGCGAAGTGGACGGCCAGCGCCGACTCCGGCCCCGAGCGCGGTCGACCAGCCGGCGTCCGGTCCCCCGCGAACAGGTCCACGCCACTCGGCCCGCGCTGCGCAGCGCGACGTACGGCGCACTCGCGATGGCACCGAAAGCGTTGCGCCAGAAGGCGACCGCCAGGGCGGGCACGGTGATCGCGACGACGATCGGCGCCGAGAACGAGATGCCGGCACACGCCCAGCGCCAGCAGCAGCACCGTCACGCCGGACGAGTCGGGCGGCTGGGGGCGCTCGCCACCGGTCGCCGCCCTCGTCAGTCACGGACGCACTGTGACAGGCTCGACCGCGTGAGCGAAACCGGGCCCGGGCCGGACACCGCGGCGTCCGACGCGGCGATGTCGGCGCTCGTCAAGGAGGCCGGCAGCAAGAGCGGCCTGCTGTGGGTGCGGCCGAGCCCGGGACGCGCCTGGCCGGCCTGGCACGTCTGGCTGGACGGCGCGGCGTACGTCGTCAGCGGCCCCGGCGAGCAGGAGCTGCCGCCGCTCGCCGGCCCGGTCGACCTGGTCCTGCGCAGCAAGGACACCTGGGCCCGGCTGCTCACCCTGCGCGCGACGGCGGAGACCGTGACGCCCGAGGACGCGGACTGGCCGCAGGTCACCGCCGCGCTCAAGGCCGACCGGCTGAACGCACCGGACCCCGACGCACATGGTCGAGCGATGGGCTCGCGCGAACACCGTCACCCGGCTCAGGCCCACCGGCGGCGTGGTCGAGGCCCCCGGCGGGTACGACGAGTCGTCCGGCGCCGCGGCTCCGCCGCCCTCGCCGGCGACCACGTCCGGCTGGGCGCCCTGGCACCTGCGCGGCCGGCGCCGCACCCGCCGGGCCGCCCGCCAGGCCGCCCAGCGCGACCGGTAGCCCGGCCCGAGCGGACCCGGGCTCGCTGCTCAGTCCGGCACCCGGATCCGGCCGGCGGCCACCGGCACCACCTCGCCGCCGACCCAGCAGCCGGTGACCCGCCCCGACTCCGCGTCGAGGTCGCAGCGCAACGTCGACGGACGGCCGACCTCGGCCCCCTGACGCACGACGTAGGAGCTCGCGCCGGAGCCGGGCAGGCGCCCGGACCCGACCAGGACGGCGGACAGCGCCAGGGCCGCGGAGCCGGTCGCCGGGTCCTCGACCGTGCCCAGGTCCGGGCAGAAGACGCGCACGTGCGCCCCCTTCTCCTCGGACCAGGCGACGGTGACGACCCCGCCGAGCCGGGACAGGTTCGTGTCGCGCACCTCGACGGGCACCGGCAGCCGGAAGAGCTCGGTCAGGTTCGGCTGCGCGCGCAGCACCGAGCTGTCCCGGACGAGGAGGAACCAGAACGGCAGCCCGGCGCTGGCGACGTACGACGCACCCGGGCCGCCGCCGAGCAGCTCGGCGGCGTCGAGACCGACGGCGGCGAGCGCCGGTCCGGGGTCCGCGACCGGCACCGCGCTGACCCCGTGGCCCGCCGCGGTCGCCGCCGCGGAGATCCGGGCCGCCCGGGCGCCGGCCTCCACCCGCACCAGCCCGGCGGCGCAGGCCTGGGTCGCCGACACCGCTCCGGCCGGGTCGCGGTCACCGAGCAGGCCGAGGCGGCCCAGGGCCCAGGCCGTGCCCACGGACGGGTGGCCGGCGAACGGCAGCTCGGCCAGCGGCGTGAAGATCCGCAGCCGGTACGTCGCCCCGGCCTGCGCCTGAGCCGGGGTCGGTGCCATCGGGAACGCCGTCTCGGACAGGTTGAACTCCCGGGCCAGGGCCTGCAGCTGCGCCGTCGACAGGTCACCGGCCCCGCGGACGACGGCCAGCGGGTTGCCCGCGAACGCCCGGTCGGCGAACACGTCGACCACCTCGTAGTCCAGCTCGGCCATGGCCCCCTCCTCCGCCGCTGGGCCGGCCCGCCCCGGGGCCGCCGCCACGAGGGTCGCATGCCGCGGGCTGAGCCGGTTCGGGCACCCGGCTGACTAGCCTTGGGCCGTGAGCGGAGCGCCGAGCCGTGTGTTCGTCGCGCGGATGTCCGGCCTGGCCGTGTTCGACCCCCTCGGGGACCAGGTCGGGCGGGTGCGCGACGTCGTCGTCGTGTTCCGCCACGGCCGGGCCCGCCCCCAGGCCATCGGGCTGGTGGTCGAGGTGCCCGGGCGGCGACGGGTGTTCCTGCCGATGACCCGCGTCACGAGCATCGACCCGGGCCAGGTCATCAGCACCGGGCTGGTGAACATGCGCCGGTTCGAGCAGCGGGCGGCCGAGACCCTGGTGCTGGCCGAGCTGCTCGACCGCGAGGTGGAGCTGCGCGACGGCAGCGGACGCGCGGTCGTCGAGGACGTCGCGCATCGAGTCCGAGCGGGGCCGGGAGTGGGTGCTGACCAAGCTGTTCTGCCGCCGGGTCGACGACCAGCCGCGGCATCGGCCGCCGCCTGCGCCGCCGCGGCGAGACGCTGCTCGTCGACTACGACGACGTGACCGGCCTGCTGACCGAGGGCGCCCAGTCCGCGGTCAGCCTGCTCGCGACGCTCGGCACCCTCAAGGCCGCCGACCTGGCCGACGTCATCCACGACCTGTCCTCCAAGCGCCGGGTCGAGGTCGCGGCCGCGCTGGACGACGAGAAGCTCGCCGACGTGCTGGAGGAGCTGCCCGAGGACGACCAGGTCGAGATCGTCACCCAGCTGGAGACCCAGCGGGCGGCCGTCGATCCTGGAGGCCATGCAGCCGGACGACGCGGCCGACCTGCTCAGCGAGCTGCCCGAGGACGACGGCGGAGAACCTGCTGCGGCTGATGCAGCCGGACGAGGCCGAGCCGCTGCGCCGGCTGCTGTCGTACGACGAGAAGACCGCCGGCGGCCTGATGACCACCGAGCCGGTGGTGCTCGCGCCGGAGTCGTCCATCGCCGAGGCGCTGGCCGTGGTCCGCCGGGCCGAGCTCACGCCCGCCCTGGCCAGCGCGGTCTTCGTCTGCCGCCCGCCGCTGGAGACGCCGACCGGCCGGTACATCGGGCTGGTCCACATCCAGCGGATGCTGCGCGAGCCACCGGCCGCGCCGCGTCGGCTCGGTGATCGACAGGCGACGTCGAGCCGCTGTCGCCGGACGCGCCCGCTGGAGCGGGTGACCCGGCTGCTGGCGACGTACAACCTGGTGACGGTGCCGGTCGTCGACGACGAGGGGCACCTGCTCGGCGCGGTCAGCGTCGACGACGTGCTCGACCACATCCTGCCCGACGACTGGCGCGACATCGACGACCACGAGCCGGAGGACGAGCCGGACGGCCCGGCGAGCCACCCGGACCCCGCGACGCCCGCTCCCGTGAGCGAGTGGCGGCCGCCATGGCGCGTGACCCGGGCGTGAGCGCCGGCGGGCGCGGTCGACCCCGCGCCTGGACCAGCCCCGCGAGAGCAGCTCGCCGCTGCTGAGCCGCCCGCAGGTCGACCCGGAGGCGTTCGGGCGGCTGTCGGAGCGGTTCGCGCGGTTCCTGGGGACGGCCCGGTTCCTCGTCTACATGACGGTGTTCGTCATCGTCTGGCTCGGCCTGGAACACCTTCGCGCCCCGCCACCTGCAGTTCGACCCGCGCGCGCTCGAACTACACGCTGCTGACGCTGCTGCTGTCCCTGCAGGCGTCGTACGCCGCGCCGCTGATCCTGCTCGCGCAGAACCGCCAGGACGACCGCGACCGGGTGATCGGCGAGCAGGACCGGAGCCGGGACGAGCGGGCCTGGCCGACACCGAGTACCTCACCCGCGAGGTCGCCGCCTTGCGGATCTGCGTTGCGGGACATGGCAACTCGTGACTTCGTCCGCTCCGAGCTGCGGGCCCTGCTCGAGGAGCTCGAGGAGCGGGGCGCCCTGCGGCCCGAGGACCCGGCCGAGGACGAGGAGCGCGCCCCGCGCTAGCCGGGCTGGTCGCCGGCGGAGCCGTCCGGGCCGTCGGCGATCAGCGCGCAGGCATCGCCGAGCGCGCTCAGCTGGTCCGGGCTCATCCGGTCGACGACGTACGACGCGACGCCCCGCAGGTGGGTCGGCGTGGCCGCGCGCAGCCGCGCGTACCCCTCGTCGGTCATCACCGCGAAGGTCCCGCGGGCGTCGTCCTCGGCCCGCTCGCGACGGACCAGTCCCTCGGCGACGAGGCGGTCGACCAGGCGGGTCAGCCCGCTGCGGGAGATCAGCACCGCGCCGGCCAGGTCGGTCATCCGCAGCCGGTGGCCCGGCGCCTCGACCAGCTGCACGAGCACGTCGTACCAGGCCAGCGGGATCTGGTGGGCGGCCAGGAGGTCGGCCTCCAGCCGGCGGTTGACCTCGGCGTGGGCTCGCAGGAACGCCCGCCAGGACCGGAGCTGGGCCCGGGTCAGCCGACTGCTGCCCGCCGTCGCGCTCACGGGGACGAGCCTAGGACACCGGGCTATCTACGATGGGCTCATGTCCCCCGTTCAGCTGGCCGCGGTCCGCGATGCCCTGCAGTCCGTCAACGACCCCGAGATCCGGCGCCCGATCACGGAGCTGGGCATGGTCGAGGACGTGCGCGCCGACGACGCCGGGCAGGTCGAGGTCGTCGTCCTGCTGACCGTCGCCGGCTGCCCGATGAAGGAGACGCTGACCCGTGACGTCACGGCGGCGGTCACCCCTCTGGACGGCGTCACCGGCGTCACCGTCACCCTCGGGGTGATGAGCGAGGAGCAGCGGCGCGGCCTGCGCGAGCAGCTGCGCGGCGGCCAGGGTGAGCCGGTCATCCCGTTCGCCCAGCCCGGCTCGCTCACCCGCGTGTACGCCGTGGCGTCCGGGCAAGGGGGGCGTCGGCAAGTCCACCGTCACCGTCAACCTGGCCGCGGCGATGGCTGCCGAGGGGCTGCGGGTCGGTGTCGTCGACGCCGACGTCTACGGCTTCTCGGTGCCGCGGATGCTCGGCGTCGCAGCACCGGCCGACCCAGGTCGACGACATGATCCTGCCGCCCGTCGCGCACGACGTGAAGGTCATCTCGATCGGGATGTTCGTGCCCGCCGACCAGCCGGTCGTCTGGCGCGGGCCGATGCTGCACCGGGCGCTCCAGCAGTTCCTGGCCGACGTGTTCTGGGGCGACCTGGACGTGCTGCTGCTGGACCTGCCGCCGGGCACCGGCGACATCGCGATCTCGGTCGCCCAGCTCGTCCCGAACGCCGAGATCCTGGTCGTCACGACACCGCAGACCGCGGCGGCCGAGGTGGCCGAGCGAGCCGGGGCGATCGCGCTGCAGACGCACCAGCAGGTGGTGGGCGTGGTGGAGAACATGGCCTGGCTGGAGCAGCCGGACGGCAGCCGCTTCGAGCTGTTCGGCGCCGGCGGCGGCCGGGCCGTCGCCGAGTCGCTGACCCGGGCGATCGGCGCACCGGTGCCCCTGCTCGGTCAGGTGCCGCTCGACATCGGCCTGCGCGAGGGCGGCGACAAGGGCGAGCCGGTCGTGCTCTCCGCACCGGACTCCCCGGCCGCCGTCGTCCTGCGCGGCGTCGCCCGCCAGCTGTCCCGGCGGGCCCGCGGCCTGTCCGGCCGTTCGCTCGGCCTGACGCCGGTCGGCCGCTAGGTCGCCTCGTCGTCGTAGGCGTCGGCCGCTCCGGCGGTGGGCGCCGTCGGCTTCGCGCCGTCGCCGGCCGGCCGCGGTCCACCCGGGCTGACCGGCTTCTCCGGCGCCTCGTCCTCGTCGCTCATCAGCGCGTCGCGCACGATCCGGCGCGGGTCGTACTGCCGCGGGTCCAGGGCCTTCCAGTCGACGTCGTCGAACTCCGGCCCGAGCTGGTCCCGCATCTGGTCCTTGGCGCCGTCGGCCAGCGTCCGCAGCTGGCGCAGCATGCGGGCCGCCTGCGCGGCGTACCCGGGGAGCTTGTCCGGCCCGAGCACCACGAGCGCGATGCCGGCCAGAACCAGCATCTCGCCGCCGTTGATGTCGAACACCCCCTGATTCTGCCTCACGGCGAGCGGAATCAGCCGGTGGACGCCTGCAGCGAGAGCTTCACCGTGCGTACCGCCTGACCCGAACGCACCGTCAGGGTGATGACGTCGCCGGGCGCGTGAGCGCGGATGGCGACGACGAAGGACTCCTCGTCGGTGACCGGCTGGCCGTCGAGGGCGGTGATGACGTCGCCCGGCTTGATCCCCGCGCGGTCGGCCGCCCCGCCGGGGGTCACCGCCGACTCGCCGGCCGGAGCGGTCCGGGCCACGCGCACGCCGGGCCCGCCGTACGCCGGGTCGAGCAGCACGCCGATCACCGGATGGACCGCCTTGCCCGTGGCGATCAGCTGGTCGGCGGTGGTCCGGACCTGGTCGCTCGGGATGGCGAAGCCGACGCCGATGCTGCCCGACTGCGCTCCGAGGCTGCTGGCACCGGGCAGCTGCGCGATCGCCGAGTTGACGCCGATCACGTCGCCGACGCTGTCGACGAGCGGGCCGCCGGAGTTGCCGGGGTTGATGGCCGCATCGGTCTGGATCGCGTTGATGAACGAGGACTGGGACGTGGTGTCGCCCCCGGCGGACACCGGCCGGTTCAGGGCGCTGACGATGCCGGTCGTCACCGAGCCCTGCAGGCCGAGCGGCGCACCGACGGCGATGACCGGGTCACCGACGACGACGTCGCGGGACTCCCCCAGCCGCAGCTCGGGCAGGCCCTTGCGGGCCACCCGGACCACGGCGAGGTCGTACGACGCGTCGCTCCCGACCACGGTGCCCTTGACGCTGCGCCCGTCGGAGAACACCACGCTGATCGTGCCGCCACCGGCCGCGGCCGCCACCACGTGGTTGTTGGTGACGACGTAGCCGTCGGACCGGAGCACGAACCCGGACCCGGTGTCGGAGGCACCCCCGCCGGTGACCTTGAGCGTGACGACGCTCGGCAGCACGCGCCGGACCACGCCGGCCACCGAGTCGGCCGGGCGCGCGGCACTTCCGGCGACGGCCTTGGGCAGGGGGACCGTCACCCCCGCCGAGTCCGACCGGTTCTGCCACCAGGCGCCGACCAGGCCCCCGGCCAGCCCCGCCACCAGGGCGACGGCGACGGCGACCGTGATCAGCGCCCGCAGCGGCCACAGCGGCGACGAGGCCGGTCCTGCTGCGAGCTCAGGCTCGGTCTGCGGCTCCGGCTCGGCCGGACGGTCCGCTCCCGGCGGCTGCGCCTCGCTCACCGGGCAATCCTGCACCACCCCGCTGGGCGGCGACGGTGCGATGGCGCGTCAGGGGGTCGGGGCGAGGATGCTCGAGCGGCTGACCCGCTGCAGGGTCCGGCCGACGTCGACGAACGGGTCGCTCGTCCCCCCGACGTTCGTCGAGAGCTGGGTGACCGGCCGCGGCTGGACGTCCGAGCCGACGGCGCCGCTCAGGCCGACCACGGCGACGACCATCGTGGACAGCGCGGCGCCGGCCAGCGCGGCCAGCCGGACGGTACGGCGCCGGCCCGCGGGGCGGGAGCCACTGGGCCGGCCGGCCGGGCGGCGCCCCGCGGGGCGGTCGGCGACGGGGCGGCCCGGGACGGTGGCGACCGGACGGGGGGACGACGCCGGCCGGGGCTGGCCGGGCAGCCGGGACGGGCGCGGGGGGATCGGGCCGCCGGGCTCGGCCATCGCCAGCAGCCGCGCGGTCAGGCCGGCCGACATCTCCGGGCTGGGCAGGGAGACCAGGCGGAACTTCAGCAGCCGGGCCGCCTCCACCTCGCTCGTGGCACTCGGGGCAGCCGGCCACGTGCACGAGCGCGCGGTCACGGGCGTCGTCGGCGAGCGCGCCGTCGACGAACGCGCTGACCCGCTCACCCAGATGCGGGCCGATCGGGGAGGTCATCGGCCGGCTCACGGCAGCTCACCGACCTCGTCCAGCCGGGCGCGGGGCATGTTCGCGGCCGAGGCCCGGGGCGCGCGGTGCGCGAGGGCGTCCCGCAGCTGGGCCCGGCCGCGGTGGATCCGCGAGCGGACCGTGCCGAGCTTGATGCCGAGGGTGGCCGCGATCTCCTCGTAGGTCAGGCCCTCGATGTCGCACAGCACGACGGCGGCCCGGAAGTCGGGGGGCAGGGCGTCGAGGGCGGCCTGGACGTCGTCGTCCATGTGGGTGTCGTCGTACGCCCGGGAAGGGTCGGGCTCGCGGCCGGGCAGGCGCGCGTCCGCGTCCTCGGCGAGGGCGTCGAAGCGGATCCGCTTCTTGCGCCGGACCTGGTCCAGGAAGAGGTTGGTGGTGATGCGGTGCAGCCAGCCCTCGAAGGTCCCCGGGGTGTACGTCGAGAGGCTGCGGAAGACGCGGACGAACACCTCCTGGGTGAGGTCCTCGGCGTCGTGGACGTTCCCGGTGAGCCGGTAGGCCAGGCGGTAGACCCGGGTCGAGTGCTGCTCGACGACCTCCTGCCAGGTCGGAGGCACCCACGCCTCCGCGGCCTCCACCGGCTCCGCGCCGTCTGCAGGCGTCATGCCTGCCATGGGCTCCACGGTGGCTCCTCGGGACACGTCGGCCGCTCGGACCGCCCGAGGACCGGACGGCCGTTCCAGCATGGCCAACATCGTCGCCCGTCCCGTCCTTCCCGGTCCACCGTGCCGCCCGCGCGGGCTGATCTCTCACGAACTGGGGCCCGAACCTGCACCGTGCCTTCACCGCGCGCAGCACCGCGCGCAGCTCAGCCCGTCGCCAGCCCGTCGCCCCCTCAACGGCGGTCCGGGGCGTACGGTTCCCGCACTAGGGTTGGCGCACCGGACCGTGCCGCGACCAGGGAGGCCGACATCACCGGACAGAAGCCCGCGACCTGGGCGTACGCGGAGGGGTTCATCGAGGAGGACGAGGTCCTCGAGCGGGCCCGGGCCCGGGCCCAGGAGTTCGGCTGCACCCCCGTCCAGCCGGGCGTCGGGGCGGCGCTGCGGGTGCTCGCGGCCGCGCTGGCCGCGCGCACCGTCGTCGAGATCGGCACCGGCGCCGGTGTCTCGGGACTGTGGCTGCTGGACGGCATGCCGGAGGACGGCGTGCTGACCAGCATCGACATCGAGAACGAGCACCAGAAGGCCGCCCGCGAGGCGTTCGCCGAGGCCGGCATCGCGCCGAACCGCACGCGCCTGATCAGCGGGCCGGCCCTGGAGGTGCTGCCCCGGCTGACCGACGGGGCGTACGACCTGGTGCTGTGCGACGCCGACAAGCTGGAGTACGCCGAGTACCTCGAGCAGGGCGTGCGGCTGCTGCGGCCCGGCGGCGTGCTGGCCTTCGACAACGCCCTCTGGCACGACCGGGTCGCCGACCCCGCGCAGCGGGACGAGTCGACCACGACGATCCGCGAGCTGGGCAAGGCCGTGCGGGGCGACGCGCGCCTGATCTCGGCCATGCTCCCCACCGGCGACGGCCTCCTGGTGGCCGTCAAGCGCTGAGCTGTCAGACCCCGTCAGAGGGGTCTGCAGCCAGCGCAGCAGCAGCCGGGCCCCGAAGCCGGTCCCGCCCCGGTTGACCTCGGCCCGGTCCCGGTCCGAGCGGGCCGGCCCGGCGATGTCCAGGTGGGCCCACGGCACGTCGCCGGCGAACTCGCGCAGGAACAGCGCGGCCATCACCGAGCCCGCACCGGCCGCGCGGTCGGTGCTGATCTGGCAGATGTCGGCGACGTCGGAGTCGATCAGCGCGCGGTAGTCCTCGACCAGCGGCATCGGCCACAGCCGCTCGCCGGCCGCCTCGCCGGCCCGGACCAGGGCCGCGGACAGCCGGTCGTCGGTGGCGTACAGCGCGGCGTGGGTCCGGCCGAGCGCCTGCGTCGCCGCCCCGGTGAGCGTCGCGACGTCGACCATGACGTCGGGCCGCAGGCGGGTCCGGGCGTAGCCCATCGCGTCGGCGAGGACCATCCGGCCCTCCGCGTCGGTGTTGCGCACCTCGACCGTCGTGCCGTCGTACGTCCGGACGACGTCGGCGGGCCGGTAGCTCCCCGCCCCGAACGCGTTCTCGGCGAGCGGCATCAGCCCGGTGACCCGGGCCCGGACGCCGTGCTCACGGCAGGCGGCGAGCACGGCCAGGACCACGGCCGCCCCGGTCATGTCGGTGGTCATCCCCAGCATGGCCTCCCGCGGCTTGAGCGAGATGCCGCCGGTGTCGAACGTGATGCCCTTGCCGGCCAGCACGACGTGCGGCCGGCCGTCGGCGTCCGGGCCGTCCGGACGGTGCTCCAGCTGCACCAGCCGCGGCCCGCGCTCGGCGCCCGACCCGACGGCCAGGATCGCCGCGAACCCCTCCGCGCGGAGCTCGGCCTCGCTCCAGACCCGGACGTCCAGCCCGGCCGCACGCGCCGCCCTCGTCGCGCGCCCGGCCAGCCAGGCCGGTCCCTTCGTGGAGGAGCGGGTGTTGGCCAGGTCGCGGGCGAGCACGGTGGCCCGGGCGGCGCGGGTCCCGCGGCGCACGGCGTCGGCGGCGTTCGCGGTGTCCACGCCGCTCAGCAGCACCCGGGCGGGTGCCGGGTCGGGTGCCTGGGCCTTGCGGCCGGTCCGGGCCACCCGGTAGGCCCCGAGCAGCAGGCCCTCCACGGCCGCCTCGACGACCGGCTCCGCGGCGCCGGACGCCAGCGACGTCACGACCAGGTCGACGCCCTGGATCGAACGGGTCAGGACCGCGGCGCGCCGAGCGCACCGCGGCGGGCGAGCCGTCCCCGACCCCCAGCAGGTAGACCTGCCCCGG
Organism: uncultured Actinomycetota bacterium; assembly: GCA_963743975.1. Classification (GTDB taxonomy): domain Bacteria; phylum Actinomycetota; class Actinomycetes; order Actinomycetales; family CAVURS01; genus CAVURS01. Next base: position 208,313 of record CAVURS010000002.1, read on the forward strand.
GCGGCCCCGATCCGCAGCGGGCTCGAGCGGCACCCGGGTGAGGTCGCCGGCCTTCGTGCCGGCCCGCTCCCGGCCGGCCACGGCCGGGACGTCGACGCCCAGGTCACGGGCCAGCCCGGCCGAGCCCCGCGCCGCGCGCACCCCGGTGCCGGAGCCGCGGACCGCGATCACCGCCGCCGTGCCGGCCGAGCCCAGGAGGCGGGCGGACGGCGGGCCCGCGGCGGCCTCGACGCGCGGCAGGGCCGACAGCGGAGGCGGCACGGGCACCCGTCGGGCCGTCGTCGTGGGCTGGTGGGAGGGAGCGGGGGTCAGCCGGCGGCGGACTTCAGCGCGTCACCGAGGTTGTTGGCCTCGTCGGGCGTCATCTCGACAACCAGGCGTCCGCCGCCCTCGAGCGGCACGCGCATGACGATGCCGCGCCCCTCCTTGGTCACCTCGAGCGGCCCGTCTCCGGTCCTCGGCTTCATGGCCGCCATGCGGCTCCCTCTCTCCTCGCTGCACCGTGCTTCGCCATGGCCCCGCACACGAAGCCCGGTCTTCCTCGGCACCAGTATCCCGCGTGGGCCGGGCCCGTGGGGAAATCGAGACGGCGCGCCGCCCGTGCGGGACACTGTCCGGGTGCAGGCCCGGTCCGCCCTCTTCGACGTGTACGGCGACCACCTGCGCCGGCGCGGGGGCGCTGCCCCGGTCGCCGCCCTGATCCGGCTGCTCGGCGCGCTCGACATCGCGGCCCCGGCCGTCCGGACCGCGGTCTCCCGCATGGTCCGGCAGGACTGGCTGGAGCCGGTCCCGACCGGCGACGGCCCCGGCTACGCGCTGACCGAGCGGGCGGTCCGGCGCCTCGACGACGCGTACGCCCGGATCTACCGCACGCAGCCGGTGCAGTGGGACGGCCGCTGGCACGTGGTGGTCACCGAGCGGCCGGACGGCCGCAGCGCCCGCGAGCGGCTGGCCAGCGGGCTGACCTTCCTCGGGTACGGCCCGCTGGGGGGCGGCACCTGGGTCGCGCCCCGCGCGCACCCCGAGGTGCCCGCGGTCCTGGCCGCCGAGGGGGTGCGCGCCGAGGCCTTCCACGCGGCGTACGACGGGGCCGGAGGCGCGCTGGCCGGCGCGGGCCTGGGACCTGGCCGCGGTCGCGGCGGCGTACGAGCGGTTCGAGCGGGACGCGGCGCAGCTGCTCCGGGACGGCTCCGGCGACCTCGACCCGGACCGGGCGGCGTTCGCGACCCGCTCGCGGCTGGTCCACGAGTGGCGCCGGTTCCTGTTCCTGGACCCGGCGCTGCCGGCCGAGGTCCTGCCGCCCGACTGGCCGGGTGCGCGGGCCGGGCGCCTGTTCGACGCGGCCGCCGAGCGGCTGGCGCCGGCGGCCGCCCGCTACGTTGACGGCTGCCTCGCCGTGACCGGCCGGGCGGACGGCGCCGAGCGCCAGGTGCAACGGACGAGAGGCTGACCGATGGTCGAGACGACGCAGACCGGGCCGGCGCCGGAGCCGGTCGCCGTGGAGCGGGACGGGGCGGTCGCGACGGTGCGGCTCAACCGCCCGGACCGGCTGAACGCGCTCGACGGCGCGATGAAGCAGGCTCTCCTGTCCGTCCTCGAGGGCGTCGCCGCCGACGAGGAGGTCCGCGCGGTGGTCCTCACCGGGACCGGCCGCGGGTTCAGTGCCGGGCAGGACCTCAAGGACCACATCACGCGCCTGCGGGAGCAGCCGGACGAGGTCATGTCGACGGTCGCGCAGCACTACAACCCGATCGCGACGCTGCTGGCGACCATGCCCAAGCCGGTCATCGCGGCGGTCAACGGCGTGGCGGCGGGGGCCGGGGCGTCGATGGCGATGGCCGTGCGACGTCCGCCTGGTCGCCCGCAGCGCCGGCTTCAACCTGGCCTTCGCGGCCGTCGCGCTCTCCTGCGACACGGGGTCCTCGTGGTGGCTGCCCCGCCTGGTCGGAACCGGCCGGGCCAAGGAGCTGCTGCTCCTGCCGCGGACGGTCCGGGCCGAGGAGGCGCTGCAGATCGGCCTGGCGACCCGGGTCGTGGAGGACGACGACCTCGCGGCCGAGGCGGCCGCCCTGGCCGGCGAGCTGGCGGCCGGGCCGACGCTGGCCTACGCCTCGATCCGCCGGGCCGTCGCGTACTCCGCCGGGCACGACCTCGACGACATCGCTCGCCCACGAGGAGCGGCTGATGCGGCTCACCGGCGCCAGCGCGGACCACCAGGCGGCGGTCGCGGCGTTCGTGGCCAAGGAGAAGCCGGCCTTCACCGGCCGCTGAGTCGGGCCGGCCCGGCCGGGCTGGGCGCTCTACGGCGGGTAGTCGGTCGGCGGGACGAACTTCACCAGCCAGAAGACCCAGACGACCTGGCCGACCAGGAAGAGCGCCACGACCACGGCCGACGACCACCGCCCGCAGCCGGCGGGCGCCGGACCGGGCCCAGCCCCGAGCACGGCCAGCGGGAAGAGCAGGACGAGGTAGCGGAACAGGCTCGACCACGGCTCGAGCACCGCGCCGAGGTACGCCGGGTAGGCCAGGCTCCACGTCCGCAGCTCGGGCCCGAGCGGCCGGGCCCAGGGGCCGAGGGCCGCGAGCAGGACCAGGAGGACGATCCCGACGAGGGCGCCGGCGGCGTACAGCCTCGTTGTGGATGAGGTACGTCGCGATGAACCACCAGGGCGTGAAGTACTCGACCTTGCCCGCGCTGCGCCAGGTGGCCGCGTCAGGCTGTACGCCGAGCGGACGCCGGTCAGCTGCCAGGTGATGAACGGCCAGAGCCCGGCCGACGCCGCCGACACCAGGCCCAGGACCACGACGGCCGCGACCTGGCGCGGCGGGAACGGGTCCGGCGGCGCTCCAGGGTCACGGGCCGCCCGGCGGGCCGAGCGCCAGCGCACGACCAGGTGGACCAGCACGACCGCGGCGAACGGCAGCACGACCGGCCGGGCCAGCGCGAGCGCGACGCACCACGGGCAGCGTCAGCAGGTACCGCCGCTCGACCAGCAGCAGCAGCGCGGCGGCCAGCAGCAGGACGGCCAGGCTCTCGGTGTAGTCGATCTGCAGCACGGGGCTGGCCGGGAACGCGCCGACGACCAGGACGCCGACGAGCGCGGCCCGCGGCCCGACGTACCGGTGGAACAGCCGGTAGACGACGAGCATGGCCAGCACGCCGAGGGCCAGGCTGGTCATCGCGCCGGCCACCGGGAACCCCAGGCCGGTCACCCGCATGACCCCGCGCACGAGGTACGGGTACGCCGGGTAGAACGCGAGGGCGTTCTGCTGCAGGTTGCCCTGGCGCGTCGTACGGGAGGTGGTGCGGGTAGCCGTGCTCGGCGATCTGCCGGTACCACGAGCCGTCCCACTGCACCGCCAGGTCGAAGTAGCCGGGGTGCGGCGAGGTCCACATGTTCGGGACCTGACCTCGTGCGGCCAGGATGAGGACGACGGCGTCGAACACCCGGGTCAGCCCGTAGACCACGAGGACGTTGCCCCACCACGGCAGGGTCAGCAGTCGCCTCACGGCTCAGCCGGCCAGGGCCCGGGCGTGGCAGCCGGCCAGGTGGTCGTTGACGATGCCGCAGGCCTGCATCGCGGCGTACGCCGTCGTGGGACCGACGAACACGAAGCCGTTGCGCTTCAGGGCCTTGGCCAGCGCGACCGACTCGGGGGTCCGGGCCGGGACGTCGGCGAACGAGCGCGGCGCGCGCTGCCGCCCGGGGCGCCGGTGGGACCAGACGAGCGCGTCCAGGCCGCCCTGGTCGCGCAGCCGCAGCACCGCCGTGGCGTTGGCGATCGCGGCGTCGACCTTCGCGTTGTTGCGGACGATGCCGGCGTCGCCCATCAGCCGGGCGCGGTCCGTCGGGCCGTACCGGGCGACCACCTCGGGGTCGAACCCGGCGAACGCGGCCCGGAAGGCCTCGCGCTTGCGCAGGATGGTCAGCCAGGACAGGCCGGACTGGAACGCCTCCAGGGTGAACCGCTCGTACAGCGCCCGCTCGCCGTGGACCGCGCGCCCCCACTCCTCGTCGTGGTACGCCGCGTAGTCGGCGGTCGAGCCGGCCCAGCGGCAGCGCGCCAGCCCGTCGGCGCCGACGACGAGGTCGCTCACGACCGGCCCTGACCCGCGATGGCGTGGGCCTGCTCGGCCTGGTCGGCGGCGAGCCGCAGGACCCGGCCGAAGAGCAGGCGGCCGGCCACCCTGGTCGGCGGGCCACCCACCAGCCGCACGAACCGGGCCGCCCCCGCGGGCAGCCCGGGCAGCAGCCGCATGTCCTCCCACCAGGTCACCGTGCAGCGGTCCGGCGTCACCGGCCGCACCTCCAGCCCCGCCTCGCCACCGACGACGCGGCCGACGTGCTCGACCCGGAGGCGGCCGGGCGCCTCGCCGTCCGGAGGGCGCCAGGCGGCGACCCGCATGACGTCGTCGAACCCGACCGGGCCGATCGCCGTGCGGCCCACGAACGTCGAGCCCACGCCGTGGCCGCCGTTCTCGTCGACCCGCATGCTCGTCAGGGGCACCCAGCCGGCATGCCGGTGCCAGTCGACGAGCAGGTCCCACACCTGTGCCGCCGGTGCCCTGACCTCGCGGCTCACCGAGAACGCGGTCATCGCCTCAGCCGGCCGGCGGCTGGTCGGGCTCGGCACCCTCGGCCAGGCGCTCGCGCAGCTCGCGGATCTCCTCGCCCCGCGCCCCGAGCTCGGCACTGAGCCGGTCCAGCACCTCGTCGACCTCGTCCATGCGGTAGCCCCGGAAGCCGACCGAGAACCGGAGCCGGTCCACGTCCTCGGCCGCCACGTGCTCGGGCAGCTCCACCTCGGGGCGGCTCGACGTGGGCTCGGGCAGGCCCCCGCGGATCTTGCCCGCCGCGACCGCGGCCACCCCGCCCACGGCGAGCAGCACGACGAGCAGGTGGAACAGGGTCACGGGGGGATCGTGCCATGCGGGCTCAGCCCGCGGAACGCTCCTGGGCGGTGTCGGGCAGCAGGCTCGCGGTCAGGACCCGCACCAGGTCCGGCACGTCGTCGTCGAGCAGCCGGATCGTCGCGAGGCAGCGGTCGTCCTGCCAGATCGACAGCACCACCCGGCCGTGCTCGGGGTGCGAGCTGACCCGCAGCGCCCGGCCGGCGACGTCCCGCCCGAGCAGGACGGTGCCGCGATGCGGGGCCGGGGTGACCGACATGACCTCAGTCTGCGCGCGGTACCTGTGCCCCCGCTAGGCGTCGCACGGGTCTTCACCCAGCGTCCGCATCCGCGGCGTCGCGGATCAGCGGTCGAGGGCGTGCGGCGTGCTCTCGGTGCGGGCGAGCGTCGAGGTCACGATCCGCGACACCGCCTCGTCCACGTCGTCGGTGAGGTGGATCAGCGCCAGGTCGCGCTCGTTGATCGTGCCCTGCGCCAGCGCGGCCGAGCGCAGCCAGTCGAGCAGCCCCTGCCAGTACTGCGTGCCCATCAGCACGATCGGGAACATCGTGACCTTCTGGGTCTGCACCAGCGTCAGGGCCTCGAACAGCTCGTCGAACGTCCCGAACCCCCCGGGCAGCACGATGAACCCCTCGGCGTACTTCACGAACATCGTCTTGCGGGCGAAGAAGTAGCGGAAGTTCACGCCCAGGTCGACGTAGGCGTTCAGGCCCTGCTCGAACGGCAGCTCGATGCCGAGCCCGACCGAGACCCCGCCGGCCTCCGAGCAGCCGCGGTTCGCGGACTCCATCGCGCCCGGGCCGCCACCGGTGATCACGGCGTACCCCGCCCGGGCCAGCGCGGCGCCCACCCGCACCCCCAGCTCGTACGACGGTGAGCCGGGCCGGGTCCGGGCCGAGCCGAAGACGCTGACCGCCGGCCCGAGCTCGGCCAGGGCACCGAAGCCCTCGACGAACTCGCTCTGGATCCGCAGCACGCGCCACGGGTCGGTGTGCACCCAGTCCCCGGTGCCCTTGTTGTCGAGCAGTCGCTGGTCGGTGGTGGTCTCCGGGATGAGCGCCCCGCGCAGCGTGATCGGACCGGTCTGGTGCTCGGCCCCCTCGAAACCTGCCTCTGGAACGCTCATGCCCGCAAGGCTAGAGCGCCCGCTGCTCCCGCCCCGCCGCCATGCTCCAGCTCCGACGGTGATCCGGCGTCGTACCGGGCCGGATCACCGTCAGGACGGGAGTACGGCGCCGGCGCGCGCGTACACCACGGTCGTGAGCGAGGCATCGTCAACGCCCGGCTCGGTCCGTCGGTCGAGCTGCCGGAAGCCGCACTTCTCGGCGACCCTCCGCGAGGCCACATTGCCCTCGTCGGCCTCGAGGAGCAGCTGCACCAGGCCGAGCTCGCGGAACCCCCAGTTGGCCACCAGCTCCACCGCGCGCGGCGCGATGCCCGACCCGCGACGGTCCGGAAACACGCTGTAGGCGACCGCTGCCACGTCGTCGCTGCGGAACTGCAGGTTGATGATGCCGACCGGCTCGTCGGTCCCGGCGTCGGCGATGACGAGCGGGGCGGCCCGGCCGCTGCGCCAGGCGTCCTCGGCCCGGTCCATCGCCGTCCGGCGAGCCTCGTCGTCCATCGGCGGGTCGTCCAGCCAGCGCAGCGACTCCGGGTCGTGGCTCGCCCGGGCGATCGGGTCCACGTCCGACGGTTGCCGCAGCCGTACGACGACGACGCCGTCAGCGAGGGGGGCGCGGAGCGACGGGACCGGGCTGGAACGGGTCATGCGCCCAGTCTGCTGCTCCCGCTTGCGCGCCGTGCTCCCGCAGCGCGCGGGGGGCGCGGGTCAGGGGTGGGTGCGCCCGGACAGGGCGGCGTTGACCACGATCCCGGCCACCAGGCCCCAGAACGCCGCGCCGACGCCGAGCACGGTGACGCCGGACGCGGCGACGAGGAACGTGATCGCGCCGGCCTCGACCCGGCTGGCCCCGGCGGCGTCCGGGGCGAACGCTGCGCGCAGGCTCCCGGCGAACGTCGGCACCAGGGCCAGGCCGGCCGCGGCGAACACGACCCCGTGCGGTGACGCGACCACGATCGCGACCAGCCCGGTCGAGGCCAGCCCGAGCAGCACGTTGAACCCGCCGGACACGGCCGAGGCCCGCCAGCGCCGGGCCGGGTCCGGCCCGGCCTCCGGACCGGCCGACAGCGCGGCGCTGATCGCGGCGAAGTTCAGGGCGTGGGCGCCGAAGCCCGCGCCGAGGACGGTGCCGGCACCCGTGACGAGCATGGTCTCGCGGACGGGCGCGCGGTAGCCGAAGCTGGCCAGCACCGCGATGCCCGGCAGGTTCTGCGAGGCCATGGTGACCGCGAAGAGCGGCAGGGCGATCGAGACCAGCGCCGCGACCTCGACGTGTGGCGACGTCCAGGCCAGGTGGGGCGCGAACCGGCCGGCGCCGACGGCCCGGACGTCGGCCGAGGTGAACGACAGCCCGAACGCGACGAGCATGGCCAGCGGCGCCGCCCAGCGCCGGGCGAACCGGTACGCCGCGAGCCAGACCACCACGACCGGGCCGATCAGCTGCGGGGCCTTCGGCAGGTCCAGGACCGGCGTCAGGCACAGGTGGAACAGCACTCCGGCCAGCATGGCCGCCGCGACCTGGCTCGGGATGAGCGAGATCCACCGGCCGAGGCGGGACCAGACACCGACGAGCGCGAAGAGCACGCCGCAGACCATGAACGCGCCGATCGCGGCCGGCCAGCCGCCGTGCGAGGAGCCGGTGGCCACCAGCAGGGCCGCGCCGGGCGTCGACCAGGCGACCACGAGCGGGACCCGCTTCCAGACCGAGAGCAGCAGGGAGCACAGGCCCATGAGCACGGTGACGGTGAGCAGTCCGGACGCCGCCTGTCCGGGGCTGGCGCCGACGGCCCGCAGCCCGGCCAGCACCACCGCGAACGCACCGGTGAACCCGACCAGCGAGGTGACGACCCCCGCGGTCACCGCGTGCAGCAGGTCCCCGCGCGGCCGGTGGGGGGCTCCGGCCGCGATGTCCGTCGCGCCCTCGGCCGCGGTCATCAGCCGGCGAGCCAGCCGCCGAGCACGTCCTCGCAGTGCCGGATCTGGTCGACCGGGCAGCGCTCGTCGTCCTGGTGGGCCAGGTTGGGGTCGCCCGGTCCGAAGTTCACCGCCGGCACCCCGAGGGCGCTGAACCGCGACACGTCGGTCCAGCCGTACTTCGGCCGCGGCGGCTCGCCCACGACCGCCAGGAAGGCCTGGGCCGCGGGCTGGTCCAGCCCGGGCCGGGCGCCGGGAGCGGCGTCGGTGAGCACCACGGCGTACCCGGTGAAGACCTCGCGCAGGTGCTCGAGGCCCTGCTCGACCGAGGTGGTCGGCGCGAACCGGTAGTTGACGGTGACCACGCACTCGTCGGGCACCACGTTGCCGGCGATGCCACCGCGGATGCCGACCGCGCTCAGGCCCTCGCGGTAGACCAGGCCCTCGACCTCGACCTCCTGCGGCCGGTACGCCGAGAGCCGGTCCAGGATCTGCCCGGCCTCGTGGATCGCGTTGTGGCCGGTCCAGGGGCGCGCGCTGTGCGCGGCCTGCCCCCGGGCGGTCACCTCGACCCGCATCGTGCCGTTGCAGCCGCCCTCGACCACGCCGTTCGACGGCTCGAGCAGCACGGCGAAGTCGGCCTCCAGCAGCTCGGGGGCGTTGCGGGCCAGCCGGCCCAGGCCGTTGCGCTCGGACTCGACCTCCTCGCCGTCGTAGAACACCCACGTGACATCCCGCCCGAGCTCGGCCGCCGCGGCGCCGAACCGGGCGGCCAGGCGCAGCTGGACGGCCACGCCGCCCTTCATGTCGCACGTGCCGCGGCCGACCAGGTCGCCGTCCTCGACGCGCACCGGCAGGTTCGGGACGGCGGCCAGCGGGACCGTGTCGAGGTGGCCCGCGAGCAGCACGCGCTCGGGCCGGCCCAGCCGGGTGCGGGCGACCACGGCGTCCCCGTCCCGCTGGACCTCCAGGTCGGGCAGCGGGCGCAGCGCCGCCTCGACCGCGTCCGCGAGCGTTCGCTCGTGGCCGCTGACCGACTCGATGTCGCAGACGTGCCTGGTCAGGTCGACCACGTCGGCGTCCAGGTCGAGCGTCGAGGGCATTCGCCGACCCTACCGACCATCAACACGCGGCCACTGTTTCGCCACCGGCCGGACACATCGGGTCACGTAGCCTGAGCCCATGACCGAAGCGCGCTCGGCCTGGGGGTACGGCCTGGCCACCATCACGGACGGCGGCCAGGTGCTGGACACCTGGTACCCCGCTCCCGCGATGGGGTCGGCCCCGCACGACGCCGGGCCGTACGCGATCCCGCGGACGCTCGCCTCCCTCGAGGCGACCGACCCGCGCCGCGGAGTCCGCACCCAGGTGGTCCGCTCCGAGGCCGACCTGGACGCCCCGCCGACCGGCGCGTCCGACGCCTACCTGCGCCTCCACCTGCTCTCCCACCGCCTGGTCCGCCCGCACGCCGTCAACCTGGACGGCATCTTCGGGGTGCTGGCCAACGTCGTCTGGACGAGCGCCGGCCCGTGCCCGGTCGAGGACTTCGAGCAGACCCGGGCCCGGCTGCGGGCCGACGGCCCGCTCACCGTCCACGGCGTCGACAAGTTCCCGCGGATGGTCGACTACGTCCTGCCCTCGGGGGTCCGGATCGCCGACGGCGACCGGGTCCGGCTCGGCGCCCACCTGGCGGCCGGAACGACCGTCATGCACGAGGGCTTCGTCAACTACAACGCCGGCACGCTCGGCGTCTCGATGGTCGAGGGCCGGATCTCGGCCGGCGTCGTCGTCGAGGACGGGTCCGACATCGGTGGCGGCGCCTCGATCATGGGGACCCTGTCCGGCGGCGGGACCGAGGTGATCCGGATCGGGCAGCGCTGCCTGGTCGGCGCGAACGCCGGCGTCGGGCATCTCCCTCGGTGACGACTGCGTCGTCGAGGCCGGCCTGTACGTCACCGCCGGGACGAAGGTGCGCACGGACGACGCGCGGCCGGTCAAGGCCCTCGAGCTGTCCGGCCGGCCGGGGCTGCTCTTCCGCCGGAACTCCCTGAGCGGCGCGGTCGAGGCGGTGTCGCGGACGGGCAGTGGCATCACGCTGAACGAGGCGCTCCATGCCAACGGCTGACCACACCCTCGGCTTCTCCCGCCCGTCCTCGACCGCCCCGCAGGACACCGGGCCCGACTCCTACGGCGGCCCGGCGGCCGACCGGCGGCGCCGGCGCCGGCTGCTGCTCGCCGCGGTGCTCGCGGTCGTGCTCGCCGCCGGCGGCACCCTCTACTACGTCGCGCACCGGGTGACCGCGCCGATCCTGGGCACCGGCTGCACCGCCGTGGCCGGCGGCCGGACCGTCGACGCTGGACTCCGACCAGGCCGGCAACGCGGCGACGATCACCGCCGTCGCCGTCCGCCGCAACCTGCCCGCGCGGGCCGCCACCATCGCGATCGCCACCGCCCTGCAGGAGTCCAAGCTGCGCAACCTGGCGTACGGCGACCGGGACTCGGCCGGCCTGTTCCAGCAGCGGCCCTCGCAGGGCTGGGGGACCAAGGCGCAGGTGACCGACCCGGTGTACGCCGCCAACGCGTTCTACGACGTGCTCGTCAAGATCGAGGGCTACCGCGACGCTGCCGGTCACCAAGGCCGCGCAGAAGGTGCAGCGCAGCGCGTTCCCCTCGGCGTACGCCGCGCACGAGGCCGACGCGCGGGTGCTCGCGTCCGCCCTGTCCGGCTACTCCCCCGCGTCGTTCACCTGCGTGCTGGGCGCGACCGGCGGCCCCGCGCAGCAGCCCGGGACGGCCGGCCTCACCCCGCGGGCCGAGGCCGTGGCCCAGGCGGCGGAGCGCGAGCTCGGGGCCACCGTCACCGCGAGCGGCGCCAAGGGCACGTCGCTGGAGCTGCACCTGCGGACCGGGCACCGCCACCAGCGGATGGGCGGTCGCCCAGTGGGCGGTGGCCCGGGCCGACAAGCTGTCGGTCGTCGCGGTGAGCACCGCGGGCCGGGCCTGGAGCCGCACCGACAACCCGAACCGGTGGACGGCTCAGGGGGTCGCCGGGCTGGCGCCCGGGCACGTCGTCGTCCAGGTGTCGTAGCGCCGCCCATGGGCAGCACCGGGCGGCCGGAGGGGCGGGGCCGACCGGGCCGGGTCCCCTGGGACCTGCCGGCGCTCGCGCTCGACCCGCCGGCGCTGCTGCTGCGCCGCGCCGTGGCCGCCGGTCCGGTGGCTCGCCTCCGGCTCGGCCGGCGGCCGGTGTACGTCGTCAGCGGACCGGCCGAGGTCCAGCACGTGCTGTCGCACCACCGCGACTTCCCCAAGGGGCTGGCCCACGACCCCGCGGCGCCGGAGCCGGGCCCCCCGCTGGCGCTGGCCATGGGCAACGGCCTGCTGTCCAGCAGCGGCCCGCACCACGCCCGGCAGCGCCGCCTGATGCAGCCGGCGTTCGCGCACGACACGGTGGCGGCGTACGCCCGGCGGATGGCCGAGGAGGCCGAGCGGCTGAGCGCGACCTGGATCGTCGGGACCGCCGGGGCCGGCGAGGCCCCCGGTGCCGGGGTCGCCCGGCTCGACCTGTCCGCGGCGCTGTCCGAGGTGACCCTGCACATCCTCACCCGGACCGTGTTCGACGTCCCGCTGCCGGACGCCGACGTGCGCGCGATCCGGACCGCGGTGACCCGCGGCCAGTCGCTGGCCGGCGTCCGGGGCCTGGTCCGCGCTCGGACCCGCGAGGGGGCGGCCCGGCTGATGCCGCAGGTGAGCGCGGCCATGGCACCGGCCCGTGCGGTGATCGCGCGCCTGGTCCGCGAACGCGCCGGGCAGCCGGCCCGCGACGACCTGCTGTCGCTGCTGCTGGGCTCGGTCGACGAGGAGACCGGCGAGCGGATGAGCGCTCAGGACGTCGAGGACGAGGTGCTCACCCTCCTGCTGGCCGGGCACGAGACCACCACCAACGCCCTGTCGTGGACGTTCGCGCTGCTGGCGACCCATCCGCTGGCCGCAGGCCCGGCTGCACGCGGAGGTGGACGCGGCGTACGGCGCAGGCCGCCCGGACGCCCTGGTCCTCGGCGGGCTGCCATGGGTCGCCGCGTGCGTCGACGAGGCGATGCGGCTCTACCCGCCGGCCTGGCTGATCCTGCGGCACACCGACCGGCCGGCGCGGGTCGGCCGGGTCGACGTCCCCGCCGGCTCGACGCTGGTGGTGACGCCGTACGTGACGCACCGCGTCCCCGCCCTGTGGCCGGACGCCGCGCGGTTCCGGCCCGAGCGGTTCGCACCCGGGGGCCACGCCCATCCCGTCCGGCGCCGCCCGCCCGCGGCGTACCTGCCGTTCGGCGGCGGCCCGCGACTGTGCATCGGGGAGCACTTCGCGCTCCTGGAGGCACGCGTGGTGCTCGCCGTGCTCTCCCGCCACTGGCGGGTGCGCCTCGCCGGACGGCGCCGGTTCCCGGCCTACCGGCCGCGCATCACGCTGGGCCCCAGGGGTTCCCTGCCGGTCGAGGTCGAGCGGCGCTGAGCTAGCGGTCGCCCATCGGGACGTAGGCGCGCTCGGTCGCACCGGTGTACAGCTGGCGCGGGCGGCCGATGCGGGTCTCCTTGTCCTCCATCATCTCCCGCCACTGCGCGATCCAGCCGGGCAGCCGGCCGAGCGCGAACAGCACGGTGAACATCCGGGTCGGGAAGCCCATCGCCTTGTAGATCAGGCCGGTGTAGAAGTCGACGTTCGGGTACAGCTTGCGCTCGACGAAGTAGTCGTCGGACAGGGCGACCTGCTCCAGCTCGACCGCGATGTCCAGCAGCGGGTCCTGGATGCCGAGGCCGGAGAGGATCTCGTCGGCGGTCTGCTTGATGATCGCGGCCCGCGGGTCGTAGTTCTTGTAGACCCGGTGCCCGAACCCCATCAGCCGCACGCCCTGCTCGCGGTTCTTGACCCGCTTGACGAACGTGTCGACGTCGCCGCCGTCCGCGTGGATCTGCTCCAGCATCTCCAGCACCGCGGAGTTGGCGCCGCCGTGCAGCGGACCGGACAGGGCGTGGATGCCGGCCGAGACCGAGTTGAACAGGTTGGCCTGCCCGGAGCCGACGATCCGCACGGTGGAGGTGGAGCAGTTCTGCTCGTGGTCGGCGTGCAGGATGAACAGCAGGTCGAGCGCCTTCACCAGCGCCGGGTCGGCGACGTACGGCTCGGCCGGGAAGCCGAACGTCATCCGCAGGAAGTTCTCGACAGGCCCTGCGGAGTTGTCCGGGTAGAGGAACGGCTGGCCGATGCTCTTCTTGTACGCGTACGCCGCGATGCGTCGGCAGCTTGGCCAGCAGGCGCACGGTGGACAGCTCGACCTGCTCGTGGTCGAACGGGTTGAGGCTGTCCTGGTAGAAGGTGCGACAGCGCGCTGACCGCGCTGGACAGCACCGGCATCGGGTGGGCGTCGCGCGGGAACGCGTTGAAGAAGTTCCGCAGGTCCTCGTGCAGCAGCGTGTGCCGGCGGATCTTGTCGGTGAACGTCTCGAGCTCGGCCGGCGTCGGCAGCTCGCCGTAGATCAGCAGGTAGCTGACCTCGAGGAAGGTCGAGCCCTTGGCCAGCTGCTCGATCGGGATACCCGCGGTAGCGCAGGATGCCCGGCGTCGCCGTCGATGTAGGTGATCGCCGACTTGCAGGAGGCGGTGTTGCCGAAGCCGAGTCGTAGCGTGACCAGGTCGGTCGTGCTCAACAGCTTCGAGACGTCGACGGCGTCGTTGCCCTCGCTCGCCTGGAGGTGAGGGAGGTCGACCTCGCTGTCGCCGTACTTCAGTGTCGCTGCGGCTGGTGCGTCGGGCATTGGGGGTCTCCCTCGGGCCGGCGGGTTCACGCGTGATGACCTCTGACGTTACCCGCGGGTATCCGTCGTCCGCGAACCGGCCTCGTCGAAGGCCGCGGGCCGGTACTTTCGAGAGGTGACCCAGGCTCCTCCCGCGCTGCTCGCGCTTCCCTCCGTCGGCGCGAGCACCAGGGTCGTCCGGGCACCCGGCCCCGGCGACGGCTACTGGGCCGGCGGACCGAGCGCGGTGCACGCCGACGGCGCGTTCTACCTGGCCTACCGGCTGCGCCGGCCGGTCGGCGAGGGCCGCGGCTACGCCAACGTCGTGGCCCGCTCGGACGACGGCGTGCCGTTCGAGCCCGTGGCCTGGCTGCGCAGCGAGGACTTCGGCTGCGACTCCCTCGAGCGGCCGGCGCTCGTGCGGCGGCCGGACGGCGGCTGGCGGCTCTACCTCAGCCTGGCCACCCGCGGCACCAAGCACTGGACGGTCGTGGCGGTCGACGCCGACGAGCCGAGCGGCCTCGCGAGTCGGCCCGGCCGCGGATGGTCTGGCCCGGCGACCCGACGACCGAGGCGCTGAAGGACCCCGTGGTGGTCGTCGACGAGGACCGGTGGCACGCCTGGGTCTGCGCCCACCCGCTGACCGACACCGGTCAGGAGGACCGGATGACCACGCGGTACGCCACGAGCGCCGACGGCCTGGACTGGACGTGGGCGGGCGAGGCGCTGGCCCCGACGCCCGGCTCCTGGGACCAGCGCGGAGCGCGGCTCACCGCGGTCGTCGCCGGCCCCGGCGGCGTCGCCGACCTCGCGTTCTACGACGGCCGGGCCAGCGCGGAGGAGAACTGGTACGAGCGCACCGGGCTGGCCCGCCGGCTCGCGGGTACGGCCTTCGCGGCACTGGGCGACGTCGAGCCGTCCGGTTCGCCGTACGGCCGGCACACCCTGCGCTACGTCTCGGTCGTGGCGCTCCCCGACGGCGGCCTGCGCGCCTACTTCGAGGCGGCGGCCGAGGACGGCGGCAACGACCTGCGCACCCAGCTGCTCGACGCGGACGCGCTCAGGGCGCTCGCCGGCCCGGACTGACCGGCGACCTAGCGCTCGCTGCGCTGGTGCGGCACCTGACGCCGGCTGAAGTCCCCGCGCCCCTCGCCGCCGAGCCAGTCGGCGTACGACGTGCCGGTCACCACCTCGAGATCGCGGATGTCGTCGGACAGTCCCTCCAGCGCGACCTGCCGCTCCTCCGGCGTCAACTGAGGTCGGCGGGTTCCGTTGGCGTGCAACGCTTTCAGCAAGCGTGACTCGACCGTGCGCCAGGCCTGCGGCGGCAGGAACGAGCCGGCCAGCGCGCCGGCCCGGACGCCGCGCGAGATGGCCCGCACGCGCCGCGAGTCGCCGACGTACGGGTGGACGTTCTCGGGCGTGGCCTCCCGGGCGTGGTGCGGCTGGACTCCCAGGAACCGGTCGACCCGGGTCACCGTGCCGACCGGGTCGTCGACCAGCTCCCGATAGCGCAGCAGCAGCACCTGGTCGCGCGGGAAGTGCTCGTAGAGCGAGCGCAGCTGCTCGGCGTACCGGCCGAGCCGCCGGTAGTGCCAGAACGGCGCCCAGCCCCCGGCCACCCGCGCGTCCTCCGCGGCCAGGGCGTCGAGGAAGCGGGGGATCGGCTCCAGGCCGTCGGCCCGCAGGTGGTTCCAGTTGCTGTACGCCCGGTCGACCGGGTCCCGCAGGACGGCCACGATGCGGGCGCCCGGGACGTCAGCCGCCATCCGCGCGTGCGCGCCGCGGTCGTAGAGGTAGAAGGGCGTCGACTCACCGCGCAGCGCTCCGGCCGGGGCGCCGGCGAACAGCGCCTCGTAGCTCGCGGCGCCGCCAGACCCACTCGCCCGCGCTGTGCGCGTCGCCGGGCCCGCGCTGCGTGCTCCGGGACGGCGGCCGCTCGCCGCACAGGTAGAACTTGGGCTCCTTGACCGGCGGAGAGGTAGAGCGCCGGGTGCTGCGCGAGCAGCGCGTGCAGCGCCGTCGTCCCGCCCTTGGGGACCCCCACCACGAAGAAGTCCGGCAGCGGCACGCCACCAGGGTAGCGAAAGCCGGGTAAACCGATAGGGGATCTATGGTTGAATCTCAGGACACGGGGGTGAGCCGGGTCGCCCCGGCCGTGACCTGCAGGCGGCGGTCGCGGTCAGGGCGACCCGCACGTGTCGCGCCCCGGCCGGGCCGTAGAACGACCCCGGGGCGACGAGGATGCCCCGCTCGGCCAGCCAGGCCACCGAGGCCCAGCAGTCCTCGTCCCGGGTCGCCCACAGGTAGAGACCGGCCTGCGAGTGCTCGATCCGGAAGCCCGCGGCCTCCAGTGCCGGACGCAGCACCTCCCGGCGCTCGGCGTAGGCCTGGCGCTGCACGGGCCACGTGCTCGTCGTCGCCCAGCGCCGCGACCATCGCCCGCTGCACCGGCCAGGGGACGATCAGCCCGGCGTGCTTGCGGACCTCGAGCAGCCGTCGGACCAGGGCGACGTCGCCGGCCACGAACGCGGCCCGGTAGCCCGCCAGGTTCGACTGCTTGGACAGCGAGTAGACCGCCAGCAGGCCCTCGTGACTGCCGCCGCAGACGGCCGGGTCCAGGATCGAGGGGATGGGCGCCGGGACGATCCCGGCCGGCCGTCGCCCAGGACAGCTCGGCGTAGCACTCGTCGCTGGCCACCACGACGCCGTGCTGTCGGGCCCAGGTCGACGACCTTCGCCAGGTGCTCGGCGCCGAGCACCCGGCCGGTGGGGTTGGCCGGGGAGTTGACCCAGAGCAGCCGCACGCGCGAGGCCAGCGGCCCGAGCTGCGCCGTCCCGTCGGCCGCGACCGGCTCGGCCCCGGCGATGCGGGCGCCCACGTCGTACGTCGGGTAGGCGATCTCGGGATGGACCACGACGTCCCCGGCGCCCAGGCCGAGCAGGGTCGGCAGCAGGGCGACCAGCTCCTTGGAGCCGATCGTCGGCAGGACGCCGTCCGGGTCGAGGTCGGGGACGCCGCGGCGGCGGGCGAACCAGGCGGCGACCGCCTCGCGCAGGTCGGGGGTGCCGTAGGTCTGCGGGTAGCCGGGGGCGTTCGCGGCGGCCGCCAGCGCGTCCTGGACGATCTCGGGAGTCGGGTCGACGGGCGTGCCGACCGACAGGTCGACGATGCCGCCCTCGTGGCGCGCGGGCCTTCTCGGCGTACGGCGCCAGGGTGTCCCAGGGGAAGTCCGGGAGGCCTGCGAGCCCTCGGCGACTACTCGTCGTGCTCCTGCGGAGGCAGGGCGGAGATGATCGGGTGGTCCTTGGGGATGACGCCGAGCTTGGCCGCGCCACCGGGACTGCCGAGGTCGTCGAAGAACTCGACGTTCGCCTTGTAGTAGTCCTTCCACTGCTCGGGGACGTCGTCCTCGTAGTAGATGGCCTCGACCGGGCACACCGGCTCGCAGGCTCCGCAGTCGACGCACTCGTCCGGGTGGATGTAGAGCGAGCGCTCACCCTCGTAGATGCAGTCGACGGGACACTCTTCGATGCACGCCCGGTCCTTGAGGTCCACGCAGGGCTGGGCGATCACGTACGTCACGGGCGGGTTCCTTCGTCTTCCGGTCGGGCAGCTGTCGGGGCCGGTCAGGGCGGCGGTGCCCTCCTAGTATCGCAGCGTGCCGATCGGCCCGGACGACGTGGGGCGGCGCGTCGTGCTGCGCCACCGCCTGCCCGACGGCCGGGCCACCGACGTGCTCGGCGAGCTCCTGGGCTGGACGCTACCCGCCGAGGGGCCGGACGGTCGCGTCGAGCCCGGTCACGCGGTCGTGAGCACGGCCCGCGGTCCGGTGCGGGTCGAGCTGCGCGATGTCCTGCTCGGGAAGGTTGTCCCTTCCGCCCCGGTCCGCCGCCCGCGCGGCGTGCCCCGGCTGACCGTGAGCGAGCTGCACGCGGTGATGGCCGACGGCTGGCAGCCGCTGGAGCGGCGGACTACGGCGGCTGGCGGCTGCGGGCGGCCGACGGGCTTCACCGGCCGGGCGAACTCGGTGCTGCCGCTCGGGCCGCCACCCGCGCCCCTGCCCGCGGCCGTGGACCACGCCGAGCGCTGGTACGCCGCCCGGTCGCTGCCCGCGCGGTTCTGCGTCCCGTGGGAGCTCGGCTCCGGCCCGGGCGAGGCCGGCGCGGGCGACGGCCCGATCGACGGCCCGATCGACGACCCGCTGGACGCGGAGCTGGCCCGGCGCGGGTACGAGCTGGACACCCCGACCCTCGTGCCTGGTCCGCCCGACGTACGCGCCGGTGGCCGGTCCGCTCGCCGAGGGCCGGTTCCTCCGGCGAGCTACGACGTGGCAGGTGCGGGACGAGCCGGACGGCGGGCTCCTCGGCTCTACCGCTACCGCGGGCAGGACCTGCCACCGGTGGCCGCGCGGGTCCTGGTGTCGGCACCGGCCCAGGCCTTCGTGTCCGTCCTCGAGCGCGGGACCGGCCGCACGGTCGCCGTCGGCCGGGTCGCCAGCTCCCAGGGCTGGGCCGGCGTCACGCGCGGTCGAGGTGGCGGCCGACCGGCGCCGTCGCGGCCTCGGGCTCGCTGGTGATGCGCGAGCTGGTGGCCTGGGCGCTCGACCGCGGCGACCGCGCGGCGTACCTGCAGGTGGCGCGGGGCAACGCGGCCGGCCGGGCGCTCTACGCGGCGCAGGGATGGCGCGAGCACAGCGGGTACCACTACCGGATCCAGCCGCACTGACCCGGCCGCACTGACCCAGCCGCACTGACCCGGCCGGCCGCAGCGACGAGGGGAAGCGGCGGTCAGTGCAGGCGCTCGTACCGCCCGCGGAAGTGGACCAGCCCGCCGTCGTCGCTGTCCCGGGTGCCGATCGACAGGACCTCGCCGACGACGATCGTGTGGTCTCCCCCGGGGTACGCCCCGACCGTCCGGCACTCCAGCGTGGCCAGCGACTGGTCGAGCAGGGCCGTACCGGTCGCCGGTCCGCGGTGGTGCGGCACCCGGTCGAGCTGACCGTGCAGCGGCCGGCCCCGGGTGGCCAGCCACTCGGAGGTCGCGCGGGCCGAGCCGTCGAGGATGCTGACGCCCCACTCGCCGGCCTCGGTCACGGCGTCGTGGAAGCGCGCCTCCTGCTCCACGCAGACCAGGACCAGCATCGGCTCCAGCGAGACCGACGTGAACGCGTTGGCCGTCATCGCGTGGTCGATGGCGCCGACCCGGGCCGTCACGACGGTCACCCCGCTGGCGAACCGGCCCATCGCCCGCCGGTACGCCGACGGGTCAGGACGCTCGGCGGGACCGGATGGCACGTGGCAACGCTATAGCGCAGGCGTCAGGACGACTCGTCCGCCTGGGCCGCCAGCTCCTCGCGAAGATCGATCACCGGGGTGGTGGCAGGGGCGACGACGGCAGGGCGCGTCGATCCGACGAGCCGGACCGGGTCCCGCCCGGATCCCTTGGCCTGGTGGGCCTCCCGGGCCGCCTCGAGCACGTCGGTGATCTCGTGGCCGACCAGCTCGTGCCGCTCCAGGAGGGCGTCGCGCAGGGCGTCGACGAGGTGCCGGTTCGCGCCGAGGAGGCCGCGCACCAGCGTCCTTCTGGCGCACCAGCAGGTCCTCGACCAGGTGCCGGGTCTGCCCGTCGCCGAGGACCCGGCCGACCAGGCTGGAGTCGTTGAACGACGACGCGGGCACGGCGGCGAACGACACCAGCGTGTCGGTCATGCCGGCCGCGCCGACCATCTGCGCGGCGACGTTCGTGGCGTAGGACAGGTCGCTGCTCGGACCGGTCGAGACGTCACCGAAGAACAGCTCCTCGGCGACCTGGCCGCCGAACGCGATCTGGATCAGGCACTCCAGCTCCTTGCGGGAGCGGGTGAAGACGTCGTCCCGATCACCGTGCGCGAGCAGCCCCAGGGCTCCGGCCCGCTTGACGATGGTCAGGACCTCGAGGCGGCGCTGCGGCGCGACCAGCCAGGCGACCGTCGCGTGGCCCGCCTCGTGGGTGGCGATCAGCCGGCGTTCGTGATCGGTGTAGTCGACCGGCTGGCCCAGACCGACCTCGGTGACCAGGCGGGCGTGCTCGACGTCGGCCCAGGACATCGCGTCCGCCCCGCGGCGTACGGCGCAGACCAGGGCCTCGTCGAGCAGGCCCTCGATCATCGCCGGGCTGTACCCGGTGGTGATGGCGGCCAGCGCGTCGCGGCGCTCGTCCTCGGCCAGCTCCGGCGCGTGCGCCTTGCCCTTCAGGAAGTGGTCGACCAGCTGCCGCCGCCCGGTCTTGCTGGGCAGGTCGAAGGTCAGCGCGCGGTCGAAGCGGCCGGGCCGCAGCAGGGCCGGGTCCAGGCCGTCGGCCCGGTTCGTGGAGGCCACGAGCAGGACGTTGGGCGCGCTCACCCGCGGCGCCGGCACCTGGTGGGCCATCGGCAGCAGCAGGTTGACCTTGTCGACGACCCAGCTGACCGCCTTCTGCGAGCCGCTCGGCTCGTCGAAGCTCTGCATCTGCACGAGAAGCTCGTTCACGGCCATCTGCAGGTCACCGGAGCCCTGGAACGCGGTCTGCTCGCCGGCCCCCAGCGCGACCGCGGCGCCCGTCGTGGAGCTCACCATGGAGGAGGACAGCCCCTCCATGCCACCGCAGCAGGTGGCGCGCAGGGCCGCACCGGCCGGGGCCGAGCGCATGACGCCGGCGCGCGCGCCGCCGATGCCGTCGAACTCGTCGATGAAGCCGATGGCGCCGCCCTCGCGCCGGGCCAGCTTGCGCAGCGCCTTGAAGTAGCGGCGGACCTTGCGCTGGGTGGCGCCCTGGTAGGAGGAGTGGAACGACGTGCCGGACGCGAAGAGGAACGGCACGCCCGCCTCCGCCGCCATCGCCTTGGCGGTCAGCGTCTTCCCGGTCCCGGGGCCGCCCTGGAACAGGATGCCGCGGCGGGCGCGGCCGCCCATCCGGCGGGCGAAGCTCTCGTGGTCCAGGAAGAGCTGCAGGGTGCGGACGACCTCCTCCTTCACCGGGTCGATGCCGACCACGTCGTCCAGCCCGACCGGGATCTGCTCCGGGCGGTAGAGGACGTGCGGCGAGCTCCCGATGCCGACGGTGGTGAAGACCATGAACAGGATGAGCGCACCGAAGAACAGCAGCGGCATGACCACGAGCGGGTCGACCGAGGGCAGGTGCGGGCGCCCGACCGGGTCTCCCTGCAGCAGTCGCAGCCACAGGTACGCCGGCGATGACCATGAGCACCACGGCCAGCCGCAGCAGGCGCCGCTGGCGGACCCGCTCGCGGGCCCGGCCGACGTCCACGCCGACGAGGGAGAGGCGGTCGGACCGCGGTCCGGTGGGGTGCTCGGTCACGGGGGATGCGCTCACCCCCGCAGTCAACACCTGCCGGGACGTGCGCACACGCTGCGTCACCCAATCAGAACGATGGGGTACCCGCCTGGCCGAGACGCGCCTACTCCGGCGGACCCTCGGTCACTCAGCGTCAGGATCCGCCGGGGCCTCGATCACGATGTCGCGGTCCTTCGGCAGCTCCTGGGCGAAGTGGCAGGCCGACAGGTGGCCCCCGTGCATCGCCAGGGGCGGGTCCTTCTCGGCGCAGATGTCCTGGGCCAGCCAGCACCGGGTGCGGAACCGGCAGCCGGACGGCGGGTTGGCCGGGCTGGGCGGGTCGCCCTGCAGGACGATCTGCGCCCCCTTGCCGCGCATCCGCGGGTCCGGCACCGGCACGGCGGACAGCAGTGCCTGCGTGTACGGGTGCGTCGCGTGGGCGTAGACGCCGTCCTCGTCGCCGAGCTCGACCACCCGCCCGAGGTACATCACCTGGACGCGGTGCGAGATGTGCCGCACCACCGACAGGTCGTGGGCGATGAAGATCAGCGCCAGGCCGAGCTCGCCCTGCAGGTCCTGCAGCAGGTTGATCACCTGGGCCTGCACGGAGACGTCGAGCGCGGAGACCGGCTCGTCGCAGATCAGGACCTTCGGGTTCAGCGCCAGGCCGCGGGCGATCCCGATGCGCTGCCGCTGGCCGCCGGAGAACTGGTGCGCGTAGCGGTCGATGTGCTCGGGGCTGAGGCCGACCAGCTCCATCAGCTCGCGGACCCGCTTGCGCCGGTCCATCTTCGGCAGGGCGTCCTTGTGGATCTCCAGGGGCTCGCCGATGATGTCGCCGACCGTCATCCGGGGGTCCAGCGAGGTGTACGGGTCCTGGAAGATCATCTGGATGTCGCGGCGGATCGACTTCAGCGTCTTGCCGCGGGCGCCGGCCAGGTTGCGGCCGGCCACCTGCACGGTGCCGGCCGTCGGCGGCTCGAGGCCGACCATGAGCCGGGCCAGCGTGGACTTCCCGCAGCCGGACTCTCCGACGACGCCCAGCGTCTCGCCGCGCCGGATGGACAGGTCCACGCCGTCGACCGCCTGCACGGCGCCGATCTGGCGGCGGATCACGATGCCCCGGCGCAGGGGGTAGTGCTTCACCAGCCCCTTGACCTCCAGGACGGTCTCCCCCAGGCCCACCGGCGCGACGCCGGGTGCGGGCTCAGTGAGCGGCCCGGCCATCGGCGTACACCTCCTGGGCGAAGTGGCAGGCGCTCAGGTGACCCGGCGCGACCTCGATCTCCGGCGGTGGCGGGTCGTGCCGGCAGATGTCCGCGGCCCGCGGGCAGCGCGGGGAGTACGGGCAGCCCGGCGGGATGCGCAGCAGGTTCGGCGGCAGGCCCTTGATGGCGAACAGCCGCTTGTCCGTCGCGTCCAGCCGGGGGATCGAGTTGAGCAGGCCGTGCGTGTACGGGTGGGCCGGCCGCAGGAACGTCTCCATGGCCAGGCCCTGCTCGACGACGCGCCCGGCGTACATCACGTTGATCCGGTCGGCGACCTCGGCGACCACCCCGAGGTCGTGGGTGATGAGGATCAGGCCGCTGCCGGTCTCGCGGCGCAGGTCGGACAGGAGCTCCATGATCTGGGCCTGCACCGTGACGTCCAGGGCGGTGGTCGGCTCGTCGGCGATCAGGATGTCCGGCTCGAGCGCGATAGCGCTGGCGATCATGATCCGCTGGCGCATGCCGCCGGAGAACTGGTGCGGGTAGTCGTTCACCCGGGACCGGGCGCCCGGGATGCGGACCCGCTCCATGAGCTCGATCGCCTTGACCTTGGCGTCCTTGCGGCTCATCCCGCGGTGGACGGTGAACATCTCACCGATCTGGAACCCGACGGTGTAGACGGGGTTCAGCGCCGACAGCGCGTCCTGGAAGATCATCGCGATCCGCTGCCCGCGGAAGTGGCGGCGCTCCCTCTCCGGGAGCTGCAGCAGCTCCTGGCCGCGGAAGTGCACGGTGCCCGAGGTGATCTCCGCCGGCGGCATGTCGAGGATGCCCATGATCGCCTGCGCGGTCACCGACTTGCCGGAGCCGGACTCCCCCAGGATGGCCAGCGTCTCGCCCTCGGCCAGGTCCAGGTCGACGCCGTTGATGGCCTTGGCGTCGCCGTCACGGGTGTGGAAGACGACGTTGAGGTCCCGCACCTGCAGCAGCGGCGCTCCGGGAACGTCCCCGCTCTGCATCTGCAGCTCGGTCGTGGTGGT
Organism: uncultured Actinomycetota bacterium; assembly: GCA_963743975.1. Taxonomy (GTDB): domain Bacteria; phylum Actinomycetota; class Actinomycetes; order Actinomycetales; family CAVURS01; genus CAVURS01. The sequence continues at coordinate 231,613 of CAVURS010000002.1, forward strand.
CGTCGACATCAGAGGCTCTTGGGATCGAGGGCCTCACGCACGGCATCCCCCAGCATGATGAAGCCGAGCACGGTCAGCGACAGGAACAGGGCCGGGAAGAACAGCATGTGGGGTGTCGTGCGGATGTAGGACTGCGCGTCGTTGATCGCGATGCCCCAGGAGATCACCGGTGGCTGCAGGCCGATGCCCAGGAAGGACAGGGCGGCCTCGGCCCCGATGTACCCGCCGAGGCTCAGCGTCGTGATGACGATGACCGGCGCGGCGGCGTTGGGGATCACGTGCTTGCGCATCATCCACCAGCGTGCGGCCCCCAGGCAGCGGGCGGCCGAGACGTAGTCCGCCTGTCTCACCTGGATCACCGCGGCCCGCGCCACCCGGGCGGTCTGGGTCCAGCCGAAGACCGCGATCGCGATGGCCACCTTGAGGATGTCGTAGAACTGGTTGGTGGACGTGCCGGGGAACGACACCAGCACGATGATGCTGCCGACCAGCGTCGGGATGCCGATGAAGACGTCGGTCACCCGGGACAGCAGGGTGTCGGTGAGGCCGCCGTAGAAGCCGGCGTAGACACCGATCCCGGCGCCGATGACCAGGGAGAACACCGTCGCCAGCGTGCCGACGACCATCGAGGCCCGCGCGCCGTAGATCGTGCGGGCGAAGACGTCGCAGCCCTGCACGTCGTAGCCGAACCAGGCCTTGCTCGACGGCCCGATGCGCGAGCGGATCGCCTCGCAGTGGTTCGGGTCGGTGTGGGTGATCAGCTGGGGCGCGATCGCCATCACCGTGAAGATCAGGATGAGGACGGCCGACAGCCAGAACACCCAGTTCGAGCGCAGCGTCAGCCACGCGTCCCGCCCCAGCGAGCGGGTCGCGAGGGCGTTGCCCTCGCTCCCGCTCGTGAGCAGGTTCGTCGCGCTCTCGGAGACGACTTCCGACTCGCGCAGCTGGTCAGTCATAGCGGATCCGGGGATCGAGGACGGCGTAGAGCAGGTCGACGAGCAAGTTAACCACCAGGACGACCAGGACGAGGATCGTGGTGATGCCGACGACCAGCGGGTTGTCCCGGACCCGGACGGCCTGGAAGGTCAGGCCACCGACCCCGGCGATGTTGAACACGCCCTCGGTGATGATCGCGCCGGCCAGCAGGAAGCCGACGTCGGTGCCGATGTAGGTGATGACCGGGATCAGCGAGTTCCGGACGACGTGGCGCCGGATGACCAGCCCCCGGGGCAGGCCCTTGGCGATCGCCGTCCGCACGTGGTCCGCCTTCAGGACCTCCATGAGGCTGGCCCGCATCAGCCGGGTGACGAAGGCCAGCGACAGGCTGGCCAGCACGAAGCCGGGCAGGATCAGGTCGCCCCAGGGGGCGCCGGGTCTGACCGTGACCGGGAAGATCCCCAGCCGCACGCCGAGGATGTACTGCAGCAGGAAGCCGATCACGAAGACCGGCAGGGATATCGCGATCAGGGTGACGACGAGGGAGACGTTGTCGAACCACCCCCCGTGTCTCAGCCCGCTCACGATGCCGGCACCGATCCCCAGGATGATCTCGAAGATGATCGCGACGGTCGTGAGCTTGGCCGTGATCGGGTACGCCCGGGCGACTTCGGAAGCGACACTCGAGCCATCGGGTGTCGTTCCGAAGTCGCCCTTGGCCAGTCCGGCCATGTAGTACCCGTATTGGACGATCAGGGGCTTGTCCAGGTGGAGACGCTGGGTCTCCGCCTGGACGAACGACGGCGGACACGGCCGCTGGCCGCACCTACCGGCGAACGGGTCGCCCGGCAACGCCCACACCATCGCGAAGATGAGGAACGTCGTACCGATCAGGACCGGCACCATCTGGAGGATGCGCCGGGCGACATACCGCCCCATTGACTAGCTGGCCCTTCAGCTCTCGGTGACGCTGGCCAGGTCGAGCGTGCTGAACGGCGTGACGTGCACGTTGTGCAGACGGCTCGACCACACGGACTGCTGCGCCTGGTACCAGAGCGGGATGATCGCCATCTGGTTGGCCAGGAGAGCCTCAGCCTGCTGGTAGGTCGCCAGCGCCTGCGCACCGGACTGCGCGTTCGCCTGCTTGATCAGCGCGTCGAACTGCGGGTTGGAGTACTTGCCGTCGTTGGAGCTGGCGCCCGTGACGTACAGGGGCTCCAGGAAGTCCTGCATCGACGGGTAGTCCATCTGCCAACCGGTCCGGAACATGCTGGTCATCTTGTGCGCGGTGACCGCGGCGCGGAACGTCGAGAAGTCGACGTACGCCTTGGCCGTGCACTTGACGCTCAGCGCGTTCGCGATGCTGCTGCAGATCGCCTCGGCGGCTTCCTTGTTGCCCGGACCGTCAGCGTTGTACGCGAAGGTGAACGGGCCCTTGTACTGCGCCTGCGAGAGGAACTGCTTGGCCATCGTCGGGTTGTACGTGCAGAACTGCCCGCACGCGCCCGGCTTGTAGCCCTGGACGACCGGGGAGACCCAGCCCGTCGCCGGCGTACGGCCGCCGTTGTAGATCGTCTTGGTGATCGTGTTGCGGTCGATCGCCATCGACAGTGCCTTGCCGAGGTTCGGGTCGTTGTAGCCCGGGACGTACGTCGGCAGCGTGACCGTCTGGATGACGCCGACCGGCTTGTTCACGAAGCGGCCGGGGAAGTCCTTCTGGTACTGGTTGTTCACCAGGTCGGCCGGGGGCACCTGGTCCATGAAGTCCAGGTTGCCGGCCTGCATGTCGGCGTACGCCGCGTCGGCCGACTGGTACGTCTTGAAGGTGACCTTGTCGACCTTCGGGACGTCCGGACCCTTGTAGCCCGACCACTTGCTGAGCTGGAAGCCCGTGTCGCCGTCACCACCGGTGATCTGGAACGGGCCGTTGCCGATCGGCTTCTTGCCGAAGGCGGCCGTGTCGGTGAAGAACGACGGGGGCAGCGGGTAGAACGCGTCGTACCCGATCTCCGTCTCGAAGAACGACTGCGGCGTCGACAGGGTCACGACGAACTCGGTGTCGCTGACCTTCTTCAGGCCGGTCAGCGTCTTCACCTTGGGCGTCGGAGCCTTGGTCGAGTTGCCGACCGGCTGCGGGTTCATCGCGTCGTAGCCCTCGATCGGCGCGAAGAAGTAGTTGTTCAGCGCCGCGTTGGGGCCGTAGGCCGCCCAGTTCCACGCGTTGATGAACGAGTCGGAGTTGACCGGCGTGCCGTCCTGGAAGGTGTTCCCGGGGGCGAGGTCGATCGTCCAGACCTTCTTGCTCGCGTCGGACGTGATCGACTTGGCCATCGACAGCTCAGGCTGAGCGGTGTCCGGGTTGTACTTCACCAGGCCACGGAAGACCGCGTCCTCGATGTTGCCACCGCACACCTCGTTGGTGTCCGAGGGGATCAGCGGGTTCTGCGGCTTGCAGCCGTAGATGACGAGCGGGCTGCTGCTCTTCGTGGAGCCTCCGCTCTTTCCGCCTCCGCTGCTGCCGCCACACGCTGTAAGCATGACGGCGAGCGCGGCCACTCCGGCCGTGGCCAGAGTCGTGAACCTACGTCGCTGCATCGAGCGTCTCCATCCGATTCGTTCCAGTGGTACTTCGTCCGGGCCGGCCGTCACGGTGGTCCGTGACCGGCTGCCATACGGCACACACGCCAGGTCGAGGGTCGACCCGGCGTCTGGTCCACGCAATTCTTACCGCTTGCCCAGGCCTCGTCGCGCCAGGGTTGGTCACGATCTGGACACTGAGTGGTGGGCATAGGTAACGATTCGGGCACCAGCGACCACCTCGGTGGTCATCTGCCCTTCGTCTTCCGGCCCTCTCCCGGCCATTCGGCGGTCCGGCGGCCACTGCGCGGGCAGATCTTTCGAGCGCGGCGCGAGCGGCGGCAAGATGCCGGGTCGCCCCGTTCGTCCCTCTACGATGGGAGTCCGACCCCCCAGCCAGATCGAGCGTGTCCCACCGTGCCTTCTTCCCGCCCGTCCACCCTCACCACGACCGGCGAGGCCCTCGCCACCCGCGACGACATCCGCAATGTCGCGATCGTCGCGCACGTCGACCACGGCAAGACCACCCTGGTCGACGCCATGCTCTGGCAGTCCGGAGCCTTCGGCGAGCACCAGCACGTCGCACGAGCGGGCGATGGACTCCGGCGACCTGGAGCGGGAGAAGGGCATCACGATCCTGGCCAAGAACACCGCGATCCGGTACGCCGGGCCGGGCACGCCCGACGGCGGGATGACGATCAACATCATCGACACCCCCGGGCCACGCCGACTTCGGCGGTGAGGTGGAGCGCGGGCTGTCGATGGTGGACGGCGTCGTCCTGCTCGTCGACGCCAGCGAGGGCCCGCTGCCGCAGACCCGGTTCGTGCTGCGCAAGGCGATCGCCGCCCACCTGCCGGTGGTCCTGGTGGTCAACAAGGTCGACCGGCCGGACGCCCGGATCGCAGGCGGTGGTCGACGAGACCTACGAGCTGTTCCTCGACCTGGCCGACGACCACGACGACCCGGCCGCCGCCGCGGCGGCCTGGACTTCCCGATCGTCTACGCCTCGGCCAAGTCCGGCCGGGCCAGCCTGAACCGGCCGGAGGACGGCGGCCAGCCCGACGGCACCGACCTGGAGCCGCTGTTCCGCACCATCCTGGAGACCATCCCGGCGCCGGCGTACGACGACGGCGTGCCGCTGCAGGCGCACGTCACCAACCTCGACGCCTCGCCGTTCCTCGGCCGCCTCGCCCTGTGCCGGGTCCGGTCCGGCACGATCCGCAAGGGCCAGCAGGTCGCCTGGTGCCGGCGCGACGGCAGCATCGACGAGGTCAAGATCACCGAGCTGCTGATGACCGAGGCCCTGGAGCGGGTGCCGGCCGAGACCGGCCGGGCCGGGCGACATCATCGCCGTCGCCGGCATCCCGGAGATCACGATCGGCGAGACGCTGGCCGACCCGGACGACCCGCGTCCGCTGCCGCTGATCACGGTCGACGAGCCGGCCATCTCGATGACCATCGGCACCAACACCTCGCCGCTGGCCGGCCGGGTCAAGGGCACCAAGGTCACCGCCCGGCTGGTCAAGGACCGGCTGGACCGCGAGCTCGTCGGCAACGTGTCGATGCGCGTGCTGCCGACCGAGCGGCCGGACACCTGGGAGGTGCAGGGCCGCGGCGAGCTGGCGCTGGCCATCCTGGTCGAGACAGATGCGCCGCGAGGGCTTCGAGCTCACCGTCGGCAAGCCGCAGGTGGTGACCCAGGACGATCGACGGCCGGGTGCACGAGCCGGTCGAGCGGCTGACGATCGACACCCCGGAGGAGTACCTCGGCGCCGATCACCCAGCTGCTCGCCGCCCGCAAGGGCCGGATGGAGCAGATGACCAACCACGGCACCGGCTGGGTCCGGATGGAGTTCCTCGTCCCGGCCCGGGGCCTGATCGGCTTCCGCACCGAGTTCCTCACCGACACCCGCGGCACCGGCATCGCGCACCACGTGTTCGAGGGCTACGAGCCGTGGGCCGGCGAGCATGCGCACCCGGCCCACCGGCTCGCTGGTCGCCGACCGGGCCGGCGTGGCGACGCCGTTCGCGATGATCAACCTGCAGGAGCGCGGCACGCTGTTCGTCGAGCCGACCACCGAGGTCTACGAGGGCATGATCGTCGGCGAGAACTCCCGCGCCGACGACATGGACGTCAACATCACCAAGGAGAAGAAGCTGACCAACATGCGCCAGTCGACCGCGCGACGAGCTCGAGCGCCTGGTGCCGCCGCGGCGGCTCTCCCTGGAGCAGTCGCTGGAGTTCTGCCGCGAGGACGAGTGCGTCGAGGTCACGCCGGACGCCGTCCGGATGCGCAAGGTCGTGCTGCCGAGCGTCGACCGGGAGAAGGCGCGGGCGCGGGCGAAGCGCGGCCAGATGTGAGCTGCGCGCTCTTCGTCCACGCCCACCCCGACGACGAGACGATCGCGACCGGGGCGACGATGGCGCGCTGCGCCGCCGAGGGCGTGGACGTCGCGCTCGTCACGTGCACGAGGGGCGAGGAGGGCGAGGTCATCCCGGCGTCCCTGTGCTATCTCGAGGACGACCGCGACGGCGGGCTCGCGCCGTACCGCGTGGGTGAGCTGCGCCGGGCGCTGGAGGCGCTGGGCGTCGAGAAGCACTGGTACCTGGACGATCTGGCGTCCGCCGAGACCGGTGTCCGCGTGCGCTACCGCGACTCCGGGATGTCGGGGACGACGCCCAACGGCGACCCGCGCGCGTTCATGGCCGTGCCGGTGGACGAGGCGGCATCGGCCCTGGCCCGGCTGGTCGAGCGGCTGCGACCCGACGCGGTCGTGACCTACGACCCGGAGGGGGGCTACGGACACCCCGACCACGTGCAGGCCCACCGGGTGACGATGCGGGCGCTGGAGCTGGCCGCCTTCACCCCGCCGAAGGCCTACTGGATCGCCCTCCCCCGCTCGGTCGCCGAGCGCAGCGAGGGCCGCTCGGCCGCCACCAGCGTCGTCGTGGACGACGAGCTGGTCACCACCGCCGTCGACGGCTCGGCCCACCTCGACCGCAAGATCGCCGCGTTGCGGGCCCACGCCACCCAGGTGGAGGTCGACCCGCCCCGGTTCGCGCTGAGCAACGGCGTCTGGCAGACGATCGGCGCGACCGAGTACTTCCGCCTGGTGTCCGGACGCACCACCCCGCCGTACGACGCCGACGGGCGCGAGACCTCGCTGCTCTGAACCCGCTGCTCTGAACGCGCTGCTCTGGCCGGTGCGGCCGGCAATGTTCGGGTTCTGTTCGGGGCGGGCGCGGGCCCACCGTCGGGGATCCGGTCGCGCGAGAGGATGAGCCATGCCGACGGAGAGGGGCCTCGTCCTGGTCGCCGAGGACGAGGACGCGATCGTCTCCGTGCTGCGGATGTACCTCACCCGCGAGGGGTTCACCGTCCATGCGGTGGCTGACGGCGCCCGGGCGCTGTCCGACGTCCGCCGGCTGCGACCCACGGCGGTCATCCTCGACATCGGCCTGCCCGGCCTCGACGGCTTCGAGGTCTGCCGGCAGCTGCGCGAGAGCGGTGACTGGACCCCGATCCTCGTCGTCACCGCCCGCGACGACGAGCCGGACCGGGTGCTCGGCCTCGAGCTCGGAGCGGACGACTACGTCACCAAGCCGTTCTCCCCGCGCGAGCTGGTCGCCCGCCTGCGGGCCGTGCTGCGCCGGGGACCGGGTGAGGCGGGCGGTGCCGAGCTCCGGGTCGGCGAGGTGCGGCTCGACCCGGTCGCCCGGCGGGCCTGGGCCGGCCCGGACGCCGTCGAGCTCACCGCCACCGAGTTCGACCTGCTGGCCCACCTGTTCCGGCGGCCCGGTCGGGTCTTCGGCCGCGACGAGCTGCTGGCCCAGGTGTGGGGCTACAACGGCGCGGCCAGCCGCACGGTGGACGTCCACATCGCCCAGCTGCGCGGCAAGCTCGGCGAGCGCAGCCCGATCCGCACGGTGCGCGGCGTGGGGTACTCCGCCGAGGACACCCGGTGAGGGCGGTCCGCAGCCTCGCCGGCCGGATCGCCCTCGTCACCGTCGCCGCGGTCGTGGTCTCCGCCGTGATCGCCGGCGTCGTGTCGTACGGCCTGCTGAAGCCGGGCGTTCGCTCGCAGGCGCAGCGGACCCTGGCCCAGCAGGCCGACGTCGCGCAGTCGCTCCTCGACGCGAGCACGGCGACCCCGGCGCAGGGGCTGCGGACCCTGCGGCAGCAGCAGAACGCCGTCGCACTGCTCACCGCGCGCGGGCGCGTGGCCGGTGACCCGCTGGCCCGCCAGGCGCTGACCGCCAGCGCCACCGAGCGGGCGGCGCTCGCCGCCGGCCGGCCGGTGTCGTACACGACCGAGGTGAACGGGCGGTCGGTGCTGGTCGAGGGCCGCCCACTGGCCAACGGCGCCGGGATCGTGCTGGCCCGCACCGTGAGCGACGCGACCAGCAACGGCCGGGCCCTGATCCGCCGCGAGCTGCTCGCCCTGCTGGTCGGCGTGGCGGTGGCGGCGGCCTTCGCCGTGCTGCTCGCCCGGCGGCTGGCCGCCCCGCTCGGCCGGGCGGCCGCCGCGGCCCGCCGCCTGGCCTCGGGTGAGCGGGCGGTCCGGGTGGCGCCGGAGGGCCCGACCGAGGTGGCCGACGTCGCGCACTCGATCAACGAGCTGGCCCAGGCCCTGGAGACCAGCGAGGGGCGCGAGCGGGCGTTCCTGCTCTCGGTGTCGCACGAGCTGCGGACGCCGCTGACGGCCGTGAAGGGGTTCGGCGAGGCGCTGGCCGACGGCGTCAGCGACGACCCCCGGGAGGCCGGCCGGGTCATCGTGGGCGAGGCCGGCCGGCTGGAGCGCCTGGTCGCGGACCTGCTCGACCTGGCCCGCCTCGGCGCCGACGACTTCCACCTCGACCCCGTGCCGATCGACCTGGCCGAGCTGGCGGCCGCGGCGGCCAGCGTCTGGTCCCGGCGGTGCGCGGAGGTCGGCGTGGCGTTCCGGGCCGAGCTGGCGCCGGGACCGCTGCCCGTCGTGACCGACGGCGCCCGGCTCCGGCAGATCGTGGACGGGCTGACCGAGAACGCGCTGCGGGTCACCCCGGCCGGGGCGCCGATCGTCCTCGCGCTGCACACGGCTTCCTCGGCCTTTCCCTCGGCCGTCCCCTCGGCCGTCCCCTCAGCGGTGCTGGAGGTTCGCGACGGCGGGCCGGGCCTGAGCCCGGACGACCGGGCGGTCGCCTTCGACCGGGCCGCGCTCTGGACGCGCTACCGCGGGGTGCGCCGGGTCGGGACCGGGCTCGGCCTGGCCCTGGTGAAGGCCCTCGCCGACCGCCTCGGTCTGGGCTGCACGGTCGACGTGGCACCGGAGGGCGGCGCCTGCTTCCGGATCGTCGTACCGCTCGTGGTGCCGCCGCCCACCCCGGCCGCCCGAGCAGAGGTCAGCCTTCCTTGACGGCACCGCCGCGGGCCGAGAACGGTGGCGTCATGCCCGCACCACGACTGCTCGACTCCGAAGAGGTGGACCGCCAGCTGGGCGACCTGCCCGGGTGGGTGTCCTTCTCGGCCGGCCTGCACGCGGCGTACGACGCGAGCGACTTCCCGAAGGCGGTGGCTCTGGTGGCCGAGATCGCCGACATCGCCGAGGAGATGGACCACCACCCGGACATCGACCTGAGGTGGCGCACCGTGCGCGTCACCTGCTGGACCCACTCGGCCGGCGGGGTCACCCAGCTCGACGTCGAGCTGGCTCACCGGATCCGCGCGGCGGCCGAGGCGGCGTCGGCCACGGCCGGTCCGCGACCGCAGCGGACCATCGAGATCGCCCTGGACGTCGTCGACCAGGCGGCGGTGCAGCCGTTCTGGGCCGAGGCCCTCGGCTACGTCGCGGTCACCCGGCCGGACGGGGAGGTGCAGCTGCAGGACCCGAACGGCGTGGGACCGGTCCTGTGGTTCCAGCAGATGGACGCGCCCCGCACCCACCGCGACCGGTTCCACCTCGACGTCTTCCGGGACGCCGAGGAGGCCCCGGCGCTGCGGGACCGGTTGCTGGCGCTCGGCGGGCGGCTGGAGAGCGACGAGTTCGCCCCGGAGTGGTGGGTCGTCGCCGACCCGGAGGGCAACCTGGTCTGCGTCTGCACGCCATGACCGGAGACACCGTGACCGTCCCCACCGACCACGACGAGCCGCACGGCGAGAACCTCGCCTCCCGGCTGAACTGGCTGCGGGCCGGCGTCCTCGGGGCCAACGACGGCATCGTGTCGGTCGCCGCGATCGTCGTCGGCGTGGCCGGAGCGACCGCCAGCCTGCGCGCCGTCCTGACCGCCGGGCTGGCCGGCCTGTTCGCCGGCGCGATGTCCATGGCCGCCGGTGAGTACGTCTCGGTCAGCACCCAGCGGGACACCGAGCGGGCGATGCTCGAGCTGGAGCGCCGCGAGCTGGCCGAGACGCCGGAGGCCGAGCTCCAGGAGCTCACCGACATCTATGCGCACAAGGGCCTCAGCCAGGAGCTGGCCGGCCGGGTCGCCCGCGAGCTGACCGCGCACGACGCCCTCGCCGCCCACGCCGACGCCGAGCTGGGCATCGACCCCGACCAGCTGTCCAGCCCCTGGCAGGCCGCGCTGGCCTCGTTCGTGGCGTTCACGGTCGGCGCGGTGCTGCCGTTGCTGGCGATCGGGCTGCCGCCGCACGACTGGCGGATCCCCGTCACGTTCGTCGCCGTCGTGGCGGCGCTCGCCCTGACCGGCGTGACCAGCGCCCGGCTGGGGTCGGCGCCGGCCTGGCCGGCCGTGCGCCGCAACGTGGTCGGCGGCGTCCTGGCGATGGCCGTCACCTACCTGGTGGGGCGCATCGCCGGCGGCATCGGCGCCTAGGAGCCGACCAGCGTCGACCCCAGCCACTCGTCCGGGATGCCGAACGCGTCGACGAGCAGGCGGGCCTGCGGTCGCAGCAGGGTGCAGAGGCGGTCGACGGCGCGGCGGACCGCCTTCATCCGCGCGGCGCTCATCCGGCCGTGCTCGAGGAACCAGGCGCCGTCGGCCTCGATCGCGGACAGGACGAACAGGTCGCAGAGCTTCCCGAGCCATTGCGCCGCAACGGGATCGGGGCACCGCTCGATGGCCGCGACGAACGCGGCGAGCATCTCGGCCTCGACATGGGCCCGGGCTGCGGCCAGCAGGTGCGGCTGGGCCGCGTTGAACGCCTCGAAGGCAGCGCTGTCCGAGCCGCTCGCCCGGCGCAGCCGGCGGGCCAGGCCCTCGACGACGTGCCGCTCGCGGTCCTGGAACACCGCGCACTGCCACGCGCGGTCGAGCAGGTCCGTGCCCTCGTCGCGCCGGGGAGCGGCGTCGACGATCCGCTGCACGAGCGTGCGGGCCGAGGTCCGCTCCACGAGCGAGCCGACGAGCTGGTCGGCCAGGAACCGCGCGGTGCCCAGCGTGTCCAGCGCGCCGAAGTCGTTGCGGTAGCCGGTGAGCAGCCCTTTGGCGACCAGCTGCATGAGCACCGTGTTGTCGCCCTCGAAGGTGGTGAAGACGTCGGTGTCCGACTTCAGCTGCGGCAGCCGCGACGAGGCGAGGTACCCGTGGCCGCCGCACGCCTCCCGGCAGGCCTGGATGGTCGCGGTCGCATGCCAGGTGGCCATCGCCTTGAGCCCGGCGGCCCGCGTCTCCAGCTCTCGTTGCGCCACCTCGTCCAGGACCTCCGCCGCGGCCTGGTCGTCGAGCGTGCAGACCAGCTCCTCCTGAGCCAGGTGCAGCGCGTAGGTCCGCGCGAGCGCGGGCAGCAGGCGGCGTTGGTGCGTCGCGTAGTCGAGCAGCACGACCTCCTGCGAGCTGTCCGGCCGGGTGAACTGCCGTCGTTCCTCGGCGTACCGGATCGCGATCGCGAGCGCGGTCTGGGTCGCGCTGCCCACCGCGCCGGCGATGCTGATCCGGCCGCGCACCAAGGTCCCCAGCATCGTGAAGAAGCGCCGGCTCGGGCTCTCGATCGGACTCGTGTACGTGCCGTCCTCGGCGACCTGGCCGAACCGGTCGAGCAACGCCTCGCGCGGCACCCGGACCTGGTCGAACCAGATCCGGCCGTTGTCGACGCCGTTGAGGCCGGCCTTGCGCCCGCAGTCCTCGATCCGTATGCCTGGCAACGGTTTTCCGGCCTCGTCACGGATCGGGACGAGCAGTGCGTGAACGCCGTGCGAGTCGCCTCCGGTGACGAGCTGGGCGAAGACGACGGCCATCCGGCCGTCACGTGCGGCGTTGCCGATGTAGTCCTTGCGGGCCGCGTCGTCCGGAGTCGTGACGACGAACTCGCGGCTCTCGACGTCGTACGTCGCGGTGGTTCGCAGCATGGCGACGTCCGAGCCGTGACCGGTCTCGGTCATCGCGAAGCAGCCGAGCAGCTCCCCCGAGATGATGCCGGGCAGGTACTCCGCGTGGTGGCCCTGCGTGCCGAGGGCGTTGACCGCCCCGCCGAACAGCCCCCACTGCACGCCGGCCTTGACCATCAGCGAGAGGTCTCCGTAGCCGAGCATCTCGATCGAGACGATGCTCCCGCCCACGTCGTCGGACCCGCCGTACCGGCCGGGGAACCCACGCCCGGTCAGGCCGCTGTCCGCGAGGGAGAGCATCTGCTTGAGGACGCGCTCGCGGTGCTCCTCGGTCGACAGCTCGCCGGTCGGTTCGAACAGCCCGGACGGGAGGGTCTCGCGCGCCTGCTCCCGCAGTGCGGACCAGCGGCCGTCCAGGACCTCGCGCACGGCTCGTTCCCCGGAGTTCATGCCGTCATGTTACCGACGGGTAACCTGCATCGCACCCCACCCCTCGCCCTCGCCCGGACGGGCGCGCCGCCGCGTGCCACCATCGGTCCGTGAGCGACAACCCGTTCGCGCCCCCGGAGCCGTTCGAGGGCCTCCCGGCCCACGGCCGCCGGGAGGGCAGCCGGCACTGGTCGAGCGCGGCGATCATCGCGGCCGGGCTGGCCGGCGGCCTGCTGCTGAGCGGCGTGACTGCGGGCGGCGTCCTCGCCGTCGTGGAGGTCGCGGGCTCGAGCGGACCGAGCGATACCTCGTCCGGTTCGGGTGGTGCGCCGGACCTGCCTGCACCTTCGCCGTCCTCGTCCCCCGGCTCGGGCCGGGCGAGCGGCCCTGGGAGCTCGGTGACCATCGACTTCCCGGACGGCACGACCGGGCGCTTCGCGGTGCCGGCCGGTCTGCACCACCAGCCGGACGAGGACGACGCCGGTCACGTCGCGCTGGCCGCGGACGGCGACGGCGCGGCGTACCTCGACCTCTACACCGACGAGACGACCGCCTCGAAGGCCCACGACCTGGCGTTGACGGCGGCGCAGGAGGCGAGCGACGACCGCAACCACGGGAACACGACCAGCTCGATCAGCCTGCACACGGTGGGCGGTCACCGGGCGGCGCAGTACCGGCTGAGCCGGCACGACGGCAACGGCTCGTTCGACGCCCTGGTCACCGTCGTGCTCGTGGGGCACGAGGACATCGGCCTCTACTGGTCCGACGACGCGCAGCACTTCACTGCAGCCAGCGGGCAGCGGGCCGCGGCCGCGCTGCTCAGCTCGATGCGGATCACCGCCGGGAGCGGGGACGGCGCGACCCCGGCGGTGAGCAGCGGCCGATGACCGCGAGCCTGGTCAGTCCCGTCTTCGTCGGGCGGCGCACCGAGCGCGGCCAGCTGCTCGACGCCCTGCGCCGTGCGGTCGACGGCACCCCCGAGTTCGTGCTGGTGAGCGGCGAGGCCGGCGTGGGGAAGTCGCGGCTGGTCGCCGAGCTCGTCGCCGCCGCCGAGGAGGCCGGGGTCCGGGTGCTGTCCGGCCAGTGTGTGCAGCTGGGCACCGACGGCCTGCCCTTCGCGCCGCTGGTGGATGCGCTGCGGGTGCTGGCCCGCACGATGCCGCGCGAGGAGCTCGACCGGGTGCTGGGACCGGCCCGCTCCACCCTCCTGCGCCTGCTGCCCAACGTCGACCCGGCGCCGGGCGACGGTCCGCTCGCCGCACCGGTGCAGGGCGCCCAGGTGCTCGAGCTGGTGCTCGGGATGGTCGAGCGGCTCGCCGGCGCCGGCCCGGTCCTCGTGGTGTTCGAGGACCTGCACTGGGCCGACCAGTCGACCCTGGAGCTGCTCGCCTACCTGGTGCGGGCCCTGCGCGCGGTGCCGGTGGCCGTGGTGGGGACGTTCCGGTCCGACGAGCTCAACCGCCGGCACTCGCTCAGCCCATTGCTCCTGGCCTGGGACCGCGGCCGCAGCGTGCAGCGCATCGACCTGTCCTGCTTCGACCGGGCCGAGGTCGCGGACCAGCTGGCCGCGATCCTGGGCCGGGACGTCGAGGCGGCCCTGGTCGACAGCGTCTTCCGCCGGTCCGACGGCAACCCGTTCCTGGTCGAGGAGATGCTCGGCGTGCTGCAGGCCGGCGGTGACGCGGCCGCCCTCCCCCCGTCGCTGCGCGAGGTGCTGCTGGCCCGGGTCGACGGGCTGGCCGCGCCGACCCAGCGGGTGCTGTCCACGGCCGCGGTGGGCGGCCGGTGGGTGTCCGAGCAGCTGCTGCTCGACGTCTCCGGCCTGGACGAGGCCGCCGCGTTCGCCGGGCTGCGCGAGGCCGTCGACCAGCATCTGCTGGTGGTCGACGAGGCCGGGCGCGGCTACTCCTTCCGGCACTCGCTCAGCCGCGACGCGGTGTACGACGACCTGCTGCCCGGCGAGCGCGTGCGGCTGCACGCGGCGTACGGCGAGGCCCTCGGCGCGCGTCCGGAGCTCGGCGGCGACGACCCGGCGGCGGTCGCGGCCGACCTGGCCCACCACTGGTTCGCCGCGCAGGACATGCGACGGGCCCTCGGCGCCTCGGTGCACGCCGCCGAGCTGACCCGCACGCGGCTGGCGGCGACCGAGTCCCTGCAGCATCTCGAGCGCGCGCTGAAGATCTGGCCCGGCGTGCCGGACGCCGCCGAGGTGGCCGGGATCGACCACGTCGAGCTGCTGCACCGGGCGGCCGACGCGGCCACCGAGTCGGGGAACGTCTACCGCGCCCTGGCCCTGCTCGGTCAGGGCATCGAGGAGCTCGGCGAGGGCGGTGACCCCATGCGGCGCGCCCTGCTGCTGGAGCGGCGGGCCATGGCGCTCGGCATGGCCGGGAAGCCGACGGAGAGCCTGCAGACGCTGGACCGAGCGGTCGCGCTGCTGCCGGAGGGGGGCACCAGCCGGGTCCTCGCGACGCTCTCCAACTCGCTGGCCCGATCGCTGATCCGGACCGGTCGCTGGCCGGAGGCGGCCGAGATGTCCCGCCGGGCCGAGGAGACGGCGATCGTCACCGGCGACCTGCTCGAGCAGGCCGAGGCCCAGATCACCCGTTCGCCGGTCGTGGCCACCGGCGGCGACGGCGAGGAGGGGATCCGGCTCGGCCGGGCGGCGATCGAGCTCGCCCTCAGCCTGGGTCAGACCCGGACCGCCCTGCGCGGCTACATCAACCTGAGCGACGTGCTCGAGCTCATCGGGCGCAGCGCCGATGCCGTGGACATGGCCGCCCGCGGCCGGGTGCTGGCCGACGAGTGCGGCCTGGCCCGGAGCACCGGTGCGTTCCTGGCCGGAAACGAGGCCGAGTCGCTCGTCCGCCTGGGCCGGTACGACGAGGCCCAGCGGCTGATCTCGGCGGCGTTGGCGGTCGAGCCGGAGGGCATCTTCGGCGCCACCCTGCTCGAGGTCCGCAGCCAGCTGGCGGTCCGGCAGGGGCGCTTCGAGCAGGCCCGGGAGGACCTGGACCGGGCCCGCACGATGCTGGGCGACGAGGCGGACCTGCAGTTCGTACGGGCGTTCGCGATCACCGAGGCGCAGCTGCTCGAGCTGGGCTCCGACCGGCCGGGCGCGCTGGCCGGGCTGCTGGCCCAGCTGGCCAGCCCCGACATGGACATCCACTACGACGGGATGCTGCTGTGGCTGGCCTGCCGCCTCACCGCGGACCTCGCCACGGCCCGTCGCGACGCCGGTGAGGTGGTCGACCCGGTGGACGTGGTGGACCCGATCGTGCGGGTGGCCCGGGACCGGATGCCGACGAGCAACCCGGCCATCTCGGCGTACACCGCGTCCTGCGACGCCGAGCTGCACCGGGCGGAAGGGGCCGCCGACGCCGCCGAGTGGCTGGCGGTGGCCGGGCGCTGGCGGTCCCTGGACCGCCCGTACGAGCTGGCCTACTGCCTGATCGAGGCGTGCGAGGCGGCCGTGCTGGCCGGCGACCGGGCCGGCGCCCAGGTGGCGGCCGTCGAGGCCGGGGCGGCAGCGGCCCGCTGCGGCGCGGCGCCGCTGACCGAGCGGCTGCAGCGGTTGGCCGCACGGGCCCGGCTCGACCTCGGTCCGGCGGACGGCGTGGACGGCGCCGACGGGGCGGACGGGACCGAGGCGGTGCCCGGCCGGCCGGCGCCGCCCGACGAGCTCGCGCGGTTCGGCCTGACCGACCGCGAGCGCGAGGTGCTGGCCATGCTGGCCCTCGGCCGGACGAACCCGGAGATCGCCAAGAGCCTGTTCATCAGCCCTAAGACGGCCAGCGTCCACGTGTCCAACATCCTGGCGAAGCTGCAGGTCAGCAGCCGCGTGGAGGCGGCGACCCTGGCGCATCGCCTGGGTCTGGCCACCCGCTGACCGCCCACCGCCGGCGCTCCGCCTAAGCAGCCGCGGCGGCGAAGATACGGCGATCGCCGGATCCCTGAGCCCGGGCTTAGCACCACCGTGGGACGTGTCCACAGCGGACACGGAGACCCGGAGGCACGCGATGTTCGAGACGCTCACCACCTGCCAGAGCCGTTGGCACGACGGCCCGTTCACGGGCGGTGCCCGGTGAACGCCATGCGGAGCCTGCTGCTGCGCAACCGCGAGCTGCGGCGTCTCTGTGTCGCCCTGGTGACCTCGCAGGCCGGCGACTGGTTCTACAACGTGGCCCTGCTGGCCTACGTGTACGACCGCAGCCACTCGGCGACCTGGCTGGGCGTGACGACGGCGGCCCGCGTGCTGCCGGTCGTGGTGCTCGGGCCGCTGGGCGGCGTCCTGGCCGGCCGCCACGACCGTCGCACGCTGATGGTGCTCTGCGACCTCGCCCGCGCGGCGGTCATGCTGGCCCTGCTGGGCTGTGCCGCCACGAACGCGCCGCTGGCGCTGCTGCCGGTCCTGGCCGCGCTGGCCACCGCGATGGGCGCGCCGTACCCGTCGGCGACCGCCGCGACCCTGCCCCGCCTGGTGGCGAGCGCGGACCTGGCGACGGCCAACGCCGTACGGTCGGTCATCGGGCCGGTCTGCATCGTCGCCGGCCCGGTGCTGGGCTCGCTGGTGCTGGCGGTCGCCGACGCCCGGGTCGCCTTCGGCCTCAACGCGCTGACGTTCCTGGCCTCCGCGGCCGCCGTCTTCTCGATCCGCTCGACGGGGGCGTTCCGGCCGGCAGCCACGGAGGAGGGCAGCGCGCCGTCCGTGCGGCGGGAGCTCGTCGACGGCGCGCGGGCCCTGCTGTCGCACCGTCCGGCCCTGCGGCTCGTGGGCGCCGACATCCTGACCAGCTTCGTCTACGGCCTGCTCACCGTCGCGCTGCTGCTCGTCAGCGCGCGGGCCGGCCTGGGCGCCGGCGGGTACGGCGTGCTGCTCGCCGCGGTCGGTGCCGGCGGTGTGGTCGGCGCCGCGCTGACCGACCGGATCGCGGCTCTCGGCCACTCCGAGCGCGTGGTCGCAGTGGCGCTGTTCGTGGTCGGGGCCACCCTGCCGCTGATGGCCGTCATGCCCTGGCTGCTCACCGTGATGGTGTGGGCGCTGCTCGGCGGCGCGGGTTCGGTGATGGTGGAGGTGCAGACCGAGACCGCGCTGCAGAGCCAGCTCGACGACGCCGTCCTCGCCCAGGCGTACGGGTTCGCCTTCCCGGTCTCGATCGCCGGGATCTGCGTCGGAGGGGCCGTCTGCGCGCCGGTCATCGCGGCCGTCGGCCTGACCGCGACCCTCGCGGGGGCAGGTGTCCTCGTCGCGGCGTACGCGCTGTGGCTGCTGGGCACCCGCGTCTCGCCGGTCACCGTCCTGGAGACGGCGCCGGCCACGCCGGTGGCCGTCGCCACCGACGCGTCGTGAGCCGCTAGGGCTGGTCGCTGACCGGCGCCTCGGCCAGCTGACGCAGCGCCGGGTCGGGGGTCAGGCCGCGGGCTACCTGCCGCCTGACCTGCAGCCCGGCGGCCTGGCGCTCGGCCGCCGTGACGGTCAGCCCGGCCGCAGCCGTCCGCGCGACCGGCCGAGCGGTGACGGCGGCGAGCACGGCGTCGACGACGCCCTGGTCCTCCGGCTGGAGCAGGGCGGGCTCGGACCGGTCCAGGGCGTCGAGCACGTTGACCGCGATCAGCTCGGCCGCGGGGTCACCGGACGTGACCTTGTCGGCGGCCCAGCGCAGCAGGTCCATCGTCTCGGTGCGCGCGCCGGTGCGGGCCGCCGTGGCGTTGACGGACAGCTGCGCGCGGTACGTCGCGAAACCGCTGATCGCACCACCGAGCAGGACACCGGCCAGGCTGAGGAGCCCCGTCGCCCACATGCTCACGCAGGCTAGCCGTGACGCGCGGTCCGCGGGCTCAGCGCAGGGCCTCGGAGAGGTAGACGGCGGCGAGGCCGATCGCGAGCCCTCCGAGCAGCAACCGCAGCCACCGCTCGGGCAGGTGCGGCTGCAGCCGAGCGCCGAGGTACCCGCCGGCCAGTCCCCCGGCCCCGCAGGCGATGCCGACCCCCCAGCGCGGAGTGATCGAGCCGGAGGCGTTCAGGGCCAGGACGGCGTAGGTGAGGGCGCCGGCAACCGACGTCACGAACGTCGACGCGAGCGCGGCCGGCGCGACCTCGGCCACGGCCAGTCCGGAGCCGACGAGCACCGGCCCCAGGATCGATCCGCCGCCGATGCCGTAGATGCCGCCGACCACCCCGACGGCCAGCGCCAGTGCGCCGAGCCGCCGGCCACCGAGGGGTGAGTGGGCGGTCAGGCGGGGCCGGAGCGTGCGCAGGATGAGCCAGATCCCGAGCGGCAGCAGGACGGCGGCGACGACGAACCGGAACGCCCGCGGCCCGGGCAGGACGTAGACGCGGACGACGGCACCCGCCACGACTCCTGGCAGCGTTCCGATGAGCAGCCGGCGGGTCAGCGGGCCGGTGAGCTGTCCGGCGCGGCGGTACCGCAGGAGCGCGCCGGGACCGGCGACCACGTTGTAGAGGAGGTTGGTGGGCGTCACGGCCGGGTTCGGGACGTGCAGCACACCGAGCTGCACCGGGAGCAGGAAGACGGCGCCGGACACGCCGACCGGGCTGGTGAGCGTGGCGATCAGCAGCGCGGCGCCGAAGCCCTCGGCCAGCTGGGGCCAGCTCACCGCGCGACCCTAGCGGCCCGCAGGTTCTGGTGGGCCTGCTGCGTCGACGGCACTTCTCGCCGTGGGCTCCTGGGTTGCCCAGGGGGGTGCACACCCCGCTCTCGGCGCGCTAGCGTGGCGGGGCCAGTTCAGATTTCAACCAGCGATCCGAGGGGTTCCGCATGGGCACCTGGCAGCTTGACCCGTACCACACGCAGATCGAGTTCTCGGCGAAGCACTTGGGCATGATGACCGTTCGCGGCCACTTCGCGGACGTGACCTCGACGGCCGAGATCGACCCAGAGCATCCCGAGGCGCTGCGGGTCCAGGTGACGATCCAGGCGGCCAGCATCAGGACCAATCACGAGGTCCGCGACAAGGACGTGCGCTCGGAGAACTTCCTGGACACCGACCGGTTCCCGGTGATCACCTTCACCAGCACCCGCGTCGAGCCGGCCGGGAAGGACCAGTACACGCTCACCGGCGACCTGACGATCAAGGGCAACACCCGACCGGTCACCTTGCACATGACCCGGCTGGGCGAGTTCAACGACCCGATGATGGGCCACCGGATCGGCTACAGCGGGCACGGGAAGATCAACCGCAAGGACTTCGGCCTGACGTTCAACCCGATCCTGGACGGGCGGTTCGTGGTCAGCGACGAGATCAACATCATGCTCGAGGGCGAGCTCGTGGAGCAGGTCGAGGAGGAGTCGACGACCAGCAGCTGAGGGTGGTGTCGCGGCGAGGGGCGGCGCGCAGCACTAGCCCTGCGGCACCTGCCGAGCGGCGGCGGGTGAGCGCAGGGCTCGGCTCAGCGCGTCGAGTGCGCCCTCGACGACGGCGTAGAAGGCCCACTTGCCGCGCTGCTCCCGCGTCACGAGTCCCGCGTCGACCAGCCGGCGCATGTGGTGCGAGACCGTGGGCTGCGACAGGCCGACGACGTCTGTCAGGTCGCAGATGCACGCCTCGCGCTCCGGCGCGGCGGCGATGAGCGAGAGCAGCCGGACGCGGGTGGGGTCGGCCAGCGCCTGGAACGAGCGCGCGAGGTCCTCGGCCTCGGCCGGCTCCAGCGCGGCCCCCGTCAGCGGCGCGCAGCAGGGGCCGGACGTCGAGGCGATCGGCAGCTCTCGGACGGGCGCTCACCACGGAACTGTCTCACACACATTGACAGTGGTCGATGCATCGCAGCAGGCTGTCACCCATAGACCTGTATCGATGGGAGAGCGCATGAGCGAGGACGTCCGTGAGCAGGTGCGGCAGCGGTACGCCGCGGCGGCAACCGCGGTGACCAGCGGCGCCAGTGCGGCTCTGACGCTGCTCGACGGCGACTCCTCAGCCGTTTGCGGCGAGGAGTCGTGCTGCACGCCGGGGGCCGAGGTGGGTGCCGGTTTCGGCGCCGACCTCTACGCAGGCGAGGACCGGTCGGGGCTGCCCGCGGACGCCCTGGCGGCCAGCCTCGGGTGCGGCAACCCGACCGCGGTCGCCGAGCTCCGGGAGGGCGAGACGGTGCTCGACCTCGGCTCCGGCGGAGGCATCGACGTCCTGCTCTCGGCCCGGCGCGTAGGCCCGACCGGGTTCGCCTACGGGGTCGACATGACCGAGGAGATGCTGGCCCTCGCCGAGGCGAACACGGCCAAGGCCGCAGCAACCAACGTCGCGTTCCTCAAGGGCACCATCGAGGCCGTGCCGCTGCCGGACTCCTCGGTCGACGTGGTCATCTCCAACTGCGTGATCAACCTGTCGACCGACAAGGCGGCGGTGCTGGCGGAGATGTTCCGCCTGCTCAGACCGGGTGGCCGGATCGGCGTCAGCGACGTCGTCGCGGAGGATCACCTGTCTCCCGAGGATCGCGCCGAGCGCGGCGCCTGGGTCGGCTGCATCGCGGGCGCCCTGTCTCGGGGGGAGTACCTCGACGGGTTGGCCGCTGCCGGCTTCGTGCAGTCCGAGGTGATGTTCACCCACCAGGCGGCCGAGGGCATTCACTCGGCGACCATCCGCGCGGTCAAGCCGGTGGCCGCCGCGGCCGGCCGTTGATCGGTCCCGGCCTGTCGCGGAAGCTGGTCGCGGAGGCGGTCGGCACCGCCTTCCTGGTCATCGCCGTCGTAGGGTCCGGCCTGATGGCCCAGCGGCTCTCGCCGGGGCAGCCGGGGTTGCAGCTCCTGGAGAGCTCGACCGCGACCGGTGCCGCGCTGGTGGCGCTCGTCTCCGCGCTGCATCCCGTCTCGGCGGCGTTCAACCCGCTCGTCACGGTCCTGGAACGGCTCCAGGGTGCGGTGACGACGCGGGCCACCGCCGGTCTGGTCGCGGCTCAGGTGCTGGGCGCGCTCGTCGGTGTCGTCGTGGCCAACGTGATGTTCCACCGGGCTGCGGTGTCCGTCTCGCAACACGACCGCAGCGGACCGGCCCTCTGGGTGGGCGAGGTGGTCGCGACGTTCGGGTTGCTGCTGGTCGTGTTCGCCACGATCAGCGGGGGACGCTCCCGCAGCCTGCCGATCACCGTCGGCGCGTACATCGCCGCGGCGTACTGGTTCACCAGCTCCACCAGCTTTGCCAACCCCGCCGTCACGATCGCCCGGTCGCTGACCGACTCGTTCAGCGGGATCGCGCCGCGGTCGGTCGTGGGCTTCGTGCTGGCGCAGCTGGTCGGCGCCGCGCTGGCCGCCGTCGTCGTACGAGCCCTCTACCCCTTGTCGGCCAACGTCTTGGTCGACGCCCAGGAGGGCCAGCGATGACCGGGCGGCCGCTCGTGCTGTTCGTCTGCGTCCACAACGCCGGCCGGTCGCAGATGGCGGCGGCGTACCTGCGGAGCATCGCCGCTGACCGGATCGACGTGCGGTCGGCCGGGAGCGAGCCGGCCGAGCAGCTCAACCCCGCCGTCGTCGCGGCGATGGCCGAGGTGGGCATCGACCTGACCGCCGAGCGGCCTCGCCTGCTCAGTGCCGACGCAGTGCGTGCCGCCGACGTCGTCATCACGATGGGCTGCGGTGACGCCTGCCCGATCTACCCGGGAAAGCGTTACGAGGACTGGGAGCTCGACGATCCGGCCGGTCTGGCCGTGGACGCCGTTCGGCCGATCCGCGACGACATCCGCCGCCGCGTCACGGCCCTGACGGCCGAGCTCACCGGCTAGTGCCGGTGCGTGTGCCGCCGATCCCCGATGGCGATGACGCCCGGCCCGGTGGTCGCCCGGAAGTCCCACCGGGATTACCGTGGGCCGATGGTGGACCAGGGAGGCCTGAAGCTCAGGCTCGAGCCGGCGACGGCGCGCGATCGACGCACCCGTCACGCGCTGCTGACGGTGTCTCCGTCGGTCGGCGGCGAGCCGACGACCCTCGTCACGGACGCCGACGGACGCCTGGACTACCGGCTGGACGACGGCGACTACACGCTGGCCGTCGGCGACGGCCCCGGTGTCGAGTTCCAGGTCCGGGATCGTCGGTGGACCGTCGTGCGCCTTGCGCTCGACGGCGGTCAGACGTTGAAGCGGAACTCCACGACGTCGCCGTCGGCCATGACGTAGTCCTTGCCCTCGATCCGGACCCGGCCGCGGGCCTTGGCCTCGGCCATCGAGCCGGCCGCCATCAGGTCGTCGAAGGAGACGACCTCGGCCTTGATGAAGCCGCGCTGGAAGTCGGTGTGGATGACGCCGGCCGCCTGCGGGGCGGTGTCGCCGCGATGGATCGTCCAGGCCCGCGACTCCTTGGGCCCGGCGGTGAGGAACGTCTGCAGGCCGAGCGTGTCGAAGCCGACGCGAGCCAACGTGTCCAGCCCCGGCTCGTCGATCCCCATCTCCTGCAACAGCTCCGCGCCTCGGCCTCGTCCTCGAGCTCGACCAGGTCGGACTCGAACCGCGCGTCGAGGAAGATCGCCTCGGCCGGGGCGACCAAGCGCGCGCAGCTCGGACTTCAGCGACTCGTCGCCCAGCTCGTCGGTGTCGCAGTTGAAGACGTAGATGAACGGCTTGCCCGTCAGCAGGCCGAGCTCGCGCAGCGGCGGACTGGTCGATCCCGGCGGCCTTGCGCACCGGCGGCCAGCGTCGTGCCGGAGTTCAAGAGCTCTTGCGCCGCAACGGCATTCGTCAGGACCTCCGGCGCGGTCTTCTTGCCCTTGACCTCCTTCTCCAGCCGCGGGATCGCCCGCTCGAGCGTCTGCAGGTCGGCCAGGATCAGCTCGGTGTTGATGGTCTCGATGTCCGCGGAGGGCGAGACCTTGCCGTCGACGTGCACGACGTCGGGGTCGTTGAAGGCCCGGATCACCTGGCAGATCGCGTCGGCCTCGCGGATGTTGGCGAGGAACTGGTTGCCCAGGCCCTCGCCGGTCGAGGCGCCCCGCACGATGCCGGCGATGTCGACGAAGGACACGGTCGCGGGCACGACGCGGGCGCTGTGGAACAGCTCGGCCAGCTCGCTGCAGCCGCGGGTCGGGAAGGGCGACCACGCCGATGTTGGGCTCGATCGTCGCGAACGGGTAGTTCGCAGCGAGCACGTCGTTCTTGGTCAGGGCGTTGAAGAGGGTGGACTTGCCGACGTTGGGCAGTCCGACGATGCCGATGGTGAGCGCCACGAGGACAAGAGCCTACCGGCGTACGGCGGCGGGCCGAGACGCTGCGCAGCGGCGCCCGGGACGCGCCACCCCGGTCCGCAGGGCGGTGGCTGTCGGAGGCGTCTGTCACGGTCGGGCCATGAACCTGCTGATCGGCCTTCTCCTCGGCCTCGTCCTCGGCGCCGCTGTCGCCTCCTGGCTGACCCGCGCCTCGGCGGCCGCCCGCCAGGCGGCCCTCATGGCCGAGCGCGACCTGCTCGGCCAGCGCGTGGTGGACCTCGAAGCGGCCGCGGCGCAGGACCGCGAGCTGGTCGCCGTGCTCTCCCCGCTGGCCGAGAGCCTGGCCCGCGTCGAGTCCCAGGTGCACACGCTGGAGCGCGACCGGGTCGACCAGTTCGCCCGGCTGGAGGCCCAGGTCGGCTCGGTCGCCTCGGCCGGGGAGTCCCTGCGCGCCCAGACCGCGTCGCTGGCCGGCGCCTTGCGCTCGTCGAACGCCCGCGGCGCCTGGGGCGAGGTGCAGCTCCGCCGGGTCGTCGAGCTGGCCGGGATGCTGCACCGCGTCGACTTCGACACCCAGGTGAGTGGGCTGACGCCGGACGGGCGGGCGGTACGGCCGGACCTCCTGGTCCGGCTCCCCGGGGGCAAGCACCTGGTGGTCGACGCCAAGGCTCCGCTGGCCGCCTTCCTGGACGCCCACGCCACCGACGCCTCGCAGGACCTCCGCGACGAGCGCCTGCGAGCGCACGCCCGGGCGCTCCGGGGACACCTGGACGCCTTGGCGGCCCGCGACTACGGCCGTGCGTTCGCCCCGACGCCGGACCTGGTGGTCTGCTTCGTGCCCGGTGAGTCGATGCTGGCCGCCGCCCTCGACGCGGACCCGGCGCTGCACGAGCACGGGCTCGCGCACGGCGTGGTCCTCGCCGGCCCCGGCACCCTGCTCGCCCTGCTGCGCACGGTCGCGTTCACCTGGCAGCAGGACGCGCTGGCCGGGAACGCGCGCGAGCTGTTCGAGGTGGGCCGGGAGCTGTACGCCCGGCTGGGCACGCTCGGAGCCCACAGCGCCAAGCTCGGCCGCACCCTGCACCGGGCGGTCGAGGACTACAACGCGCTCGTGGGGACCCTGGAGCGCCGGGTGCTGGTGACGGCCCGCCGGATCAGCGAGCTCGACCTGGCGGGCGAGCCGATCGCGGCCGTCCTGCCGTTGGAGGTGACGCCACGGCCGCTCACCGCCA
The DNA here is from genome assembly GCA_963743975.1 of uncultured Actinomycetota bacterium. Taxonomy (GTDB): domain Bacteria; phylum Actinomycetota; class Actinomycetes; order Actinomycetales; family CAVURS01; genus CAVURS01. Next base: position 256,195 of record CAVURS010000002.1, read on the forward strand.
CCGAGCTGCTCGACGACCTCGGGGCACGGCCCGAGCTGGTCGACGACGGCCGGTCAGGCTGGGGCGGCCGCGGCCTTCAGGTCGCGGCGGAGCTCGACCGGAAGGGAGAACAGCAACGACTCCTCGGCCGAGACCACGGGCCGGACGTCGGCGTAGCCGTGCTCGGCGAGCAGGGCCAGCACGTCCCGCACCAGGATCTCCGGCACGCTCGCCCCGCTGGTGAGCCCGACCGTACGAGCGCCGGCCAGCCAGGCTGGGTCGATCTCCGCGGCGAAGTCCACCAGGTACGCCGCGCGGGCGCCGTGCTCGAGCGCGACCTCGACCAGGCGCACCGAGTTCGAGGAGTTCCGCGACCCGACGACGATCACCACGTCGCAGTCGGCGGCGAGCTCCTTGACCGCGACCTGCCGGTTCTGGGTGGCGTAGCAGATGTCGTCGCTCGGCGGGTCCTGCAGCTTCGGGAACCGGGCCCGGAGCCGGCGCACCGTCTCCATCGTCTCGTCGACCGACAGCGTCGTCTGCGAGAGCCAGACGACCCGCTCGGGGTCGCGGACCTCGATCCGGTCGGCGTGCTCCGGCCCGTCCACCAGCTGGATGTTCTCGGGGGCCTCGCCCGACGTGCCGACGACCTCCTCGTGGCCCTCGTGGCCGATCAGCAGGATGTCGAAGTCCTCGTCGGCGAACCGCCGGGCCTCGTGGTGGACCTTGGTGACCAGCGGGCAGGTGGCGTCGATGGTCTTCAGGGAGCGCGCTCGCGCCTCCTCGTGCACCGACCGGCGCCACGCCGTGCGCCGAGAAGATCACCGTGGCGCCCTCGGGCACCTCGTCGGTCTCGTCGACGAAGATCGCGCCCCGCCGCTCGAGCGTCTCGACGACGTGCTGGTTGTGCACGATCTGCTTGCGCACGTAGACCGGGGCGCCGTACAGCTCGAGGGCCTTCTCCACGGTGATCACGGCCCGGTCGACGCCGGCGCAGTAGCCCGCGCGGCGCGGCGAGCAGGACCCGCTTGGCCGGGCGGTCGGTGGGCTGGCTCACCCCACCATGGTAGGTCGGCGGTCCTAGGGTGCTGACCGTGAGCCAGGCCACCCCCGCCCGCCGGAGTCGTCCCGGAGCGGGCCGGCGACACCACGGCCGAGCAGCCGTGGCCGGTCCGGCTGCTCAGCGGTCAAGATCCCGGAGTACGTCGCGCGGATGTCCGTCGTGTGGGTCGAGGGCCAGGTCGTCCAGATCACCCACCGGCCCGGCACGACGACGGCCTACCTCACCCTGCGCGACGCCGACGTCGACATGTCGCTGTCCGTCACCGTCCCCGTCGTGGTCCTCGAGCCGCATGGCCGCCCCGCTGCGGGAGGGCGCCCGCGTGGTCGTGCAGGCCAAGCCCGAGTTCTGGGAGAAGCGCGGCACGCTCACCCTGGCCGCCCGCGACATCCGGCCGGTCGGCGTCGGCGAGCTGCTGGCCCGCTCGAGCACCTCAAGCGCATGCTGGCCGCCGAGGGGCTGCTCGACGCCGAGCGCAAGCGGCCGCTGCCGTTCCTGCCCGGCACGGTCGGACTGGTCTGCGGCCGGGCCAGCGCCGCCGAGCGCGACGTGGTGGAGAACGCCCGCAAGCGCTGGCCGGCCGTCCGGTTCGAGATCCGCGAGGTCGCGGTGCAGGGCAGCAACGCCGTCACCGAGGTGGGGGCGGCCGTTCGCGAGCTGGACCGCGACCCCGCGGTCGAGGTCATCGTGATCGCCCGCGGCGGCGGCTCGATCGAGGACCTCCTGCCGTTCAGCAACGAGGCGCTGCTGCGGGCCGTCGCCGCCGCCGTCACGCCGGTCGTGTCGGCGATCGGCCACGAGGTGGACACGCCGCTGCTCGACCTCGTCGCCGACGTCCGGGCGTCCACGCCGACCGACGCGGCCAAGCTGGTCGTCCCCGACGTCGCCGAGCAGCTGGCCGGGCTGGCCGCCGCCCGCAGCCGGCTCACGCGGGCCGTCCACGAGCGGCTGCGCCGGGAGTCCGACGGACTGGCCGCCCTGCGCAGCCGCCCGGTCCTGGCCCGGCCGCTGACCATGGTCGAGACCCGGGAGGCCGAGGTCCGCACCCTGCTCGAGCGCTCGCGGTCCGCGCTCGACACCCGGCTGCACCGGGGCCAGGACGAGATCCGCCACCTCGGCGCCCAGGTCCGGGCCCTGTCGCCGGCCGCGACCCTCGACCGCGGGTACGCCGTGGTCCAGCTGCCCGACGGCCACGTCGCCCTGGACCCGCGCGACGTCCCGGACGGCTCCCGGCTGCGGCTGCGGCTGGCCCGCGGCGAGCTCACGGCCGTCGCGGACCAGCGAACCCTAGGCTGGCGCCGTGCCGAAGACCGAGCCCGCGGGCGCCCCCAAGGACGACGCAGCGGTCCGGGGCGTCGACGCCCTGAGCTACGAGCAGGCCCGCGAGGAGCTGCTCGACGTCGTCCGCGCGCTCGAGGCCGGCGGGACGACGCTCGAGGAGAGCCTGGCGCTGTGGGAGCGCGGCGAGGCGCTCGCCGCCCGCTGTCAGGCCTGGCTCGACGGCGCCCGCGCCACCCTGGACGCCGCGGCCGGCCGGCCGGCCGGGCCGACCGGTCGGACGAGGACCCGGCGGCCGGACTGCCGGACGAGGACGAGGACTCGCGCGTTCGCTAGGCCGGAGGTCGAAGGCTCTCCGCGAGCTGCGCCAGCTCGGCCCAGCTCGCCGTACCGGTCACCAGGTAGGTCAGCGCGCCGTCGTTGAGCAGCAGCGTCCGCTGCAGCCGGTTCTGGTGCAGCAGCTGGGTCCACGTCGTGCCGGCCACCACCTGCTGCCCGACCGCCGTACCGCCGCCGCTGTTGGTGCGGACCCAGTTCGTCGTCACGTCCTTGGCCTGCTCCATCGCGGCGTACTGCGCGGAGGACGTCTCGTAGCCCACGTGCCAGGTCTGGATGCCGTCCACGCTGGTCAGCAGGGAGGCCGCGGTCGGCTTCCAGTCGACCGGGAGTCCCTGCGGCACGGACAGCGTGAAGTGCGCGTCCGGCTGGGCGCCCTGGGCGATGCCGACGACGTCGACGGGCGGCTGGTTGACGCTGCTCGGGCGCGGGACGATCAGCACGATCACCACCACGATGGCGCCGACCACGAGCAGGGAACGGATCATGTCGCCGACGGTCCGGCTCCCGCCGCCGCGGGTGGGCCGGGGCTGCGGCAGCGTCGCGGTCTCGGAGTCGGTCACACCCCATGGTCGCTGACCGGCCGGGTCCGAGGCGAACCGGCGACTAGCATCGGCGCCATCCCCGCTGGTGACCGCGAGGGTGACCCTGCAGGTGACCCCCGCGGATGACGTGGAGAGGACGTCGACATGACGGAGTGGCTCTCGCTGCCGGACGACCTGCCGGCGCCCTCGGACGACGGCGCGGCCGACCACCTGACCGGGATGACCGTGCCCTCCCTCGCCCTGCCGTCCACCGACGGCTCGACGGTCGACCTGGCCGAGCGGTCCCGGACCGGCTCGCTGCTCGTCTACGCCTACCCGCGCACCGGCGTCCCCGGCGAGCCCTCCCTGGTGCCGGACTGGGACGACATCCCGGGGGCGCGGGGCTGCACGCCGGAGAGCTGCGGCTTCCGGGACGAGTACGCCGGCCTGGCCGACCTGGGCGTGACGGTGTTCGGGCTCTCGACCCAGGACACGGCGTACCAGGTGGAGGTCGCGACCCGGCTGAGCCTGCCGTTCGCCCTGCTGTCCGACGAGACGCACGCCCTGACCGACGCCCTGCGGCTGCCGACGTTCGACGTGGCCGGCCAGCGGCTGCTGCGCCGGCTGACCCTGCTCGTGACCGACGGCCGGATCGAGCACGTCTGGTACCCGGTCTTCCCGCCGGACACGCACGCCCGGGAGGTGCTCGCGTGGCTGCGGAACCGGCGCGTGCCGGCGACCTGACCCTCGTCGTCGGCGAGGCCCTCGTCGACATCGTCGTGTCACCGGACGGTACGACGGTCGAGCACGTGGGCGGCAGTCCGGCCAACGTCGCCCTGGGACTCGCGCGGCTCGGTCACGCGGTCGAGCTGGCCACGCACATCGGCCCGGACCCCCGCGGGCGCCGGATCCGGGAGCATCTCGAGCGCGACGGCGTCCGCCTCAGCGCGGGCTCGGCGCTGGCCGAGCGGACCTCCACCGCGACCGCCGTGATCGACACCGCGGGCGTCGCGCGGTACGCGTTCGACCTGACCTGGGACCTGCCCGAGTCGATGAGCCCGGGCGCGGCGACCCACGTGCACATGGGCTCGATCGCGACCGCCCTGCCGCCCGGGTCGGACCAGGTCCGCCGCATCGTCGGCCAGGCGCGCCCCGGCGCGACGATCTCCTACGACCCGAACATGCGGCCGGTGCTGCTGCGCGACGCCCACCACGAGCGGCCGGGCATCGAGCAGCTGGTGGCGCTGAGCGACCTGGTCAAGGCGAGCGACGAGGACGTCGACTGGCTGTACCCGGGCGACTCGGTGGACGAGGTGCTCGCCCGGTGGGCCGGGCTCGGCCCGTCCATGGCGGTGGTCACCCTCGGCGGGGACGGCGCCCGGGCGCTCGTGGGCGGCGCCTTCGTCACCGTCGCCTCCCCCCCGGTCGACGTCGTGGACACGGTCGGCGCCGGCGACTCGTTCATGGCGGCGCTGATCTCCGGGCTGCTGGACGCCGGCCTGCTCGGCGGGTCGGGGGGGCGGCTGGCGCTCGCCGACGCGACAGCCTCCGCGGTCCGCCCGGCCCTGGATCGGGCGGTCCGGGTCGCCGCGATCACCTGCTCGCGGGCGGGCGCCGACCCGCCGTACCGCCGGGAGCTGTAGCGACCGGCCCCCCTATCCTGACCGCGTGCCGACGCCGATGCCGATCCCCGCACGGCGGGCCCGGTGAGCCGCCCGGCGCACGCCCGGTGAGGCGTGGGCCGCGCTGAGCGCGGGCAACGAGCGGTTCGTCTCCGGCGTCCACCAGCACCCGAACCAGGACGCCGCCACGCGGGGACAGCTGGCCGCCGGCCAGCACCCGTTCGCCCTCGTCTTCGGCTGCTCGGACTCGCGGGTCGCGGCCGAGATCATCTTCGACCAGGGCCTGGGCGACCTGTTCATCGTGCGGACCGCCGGGCACGTCGTGGACAGCGGCGTGCTCGGGTCGATCGAGTACGGCGTGGCCGAGCTGGGCATCCCGCTGGTCGGGATCCTCGGGCACGACTCGTGCGGCGCGGTCGCGGCCACGGTCACGGCGCTGGACGACGGGCCGATGCCCCGTGGTTACGTGCGCGACCTCGTCGAGCGCGTGACACCGAGCGTGCTGGCCGCGCGGCAGGCCGGCCGCACGAGCATCGACGACATCGAGGCCGAGCACGTCCGCCAGACCGGGCTGCTGCTGATGGAGCGCTCGACGGTGCTCGCCGAGGCCGTCGCCGCGCAGCGCTGCGCCGTGGTGGGCCTGGTGTACGACCTGGCCGACGGCCGGGCCCGGGTCGTCGGCTCCTCCGGCGCGCTCGACGCCGGCCGTGACTGACCGACCGGTCGACCTGGGCCGCGCGCCGGCCGTCGGCGGCGGCGAGCTGGTGCTGCGGCGGCGCGAGGGCGCCGGCCCGCACGGCGGGGACGTCCTCGAGCTCGTCGTCGACGGCGTGTTCGCCATGGACACGGTCGACGTCTCGACCGAGCTGGAGCTGGCCGGGCAGACCCTGCGCCGGCTGGGCGGCCGCGACTGGCGGGTGGTCGTCGGCGGCCTGGGTCTCGGGTACACGCTGCGCGAGCTCCTGGCCGACCGGCGGGTCGCGTCCGTGCAGGTGGTCGAGCTCGAGCCGGCACTCGTCCAGTGGGTGCGCGACGGACTGGTCCCGCCGGCGGCCGGGGTCCTGGACGACCCGAGGGTCGACGTGGTGCTCGCCGACGTCGCGGACTACCTGCACGGCCTGCCGCCCGCCTCGGTCGACGCGGTCCTGCTCGACGTGGACAACGGGCCGGAGTTCCTGGTCCACGGGTCGAATGCAGCCCTGTACGAGGCGCGTTCGCTGTCCCGGACGCTCGGCGTCCTGCGTCCGGGCGGCGTGCTCGCGGTGTGGTGCGCCGGCCGGTCGCCGGCCCTGGCCGACGCGCTCGCGGCCGCCGCCGGGTCGGTCGAGGAGATCCCGCTCACAGTGCGCCGGGAGAGCCGCGTGCTGGCGTACGCGCTGTATCTGGCTCGGCCATGATGGTGCCATGAGCGACGGCGCGGACTTCCGGATCGAGCACGACACCATGGGAGAGGTCCGGGTCCCGGCCCGGGCCAAGTGGCGGGCCCAGACCCAGCGAGCCGTCGAGAACTTCCCGATCTCCGGCCGCCCGCTCGAGCCGGCGCACCTGCACGCCATCGCCCAGATCAAGGCCGCCGCCGCCCGGGTCAACGCCCGGCTCGGGGTCGTCGACGACGACCTGGCCGGCGCCATCGAGGCCGCCGCGCGCGAGGTCGCCGAACGGCGACTGGGACGACGAGTTCCCCATCGACGTCTTCCAGACCGGCTCCGGCACGTCGAGCAACATGAACGCCAACGAGGTCATCGCGACCCTCGCCGGCGAGGCGCTCGGCCGCGACGTGCACCCCAACGACCACGTCAACGCCTCGCAGTCCAGCAACGACACCTTCCCGACGAGCATCCACGTGGCCGCGGCCGCGGCAGTCGTCCACGACCTGGTCCCGGCGCTCGAGGTCCTGCGGAAGTCGTTGCAGCACAAGGCTTCCGAGTTCTCCGAGGTCGTGAAGTCCGGTCGTACCCACCTGATGGACGCCGTGCCGGTGACCCTCGGCCAGGAGTTCGGCGGCTACGCCGCGCAGGTCGCGTACGGCATCGAGCGCCTGGACGCCGCGCTGCCCCGCGTCGCCGAGCTGCCCCTCGGCGGCACGGCGGTGGGCACCGGCATCAACACGCCCGCCCGGGTTCGCCGCCGCGGTGATCGCCGAGCTCGCCGCCGACACCGGGCTCCCGCTGACCGAGGCCCGGAACCACTTCGAGGCCCAGGGCAGCCAGGACTCGCTGGTCGAGCTGTCCGGGCCAGCTGCGGACCATCGCCGTCGGCCTGACCAAGATCTGCACCGACCTGCGCTGGATGGGCTCGGGGCCGCTCGCCGGGCTCGGCGAGATCCGGCTGCCCGACCTGCAGCCCGGTTCGAGCATCATGCCGGGCAAGGTCAACCCGGTCATCCCCGAGGCGACCACGATGGTCTGCGCCCAGGTCATCGGCAACGACGCGACCGTGGCCTTCGCCGGAGCGCTCGGGCAACTTCGAGCTGAACGTCATGCTGCCGGTCATCGCGCGCAACGTGCTGGAGTCGATCCGGCTGCTGGCCGCGGCGGCGCGGCTGCTGGCCACGCGCTGCATCGACGGCATCGAGGCCGACGTGGAGCGCTGCCGCGAGCTGGCCGAGAGCTCACCGTCGATCGTGACCCCGCTCAACCGCTTCCTCGGCTACGAGGCGGCGGCCAAGGTGGCCAAGACGGCGCTGGCCGAGAAGAAGACGATCCGGCAGACCGTCATCGACCTCGGGTACGTCGAGCGCGGCGAGATCAGCGAGGAGCAGCTGGACGCCAGCCTGGACGTGCTGGCGATGACCCGGCCGCCGAGCTGACGGCCAGCCGACCGCCGACGTCCTGTCGCCGGCCGGCTGAGGCCGGTCAGTACCAGCCGCTGGCCTCGCTGTGCCCCCAGGCACCGCAGGGCGTGCCGTAGCGCGCGCGGATGTAGCCCAGCCCCCAGCGGATCTGGGTCATCGGGTTGTGCCGCCAGTCCGAGCCGGCCGAGGCCATCTTGCTGCCGGGAAGGGCCTGCGGGATGCCGTAGGCGCCCGACGAGGCGTTGGTCGCGGTCAGCGACCACATCGACTCGCGGTTCCACAGCCGGTCCAGGCAGGAGAACTGCGACGCTCCCCAGCCGTACGTCTGCAGCATCGCCCGGGCGACGACCTTGGGGTCGGCCGACAGCAGGGCCTTCCGCTCGGCCGAGCGGGCGGCACGAGCGGCGGTGACCAGCCGCTCGGCGATGATCGTGCGGACGACGACGGAGCGCTGCCGGCTGCGCTCCAGCCGGTTCGCCGCGGCTGCGGCCGCCGCGTACGCCGGCTTCTCGGCGAAGCCGGCGTTCACGACGCGGACCGGCGCCGGGGCGGCGCTCGCGTCGACGACGTGGGAGATGACAGGGGCGTGACCGGTCGCCGCAGCGACGCCGGCGGTGGAGGCGCTGACGACAGCCAGCGCCGCGGCGCCGCTCAGTCGAGGGCGTCCGAGGACAGCACGGAACAAGAGCACAGACCTTTCGTTGGCCGCGCGGCAGCACCCCGCAGAGCGGGATGGGAGCCGGCCGGGCGGTCGAGCGATGTCGGTCCACCGTGCCTGTTTGTTGGTGCAACCTCAAATCCGGTCGTCCAGAATGCGGACGACACGCCCTAGATGTCCAGGCCCTCCAGCAGCTCGGTCACCAGGGCGGCGATGGGGCTGCGCTCGGACCGGGTCAGCGTGACGTGGGCGAAGAGCGGATGCCCCTTCATCGCCTCGATAACGGCCGCCACGCCGTCGTGACGCCCCACTCGCAGGTTGTCCCGCTGGGCCACGTCGTGGGTCAGCACCACTTTGGAGTTCTGCCCGATCCGGGACAGGACGGTGAGCAGGACGTTCCGCTCCAGCGACTGGGCCTCGTCGACGATCACGAACGCGTCGTGCAGCGAGCGGCCGCGGATGTGCGTCAGGGGCAGGACCTCGAGCATGCCCGCGGTCCAGGATCTCGTCGACGACCTCGCTGGACACCAGGGCGCCCAGGGTGTCGAACACGGCCTGCGCCCAGGGGCTCATCTTCTCCGACTCGCTGCCCGGCAGGTACCCGAGGTCCTGGCCGCCCACGGCGTACAGCGGGCGGAACACGACGACCTTGCGGTGCTGGCGCCGCTCCATGACGGCCTCCAGGCCCGCGCACAGCGCGAGCGCGCTCTTCCCGGTCCCGGCCCGGCCGCCCATGCTGACGATCCCGACCTCGGTGTCGAGCAGCAGGTCGAGGGCGATCCGCTGCTCGGCGCTGCGGCCGTGCAGGCCGAACGCGTCCCGGTCGCCACGCACCAGCCGCACCTGCTTGTCCGGCGTGACCCGGCCCAGCCCGCTCCCCCGCGAGGACAGCAGCACCAGGCCGGTGTGGCAGGGCAGCTCGGCGGCGGCCGGGACGTCGACCGAGCCGGCGTCGTACAGCGTGTCCATCTGCTCGTCGGTGACCTCGACCTCGTCCATCCCGGTCCACCCGGAGTCGACGGTCAGCAGCTCGGCGCGGTACTCCTCGGCCACCAGCCCGACGGCCGACGCCTTGACCCGCATCGGCAGGTCCTTGGAGATGACCGTGACCTGCTCGCCCTCCGCGGCCAGGTTCTTGGCCACGGCGAGGATGCGAGAGTCGTTGTCCCCCAACCGGAATCCGTCAGGCAGGCCCGCGGGATCGGTGTGGTTGAGCTCGACCCGCAGCGTGCCGCCCTCGTCGCCGACCGGCACGGGCGCGTCCAGCCGCCCGTGCTGCACGCGCAGGTCGTCCAGCATCCGCAGCGCCTGCCGCGCGAAGTACCCCAGCTCGGGGTGGTGCCGCTTGCCCTCGAGCTCGCTGATCACCACCACCGGGAGCACGACCTCGTGCTCGGCGAACCGCGCGAGCGCTCGGGGATCGGACAGCAGGACCGATGTGTCGAGGACGTACGTGCGGCGTGCGACCGGCATAGGGCTTGCCTCCTGTGCGACGTCTGCGATCGACGCTACGGCGCCGATCGGGTCGTTCACGGGACCGCCACGCCGTACGCCGGGTGAACGGCAGGCGCTAGAAGTCCTGCTCGGTGGGGCGCACCAGCATCTCGTTGACGGCGACGCGCCGCTCGCGCGTGACCATGTAGAGCACCGCGTCGGCGATGTCCTCGGCCTGCAGCCGCTCGATCCCCTCGAAGCCCCGGCTGGCCGCCTCCCAGACCTCCCGCCGAACGTGCGAGCTCAGCTCGGTGAGGACCGCGCCGGGCTCGACGACGCCCACCCGGACGTGCCGCTTCAGCACCTCCATCCGCAGCGACTCGCTGAACGCGTTGACCCCGAACTTGGTGGCGTTGTAGACGCCGGTGTTCAGGCGCACGAACCGGCCCGCGGTCGAGCTGATGTTGACGACGTCCGCGACCCGCCGCGGCGAGTCCTCGGCCGCCCGCAGCAGATGCGGCATCGCGGCATGGGTGGCGTAGAGCAACCCCTGCAGGTTCAGCGCGACCATCCGGTCCCACTCCTCGACGGGCGCGTCGACGATCGGCCCGAGCAGCATGACCCCGGCGTTGTTCACCAGCGTGTCCAGCCGGCCGAGCTCGGCCACCGTTCGCTGGACCGCCTCGGCGGCCTGGGCGCGCTCGGTCAGGTCGGTCTCCAGGACGAGCGCGGTGCCCCCCGCCTCGCGGACGGTCGACGCCAGCTCCTCCAGCCGGTCCACTCGTCGGGCGGCCATGGCGACGGCAGCGCCCTCGGCGGCGAGCGCCCGGACTGTGGCCGCGCCGATGCCGCTGCTGGCTCCGGTCACCAGCGCGACGGTCCCCGCCAGCCGGCCGGTCACGAGAGTCCCAGCGTCGCGAGCGACTCGGACCAGAGCCGTTGCGCTGCATCGGGATCCAGCGCGTACGCCGCCACGCCACGACGGCTCCCTTCCTCGTTCAGGGGCGCCTCGTTGCAGTCCTCGAAGTAGCGTCCGCTCACCCCTTCGACCAAGGGTGAGGCGGCCAGCAGCACGGACGTCGCCGCGCCCTGCTGGGGCGTCTTCCACTGCGGGGGCTCGCTCCCCGCTGCGGCCCGCAGGCGGTCGAGCTCCTCGTCGGAGACGTAGCGCTGGAGGTTGGTGCGGATGCCGCCGGGCATCACGGCGTTCGCGGTGATGCCGTCGCCGGCCCAGCGCCGGGTGGCCTCGACCGCGAGCAGCACATTGGCCGTCTTGGACTGCCCGTACGCCGACCACGGCTCGTACGGCGCGGCGCTCGAAGTGGATGTCGTCGAAGACGACGGGCGAGCGCAGGTGGCGCGACTGGAGCTGACGGAGACCAGGCGGGCACCGTCGGCGGCGGCCAGCGCGTCGTGGAGTCCCGACGCCAGGGCGAAGTGCCCGTAGGTGGTTCGTGCGCGAACTGCAGCTCCCAGCCCTGGGGCGTCCGCGTCTCCGGCGCGGCCATGACACCGGCGTTGTTCACCAGGATGTCCAGCGGGCCCTGCCAGGCGGCGACGAACGCGGCCACGGAGGGCTGGTCGGCCAGGTCGAGCGGCGCCACCCGGATCCGCGCGTGCGGTGAGCCGGGCCTCGATGGAGGCGGCGGTTCGGTCGCCGGCGGCCAGGTCCCGGACCGCGATGGTGACGTCGGCGCCGGCGCTCGCCAGTGCCAGCGCCGTCTCGACGCCGATGCCCGAGGCACCTCCGGTCACGACCGCCCGGCGGCCGTGCAGGTCCACGCCGGCCACGACGTCGGCGGCGGTCGTCGTGGCTCCGAACGGCGTCTCGATCCGCGTCCGGTCCTGGCCGCCCACGGAGCCGGCGGAGGAGCTGCGGGAGGTGGTGGTCATGTCACTCCACTCGGTAGCCTGTGGTTCCGGAGGCGACTCCGGTTCTGCACAGCGTAACCGGAGGATCCTCCGGTTGGCAACCGTGCACCGAGGAGGGTGACGTGGCGGTCTCCGGGCCTCCCCGCCGGCGGGCCGACGCCCAGCGGAACCGTGACCGGCTCCTGCGAGGCCGCTGTCCGCGCCTTCTCCGAGACCGGGCAACGACGCGACCCTGGAGTCGATCGCCCGGGAGGCGGGCGTGGGGATCGGCACGCTGTACCGGCACTTCCCGACGCGTGACGCCCTGGTCGAGGCGGCGTACCGCGGCGAGCTCGAGCGGCTCTGCGACGGTGTGGCGGAGCTGCTCGCCCAGCAGGCGCCGCAGGCAGCGCTGCGCACCTGGATGGACCGGTTCGTGGACTACATGACGACCAAGCGGGGGATGTCCGAGGCCCTGCGGGCGGTCATCGCCGCGGGCGGCAACCCGTTCGCCGAGACCCGCGGGCGGATGCTCGCCGCGGTCGGCGCGCTGCTGCGGGCGGGCGCCGCCGCCGGCACGCTCCGCGCGGACGTGGCGGCCGAGGACGTGCTGGCCAGCCTCAGCGGGGTGACGCTCGCCGCCGGCGAGCCGGGCCAGCGGGAGCAGGCGGCCCGGATGCTCGACCTGCTCATGGACGGCCTGCGTCCCCGCGGCTAGCGGGGCGGGCTAGCCGCCGAAGCGGCGCTCCCGCTCGACGTACGTGCGCATGGCCCGCAGGAAGTCGATCTTGCGGAAGTCCGGCCAGTACGCCTCGCAGAAGTAGAACTCGCTGTGCGCGCTCTGCCAGAGCAGGAACCCGGAGAGCCGCTGCTCCCCGGACGTGCGGATCACCAGGTCGGGGTCGGGCTGCCCCGCCGTGTACAGGTGCTCGGCGATGTGCTCGACGTCGAGGATCTCGGCCAGCTCCTCGATCGACCGGCCCTGGGCGGCCTGCTGGTGGAGCAGCGACCGTACGGCGTCGGCGATCTCGCGCCGGCCGCCGTAGCCGACCGCGACGTTCACGGTGAGCCCCTGGACCTCGCGGGTGGAGTCGGCGACCTCCTTGAGCCGGCGCGAGGTGGCGTCGGGCAGCAGGTCCAGCGCGCCGACCGGCTGCAGGCGCCAGCGCCTGGTCGCGGCCAGGTCGGTGACCGTGTCCTCGATGATCGAGAGCAGCTCGGCCAGCTCGCTCTGCGGCCGGTTCAGGTTGTCGGTGGACAGCAGCCACAGGGTGACCACCTCGACGCCGACCTCCTCGCACCACTGCAGGAGGTGCTGGATCTTGTCGGCCCCGGCCTGGTGGCCGTCCGAGGTCTTGGCGCCGTACGCCCGCGCCCACCGGCGGTTGCCGTCGACGATCACCCCGACGTGATGGGGCATGGCGGCCGGGTCCAGGTGTGCGGCGATCCGGCGTCCGTACGCGCCGTAGACCACGTCACTCAGCCACACAGGACCTCCCGCGGCGAAACGCTACCGCCGGGACGGCCCCGGATGGCGCACGGCGACCCGCATCAGCACAAGAACATCACCTGGAACGCGCTCCCCCGTAACCTACGGTGCCGTAGGTTGGGGGCGTGAGCGAGCCGGGTTTCGTCGAGACCGCCGTCGCGGTCCTCAAGCCCAGGCTGCGCGGCTGGATCCACCTCGGGACCTTCCCGGTCGCGGTGGTCGCCGGACTCGTGCTGGTCGTGCTGTCACCGGCCGGGGCGCCCCGGGTGGCCACCGCGGTGTTCGCCGCCACCGCCGCGCTGCTCTTCGGCACGAGCGCGCTGTACCACCGGGGGACCTGGTCGCCGCGCTGGACCGGGGTCCTCAAGCGGCTGGACCACTCGAACATCTTCCTGATCATCGCCGGCACCTACACGCCGTTCGCGGTGACGCTCCTGCCGTCGTCGCAGGAGCGGTCCCTGCTCTGGGTCGTGTGGGTCGGCGCGCTGCTGGGCGTCGCGTTCCGCGTCTTCTGGGTGGGTGCCCCGCGCTGGCTCTACACGCCGGTGTACCTCGCACTCGGCTGGGTCGCGGTGTTCTACGTGCCGGCCTTCCTGCACCACGGGGGTCCGGGGATCATCACGCTGATCGCGGTGGGCGGTCTGCTCTACACGGCGGGCGCACTGGTCTACGCGACCAAGCGCCCGAACCCGAGCCCGCGGTGGTTCGGCTTCCACGAGATCTTCCACGTCTTCACGGTCGCGGCGTTCGTCGTGCACTACGTGGCGATCTCGATGTCGGTCTACCCCACCTGACCGCTCACGTCCCCCCGGTCCGCCGAGGTCCGCCGAGGTCTGCCGAGGTCGGCTGAACGTCAGCTCAGACCGGGGCCGCTCTCGCGGACCGAACGCACCTGCTCCATCGCCGTGCGCAGCTCGGCCAGCCACTCCTGCGCGTGCTCGCCGGTGAGGCGGACGCACCAGGCGAGGGCGTGCGCCCGGGACCGGGCGACACCGGCCTCGACCAGCGTGTCCAGCACCTGACGCTCGGGCTGGCGCAGTCGCGTCATGACCGGCACGGCCAGGTGCGTGAAGAGCTCGCGCCGCTCCCCGCTGCGGACGCCCCAGGCGACCTTGCGGTCGAAGCGGTGCTCGACCTCCCGCGCCAGCTCGATCCGGCGCTCGCGGGTGTCCTCGCGGAAGGCGCGGACGCGTCCGGCCTCGGCCTCGGCCCGCTCGGCCTCCGCGGCGTCGGCGGCGACCTCCGGCGCGGGGATGCTCAGCACGACCGTGATCTCCTCACGGTCGACAGTGATCTCGGGGGTGCCGGCCCGGGTCCAGTCCTCGGGCAGCCGGCCGGTGAACCAGCCGCGGATCGCGGCTGCGGTGTCCTGTGGTGTGCTCATGACGCCACGATTACATGATTACTCGCTTGCATCCAGGCTGTTCGCCGACGGCAGACGTGAGCCCACCCACGTCGCGAGCGCGGCCGCGTCGGTGAGCGGCAGGTCGCAGACCAGCCCCCGGCAGGGGTACGCCGCGGGGACGCCGTCGACCAGCGGGCGGTCGGCCAGCAGCGGCGGTGCGTCCGCGACCGGCTCGGCCGGTCCGGCGGCGACCACCAGCCCCGGCGCGGTCCCCCCGAGCGCCACGCCCTGCAGCGCCGTACGCCGCGGGTCGCCGTCCGGCCCGACCACCGCCACCTCGCGTGGCCCGTCCGCGAGCGCCTCGCTCACGGCGAGGTACCACCCGGCCATCCGCGGCTCGTGGGCGGCCAGCCGGGCCCCCTGGGCCAGCGCCGCCTCGGCCAGGCGGCGATGCCGGGTCGAGCCGCTGAGGGCGGAGAAGGCCAGCAGCACCCCCGCGGCCGCACTGGTCCCGGACGGCGTGGCGCCGTCGGTCGGGTCGTGCACCCGTCCCCGCCCGCCCAGCGCGGCCGTCAGCGGGGAGTCGACGACGTCGGCCGGCGTGTCCCGGAACCCCTGGGCCGGCTCGTCCCAGAACCGCTCGACCATCGCGTCGACAAGACCCGAAACCGCGACGTACCAACGGTTCTCGCCGGTGACCGCGTACAGCGCCAGGAGCCCCTCGGCCACATCCGCGTAGTCCTCCAGGACTCCGGACGGCGTGCCCACGCGGCCGGCGCGCGAGACCCGGCGCAGGCTGCCGTCCACCAGGTGCAGGTCGAGCAGGAGGGACGCCACGCGCGCGGCGGCGTCGACCAGGTCGGGCCGCCCGGTGAGCGCCCCGGTCTCGGCGAGCGCCGCCACGGCCAGGCCGTTCCAGGCCGCCACGACCTTGTCGTCGCGCGCCGGCTGCTGCCGCTCGGACCGGGCCTGCAGCAGCGCGGCCCGGCAGCGCCCCCACCGCTCACGGTCGGCCTCGGGCAGTGCGTCCAGGTCGAGGAGCATGCGCAGCGTCGACGTGCCGTGCTCGAAGGTGCCGTTCGGGGTCACCCCGCACAGGTCGGCCACCCACTCGCCGTCGGCGTCGCCGAGCACCGCTCGCAGCTGCGTCCGGCGTCCACACGTAGGTCTCGCCCTCGACACCGGCGCCCCCGTCGGCCGCGGGCGTGTCCGCGTCGAGGCTGGCCGCCAGCCCGCCCTCCGGGGTGCCCAGCCGGGCCAGCATCCAGTCGCAGGTCTCCTGCGCGATCCGGCGGCCCAGCGGCTCACCGGTCAGTCGCCACCAGTGCAGGTAGGCCCGGGCGAGCAGACCGTTGTCGTACAGCATCTTCTCGAAGTGCGGGACGACCCAGGCGGCGTCGACGCTGTACCGCGCGAAGCCCCCCTCGAGCTGGTCGTACATCCCGCTGAAGGCCATGGCCCGCAGGGTCGTCCCGGCCATCTCGAGAGCCCTTGCGGCCGAACCGGGAGCGGCACCGGGGCTGACGGGCGGGCAGACCCGGGCCGCGTGGCGGAGCAACCACTCGAGCACCATCGACGGCGGGAACTTCGGCGCGCCGCCGAAACCCCCGCGCTCGGCGTCGAACCCGCGCTCCACCGCCGCCACCGCCGCCACCAGCCCGTCGGCGTCGACCGGCCGCTCGCCCTCGAAGCCGGTCCGCCGAGCCAGCTCGGCTGCGATCCGCGCACCGGCGTCGACCACCTCCTCGCGCCGCTCGGTCCAGGCCGCCGAGATCGCGGACAGCACGTCGCGGAAGGACGGCATGCCGCGCCCGGCCACCGGCGGGAAGTACGTGCCGGCGAAGACCGGCCGTCCGTCCGGTGTGAGGAAGACGGTCATCGGCCACCCGCCGTGGCCGGTGAGCGCCTGCGTCGCCTCCATGTACACCGCGTCGACGTCCGGCCGTTCCTCGCGGTCGACCTTCACGCAGACGAACCCGGCGTTCATCTGCTCCGCCGTCGCCGGGTCCTCGAACGACTCGTGGGCCATGACGTGGCACCAGTGGCACGCGGCGTACCCGACGGAGAGCAGGACGGGCACGTCACGCCGGCGCGCCTCGTCGAACGCGTCCGGTCCCCACTCCTGCCAGTCCACCGGGTTGTCGGCGTGCTGGAGGAGGTACGGCGAGGTCGAGGCGGCGAGGCGGTTCGGCACCTCGCCAGTCTGGCTCAGGCCGAGAAGCCGGTGCCCGACGAGACGGTGCCGGACGAGGTGCCGGACGAGGCGGTGCCGCCGAAGCCGCTGGGCGAGGACGACGAGCTGCCGGACGGCGGGGTGCCGATGCGGCCCAGCCGCTGCTTGAGCCGGGCCTGCTGGCGGTCCAGCCGCTGCTGCTTGAGCCCGATCCGGTACTTCTGCAGCGCGGCCTTGGCGCTGGGGTTGGCCTGCAGCCAGGTCTTCAGAGCGGCCTTGCGCTGGGTGGGCGAGAGCGCGGCCACCTTGTCCAGCTCGGTCTTGATGCTCGGGTTGGCGGCGAGGAACTTCTGCCAGTCGGCGGCCCGGCCGGCCAGCGCCTGGGCCAGGTTCGGGTGGTCGGCCAGGAAGTCCTCGATGGACTGGAGCTGGCTGCTGCTGAGCGAGGCCGTGGATGCGGCCGGCGAGGTGGAGGAGCCACTGCTGGCCAGGGCCGGGACGGCGACGCCCGTGCCGATGGCACCGGCGGCTGCGGCGGTGACGATGACGAGGATGCGGTTCATGACAGCGACGGTAGGTCGCGGGACTCAAGCCCAGGTTCGGCCGATGTCAGGATCGGGTAAGGGATCCCGGGGCGACGCCGAGGACCGGGCTCAGGCCCGCTCGAGCCCCAGCCGCAGGCCGAACGCGACGAGCACCGCTCCCGTCGTGGCGTCGACCCCGCGGCGGACCGAGCGCCGGCGCAGCCACGGACGCAGCCGGGAGGCCCCGAGGATCAGCGCCGTGAACCAGGCCATGCCCTCGACGTCGTGCACGAGGGCGAGCAGCACGCCGAAGCCCAGATGGAACGTGTGCGCCGGGATGAACTGCGGCAGCACGGCCAGGTAGAACGCGCCCACCTTCGGGTTGAGCAGGTTCGTGGCGAACCCGCGCAGCCACGACCGCCGCACGGTCTCCGGCCGCCCGTCACCGGCCTCCACCGCGACCCCGGCCCCCTCGCGCCAGGCGCTGTGCAGCAGCCGGACGCCCAGGAAGACGAGGTACGCCGCGCCCGCGGTGCGCACCACGTCGTACCCGATGCGGGAGGCCACCAGGAGGGCCGAGACGCCCGCGGCCGCCGCCGCGCCCCAGACCAGCGAGCCGCTCGCGACGCCGAGGCCGGTGGCGAACGCCTGCGGCCGTCCCTGGGTGATGGCCGCCCGGAGCACCAGGGCCGTGTCGAGCCCGGGGATGACGGTCAGCAGCCCGGCGACCAGCGCGAAGGACAGGACGGCGGACCAGGTGGGACTCACGGCGTCGAGGGCGGCGGGGCGTCCGTGGTCTTCGGTGCGTCCCCAGCGACCTCAACGTCCTCGGCGTCCTGGGGCGTCCGGCCCGTCCCGGCCCGTCTCTGCCTCGGCCGCCTCCTCGGCCTCCTGCCGGTAGCGGACCCGGCGCAGGTGGGCGTTCATGTTGCGCACCAGGAGGTACAGCGCGACGGCGAGGGCGAAGAACGCGATGAAGCCGAGGATCCCGGGCGACACCGAGTTCGGGTCGTCCAGGTTGATCGGGGCGGCCGGGACCGCCCCGAGCAGGGTGATCACGCGTCCACTCGCTCCCGCACACCCGCGAAGAGGTCGTCCTCCGGCAGCTCCACCGGGATCCGGCTCGCGGCCAGCTCGAAGTCCTCGGTCGGCCAGATCCGCCGCTGCATGTCCATGGACGCCCGGAAGAAGCCGCCCTCCGGGTCGACCTGCGTGCGGTGCGCCTTCAGCGCCCGGTCCCGCACGTCGAAGTAGTCGGCGCACTCGATCCGGGTCGTGATCTCGCGCTCGGCGCGGTCGTTCTCCTCCCAGTTCTCCAGCCACTCGGCGTACGGCGACTCCACACCCTCCTCGAGGAACGCGTTGTGGAAGGCCACGACCCGGGAGCGGGTGAAGGTCTGGTTGTAGTAGATCTTGCTGACCGCCCACGGCTCGCCGGCGTGCGGGTAGCGGTCCGGGTCCGCGGCCGCCTCGTACGCCTCCATGCTGACCTTGTGGCACATGATGTGGTCGGGGTGCGGGTAGCCGCCGTTCTCGTCGTACGTCGTCATCACGTGCGGGCGGAACCGGCGGACCAGGCGGACCAGCGGCTCGGCCGCGGTGTGCAGCGGCTCGAGGCCGAAGCAGCCCTCGGGCAGCGGCGGCAGCGGGTCGCCCTCGGGCAGGCCGGAGTCGACGAAGCCCAGCCACTCGTGCTGCACCCCGAGGATCCGCACCGCCTCGGCCATCTCCCGCCGGCGGACCTCGGGCATGTCGCGCAGCAGTGCGGCGTCGTCCTTGAGGGCCGGGTTGAGCACGTCGCCGCGCTCGCCGCCGGTGCAGCTCACCACCAGCACCTCGGCGCCTTCAGCCACGTAGCGCGCCATCGTGCCGGCGCCCTTGCTGGACTCGTCGTCCGGGTGGGCGTGCACGCACATCAACCGCAACGGCTCGCTCAACACGTTCCTCCGAGATCACGGGGTCCTGCGGGCCGGCGGCCATCGCCGGCTCCCTGAGGGACAATCCTGCCAGCAGCCGGGTTCATCCCCGGTTCGTCGAGCAGTTCGTGGACCGATCCGGCAGCGAGGGAGGTGCGGCATGTCGTCGGACACCCGCACCGGCCCCCCGCCCGGGCGGTACGGCCGCGCGACCACCCGCCGGACCCGGCTGCTCGTCGCCGCGGCCGTCGCGGTGCTCGTGCTGGTCGCGGTCGGCTGGTTCGCCTGGGCGGCGTACGAGAGCCGCTCCTCGGCGACGGGGACCGACGTCGGCTACCACGTGGTCGACGACGCGAGCGTGCAGGTGACGTTCGACGTGACCAAGCCCCAGCACGCGAGCGCGACCTGCGTCGTGCAGGCGCTGGACTCGGGGTTCGCGGTGGTCGGCTCGGTGCGGGTCACCGTCGGCCCCTCCCCGCACGACGTCGTACGGCGGACGGCGACCGTCCGGACCACGAACCGGGCCACCACCGGTCAGGTCACCTCGTGCTCGGTGGACCGCTGAACTGGGGCCCGGACGCCTCCCGGCGGTACCCTGGACGATCCCCGGAAGGACTTGGAGTTCGACGTGACCAACACGACCGAGAACGTGCGGTGGCTGACCCAGGAGCAGTTCGACAAGCTCAAGGGCGAGCTCGACCACCTCGCCGGGCCCGGTCGCGCCGACCTGGCCAGCAAGATCGAGGCGGCCCGCGAGGAGGGTGACCTCAAGGAGAACGGCGGCTACCACGCGGCGAAGGAGGAGCAGGGCAAGCAGGAGGCCCGCATCCGCCAGCTGACCCAGCTGCTGGAGACCGCGACGGTCGGCGAGGCGCCCAGCGACACCGGCGTCGTCGAGCCCGGCATGGTCGTGACGGTCGAGCTGGCCGGCGACTCGATGACCTTCCTGCTCGGCAGCCGCGAGGCCTCGGTCGAGGACGACCTGGAGGTCTACAGCGCGACCTCACCGCTGGGGAAGGCGATCATCGGCAAGAAGGCCGGCGACGTGACCTCGTACTCCTCGCCCAACGGCAAGGAGTTCCAGGTCAAGGTCGTGTCCGCCAAGCCCTACACCGGCTGACCCCCGGCCCGCGGCCGAGCCGCTCACCGTGTCCGGCGCGCGGCGGATGTCCCCGGCCGACGCGGCCTGGGTCGGCCTGGACCGTCCGGAGCACCGGATGGTCGTCACCGCGGTGCTGCGGCTGACCACCCGGCTGGAGCCGGCCGCGCTCGCCGCCGTGGTCGGCGACCGGCTGCTCCCCCGCTACCCCACCCTGCGGATGCGCGTCGCGCGGTCCCGGGTGCCGCTGCTGCCACCGTCCTGGCGGCCGGACACCGCCTTCGCGCTCGATCGGCACGTCCGCCCGGGGCGTGACCTCGACGGCGAGCCGGCCCTCATGCGCTACGTCGGCGAGCTGATGGCCCAGCCACTGGACGAGGCGCACCCGCCGTGGTCGCTGACCCTCGTGCAGCTGCCGGACCACAGCGCGGTGGTGGCCCGGCTGCACCACTGCCTGGCCGACGGCATCGCGCTGGCCGGGGTCCTCCTGGCGCTGGTCGACGAGGAGGACCCGCCTCCGGCAGCTCCGGCAGCTCCGGCAGCTCCGGCAACGCCGGCGAGTCCCGCCCCGGCGGCACCGGCGGCTGGACCGGGGCGGCGGACGGCCGACGTGGCCCGAGCGGCCGTCCGGACGCTCTGGGGCGTGCTGGCCGGCCACGGCGAGCGCCCCGGCCCGCTGCGCGGCCGGCCGTCGGTCGCGCGCCGGGCGGCGTGGACGTCGCCGCTCGAGCTGGCCCCGGTGAAGGCGCGGGCCCGGGAGCTGGGCGTCAGCGTCAACGACGTGCTGCTCGCCGCCGTCGCGGGCGGCCTGCGGCACTGGCTGCAGGCCCACGGCGCGCCCACCGCGAACCTGCGGGTCATGCTGCCGGTCGACCTGCGGCGCGGAGCCCCGGTGCCCGCGGGACTGGGCAACCGGTTCGGCATCGTCTTCGTGGCGCTGCCGGTCAGCGCTCCCACGGCGTCCGAGCGGGTCGCGGCCGTCCACGCCGCGACGGTCGCAGCCAAGAGGTCGGCGGTCGCCCCGGCGTCGTACGCGCTGCTGGCGCTCGTCGGCGTCCTGCCGCGGTGGGGGCAGGCGCTCGCCGCCCGGCTGCTGGGCCGGGTCGCGACGGTCATCGTCACCAACGTGCCGGGGCCGCGCGGCCGCCTCTCGCTCGCCGGCGCCCCGCTGTCCAGCGTCGTCTTCTGGGTCCCGCACGTGGGGCCGATCGGGGTCGGGATGAGCATCTTCAGCTACGCCGGCACCGTGACGCTCGGGGTGGCCACCAACGCGTCTCTGCCGGTGGACCCCACCGACCTGGTGGCCGCCGTCGAGCGCGAGCTGACCGAGCTGACCGAGCTGACCGAGCTGACCGGCTGAGCTACCGGGCCGCGGCGCGGGCGTACTGCCGGTTGGCCAGCGGCACGAAGACGAGCAGGATCACCACGACCCAGATCAGCGTGTAGGCCTCCGGGTGCTGGATCGACCACGCGTCGGAGATGTTCCGCAGCGACTTGTCCGCCGGCTCGTTGCCGAACAGCTGCCGGCCGGCCTCGCTGAGCGAGGTGAGCGGGTTCCAGGTCGCGAACGTCTTGAGCACCCCGGGCAGCGAGGTCAGGGGCACGAAGGTGCTGGCGATGAACGTCACCGGGAAGATCACGATGAACGCCGCGTTGTTGACCACCTCGGGCGTCGGCACCATCAGGCCGACGAGCGCCATGATCCAGGAGAACGCGTAGGCGAAGGCGAGCAGCAGCAGGAAGCCCGCGGCGGCGTGCCAGACGTCGGTGTGGATGCGCCACCCCACCACCAGCCCGGTCAGCGCCATCACGACCAGCACGATCATGTTGTTGACCAGGTCGGACAGGGTGCGGCCCAGCAGCACCGCCCCGCGGGCCATCGGCAGGGACCGGAACCGGTCGATGATGCCCTTCTGCATGTCGTCGGCCAGACCGGCGCCGGTGAGCGTCGCGCCGAACACCACCGTCTGCGCGAAGATCCCGGCGATCAGGAACTCGCGGTAGTTCACACCGGTCACCTTGACCGCGCCCCCGAAGACGTAGGCGAACAGCAGCACGAACATGATCGGCTGCAGCGTCGTGAACACCAGCAGGTCCGGCACCCGCTTGATCTTGATCAGGTTGCGCTTGGCGATGACCGCACCGTCGGCCAGCGTGCGTACGACACTCATGCGCTCAGGTCCTCCTGCTCGGACGCGCCGTGCCCGGTCAACGACAGGAACACGTCGTCGAGCGTCGGCCGCCGGATCCCCAGGTCCTGCACGGTGATCGCGGCCGCGTCGAGCCGGCGCAGCGCCCCGACCAGCGCCTCCGTGCCACCGGTCACCGGCACCGACAGGGCCCGGGTGTGCGCGTCGACCTTCACCTCGCCGTCGCCCAGCTCGGCCAGCAGCGAGCGGACCTCCTCGATCCGGGCGGCGTCGGCGATCACCAGCTCGAGCCGTTCGCCACCCATCCGGGTCTTGAGCTCGTCCGACGTGCCCTCGGCGATGACCCGGCCGTGGTCGACCACGATGATCCGGTGGGCCAGCCGGTCCGCCTCCTCGAGGTACTGCGTGGTCAGCAGCAGGCTCGTGCCGCGCGCGACCAGGTCGCCGATGACCGCCCACATGTCGTTGCGGCTGCGCGGGTCCAGCCCGGTGGTCGGCTCGTCGAGGAAGAGCACCTGCGGGTCGGCGATCAGCGCGCCGGCCAGGTCGAGCCGGCGGCGCATCCCACCCGAGTACGTCTTCACCGGCCGGTCGGCCGACTCGCTGAGGTCGAACTGGTCGAGCAGCTCGCGGGCCCGGGACCGGGACGGGCCGCGACCCAGGTGGTACAGCCGGCCGACCATGTCCAGGTTCTCGTAGCCGGTCAGGTGCTCGTCGACCGCGGCGTACTGCCCCGAGACGCCGATCACCGTGCGGACCCGGTCAGGGTGACGGAGCACGTCGATGCCGGCGACCGACGCCTCGCCCTGGTCCGGCCGGAGCAGCGTGGTGAGCACGCGGACGGCGGTGGTCTTGCCCGCGCCGTTCGGCCCCAGCACGCCGAGCACGGTGCCCTGCGGCACGGTCAGGTCGAGCCCGTCGAGGGCGGTGACGGAGCCGTAGCGCTTGACCAGCCCCCTGGCCACCACAGCGTCGTTCATGGCCGCGATCCTGTCAGAGCGCTCAGCCCTTCAGGTGGTAGCCGGCGAGGGCGGCCGGCACCCGCCCGGACGACTTGGGCAGCGTCTGCGCGAGCTGGGCGAACTCGACGTACCGCTCGCGCGCGGAGAACTCCGGGTGGCAGGCGGTCATCGTCATCCAGGCCTGGGTCGGCTGCTGGCCGGGGTGCAGCGGGACCGGGGCCAGCACCTCGGTGTGCTTCGGCGTCACGATGACGTGCCGGACCGCGCGGTAGACGTACCAGGTCGTCGCCGTCTCGACCACGATCGCGTCGCCGGGCCGCAGGGTCGCGATGAGGTTGAACGGCTTGCCGTAGGTCACCCGGTGCCCGGCCACCGCGAAGTTGCCGACCTGCCCGGGCAGCTGGGTGTGCGTGTAGTGGCCGACGCCCTTGTCGAGGATGTTCTCCGAGTAGCCCTGGTAGATCGGCTTGACGTAGCTCTTGCCGAACCGCGGGATGCGCAGCACCGCGAACGCCTTCCCGACGGGCACCGGCTGCTCCACGTCGCGCGCCGCGCCGTTCGCCGTCCCGCCCGCCGCGGACGGCGCCGGGGTCTGCGCCGCCCACTGCTCCTGCAGCTGGGTCGTCGTCGCCGCCTGCGCCCGGCCCGCGGTCTGGTCGGTCCACCACAGCTGCCAGCCGACGAACAGCGCGAGGACCACGCCGGCGGTGACGAGCAGCTCACCGAGGCCGCGGGCGCCCTTCTGGAGCGGGGTCATCGCTCAGCCCAGCACGACCGGGTAGCCGCGGGAGCGCAGCTCGGCCAGCACGCGGTCGCAGTGCTCGCGGCCGGTCGTCTCGGCCTGGACCGCGATCTCCACCTCGTCCAGCCCGAGCGTGGCGTTCGTGCGCACGTGCTCGACCTCCAGCACGTTGGCGTCGGCCTCGGCCAGCATGCGCAGCAGCCCGCTCAGGGAGCCCGGCCGGTCGGGGACGCGCACGCGGAACTGCAGGTACCGGCCGGCCGCGGCCAGGCCGTGCCGCAGCACGCGCAGCATGAGCACCGGGTCGATGTTGCCGCCGGAGAGCACCGCGACGACGGGCGGCTCGAACAGCTGCGGGTGGGCCATGATCGCCGCGACCGTGGCCGCGCCGGCCGGCTCGACCACGAGCTTGGCCCGCTCCAGCAGGTAGAGCAGCGCCCGCGACAGCATCTCCTCGCTGACCGTGGCCACCTCGTGCACCAGCGCCGAGACGATCGCGTACGGCACCTCGCCCGGGCAGCCCACCGCGATGCCGTCGGCCATCGTGGCCATCCGCTCCAGCGGCACCGGTGCCCCCGCCTCCAGCGAGGGCGGGTACGCCGCGGCGCGGTCCGCCTGCACGCCGACGATCCGCACGTCCGGGTGGTGCTCGTGCAGCGCCGTCGCGATCCCGGCGGTCAGCCCGCCGCCGCCCAGGCTGACGACGACCGTGCGGACGTCCGGGCACTGGTCGAGGATCTCCAGGCCCACGGTGCCCTGGCCGGCCACGATGTCGGGGTGGTCGAACGGGTGGATCAGCACCGCACCCGTCGCCGCCTCGTACTCCCGCGCGGCCACGAGGCACTCGTCGATCGTGTGGCCGAGCTGCTCGATGTCGGCGCCGTACCCGCGGGTGGCCATCAGCTTGGGGATCGGCGCGCCCAGCGGCATGAAGACCTTGGCCTTGATGCCGAGCATCTGGGCGGCCAGGGCCACCCCCTGCGCGTGGTTCCCGGCGCTGGCCGCGACGACGCCGGAGGCCCGCTGGGCGTCGGAGAGCCGGGACATCCGGGTGTACGCGCCGCGGATCTTGAACGACCCGGCCCGCTGGAGGTTCTCGCACTTGAGGAACACCGGGCCGCCGACCTGCTGCGACAGCGGCCGGCTGGACTCCAGGGGGGTCTGCCGCACGACCCCTCGCAGCAGCTCCCCGGCGGCCACGACGTCGTCGTACGTCACGGGCAGCTGCGTCGGGGCCATGGCCGGAAGTCTCCCACCGCAGCGGGCGCCCGGTGGGTCGGCTCACCATGACGAGGACTGCGAGCAGACCCGCTCCGTCGAGGACTGGACCGGCGGCTGGTACCCGGCGGCGGCGTACGGCGAGCGGGTCACCACGTAGTGGGCGGGTGCGACCGTGACCGACGGGCCGTCCGGGCCGATCCGCGCATGGGCCTGCGAGGGGACGAGGTCGCTGTGCCACCGGGCCGGCTCCAGCACGCGGACCGGGTCGCCGTGCATGACGGCCAGCAGGTTCCGCCAGGCGCCCGAGCCCTCGGCGAACATCCCGCCGTGGCCGCTGACCAGCGTGTGGCCGTCGGCCAGCACCCCGGTGTCCAGCCGGGTCACCCCGGGGATCAGGTCCGGGTCCATGCCGTGCCCGACGTGCCACGGCGCCCCCGACACCACGGCGGTGGTGGTGACCAGCGGGACGGCCAGGGGTTTGAGCGGCTCCGGCAGCACGCCGGACACGGTCGCGAGCGAGTGCCCGACCTGCGCCGCGGAGCCGAAGCCGGCGCCCTGCACCAGCTGGATCGGGTCGTCGGGGTCGGTCATCGAGAAGCGCCGGGTGCCGCACTCCCCCGCGGCGTACGACCGCACGTCCGTCGCGTAGCCGCCGGCACTGGCGATGTGGACCACCCGGTCGACGACCAGCCCGTGCGTCTCGGCCGACCCCACGATCGACCCGCCGTAGCTGTGCCCGAGGACGGTGAGGTCCGCTCCGGGTCCGGGCAGCGCCATCCGCAGCCCGTCGACGTCGGAGGTGAGGATCGGGCCGGCCCGGTCGGCGGCGTCGCGGTACGCCGCGGCCAGGACGTGCGCCCGCAGCTGGTCGTGGACGGCCTGGACCGGGCGGACCCATGACGTGGCCGGCGGCAGGACGTCGTCCTGCGGCTGGTCGGGGAAGTCGGCGTTCTGCCAGAGCACGACGGTCAGGTCGGGCTCGGCGGCGGCGAACGAGCGCACCCGGGCCGCGTTCCCGGCGTAGCGGTCCAGGCTGGTCCCGGTGCCGGGGACGTAGACGGCCAGGTGCCGGGAGGTCGCCGGGTCCCCGAAGACCTCGGCGATCCGGCCGTCGCCGCGGGCGTCGAACGACAGCAGCTGGTGCGGCCGGACCAGGCGCGTGCCGTCCGGCCGGGTCAACGTCACCCGTCCGGTCAGCAGCTCGTCGTACCAGGCCAGCCGGCGCACGGCGGCCGCCCGCTGAGCCACCGGCAGGCCGGGCAGCCGGGCCCGCAGCCGCCCGGACTCGGCGCTGACCAGGACCCGGGTGGCCGCGAACCGGTCGGCCACCGGCGCCGAGGCGAGCCCGGAGACCAGCGCCGGGTGCAGCAGCGCCAGCCGCCGCCGGTCCGCCGCGGGCAGCGCCAGGAACAGGCCGCGGGCCTCGGCCAGCCGGACCGGCACCGGCTCGCCCGACCGCAGCAGCGCGGCGAGCCGCC
This sequence comes from uncultured Actinomycetota bacterium, assembly GCA_963743975.1. GTDB lineage: Bacteria > Actinomycetota > Actinomycetes > Actinomycetales > CAVURS01 > CAVURS01. Next base: position 282,830 of record CAVURS010000002.1, read on the forward strand.
CGGCCGTCGACCCCGGACCCGCCGCCCACGGCTCGACCGCCAACCGGTCGACGACCAGCCGGGCCAGCGCGGGACTGGCGACCAGCAACGCCTCCAGCGGGCCCGGGTCGACCAGGTCGAGCAGCCCGGCGATCGCCCGCAGGTCCGCCGCCGACGCCCGACCGGGGTCGAAGCTCGCCGCGACCCCGGCGTCGGCGCGGACGAAGCCCTCCGCGACGAGCGCGAGGACCCGGGCGAGCGCCTGGACCCGGGTGAGCACCTCGGCCACCCGGCGGACCGCGACCGTCGCCTCCGATCGCCGGGGCCAGGCCGGGAACGGCGGCCGGCGGCGACACCGCCCACCGGCCCCAGGCCGGCACGGGCGCGGCGGCCGCCTCCAGCCGGGCGCGCATCGTCGTCCACCGCCGTCCCGGCCGAGCGCAGGCCGTCCGGGTCCACCCGCAGCGAGGCGCTCATGCCGTTCGGGCCAGTCGCAGCGCGGCGCCCAGGCGAGCGAGCTGTGCCGCCACCGAACGGATCTCACCGGCCACGGCGTCGCCGCACTCGGCCATCGCCACCGCGCAGGGGCCGCTCACGACCGGCGACCGGACGACGGCGGACAGCCGCCCGGCCTCCAGCTGCCAGGCCTCCCCCGCCGCCGTGAGGAGCGCGGCCCAGCGAGCCGCCTCGGCGGCGGCCGGGGGCGGCGGGACGGGGTGCACACCCAGCAGTGGGAACGGGGAGGGGAACGGGGACGGGAACGGGCGCGCGGACATCGAGCTCCTGTCGTCGGGCCCCACGCCGGGGCCCATCCTGCCCGGACGAACCACCCGCCCGCTGCGCGCATCCACAGGCCGACGTACGGTCGAGCGGTGACCATCACCAGCGAGCTGCTTCCCCCCGCCGCGCCGGAGGACCTGCCCCGGACCGTCGCCGACCTCCGGGCGAGCGGCTACACCCCTCGCACCGTCAAGGCCGAGCTGCGCGAGAACCTCGTCGCGGCCCTGCGCACCGGGGGCGGCCGGTTCCCCGGGATCGTCGGGTTCGACGACACCGTCCTGCCCGAGCTGGAGCGCGCGCTGCTCGCCGGGCACGACCTGGTGCTGCTCGGCGAGCGCGGCCAGGGCAAGACCCGGCTCGCCCGGTCCCTCACCGCCCTGCTGGACGAGTGGTCGCCCGAGGTCGAGGGCTGCGAGATCCACGACGACCCGCTCGGGCCGGTCTGCCCGCGCTGCCGGCGGCTGTCGGCGGAGCTGGGCGACGCGGTCCCGGTCGCGTGGCGGCACCGCTCCGAGCGGTACGGCGAGAAGCTGGCCACGCCGGACACCAGCGTCGGCGACCTGATCGGCGACGTGGACCCGGTCCGGCTGGCGCAGGGCCGCACCCTCGGCGACCCGGAGACCGTGCACTACGGGCTGGTGCCGCGGTCCAACCGCGGCGTGTTCGCGGTCAACGAGCTGCCCGACCTGGCCGAGCGGATCCAGGTCTCGCTGCTCAACGTCCTGGAGGAGCGCGACATCCAGGTCCGTGGCTACGCGCTGCGGATGCCGCTGGACCTGCTGCTCGTCGCCACGGCGAATCCCGAGGACTACACCAACCGGGGCCGGATCATCACCCCGCTGAAGGACCGCTTCGGCGCCGAGGTCCGCACCCACTACCCGCTGGAGGTCGCCGACGAGGTCGCTCTCGTGGCCCAGGAGGCCGAGCTGGTGGCCGAGCTCCCGGCGTACCTGCTGGAGATCGTGGCCCGGTTCGCCCGGGGCGTGCGGGAGTCGTCGTCGGTCGACCAGCGGTCCGGCGTCTCGGCCCGGTTCGCGGTCGCCGCCGCCGAGACCGCGGCCGCCGCGGCGCTGCGCCGGGCCGCGCTGACCGGTGAGGACGACGCGGTCGGCCGGGTCGGCGACCTGGACGGCATCGCCCGCACGCTGCGCGGCAAGGTCGAGTTCGAGTCCGGCGACGAGGGCCGCGAGGAGGAGGTGCTGGCCCACCTGCTGCGGACGGCCACCGCCGAGGTCTTCCGGGCCCGGCTGGCCGGGCTGGACCTGTCCGGGTTCACGGCCCTGGTGGCCGAGGGCGAGTCGGTGGAGACCGGCGAGCTGGTGCCGGCGACCGAGGTCCTGGCCCAGGTCGGCACGGTCGCCGGCCTGGCCAAGGTCCTGGAGCGGCTCGACCTGGGCGACGCCCCGACGCCGGGCGAGGCGGCCTCTGCGGTCGAGCTGGTCCTGGAGGGCCTGCACCTCACCCGCCGCCTGGCCAAGGACGTGCTCGCCGACGGCCGCACGGTCTACGGCGGCTAGCGGTGCCACGGAACCGGTACGGCGCCTGGCGGGGCGGGCCGCGACCCGCTGGCCCCGCCGTACGACGTCGCGGGCCGCGGTCGACGCCATCGGCCAGGACGTGCTGGAGGGGCGCAGCCTGAGCGAGGCGATCCGCGACCTGCTCCGCCGCGGGGACCAGGGGCGGCGTGGTCTGGACGACCTGCAGCGGGAGGTCCGGCGGCGCCGGGAGCAGGCCCGCAACGCCGGCGACCTGTCCGGGCACCCTCGAGCAGGTGCGCGACCTGCTCAGCCAGGCCATCGAGTCCGAGCTCGGGGCGCTGTTCCCCGACCCCTCGGACGACGCGCGGCTGCGCGAGCAGCGGCTCGGTGACCTGCCGAGGGACACCTCCCGAGCCGTCCGCGAGCTCGCCGACTACGACTGGCGCTCTCCGGAGGCCCGTGAGGCGTACGACGAGATCAAGGCCATGCTGCAGCGCGAGGTCATCGACCAGCAGTTCCAGGGCATGCGAGAATGCGTTGCAGGGCAACGACTCCGAGGCGATGGCCCGGACGAAGGACATGCTGTCCGACCTGAACCGGCTGCTCGGCGCCCACGCGCGCGGCGAGGACACGACCGACCAGTTCAACGACTTCATGGTCCACGTACGGCGACATGTTCCCCGACAACCCGCAGACCGTCGACGAGCTGATCGACGCCCTGGCCCGGCAGGCCGCGGCGGCCGAGCGCCTCATGCGGTCGCTGTCTCCCCAGCAGCGGCAGGAGCTGGCCCAGCTGATGGCCGACGCCCTGGCCGACGCCGACCTCGCGGCCGAGATGTCGGCCCTGCGCGACAACCTGCGCGACCTGCGGCCCGGGCTGGACTGGCGCAGCCGCGGCGACGTCGACGGCGACCAGCCGCTGACCTACGGCGAGGCGACCCAGGCCCTGCAGGAGCTGGCCGACCTGGACGCCCTGTCCGACCAGCTCGGCCAGGACTACCCCGGCGCCACGCTGGACGACGTCGACGTCGAGGCGATCGAGCGCCAGCTCGGCACCGGGGCCACGGCCGACGTCCAGGCGCTGCGCGAGCTCGAGCGCGAGCTGCGCCGGCAGGGCTGGCTGGCCCGCGACGACGAGGGCCTGCGCCTCACGCCGAAGGCGCTGCGCCGGCTCGGCCAGACCGCGCTGCGCCGGGTGTTCGACCAGCTCAGTGCCCAGGGCCGGGGCGGCCACGAGGACCACGCGGCCGGTCAGGCCGGCGAGCCGACCGGTGCCTGGCACGAGTGGTCGTTCGGCGACGAGCAGCCGCTCGACGTCGTCCGCACCGTCTCCAACGCGGTGCTGCGCACGGCGTCCTCAGGAGGGTTCCCGCTGCCCGCCGGCGGGACGCTGACCCTCGACCCGGGCGACTTCGCGGTCGTGGAGACCGAGCGCCGCTCGTCGCGCCGCCGTCGCGCTGTGCGTCGACCTGTCGTGGTCGATGTACGCCGAGGGGCGGTGGGGCGCGATGAAGCAGACCGCGCTCGCGCTCCAGCACCTGATGGCCACCCGGTTCCCGCAGGACGCGTTGCAGCTCATCGGCTTCGACCGCTGGGCCCGCCCGATGACCGAGGTCGAGCTGGCCGGCATCGAGCCGCAGTGGGTCCAGGGCACGAACCTGCAGCAGGCCCTCGCGCTGGCCGGCCGGCACCTGCGCCGGCACCCGGACGCCGAGCCGGTCGTGCTGGTGGTCACCGACGGCGAGCCGACGGCCCACCTGGAGGACGACGGCACGGCGGTGTTCCAGTGGCCGACGACCCAGGAGACCCTGCGCCGCACGCTCACCGAGGTCGACGCCCTCACCCGCTACCGCGCCCAGCTCAACCTGTTCATGCTCGGCGAGGACTACGGGCTGCGCCGGTTCGTCGACGCCGTGGCCAAGCGCAGCGGCGGACGGATGTTCACCCCGGACATCGACCGGCTCGGCGAGTACGTCGTCGCCGACTACCTGCGCTCGCGCCGGCGGTAGGACACCGGTCCTAGTCCGGTGACGTGTCGTCCGCCACCGGGTTCTCGTCCGAGGCGTACCGCTGGTCCTCGTCGTCGGTCCGGCCGGCGAGCGAGGACGCCGATGGTGTTGCCGACGGCGATCACCGGCACCGCGAACAGCGCGCCGACGATCCCGGCCAGCAACGCCCCCGCGGCGATGCCGAGGATGACGGCGAGGGGATGCACGCCGGACCGCCCGGCCCATCAGGAACGGTTGCAGCACATGGGCTTCCAGCTGCTGCACGCCGATCACGACGCCCAGCATGATCAGCGCGGTGACCGGTCCGTGCGAGACCAGGGCGACCAGCACCGCGACGATGCCGGACACCAGCGCGCCGACCACCGGGATGAACGCACCCAGGAACACCAGCACGGCGAGCGGCACGGCGAGCGGCACGCGCAGGACCGCTGGCACCGATGCCGATGCCCAGCGCGTCGGTCGCCGGCCACGATGACCGTCGCCCGGATGTACGACGTCAGGGTCACCCAGCCGCGGCGGCCGGCGAGGTCGAGCGGGCTCGTGCGCGCCGTCGGGGAGCACTTGAGCAGCCAGCCCCAGATCACGTCGCCCTGGGCCAGCATGAAGTACGTCGAGAACAGCGTGATGAAGATGCCGGCGAGCACGTCGCTGACCGTGCCGACGGCCGCGAAGGCACTGCTCAGCAGGGTGCCGCGTGTGCGAGCTCAGCGAGCTCTGCAGCCGGCCCAGGTACGACGCGAGCTGGTCGGTCGTGATGTGCAGCGGCCCGGTGGCCAGCCACTTCTGCACCTCGTTCAGGCCGTTGCTGGTCTGCTTCTCCAGGTCGGGGAAGCCGCTGGCGATCTGGGTGCCCACCAGGGTGACCAGGCCGACCACGATGGCGACCACCAGCAGCACGGTCAGCAGGGCGGCCACGCCGCGGGGCATCCCGCCCCGGGTCAGCACGTCGGTGACCGGCCGGGTCAGGGCGACGAGCAGCATCGCGATGAGGAACGGCACGACGATGACCTCGAACATGCCCAGCACCCGCAGCAGCAGGTAGATCAGTGCGGCGATGACGATGAGCCGCCAGGCCCACGACGTGGTCAGCCGGACGCCGTACGGGATCTCGACCTGCTGGGTGTCCCCGGCCTCACTCACCGGGCAATCCTCCCGCGTCCGCCAGGATCTGCACGGCAAGCAGCCGTGCACCCGCGAGCCTCAGCTCCTCGGAGCCGCTCGTGGCGAGCAGCCCGGCGGCGAACAGGACGTACCGGCCGTCCACCACCACCCGGGCCTGGGCGGGCACCCGCCACCCGCCGCCGTGGTCGGTCGTGGCCGCCGCGAGCACGGCCAGCCGGTCGGCCGGCCCGTGGTGCCGCAGCACGCCGCCGGACCCCACGACCAGCCCGACGTCCCGCAGCGGCCGGGGGTCGGCGCCGGGGCCGGCCGGCCGGCCGTGCCGGCGCAGCGCGACGGTCACGGCCAGGGCGGCCAGCCGCAGGTCCAGCCGGTCCTGCGCCGAACCGGGCTCGGGGACCAGGTCGGGGGCGGCCGCCAGGCGCGCCGCGTACGCCGCCAGGCCGCTCGTCCCGTCGTCCGGGGTGAGCAGGCCCTCGGCGCGCGCCGCCTCGACCACGCCGGCGGCGTTCCACCGCATGCCGAGGTCGCCCTCGACGGTGCGCGCGCGCCACAGGGTCTCGACGACCTCCTTGCGCAGGCCGGCGTCCTCGCCCTCGGGCGTGATCACCGAGTAGACGTCGGTCGTCGCGCCGCCGATGTCCACGACGAGCACGTCCCCGGCGCCGCCGACCCCGGCCGCAGGGGCGCCGTCGGCCAGCACCTCGACGCCGGCCAGCACGACGTCCGGCGTCGCCGCCCGCACCATCGCGGCGAAGTCGGGGCTGCGCGAGAGGTGCTTGCCGCCGATGACGTGCCGGATGAACACGTCCCGGATCGCAGCGCGGGCCGGGCGCGGCTCCAGCACGCCGATCTGCGGCAGGACGTTCGTCGGCCGGCACGACCGTGCGCCGCCGCGGAGGAGCTCGTGCGCGGCCGCCTCCTGCGCCTCGACGTTGCCGGCCAGGACGACGGGAGCCGCGATGCGCGCCGTGCCGAGCCGGCGGGCGTTGTGCAGCAGCACCTCGGCGTTGCCGCCGTCGGTGCCGCCGACCAGCAGGACGACGTCCGGACCGGCCGCGCGCAGGGCGGCGACGCCTGCACCGTCCAGCGGTCCGGCGCTCGACGTGGACGACCTTCGCGCCGGCGGACAGCCCGACCCGGTGACCGGCCTCCGCCGTCACCTGCCGTTCGTAGCCGACGACGGCCAGCCGCAGCCCGCCGCCCGCGCTCGAGCAGGCCATGCACCTCGTCGACCCGCTCGGCGCCGAGCCCGGCCCGGATCGCCTGGTAGCCGTCGAGCACGTCGGTCGCGATGGTCGTCGGGTGGCTCCCGGTGGCGACCAGCTCGCCGGCGCCGGTGTCGACCAGGGCGGCCTTGGTGAACGTCGAGCCGAAGTCGACGCAGAGCACCCGGCTCATCCGCGGCTCATCGGCGAGCCTCGTCAGCGGTCGGCGCGCGGCCGGGTCAGGACAGCGCGCGGTCGAGGTCGGCGATCAGGTCCTCGGCGTCCTCGATGCCGACGGAGAGCCGGATCAGGTCGTCGGGCACCTCCAGGACGCTGCCCGGCCACGCTGGCGTGCGTCATCCGGCCGGGGTGCTCGATCAGCGACTCGACCCCGCCGAGGGACTCGCCGAGCGTGAAGACCTCGGCCCGCTTGCAGACGCCGAGGGCCTCCTCCACGCCGCCGCGGAGCCGGAAGCTGACCATGCCGCCGAACCGGCGCATCTGCCGGGCCGCGACCTCGTGACCGGGGTGCTCGGCGCGGCCCGGGTAGAGCACCTGCGAGACCCGCGGGTGCTGCGCCGAGGTAGGCCGACGATCCGCTCGGCGTTGTCGCAGTGCCGGTCCATCCGCACGGCCAGCGTCTTCAGGCCGCGCAGGACCAGCCACGCGTCGAACGGGCCGGCCACGCCGCCGATCGCGTTCTGGTGGAAGCCGATTCGCTCGTCGAGGTCGGCGCCGCGTGACGCGGCGTGCGGCTCGTCACGAGCGCGCCGCCCGACGACGTCGGAGTGGCCGCCGCAGTACTTCGTCGTCGAGTGCACGACGACGTCGGCGCCGAGGGCGAGCGGGCTCTGCAGGTACGGCGTCGCGAACGTGTTGTCGACGACGAGCAGCGCGCCGGCGTCGTGGGCGATCTCGGCGAGCGCGGCGATGTCGGCGACGCTGAGCAGCGGGTTGGTGGGCGTCTCGGCCCAGACCACCGAGGTCTCGCCCCGGACGGATGGCCGCCCGGACGGCGTCGAGGTCGCCGAGGTCGGCCGGCGAGTGTGCTCAGGCCCCACGGGCTCGGCGACCTTGGCGAACAGCCGGTACGTGCCGCCGTACGCGTCGTTCGGGATGACCGCGTGGCCGCCCGGGCGGGTGACCGCGCGCAGCAGGGTGTCCTCGGCGGCCAGCCCGGAGGCGAAGGCGAAGCCCCGCGAGCCGCCCTCGAGCGCGGCCAGGCACTCCTCGAGCGCGGTGCGGGTCGGGTTGGCCGACCGGGAGTACTCGTAGCCCCCGCGCAGCCCGCCGACGCCGTCCTGCTTGTACGTCGAGACCTGGTAGATCGGCGGCACGACCGCACCCGGTCAGCGGGTCGGCCTCCTGGCCGGCGTGGATGGCCCGCGTGCTGAAGCCCTGCGGAGTCGCTCACGCCGCGAGGGTATCGGGCGTCGGCGGCCACCGCCTCGGGCACTCCGACCGGCGCGCGGCCCCGGCGGCGCTCGGGCACGGTGAGGCGCGGCAGGAACACCTGGACCAGCGGGCCGATCGCTCACCGCGTAGAGCAGCGTGCCCGACCCGAAGGTGCCGCCCAGCAGGAAGCCGGCCAGGACGACGGTGACCTCGATCGACGGTGCGGACCAGCCGGACCGAGCGGCCGGTCCGCGCGCACCAGGCCGGTCATCAGGCCGTCGCGCGGGCCGGGACCCATCCGGGCGCCGACGTAGAGCGCGGTGGCGACGCGCGTTGAGCAGCGATCCCGGCCAGCAGGAACGTCAGCCGGACGCGGCAGCGGCCACGGTGGGCGACCGGGACGACGCTCGAGCGCCGACGTCGATGAGGACGCCGATGACCACGATGTTGCTCACCGTGCCCAGCCCGGGCCGCTGGCGCAGCGGGATCCAGGCCAGCAGGATCAGCACGCCGAACACGATCACCCAGAAGCCGATGCGTCAGCCCGACCCGGCGGGCCAGCCCCTGGTGGAAGACGTCCCACGGCATGTTCGCCGAGGCCGGACTGGATGACCAGCGCCATGCTCACCGCGTACAGGCCGAGGCCGACGTACAGCTGGGCGATCCGGCGAGGGAGCTGGCGCATGGGCCTATCCTCCGGGCCGATTGGTCTTGTCATCCAGAGCCAATCAGCGCACAGTGGCTCCCGTGCGCATCGTGACGCCCGGCGCCGGCACGGATCGGCCCGCGCGAGCTGGCCCGGCTGCTCGGCACCTGGGAGACCCCCGGCCGCCCGCGTACGCCGCGCTGGCCGCCCGGGTCCGGCTGCTGGTCCTGGACGGGCGGCTGCCGGTCGGGGTCCGGCTGCCGCCGGAGCGCGAGCTGGCCGCGCGCCCTCGGGCCGGAGCCGCACGACGGCCGCCGCGGCGTACGACCTGCTGCGCGAGTCCGGGTACGCCGCGAGCCGGCAGGGATCGGGGACCTGGACCACGCTGCCCGGTGACGCGGGCGAGGTGCCGGCCTGGGCGCCGGAGCCGGCGCCGCTCGGGGTCGTCGACCTCGGCCACGCGGCACCGAGCGCACCGCCGCAGCTGCACGCGGCGTACGCCGCCGCCCTGGACGAGCTGCCGCGGTTACCTGCCCGGGACCGGCTACGACTACCGCGGGGTGCCGGCGCTGCGGGAGCGGCTGGCCGACGCGGTTCACCGAGCGCGGGCTGGCCGACGACGCCGGAGCAGATCCTGGTCACCAGCGGCGCGCTGCAGGCCGTGCGCCTCGCGCTGTCGCTGTACGTCGGCGCCGGGCGACCGGGTCCTGGTCGAGCAGCCGGGGTATCCCGGCGGCATGGACATCGTCGCCGACCTCGGCGCCCGGGCGGTGCCCGGTGCCGATCCACGACGGCTGGGGCGGCCCGGACTCCGAGGGCCTGGTCGCGGCGGTGCGGCAGACCGCCCCCCGCGCGGCGTACCTCATCCCCGACTTCCAGAACCCGACCGGCGCGCTGATGGGCGAGGAGCAGCGGGCGCACGGTCGCCGACGGCGCTGGCCGCGGGACGCACGGCGGCCGTCGTCGACGAGTCGCTGGTCGAGCTGCTCGCTGGAGTCCGACGCCATGCCCGCGCCGTTCGCCGGTCCTGGGCCGGCACCGAGCCGATGGTCACCGTCGGCTCGGCCAGCAAGCTCTTCTGGGGCGGCCTGCGGGTCGGCTGGCTGCGCTCGGACTCGGTCACGATCCGGCGGCTGGCCGCCCTGCGCGCGCGCCAGGACCTGTCCAGCCCGATCCTCGAGCAGCTGGCCTGCGCCCAGCTGCTGGACCAGCTGGCCGGCGGTCCGGCGCGCACCGGGTGGCCCGGCTGCGGCGGCACCGCGACGCCCTGGTGGCGGCGCTGCGCCGCGACGCTGCCGTCAGCTGGCGGTTCACCGTGCCGACCGGCGGCCAGGTGCTGTGGTGCGAGCTGCCGACGCCGTCCTCGGGCGCGCTCGCGGCGGCGGTCGCGGAGCGCGGGGCTGCGGATCACGCCGGGCTCGCGGTTCGCCGCGGACGGCACGCTGGAGTCGTGGCTGCGGCTGCCGTTCACCCGGCCGGCGGAGGACCTGGAGGCCGCGGTCCGCGAGCTGGCCCAGGCCTGGGCCGCGGTCGCCGCCGGACGGCCGGCGCCCGCTGCCGCGTCGGAGCCGGTCGAGGCCTACGTCGTCTGAGCGTGCCGGCGTACTGTCGGCGCAGAGCCGGCGGGCCGGAACACCGCCCTGACCGGGCCGCGTTGGAACGGGTGCATCCGCATGTCTCTGGAGAGGACCGACCATGCTGTTCGGCTCCGCACTCAAGCGCCAGCTCCCCACCCGCGAGGAGGCGCTTGCCCGGGCGGCCCACCCGCCCGTACGCCGTGCCGCCGACCCACGCGGTCCTGGGCACCGTCGATGTTCGGCCCGTGGCCCGAGGGCACGCAGGTCGCGTACTTCGCGCTCGGCTGCTTCTGGGGCGAGGAGAAGAAGTTCTGGGAGACCCCGGGCGTCGTGACGACCGCCGTCGGCTACCAGGGCGGCTTCACCCCCAACCCGACGTACGAGGAGACCTGCACCGGCAAGACCGGGCACGCCGAGACCGTCCTCGTCGCGTACGACCCGTCGAAGGTGACGATCGAGGAGCTGCTGAAGGTCTTCTGGGAGGCGCACGACCCGACCCAGGGCATGCGCCAGGGCAACGACGTCGGCACGCAGTACCGCTCGGCGTTCTACTACACGACGCCGGAGCAGAAGGCGGCCTTCGAGGCCAGCCGGGCGTCGCTACCAGGACGTGCTGAAGCGGCACCGGTTCGGCGAGATCACCACCGAGCTGCGGTCGGCCGAGGACGCCGGGCGAGTTCTACTACGCCGAGGACTACCACCAGCAGTACCTGCACAAGGTGCCGTGGGGCTACTGCGGCGTCGGCGGCACCGGCGTCTCGCTGCCCGGTCGGCGTGGCCAAGACCACCGACTGAGGCCTGCCGTGCCCCGGCGCTCCCCCGGCGCGGCGGTGCTCCCCGTCTGACGGTGATCCGGCCCGATCCACGGCCAGATCACCGTCAGTACTGGAGTACGGCGTCGCGCGGGGAGCACCGGGCTCGAGGTCGAGCGCGAAGATCGCGTCCTCGGCGTGCGGCACCAGCCGCAGGATGTGCTGGTAGCCGAACAGCGTCGGACGGGCCCGGACCAGCGCCGCGTCCAGCCGGCGTACGGCGTTCAGCGGCACGGACGAGGCGCCCGAGCCGATCACGCCCAGCGGCAGGCCGGTCGCCGACTCCTGCAGCACGTCGAACCCGGCGGCCCGGACCGTACGGCGCAGGGTCGCCCGGGTGAAGAAGCGCAGGTGCGTGTCGTCCAGGATGCCGCGGCGGTCGTAGCCGAACAGGCCGGTGGCGACCCGGACCCGCGGGTACCAGTGGCCGAAGTTCGGCACGGACAGCAGCAGCTCGCCGCCCGGCCGCAGCACCCGGCGGATGTCGCGCAGCAGGTGGACCGGCCGGGCGAGGTGCTCGATGACGTCGCCCGCGACCACGATGTCGAACGGCCCCTCGATCTCGGCCGGGATGCCCTGCTCGAGGTCGGCGACGAGGAAGCGTCGGTGCGCTCCCGCACGCCGGGGATCTCCATGACGTCGACGCCGGTGACGTGGTGGCCCGCGGCCCGGGCCCGTTCGGCGAACAGGCCGCCGGAGCAGCCCAGGTCGAGGATCCGGGACGGCGGCAGCTCGGCCAGCATCTCCAGCATCGCCGTGTGCGAGGACCCGTCGCCCTCCTTGAACAGGTACTCCTCCGGCGTCGCGACCCACTCCTGGGTGCCGAAGCCCTTGGTGGCCAGCTTGAACTCGACCACGTCCCGGACGACGTCGCGCGCGTACGCCATGCCGTTGACGTAGCAGATCTCGTCGCCGTAGTACGTCGGGATCGGGACCTCGACGATCGGTCCCGCCGGCCTGCACGATCTGGGCGATGATCTGGGTGTCGAAGTCGAAGCCGTCGCTGTTGGCCTCGAACGGGATCGCCGACAGCGTCCGGGTGCTGTAGGCGCGGTACCCGGAGTGGAACTCGCTGAGCCGGGTGCCGAGCATCCGGTTCTCGAACGTCGACAGGATCCGGTTGCCGACGCGCTTGTAGAACGGCATCCCGCCGGCCCGGGCCGCGCCGCGCTCCATCATCCGCGAGCCGAACACCGCCGCCACGTCGCTCTCCCGGAACGGCGCGAGCAGCTGCGGCAGGAACTCCGGCGCGTACTGCCCGTCGCCGTGCAGCAGCACCACGATGTCCAGGCCGTGGTCGATCGCCAGCCGGTACGCCGCCTTCTGGTTGCCGCCGTACCCGAGGTTCTTGGTGTGCCGGACGACGGTGGTCTTCACGTCGCTCGCCCGCGCCCCCCAGCGGCGGGCCTGGTCGAACGTGTCGTCGTGGCTGGCGTCGTCGGAGATGATCACCTCGGCCAGCTGCGGCAGCACCTCCGGCGGGATCCGGTCGAGCGTCGCGGCCAGCGTCGACGCCGCGTTGTAGGCGACGACCACGATGCCCACGCGGGGGACCGGGCCGCCAGGAGCGGGAACGAGGTCGGGGTTCGCCACGGCCCTATCCTCTCCAAGTGCAGACGGCGGCGCGCCTCCGAGGTGCCGACCGCGTGGTCCTGGCCCTCCTCGCGGCCTTCCCGGTCGTCCGGCTGCTGCAGCTCCTGGGCAGCGGCGGCACCTCGCCGTACCCCACGACGTACCCGGACACCCCGACCTACCGCACCCACGGCACGTGGCTCGACCTCTCCCTGACCAGCCTGGACGGGCGCTCGGTGCGGCCGTGGGGGGTGACGGCGTGGATGGCGCTGTGGCCCGGGGACCTGGGGATCGTTCTCGCCCAGGTCGTGCTGTCCACCGTGGCCTGGGCGACGCTGGCCCTCACGCTGGCCGCCCTGGTCCGGCGCCCGCTCGTCCGGCGCCTGCTCGCGGCCGCCGTGCTCGTGCTGGGCTGCACCGCCCAGGTGGCGGGCTGGGACCTCGTCGTGCTGGGCGAGTCGGTCTCGATCTCCTCCGGCGTGCTGGCCCTGGCCGCGCTGGTCCGGTTCGCCGCCGCACCGACCGGGCGCCGGGCGGCCGTCCTGCTGGCGTTCGCCCTGTGGTTCACGATGACCCGGCCCAACGTGTTCGTGGTCCTGCTCGGCTGGGCGGTCGCGCTCGCGGTGCTGGCGCTGGCGCGGCGCGGCGCGGGACGGATCCGGCCGTACGGCGTCGTGGCCGCGGTGCTCGTGCTGTTCTCGGTCTACGCCTACGTCTACAACGTGCGCTCGGACGTCGCCTGGCACCGGACCCTGGGCTACTCGCGGACGACGGTGGCCTACGGGTACCCGGTGTCGGCGAACGACCCGGTCGCCCGCCAGGTGATCGCCGGCCTGCGCCGGTCCGGCGCACCGGCCTGCATGATCCCGTCCGCGCCGAACGTCGTGTCCGACCACGGCACCACGGCCTGGGTCGTGCGGACCGTGCGCAGCTGCCCGCAGATGGACTCCTGGGCCACCGCCCACTGGAACCGCTGGTGGGCCGGCTGGCTGCTCGGCCACCCCCGGTCGACACTGCGGATCATCGGGACCGAGCTGCCCAGCTCGCTCAGCCCGCCGGTGTGGGGTCCGATCACCTCGGCCGTGCCGGCGCCGGTGGCCGACCTGCTGTTCGGGTCGCAGCCGCAGCCGCAGTCAGCCGTGACGTCGCACACCTTCCGGACCCAGCCGCTGCTGCTCTGGCTGGCCGCCGTGGCCGTCCTCGGAGCCCTGGCCCGCCGCGGCCGGGTCGGACCCGACAGCGGGAACGTCCGGCCGCTGCTCGCCGGCACGATCCTCGGCGGCCTGGGATCGGCCGTCTCCAGCGGACTGCTGATCCAGACGGCGCCGTTCGAGGTCGGCCAGGAGAGCGCCGCGGCGGCCGTCCTGATCACGGTGAGCCTGGTGACGCTCACCGCGCTCGGCGTCGACCGGCTGCTGCCCTCCGCCGACGCTGCCGCGGTGGACCACGACGCGGCGTACTGGGACGAGCGGTACACCGAGCACGCCGGTCAGCACCACGAGCACAGCCTGGCGAGCGGCCCGGACCCGACGCTGGTCTCGGTGGTCTCGGCCCTGCCGCCGGGGCGCGCGCTCGACGTGGCCGCCGGGGTGGGCCGGCACGCGCTGTGGCTGGCCGAGCAGGGCTGGCAGGTCACCGCGGTCGACTTCTCGCAGGTGGCCATCGACACCGGTCGGGAGCACGAGGGCGGTCAGCGCGGGCGTACCCCCATCGAGTGGGTGGTCGCCGACGCCCGGGAGTGGCAGCCCCCGCCCGGCACCGCGGCGTACGACCTGGTGCTGTGCTCGTTCTTCCACCTGGACGACGACGTGTTCCCGCGGGTCCGGCAGTGGCTGGCCCCCGGAGGGCGGCTGGTGGTGCTCGGGCACTCGCTGCGCAATCTCACCGACGGCGTCGGCGGCCCGACGAACCCGCGCTACCTGCACACCGAGGACGGGCTGCGCGCCGCCGCCGAGGGGCTGGAGGTCGAGCGCCTCGACGAGGTCGTGCGCCCGACGCCCGACGGGGACCAGATCGACCTCGTCCTCGTCGCCCGCCGCCCCTAGCCCTCGCGCCCCTGGTGGCCGTCAGAACCGCGTCTGGCCGTCGGAACCGCGTTTGGCCGTCAGGACCGGAGTTGCAGCCTCCGAACACCCACCGGAAACCCGGGTTCGACCGCCAAACCCGGATTCGACGGCCAGGACAAGGGCGGAGGTCAGTCGGCCAGGAAGCCGAGCAGGTCCGCGCGGGTGAGGACGCCGGCGGGCTTGCCGTCGACGGCGACGAGGATCGCGTCCGCCTTCTCCAGCGCCGACCGGGCCGCGGCGACCGGCTCCCCCGCGCCGACGAGCGGCAGCGGCGGACCCATGTGCCGCTCGACCGGGTCGGCCAGGTGGGCCCGCCCGGTGAACAGCGCGTCCAGCAGGTCCCGCTCGGACACCGAGCCCGACACCTCTCCGGCCATGACCGGCGGCTCCGCGGTGACGACCGGCATCTGCGAGACGGCGTACTCCCGCAGGTAGGTGACCGCGTCGCGCACCGTCTCGTTCGGGTGGGTGTGCACCAGCGCCGGCAGGTCACCGGACTTGCCGCGCAGCACGTCGCCGACGGTCGTGGACGCGGACTGGCCCAGGAAGCCGTACGACGCCATCCAGTCGTCGTTGAAGATCTTGCTGAGGTAGCCGCGACCGCCGTCCGGCAGGATCACCACGACCACGTCGTCCGGGCCGAGCCGGCGCGCCACCTCCAGCGCCGCGACCACGGCCATGCCGCAGGAGCCGCCGACGAGCAGCCCCTCCTCGCGGGCCAGCCGGCGGGTCATCAGGAACGAGTCGGCGTCCGAGACCGCGATCGACCTCGTCCGGCACCTTCGGGTCGTACGCCGTGGGCCAGAAGTCCTCGCCGACACCCTCGACGAGGTACGGCCGGCCGGTCCCGCCCGAGTAGACCGAGCCCTCGGGGTCGGCGCCCACGACGACGACCGGCCCGGACTCGCGGTCGGCCGAGGCGTCCTTGAGGTACCGCCCGGTGCCGGTGATCGTGCCGCCCGTGCCGACGCCGGTCACCAGGTGGGTCACCCGGCCGTCGGTGTCGGCCCAGATCTCCGGACCGGTCGTCTCGTAGTGCGACAGGCGGGCCGTTCTGGTTGGAGTACTGGTCGGGCTTCCAGGCGCCCTCGATCTCGGTGACCAGCCGGTCGGAGACCGAGTAGTAGGAGTCGGGATGGTCCGGGGGCACGGCGGTCGGGCACACGACCACGCGCGCGCCGTACGCCTCGAGCACGTCGCGCTTGTCCTGGCTGACCTTGTCGGGGCAGACGAAGACGCAGCTGTAGCCGCGGCGCTGGGCGACCAGGGCCAGCCCGACGCCGGTGTTGCCGGACGTGGGCTCGACGATCGTGCCGCCGGGCCGCAGCTCGCCGGACGCCTCCGCCGCCTCGATCATCTTCAGCGCGATCCGGTCCTTCACCGAGCCGCCGGGGTTGAGGTACTCGACCTTGGCCAGCACGGTGGCCGGCGATCCCCTCGGTCACCGACGACAGCCGGACGAGAGGGGTGTCGCCGACGAGGTCGCTGATGTGCTCTGCGTACTTCACGCGTCCCAGCATCCCAGCCCCGGCCAGGTGATCCGCGCGGGAATCCGCGCGCGGAACGTCGGACCGCGGCGATACCGTTGACGTCAGGACGATTCGTACCAGTTTTCCGAGGGTTCTCGAGCGGGCAAGGGGTGAGGCACCGTGGGTCGGGCGAGCAAGGCACGCCGGGTCGCGACCAAGGCGGCGTACGGCGGGGGTGGCGTGGCCGCCGGCGTCGTCGGGCTGAGCGCCCTGGCCTACGGCGTGCTGTTCACCGAGGCCAAGGTCGCCCGGCGCACGGTCGGCACCCCGTTCGAGCAGGCGCCCCGCTCCGACGGCGTGTACGACGCGAACGGTCCCGTGCCCGATGCCCCCGGACCCCACCTCGAGCTCGCCGTCCTCGGCGACTCCTCGGCCGCCGGGCTCGGCGTGGAGCGCGCCGAGGAGACACCGGGCGCGCTGCTCGCGACCGGGCTGGCCGCCGCCGCCGGCCGCACGGTGCGGCTGGTCAACGTCGCGTTCAGCGGGGGCCGGTCGAGCGACCTGGCCGGCCAGCTCGAGCAGCTGCTGGCCGAGCCAGCCGCGGCCCGACGTCGCCATGGTCATGGTCGGCGCCAACGACGTGACGCACCGGGTCAAGTCCGCGGTCGCCGTGCACGACCTGGTCCGAGGCGGTCACGGCACTGCGGGCCCTCGGCTGCCGGTGTCGTCGTCGGGACCTGCCCCGACCTCGGCACGATCGAGCCGGTCCCGCAGCCGCTGCGCCTGCTGGCCCGCAAGTGGAGCCGCGACCTGGCCGCCGCCCAGACCGTCGCCGTGGTCGAGGCCGGCGGGCGCACCGTCTCCCTCGGCGACCTGCTCGGCGCCGGAGTTCGCCGCGCAACCGCAGCGAGATGTTCAGCGCCGACCGGTTCCACCCCAGCGCCGCCGGCTACGCGAAGGCGGCCGCGGCGCTGCTGCCCAGCATCTGCGCCGAGGTCGGGCTGTGGCCGGACGGCGGCTGCGAGCGCGGGCCCGACTTCCGCCGCGGCGAGTCGGTCGAGCGGGTCTCGCGGGCCGCGGTGCGGGCCGTCCGGGAGCCGGGCGTCGAGGTCTCGGCCGGCCCGGCGGGCGGCCCCGGTGCGGGCGGCGGCAGTGATCGCGAGCAGGCCCGCCACCTGCGGCGCGGGCCGTGGGCCGTCCTGCTCCGGCGCCGCCAGGAGCCGCTGCCGCAGCGCCAGCCGTCGGACCAGCGATCCGACCAACGATCCGACCAACGATCCGACCAGCCATCGGGCCAGCTGCCGGACCAGCGAGGCACCGCCGGTGGTGAGACGCAGGCCACGGCCGCACCGGGCGACTCCTCGCTGGCAGCGACGTAGGGTCGAGGCGAACCCCACCCGGCCGAAAGGGACCAGCCATGCCAGAAGCGGTCATCGTCGCCACGGCTCGCACGCCGATCGGACGGGCCTTCAAGGGCTCGCTGAAGGACGTCCGGCCGGACGACCTCGCCGTCGCCGCCGTGCAGGCCGTGCTGGCCAAGGTGCCGAACCTCGACCCGGCGGAGGTCGAGGACCTCTACCTGGGCTGCGCCGAGCCGTGGGGCGAGCAGGGCATGAACCTGGCCCGCGTGGTGGCGGTGCTGGCCGGGCTGGACCACCTGCCGGGCGCGACCGTGAACCGGTTCTGCTCCTCCAGCGTGCAGACCACCCGGATGGCCTTCCACGCGATCAAGGCCGGCGAGGGCGAGGCGTTCCTGTCCGCCGGGGTCGAGTGCGTCTCGCGGTTCCGGGGCTTCGCCGGTGCCGGCCAGGCCGACGACTCCTGGCTCAACCCGCAGTTCGCCACGGCGCAGGAGCGCACGGCGGCCACCGCCCGGAGCAACGAGACCTGGTCGGACCCGCGGGACACCGGCGCGCTGCCCGACGTCTACATCGCGATGGGCCAGACGGCCGAGAACGTCGCGACGCTGCGCGGGATCAGCCGTGAGCGCCAGGACGAGTGGGGCGTGGAGTCGCAGAACCGCGCCGAGAAGGCCATCGCCGACGGGTTCTACGCGCGGGAGATCACGCCGGTCACCACTCCGGACGGCACCGTGGTCAGCGCCGACGACTGCCCCCGGCCGGGCGTGACCCTCGAGGGCGTGGCCGGGCTGCAGCCGGTGTTCCGGCCCGACGGCACGGTCACGGCCGGCAACTGCTGCCCGCTCAACGACGGTGCGGCCGCGCTCGTCGTGATGAGCGACCGCAAGGCCCGCGACCTCGGGCTGACGCCGCTGGCCCGGGTCGTCTCCACCGGCGTCACGGCCCTGTCGCCGGAGATCATGGGCCTGGGCCCGGTCGAGGCGTCCCGGCAGGCGCTGGCCCGGGCCGGCATGACGATCGACGACATGGACCTGGTCGAGATCAACGAGGCGTTCGCGGTGCAGGTCCTGGCCTCGGCCGACGACCTGGAGATCGACCCCGACAAGCTGAACGTCCACGGCGGGGCGATCGCGCTCGGCCACCCGTTCGGCATGACCGGCGCCCGCATCACGACCACCCTGCTGAACGGCCTGCAGGCCCGCGACCAGACCTTCGGGCTGGAGACGATGTGCGTCGGCGGCGGCCAGGGCATGGCCGTCATCTACGAGCGCCTGAGCTGACCCCGCAGGTCGGCCAGCAGGAACCGGGCCTGCTCGGCCAGCGCCGCTGCCTCGCCCGGCCGGTCGGCCGTCGCCTCGCGGACGGCGGCCAGCACCTCACCGGTGAGCACCGTGAGCTGGTCGGCCGCGGCGTACGGCGCGAGGCGCGGCACGACGCGGACCTGGTCGCCTGCCGCGGTCGCGGCCAGGTCGGCCAGCGCCTGCCCGACGGCCAGGACCCGGTTCACCGGGATGTCGTCCAGCGCCATCGACCGCAGCCGCCCGGTGACCCGGTCCCGCTCACGCGACAGCTCCCCGGTCGGCCGGGGCCGGCGGGGAGCTGTCGGGCATGACGAGCGGGCGAGAGATCAGTTGTTGCGCAGGACGGCCAGCAGGCGCAGCAGCTCGATGTAGAGCCAGACGAGCGTGACCAGCAGCCCGTGGCCGAGCAGCCAGGCCGTCTTGGCCGGCGCGCCGGCAGTCACCATCCGGTCGATCGTGTCGAAGTTCAGCGCCAGCGACACCGCGGCGAAGACGACCCCGACGGCGCAGAGCAGGACGCCGAACGCGCCCGACGCCGTAGAAGCCGAACCCGCCGCCCACGCCGAGGAACGCCGACACCAGGCTGACCAGGGCGACGCAGGCGTACCCGGCGATCGCGAAGAACATGATCCGGCGGAACTTGTCGTTGACCTTGATCAGGCCGCTCTTGTACGCGATGAGCATGCCGGCGAAGGCGGCCAGCGTGCCGATCACGGCCTGGCCCACGACCCCCGGGTAGGCGGTGTTGAAGTACTCGCTGGCCGCACCGACGAAGACGCCCTCGACGACGGCGTAGGTGAGGATCAACGGCACGCTGATCGTGCGGCGGAAGCTGATCGCCAGGCCGATGCCGAGGCCGACGAACATGGCGGCCAGCCAGATCGCGATCCCGCGGCTCTGGTGCTCGACCGACAGGCTGGAGACGTAGCGCCACGAGACCGCCGCGCCGGCCAGCAGCAGCACGAACTGGGCCGCCGTCTTCATGATCACGTCGTCGTACGTCACCCGGCCGGTGTCCGCGGCGGTCGCGGGCGGCCCGGCGTACTGGCGCTCGAGGTCGTCGACGGTCACGGGCTGGGCCGACGCCGAGGGGCCGGTGCGGAACGTCGCGAACCGCCCCTGCTTCTGCTCGTCGTCGATCCGGCCGAAGACCGGGTTCTTGAAGGCCATCGTCACCCCTCCGGGGCTGATGCCGTGCACCGACTGCTCGGCGCTGGAGACGGCGTCGTCAGGGTAATGCTCCGGCTCCCGCGGAAGTTCCCGTGCCGGCCCGGATGAGCCGTACGGCGGACGACCCCGAGGCCACCGCACCCGACGGATGCAGGACCGAGGCCAGGGCCTCCACGCCGTCGACCAGCCGGGGACCGGGCCGGACCACCAGCCCGTCGGCGTCGATGGCCCACACGGCGGCGCCGCACCCCAGCCGGTCCAGCTGGTCGGCTGCGAGCACGGCCTGCTCGCTCGCACCGTCGAGGTGGAAGCCGCAGGGCGAGACCACGACGAGGTCCGGCCCGGCGGCGGCGATGTCGGCCCACGTCGTCTCGACCGACTTCGCGCCGGGCCGGGCGGCCACCGGCTCGCCGCCCGCGGCCCGGACCAGGTCGGGCACCCAGTGCCCGGCCGTGAACGGCGGGTCGACCCACTCGACCACCGCCACGCGGGGGCGGCCGCGCAGCGCGACCCCCTCGGCCACCGCGTCGGCGACCGCGGCCAGCCGGCGGCGCAGGTCCTCGACGAGCCGGTGAGCCGGCGCCGTCCGGTCGGCCCGCCGGCCCACCTCGAGGATCGTGCCGAGCACGTCGTCCAGGCTGTGCGGGTCGAGCGAGACCACGTCGGCGCGGCAGCCGAGGTAGTCCAGGGCCGCCTCCACGTGGTCGGTCGGGAGGGCGCAGACCCGGCACAGGTCCTGGGTGAGGATCAGCTCCGGGTCCAGGCCGGCCAGCGCCTCCGCGTGCAGCGTGTAGAGGTCCTCGCCGGCGGCCATCTGCTCGCGGACGTAGCGGTCGATCTCGGCCGGTGCCAGGCCAGAGGTGTCGCGGCCGCCGACGACCACCGCCTTGTCGGCGCGGGCCCGGGCCGGCTCGTCGCACTCGAAGGTCACGCCGACCAGGTCGTCCTCGAGCCCGAGGGCGTAGACGATCTCGGTCGCCGAGGGCAGCAGCGAGACGATGCGCACCCGTCGACCCTACGGCCCTACGGCGGCAGCGGTGCTCGCACCACCAGCCCGGCCTCGGCGGCGAGAAAGGGGGCCAGCTCCAGCAGCTGGCGCTCGTCGATGCTGGCGCCGGCCAGGCCGGACAGCCCGTTGACGGCGGCCAGGTCCACTCCGCGCAGGTCGACGTCCTGCAGCCGGGCGCCGTTCACGGTCAGGGTGCCGACCTGGCAGCCCGGGAAGGCCACCCGGGTGAGGGTCGCCCCGGTCAGGTCCAGCTCCTCGAACCGGCACTCGCTGAACAGGACGTCGACCAGCTCGCCGTGCCGCAGGTTCAGGTAGCCGAGCTTGCCGTCCGCCACGCGCACCGATCGCCACTCCACGTCGTACAGCTCGGCCGAGCCCAGCCGGGAGCGGAGCACCTCGACGCCGCGCCAGGTGCTCCGCGCGGCGCGGAGCACCGGGGCGTCCACGGCCGACCAGCGGCAGTCGATCAGCCGGACACCGCCCAGGTCGGCGTCGTCGAAGGAGCAGCCCTCGAACTCGCACTCGACGAACCGCGACCCGACGACGTCGCGGCCGCTCAGGTCGTCACCGGTGAAGCGGACGCCGTCGTGGTCGGAGCGGACGGCCAGCAGCCCGGCCGGGCCGGGGGCCAGCGCCGGCAGCTCGAGGTCGGGAACGACCGGCGGGTGCAGCTCGTCTCGGGCCATGTGCCCCCGGCGGGACTCGAACCCGCACTGCGGCGATTTTAAGTCGCCTGCCTCTGCCATTGGGCTACGGGGGCGCGCCACAGCCTAGGCCGGACGGGCGTCACGTCCGGCCGGTCGGTCCGGCCGAGCCGGCCGGCCGCCGCGCGATCTCGAACTCCTCGAACGGCTTGTCCAGCCAGCCGAGCGGCACGACCTCGCGCTTGAAGAACAGCGCGAGCGTCCACTCCGAGCACGACGCGCACCTTGCGGTTGAACGTCGGCACGCGGGACAGGTGGTAGGTCCGGTGCATGAACCAGGCCGGCCAGCCCTTGACCTTGATGCCGTAGACCTGCGCCACGCCCTTGTGCAGCCCGAGGCTCGCGACCGACCCGACGTAGCTTGTGCACGTAGGGCTTCGGGCGGCCTGCCGCGCAGGACGGCCAGGATGTTGTCGGCCAGCTGCCGGGCCTGGCGCACGGCGTGCTGGGCGTTGGGCGCGGTGAACTCGCCGGGCTTGGTCAGGTCGGGGACCGCCACGGCGTCGCCGGCGCCCCACGCGTTCTCGACGCCCTCGACCTGCAGCGTGGCCGCGGCCATCAGCCGGCCCTTGTCGTCGAGCGGGAGGTCGGTGTCGGTGAGGACCGGGCTGGCCTTGACGCCGGCCGTCCAGACGATGGTGTCGGACTCGAACCGCTGCCCGTCGGAGAGCTCGACCTGGCCCGCCGACGCAGGAGTCCAGCCGGGTGCTGAGCAGCATCTCGATGCCGCGCTTGCGCAGCTGCTCGACCGTCCACCGGCCCATGTCCGGGCCGACCTCGGGCAGGATGTGGTCGGTCGCCTCGACCATGACGAACCGCAGGTCCTCCGGGGACACCCGCGAGTAGTAACGGGTCGCGAACCGGGCCATGTCCTCCAGCTCGGCCATCGCCTCGACACCGGCGTAGCCGCCGCCGATGAACAGGAACGTCAGCGCGCGCCGGCGCCGGGCCTCGTCGGCCGTCGACTCGGCGATGTCCAGGCGACTCCAGGACCTGGTTGCGCAGGTAGATGGCCTCCTCGACGGTCTTGAAGCCGACCGCCTCGTCGACCGAGGCCCGGGATGGGCAGCGTCCGGGCGACCGAGCCGAGCGCGACGACCACGATGTCGTAGGGCACGTCGTACTCCGGGCCCTCGAGGGGCGCGACGCGGACGACCGGCGGGAGTGGTCGAGCGAGACCACCCGCGCGTTGAGGATCTCGGCGCCCTTCAGCACCTTGCGCAGCGGGACCACCACGTGCCGGGCGTCCAGCGAGCCGGCGGACGCCTCGGGCAGGAACGGCTGGTAGGTCATGTACGACCGTGGGTCGACGACGGTGATGTCGGCCTCGCGCCTGTGCAGCTTCCGCAGCAGCCGCATCGTCGTGTAGAGCCCGACGTAGCCGCCGCCGAGCACGATGATGCGGGGCCGGGACGAGACGTGCGGGCGGGTCCCGGCCGGGGCCGCCGTGCTTCCGCTCTCGGACATGACGCCAGCCTACGCCCTTGTGAAAACTTTCACAAGCACGTCGGGAACCGGCCGGATCAGCCGGTCAGCGCGCGCGCCCGGGCCAGGACCTCGTCCAGCATGGGCTCGGTCAGCCGGCCGGTGAACGTGTTCTGCTGGCTGACGTGGTAGCTGGCCGAGCAGGGTCCAGACCGGCGGCGCCCCGGCCCGCTGCCAGCGCTCGGGCAGCGACCAGCACCGTCTGCGCCCCGTGGCCGAACCGGGGCTTGGGCCGCTCGTGGGCACCACCGGCCCGGCGCAGCGGCCGCCAGCGTCGCGTCCCAGCCGATCGACCCGAGGGCCAGCACGACCCGCACGGTCGGCGCGCTGAGCTCCAGGTCGCGGTCCAGCCAGTGCCCGCAGACGGCGACGCTCGGCCGGGGTCGGCCGGTTGGCCGGCGGAGCGCACCGCACCGCGGCCACGATCCGGGCGCCGTGCAGCTCCTGCCCGTCGCCGGCGTGCCGGCTCCACGGGACCGCGGCGAACCCGGCCCGGTGCAGCGCGGCGTAGATCCAGTCGCCGCTGCGGTCGCCGGTGAACATGCGCCCGGTCCGGTTCGCGCCGTTGGCGGCCGGCGCCAGGCCGACGATCAGCAGCCGCGGTGCCGGGTCGCCGAAGCTCGGGCAGCGGCCGGCCCCAGTACGGCTGGTCGGCGAAGGACGCCCGCCGTCCGGTCGCGGGCGACGCCTCGCGCCACTCGACCAGCCGCGGGCAGGCCCGGCAGACCGACATGCGGGCGTCGAGCTGGGCGAGCGTGCGGGCCGAGCCGGCCAGTCGCCGTACGTCCTCCTCGCCCTCGCGACCGGCGTGCGCGGCGTGGCCGGGTCACCGGGCCAGCCGGTGCCCGGCGGGACCGGCGAGGCGAACGGCTGACCGGTGACCGGGTGCGGCCGCCGCTCCTCAGCCAATGCTCAGCGCGATGCCGTCGAGGATGTCGTGCTCGCTGACCCGGACCTCGTGCAGCCCGCTGCGCTGGACGACGCGGCCGATCACCTCGCGCCAGACCAGCGCCCCGGCGCCGATGACGTCGACGCGCCCAGGATGCATGTAGGGCAACGCTTTTCGCCATTCGCGGTTCATCGCGAGCAGGTCGTCGCAGGCGTTGACGACATCCGGCACCGGCAGATGCACGCCGTGGATCCGGGCCGGGTCGTAGCGCTCGAGGGCCATGGCGTGGGCCGCGATCGTGGTCACCGAACCGGCCAGGCCGACCAGGGTGCCGACCCCCTCGAGCGGGACCTCGCGCTCCACGTCGGTCCAGGGCGGCGTGGATGTCGGCGACGGCCGCCGCGATCTCCTCGCCGGTCGGCGGGTCGCCGTGCAGGTGCCGCTCGGTCAGCCGCACGCAGCCGATGTCCACCGACAGCGCCGCCTCCACCTCGTGGCTGCCCCGCGCCACCTCGGTCGACCCGCCGCCGATGTCGACCACCAGGAACGGCGTCCGCGCACCCGAGCGCAGGAGGTCGCCGGTCGCACCGGTGAAGGACAGGGCCGCCTCCTCGGCGCCGGTCACGACCTCCGGCTCGACGCCCAGCCGCTGCCTGGATGCCGTCGACGAACTCCTGGCGGTTCTCGGCGTCCCGGCTGGCCGACGTGGCCACGAAGCGGATGCGCTCGACGCCGAGCTCCGCGCACCGCCGCGGCGTAGACCTCTGCCGCGGCGAACGTCCGCTCCAGCGCCTCCGGCGCCAGGCGCCCGGTCCGGTCGACGTCCTGCCCGAGCCGCACGATCTCCATCCGCCGGTCCAGGTCGCGCAAGGTGCCCGACTCCGGGTCGACCTCCGCGACCAGCAACCGGATCGAGTTCGTGCCGCAGTCGATGGCAGCAACCGGACTCATGCCCTCTCCCTCGTCGTACGGCACGGTGGCTCCCACCATGGACCACCCTCGCTGCAGCAGCGCAATCGCCCTGTCTCCCAAGCGGGTTCACGCCGGGACCGGCGGCCAGTGAGTGGCCGACCAGCACGTGCAGGCACTTGACCCGGTCCGGCATCCCGCCGGCCGAGACGCCCTCGATCTCGGCAACCTGCCCCAGCGCGGCCCGGCGGGCCAGGTAGTCCGTCGTGGGCGCGGCGGTAGGCCCGGCGCCAGGTCGGGATCCGCCGCGCAGGTCCGCCGTCATCTCGGCCATCAGCCCCGACGCCCTCCAGCGTGCTGATCCGGCCGGCCAGCCGCGGGCAGGTGACGTAGTACGTGGTGGGGAACGGCGTGCCGTCGGGCAGCCGCGGGCCGGTCTCGACGACGTCACGGCTCGCCGCAGGGGCAGCGAGCGGCCACCCGGGTGACACCGCGCGGCTCGCGACCGAGCTGGGCCCGGACCGCCGAGGCGTCCGCGTCCGACAGCCCGGTCACCGCGGACGCCGCGCCGGCCTTCTGCAACGACTGCCACATGCCGTCGACCCACGACTGGCCGGCGCCGCCGGTCGTGCCGGCCACGACGCCGGTCGCCGGGGCGGCAGCGGCCTTCGGCTTCGGTGCGGTGACGACGTAGCTGCGCTGGCCGGGCTTCACGAACTGCAGCCGGGCCCGGGCCTGGGCCTCGATGTACGCCGGGTCGTTCCAGCGCTGGGCCTGCGGCCTGCAGCGCGGCGACGTCGCGCTGCTCGCACGACCTGCTGCGCACTCCAGGCTCTGGATCTGCGCCTTCTGGCGCAGGTAGACCCGCAGCGTCGGCGCGACCGCCACGACCAGGGCGAGCGCGATCAGGCCCAGGATCGCGAGCCGCGTCGTACGCCGGGTGCGGACCGCCGCGAGCGGGCCGCTGCTCCGGCCGCCGGCGGGAGCCGACGGCGGGCGGGCGCCCGAGCGCGTACGCCGGCGCCCGGCCGCGACCCCGCGCGCGGGGTGCGACCGGCGGCAGCGGCGGACGCCGGCGCATCGGCGGCCCGCGGTCAGCCGCCGTACCGGGGGAAGGCGCCGGGCGCCGGCGTACCGGGCCGCGTCGTCGAGCTCCTCCTCGATCCGCAGGAGCTGGTTGTACTTCGCCACCCGCTCGCTGCGGGCCGGGGCGCCGGTCTTGATCTGGCCGCAGTTCGTGGCGACGGCGAGGTCGGCGATCGTCGTGTCCTCGGTCTCCCCGGACCGGTGGCTCATCATGCAGCGGTAGCCCGCGCGGTGGGCCAGGTCCACGGCGTCCAGGGTCTCGGTGAGCGAGCCGATCTGGTTGACCTTGACCAGCAGCGCGTTCGCCGTGTCGTTGTCGATGCCGCGCTGCAGCCGCTCGGGGTTGGTGACGAACAGGTCGTCGCCGACGATCTGCACCCGGTCGCCGATCGCGCGGGTGATGTGGCCCCAGCCGGCCCAGTCGTCCTCGGCGAGCGGGTCCTCGATCGAGACGAGCGGGTACTCCGCGAGCAGGCCCTCGTAGTAGCCGGTCATCCACTCCGCGGACCGGGCCGCGCCCTCGAACTGGTACGCGCCGTCGCTGTAGAACTCGGTCGCCGCGACGTCGAGCGCCACCGCGATGTCGCTGCCGTAGGCGAAGCCGGCCTGCTCGACGGCGACGCCGATCAGGTCGAGGGCGTCCTTGTTGGCCCCGAGGCTCGGCGCGAAGCCGCCCTCGTCGCCGAGCCCGGTCGCCAGGCCGCGGGACTTCAGCACGGCCTTCAGCGAGTGGTAGACCTCGGCGCCCCAGCGCAGCGGCCTCGGCGAACGTCGACGCACCGATCGGCGCGATCATGAACTCCTGGACGTCGACGTTGCTGTCGGCGTGCGCGCCGCCGTTGAGGATGTTCATCATCGGCACGGGCAGCAGGTGCGCGTTCGGGCCCGCCGACGTAGCGGAACAGCGGCAGCCCGGCCGACTCGGCCGCGGCCCGGGCGACGGCGAGCGAGACGCCGAGGATGGCGTTCGCGCCCAGCTTGGCCTTGTTGGGCGTGCCGTCCAGGTCGAGCATCACCTGGTCGACCAGGCGCTGCTCCGAGGCCTCCATGCCGAGCAGCCGCGGGTGCGATCTCCTCCAGCACCGCGTCGACCGCCTTGGTGACGCCCTTGCCGCCGTAGCGCTTGGCGTCCCCGTCGCGCCGCTCGACCGCCTCGAACGCGCCGGTCGAGGCGCCCGAGGGCACCGCGGCGCGCGAGATCGTGCCGTCGTCGAGCGCGACCTCGACCTCGACGGTGGGGTTGCCGCGCGAGTCGAGGATCTCGCGGGCGCCGACGGCCTCGATGCTGGCCACGTTCACTCTCCGATGTCGTAGGGCTGAGCATCGAGCGTAACCGGCGGCCGGGGCGGCACCGAGCACCGACCCGCGCCGGCCAGCGCCCGGATCCGGAGCTCAGCCGGAGACGAGCTCCAGCAGCAGGCGGAGCAGGCGCGGCGAGGGCGAGCCGTGGGCCAGCACCGTGTCGTTGACCTCGCGGACCGAGTCGCCGGGCTGCTCGGCGCTCAGGTCGCGCACGATCGCCGACACCTCCTGGTGGCCCACGTAGTACGTCGACAGCTGGGCCGACGTGAGCAGCGCCCGGCGCCACTTGCCGGCCGCCTCGCTGTCCTCCTGGTGACCGCGCACCGTCATCAGCCGCATGGCCTCCTCCCGGGTCATGCCGCGGGAGTGGACGCGGACGTCGAGGATCGCGTTGATGGTGCAGCGCAGCTGCATCTTCAGCTGCTGCATGCGCAGGCCGTCCGACGTCGACCCCGGGCGGCGGCTCGGCGGCGATCGCGTCGGCCATCAGCTGCTCGGCGTGCACGGCCCAGCCCTCGATGAACGTGCCGCTGGCCAGCGGCGGCGCGGATGTCGGTGTTGCCGCGGTACCGGCGCGCGTGCTCGAGCTGCAGCACGTGCCCGGGCATCGCCTCGTGGACCGCGAGGTTCAGCAGCATGTGCCGGTTGTACTCGCGGTAGAACGAGGCGACCTGCGCGCTCGTCCCAGTCGGCCGGCGCCGGCGAGACCGCGAACAGCGTGGGCACCGCGTCGCCCTGCCCGCCCTCGGCCCGGCGCTCCAGGGGCCCGGGCGGGTCGCAGTAGGCCACGGCGACCCCGCGGCGGGACTCGGGCATCTCGATGACCCGGACCGGGTCGTCGTACATCGTGACCAGGTCGTGGTCGCGGACGACGTCCTGGGTGACCTTCAGCCAGCGCCGGCACAGCGGCAGGACGGTCTCGTTCGGTGACCGGGCCCGCCCGCGGCCAGCGCGTCCAGCACGTCCCGGACCATGTCGGAGGGCGCGCTTGCTGCGCGGGCCCGCCCGAGCCCGGGCCCGATCCGGGCGGCCACGGCGGCGATCTCCTCCTCGATGGCCATCAGGTCGCTCTCGGCCCGGGTCAGCAGCGCGTCCGGGTCGATCTCGGTGTCCAGGGCGTACCAGAGCTGGGCGGCGTAGGCGCGCTCGCCGAGCCGCGGGTCGCGCTGCGAGGACTCGAGCCGGTCGAGCAGCCAGGCGTCGTGCTCGAGCGAGCGCGGCCCGGGCCGACTCGCGCGGCCCTCGACCAGCGGCCGCGCTCGCTCGGGCGCGCGCGCTCAGCAGCTCCTCGACGTCGGTCGTCGAGCAGGGACAGGGCGCCGGCCAGCTGCAGCCGGGCGGTCTCGACGTGCACCCGCGGCATCTCGCCCGAGCTGGTCGCGGGCCACGGCCAGCTGGTGCGGGACGCCGCGCAGCCGCGCCGGCCAGGGCCCGGGCCCGCTCCACCGCGTGGCCGGTGTCGCGCGAGACGAGGGAGTAGATCGCGTCGCCGGGCAGGTGCACCAGCGGGTCCCACTCCTGCTGCGCGGAGCTCGGTCAGCGACCAGAGGTCGGCGCTGACCTTGGAGCGCAGCAGCTCCAGGTCGACCAGGTCGTCGCTGTCCAGACCGGCGTCGTCCAGCCCGTCGAGCGCGGCCAGCGCCTCGCCGAGCATGCCGGCCCGGCTCTCGACACCCGCCGCCGAGAGGTCGGGCAGCTCGCGCGTCGTAGCCGGTGGTCGCCGAGCTGCGTCGCCCACACCGGGTCGGCCTCCAGCAGCGCGTCCAGGATCCCGGTGGCGGTGCGGCGGTAGCGGTCCAGCGCGGCCCGGCTGACGTCGTCCGGCTCGCTCATCGCGACGCCCCGCCCGGCTCGGCGGCCGCGAGTCGCTCGCTCGCGCGCGCCGAGGCCTCGAGCCGCCGGACGGCAGCCCGCAGCGCGGCCTCGGGGTCGATCCCTGCCCCCCGGGCTGCCCGGACCACGTCGAGCAGCGTCCCACCGACGCGGGCCTCGTCCCAGCCGCGACCCGGGTCCACGCCGCTCGGCCCGGCGTCGGGCGCCGGTGCGGCCAGACCGGCCCGGGCCATCCGGCCCAGCACCGCGTCGGCCCGGGCCAGCGCGGGCAGGGCGGCGGGTATGCCGTCGAGCACGCTGTCCCGGCCCTTCTCCGCCGTCTTGATCCGGTCCCAGCTGGCCTCCACGTGCCGGTCGGGCCGGTGAGTCGTCCTCCCCGGCCCTCGACCGCGAACACGTGCGGGTGGCGACGGACCAGCTTGGCCACGATCCCGGCCGCGACGTCGTCGATGTCGAACGGCTGCTCGGCGTCCTCCTCGGCCAGCCGGGCGTGGAAGACCACCTGCAGCAGCACGTCGCCGAGCTCCTCCTGCAGCGCGGTCCGGTCCCCCGACTCGACCGCCTCCACCGCCTCGTAGGCCTCCTCCAGCAGGTACGGCGTCAGGCTCGCGGTGGGTCTGCGCGGCGTCCCAGGGGCAGCCGCCCGGCGAGCGCAGCCGGTCCATCACGGCCACCAGGTCGAGCAGCCGGGCGCCGGGCACGTCGTGGCTGCCCACGAGCACCTCGACCGGCGGCGGCTCGGTGGCGACGGCCACGCGGGACAGCTCGGCGGCGAGGGCGTCGGTGAGCCCGGGATCGCCGTCGGCCGACCCGAGCCAGACGACGTCCGCCGTCCGGGCCCGCTCCACCAAGGTCCGGGCGACGACCCGGGGGTCGTCGGAGTCCATGTGCTGCAACGGGATCGAGGCCTCGGCGAGGGCGACGCCATGGTCGTGACGTCCCTCCAGCGCCCAGCACGACGTCGGCGCCGGACAGTGCCTGCCAGGCCGGCCAGGACAGCAGCCCGCCGGCGACCCGGGGCGAGGTCAGCAGCAGGGTCAGGCCCCCGGACACCGCGACCTCAGCCGGTGGCGGACGGGCTGGCCGTCGCCGTCGGCGTGGTGGTCGGCTGGATCCAGTTCGGCGTCGCCGCCGTGATGGCGCCGTTGGTCCGGTTGAACGTGCCGTACCGCGGGCTGACGGAGATGTCGGCGGCCTTGATCCGCTGCAGGACCTTCTGCTGGCCGGCCTGGTCGAGCTCGGTCAGGGCGACCTCGCCGCGCAGCGCGGTCATCGCGTCGGCGTTCAGCTTGTCCAGGTGCACGGTGCTGTCGCCGCTCTGCGTGCGCCGTCGACTGCAGCGCCTGCCGCACCACGTCGTCGGAGACGCCCTGACCGGCGGCGCCGGCCGCCTCCTCGGCGTACGGCCCGAGGATCAGCACGGCCAGGACCTGGGCCGGCGTGACCTTGCCGAAGTTCGTCGGGTCCGCGGCGCGCAGGCTCTGCGTCGCCTCCTGGACCTCGGTCACCGAGATGTGCCGGCCGTCGACCACGGCGGCCGCGCCGGCCTGGCCGCAGCCGGACAGCGTCAGGGCGACGCCGGCGGCGAGGGCGGCCGGCGAGCAGCACGCCGGTGCGGCGGCGGAGCCTCGTCGAGTGGGCGGTGGCGCTCACGGCGGCCGTCCTCCTGTGCGGTGGTCTGGTGGTCTGGACTGCGTCAGGCGGTCTGGTCGTTCGAGGCAACCGTAGCCGCCGCAGCCAGGTCGTCGAGCAGGACCGGCCTCGATCACCTGGCGGGCCCAGGCCAGCACCTCGCGGTCGCGCAGCGGCTGGCCCCCGACCTTGGCCGTCTTCGGCCGCGGCACGAGCACGGTGTGCAGGGCCGGCTTGACCAGCGAGCCCGGGTAGAGCCGGGTGAGCCGCAGGCGCTGGCTCTCGCGCAGGTCGAGCGGCCCGAACCGCACGTGCTGGCCCTGGGTCCCGACGTCGGCCAGCCCGGCCCGGCGGGCGGTGACCCGCAGGCGCGCCACCTCCAGCAGGTTCTGCGACCGGCGCGGGCAGCGGGCCGTAGCGGTCGGACAGCTCGGCCTCGATCTCGGCCAGGCCCTCGTCGGTCTCGACCGAGGCGAGCTTCTTGTACGCCTCGAGCCGCAGCCGCTCCCCCGGCACGTAGTCGTGCGGCAGGTGGGCGTCGACCGGCAGCTCGATCTTGACCTCGGCCGGCGGCTGCCTCGGCGTCGCCCCGGAAGTCGGCCACGGCCTCGCCGACGAGCCGGATGTAGAGGTCGAACCCGACGCCCTCGATGTGCCCGGACTGCTCGCCGCCGAGCAGGTTGCCGGCGCCGCGGATCTCCAGGTCCTTCATCGCGACCTGCATGCCGGCGCCGAGGTCGGTGTGCTGGGCGATGGTCTGCAACCGGTCGATGGCCGTCTCGCTGAGCGGCCGCTCCGGCGGGTACATGAAGTAGGCGTACGCCCGCTCGCGGCCACGGCCGACCCGCCCGCGCAGCTGGTGCAGCTGCGACAGGCCCATCATGTCGGCGCGGTCGCTGATCAGCGTGTTGGCGTTGGAGATGTCGAGCCCGGTCTCGATGATCGTCGTGCAGACCAGCACGTCGAACTTGCTGGTCCCAGAAGTCGAGCGACCACCTGCTCGAGCTTGTGCTCGCCCATCTGCCCGTGCGCCGTCGCGATCCGCGCCTCGGGCACGAGCTCGCGCAGCCGGGCCGCCATCCGCTCGATCGAGCTGACCTTGTTGTGCACGAAGAAGACCTGGCCCTCGCGCAGCAGCTCGCGCCGTACGGCCGCCGCGACCTGGGCCTCGTCGTACGCGCCGACGAACGTCAGGACCGGGTGACGTTCCTCGGGAGGCGTTGCGAGAGTGGACATCTCGCGGATTCCGGTGACCGCCATCTCCAAGCGTGCGCGGGATCGGCGTGGCGCTCATCGCCAGGACGTCCACGGCGGTGCGCAGGGTCTTCAGCGCCTCCTTGTGCTCGACGCCGAAGCGCTGCTCCTCGTCGACCACGACCAGCCCGAGGTCCTTGAACCGCACCTGCCCGGTCAGCAGCCGGTGGGTGCCGATCACGACGTCGACGCTGCCGTCGGCCAGGCCCTCGAGCGCGGCCCGCGCCTCGGCGTCGGCTGACGAAGCGGGACAACGGCTTGACGACGATCGGGAACGGCGCGTACCGGTCGGTGAACGTCTGCATGTGCTGCTGCACCAGGAGCGTCGTCGGCACGAGGATCGCGACCTGCTTGCCGTCCTGCACCGCCTTGAACGCGGCCCGCACGGCGATCTCGGTCTTGCCGTAGCCGACGTCGCCGCAGACCAGCCGGTCCATCGGGACGGACCGCTCCATGTCGGCCTTGACCTCGTCGATGGTGGCCAGCTGGTCCGGGGTCTCGACGTAGGCGAACGCGTCCTCGAGCTCGCGCTGCCACGGCGTGTCCGGGCCGAAGGCGTAGCCGGGAGAGGCCATCCGCGCCGAGTAGAGCCGGATCAGCTCGGCCGCGATCTGCTTGACCGCCTTGCGGGCCCGGCCCTTGGTCTTGGCCCAGTCCGAGCCGCCGAGCTTGTTGAGCGTCGGCGCCTCGCCCCCGACGTAGCGCGTGACCTGGTCCAGCTGGTCGGTCGGCACGAACAGCTGGTCCGCCGGCTGGCCGCGCTTGCTGGAGCCGTACTCGATCAGCAGGTACTCGCGGGTCGCGCCCTGCACCGTGCGCTGGGCCATCTGCAGGAACCGGCCGACGCCGTGCTGCTCGTGCACGACGTAGTCGCCGGGGCGCAGCGCGAGCGGGTCGATCGCGTTGCGGCGCCGGGAGGGCATCCGGCGCATGTCGCGGGTGCTCGTCTGGCCGGTCTGGCCGGTGAGGTCGGCCTCGGTCAGCACGGCGAGCCGCAGGCCGGGGGCCAGGAAGCCCTGGCCCAGGGAGCCGGTCACCGCGTGCACGACGCCCGCCTCGGGCTCCCCGGGCAGGCCGTCCGGCTCGACCCGCGCGGCCAGCTCGTGCTCCGCCGAGCAGCTCCACCACCCGGTGGGCCAGGCCGTGGCCCTCGGTGACGACGACGACGCGCCAGCCGTCCCGCAGCCAGCCCCCGATGTCGCCGATCGCCCGCTCGGTCTCGCCGCGGTAGCTCTCCGCGGGCTGCAGGTCGAGCGCGGTCAGGACGGCGTCCGGCCCTCCCGCCGACCCCTCGGTGGCCAGCTCGGCGTCGGCACCGAACGGCGCCGATCGACCACCAGGGCAGCCCGGCCTCGGCGGCGTGCTCGCGCACCTGGTCCAGGCTCCAGTACGACGCGGTGCCGAGCACCGGCTCCAGGTCGACGGGCACGGCGTTGCCGGCGGCCGCGTTCGCCCAGCTGGCCTGCAGGAACTCCCGACTGGTGGCGACCAGGTCGTGGGCCCGGGTGCGCACCCGCTCGGGGTCGCAGACGACGACCTGGCACCCGGCCGGAAGCGCGTCGAGCAGTGGCTCCATGCGGTCCACCAGCACCGGCGCCAGCGACTCCATGCCGTCGACCGCGATGCCCTCGGCGACCTTGCCCAGGAGGTCGGCCACGCCCGGCAGGTGCGGCGCCAGCTCGGCCGCGCGGGCCCGCACCGCGTCGGTGATCAGCAGCTCGCGGCAGGGCGGGGCCCACAGGCCGCCGGTCGCCGATCTGCAGGCTGCGCTGGTCCGCGACCGCGAACCAGCGGATCTCCTCCACCGTGTCGCCGAACAGCTCCACGCGCAGCGGGTGCTCCTCGGTGGGCGGGAACACGTCGAGGATGCCGCCGCGCACCGCGAACTCGCCCCGCCGCTCGACCAGGTCGGTGCGGACGTACGCCGCGGCGACCAGCCGCTCGACGATCTCCTCCAACGGCATCTCGTCGCCGGCCTGCAGGCTGACCGGCTCGAGGTCGCCGAGGCCGGCGACGAGCGGCTGCAGCACTGCCCGCACCGGTGCGACGACGACCGACACCGGTCCGCTGCCGGACTGGTCCGGATCGGTCGCCGGGTGGGCCAGCCGGCGCAGGACCGCGAGCCGCCGCCCGACGGTGTCGCTGCGCGGGCTGAGGCGCTCGTGCGGCAGGGTCTCCCACGAGGGGAACTCCACGACCTGCTCGGGCGGCAGGAAGCAGCGCAGCGCGCCGGCCAGGTCCTCCGCCTCCCGCCCGGTGGCGGTGACCGCGAGCACCGGTCGGCCCGCACCGGTCGGCGGTGCGGCAGCGAGCAGCGCCAGCAGCGGCGCGGTGGCGCCTGGGGTGCTGGAGACGTCGGCGGCGAAACCCGAGCCGGCGGCGCCGGACCGGAGGTCGGCGACGGCTGGATCGCGCACGAGCGTGGCGAGAACTCCGGTCAAGCTCATGTCCGGACCAGCCTACGGCCCGCCGACCCGACCCCGCGACGTACCTCAAGTAGCCCCCGCGGCGGGGTCCGGTGCTCCAAACTGGAGGGGACGAGCCGGCGCCCTCGACCGCGCTGACGATCCCCGCGCCGAGCCGCGCACGACCGACGGAGTTCTGTGTCTTCCCTCGACCCGCTGTCCGCACCCGTGGTTCAGCTGACCGACCCGGCGATCGCCGACCTGCAGCTCGTGCTCGACGGCGTGCCCCTGCCCTGGCCGCTGCTGGGCGGGCGGGCCGGGGAGCCGGTCCCGATCGGCCCGGCGTACGACCAGGAGCTCCAGGTCGCCGTGCCCGCGGCGACCGCGCACGAGGCGGCCGCGGCCGGCCGGCTGGTCCTGAGCGACCGCGAGCAGACACCGGTCGCCGAGCTCGTGGACCCGGTCGCAGGTGGTCGAGCTGGAGGCACCGGCCGGCGGGGACCTCCGGGCCTGGCCGGCCGGGTGCGGCCGCTGCGGGCCCGGGAGAGCCGGCTCTTCCTGGACCACGCCGAGCCGCCGGCCAAGCTCGGCGCTGCGACCGGGACCCGGCACGCCCTCGTCGTCGGGCCGCCCGCTGCTCGACGAGGACGTCGTGCAGATCGGTGCGCTGATCGGCCAGCTGCTCCTGCTCGTGCCGGTCGAGGCGCCGACCGCCGACGGCGTGCCCCCGGTCACGCTGATGCGCTCGGTGCTGCACGCCGTCGATGCCGCGGTGGCCTGGGGCGGCCGGGCGCGGGTGGTCGCCGTCCCGCTGCACTGGCGCGATCCCGAGTCCGACCTGGTGCTGGCCGAGCGCGGTCGGCGCGGCGTACGGCGCGGACCGGACCGACCTGCTGCGGGGCGGCGAGGACTGGGCCGACGTGCTGGAGCGGCTGCGCACCGGCGCCGTACGTCCCGCCGGTCGCCGCTCCGTCGGTGCTGCGCGAGCTGCGTCGCTGGCGGCGCCGCCCGGCCGAGCGCGGCGCGATGATCCTGTTCACCGGCCTGTCCGGCTCCGGCAAGTCGACGCTCGCCCGCGACCTGGCGGCGCACGTGGTCGAGCAGACCGCCGCGGACGGTGAGCCTGCTGGACGGCGACGACGTGCGCCGGCTGCTGTCGTCCGGGCTCGGCTTCGACCACGCGGCCCGGGACCTGAACGTGCGACGGATCGGCTTCGTCGGCAGCGAGATCGCGCGGCACGGGGGCCTGGCGGTGTGCGCCCCCATCGCGCCGTACGCCGAGAGCCGGGCCGCGGTGCGGGCCATGGTCGAGCCGGTCGGGGACTTCGTGCTCGTCCACGTCTCGACCTCGCTGGAGGAGTGCGAGCGCCGCGACCTCAAGGGCCTCTACGCCCGCGCGCGGGCCGGACTGATCACCGAGTTCACCGGGATCAGCGACCCGTACGACGTGCCGACCGACGCCGACCTGGTGGTGGACACCGCCGCCATGTCGCGCGAGGAGGCCCTGAACCGGGTGCTGGACCTGCTGCACGCCCGCGGCCTCATCGCCGAGGACACCGAGGACACCGAGGACACCGAGCTCACCGAGGACACCCCCTGATGGACTGGAACTGGACCCTGGCCCTGGCCGCCTGCGGCGTGGGCATCGTCGTCGGCCTCACCGGCATGGGCGGCGGGGCGCTGATGACGCCGGTGCTCGTGCTCTTCTTCAACGTGCCCCCGCTGACGGCCGTCTCCAGCGACCTGGTGTCGGCGGCGATCATGAAGCCGGTCGGCTCGTTCGTGCACTTCCGGCGCGGCACGGTCAACCTCAAGCTGGTCGGGTGGCTGTGCGTCGGCTCGGTGCCGGCGGCGTTCTCCGGGGTGCTGGTGGCCCGGGCCCTGGGCAAGGGCGCGCGGGTCGCAGGACGTGATCCAGACCGCGCTCGGCATCGCGCTGCTCGTCGCCGCGTGCGGCCTGATCCTGCGGGCGTACCTGCGTCTGCTGGAGCGGGCCCGCAACCGCGACGGCCGGGCCGCACCGCTGCCGCAGGGCCGCCCGCGGGTGGTCGTCCGCGCCCCTGCCGACCGTTGCCGTCGGTGCCGTCGGCGGGTTCCTCGTCGGCATGACCTCGGTGGGCTCGGGCTCGCTGATCATCATCGCGCTGATGGCGCTCTACCCCGGGCTGCGCGCCTCCGAGCTGGTCGGCACGGACCTCGTCCAGGCGGTGCCGCTGGTCTGGTCGGCGGCTTTCGGGCACCTGCTGTTCGGCAGACTTCCAGCTGTCGGTCACCCTGCCGCTGCTCGTCGGCAGCATCCCCGGCGTGTACGTCGGGGCGCAGCTGAGCTCGCGGCTGCCCGGTGGGCTGGTCCGGCGCGCCCTGGCCTTCGTGCTGCTCGCCTCGGCGCTGAAGCTGTTCGACGTCAGCACCCGTACCACCGGCCTTGTGCTGATCGCGTCCCTGCTGCTGGCTCCCCCGGTCTGGTGGCTGGCCCGCAAGCGGCAGGGGCTCCCGGCCCGCCCGGCCGGTCTGCTGGCCCGGCGTCGTTCGGCCCCACTCGTCGACGCCCGGCCCGAGCCGGCCGCCGAGGCGGTCAGCCCCAGCGCTCCCGACACGGCGCGCTGAGGCTGACAGCTCGGGACGGACCGCGAGCGGGCTAGAAGACGGCGGCCGTCTTGGTGAGGGAGCCGGCCGCGTGGTTCCCGGCCAGGTCGGTGAGGGTCGGCTCCGGCTCGTACGTGATCGGCATGGGCGTCCCCGCCATGGCGGAGCCGCACGCCGGTCCGTTGCACAGCGCCGGCACGACGGACCTGATCTGCGTCCCACCCGACGTCGGCAGCACGGTCATCGTGGCGTTGCCGTAGTTGGCGTACGCGGTGGCCACACCGATGTAGGTGGCGCTGCCCAGGTCCATCGGGCCGTTGGTCAGGCCGGTGATGATCAGCTGGTCGTCGCCGCCGTTGTTGATCTCCTTGACGTTGTCCGGGTGCAGCGACGTCGGGTCCATCGGCTCGCTGAACGTCACGGTGAACGTGTCACCGGGCTCGATGATGTGGTCGCCGTCGGTCGAGGTGAAGTTGACCGGCACCGGGGCCGCCCCGTCGGCCGGTGCCGTGGCCGGGAAGCGGGACTGGTTGCCGTCGCTGTCCACCACGCCGTTCGGGCTGGCGGCCAGGGCGACCGTGAACGACCCGACCGACGTGTCCGGCGCTCCCGAGCCCTCGGCGATGTGCAGCGTCACGGTGCTGCCGGACGCGGTCGCGGAGGTCAGGTGACCGTTGGACGGCACGCCGCTCAGCGTCCAGGGGCTGGTGCACGGGCTGGCACACGTCACGTCGCCGCTGAAGTTCACGACCACGGCGTCGACGCGGCCGTCGGTGTCCTGGTCCTGCATGGTCATCGACGTCACGACCGGGTACCCGGGGTTCGGCAGCGTCAGGGGGTCGCTGGCCGGGCTCGGCAGGCTGGTGTTCGCGCCGTCGCTGGCGGTCACCCGCCAGGTGTGGGTGGACCCGGGTGGCAGGTCGCCGTCGGTGTAGGTCACGGTCGTCGTGGACGAGCTGGTCACCTCGGCGATCGGCGTCGTGCCGCCGTCGCGGTAGACCCGGTAGATGACGTCCTGCACGGTGTTGTCGGTCGACGCGGCCCAGGTGACGTCGGCGCTGGCCGGCGTGTCGGCTGTCGCGACGGGCTTGCCGGGCACGGTCGGCGGCTGGGTGTCGACCGCCTCGGTGAAGCGCATGTAGTGCTGCATGGGCTTGCCGTTGATCCGGGTGAAGTCACCGCCGACGGACAGGTGCCCGTTGGCCGCGCTCAGGATCCAGACGCCGAGCTGGCTGTTGACGTTGACGCCCCACGGCAGGACGCGTCCGGTCGTGGGCGAGATCGCCGCGATGTGCGACGCGGGCGCACCGTTGTAGGTCGTGAAGTGGCCACCGACGTACAGGACGCCGTTCTGCTCCGCGACCCCGTGGACGTCGCCGTTCGACAGGCTGCTCCACTGCAGGTTGCCGGTCGCGAGATCGAAGCCGTAGACGTGACCTCCGGAGCCGCCGCCGGCCGCGAACACCTGGCCGTTGGACACCGTGAGGTCGAACATCTCGACGTTCGGGTGCGAGGCCCAGCTCAACGCCGCGCCGGTCGTCGGGTTGAGCGCGGCGATCTTGCGCTGGGTGGCGTTGCCGGAGACGGAGTTGAACAGGCCGCCGATCAACAGCTCCGTGCCGTCCGGAGTCATCGTGATGTCGTGCACCTTGTCATCGGTGTACGCCGTGAAGGCCGGCAGGATCGCCCCGGTCGCCGGTGAGACGGAGGCCAGGAACGCACGAGATGTCTTGCCGAGCTTGGTGAACCGGCCGCCCAGGTACACCTGGGTGGCGGTGGCGTAGACCGCCTCGACCACGCCGTTCGGGCTCGGGTTGAACGGCAGCACGGCGCCGGTGGTGGCGTCGAAGGCCGCGATGTTCTTGCGCGCGACGCCGCCGGCGTTCTGGAACTGGCCGGCCGCGTAGACCGTCTGGCCGTCAGGCGAGACCGCGATGTCGATCACCAGGTTGTCGATGACCGGGCTGAACGGAAGGGGCTGGCCGGTCGTGGCGTCCAGCGCCGCGATGTGCGCCCGCGGCAGCAGCTGCCCGCTCGGACCGACCAGGTCGGTGAACGCGCCGCCGAGGTAGACGACGTTGCCGGTCTCGATGATCGAGCGCACGCGGCCGTTGACCTGCCACACGCCGCTGTCCGGCGTCGTCGGGGCGAGGGCGAACGCCGGGGCGACGCTGACCGTCAGCACGAGGGCCGCGGCGGCGACGCCGGCGGCGAGGAGCCGGCGAAGGGAACGGGAGGCGCGAACGGACACGAGGGCTCCTTCGGACAGCGAGGGCGGCCGCGGGCCCAGCCGCGGTCCGGCACAGTGTTCACCGCCGCGCCACGGGACGTCCGCGCTTTCCGCGAAACAGCGGCGCTGGGTCGCACAGGGTGACCGAGAGGCGGTGGGGCATGACACAGCGCTCCCTGCCGGCGTCGCCGTGCGACGTGGCCGCCCCCGGCTGAGTGACTGACAGTGAGCGGATGAACCGGTTCTGTCATCCGGCCGTCACGGTGCGCCGCGTACGGGGAGAATTCACCCCAGGCGGACATCACCGCCCTGCCCCCGAACGGAGACCGCTGTCATGCGCCGAACCCTCCTGTCCGCGGTCGCCGCCACCGCCGTCGCACTCGCCGCACTGCCGGCGGTCGCCGCTCAGGCGGTGCAGACGCCGCAGGCGACGTTGGTCAGTCAGGTTCCGGTGAAGTCGACGCCGGCGGTCAATGACGGGGCGGTGCGGGCGATCGTGCAGGTCGGGAACACGATCTTCTTGGGGGGCACGTTCTCCTCGGTGACGTCGTATGGGTCGACGTCGGCGGTGACGCGTAATGACATTGTGGCTTTCGATGCCAGCACGGGGGTGATCAGTTCGACGTTCCTGCCGACGCTGAATGGCCCGGTGGACGCGTTGGTGGCGGCTGCGGATGGGCAGTCGATCTATGTGGGTGGGGAGTTCAGCTCGGTGGACGGGGTGGCGACCAAGAGCCTGACCCGGTTGAACGTGTCCAACGGGGCGGTCACGGCCGGGTTCAAGACGGTGGCGATCAACGGCAACGTGCTGGACCTGCGCCTGTCCAACGGCCGGTTGTTCATCGGCGGGAACTTCACCAAGGTCGCCACCCACACCCAGTCGGTGCTGGCCACCCTGAACGCCGCTACCGGGGCCTATGACCCGTTCCAGTCCCTGGTGTTCTCCGGCACCCATCACGGGGGTTCGACCTCGCTGCAGAAGATGGACATCACCCCGGATGGGTCCAAGCTGGTCGCGATCGGGAACTTCACCTCCGTGGGTGGGGTCTCCCACGACCAGGTCGTGATGCTGAACCTGACCGGGGCCTCCGCCGCGTTGGCGAACTGGACGACCACGCTGTACACGGCGAACTGCGCCAGTGCGTTCAACAGCTACCTGCGTGACCTGGACATCTCCCCGGACGGGTCGTACATGGTGATCTCGACCACCGGCGCCTACGGGGGCAGCGCGAGCCCGTGCGACAGCACCACCCGCTGGGAGATGGGCGCCACCGGCACCGTGTCCCCGACCTGGATGGACAACACCGGCGGGGACACCACCTACGCGGTGGCCATCACCGGGACCGCGGTCTACACCGGTGGGCACTTCCGCTGGCAGAACAACTCCTTCGCCGGCGACAAGGCCGGCCCCGGCGCGGTGGCCCGCGAGGGCATCGCGGCCCTGGACCCGGCCAACGGGCTGCCCCTGGACTGGAACCCCGGCCGCACCCGCGGGGTCGGCGTCTTCGACCTGCTGGCCACCTCCACCGGCCTGTGGATCGGCAGCGACACCAACCAGTTCGACGGCATGACCCGCCCCCGGATCGCGTTCGTCCCCCTAGCCGGCGGCAAGGCCGTGCCCTCCACCGCCGTCCAGCAGCTACCCGCCGAGGTCTACCTGGCCGGAGCCAACGGCGACTCCCTGACCAAGGTCGCCTTCACCGGCACCACCACCTCCGGCGCCACCACGCTCGGCAACGGCGGGGTCTCCTGGAGCCAGTCCCGCGGCGCGACCTACATCAACGGCACCCTCTACACCGGCTGGACCGACGGGAACCTGTACGCCCGCACCTTCGACGGCACCACCTTCGGCCCGGCCGTCAGCGTCGCCGGCATGGACGCCATCGTGCCCCTGTCGGCGTTCCACACCGACGTCACCACCATCACCGCCATGTTCTTCAACGCCGGGCGCCTCTACTACACCCTGAACGGCCAGAACACCCTGTACTACCGGTACTTCACCCCCTCCACCAACGTCATCGGCGCCGTCCGCTACACCGCCACCAACACCACCAGCATCAACCTGGCCAACGCCACCACCATGTTCACCAACGGGTCCACCCTCTACATCGCAGACCGCACCACCGGCAACCTGCAAGCCGTCACCTTCACCGGCGGAGTCATCTCCGGCACCCCCACCACCGTCAGCGGCCCCACCAAAGACGGCACCAACTGGACCACCCACGCCGCCTGGGTCGCCCCGCACTGACCCGCTTGGCGTCCATTCGGGGTACCAATTTCGGTCGGACGGAACGTCTATTTGCCGGCGCAAAATAGGGCATGCCGCCCTCGGGGCCACGGAAGGTGACGGCGCCCGAACCGGCTCCTGACCTGCACTGATATCGCTCGAACAGTCTCCCGGAATGCACACAATGCCAG
The DNA here is from genome assembly GCA_963743975.1 of uncultured Actinomycetota bacterium. GTDB lineage: Bacteria > Actinomycetota > Actinomycetes > Actinomycetales > CAVURS01 > CAVURS01. Next base: position 324,514 of record CAVURS010000002.1, read on the forward strand.
GATTCACTACTCTCCGTGATTCTCTCGTGATGTTGCGGAGGACTTGACTAGTCACTAATGCCTAGGCTTTGGTGGTCGACATTCGGTCGCGGCGCTGTGACCGAATAGACGCCCTCGACCCTCCAGGCAGGATCATGACTCACCCCTGTACCGCAACACCCCATGCCCCGAACCCCTCCTCGCACGCCGCCCGGCACCGCGCCCTGCGCGTCGTCCGGGCCCACCCCTACCGCAGTGGAGCGGTGGCCAGCCTCGCGGTGGTCGCCCTCACGGCCGTCCTGACCGTCAGCTCGCCCTCCGCGCAAGGTCAGGCGTACTCGCTCCAGCCGACCCGGGCGGCGGCGGCCACCGCCGCCTCCGTCGCATCGCCCAGCGCGGCGTCCGCGACACCGACCGGCCGTCCGTCCGCGGCACCGGTGGCGCCGGTCAAGACGGCTCCGACGACCGGCGGCAGCTCCTCCTCGGGCGGGGCCTCCGTCGGCTCGGTCACCCAGTCGTACGTCAGTGCCGGGAAGACGCTGTTCGGTGCCAGCCTGGACATGAACGGCAACAGCTTCAGCACCGCTCTGGCCGACCAGGACTCCAAGTACGGCCACCTCGGCGTGATGCGCGTGTTCTACCCCGGCATGCCGGCGTCGTTCGCCTCGCACCCGCAGCTGATGACCCGGCCCTCGGTGATCTCGTTCAAGGTGCCCGCGACGACGATCCTGTCCGGCAAGGACGACGCGTTCTTCAAGTCCTGGTTCGCCTCGGCGCCCAAGACGACGGACGTCTACTGGACGTACTGGCACGAGCCGGAGAACGACCACCTGAACCTGACGGACTACCGCGCGGCGTGGGCCCACCTGGCCCGGATCGCGCACGCCTCGGGCAACCCGCACCTGCACGCCACGCTGATCCTCATGGAGTGGACGCTGCACCCGGCGTCGCACCGGAACTGGAAGGACTACTACGCGGGGTCGCAGTACATCGACGACCTCGGCTGGGACGTCTACAACACCGGCGTGCGCAACACCGACCGGTACAAGACGCCGGAGAAGCTGCTCTCCCTGCCGGCCGCGGCCGCGAAGTCGGTCGGCAAGCCGTGGGGCGTGGCCGAGCTCGGCTCGCTGATGGCCAGCGGCGACAACGGATCGGGCGAGGCGGCGTGGCTGTCGGCCTGCACGAGCTACCTGATCGCCAACCACGCGATGTTCGCGTCGTACTTCGACGAGGACATGCCGGGCGGTGACTACCGGCTGCGGGCCGCGGCACCGATCAGCACGTGGCGGGCGTCGGTGGCCAAGAGCTGACGCAGTCCCTGCGCAGCACCGACGAAGCACGATGAGGAAGGGCCCCCGTCCGCCGCGGACGGGGGCCCTTCTGTGTCACGGAACGGTCAGCCGGTGGCCGCGGGCTGCTTGAAGTACGACTGTGCGGCCAGCCCCTTGAACGCGGACAGCGCGGGGGGTGAGTCCAGCAGGGACATGTCGTACGGCTTCTTCTGGTCGGGGTAGTTGCCGTTGAACCAGACCAGGCCCTTGATCTGCGGCACCGTCTTGACGAACGAAGCCATGCTGCTGATCCACTCCTGCTGCGTCGCCTCGCCGCGGGCCTTCTGGATCCCGAGCTCGCCGATGATGATCGGCTTGGGGTGCGACTTGGCCCAGCTGAGGAACGGAGCCGCCGCGTCGGCGAACGACGCGACCTGGTTGCCCGGGTAGACGTCGGCGCACAGCCAGTCCACCTGGTCGTCGCCCGGGTAGTACTTCTGGGCCCGGCCGTCGGTGAAGCCGGTGGCCAGGGGACACCACACCCAGCCGACGTTGGTCGCACCCTCGGTCTTGAAGATGGCCCGGATGTGCTTCCAGGCCGCGATGTAGTCCTGGGGGGACCAGATCTGGCTCTGCAGGTTCGGGCGGTCCATCTCCCAGCGCCACTCGAGCAGGATCTTGGCGTCCCAGCCCTTGAGCGCGTCGGCCTGCTGCTTGATCACCGCGTCGTACTGACCCTCCTGGATGGCCCGGGTGTCCGCGCCGGACCACGAGAGCAGCACCACCGAGTTCTTGCCGAACTCACGGTCGGAGTCCGTCGGCATCTGCTCGTCCCAGTCGTGGTAGATGTGGACGACGTCCAGCGGGCGCCCGAGCGCGCTCTCGAACTGGCTGACCGCGCTGACCCGGCCGGTCTGGCTGACCAGGGTCGGCTTGACGAACGCTCCCACCCAGGCGCCGGTCTTGGGCGGCTGCGGGCCCTGGGCCACGTGGTCGAACGAGGTGGGCGGCAGGGTCGGGGTCGTGGAGAACGTCGTGGTGCTGGGCGCGGTGGCCTTGCCCTTGCCTCCGCTGCCGCCGCTGCACCCCGCCGCCATGGACAGGGCGACCAGCACCGCTAGGAGGACCCACACCGGCCGACGCCGCGAAACCACAGCAAGCTCCCTCGCACTCGTGCCCCCACGCGCATCACGAATGCGACCGCGTAACCCATCGCTTCTACTTTACGCTGGCCCGGTGGCGCCGCACCGAGATTCAGATAACTCACAGTGACCGAGAACCGGCCGACCACCGTCGCCTACATCGGCGCCACCGGGCGCAGCGGCAGCACCCTGCTGGCCCGTGTCCTCGGGGCCTCGCCCCAGGCCTGCTCGGTCGGCGAGCTGTGCTGGATCTGGAACTACGGGCTGATCTCGAACCGCCCCTGCGGCTGCGGCGAGCCGTTCCGCTCCTGCCCGTTCTGGTCCGAGGTCGGCCAGGCGGCGTACGGCGGCTGGGACAACATCGACCCCCAGGCGCTGAACCAGGTGCGTCGCGACCTGGTCAGCACCAAGGCCCTGCCGTCGCTGTGGCGGCGCGGGATCGGTGCCGACCCCCGACTGCCCGGCTACACGCGCACCCTGGGTGAGCTGTACGCCGCGATCAGCCGGGTCAGCGGCGCACCGGTCGTCGTGGACAACTCCAAGCAGGTGCCGGCCGCCCTCGTCGCCGCGATGGTGCCCGGCATCGACCTCCGCCTGGTCCACCTCGTCCGGTCGGTGCACGGCGTCGCCTACAGCTGGGTCAAGCACGTCCGCCGCGACGACATGGGCGGCGAGGAGATGCGCCGGCGACCACCGGCCCGCACCGCACTGCGGTGGAGCGTCGACAACGCGATGTTCGAGCGGATGGCGGGCCGGGGACTGCCGCGCCTGCTCGTGCACTACGACGACTTCGTGGCCGACGCCCGCCAGGAGACGGTGCGGGTCCTGGACTTCCTCGGTGTGCCGGACCCCGACCCCCAGTTCGTCGGGCCGGACTGGGCCGAGTTCCAGACCGAGCACAGCGTCTGGGGCAACCCGATCCGGGACCGCACGGGGCGTCAGGCCATCCGCAAGGACGACGGCTGGCGCAGTGGCCTCAGCCGGCTCGACCGGGCCGTGGTGTCCACCGTCGCCGCCCCGGCCATCCGGCGGTACGGCGACTGAGCGGGCTCAGGCAGCCGTCGCGCCGGCGGCCGGCTTGGGGCGCCGGATGCTCAGCAGGGCGTTGAGCTGCAACGGTTCCCGCAGCCGCCACAGGAAGCCGAGGTAGACCAGCCCGCCGATCAGGGCCACGCCGAGCTCGGCCGGCAGCGAGTGGTGCACCAGCGGGCGGGCCAGGAGTGGCAGCACGCCGAAGCACGCCGCCGGCAGGACCGCGGCGAGGGTGGTCGCCCGCCCGAACGGGTGCAGGCCCATCCAGAACGCCAGCTCCAGCAGCGGGGCGATGTTGTTGATCAGGATGGCGACGGCCCAGGCGATCGCGGCGCCCACGATGCCGATTCGCGGGATCAGGATGATGTTCAGGACGAGGTCGGCCACGAGCGCGGCGATCGCGTTGTTCATCGTCCACACGCTGCGGCCGGCCATGCCCAGCACGACGTCGACCGCCCCGCACCAGGTGGCCACGAGCATGGTCAGGCTGAGGATCACGATCACGTCGGCGCCGACGGTGTAGTGCCGCCCGAAGATCCGCAGCAGGTCGGTGCTGAACACCGCGAACAGCAGGTAGATCGGCCAGGTCAGCAGCATCAGCCAGACCGTGGCGATGCGGTACACCTCGGAGGCTCCGACCTTGTCGTGCTTGGCCAGCAGGCCGCTGATCTTGGGCTGGATCGTCGTGCTGATCGCCCCGCCACCCAGCTGGCCGAAGACCAGGAACCGGGTGGCGGCGGCGTACACCGCGGCGTCGACCGGGCCGCGGATGGCGGCGATCAGGATGACGTCCGCGCGCTGCAGCACCATCTGGGCGATGCTGCCGATCGTCCGCGGCAGCGTGAAGCGCCAGAACGGGCCGAACTCGGCACGCCAGCTCACTCGCGGGGGGCGCGGCCGGTCGGCTGCCGCCTGGCGGGAGCGGCGGATCGTCTTGCGGGTCAGCTGCCGGGTCCACAGCAGCAGGAGCAGGCAGGCCGGCAGGTACGGCGCGACCCACGCGATCCCGACCGCGGTGGGGTTGCGCCAGCCGAGGGCGAGCACGGCCACGATGCACAGCAGCTGAGCGGTGGGACGCCCGACCCGGTCGATGAAGACGAGCGGGCGCATGACGCCGAAGCCGCGGGTCGAGCCGACGCCGACGTCGTTGACGGCCGCGGTGACGAGGAACAGGGCCAGGATGCGGAACAGCAGGATCGTGTCGTGGTCGCTGCGGTGGACCAGGACCGGCGCGAGCTGCGGGGCCCACACGAAGCCGACCAGGCCCAGCACCACCGAGATCACGACCACCGGCAGCACGGCGGCGATGATCGTCGGCCGCAGCCGCTCGACCTCGTCCATCGCGCGCTGGCGCGGGAGGAAGTAGACGACGCCGGTCGGCACGCCGAGCCGGGCGGCCGAGAACACGAGCGTGAACATCGCGCTCAGCGACAGGAACACCCCGGCCGAGCCCTGGTGCAGCCCGCGGGTGATCGCCACGGTGAACAGCAGCGTCACGACGGCCGAGATCACCGAGCCGGCCAGGTTGAAGAAGCCGCCGCGCGCGACCTTCTCGATGTGGGTCGGCGTCGCCGGCGTCTCGGCCGACGACACGGCGGACGGGGTCATCGACGCCATGACGGGACCCTCCCCCACCAGGCCGCGAGCTCCTCGTCGTACGGCTGGAAGTGCTCGTCCAGCCGCCGCTGCAGGCCGGGGTCGAGCGCGACCCGGCTGCGCGCGTTGTGCCGCTCGAACACGATGCCATCGTGCGGCGGCAGGCCCAGGAACTCCAGGACCGGCGCGAAGGCGACCTCCGGGGTCTCGAAGAACTCCTGGCTGTCGACGACGAGGACGTTCTGCTCGCCGAAGGTGTCGAGCAGGTGGCGGACCTGGGTGATGTACTCGCCGCGGCGGACGTACGCGTGGTGCTGCAGGTCGAAGCTCTGGTACGTCGGGTCGGCCAGCATCTTCTCGGCCTCGTTCTCGATCCGCCCGGGCTCGGCGTCCAGCGCCTCGGCGAAGGGCAGGGTCTCGAAGCCCTTGGCCAGCTCGTGGCTGTGCGCCGAGTAGGCCCGCTCGACGGGGTCGCGCAGCAGGGCGATGACCTTCACCCCCGGCAGCGTCCCGGCGATCCGGGCCGGAGCCACGGGGTTGAACATGTAGTAGGGGCTCGACTCACCGGTGACGACCGGGCGATGCCCTCGTCGTCGCAGCGACGACGTCGCGGCGATCGGGAAGTGGCCGCGGTACCACTCCGGCCCCTCGTCGTAGTGCGCGTCGAAGTAGTGGATCCCCTTGCGCAGGAACGGTCTGGCCGCTCCAGGGTGCTGCATGATCGTCTTGAACATCGACGTCGTCCCGCACCGCTGCGCTCCGACGATCAGGAACGTCGGCCACAGGCGCAACGGCGACGTCAGGCGCACCGACGCGTCCGAGGCGCGGCGGGCCAGCCGCCGGGCCCGCCAGACCGGATCATTGCGCGCCACGGATCAGCGCACCTCCTCGTCGAGATCAATGGCGCCGACGACCGGCACCAGCCACCGGTCGATGTCACCGAGCGACGCTCCGGCCTCGGCCTGACGGTCGGACAGGAACCGCACGGCCAGCCACAGGAAGTAGGCCAGGGCCACGGACGGGGCCAGGCCCGCGTCCACCCCGAGCGGGGCCAGGAGCTCCGGGGCCTGGCCCAGGATCCGCCGGCACGCCGCCTGCGGGTCCTGCGAGCGGACGGTCACCGCCTCCTGGAAGTCATGGTGCAGCACGTCGAAGCCCACCGGCACGCCGCTCTCGAACCGCTCCCAGTCCCAGACCAGCATCCGGTCGCCGACGACGGCGAGGTTCCCCGGGTTCAGGTCGCCGTGCCAGGAGCCGTACGCCAGCGTCGGCGCCTGGCTCTCCAGCCGGGCCAGCGCCGCGTGCAGGCCCGCCGCCCGGGCGCCCAGGTCCTCGACGCCGGATCGCAGCCGGGCCCCGAACAGGTGGCCGCCCCACGGACGGCTCGTGACGCCACCGACCTGGGCGATCTCCAGCACCGCCCGGTTCAGCGCCGCGCGGTCGAGGGTGCCGGCGACGGCTCCGCCGGGGATCGGCAGGGGCGACATCAGCAGCAGCTCGAGGCCGTTCCAGGGCTCCTGGGCCAGCAGGGCCGGCACCTGCACGGTGCGCAGCGACGCCGACCGGAGCGCCTCCAGCGCCACTCCCTCGTCCCGGACGAGCCGACGGGTCAACTCGTTGTGACCGACCTTCGCGAAGGCCAGCAGCCGGCCTCGGTGGTCGGTCACCTGCAGCACCGGCTTGCGGTTGGCGCGCGGGCGGCCGACCGAGACGGCGACCAGCACGTCGGGACCGCCGAGGCGAGCCGCGGCCCAGTCCAGCACCGACTCGGTGCCGGCCGATCGGGCGACCGCGATCCGGCTCGGCCACAGCGCCCCGGCCAGGCCCGAGCGCAGGGCCAGCATGATCACGGTCCGGGCGACCCGGGTGCGGGCCCGGCCCCCCAGGAGCTGGCGGCCGACCATCTCGGCCGCCGCGCCGCCCGGGCGCCGGGGCACCAGGTACCGCGGCTCCGGCCCCCGGGGGATGGCCAGGAACGATGGTGACCCGGGCGCAGCGGTGCCGTCACCGGGGAAGAGCAGCCGCAACGTGGTCTCGGCGAACGAGGCCGGCGGCCCATCGCTGCCCCGGCCCTCAGGCGGCATCACGTCGGCACTCAGCTCGGGACTCAGCTCGGTGCTCACGTCGACGACACGGCGCGTCCGGGCCGGACCGGCGCGGCCGGGATCGCCTGCCGTCGTTCGTCGGCGTTCCGCCACATCAGCGCCACGGAGAGCATCGTGACGCACAGCGGGATGAGCAGCGCGACGTAGAACAGCGAGTAGAAGAAGGACAGCAGGATGACCAGGCCACCGCCCATGCCGATCGGAGAGCGGTCCCGTCGGTAGACCCAGAGCACGCGCACGAAGAACCCGAAGTACAGCGCGGTGCCGACCGCGCCCTGGGCGATGAGCAGCAGCCAGAGCTGACCGGTGCTGCCGATGTTGCGGTTGCCGCACTTCGAGCAGTCGGCCGACTTGCCCACCGCGATGGACGACGCGCTCCCCGCGGTCTGCCGGGTCGTGCCGTAGCCCAGGATCGGCGACTCCTTGACCGCGGCCAGGGAGCCGGTCGCCAGCGCACTGCGGATCTGGTCGCTGTTGCCGTTGTTCAGCCGGGCCTGGATCGTGGCGGACAGCGGGGACACGAGGACGACGGCCGCGAGCACTCCCGCGCCGACCGCGAAGATCGTCACGAGCGCGATCCGGCCGCGCAGCGCCAGCCGGAACACGATGTAGGCGACCGACAGGAGCAGGCCGATCCACAGCCCGCGGTCCAGCGAGTAGATGATCGGGATCAGCGAGAGCACGAGCAGGCCGCCGGCCAGGATGCGCATCCGGCGGGTGCCGCCGATGTAGCAGAGCACGATGAACCACACGAGCAGCAACGACAGCGCGTTGCCCCAGGTGTTGGTGTAGACGAACGGCGCGGCCGGACGTGGCGCGGCATACCCCAGGACGCTCTGCACCTGGGAGAGCCGGAGGACCCCGGTCTCACCTCCGGCATCGCTCTGCACCAGGCCGGCCGGCAGGAAGCGCACGAACGGCGAGGAGAACGACTGCCGCGGGAAGGCCACGGCCAGCGCGCCGAGCACGATGCACCAGCCGCACAGCACCGACATCGCGCCCATGACCGAGCGCTGGCTGATCCGGCGCTGCGAGGAGTTGCCGACGTACAGCATCATCACGGTCATCGCGACGTAGTCCACGAACCGCATGGCGTACGCGAAGTACCGGTTCGTCCCGCTCGGCGGGATGGTGCCGGGCGCCTGCTCGTTGAGGGCGACCGCGCTGGCCAGGACGGTGATGAGGAAGAGCACCCAGAGCCCGAAGCCCGGGGGCACCCGCAGCCGGCCGCGGCGCAGCAGGGAGATGCCCATCGGGATCGTGATCAGCGGGAAGACCAGCGGCGTGATGCCGAGGAACCAGATGACCGGGAAACCGGCCAGCGAGAACCAGATCGGCCAGCTCGGCGGCAGGCGGTACCAGGAGTGGCGGCCGGGCCGGCGCACGATCGGCGGCTCGCTCTGCCGGGCGTGGGCCGGGGCGTGCTCCATCCAGGCCGGCGGCGCGTCGTCGACGAACTCGCGGTGGCGGTCCAGCGCGCGGCCGTACGGCTGCTCGGCGCCGGGCCGGCGGTTGTCGGTGGTGGTCACCCGGTCACCTTCGTCCCGGTCGGGGCCAGGATCACCCAGGTCGAGCCGGGAGCGAACGCCACGGCCTGCTTGTGCGCGTCGACGTAGCCCGTGACGGCCGCGGCGCGGGTCCGGTTCCAGGACCCGGGCAGGACCTGTCCGGCCGGCATGCTCACGGCCGCCCCGCTGCCGAACACCGTCGGGTTGGTCTCCTCGACCCGGCCGGAGTGCGGCACCACCGCGAGGGGGTACGCCGTCAGCTGCACCACCACGTTGCGGGCCGAGACCGGGAGGCCGTACAGCGAGCCGCGCCACAGCTTGAGGGACGGCGACCAGGTCAGGTGAGCAGCCGAGCGGCCGGGCACCGAGATCGTGACGGTACGGGCGGTCGTCCGGACCGGGGCGTCGGCCTGGATGCTGACCAGGCCGCGGCGCGGCGGCTTGAGCCCGGACATGCCGCGGGCCGTCGCCAGCGAGATCGACAGGTCGGACGACGACCCGCCGAACGAGCTGGGTGAGACCACGCGGGTCAGCTGCGGGATGCCGAGCGCCTGCAGCCGCTTGATGTACCCGCTGGGGCCACCGGAGTACGCCATCCCGGCCTCGGTCACCGGCAGCAGCTTGGTGTCGACCGGCCGGGTCTGGGTCACCGGGCCGACGGTCCCGGAGGCGGCGCTCTGGAACAGCGCGAGCGCCCGGGCCGAGCTGCTGTTCGGGAACGTCACGTAGACCAGGTCGGCCAGGTTCAGCCCCCGGGTGGCCACCGAGCCGGAGCGCAGCACCGGGATCGCCACGATCGGCCGGGCCGCCGCGGCCGCCGAGGTCGCCGGCAGTCCGGTGATCGGGAACGTCACGACCGGCTTCGGGGCGGGCGTCGTCGTGGTGGTCGTCGTCGGGGTCGGCGTCGAGCTGTACGTCGAGCCGGCCTGCGCGCCGTGCGACCCACCGCCACAAGCGGCCAACGGCAGGACCAGCGCCGCTCCGGCTGCCAGCCCGACCCACGGGCGCGACAGCCGGAGTGAGCGCGCGGTCATCTGCGAGTCACTGCCAGGGGTCCGGCCTGCTCCTGCTCGCCGCCGCCGTCCTGGCCGTCGGACGCGGACTCGGCGCCCGGCTCGGCCTGGTCATCGGCCCCGGTCTGCTCGGCCCCGGCCGGCTCGGCCTCGGCGTCGCCCTGGGCGGCCGCCGTGCGCCGCTGGTACTCCTCGTACTCCTCGTCGGTGGCCCACTCCGGCCCGTCCTCCGGCTCGGCCACCGGCGCCGGCTCGGCCGGCACCGGCGTCTCCGACGAGGCGGCCTCCGGACGGACGGCGTCCGCACCGGCCGGAGCCTTCGTCGCCGACGTCTCCTTGCGCCCACGGTCGGGAGCCGTGAGCTCCTCGATCCGGGCGATGGTGCCGGGAGCCGGCGCGGCCAGCAGCGGCGGGAGCCAGGCCTGCTTGATCGGCGGGGCCAGCACGACGCCTTCGACCCGTCCACCGAGCCGGTAGATCTCGGTCGTGACGGCCTCGAGGTGACGGAGCTCCGTGTGCCCACGCTCGGCGGCCAGCAGGACGATGTCGGACAGGCGCAGCAGGGACTGGGCCAGTGCGGTCTTCGTCGGGTCGGCCGACTCGCAGATGATGTACGCCCCGAGGTCGCGGAGCTCGGCGAACAGCTGGGCCCCCCGGTCGGAGGCCAGCATCCGGCTGATGGCCGCCGGCTCGGCGCCGAGCGGCAGGACCTGCAGCCGGGGCAGCGACGGCACGGGGTCGAGGACCTCGATCAGCTCGGCGTGGCCGTGGAGCACGTCGGACAGCCCGGCCTCCGCGCTCAGCCCGAGCGCGTTCGGCAGGGCCGAGTCCGGGTCGAGGATGACGAGGATCGCGTCGTGGTCCACCTGGGCGAACGACGCGGCGAGGGGCAGCGCGGTCGATCCGGCACCGCCCTTCCCGGACGTCGCCGCGACCTGGATGACGCGGGCGTGCGGGGTGGCCGCGACCACCGAGTTGCGCAGCCGGTCGGCGTCGTCACCGAGCGGGGTGAAGGCGACCGAGTGCCGGTTGCGGACCGGCAGCAGGTTGCCGAGCACCGGCACCGTGAGCCGGTTGGTGACGTCGGAGACCCGGCGGATGCGGCGGTCCAGCCGGCTCATCAGCGCGGCCAGTCCGAGGCCGATGAGCAGGCCCACGATCAGGCCACCCATGATCACGATCGTCTTGCTCGGCGAGGTCGGCTTCCCGGGCAGCGGCGCGTCGGTCAGGATCTGCCCCGGCGTCGGGCTCGCCTCCCGCAGCGGGGCGAGCTGGCTGTTCAGGGCCATGATCTGCGAGGAGAGGATGGTCTTCTGCGCGTCGGCGTACGCCCGGTCGGTGGAGTTCGCGGGCAGCGTGGCGATCTGCGCGGTGACCTTCTTGAGCTGCGTGCTCAGGTCGGACACCTGGGCGCTCAGCGTCGTCGTCTGCGTCTTGACCTGGCTGGCGACGGTCGCGGCCCGGTTGTCGAGGTAGGCCTGGGCGAAGGCGTGGCTGCCCTCCTGGGCCCCCTTGGCCGTCTTCGCGGTGTACCCGATCGCCAGCACGTCGCTGTTGGGCGGGACGGTGACGGTCAGGTTCTTGACCAGCTGCGAGGGGGTCAGGTCGGTCTTCATCAGCTTGCCGGCGGCGCTGGCCAGCCCGGCCGACGTGACGATCTGGGCCTCGGTGTCCAGGTTGATCGTGCTCTTCGACGGCGTCGCCTGGGTCAGGGCGTCGGTGGACGTGACGAGCACCAGAGAGGTCGACGTGTACTGCGGACCGGCGTGCTGGGCGTACGCCAGGGAGGCGACCAGGCCGAGGACGAGGCCGATGACCACGATGTACCAGCGCCGCGCGAGCCGCGCACCGTAGTCGGAGAGGCGGATGCCGCCGACATCAGAACTGAGGGAGTTCGCCACAGGAGGGGGGCCTTTCCGAGCTGCCGGGAGATCACCCGTCGACGTCGAGCGGGGGAGACGTTGACCAGCATACGAGCGGCGTCCGCTCACGGGCGGTAGTTCGACGGAATCCCCCTTGCGAGCACATGTCGCCACCAAATCCTTACAATCGACCCGTGCGCAGCGGGCCCGTGGTCGTCGTCATGCTCACTCACCGTGACCCGCCCCTGGTCCAGCGCCTCGTCGACCGGGTCTGCCAGGGCGACGACGTGGCCGTGGTCGTGCACCACGACCCGCGGGGGCCCGAGCTGGGTCTGCGGCCCTCCTCGCAGGTCCACCAGGTCGCCGAGCCGGTCGCCGCGAGCTGGGGCCGGATCGGGCTGGCCCGTGCGGTGCTCACCGCTCTGAGCACGGCGCGCACGGCGGTCCCCGAGCTCTCCTGGGCCCTGGTCGTCTCGGGCCAGGACTACCTGAGCCGCCCGATGGCCGAGGTCGAGCAGGAGCTGCGCAGCACCGATCAGGACGCGTTCCTGCGCTGGTTCCCGATCGGCGAGCCGGCGGACGACGTGATCGCCTGGCAGGCCCGCTGCCGGAGCAGGTACCTGCACAGCCGGAGGCTTCCCGGCAGCGTCCGCCACGTGCCCGCCCCCCGCCGGCACCCGTTCCGCGACGGGCTCGGCCTGTTCGTCGCGGACATGTGGCCCAACCTGTCCGCGGCCGCCCTCGACCACGTGCTGGTGCAGCGCCGCCGCCGGCCGGAGATCGAGCGCTACCTGGCCACCTGCCAGGTGCCGGACGAGGCCCTGGTGCCGACGTTGCTGCTGAACGACCGCGGCGGCCTGCGGGTCTGCGACGAGGGCCGCCGGTTCATCCGCTGGACGCCGGGAGCCCCGCACCCGGAGACGCTGACCGCCGCGGACGAGGACGCGATCCGCGCCAGCGACAGCTTCTTCGCCCGCAAGGTCGACCCGGTGCGCAGCGCCGGGCTGATGGACCGTCTGGACCATCAGCCCGTGCCGCCGGCCGTCGAGGACCGCGCCGCTCGCTAGGACGACGCCCGGGCCGGGAACTGCGCGGCCCAGGCCCGGATCGAGGGCGCGTCGTTCAGCGTGTAGAGCCCGCCGTGCGCGCAGTCGAAGTACGTCACGAACACCGCACCGTGGCTGCGCAGGTAGCTGCCGGCCGCCTCGAGGTACGCCGCCCGGCCGGCCCCGGTGTCACCCGGGATCAGCGGTGCGCCGGTCTCGGCGATGGCCCACGGCTTGCCCAGCGCCTGGGACACCGCGACGACCTTCCCGAAGACCTGGTCCGGCGAGTTGTACGCCTTGCCGAGCGCGGCGGCCCGGTTGTAGACGTCCCAGCCGATCACGTCGACGACGTTGGCCCCGGGGTAGTAGTCGCTGACACTGCGGGTCGGCGTGACCGCCGTCCAGCCCATCAGGATCAGCGTCGCCTTCAGCTCGGAGTTGTCCGCCTTGTCGGCGAGGGCCGCCACGTGCGTGAACGCGGCACGGAACTGGGCGGCGGTGAACTCACCGGCCTCGACGTCGTTCTCCGGCTCGTGGAAGTAGGTCCACCAGGTGACGCGGTCGCGGGGGGCGGAGGCGAACCAGGCCGTGAGGTAGGCGTCGTCGTCACCCCGCACGACGGCGACCGGGTCGGCCTTGAAGGAGATGACGAGCGGCCGCGTCGTCAGCTTGGTCAGCGCCGACCAGGCCGGCGGCAGCCCGGGCGAGTAGTAGCGGAACGTGCCGCCGGAGCCGTACTTCCCGGTCTCCCGCGCCACCGCCTGCGCCATCGTGCCGCCGTCGGTCTCCAGGCTGGCGCCGAACATCGTGGCGCCCTGCTGCTGGGTGGTGGGCGGTGCCGGCGGCGACGGCGGCGACGGCTGGGGCGCTCCCGGACCGGTCGGCGACTGCACCGCGGTGCCGGCGGTGCGGCGTACGGCGCTCTGCGCGAGCTGAGTGGCGACCGGCCCTGCGTGCGCGGCCGGTGCCGTGACGTGCGGTGCGGTCGCGAGGCTGGTGAGCCGCGTGCCCGGGGCGGTGGTCACCGCCATCGCGTGCCCCGGCGCGAGCAGTGTCGTCGCGACGACGAGAGTGGAAAGTCCGACCAGAGCCCTGCCTCTGCGAACGTGCACGTGAAACGCCTCCTGCCGTGTGATGCCGACAGGTAGTCATTCGGAACTAGTTGGGCTCGCTTTGATCGGCTGGCCAGGTGAACCTGGCCGATCCCGTTGGGGTCGAAGTGATCAGCGGTAGCCGTAGTGGCGCATGAGGGGCCCGGCGAGCAGCCGGATCGTCCGTTGGAGCCGCGGCGAGAGTGCAGTCCGCCAGGACTCGTCCAGACGCAGCGTGAGCCGGCCGGTCTGCAGCCGCACCCGGCCACCCTCCGCGGCGTGGCTGTGCCCGGTGCTGATCGTCCCGTCGTGCAGGAAGGCCAGCGCCTCGTCCGTGACCGGCTCGCCCATGAGGTCCAGCACGCCGCGCAGCGCAGCGGCCGGGTCGGCCACCATGTCCTCGTAGCGGACGCGCAGCAACGGCACGCCGCGGCGGCCGAGGTCCTCGATCATCAGGTTCACCGTGATCCACCGGCGCAGGATCTGGCTCGGGCGGCGGCGCTTGAGGTGGTCGCGCGGACCGGCCCCCGCCGGCAGGGCCACCTTCTTGTTCCACGAGTTCACCACCCCGCGGGGGTCGCGGATGACGTGGGCGATGCGCAGGTCGATGCCGGGGGCGGCACTGAGCAGGATCGCCGACGAGGGGCGCTTGGTGGAGTCGACGACGACGCCGGCACCCGACACGGCGCTGATCGCCGCGTAGAGCCGGCGCCACAGGTCGAGGTACTCGGCCTGCTCGGCGTCCTCCCGGCCGCCCACGCGCGCGAGCTGGAGCAGCCGGCGGCGCAGCACGGCCGACGTGGTGTCCAGCCGGGCCTGCATGGCGAGGACGTGGTCGACGTCGACCTCCGACCAGCCGCCGAAGGCGTGCTCGCCGACGGCCTGCCAGAACGGGCACTGCGCGAACCGCTCGCCGCAGGCACAGACCTGGTCGCGCAGCGGGCCGGCCTGCCACATGTAGAACAGCTCGCCGATGTCGCAGTGGTTCGGCAGCTGGCCGACCATCAGGTCGAAGAGCGTGGACCCGCTGCGCGGCATGCCGCCGATGAACAGGACCCGGACCGGGGTGCCGCTCATCCGGCGTACCCGTAGCGGCGGCGGGACAGCGCGGTGATCGCGCTGACCAGGCGGCGGCTGCCCGGCCGCATCGACCGGCGCCACTCCTCGTCGAGCCGGATGGGCAGCACGCCGTCGACCAGGCGGATCCGTCCCCCGGCGACCAGGTGGGCCCGCTTCGCGCGCATCCCCTCGTCGGTCAGGAAGCTCTCGTCGAGCTCGTCCGGGCGCAGGTCCTGCAGCTCGGCCACCCGTCGCAGCTCGCGCCGAGGGTCGGTCGCCAGGTCCTCGTAGCGGACGGTCAGCCGCGGCACGCCGAGCCGGCCGAGCGCCCGGACCAGGCCGTTCACCGTCACCCAGCGCCGGCCCACCTTGCGCGGGGTGCTGCGCGGCATGATCTCGCCGATGTCGGAGTCGGCCTGCAGCTCGACCACCTTGCCGAAGGAGAACGCGACGGCTCGCGGGTCGCGGACGACCTGGACGCAGCTGAGCGCGATGTCCTTGCTGCGCCGCAGGACGTAGGCCATGGACGGCCGCTTCGAGGAGTCGACCACCACCGTGGCACCGGAGACCTGCAGGACGGCCGCATAGATACGGACGAGCAGGTCGGTGTACTCGGCCAGCTCGGCGTCGTACGACGCGGGCCGCCGGGGTGCGACGAGGAGCGGGATCGCCGAGGTCCGGTCGACGCGCGACTGCAGGCGCAGCACGTGCTCGACGTCCAGCTGGTCCCAGCCGCCGAAGGCGATCTGCCCGACCTCCTGCCAGAACTCGCAGGACCCGAACGGCTCACCGCAGCCGCAGAGGCTGTTCAGCTGGACGCCGTTGCGGAACAGGTAGAACAGCTCGCCCACGGCCACGTGGCCGGGGAGCTGGTCGATCAGCAGGTCGCTCAGGGTCGAGCCGCTGCGCGGCACACCGGCGACGTACAGCACCCGGATCGCCCGGGTGCCGGATGCGTGGACCACCCAGCGCTCCCTTCGATCCCTCATGCTCAGGCCACGATTCTAAGGTGCCGGACCCATCCCCGAGGGACTTCGCGCGAACGCCGGATGGCCGCGCGCGTTCGTCAGTACCCTGGCTGCTCCAGGCATCACGGTGAGGGGCGAAGGTGGAACGGCAGGCGGCAGGACCGCGACGGGACGGCCGAGTGCTCCTCGTCGGCTCCAGCGGCGGGCACCTCGCCCAGCTGGTCGCGCTCGCGGACTGGTACGCCGACCGCGACCGCACGTGGGTGACCTTCGACACCCCGGACGCCCGGTCCTCGCTCGAGGGCGAGGACGTCGTCTACGCGTACTACCCCACCACCCGCAACATCCCGAACCTGTTGCGCAACACCGCTCTCGCCGCCCGGATGGTCCTGCGCCACCGGCCGGCCACGATCGTCTCCACCGGCGCCGGTGTCGCGCTGCCGTTCTTCGTGCTCGGCCGGCTGCTGCGGGTCCAGACGGTGTACGTCGAGGTGTACGACCGCGTCGACACCGCCACCATGACCGGCCGCCTGTGCCGCCCGTTCACCGATCTGATGCTCGTCCAGTGGCCGGAGCAGCTGGGGCTGTACCGCGGGGCGCGCCTGATCGGACCGCTGCTGTGAGCGAGCCGACCCTGCGGGTCTTCGCCGCCCTGGGCACCGACTATCACCCGTTCGACCGAGCGGTGACCTGGCTCGACGCCTGGCAGCAGGCTCACCCCGACGCCGAGGTGTTCGTGCAGCACGGCAGCTCGCCGGGGCCGACGGTGGCGCAGGGCTCGGCCTTCCTCGACCACGAGGCCTTGCAGCACCGCCTGCGGACCAGTGACGTCGTCGTGTGCCACGGCGGACCGGCGACGATCTCCGAGGCCCGCGCCGCCGGTCACGTGCCGGTCGTCCTCCCGCGTGACCCCGAGCGCGGCGAGCACGTCGACGACCACCAGCTGCGGTTCAGCGCCTGGGCCCGTGACCGCGGGCTGGTGCGCCGGGTCACCACACAGGACGAGCTGACGACGTTCCTGGACGCCGCCCTCGCCGGCGACGTGGTGCTCGGCGCGGACGGCGCGCAGGACCCGGCGGTGACCCGGCGGCAGAGCGTCGAGCGGTTCGCGCAGCTCCTGGCCGCGCCGGCGTCCTCCGGACCGCAGGTCGCGTTCATCGCGGGCTTCGGCCGCAGCGGCTCGACGCTGCTCGAGCGGATCCTCGGCGAGTCGCCGTCGGTCGCCTGCCTCGGCGAGGTCGTGCACCTGTGGCAGCGAGCGCTGATCGACGACGAGCTGTGCGCCTGCGGCGAGCCGTTCAGCCGGTGCCCGCTGTGGCAGGAGATCGGCAAGGAGGCCTTCGGCGGCTGGTCGCGCGTCGACCCGCACCGCGTGCTGGCACTGCGCGACCAGGTGGACCGGCAGCGGCACCTCGTGCGCACCGCGCTGCCCTTCGCGTCGCGGTCGGTGCGCAAGCCGCTGCGGGAGTACGCCGGCTACTACGCGGCGGTCTACCGCGCGGCGGCGACCGTCACCGGCGCCACGACCGTCGTGGACTCGAGCAAGCACGCCTCGCTGGCGTTCGCGCTGACCCACGACCCCGAGATCGACCTGCGCGTCCTGCACATCGTCCGCGACCCGCGAGCGGTGGCGTACAGCTGGTCCCGCCACGTGACCCGGCCCGAGGCGCGGGAGAGCGAGGAGATGCCGCGCTACTCCGCGGCGAGCAGCAGCCTGTGGTGGCTGAGCAACAACGCGATCGTCGAGGCCCTGCGGCTGCGTCGCGTGCCGCTCACCCGCGTGCACTACGAGGCGCTGGTCCGCGACCCGGTGGGCACGGTCTCGCGCGCGGTCGCCGCCCTCGGCCTGTCCATCGAGCCGGAGCTCACCATGCCCGAGCCGGGGACCGTGCGCCTCGGCGGCTCGCACTCGGTCGCCGGGAACCCGATGCGGTTCACCACCGGCGACATCCCGCTCCACCTGGACGAGGCCTGGCGCACCGCCATGACCTCGGCCGACCGCCGTACGGTCAGCGCGCTGACCTTTCCCTTGCACGCCTGGTACGCCCGATCGGAGGAACTGCGTGGCTAGCCCGGCCGTCAGCGTCGTCATCCCCACCCGCAACCGTCCCGAGCTGATGCGCGGCGCCGTCCGCGCCGCACTCACCCAGGAGTACGACGGGCCGATCGAGGTCGTGGTCGTCTACGACCAGTCGCCGGCCGACGAGGGACTGGTCGCCGAGCTGTCCGACGTCACCGGTCCCGACCGCGTGGTGCGGGTGGAGCAGAACGCCCGCCCGGCCGGTCTGGCCGGCGCGCGCAACCACGGCATCGACGTCGCCACCGGCGAGCTCGTGGCCTTCTGCGACGACGACGACTACTGGCTGCCGGGCAAGCTGGCGGCCCAGACCCGCGTCTTCGAGCAGTTCCCGGACACCAGCATCGTCAGCGCCGGCATCACGATCATCTACGGGGACGAGCAGTTCACCCGGCTCGCACCGGCGGCCCGGGTGACGTTCCCGGACCTGCTGCGTGACCGGATGACCGAGCTGCACCCGTCCACGTTCCTCATGCGCCGGTCCGACCTGGCCGACGGCGGGTTCGGCGCCGTGGACGAGCAGGTGCCCGGGTCGTACGGCGAGGACTACGAGTTCCTGCTGCGGGCCAGCCGCCAGGCCCCGGTCCGCTCCGTGCTGCTGCCCCTGGCCGTCGTGCGCTGGCACCAGAACTCGTTCTTCCGGCGCTGGGACACGATCGCCGAGGGACTGACCTGGCTGCTCGGGCGCTACCCCGAGTTCGAGGACGTGCCCAAGGGCTCGGCCCGGGTCCGCGGGCAGGTGGCGTTCGCCCACGCCGCGCTCGAGCAGCGCCGCGAGGCGCTGTCATGGGCGTGGGGCACCGCCCGGCGCAACCCGTTCGAGGCGCGCTGGGTCCTGGCGATGGTGGTCGCCCTGCGACTGTCAACGGCCGACAAGGTTCTGGCCCAACTGCACAAACGGGGCAAGGGGATCTAACCCAACGTCGCCGTCCGGCCGCAGCGAGCATTGCTCCGGACCAGGATCGGGAAACCCTCGGCGGTGCGTCCGGGGGGCTGGTAGGAAGGCCTCGCGCTTCCTCTAACCAACCCCTGAGAGGACCCCTGATGCGCCGTCGAAAGCTCCTGTATGCCCTCTTGACCTGTGGCCTCACGACGGGCCTGGTGGCCGCCGTCGGCGGCGCCCCACCCAGCGTCGCGGCCACCCAGCAGGCGACGGTGGTGAGCGAGAACCCGGCCGACTTCACTCCCGACATCCCGGCCGGGCTCGGCGGCGTCGACGGCGCCGTGTTCGCCTTCGAGCAGAACGGCTCGACCATCTACGCCGGCGGCCAGATCGGCACGGTGCAGAACTCGACGCGGACACTCACCTACTCCCGCAACAACTTCGTCGCGTTCGACACCAGCGGCAACATCCTCTCGGTGGCCCCGGTCTTCGACCAGCCGGTCTACGAGATGTTGCGCGTCGGCACCTCGCTCTACGTCGTCGGGCAGTTCACCAAGGTGAACGGCATCGCGCACAAGGGCGTGGTCAAGCTGACGCTGCCCAACCTGACGGTCGACCCGACGTTCAACGCCACGGCCGTGAACGGCCCGGCGTTCGCGCTGGCCATGGTCGCCGGCCGGCTGATCGTCGGCGGCCAGTTCACCAAGCGGCTGATCGCGCTCAACCCGACCACCGGAGCGGACACCGGCTACATCAACATCCCGATCACCGGACAGGTGACCGCGTCGACGCCGGGCAAGGTCCAGGACTTCGCGGTCGACCCGGCCGGCCAGCACCTGGTGGCCATCGGGCACTTCACCTCCGTCGGCGGCAAGGCGATGAAGCAGGCGTTCAAGCTCGACCTCGGCGCCACGTCGGCGACGCTGAGCCCGTGGCACTCGGCGCGGTTCAACGGCCAGTGCAACCCCAGGCTCGGCATGTGGGTGCGAGCGGTCGACGTCGCGCCGGACGGCAAGTCGTTCGTGATCGGCTCCTCCGGGGGACCGAGCACGAGCAACACCGTGCTGTGCGACGCGGTCGCCCGGTTCGAGATGTCCGACGACAGCACGAACTCGAAGCCGACGTGGATCAACTTCACCGGCTCCGACTCGATCTACTCGGTGGCGGACACCGGTGCCGCGGTCTACATCGGCGGGCACTTCCGCTGGCTGGACAACAAGCAGGGCGCCAAGTTCCAGGCGCCCGGTGCCGTCGCGCGGGCCGGCATCGGAGCGGTCGACCCCACGACGGGCAAGGCACTGGCGTGGAACCCGGGCAAGACGCGAGGTCACGGCGCCGAGGAGCTGTGGGCCTCGTCGACCGGCCTGTGGGTCGGCAGCGACGGCACGCGGTTCAACGGCGAGTACCGCGAGGCGATCGCGTTCTGCCCGCTGTCCTGAGGTGAGGGCGGCGCGCTCGGGGAGGTCGTAGCGCACAGCACGAGGGCCCGCTCGGTGAGGATGTCCTCACCGGGCGGGCCCTTCCGCGGGTCAGCCGTTGGTGATCTTGACGTAGTCGACGCTGCCGCCGAAGTAGTCGCAGGTCACCTTGACCTGGTCGCAGTTCGGCTTGCCGCCGATCGTGACCGGGTAGCTGTTCGTGAGGTTGCCGATCGGCCCGGAGGTCGAGCCGCGCTTGACCCCGTCGACGTACAGCGTGACGTTGGTCGCGGTGCGCACGCACTTCAGCGTGTGCCACTGGCCGTCGTTGATCGCGTGGTTGTACTCGGCGCCGTCCCGGCCGAGATTGGCCTTGAAGTAGCACTGCGGCTTGCCCTTGGGCAGCTGGATCTTGAACTGACCGCCGGCGGTGGTGGACTGGCCCTTCTGGATCAGGTTCCCGAACGGGTTGGTCGTCTTGTAGCGGATCTCCACGGTGTACGTGCCGGTCCCCGGGTTGAGGGCGGCGGCGTTCGGGATCGTCACCAGGTGCTGCGGGTGGGCCGGGGGCTTGTTCGGCGTGAGCCGGGGGAAGACGTAGCCCGTGACGCCCCCACTGGAGACACCGGTCTGCACCTCGGTGCCGATCTTGCCGTCGATGCCGAGCGGGCCGCTGTCATGCATGACGGTCGCGCCGGAGCCTTCGTTCATCTCCCAGTCCATGGTGATCGCCCCGGCGGCGGAGGCGGAGCCGGCGGTGAACGCCGAGATCCCGGTGGCCGCGAAGACGACGCACAGGGACATGGCAAGGGCAGATCTTCTTCTCATGTCAGCACTCCAGGGGATTCAGGGGTGCTGGCACGATAGAGCCGGCCTCGGCTCACCGCAGGAGTTCGCCGGAATTCAGCGCTCGCAACGCCGTTCGCTCGTCACAAAGTTGACGCAGCGCAATCGTTCGTACGTCCGGCGTGACCGGACGCGGATCGTCGTCAGCCGGCCTCGGTGATCATCCCTGCCGCGATCGTCCGGTTTGTCGACTCGTCGATGAGGACGAAGCCGCCGGTCGACCGGTTGCGGGAGTACTCGTCGGCCATCAGCGGCACCGTGGTGCGCAGCGTGATCCGGCCGATGTCGTTGAGCTTCAGCGTGGTGGCCGACTCGTCGCGATGCAGCGTGTTCACGTCCAGCCGGTACTGCAGCGACTTCACGACCGTCCGGGCCGTCCGCGTCGTGTGCTTGATCGTGTACTTCCGGCCCGACTCCAGGGAGGCGGTCTCGTCCATCCAGCAGATCATCGCGTCGATGTCCTGCGCGACGTTCGGGGCGTTGTTCGGCCGGCAGATCATGTCGCCGCGCGACACGTCGATCTCGTCCTCGAGCCGGATCGTCACCGACATCGGGGGGTACGCCTCGTCCACCTCGCCGTCCGCCGTCTCCACCGAGGCGATCTTCGAGGTGAAGCCCGAGGGCAGCACCATGACCTCGTCGCCCTTCTTCAGCACTCCGCCGGCCACCTGCCCGGCGTACCCGCGGTAGTCGTGCCAGGCGTCCGACTGCGGACGGATGACGTACTGCACGGGGAAGCGCGTGTCGATGAGGTTCCGGTCGCTGGCCACGTGGACGTTCTCCAGGTGGTGCAGCAGGCTCGGCCCGTCGTACCAGGGCATGTTGGCCGACCGCGTGACGACGTTGTCGCCCTTGAGCGCCGACACCGGGATCACGGCCAGGTCCGGGATGCGCAGCTTGGCGGCGAACGCCCGGAACTCGTCGTGGATCCGGTTGTAGACGTCCTCGTCGTAGTCGACCAGGTCCATCTTGTTGATGCACAGCACCAGGTGCGGCACCTCGAGCAGCGTGGCCAGGAACGAGTGCCGGCGGCTCTGCTCGATGATCCCCTTGCGGGCGTCGACCAGCACGAGCGCCAGGTCGGCCGTCGAGGCGCCCGTGACCATGTTCCGCGTGTACTGGATGTGACCCGGGGTGTCGGCGATGATGAACTTGCGCTTGGGCGTGGCGAAGTAGCGGTACGCGACGTCGATCGTGATGCCCTGCTCCCGCTCGGCCCGGAGGCCGTCGGTCAGCAGCGCGAGGTTGACGTAGTCGTCGCCGCGGTCCTTGCTGGCCCGCTCGACCGACTCGATCTGGTCCTCGAAAACGGTCTTGGTGTCGTACAGCAGCCGCCCGATGAGCGTGCTCTTGCCGTCGTCGACGCTGCCGGCGGTGGCGAACCTGAGAATGTCCACGATCAGAAATACCCCTCGCGCTTGCGGTCTTCCATGGCCGCTTCACTGAACTTGTCGTCACCGCGGGTCGCGCCGCGCTCGGTGATCCGGGTGACCGCGACCTCCTCGATGACCTTCTCGACGGTGTCGGCGTCGGACCGTACGGCGGCGGTGAGGCTCGCGTCGCCGACGGTGCGGTAGCGCACCATCGCCGTGAAGACCGGCTCGTCCGCCTTCGGGCGGCAGAACTCGTTGTCCGCGAACAGCATCCCGTTGCGCTCGAAGACCGGGCGCTCGTGGGCGTAGTAGATCGAGGGCAGCTCGATGCCCTCCTTGGCGACGTACTCCCAGATGTCGAGCTCGGTCCAGTTCGACAGCGGGAAGACGCGGATGCTCTCGCCCAGGTGGATCTTGCCGTTGTAGATGTTCCAGAGCTCCGGCCGCTGGTTCTTCGGGTCCCACTGGCCGAACTCGTCGCGGAAGGAGTAGATGCGCTCCTTGGCCCGGGCCTTGTCCTCGTCCCGCCGGGCCCCGCCGAAGACCGCGGTGAAGCGGTGCTTCTCGAGGGCGTCCAGCAGCACCGGCGTCTGGATCCGGTTGCGGGTGCCGTCCGGCAGCTCGCGGACGAAGCCGCGCTCGATCGCGTCCTGCACGCTCGCGACGATCAGCTGGATGCCGAGCTCCTTGACCCGCCGGTCGCGGTAGTCCAGGACCTCGGGGAAGTTGTGCCCGGTGTCGACGTGCATCACGGGGAACGGGATCTTGGCCGGGTAGAACGCCTTCTCGGCCAGGCGGAGCATCACGATCGAGTCCTTGCCGCCGGAGAACAGCAGCACCGGCCGCTCGAACTCGGCAGCCACCTCACGCATGATGTGGATGGCCTCGGCCTCCAGCGTCTGCAGCTGGCTCAGCTGGTAGCGCGCGGGGTCGGTCATCGGGCGGACACCTCTTCGAGCTCGATGGAGGAGACAGCGGTCAGGACGCGTGCGGCCACCTCGGGCAGCGCGACGACCAGGTCGGGGAGCAGCGGGTCGGGACGGTTGTAGACCAGCGGGCTGCCGTCGACCCGGCTGGTGTGCAGGCCCGCGGCGCGGGCGACCGCGACCGGCGCGGCCGAGTCCCACTCGTACTGGCCGCCGGCGTGCACGTACGCGTCGACCTGGCCACGCAGGACGGCGGTCGCCTTGACGCCCGCGGAGCCCATCGGCACCAGCTCGGCGTCCAGCCGCTCGGCCAGCGCGGCGACGAAGGCCGGCGGGCGGCTGCGGCTGACCGCGAGCCGGATCCGGTCGGCCGGCTTGGGCCGCGGAAGCGGGGACGCGGTGTCCAGCGTCAGGCCCTCGGCCGGGATCGCGACGGCGCCCGCCGCGAGCTCGCCGTCGACCCAGAGGGCGACGTGGACGGCCCAGTCGGCCCGGCCCTCGCCGTACTCCCGGGTGCCGTCCAGCGGGTCGATGATCCAGACGCGCGAGGCGGACAGGCGCGCCGCGCTGTCCTTCGCCTCCTCGGACAGGACGGCGTCGGCGGGGACCTCCTCGGCCAGACGGCGGGCGAGGACCTCCTGCGAACCGGCGTCGCCGCGGGTCCGCAGCTCCTCCGGGGACAGCCCGCCCGTGGCGCGCAGCCGGAGCAGGAACTCTCCCGCCTCGGTGGCCAGCGCGCTCGCCAGCGCAGCGTCAGTCATGACTCTCCAGACAGTCGACAGCGAAATCGTGCTCAGATCGATGGGGGCGGGGAGGGAAGGCAGCCACGCTGCGGCCTCGGCCCCTGGACCCCTGGTACCACTGTGCCTCACGTCGTGGTCAGTACGCCCCGGAACCGCGAATCACAGCCCGAGCGGTCTTCCACAGGATCTGCAGGTCCAGCGCGATCGACCAGTTGTCGACGTAGCGCAGGTCCATGCGGACCGACTCCTCCCAGGTCAGGTCGGCGCGGCCGCTGACCTGCCACAGGCCGGTCAGCCCGGGCCGCACGCGCAGCCGGCGGTGCACGGCGTCGTGGTAGGCCTCGTACTCCGAGGGCAGCGGCGGCCGCGGCCCGACCAGGGACATGTCGCCCTTGACGACGTTCCACAGCTGGGGCAGCTCGTCCAGGGAGTACCGGCGCAGGACCTTGCCGACCTTGGTGACCCGAGGGTCGGCGTGCATCTTGAACATCAGGCCGTCGCGGTCGCTCAGCGCCTCGAGCTCGATCTTGCGGGCCTCGGCGTCCTGGACCATCGAGCGCAGCTTGTACATCGTGAACGTGTTGCCGTCCAGGCCCACCCGGTGCTGGGGGAAGAACGCCTTGCCCCGGCTGGTCAGCCGGACGGCGAGCGCGGCGAGCCCGATGATGGGCGCGGCCATCAGCAGCATCACCACGCCGACCGCACGGTCGATCACGGACTTCAGCATCATCCGGCCCATGCGGGCCGAGGGCGGCTCGACCAGGAGCAGCGACAGCCCGGCGGACGGGCGCAGCGTGACGTTCGGGCCGGTGACCTCGACCAGGCCCGGCGCCACGACCAGGTCGGCACCGGTCTGCTCCAGGGCCCACGACAGGCGGCGCAGCGGCGTGCCGCTCAGCTGGGCCCCGACGACGATCACGCTGTCGATGTCGTTGTCGACGACGACCTGCGGCACCTCGGAGACGCCGCCGAGGACGGGCGGGTCGATGTTCTCGGCGATCTCCGGACCGGGGACCGGCACGCAGGCGCCGACGATCTCGTAGCCGTGGTGCTTGACCGCGGCCAGGTCGCCCACGACCTCGCGCACCGCGGCCGGCTCGCCGACGATCAGCGTGCGGCGCATGGCCTTGCCGTCGTAGCGCCGGGTGTGCAGCTCCTTGCGGATCAGGTGCCGGTTCACGACGCAGAGCAGGGCCGTGAGCGGGACGGCGAGCAGCACCATCCGGCGGGGCAGCAGGATCTGGGTGGAGTAGGCGACGACACCGAGGGCGGCGACGACGCCGAAGGCCGCCCGCAGCAGCGCCTGGAACTCGTCCGGGCCGTCACCGAGCCGCCGGGCCTCGTAGCCGCGGCTGACCAGCACGGCGCAGACCCAGGTCACGGCCGCGGCCACGCCGATCAGCAGGCACCAGGGCCGCTCGCGGTGCAGGGAGAAGGCGCAGACCGAGGTCACGACCAGCGCGATCATGGCGTCGCCGAGCACCGAGCGGGCGATCAGCGGCCGGGTCCACTGGGACCGGCGCCGCTGGGCCCGCTGCACCGGGTCGAAGGTGACCGTCTCGGGCAGGTCGCCCTCGGTGTGCAGGTCGAACGGCCGCTGGGCGGCCCAGGAGTGCCGGGTGGGCGAGCTGACCCGGCGCCGCTCGGCGCGGTCAGCGCGCTCGCCGGCCGTGGTGGCGGCAGCGCTGTCTGGCGGTGGTGGTCGTGGTGGTCGTGGCTGCGGTGAGCCCGGTCTCGGGGGGCCCGTCCTGCTCGGGGGCGGGCGAGGGGATCAACACGGGCGAGGAGTCGCTCTCCGGCGGTCCAGATACCGACCGGCCCGGAGCCCGCATGTCGTCGTTCGTCGTCGACATGCCCACCACCTTCTGTGCTCGAATCCCGAGAGGCGCCCGACCATCCCCGTGGTCTGGCGTCACCACGGAAAGTAGCGAACCTGAAGGGTCGCTGGGGGCGTAATTCACCAACTGGTAACCGTTCGCTGACACCTGCGGCGATCTGTGCGGCCGAACGGGGGACGGCCCTCGCTGGCCGTGGTCAGTCGGTGACGGACGTCCCACGCGGGTGCACGGCGTTCTGGGCCGCCGCCAGGCCGCGCTCGATGGTCAGCTCCACGGCGTCCGCGGCCTGCTCCAGCAGCAGCGGGAGCTCCTTGCGCTCGGCCGCACCGAAGTCGCGCAGCACGAAGTCGGCCGGATCCATCCGGCCGGGTGGCCGTCCGATGCCCACCCGGGCGCGGACGTAGTCCTTGGTCCCGATCGAGCGGCTGATCGAGCGCAGCCCGTTGTGACCGCCCTCACCCCCGCCCAGCTTGAGCCGGATGTCGCCGTACGGGATGTCCAGCTCGTCGTGGACGACGAGCAGCCGCTCGGGGGCGACCTTGAAGAACTGCAGTGCGGCCGCGACCTGGCCGCCCGACTCGTTCATGTACGACGTGGGGCGCGCCAGCACGACGCGGTGACCGGGCAGGGCACCGAGACGGCCCTCCGCGACCCAGGCCCGGGACCGGTGGGCCTTGAGCGAGGCTCCGCGGCCGCCGTCGAGCCGGCCGGCCAGGACGTCGAGCACCATCGCTCCGACGTTGTGCCGGTTCCCGGCGTAGCCCGGGCCCGGGTTGCCGAGCCCGACGACGAGCCAGAGGTCGCTCGGCGCCGAGGGCGCCGGGCTCACTCCCCGCCGCTGGTGTCGGCCGCCGCCTCGGCACCCTCCGCCTCGGCACCCTCTGCCTCGTCGGACGCCGGGGCCTCGTGCTCGATGCCGGCGTCGGCCTCGGACTCGGCCAGCTCGGCCTCGAGCGCCTCGGCCGAGATGGCCTGCGTGATGTTGACGATGAGCAGCTCCGGGTCGGCGGCCAGGGTGGCGCCCTCGGGCAGCTCGAGGTCGGAAGCGTGCACCTGGGTGCCCGCGCGCAGACCCTCGACGTCGACCACGACCTGCTCCGGGATGTTGGTGGCGAGGACCTCGAGCTCGATGGTCTGCGCCTCGAGGTTCACCAAGGTGTCCGGGGCGCTGTCGCCCTCCACGTGGATCCGCACGTCGACGGTGACCTTCTCGCCGCGCCGGATGACCACGAGGTCGACGTGCTCGATGTCGCCCCGCACGACGTCCCGCTGCACGTCCTTGACCAGCGCCAGCTGCTCCTTGCCGTCGACCACGACGGACAGCAGCGCGTTCTGCGTCTTCAGGGCCAGCATCGTGGCGTGGCCGGGGAGGGTGACGTGCACGGGCTCGGTCCCGTGGCCGTACATCACGGCCGGCACCCGGTGGGCGCGCCGCACCCGGCGAGCGGCGCCCTTGCCGAACTCGGTGCGCAGCTCGGCCTGGAGCTTGGTCTCGGACATGGGGTGCCTCTTCCTCGGTGTGCCTGGGTGCGGGCGCGGGTGCGCGCCGCCTGCAGTGGATCTGATGCCGGTCGCGGAGCGGAACCTCGACGCGGGACGCGGCACGGACGTACGGGCCGGCGGCCGGGCCGCCTGCCCACCGCGTCGATCACGGACCGCCGTCGGGCCGAAGCCCGTGCGACGTCCCTCGCCGAGGTGACCCGCAGATCATATCCGGATCCGCGCCGTTACCAACTCCGGTGACCGGCGTGACCATCTGCGGAAAGCGTGGACAGGCCCAGTCCGGGCGTTGCAGAGTGACGGGCGATGCCGACCCCGGCCTCGCCCGGCCCCCTCAGGAGGACCCGATGCCCCGCTGCCGACCGTCGACCGCACTGGTGACCGGTGCCGTCTGCGCGGTGGCCCTGACCGTGGCCGCCGCCCCGGCGCTCGGCGCGACGGTCTCCGCCGGCGGGCGTACGGCGTCGGCCGACGTCGCTCCGGCCGCGGTCCGGGCGGCCGCCACCTCCGGCACGGTCTACACCGCGGGCACGAACGCGGACGGCCAGCTGGGGAACGGCTCGTCGGCCAACCGCTACTCCTTCGGCGCGGTGCCCGGCCTGCCGGACATCACCGAGATCGCCGGTGGGCGCGAGCACGTGCTGGCACTGGACGACAGCGGGCGGGTCTGGGCGTGGGGGGACAACTCCAAGGGCCAGGTGGGCAACGGGTCCAGCGCCGACGCACACTCCCCCGTGCTGCTGAGCACGCTGTCGAACATCGTGCAGATCTCCACCGAGCACTACGGATCGCTGGCCCTGGCCTCGGACGGCACGGTCTGGACCTGGGGCCTGAACGCCAGCGGCCAGCTCGGTGACGGGACCAAGACGCTGCGCCGCAGCCCGGTCCGGGTGAAGAACCTGCCCAACACGGCGAGCGAGCACCCGGTGGAGGTGCGCGGCGGCGCCGACTTCTCCCTGGCCCGGATGTCCGACGGCACGGTCTGGGCCTGGGGCCTGAACACGAACGGCGAGCTGGGCAACGGCACGACGGCGCAGAGCTCCACGCCGGTCGAGGTGCTCGGGCCCAACGGCAGCGGCGTCCTCGGCGACGTCACCGAGATCGCCGGTGACCGCGACACGGCCCTGGCGGTGTCCGACGGCAACGTCTACGCGTGGGGCGCCAACGCCCAGGGCGAGGTCGGTGACGGCACCAAGACCGACCGGACCCGGCCGGTCCAGGTGGCCGGGCTGTCGAACGCCGTCCTCGTCTCCGGTGGGGCCAAGTTCAGCACCGCCGTGCTCGCCGACGGCAGCGTGTGGACCTGGGGCCAGAACAACCTGGGCCAGCTCGGCATCGGCAACAAGACGCTGAAGACCCGGCCGGTCAAGGTCACGGCGGCGAGCGGCATCGCGGCCATCGGGACCGGTCGCGACCACGTGCTCGCCGTGTCCTCCACCGGCGGCCTGCAGGTCTGGGGCGACAACGTCGGCGGCCAGCTCGGCGACGGCACGACGACCAACCGCCTGGCGCCGATCACCGTCGGCGGCCTCGGGACCGTGACTCAGGCCGGCGGCGGCCACGACTACAGCGTGGTGCTCGTCACCGGCTGAGAGCCGCCGCAGGTGCGGGGCGGCTGAGGTCAGGCCTGACCGTCGAACAGGCTGGTCACCGAGCCGTCGTCGAAGACCTCGCGGACCGCGCGCGCCAGCAGCGGGGCGATCGACAGCACGGTCAGCTTGTCGAACATCTTGTCCTCCTCGATGGGCAAGGTGTTCGTCACGATGACCTCGGAGATCCGGCTGTTCTTCAGCCGGTCCACGGCCGGCCCGGACAGCACGGCGTGGGTCGCGCAGACCATCACGTCCGAGGCGCCCTTGTCGAACAGCGCGTCCGCGGCCTGGCAGATCGTGCCGGCGGTGTCGATCATGTCGTCGACGAGCACGCAGGTGCGGCCCTCCACGTCACCGACGACCTCGTGGACCTTCACCTGGTTGGCGACGTTGTGGTCCCGCCGCTTGTGGATGATGGCCAGCGGCGCCCGCAGCCGGTCCGACCACATGTCGGCGACGCGGACCCGCCCGGCGTCCGGGGACACGATCGTCAGTGCGGTCCGGTCCACCCGCTTCCCGACGTACGCCGAGAGCAGGGGGGTGGCGAACAGGTGGTCCACCGGGCCGTCGAAGTAGCCCTGGATCTGCGCGGCGTGCAGGTCGACGCACATCATCCGGTCGGCGCCGGCGACCTTGAAGAAGTCGGCCATCAGCCGGGCCGAGATGGGCTCGCGCCCGCGGTGCTTCTTGTCCTGCCGGGCGTAGCCGTAGAACGGCGCGATCACGGTGATCCGCTTGGCCGAGGCGCGCTTGAGCGCGTCGACCATGATCAGCTGCTCCATGATCCACTGGTTGATCGGCGTCGTGTGGCTCTGGATCACGAACGCGTCGCAGCCGCGCAGGCTCTCCTGGAACCGCACGTAGATCTCGCCGTTCGCGAAGTCGAACGCGGTCGTCGGGACCAGCTCGACGCCGAGCTCCTGCGCGACCTCCTCGGCCAGCTCCGGATACCCCCGCCCGGAGATCAGCACGAGCCGCTTCTCGCCCGTCGTCGTGATGCCGGTCATCGACCTGACTCCTCCCCGGTGGGCTGGCCCGGCTGGTGCCGTGGCTCCTGCTCAGGCTGTTGCTGTCCAGTGTCGGCCATCGCGGCCTGCTCGGCTGCTCGCGCCGAGGCGGTGCCGGGCCGGCGGCGGACCACCCAGCCCTCGACGTTGCGCTGCGGGGCGACGTTGAGGGCCAGCGCGCCGGCCGGGACGTCCTTGCGGACGACCGTCCCGGCGGCCGTGTACGCGCCGTCGCCCACGCTCACCGGCGCCACGAACATCGTGTCCGACCCGGTCCGGCAGTGGTCGCCGATCGTGGTCCGGTGCTTGGTGACGCCGTCGTAGTTCACGAACACCGACGACGCCCCGATGTTGGTGTCGACGCCGATCGTCGCGTCCCCGACGTACGTCAGGTGCGGCACCTTGGAGCCCGCGCCGATCTCGGCGTTCTTGGTCTCCACGAACGTCCCGATCTTGCCGGACTCCCCGAGGTAGGTGCCCGGCCGCAGGAACGCGAACGGCCCGACCGAGGTGTCCGGGCCGAGGACGGCCAGGCTGCCGTGGGTCCGGACCACGCTGGCCCGAGCGCCGACCTCGACGTCGGTCAGCGTCGTGTCCGGCCCGATCGTCGCGCCCTCGCCGACGACCGTGGCCCCGAGCAGGTGGGTGCCGGGCAGGAGCGTCACGTCCGGGGCGAGGTCGGCGTCCACGTCGACCCAGGTGGTGGCCGGATCGACGACGGTGACACCGGCCAGCATCCACCGCTCCAGCACCCGCCGGTTCAGCTCGGCCCCGAGCCGGGCCAGCTGGGCCCGGTCGTTGACGCCCTCGGTCTGCCAGGTGTCCGCGAGCGGGTGCGCGGCGACCAGGTGGCCGCCCGAGCGCGCGATCGCCACCACGTCGGTGAGGTACATCTCGCCCTGGCTGTTCTCCCGGGTGACCTGGTCGAGGGCCGACCGCAGGAGGTCGGCGTCGAAGGCATAGATGCCGGAGTTGATCTCGCGCACCGCGCGCGCCGCCTCGTCGGCGTCCCGCTGCTCCACGATCCCGGCGACCGAGCCGTCCGCTGCGCGCAGGACGCGGCCGTACCCCGAGGGGTCGTCCACCACCGACGTCACCACGGTGACGCCCGCGCCGGCCGAGGAGTGCGCGGCCAGGACGGCGCGCAGCGCGTCGGGCTCCAGCAGCGGCACGTCGCCGTAGGTCACCAGCACGGTGCCGGTCAGGTCCGGCGCCGCCTCGAGGGCGCACTGCACGGCCCGGCCGGTGCCCGGGACGTCGTCCTGGTCGACGACCGTGGCGCCCGGGTCGAGCGCCGCCACCTCGGCCGCCACCTGGTCGCGGCCGTGCCGGACCACCACGAGCAGGCGGTCGGGACGGGTGCCGCGCGCGGCGGCGAGAGCGTGCCCGAGCAGGCTGCGACCGCCGATCCGATGCAGGACTTTCGGCGTCGCCGACCGCATCCGGGTTCCTTCGCCAGCGGCGAGGACGACGACGGCCGCCGGTCGGGGGTCGGTCACCGGGGCAGCCTACCTGCGGCCCGATCGCGTCGGTGCGGCCCCGGGGTGGGCGGCCAGCTCGCGGCCGAGCTCCCCGGGATGGAATCGAACCATCGTCGCTAATCCTGATTCAAAGTCAGGCGGGCCCTGCCAGCAGACCAACCGGGGAACGGCGGTTCACAGGGTACGCACGGGTGGCACCCGGGGGATCCTGTCGCTCCCCTCGCATACTTACGGTTCCGTAGGTTACGGTTGCGTAGCCTCAGTGACGACGACCGGAAGGCCGCCCATGACTCCTCCTCCCCCGCCGCTCGGCACACCGAGCGCGCCGGCCACGGACGCCGACCTCGGCGACCGGACCGACCAGCCCGCCGGAACCCTCGGGGCCGAACGCAAACGGGCGTGGGAGCAGGTGGCCCTCGGAGCCTTCATCGTCGTGCCGTTCCTGGCGCTGGTGGCCGCCGTGCCCGTGGCCTGGGGCTGGGGCCTGGGCTGGCGGGACCTGGCCATCGCGGTGGTCATGTACGTCATCTCCGGTCACGGCGTGACCGTCGGCTTCCACCGCTACTTCACCCACGGCTCGTTCAAGGCGTCCCGCCCGCTGCGCGTCGCGCTGGCCGTCGCCGGCTCGCTGTCGATCGAGGGCCCGGTCGTGCGCTGGGTCGCCGACCACCGCAAGCACCACGCGTTCAGCGACCGGGCCGGGGACCCGCACTCCCCCTGGCGGTACGGCGAGAGCGTCGGCGCGCTGACCAAGGGCCTGTGGTGGGCGCACATGGGCTGGCTGTTCGACGTCGAGCAGACCTCCCAGACGAAGTACGCCCCCGACCTGCTGCGCGACCGGGACATCGTGCGCGTCTCGCGGGCGTTCCCGTGGCTGGTGCTGGTCTCGCTGCTGCTGCCCGCCGCGCTCGGCGGCCTGCTGTCGTGGTCGTGGGAGGGCGCGGTGACCGCGTTCTTCTGGGGCTCGCTGGTCCGGGTGGCCCTGCTGCACCACGTGACCTGGTCGATCAACTCGGTCTGCCACGCGATCGGGCAACGGCCGTTCAAGAGCCGCGACCGGTCCGGCAATGTGTGGTGGCTGGCCGTGCTGTCCATGGGAGAGTCCTGGCACAACCTGCACCACGCGGACCCGACCTGCGCCCGGCACGGTGTCCTGCGCGGCCAGGTCGACTCAACGGCCCGGTTCATCTGGCTGTTCGAGCGGTTCGGCTGGGCCACCGACGTGCGGTGGCCCCGACCGGAACGCCTGGCGGCCCGTCGTACGGAGGTGGCGGCATGAGCACGGAGCACTGCACCCCGCGAGATCGACTACGAGCTCCAGGCCCGGATGCTCTACGAGCTCGAGCCGGTGGTCGCCGGGGAGATCGACCGGCACCTGGCGATCGCCCAGCACTGGAACCCGCACGACTACGTGCCGTGGAGCCGGGGCCGCGACTTCGCGTTCCTCGGCGGCGAGGACTGGGAGCCCGAGGACTCGCCGCTCGACCCGGTCGCGCAGGTCGCGATGGTGACCAACCTGCTGACCGAGGACAACCTCCCGTCGTACCACCGGGAGATCGCCACCCGGTTCGGCCGCGACGGCGCCTGGGGCACCTGGGTCGGCCGGTGGACGGCCGAGGAGGGCCGGCACGGCGTGGCCCTGCGCGACTACCTCGTCGTCACCCGGGGCGCCGACCCGGTGCGGCTGGAGCACCTGCGCATGGAGCACATGTCGGCCGGCTACGACTCCGGCGAGAAGTCGATGCTGCAGACCGTCGCGTACGTGTCCTTCCAGGAGCTGGCGACGCGGGTGAGCCACCGGAACACCGGCAAGGCCACCGGCTGTCCCATCGCCGAGAAGCTGCTCGCGCGCATCGCGGTCGACGAGAACCTGCACATGGTCTTCTACCGCAATCTCGTTGCCGCAGCGCTGGATCGGGCCCCGGACGCGACGATGGAGGCGATCCGCGACGAGGTCGTGGGGTTCACCATGCCGGGTCAGGGCATGACCGACTTCGCCCGGAACTCGGTGATCATGGCCAAGGCCGGCATCTACGACCTGCGGCTGCACCACGACGAGGTGATCAGCCCGGTGCTGCGCTTCTGGAAGATCTTCGACCGCACCGACTTCGGCCCGCGCGGCGAGCGCGCCCGCGAGGAGCTCGAGCAGTTCATGGTCGGGCTCGACGCCCAGGCGTCGCGCTTCGTCGAGCGCCGGGAAGCGGCACGGGCGCGGTCGGCGGCGAAGGGCGATCAGTGACCCGCGGACCTCGACGACGGACCCGGGCGTGAGCTCGTCCGGGGAGCGGGCCGCCCGCTCCCGCGCCCGGATGACCGGCAAGGAGCGCCGCGAGCAGCTGCTCGCCGTCGGGCGGAAGCTGTTCGCGGAGAAGGGTTTCGAGGCGACCAGCGTCGAGGAGATCGCGGCCACGGCCGAGGTCTCCAAGCCGGTCGTCTACGAGCACTTCGGTGGCAAGGAGGGCCTGTACGCCGTCGTCGTCGACCGCGAGATCCAGCAGCTGCTGTCGCAGGTGACCGGTGCGCTCGGCCGGGCGGCCCATCCGCGGGTGCTGCTGGAGAACGCCGCGCTGGCCCTGCTCGCCTACATCGAGGAGTCGACCGACGGCTTCCGGATCCTGGTGCGGGACTCGCCCGTGACCCAGTCGACCGGCGGCTTCGCCAGCCTGATCAACGACGTGGCCAGCCAGGTCGAGCACATCCTGGTCGCCGAGTTCAAGGCCCGCGGGCTCGAGCCCAAGGCGGCGCCGCTCTACGCCCAGATGCTCGTCGGCATGGTGGCGCTGACCGGCCAGTCGTGGCTGGACACCCGCAAGCCGAAGCGGGACGAGGTGGCGGCGCACCTGGTCAACCTGGCGTGGAACGGCCTGGCCGGGCTGGAGGCCAAGCCCACGCTGATGGGCGAGCGCTAGTCCTCGTCCGCCGACGGCGCCCGCTCCAGCAGCTCCAGCCGGTTGCCGACCGCATCCGCCACGTGGAACCTCCGGACGCCGGGGATGTCCTCGCTCCAGGTCACCGGGTGCCCGGCGGCCACGCAGCGGCCGGCCAGCTCGTCGATGCCGTCCACCGCGATGCCCGGATGGGCCTTGGCCGCCGGGCGGAAGTCGTCCTCGACGCCGCAGTGGATCTCGCACCCGCCGGAGCGGAACCACACCCCGCCCCGAGCCGCGAGCGCGGGCGGCTTGTCGAGCTCGGTCATGCCGAGCACGCCGCAGTAGAAGGCCCGCAACCGGTCCTCCGCGCCGGCCGGGCAGGCGACCTGCACGTGGTCGAGGCCGACGATCACCGGCCCTCCTCCCGATGCGCGACCGCGAACACGCGGCGGAACGGCAGCAGCGTGCCCCACGGCCGGCGAGGGAAGGCCTCGCGCAGCCGCTCGGCGTACGCGGTCAGGAACTCCTCGCGCTCCGGGCCCTCGGGCAGGACGTCCAGCACCGGACGCAGGGACGTCCCCATGGCCCACTGCAGCACGGCGTCCGGGCCGTGGCGGCCCTCCGGGTCGAGCACGTGCAGGTACGTCGTCTCCCAGGCGTCCACGACGCAGCCCTCGGCGGCGAGCACCTCGGCGTACTCGGCCGGGCCGGGGACGTCACCGCGCAGCAGGTCCGGCCCGGACAGCCGACCGGACCACCGGGGCGAGCGGGCCAGCTCGGCCAGCAGGGTGTGCTGGGGGTCGTGGAAGTTCCCGGGCACCTGCAGGGCCAGCCAGCCGCCGGGCCGCAGGGCCTGCCGGACCCACATCCGCAGCAGGTCCAGGTGGCCCGGGACCCACTGCAGGGTGGCGTTGGTGACGATCACGTCGACCGGCTCGTTCGGCCGCCAGTCCCGCACGTCGCCGAGGACGACGTCCAGGTGTCCCGGCTCGGCCTTGGAGCGGGCCCGCTCGACCATCTCGGCCGAGGAGTCGACGCCGACCACGTGCGCGGCCGGCCAGCGCCGGGCCAGCTCCGCGGTCAGGCCGCCGGGGCCGCAGCCGAGGTCGACCACGCGCCGCGGGTCCTCGGCACCGACCCGGGCCAGGAGGTCGTGGAACGGGCGGGCCCGCTCCTGCGCGTACCCGAGGTACGTCTGCGGGTCCCAGCCGACGGCCATCCGCATCTCCTCACCTGGTCCGAAGTATCTCGACGTCAAGATACTTCGCCGCGGCCGGTCACGGAAGGTTCGACGTCGAGAAACTTGACGCTGACTACACTTCGTCGATGGCGCCGGACGAGGACGAGGTCGACCGGATCGTCGGCGCCTGGGCCCGCGAGCGCCCCGACCTCGACGTCTCCCCGCTGCAGGTGCTGTCGCGGGTCAGCCGGCTGGCCCGGCACCTGGACCTGGCCCGGCGGGCCGCCTTCGCCGAGCACGGCCTGGACACCTGGGAGTTCGACGTGCTGAGCGCCCTGCGCCGGGCGGGCGCGCCGTACGCGCTCTCACCCGGTCGGTTGGTCGCCCAGACCCTGGTCACGAGCGGGACGATGACCAACCGGGTGGACCGGCTCGAGCAGCGCGGCCTGGTCGCCCGCAGCCCCGACCCGGCGGACCGGCGGGGGGTCATGGTCACGCTGACGCCGACCGGACAGGCCGCGGTCGACGCCGCGATGGCCGACCTGCTGGAGCGGGAGCGCTCCCTCCTGCACGAGCTGGACCCGCACGCGCGCGGCGACCTGGCCGCGGCCCTGCGCACGCTGGTCCGGCCGTTCGACTCCGGCCGGCCTACCGGCTGACCTCGACGAACCGGTCGCCCTGCAGCTCCGGCACCACGGACGAGGCGTCGACCGCCGACGCGAGCACGATGTCGTCGTCGAACCCCCGCTCGGCCAGCTCCTGCCCCGACGGCGTGACCCCCAGCGGCCGCAGCCGCTCGTACGCCGCCATCGCCGCCTCGGCGTCAGCGGTGACCTCGACCGCCGGGTCGACGGCCAGCATCCGGGAGATGACCGCACCCGCGCCGACCAGGTCCTCGTACGCGACCCGCAGCGAGCCGTCCGGCCACCGCTCCCCCGCCGCCACGACGACGACCGAGCCGACGTCGCGGGCCTCGGCCAGGTAGCGGCCGACGGCGGAGGCGTTGCGCAGCGCGGCGACCAGCACCCGGCAGGGCTCCCCGATCAGCGAGTGGGCGATCACGCCGCCGTTCGGTGACGGCAGCACGAGCCGCGAACCGGGGGGCAGGTCGAGCAGCGACGTCGGCGACAGCGACGGCCCGTCGGTGAGGGTACGGCGGCCGGCCAGCACCGCGTGCAGCTCGTCGGCCAGCTCGCGCGCGCTCGGTCCGCCCGGGTGCGGCCACACCTGGGCACCGCGCTCGACGGCGACCGCGACCGACGTGCTGAAGGACAGCACGTCGACGACCACCACCACGTCGACCCGCGAGGCGTAGTGCAACGCCCCGGACAGGCCCCACTCCAGCCCCACCCGTGTGGTCATGGCGGCGAACACTAGCGAGCCGGCGCCGGTCCGGCACCCGGGCCCGGAGAGGTCAGAGCAGGCGGAGCGGGTCCACCGGCCGGGCGCCGTGGACGGGGCCGCTCACCCGGTGCACCGCGTCGCACACCCCGGAGGCGGTGAGGGCCACGGTCAGGTCGAGTGCGCGTTCGGCGTCGGAGACCAGGAACGCGATGGTCGGCCCGGAGCCGGACACCACGCCGCCGAGCGCGCCGTAGTCGGCTCCGACCGCGAGCGTGGCCGCGAGGTCGGGCGCCAGGGACAGCGCCGCGGGCTGCAGGTCGTTGGACAGCTCGCGGCCGATGACCGCCGCGTCGCCGCTGCGCAGTCCCTGCATCATCCGCTCGGAGACCCGCGGCTCCAGGACGGGCCGCTCGCCGCGCAGCCGGTCGCACTCGGCGTACACCTCGGGCGTGGACAGCTGGTCCGAGGACAGGGCCAGCACCCAGTGCAGCTCGCCGCGGGCGAGGGCGGGCGTCAGCCGCTCGCCGCGGCCGGTGCCGATCGCCGTGCCGCCCATGAGCGCGAACGGCACGTCGGCGCCGAGCTCGGCGGCCAGCTCGTGCAGCTCCTCGCGGGAGAGCCCGGTGCGCCAGAGCAGGTCGCAGGCGACCAGCGCCGCCGCGCCGTCGGCGGACCCACCGGCCATGCCGCCGGCGACCGGGATCTCCTTGCGGATGAGCAGGTCGACGTCGGCCGGGCGACCGGTGCGGGCGGCGAGCAGCCGGGCGGCGCGGACGGCCAGGTTGCTGTCGTCGAGCGGCACCAGCGCGGCCTGCGCGTCCCTCGACGTGGACCCGGACGGCCGGGTCATCCCGCTCGCGCTCGTCCGGCCCGGGCTCGCTCGCGGTGACCTCGTCGTACAGGGCGACGGCGTGGAACACGGTGGCCAGCTCGTGGTAGCCGTCGGGCATCGGGCGGCCGACGTTCAGCTGCAGGTTCAGCTTGGCCGGCGCGCGGACCGTGACGCGCCCCGCCCGGACGTCACCCATGGGCCGAGCCACCCGTACGGTGCGCCGGGTCCGCCGAGCCGGCCGCGATCGGCCAGCGCGTCGGCGACGGCGGCGAACTGCCGGACGTCGAGCTGCTCCCCGCGCACCGTCGGGTCGATCCCGGCCGCCTCGAGCGCGCGCCTGGGCGAGCGCGGGCGACCCGGCCCAGCCGGCCAGCGCCGAGCGGAGCATCTTGCGCCGCTGGGCGAAGGCGGCGTCGACGACGGCGAACACCGCCTCCCGCCCGGCCCGGCTGGGCGGCGGCTCGCGCCGGGTGAGCGCGACCAGCCCGCTGTCGACGTTCGGCGGGGGCCAGAACACCGCGCGGCCGACCGAGCCCGCCCGCTGGACGTCGGCGTACCAGGCCGCCTTCACGCTCGGCACGCCGTACGTCCGGGACCCGGGCGGCGGCGGCCAGCCGGTCGGCGACCTCGGCCTGCACCATGACCAGGCCGAGGCGCAGGCCGGGCAGCCGCTGCGAGCAGCGTGAGCAGGACGGGCACGGCGACGTTGTACGGCAGGTTGGCGACCAGCGCGCTGGCGTCGTCGGCCTCGACCAGCTGGAGGGCGTCCGCGTCGACGGACCCGGAGGCGGTCGGCTCAGGTCGGAGATGTCGGGCCGGCGCAGCGCGACCGTGCGCGGCAGCTCGGCGGCCAGCGCCGGGTCGATCTCGACCGCGACCACCCGGCGGACGACGGCCAGCAGGCCGAGGGTCAGCGACCCCAGGCCGGGGCCGACCTCGAGCACCACGTCGTCCGCGCCCACGCCGGCGACGCGCACGATGCGGCGCACGGTGTTCGGGTCGATGACGAAGTTCTGCCCGAGCGACTTGGTCGGCCGGATGCCGAGGCGCTGGGCCAGGGACCGGACCTCGGCCGGACCGAGCAACCCGTCGTCCACGCCCGAAGACTAGCGGCGGCACGGCCGGCGTCCGGTCGAAGCGGTGCCGTCAGTCGAACAGGTGGCTGCCGCAGGTCCACTGCCCCGCGCCGGCCTTGTCGTACAGGATCTCGGCGCGGTGGGTCTGCTCGGCGGCGGAGGCGTCGATCGGGTTGCCGCTGCCGCCGACGCTGTGCCAGGTCGAGAGCGAGAACTGGTAGAGGCCGTAGTACCCGTTGGGGTTGACCGCCCGCGGGTTGCCGCCGGACTCGCACTTGGCCAGCGCCGCCCAGTTCAGGCTGGCCGCGCTGCCACCGGGCGAGCCCGGGTTGCCGGCGGCGCTGCCCGAGTCGCTGCCGGACGAGCTCGGCTTGGCGCCGACCTTCTCGACCTGGGCGACGGCGGCGGTCAGCACGACGACCGTGGTCCGCGTCCTGCGTGACGAGCTTCCCGTTCTTGTAGACCAGCGTGTAGGTCACCCGCTCGGAGCCGGCCCGGCCCTTGGTGACGACCTTCGTCGTGCCGCTGGCCATGCGACGTGTCCTTGGACTCGGCTGACCGGCATCGCGATCGCCTGCTGGACCGTGGTCGTCCGGGTCAGGATCCGGGTGACGGTGAGGGCCAGGCCGGGCATCAGCGGCGAGCTGAGTCGGGACCGACACGGTGTCCTGCGGGCCGAGCGTGATGCCCAGCTGGCTGAGCAGGACGCCCACGCTGGCCGCGGTGGTGACCTCGCTGGATCTGCCGGCCGTCGACGGCCACGGTGACCTCCTTGGGCGTCGTCACCGACATCGACAGCCCGGCCCGGCCGAGCGGCTCGTCGCGGGAGACCGACAGGGCGGCGCCGTCGGTCGCGCAGGCCGAGCTCGGCCAGCGCCTGCTGCACGGTGAGCGCGGTGGTCCAGTAGGTGTGCCGCTGGCCGTCGAGGTCACGGTGAGCTGGCGGCCGTAGCGGACGACGACGTGCTCGCCGTCGTGGACGCGCGAGGAGGGCGAGGGGCTGACCAGGTCGTGCGGGCCGACCGAGATGCCCTTGCTGGACAGGATGTCGCCGACGTCCGAGCCGAACGCGTGCACCGACGACGTGTGGTCGTCCACGGTGAGCGTCACCGACTTGTCGTAGCTGGCGAAGGCGACCGTGCCGGCCACCACGCCGAGCAGGGCACCGCCCTGGGCGAGGAGGCGGACCGTGCGGCGTCCGTTCGTCCGGCCCACGATCCGGCGGACCCGTCGGGTCAGCGGTCGCAGGCGGTTGGCCACGGGGGCCATGGCGGACTGGCGGGCGAGAAGCACAGTGCTCCAGAGGTCGAGCTCTCCGGGCATGGGTGCTCGGGCCGCGCCCACCTGACGGTGGAGACCGTGACGGGCACCTGGCGTGCGGGCGTGCCGTCCCGGAACAGCATGACGGGGTGCACCTGGAGAGGCGCACCCCTGCGCGCAGCCCGGGATCTTCCCCAATCCCGGCCAACGCCCGCAACGGTAAGGGAGGCTCTGCGGCGGCGGTCAAGTCGGCCTCCGGCGAAATGGCGGGAAAGTCTCTTTCGGCCGTCCGCCGACCCGAGGCCGGGTCGTCCATCGCGGCAGGTCAGAGCCCCTGGCCTCACCGTCCGTGGTTCCCGACATCAATTTGTGACCTAGCCCGTGAATCGCGCCCCGGACGGCCGGTCAGGGCCCTTCGGACGGCTCACCAGGGGCCGTAGAGCCGCTCCGCGGTCGCCGCCAGCGCGGCGCAGAGCACCTCCACCGAGCAGCCCTGCACCTCGGCGAGGGCCCGCACGGTGAGCGGCACCAGGTAGCTGCCGTTGGGCCGGCCGCGGTGCGGCGTCGGCGTGAGGTACGGCGCGTCGGTCTCGACCTGCAGCAGCTCCAGCGGCGCGACGGCCACGGCCTCGCGCAGCGCGGCGGCGTTGCCGAAGGTCACGGTGCCGGCGACCGAGAGCACGTAGCCGCGGCGCACGCACTCGCGGGCCATCTCGGCGTCGCCGGAGAAGCAGTGCAGCACCGTGCGCTCGGGGGCGCCCTCCTCGGCCAGGATGCGCAGCACGTCGCGCGTGCGCGTCGCGGTCGTGGATCTGCAGGACCTTGCCGGTCCGCTTGGCCAGGTCGATGTGCCAGCGGAACGACTCCTCCTGCGCGGCCGCGCCCTCCGGCCCGGTGCGGAAGGTGTCCAGGCCGGTCTCGCCGATCACCCGGACCCGCGGTCGTCCGCGGCCAGCTCCTCGATCTGGGCGTACGCCGCCGTCGAGCCCGCCGCCCGCCGCCAGCCGCGGGGCCTCGTTGGGGTGCAGGGCCACGCCGGCCAGCAGCGGCCGGGTGGGCGTTCGCGGCCTCGACCGACCACCGCGAGGTGGCCACGTCGTAGCCGACCTGGACCGCCCGGGGCACGCTCGACGGCGGCGGCGGCCGCGAGCGCCTCGTCCAGGCTGCGCTCCTCGGCCGCCGGTCGCGGCTGGCGGCCGGGATGTCGAGGTGGCAGTGGTCGTCGACGACCTGCAGGGGCAGCGGGTCCGGCGCCGGCGGCCAGCCAGCCGCGCTCACGAGGCCGACCGCACTGGAGCCGGGCCAGCTCGTCGCGGACCACGGCCTCCGGGTCGAGCTTGGTGAAGAGCGGCGCGCGGCGCCGCGACCGGCGTGCCCGGCACGATCGGCACCGACTCCCAGCGCGGGGACGCCGAGTAGTCGCCCATCAGGACCGGGTAGCACGGGCCGCCGTCGAGGTCGTCGACCTCGCGGATCTCCGGCATCGGCGACGACCGTGCCCGTGCCGCCCAGCACCTCGTGCACCTGCTGGGCGCTGAACGGCAGGAACGGCGAGAGCAGGGTCCGGGCGTCCGAGACACGGCCTGCGCGCGACGTGCAGGACCGTGGCCATCCGGTCCGGGTCGCTGGTGCGCAGCTTCCACGGCGCCTGGTCGGAGAGGTACTTGTTGGCCTCGCCGACGACCCGCATCGCCTCGGCGAGCGCCTGCTTCTGCCGGTGCCGCTCGATCAGCTCCCCGACGGTCGGCGAACGCCGCCGCGGCCGGCGTCCAGCAGCGCGCGGTCGCTCGTCGGTGAGCTCGCCGGCCGCCGGGATCGCGCCGAGGTTCTTGTGGATCAGCGTGGCCGTCCGGTTGACCAGGTTGCCCCAGCCGGCGACGAGCTCGTCGTTGTTGCGCCGGACGAACTCGGCCCAGGTGAAGTCGGTGTCCTGGTTCTCCGGGCCGGCCGCGGAGATGAAGTAGCGCAGCGCGTCCGGCTGGTAGCGCTCCAGGAAGTCGCGGACGTAGATGACGACGCCGCGGCTGGAGGAGAACTGCTTGCCCTCCATGGTGAGGAACTCGCTGGACACGACCTCGGTCGGCAGCTGCAGCTCGCCGTACGGCCCCGGGCTCGCCGCCGCGCGCGCCCTTGCCGTCGTAGCCGAGCAGCTCGGCCGGCCAGATCTGGGCGTGGAAGGTGATGTTGTCCTTGCCCATGAAGTAGTAGGACGCGCGCCTCCGGGTCGTTCCACCACTGCCGCCAGGCGTCGGGGTCGCCGCTGCGGCGGGCCCACTCGATCGACGCCGACAGGTAGCCGATGACCGCGTCGAACCAGACGTAGAGCCGCTTGTTCGGGTTGTCCTCCCAGCC
This sequence comes from uncultured Actinomycetota bacterium, assembly GCA_963743975.1. Classification (GTDB taxonomy): domain Bacteria; phylum Actinomycetota; class Actinomycetes; order Actinomycetales; family CAVURS01; genus CAVURS01. Next base: position 366,787 of record CAVURS010000002.1, read on the forward strand.
GGGCAGCGGCACCGGGATGCCCCAGTCGATGTCGCGGGTCATCGCCCGCGGCCGCAGGTCCTCGAGCAGGTTCAGGCGAGAACTTCAGGACGTTGGGCCGCCAGACCTCGGCTCCTTGCCGTGCAGCCACTCCCCGAGGGCGTCGGCGAGCGCCGGCAGGTCGAGGAAGAAGTGCTCGGTCTCGACGAACTCCGGGACCTCGCCGTTGATCCGGCTGTGCGGGTTGATCAGGTCGGTCGGCGTCGAGCTGGTTGCCGCAGTTGTCGCACTGGTCGCCGCGCGCGTCCGTCGTACCCGCAGATCGGGCAGGTGCCCTCGATGTAGCGGTCGGGCAGCGTGCGGCCGGTCGACGGCGAGATCGCGCCCTTGGTCGTCTGCTCGATCATGTAGCCGTTGCGGTGCAGCGTGCGTGAACATCTCCTGGGCGACGGCGTAGTGGTTGCGCGTCGTCGTCCGGGTGAACAGGTCGTAGGACAGGCCGAGCGCGTGCAGGTCCTCGACGATCACCCGGTTGTAGCGGTCGGCGAGCTCGCGCGGCGTCACGCCCTCCTGCTCGGCCTGGACCAGGATCGGGGTGCCGTGCTCGTCGGTGCCGCTGACCATCAGCACGTCGTGCCCGGCCATCCGCATGTACCGGCTGAAGACGTCGGAGGGCACGCCGAAACCGGCGACGTGGCCGATGTGGCGCGGGCCGTTGGCGTACGGCCAGGCGACGGCGGACAGGACGTGGGTCATGCGTCAAGCCTAGTGAGCGGCGACCAGCGGTTTGCCCCGGCCGAGGCGCGACCGAGGCCCGACCCAGGCCCGACCCGGGGCTCAGCCCAGCTTGGTCAGGCCGCGCTTGAGCTGGCGCACGGCCTGGTCGATCCGCTGCTCGTTCTCGATCAGCGCGAACCGCACGAAGGCGTCGCCGCTGGGGCCGAAGCCGACGCCCGGGGAGACCGCCACGTCGCACTCGTTGATGACCAGCTTGGCGAACTCGATCGACCCCAGCTCGGCGTACGGCTCGGGGATGGGCGCCCAGGCGAACATCGTGCCGCGCGGGCGGGGGATGTCCCAGCCGATCCGGTCGAGGCCGTCGCAGAGGGCGTTGCGCCGGGACTCGTAGATCGCGTTGACCTCGAGCGGGTAGTCCACCGCCTCGTTCAGCGTGACGGTGGCCGCGATCTGCACCGGCTGGAACGTGCCGTAGTCGAGGTAGCTCTTCAGCTTGGCGAGGGCGCCGACGACCTCGCGGTTCCCGGCCAGGAAGGCCAGTCGCCAGCCGGCCATCGAGAACGACTTGGTCATCGAGTACAGCTCCACCGCAACGTCTTTCGCGCCCTCGCACTGCAGGATCGACGGCGGCAGCCACCCGTCGAACGCCGTCTCGGCGTACGCGAAGTCGTGGACGAGGACGACGTCCCGCTCCCGGGCCCAGTCGACGAGCCGCTGCAGGTCGGCCAGCTCCACGGTCGCCGTCGTCGGGTTGTGCGGGAAGGACAGCACGACCACCCGCGGCTTGGGCCAGCCCAGGTCGTACGCGTTCATCACGTTGGCGACGAAGTCCTCACCGTGGCCGACCGGCACCTGCCGGGCGTCGGCCCCGGCGAAGTACGGCCCCCAGATGTGGATGGGGTACGACGGGCTCGGGACCAGCGCGGCGTCGCCCGGCTGCAGCAGCACCCACATCAGGTGGCTGAAGCCCTCCTTGGCACCGATCGTCGAGATGACCTCGGTGTCCGGGTCGAGGACGACGCCGAACCGCCGGCGGTAGAGCTCGGCGGCGGCCTGGCGCAGCTTCGGGATGCCGCGGCTGGCGGAGTACCGGTGGTTCCGGGAGTTGTGCGCGGCCTCAGCCAGCTTGTCGACCGCGATGTCCGGCGAGGGGATGTCCGGGTTGCCGAACCCCAGGTCGACCACGTCCCGGCCGGCCCGCCGAGCTTCGATCTTCAGCGAGTCGATGATCGTGAAGACGTACGGCGGCAGACCGGGAATGCGACGGAACTCCACCTAGCCGAGACTACTGGCCGGCGGTGGGTGGGCCGTCACGGCACCGAGCACGGCGTCCGCCTCCCCGATGAAGGCGAAGCTGGCGCCGGGGACGCTGAACCTCACCGCGGTCCGGCCGAACGGCCGCTGCACCGGAGCGACCGAGAGCAGGTCGGCCCGCGGCACGGCCAGGCTCGGGATGAGGAAGGACCACCCGGCGTTGCTCGGGCCGATCCGGATCTCCTCGGGTCCGATGTCGAGCCGGACCAGCGGCGGGGAGGCCCGCACGCCCCAGGTCCACACCCCTCCCCCGACCAGCTCGACGTCGCGGGCCGCCGGGCCGGGACCGACCGCCGGGTGGGACGGCTCCGCGTACGGCACGACGTACCGGCCGAGCGCGCCGGTGGTGATGCTCCGGCGCACCACCAGGACGACGGCCAGGACGACCAGGGCGGCCACGAGGACGCCGGCCGCGACGTACGTCATGGCCCGAAACTACCGCCGTCCTGCTGCCCGCTCCGCCGCGGCGCGTTGCCACCGGCAGGCCTCGTCGTTAGGTTGACCGCGCAACGTTAACCCTGGGAGAAGCGGTCGCTGTGCCAGCACGCGTCATCGACGTTGCGGGGGGTCGGATCCGGCGGGCAGCCGTCGTGCTGCTCTGCTGTGCCCTCGTGGCGACCGTGGTCGGCCTGGCCACGGGCCGGGCCGGCGCGACGACGCTGTCGCTGTGCGGCAACGCCGGCAGTCCCGACGGACCGATCGAGCACGTGATCGTGCTGATGCTGGAGAACCAGTCGTACTCCACCGTCGTCAACGGCACGGCAGCGCCGTACCAGTCGCAGACCCTGGCCCACCAGTGCGGCGTGGGGACGGCGATGTTCGCCACGACGCACGCGTCGGCCGCCAACTACCTGGCCACCACGGCCGGTCAGTACCCCGCGAACTCGGCCAAGGGCTGCGCGTCGGTCGCCGGCTGCTCGAGCAGCGCGGACAACCTGTTCGCGCAGGCCGACCGGGCCGGCCTCGGCTGGCGCAACTACGTGGAGGGCGCGCCCGCGACGCCGTCGTCCTGCCTCAACGTGACGTCGACGCCGAACGTCACGAAGATCGGGCACCAGCCGGGGCTGTTCTACGGTCTCGCCGACTGCCCGACCGACCTGGTGCCGGTGCCCGACCTGACGGCCGCGTCCGGTCCGTTCTGGAACGACCTGCAGGGCGGCACGCTGCCCGCGGTCAGCTGGGTGAGCCCGAACCAGGCCCACGTCGGCGAGGGCACGAGCGGTCTGGGGGCGGCGGACACCTGGCTCAAGGGCTTCCTGGCCCGCGTGCAGGGCAGCACCACGTACCAGGCCGGACGCACGGCGATCTTCGTGACGTACGACGAGGGCTCGGGCACCGACGCCAAGCAGGGCGAGAACTGCACCGACCAGGCCAAGGACACCGCGGGCAGCCAGGAGTCGTGCCACGTCCCGCTGTTCGTCGTCTACCCCTACACCTCGGCGTCGACCGACTCGACGTTCCTCGACCACTACTCGCTGACCCGGACGGTCGACGACCTGTTCGGCTGGCCGCGGCTGGCCCACGCCGCCGACGCCCAGACCACCGGGCTGGTCGGGCGGTTCGGCCTGCCCGACCCGGCGTCGTTCGCCCCGTCGGCCACCGACACGGGCACCGCCACCAGTACGGACACGTCCACGGCGACCAGCACCGAGACGTCGACCGACACGTCCACCGACACGTCGACCGCGACGGACACCCAGACGCCGACACCGACGTTCCAGCCGTTGACCAGCACCTGTGGCAACCCGGCTCCGGCGGCGCCGATGCCCCCCAGACATCTGATCGTGATCATGATGGAGAACGAGAGCCGCGGGTCGATCGTCGGCAGCACCAAGGCGCCGTACCAGACGGCGCTGGCCCACCAGTGCGGCGAGCTGACGAACATGTGGGCGATCACCCACCCGTCGCTGCCGAACTACCTCGCGATGAACTCAGGGGTCGAGACCCTCGGAACGTTCCACGACTGCCCGCCCCGCTACGCGACCCAGACCTGCATCTCCAACGACGCCAACGTGTTCCAGCAGCTGCAGACGGCCGGCCTGAGCTGGCGCGGGTACGCCGAGGACATGACCGGCAACTGCCAGCTCACCGGCAACGGCAGCTACGCCCCGCGGCACAACGCGCCCGTGTACTTCACCGACCTGGCCACGGCGCCGGCCGGCCAGGCCAGCGCCTGCGCGACGTACGACGTGCCGATGGGCTCGCTCTCGTCCCGGACCGGCCAGTTCTACTCCGACCTCGCCTCCGGCGGCCTGCCCAGCTACAGCCTGATCGCCCCGAACCTCGTGGACGACGCCCACAGCTCGAGCATCACGACCGGGGACTCCTACCTGCAGCAGCTGATCCCGCTGATCACGGCCGGCCCGAACTACCAGGCGGGCGACACGGACATCGTGGTGACGTACGACGAGGGGGCCGGCTCGGACAAGAAGCAGGACGAGGACTGCACCAACCAGGCGCTCGACACCGCCGGCAAGCAGTCCTCGTGCAACATCCCGTTCATCGTCGCCGCGCCCTACGAGCCGGCCGGCACCTCGGACGCCGCGTTCTGCACGCTCTACTGCCTGACCCGGACCATCGAGTCGACCTTCGGGCTGCCGCTGCTCGGGCACGCCGCCGACCCGGCGACCCGGGACCTCACCACCGAGCTGAACCTCTCGCCGCCGGGCACGGGCACCACCGCCACGTCCACGGACACCTCCACGGACACCTCCACCGTCACGTCCACGGACACCTCCACGGTCACCGGTACGAGCACGGCCACGACGACCGAGACGACGACCGCCACCACGACCGCCACCACGACCACCGCGCCGCCACCCACCGTGCGGCAGTACGTCGGGAACACCGGCGTGGAGAGCTCGCTCAGCGGCTGGGAGGGCACCTACAACGGCACGTCCAGGATCTCGCTGAGCCAGGTGCCCGGAGGCTCGCACGACGGGAGCTGGGCCCTGCGCATCCTCAACAGCTCCAGCAAGACCCTGGCGGCCGGGGTCACCAACAAGGGACCGGTCTGGGTGGACGGCAGCACGGTCCCCACGGTCGCGGGGACGACCTACACCGCCAGCGTGTGGGTCAACGGCGGCTCCGGCACCAAGGTCACCCTGCGGCTCAACCAGTGCGCCCCGAGCGGCAGCTCCTGCGGGACCGCGAAGACCTCGACGGTGACCCTGGCGCCGGCGACCTGGACCCAGATCTCCGTGCCCATCACCGCCACGGCGTCGGGCAAGTCGCTCACCATGGCGGTGTACGCCTCGCTGCCGGCGGGGGCCGCGATCCTGGCCGACACGTTCAGCCTCACCTCACCGCTGCCCTAGACCACTGCCCTGGACCGCGGCGCCGCCCGGGCGGTCAGGAGCGCGCGCGGAGCGCGCCTCGAGCGCCGCTGCGTACAGGTCCCGCTTGGCCAGCCCGGTCCCCTCGGCCACGGCGGCGACCGCGTCCTTGAGCCGTTCGCCACCACCGACCCGCTCCAGCACCTGCGCCAGCGCCTGCTCCGGGTCGGCCGGCACCGCGCTCGCCCCGGCGACCACCACCGTGATCTCACCGCGGACCTCCCCGGAGGCCCAGGCCGCGAGCTCCGCGAGCGGGCCGCGGCGCACCTCCTCGTAGGTCTTGGTCAGCTCCCGGCAGACGGCCGCGTCCCGCGCCTCCCCGAACGCCTCGGCCATCGCGGTCAGGGTGGCCCCCAGCCGGTGCGGTGCCTCGAAGAACACCATCGTGCGGGGCTCCACCGCCAGGGCGGCGAGCGCCCGGGCCCGCTCGCCGGCCTTGCGCGGCAGGAAGCCCTCGAAGCAGAACCGGTCGACCGGCAGGCCGGACACCGCGAGCGCGGTCAGCACCGCGCTCGGCCCCGGAGCGGCAGTGACGCGCAGCCCGGCCGCCGCGACCGCGGCGACCAGCCGGTACCCGGGGTCGGACACCGAGGGCATGCCCGCGTCGGTGACCAGGACCACCCGGGCCCCGTCCCGGATCGCCTGGACCAGCTCCGGGGTGCGAGCCGCCTCGTTGTGCTCGTGGTAGCTCAGGATCCGCCCCGGCACCGTGACGCCCAGCGCTGCCGTGAGCCGAGCCAGCCGGCGGGTGTCCTCGGCGGCGACCAGGTCGGCCCGGGCCAGCTCGGCCGCCAGGCGCGGGGAGGCGTCCCGCGCGTCACCGATCGGCGTACCGGCCAGCACCAGCACTCCCCCGGCGCCCTCGGGCGTGGCAGCGTCCGGGCCCCGATTCACCGGCCGACCCTACGAGCCGGGGCCCGGGCCGTCGACTCCGGTCCGGTGGGCCGGGTTCGACGGGTCAGGTCCGTAGCATGCTCCGGTGACCTCGATCGTGGCCGAGCGGCCGAGCGCTCCCCCGCCCGAGGCCGCCCCCGCCGGCTCCGGGCCCCAGTCCCTCGAGCGCCTGCGGCGCCGGCTGCTCGGCGTACGGCCGACCGAGCGCCTGTGGGGCTGGCTGGGGCCGCTCGTGATCGCGGCCGCTCGGGGGGTTCCTGCGGTTCTGGCAGCTCGGCCGTCCGCACCAGCTGGTCTTCGACGAGACGTACTACGTCAAGGAGGGCTACTCGCTCTGGAAGTACGGCATCGAGCGGGTCAACCAGCCGACGCTGAAGAACCCGGACGCCCTGTTCACCAACGGCACGCCGAACGTCTTCGGATCCACCGGCGACTCCGTCGTCCACCCGCCGGTCGGCAAGTGGATGATCGGCTTCGGCGAATGGCTGTTCGGCATCAACAGCTCGTTCGGGTGGCGCTTCTCCAGCGCGGTGGTCGGCACGCTGTCGATCCTGATGATCGGCCGGATCGCCCGCCGGCTCTTCGGCTCGACCCTGCTGGGCTGCGTGGCCGCGTTCCTCCTGGCCGTGGACGGCGAGCACTTCGTGCACAGCCGGACCGGGCTGCTCGACATCTTCGTGATGTTCTGGGCCCTCGCCGGGTTCGGCTGCATCCTGATCGACCGCGACCAGGCCCGGGCCCGGCTGGCGGCCAAGGTCGCGGCCCTCGGGCCGGACCGGCCGGCCGGCGTGGGGCCGGGGCTCGGCCTGCGGCCGTGGCGGATAGCGGCCGGCGTGTGCCTCGGCCTGTGCTGCGGCACCAAGTGGTCGGGCGTGTACTTCCTGGCGACGTTCGCGGTGATGTCGATGTGCTGGGACATCGGCGCCCGCCGGGCGGCCGGCGTCCGGAGCTGGCTGCGCGGCGGCGTGCTGCGCGACGGGGTCACCGGCTTCCTGTCCACGGTGCCGGTGGCCTTCGCGGTGTACCTCGCCTCGTGGGCCGGCTGGTTCCACAGCAGCAACGGGTACGACCGGCAGTGGGGGGCTCAGCACCCCTCGCAGAGCTTCGGCTGGATCCCGGACTCGCTGCGCTCGCTGTGGCACTACCACCAGTGGATGTACCACTTCAACACCACGCTGGACTCGTTCCACCAGTACCGCGCCAACCCCTGGAGCTGGCTGATCCAGGGGCGTCCGACCTCGTTCTTCTACGAGGGCCCGAACCAGGGCCACGACGGCTGCCACGTCGCGCAGTGCTCCAAGGCGATCACCTCGCTGGGCACGCCCACCATCTGGTGGGCGGCGACGCTGGCCATCCTGGTGGTCGCCTTCCAGTGGCTGCTGCGCCGCGACTGGCGGGCCGGCGCCGTGCTGTCCGGCCTGGTCGGCGGCTACCTCCCGTGGTTCCAGTACCAGCACCGCACGATCTTCACCTTCTACACGGTGGCCTTCGTGCCGTGGGTGGTCCTCGTCGTGACCTACGTGATCGGCATGGCCCTCGGGCCGCCGACCGTGTCGCGGGTGCGACGGCTGGTCGGCGGCTCCGCGGTGGGCGTGTACCTCGTGACCACCGTGGCGGTGTTCTTCTTCTACTGGCCGATCTACACCGCCCAGGTCATCCCGTACGCCGAGTGGGCCCGGCGCATGTGGTTCCCCAGCTGGATCTGACTAGCGCTTGACCGGCGCCGGCGTCCGGGCACTCCAGGACCCGGCCGCCCGCTGCGACCCGGCACCCGCCGCCTGCGGCTGGATGGCGGCGGCGTGGCCCGTGTTGCCCGGGCCGGGCTCCATCGAGCCGGCGACGTCGACCAGGACGTTGTCCGTGCCGGTGTAGTTGTAGATGTTGAAGTCGTTGGCCGAGCCGACACCGGTGTAGGCGAGCGTGGCGGTGGTCAGCCCGGTGCGCGGGTCCACGTTGTTCACGTAGGGCTTCGTCTCGCCGTTGCGCCACAGGGTCAGGTACGTGTTCGCCGAGGGGATCCCGGTGACGTTCTGCACCAGCATCACGGTGGAGGCGTCGACCACGCTGCTCGGCGCCCGCACGGTCCGGGTGCTGTTGGTGCCCAGGGTGGTCGTGCCGGTGCCGTTGCGGGTGTCGACGATCCGGACCGGCGAGGCGAGCGGCTGGTAGGTCAGGCCGGTGGAGGTCAGGCCGCCGTCGTCGTAGAAGCCCCAGGCGTCGATGAGGACGTTCACCTTGACGTCCGAGCCGTTGTAGAGCGTGATCGAGGGCAGGCCCGACACGTTCGGGTCGGTGCACAGGCTGGCCGGGCAGGGCGCCACCGGCACGACCGCCAGGTTGGTGACCGTGTTGGGGTAGCGGAAGTTCAGCGTCGAGGCGGTCGGGCGTGAGGCGACGCCGTTCCAGGCCGTGATGTAGCCCGTCCCGCCGGGGTTCACCACCGTGATGTTGACCAGCATCGCCTTGATGTTCGGGTTCGGCGTGAGGTTCTTGTTGTTCTGGCCGGCCGGCCCGCCGCTGTAGTCCAGCGGCTGGGTGATCGTGCCGCGCGGCGCCACCGGTCCCACCGACGCCGACCGGGTGTCGACCAGCCGTTGCGCCGTGGCCTCCTGGAACTCGCCGGTCGCGTTCGCCCCGCCGCTGCTGTACCACCCCAGCAGGTCGACGATCAGGTGCACCTGGCCCGAGTAGTTGTAGAACGAGACCTCGCCGTTCGTGCCGAGCTTGACCGTGACCAGGTTGGCGCCGGTCCAGCCCTTCTTGAAGTTGATGTTGGACACGTTGGGACGGGCCGACCCGGTGGGGAACACCGTGACGTGGTCCGAGGACGCGGTGCCCCCGGCGACCGTCAGGTTGAACACCACGCTGGAGACCCCGGACGTGGGCAGCCCGCCCTTGGCGTGCGAGCCGCCGACGTACAGCGGGGAGGTCTGGCCGGGGCCGAACGGGTGCGTGGTCCGGGTGTCGAGGATCCGGACCGGCGAGGCCAGCGGGGTGAAGTACCCGGCGACCGCGGCCTGGGGCGCCACGGCGCCGGTGGCGCCGGTGGTGCGCGCCGCCGTGGCCACGGTCGGGGCGGCCACGACCGCGGCGGCCAGCGCGCTGGCGGCGGTGAGCAGGACGACGGTCCGGAGGGATCGCATGGAGAGAAACTCCCTGGTCGAAAGACGTGCCATTTGTCTACTTGGTCCGCACCGTACACGGCCTTCGGGCTCACCGTCGCGTTAGACACCCGCTTCAGAACCGGGCCGAAACGGCCGACGGAGAAGCGGGGGGAGTTCAGCGACGCTTCGAGCGAGGTAGCAGCGGATGGGAATTCTGTCGGTCGGTGCGCGCCGTGGCGCCCAGTGGCGCCCCGGCGCTGCTGCGAGCCGCCGCGCGAGCATCGCCGTCGGTGTCGTGCTGCTGGCGTTCTCCGGGGTGGCCATCGTCGGCAGCCGGGCGATCAGTGCGGAGACCCAGACCGCGCGCGAGTCGGCCAAGGCAGCCGTCCTCTACCAGGACGCGAAGTTCTACGGCGCGAGCCAGGACGCCGAGCTGAACCAGTACCTCGTCACGCAGGACCCGGACGCCCTGGCCGCCTTCACCCGTGCGGCCGCGGGCCTGACCACGTCGCTGCGGGCCATCGAGTCGGTGCAGGACACCGGCGCGATCAGCGACATCCTCGACGAGCAGCGCGTGTACGCCGCGCAGGCCGCCCAGCTGTTCCGGCTGGCCGACTCCGGCCGCACGACGGAGATGACCGACGTCCAGCGGTTCCAGGCCGAGCCGATCCTGCAGCACATGACCGACGAGCTGGCCGCCCTGGAGGAGCAGCACCAGGCCACGGCGGACACCCAGCTCGAGCGGGTGCAGGCGCACGCGGCCGCGCTCGACGTCGGTACGCCGATCGCCCTGGCGCTCGTCCTGCTCCTGCTGCTCGGGCTGTCCGTCGTCACCCGCGCGTACCGCCGCAACGTCGAGGACCAGGCGCTGCACGACGCCCTGACCCAGCTGCCGAACCGCATCCTGTTCGCCGATCGCGCCGCCCACGCCGTCCGGGCCGCCGGCCGCAGCGGGACCGAACCAGCCGTGATCATGCTGGACCTGGACCGGTTCAAGGAGGTCAACGACACCCTCGGCCACCACCAGGGCGACCGCCTGCTCGTCGACGTCGCGGCCCGGATCACCGACGTGCTCCGGCCGGCCGACACCGTGGCCCGGCTCGGTGGCGACGAGTTCGCCATCCTGTTGAGCGCCGGCGGCGCCACGACCGCCCACCGGGTCGCGGAGCGGATCGGCGAGGCGCTGGAGCCGGCCTTCATCCTCGACGGCGTCACGGTGAGCGTCGAGGCCAGCATGGGGATCGCGGTGCACACCCCCGAGCGCGGCGAGACCGTCGTGGACCCTGCCGAACGGGCCTCGCAGCTGCTGCGCCACGCCGACATCGCGATGTACGACGCGAAGGTCACCCGGATCGGGATCGCGCACTACAGCAGCGAGAACGAAGGGGCCAAGCCGGCCCGGCTCGCGCTGCTGGGCGAGCTGCGCGAGGCACTGAACAGCGACGAGCTGGTGCTGCACTACCAGCCGAAGATCGCGGCAGGGACGGGTCAGCTGCTCGGCGTCGAGGCACTCGTGCGCTGGCAGCACCCGACGCAGGGCCTGCTGTCGCCCGGTGAGTTCATCCCGGTCGCCGAGGCCACCACGCTGATCCAGCGGCTGACCGCGGTGGTCATCGAGAAGGCCCTGGTGATGTCGCGGCAATGGCTCGACGAGGGCGTGCGGATGCCGGTGGCGGTCAACGTCAGCGCGCGCAGCCTGCTCGACGAGACGTTCGCCCAGGGGGTGTCGGACGCCCTGCGACGGGCCGGCGTGCCGGGCGACCACCTGTGCCTGGAGCTCACCGAGAGCACGATCATGTCCGACCCCGACCGGGCCCTGTCGATCATGCAGGACCTGCGCGCGCTGGGGGTCCGGCTGTCCGTGGACGACTTCGGCACCGGGTACTCCTCGATGGCGTACCTCAAGATCCTTCCCGTCGACGAGCTCAAGGTGGACCGGTCGTTCGTCAGCCAGATGAACACCAGCCTGGACGACACGATGCTGGTGCAGAGCGCGATCGACCTCGGCCACAACCTCGGGATGTCGGTCGTCGCCGAGGGCGTCGAGGACCACCAGACGCTGCTCGCTCTGAAGGACCTGGGGGCGGACGTCATCCAGGGCTACTACCTGGGCCGGCCGATGGCCGAGGGGATGCTGCAGGCGTGGGTCGGCGAGCGCGCCGAGGCCGCCGCCGCGTCGGGTGCGGCGTGGGGCCCGGCATCGCCGTCGGACGGCTCGGACCCGGTCAGCGAGGACCGCACCGACGCCACGGTCGCCGGCTGAGCCCGGTCCCCTCCGCTCGCCCCGCCCTCCTGCTCCTCAGCGCCAGTCGCCGGCGACCGGGTCGGCGCGGACGGCAGAGCACAGCGTCAGCGGGGGTGCTGCCGGCCGGGACGCCACCGCGGACCTCGACCCGCCGACCAGGCGCCCGAGGACCGGCACGACCAGGGCGACCAGCGCCAGGCCCATGACCACCAGGCCGTACGACCGGGCGGTGTCGAGCAGCCCGCCGTCGTGCACGACCAGGTAGCCCGCGACCACCGCGGGCAGCCCCATCGAGAAGTACGACACGACGTAGAGGATGGAGAGCAGTCCCGAGCGCTGGTGCGGCTCGGCCAGGGGCACGACCGTGCGGATCGACCCCTGGAACGCCGCGCCGAACCCGGCCCCGGCGACCGTGGTCCCCAGGAAGAACAGCACGGTCGAGGTGCTCGCGATCGCCAGCAGGGTCAGGCCGACACCGGCGAACAGCAGGGCCGTCCCGACAGACATCACCAGCCGGGCCGGCGCCGTGCGCAGCAGCAGGACCGTCACGGCCCCGCTCGCGGCCAGGGAGAACAGCGCGAGCCCACCGAGGACCACCGAGCTCGACCCGACGACCACCCGGACCAGGGCCGGACCGAGCGACCCGTAGAAGCCGGCGAGGGCCCAGACCGCGACCAGCGCGGGCACGGCCGCGAGCACCGGGCCGCGGGCCTGGGCCGGCACCCCGAACTGCGGCACGAGGGAGGCGAGGGCTCCGGGGCGCGGCGAGGCGGACTCGGCCATCAGCGCCACCCCGGCCAGCTGCACCGCGAACACCGCGAGCAGGACGAGGTAGACCAGGTGCGTCGGCACCGGCAGGAACTGCACGAGCAGGCCCGAGGCGACGGCCCCGCTGGCGGTCCCCAGCAGGGGCGCCACCGAGTTCGCGACGGTGCCCTTCGCCCGGTCCAGGTCCAGCATCCCGGCCCCGACGGCACCGACGGCGGCACCGGTGGCCAGGCCCTGGACGATCCGGGCCAGGGCCAGCTCCGGCACGCCGCCGGCCGTCGTGAACAGCACCATCACGGCGGTCTGGACGGCGAGGGCGGCCAGCAGCACCGGCCGCCGGCCGACGTGGTCGGACAGCGACCCGACGACGAGCAGCGCGGCCAGCACGGCCAGGGCGTAGATCCCGAAGACGACCGTCGTCGTGATCGGCGAGAACCCCCACTCGGCCTGGTACACGGCGTAGAGCGGCGTCGGCGCGCTCGACCCGGCCAGGAACGAGACCACGATCGAGGCCTGCAGGTAGAACGCCGGCCCGGCGGGCAGCCGCCACCGCACCGGAGCAGTCAGGGGACGGTCCAGCTGCTGGGTCGACGACATCGGTGGGCTCCCGCCGTGAAAGAAACTGAGCAGACCGGTCTGTCTGCTGGCAGGCTCGACACTAGACAGACCGGTCTGTTAAAGTCAAGCCATGACCTCCACCACCACGGCGCCGCGCGGCTCGGCTCGCGAGCGGCTGCTCGACGCGGCCAACGAGCTGTTCTACGCCGAGGGCATCCACACGGTCGGCATCGACCGGGTGATCGAACGCGCGGGCGTGGCCAAGGCGTCGCTGTACAGCACCTTCGGCAGCAAGGAGGCGCTGGTCCGCGAGTACCTCGCCGTGCGGCACGGCATCCGGACCGAGCGGCTCACCCGCGGCCTGGAGCGGTACGACACGCCCCGGGACCGGCTGCTCGGCGTCTTCGACGTTCTCGGCGAGGTGACCGGCGAGCCGACGTTCCGTGGCTGTGCGTTCATCAACGCCCGGGCCGAGTCCCGTCCCGGCGGCACGGTCGAGCAGCTGTGCGAGACCTCGCGCAGCTGGACCCGGGCGCTGTTCACCGACCTGGCCCGCGAGGCCGGGGCCCGCGAGCCCGAGCAGCTGGCCGCCCAGCTGCACCTGCTGTACGACGGCGCGACCGTCGCCGCCCAGATGGACCACGACCGGGGAGCCGCCGCGACGGCCCGGACCGCGGCCGCCCGGCTGCTCGACGCAGCCTGCTCGGAGTAGCTCAGCCGGAAGGCCCAGACCGTCAGGCTGAACTTGTCAGGCTGAACTTGTCAGGTTGCCCTTGTCAGTCCGGCCTGACGAATCTAGGCTCGTCCGGTGTCCCCGTCCCCTGCTGACCTCGACGGCACGGCCAGCGCACTGCAGGTCAGCATCGGACTGCTCGTCCGGCGGCTGCGCCAGCTCAGGTTCGACGGCGAGGTCGACGGCGAGGTCGGGGGCGACCTGACGATGTCGGAGACCGCGGCGCTGTCCCGGCTGGACCGCGGCGGCCCGACCACCGCCGGGGCCCTCGCCCGCCTCGAGCGGATCAGCCCGCAGTCGATCGGCGCCACGCTCGCCGCCCTGCAGCAGCGCGGCCTGGTCGAGCGACGCCCCGACCCGGAGGACGGCCGGCGCGTCGTGCTGTCGGTGACCCCGGCCGGCATCGAGCTGCTGCGGACCCGGCGGGGCGCGCGCGCCCGGTGGCTGGCCGAGGCGCTGGCCGAGGGCTTCGACGCGGATGAGCTGCGCACCCTGGCCGCTGCCGCACCGCTGATCGAGCGGCTGGCCGAGCGCCGGTGATGCCGTACAAGTGGGTCGCGCTGTCCAACACCACCATGGCCGTCTTCATGTCGGCCCTGGACGGCTCGATCGTCCTCATCGCGATGCCGGCGATCTTCCACGGCATCCACCTGGACCCGCTGGCACCCGGCAACGTGGTCTACCTGCTGTGGATGATCATGGGCTACCGCCTGGTGCAGGCGGTGCTCGTCGTGACCCTCGGGCGGCTCGGCGACATGTACGGCCGGGTCCGGCTGTACAACTCCGGCTTCCTGGTCTTCACCATCGCCTCGGTGCTGCTGTCCTTCGACCCGTTCCAGGGCACGGGCGGGGCGAAGTGGCTGATCGGCTGGCGGGTGCTGCAGGCCGTCGGCGGCTCGATGCTGATGGCCAACTCCGCGGCCATCCTGACCGACGCCTTCCCCTCCGACCAGCGCGGCTTCGCCCTCGGCATCAACCAGGTCGCGGCACTCGCCGGGCAGTTCGTCGGGCTCGTCGCGGGCGGCCTGCTGGCCGCGCTCGACTGGCGGGCGGTGTTCTGGGTCAACGTGCCGGTCGGCGTGTTCGGCACGGTGTGGGCCTACCGCAAGCTGACCGACAACGGGGAGCGTCACCCCGGCCGGATCGACTGGTGGGGCAACGTCACCTTCGCGGTCGGCCTGGGCGCCGTGCTGATCGGCATCACCAACGGCATCCAGCCGTACCACCACCACACCCAGGGGTGGACCAACCCCGCGGTGTACGGCCTGCTGATCGGCGGCAGCGCGCTGCTCGCGGCGTTCGCACTGATCGAGAGCCGGATCGCCGAGCCGATGTTCCAGCTCGCGCTGTTCCGGATCCGGGCCTTCACCGCGGGCAACATCGCCGGCTTCGCCGTCTCCATCGCTCGCGGCGGCCTGCAGTTCGTGCTGATCATCTGGTTGCAGGGCATCTGGCTCCCCCTGCACGGGTACGACTACGCGGACACCCCGCTGTACGCCGGGATCTTCCTGCTGCCGCTGACCGTCGGGTTCCTCGTGGCCGGCCCCGACATCCGGCTTCCTGTCCGACCGCTTCGGGCCGCGCGGCCTGGCCACGTCCGGCATGGCCGTGTTCGGTGCCAGCTTCGTCGGGCTGATGCTGCTCCCGATCGACTTCCCGTACTGGGTGTTCGCGCTGATCATCCTGGCCAACGGCATCGGCGGCGGCATGTTCGCCGCTCCCAACACCTCGGCGATCATGGGCAGCGTCCCGGCCGCCCAGCGCGGCGTCGCGTCGGGGATGCGCGCGACCTTCCAGAACTCCGGCACCGCGCTGTCGATCGGCGTCTTCTTCTCGCTGATGATCGCCGGGCTGGCCAGCCACCTGCCGACGGCCCTGACGAACGGCCTGACGCAGCAGGGCGTTTCGCATCCGGTGGCCGCACAGGTGGGCAGCCTGCCTCCGGTCGTCGTCGCTGTTCGCGGCGATCCTCGGCGTGAACCCGGTCCAGCACCTGCTGGCCCCGACCGGCACGCTCGCCACCCTGTCGCCCGCGCAGCAGCACGCCCTCACCGGGCGGCAGTTCTTCCCCCACCTGATCTCGGCGCCGTTCCACCACGGCCTGGTCATCGTGTTCGGCGTCGCCGCCGGCCTGTCGGTGCTCGCCGGTCTGGCCTCGCTGCTCCGCGGCGGTCCCGGCGGCCGGCCGGTCCCGGCGGCCGAGCAGCCGGCTCGCGGCGCGCAGAGCCGTCCCGAACAGCCGGTGTAGCCCCGGCCGGCCGGCGGACGCTACTCGTCGACCAGCACCCCGCGGTGGGTCAGCACCAGCAGCCAGGCCAGCGACGGCACGACCAGCACCGCCGCCAGGACGGCCACCACGCCGAGCGCGGCCATCGTCGCGTGCGGGGCGGCCGCCGCGTGCAGGCTCAGGTGCGTGCCGAGCAGGTACGGGTACTGCGCGACCCCCCAGCCCGCGAGCACGGCGGCGACGGCCAGCGCGCCGAGCGGGCGGACCAGGGCGGGCCGGTCGCGCAGCGCGGCCGTGGTCGTGCGAGCAGCGCGGCCAGACCGGCAACGGCCGAGACCGCGACGAGCGGCCACCCGGCGTGCAGCAGGCGCTCGAAGAGGCGGTGCGCGTCGTGGTGGAGGACGAACAGTCCGGCCACCGCCATGGCCCCGGCGACGACGGCCGAGGCCGACCGCCCGGCGCCGGGACCACCGCTCGAGCTCCGGGCTCGTCCTGCCCGGTGGGCCTCGGCGACCAGGAAGACGGCGGCGAGGTAGGCGCAGGTCAGCACGGCGAGCACGCCGCCGAGGACCGAGGTCGGGTTGAGCCAGCTGCGCATCGGGTCACCGTGACCGGCGCGTCGGCACGCGGCCCGAGGCGATGCCGCCCGCGACCGCGCCGAAGCAGAACGGCGTGATCACCGACGAGGCGGCGAACGCGACGCCGTTGAGCCGCTGCTCGGCCGTCCGCATCGACACCTTGCGGAACGCGAAGCCCGAACCGCGCAGCACGATGCCGAAGGCGGCGATGCCGAGGGGGATGTACAGCGTCGTCATGATCGCGGTGAACGCGGTCGGGAACCCGGTCCACAGCACCACGAGGCAGAAGATGAGCCAGGTGTGGTTGGCCTCCCACACCGGGCCGATCGCGTGGTCGATCAGCGAGCGGGGCCGGGCGCCGCGGACTGGCTCCACCGGCGGTGAGGTCCCAGAAGCCGGTGCCGAAGTCGGCTCCGCCGAGGACGCCGTAGCAGGACGATGCCGGCGAGCAGCATGCCGGCGACGACGGTGGTCACGGCGCCGCCTCCGGACCGGTCCGGCCGTGGGGCTGTCCTGTCGCCCGCCGCCCAGCGCCGGCGCAGCGCGCGCAGCGCGAAGACCGCTCCCACCGTCACCCCGGCGTAGATCGCGACCGCGCCGCCGAACAGCGGCCACAGGTTGCCCGGAGGTGGCGACCGCGTCGCGGGTGAGCAGCAGGCCGACGACCGTCCAGGGCTGCCGGCCCACCTCCGTCGTGATCCACCCGGTCTCGAGCGAGACGACGGCCACGGCCCCACTGACGGCGGTCGCGCGCAGGAACCAGCGGCCGGGCTGCCGCAACCGGTGTCGCCACCAGGCCAGCGCGAACCACAGGGCCAAGCCGAGCAGGGCGAACCCGGTGCCCACCATGACGTCGAACGACAGGTGGACGGTGGTGACCAGCTGGTCCGGCGGCCGCACCGCCGCCGGGATCGCGTCGAGCCCGGAGATCCTGGTGCCCGGGCTGAAGCCGGACAGCAGCGACGCACCGTCCGGGACGGGCACGCCGTAGCGCACGTGCCCGTCGACCAGCACGCCGCCGAGGACCTCCGGCACGTGGCTGCCGGTCCGCGGGAGCGCCTCGATGGCGGCGAACTTGGCCGGCTCGTCGTGGTAGACGGCCCGGGCGATCACGTCGCCCATGCCGATCTGCAACGGGATCGCGACCGCGCCCACGGTCATCGGGATCAGCAGACCCAGCCGGTGGTACCGGTCGCGACGGCCACGGAGCATCCCGGCGGCGTACACCCCGGCCACCGCGAACCCGGCGACGACGTACGCCGCGAGCAGCATGTGCACGCGCCTCGTACCAGAACGCGTGGTTGAAGAAGACCCGCCAGACGTCGACGTCGACGACCCGGCCGCCGCGGACGGTGACGCCGCTGGGCGAGTTCATCCAGCTGTTGGCGGCGACCACCGAGAGCGTCCCCCCGACGCCGGACAGCACGACCGGGAGGCCGGACCAGAAGTGCACCCACGGCGAGAGCCGGTCCCAGCCGTAGATGTAGATGGCCACGAAGATCGCCTCGAGGAAGAAGAAGATGCCCTCGACGGCGAACGGGATGCCGTACGCCGCACCGAAGCGGCCCATCAGCCCGGGCCACAGCAGGCCCATCTCGAACGACAGCACGGTCCCGGAGACGGCGCCGACGGCGAAGAGCACCGCGGCCACCTTGGACCAGCGCTTGGCCAGGAGCAGGGCGTCCGCGTCGTCCCGCCGCAGCGCACGCCAGTTGGCGACCATCGTGATGAACGTGAACGCGACGCCGAACGGCACGAGGATGATGTGGAAGCCGAGGGTGAACGCCATCTGCTCCCGGGCGGGGAGCAGCTGGGGCGGGTCCCCGGCCGCCCCGGCCAGCGCCGCCACCAGGCTCGCGGTCATCCAGCCATCGTTCCCCCCGGGCCGCGACGCGTACGCCCCGGGGTCCGCCGACCGGGTCAGGAGCGGCTGCGGCCGAGCCCGGCGTCCCGCGCCCTGACCATGGCTTCGGCCCGGTGTGCGAGGTGCAGCTTGTCGAGGATCGTCGAGACGTTGTTGGCGACCGTCTTCGGCGAGAGGAAGAGCTGGGCCCCGATCTCCGCATTGGTCAGGCCCGCGGCCACGCCGTCCAGGATCTCGCGCTCACGCTCGCTGAGCTCGGGGAACGCATCGGCCGTCCGGGGCGGTCGGCCGAACCAGTCCTGCAGACGTTTGGCCAGCACGGCCCCGAAGACGGCCTGCCCCTGCGCCGCCGACCGGATCGCCGCAACGATGTCGCTCCCGTCGGATCCCTTGAGCAGGTAGCCCACGGCGCCGGCCGCGACGGCCTCGAAGACCATGGCGTCGTCGTCGTACATCGTCAGGACGACCACGGCGGTCGACGGCGAGGCGGTCCGCACCCGCTGGGTCGCCTCGATGCCGTTGAGTCCCGGCATCTGCAGATCCATCAGGACGACGTCGGGCCCGGTCTCGACGCAGGCGCGGACCGCCTCGGCGCCGTCGGCCGCCTCGCCGACGACCTCGATGCCCGGGGATGCGTCGATGACCGCCCGCAGGCCCTGGCGCACCAGCGGGTGGTCGTCGACGAGAAGCACCGTGGTCACGTCACTTCCTCGGGAAGCTCAGCGTGATGTGGAACCCGGACGGCCCCGAGCTCGCGACGAACGTACCGCCGAGCTCCAGGGCCCGTTCGCGCATCGAGGACAGGCCTACCCCCGCATGCCAGGTGTCGGAGACGAATCCGTCGTCGTCGACGCTCAGCACCACGTTCGGGCCGGACATGGCGACACCGACCCGGCACCGCTGAGCCGTGCTGTGGCGGACGACATTCGTGACGGCTTCGGACGCCGACCGGTAGACGGCCACCTCGACCGCGGCCGGAAGGGCGAGCGGCTCCTCGACGTCGATGACGATCTCCAGCGGCGAGTCCCCGACCAGCGAGGCGAGGTGGAGGCGGAGCGAGCCGGCGAGGCCGAGCTCGTCGAGGGCGGGCGGCCGCAACCCGTAGACGAGCCCGCGCAGGTCCGAGATGACCTCGGCCGAGGCCCGGCGAGCGGTGGCCAGGTGCTCGAGCGCCTTCTCCGGATCACTGGTGAGCTGGGCCTGGGTGGCGTCGAGGTTGAGACGCAGGCCGGTGAGGAGCGGGCCCAACCCGTCGTGCAGGTCCCGCCGCAGGCGACGCCGCTCCTCCTCCTGGGCCTCGATCAACGTGCGCCGCGACACCAGCGGGCCGACCCGGCGGCGGCGCGGCGCCGGGTCACCGGACCACAGCTGGTACCTCAGCACCGGGATCGCCAGCGTCGAGACGAAGACCAGAGGGGCGAGCTGCATGGAGGCGCCGCCCACGGCTCCGACGAGAGCGAGCGGGAAGAGCACCAGCGAGCCGGCCACCCCCGCGGCTCTCCACTGCAGCTGCTGGCGCTCCACGCCGGTCGACCGGAACCACCGCACGATCACCCCGACACCGGCGAGGATCCCGAGCAGGATGACGACGGGGACCAGGACGAGGGCCGCGTTGCCGATCGGCGTGACCCAGGTGCCGTCGACGAACCGCGGGCGCGGCACGGGTTTGCCCAGACTCGCGAGGTCGGTGAGGACGCTGTCGCCGAGGAAGTTGCCCAGCAGGCCGATCGCGATGCCGTAACACAGGGCCCGGTCCAGCCAGTGCCCCAGCCGGCTGGCCGGTCTCCCGGAGGGGAAGCGGACGTTCACGACTCCCTGCAGGGCCGTCGGCACCCACTGCAGGACGCTGAGACAGACCCCCCACGTGAGCGCCGGCGCGCCGTGCCCACGGTCGGAGAGGGCGAGCGAGGGCACGCCGACCCCCACCAGGGCGATGTCGGCCGCAGCCCCCAGCCCGAGGATCCAGCCGAACGGGAGATCCGGGCGGCGCGAGATCAGCACCGCACCGACGACTCCGAAGCACAGCAGCTCGGACACGGTGGTCGTTGGGTCATTGATCAGCCGGGCCGCGTCGGCTCCCGCGCGGTCCAGCCACAGGGTGGCGGCGGCGGCAGACACGGACAGCACGAGGAGGGCCGCCGCGATCGGGCTCGCATGGCGGGTCGTGAAGGACGGCGCCGAGGTGTCGATGCCCTGAGGATGCCCAAGCGGCGCCGGGAGCGCCATGGGTTCCCGGCGGATCGGGAACCTTTCCCGCCATCGCGTGAACGGCTGCTCTGGGAGCGGGTGGCCCGGAGCGCGACGGTCATGACACACACCCACTCCCTCCGAGAGGCATCGTCATGGCAATCGCCAAATGGGCCGCGATCGCGGTCACCCTGCTGATGGGCCTGGCCAACCTGGCCGAGGTCGGCCAGAGCAACCTGGCCCTGAAGATCATCGGCCCCCTCCTTGCCGTCGCGGCGCTCGGCGCAGCCGTGGGGCTCGCCACCCAGCAGCCCTGGGGTGCCCGCGCCGTCATCGGGGTCGGCGCAGTCAACCTGGTCGCGGCTGTCGTCGGGGCGTTCACCGGCGTGGACGGCTGGCCGGTCGGCCTGGTGCTGGCCGGGCTCGCCATCGTCCTGACCGTCGTGGCCAAGACCGGCCCGCGCGCGGTGGCGACCCGGTGAGCGCCACCGTCGAGACGACTCCCCGCCCGACGAGGGTTCACGATGCCCGTGGCTTCTGGCGGCTCCTGCTGGCGGGCGTGGTCCCGATCCCCTGGCTGGCCAAGGGGATCCAGTACATGATCCTGGAGCGGGACGACGCCCACAGCGCCGACCTGATCAGGTACGACGTGAGCCACCACCTGTACGCCTACCTGCAGTGGCTGGACGTGCTGTTCGTCGTCCTCGTCGTCCCCTCGATCCTCGCGATGGTCCTCGTCTCGCGTCGAGGCGCGCCGCGCCTGTCGACCTGGGCGGCGGTCCTGATGGGCGGCGGATTCCTGATGGTGTTGCCACTCAACATCGACGACGACCAGCTCTCCTGGGTCGCCGCGCGGAAGGGTCATGACCCGGCGACGGTCGGCCGGTTCCTCGACGACGCGGCCAACGATCCGCGGGTCGGCCTCGGCGGCCTGGGCTTCCTGGTCGCCATCGTGGTCGGCTCCATCCTGGTGGCCCTCGCGCTGTGGAAGAGCCACGCCGTCGCCGGATGGGCCGCGCTGCTCGTGGGTCTCGGCGGCGCGACCCACATCTTCATCGGAGCGTTCGGACACGTCGTCCACGGCGCCGGACTGGTCGTTCTGGCGATCGGCTGCGTCGCCGTCAGCCGTCGGCTGCTGACGATGTCCGACGAGGAGTTCGACCTGCCGCCCCTGTCCGCGTCGACGACCTCATCGCGCCAGAGCATCCTGTGACTGGGCCGGACGGGTCAGCGCTTCTTGCTCTCGCGAAACAGCTGCAGGGACTTGTCGATCCGGCGCCGTCTCGTCTCGTCCGTCTTGGCGCTCTCGATGGTGTCGACGTGGTACCGCTGCAGGCTGTTGGACAGGCTGTGGAAGAACGCGTCCAGCTCGGGCTCGCCTCGCAGGGCAGCGGCGAAGTCGTCAGGCACGGTGACGGTGCGCGGCGCGTCGGCGACCTCCAGGACGACGTGGACGGCGTCCCCGCCGGTCAGCCCGGTCTCCTTGCGGACGGCGCTGCTGACGCTGACCAGGTGCTTGCCGCCCATCGACCCGACCGTGGTGCGGTACTCGTAGCCGTTCACGGTGACCACGACGGCGGGGCGCTTGCCCGCTCCGAGCTCCTCGACCAGAGCCGGCGGCACCTCGATCCCGGTGTTGTTCCCGAATGCGCTCACGGTAGTGTCGAACTCGACTCTCGGTGCCACAGGTCTGCCTCCTCGACGGCCGACTCTAACGAGCCCTGTTCGTCGGTCAGGCTCGTGGTCAGTAGCTGAAGGTCACGACCGGCTCGTCCCCGACCCACTCCCACAGCTGCACGGTGCCGCCGAGCTCGGCGTTGCCGGCGATCGATGCCGGGTCGAGCTGGCGGGCGGTGAAGCAGATCGGACAGACGAGGAACCGCCCGCCGGCCGCTGCGTAGCGCTGGATGAGCGAGGGCAGCGGCGGGCATCCTTCGCAGGCGACACCGACGGCATGGCCCTCCTGGACGAGCCGTACCGCCTCCTTCGTGAGGAACGTCAGCGTCTGTCGTCCGGCTTCGGCCGCGCCGACCGCGACGAGCAGCGCGACCGTCACCTTCTCCGGATCCTCCAGCCCGGTGATGAGGCTGACGACGGTGCGCCCGTTCATGTCGTGGTGTCCATGCGCCAGTTCTACGGCGCCGACCACACCGCTCGCGTCGGGTGATCATCCGATCTTTGCCCGGGATCGACCACCCCGTGGCGCAGCGCGAACATCGCTGCCGCGCCTCGGGTCGAGACACCGGTCTTGGCGAAGATGTGCTCGATGTGCGTCGAGACGGTCCGCGGCGTGATCGACAGCAGACCGGCGATCTGCTTGTTCGACGAGCCACGAACCAGCAGCCGCAGCACGTCGACCTCGCGGGCGGTCAGCCCGGCGACCCGCGGCACCCGACGACCCACCGGGTGCCCGGCCGCCTGGAGCACGGCCCGTACGGCGGGCCCGTCCAGCCGGCCGTCCTCGGCCTCGGCCAGCAGCCAGGCGCGCCGCTCGTCCGCCGTGAGCGCCGGGCGGGACGGCCGAGCCTCGGCCAGGTCCTGGTAGGCGACGGCTGCGGCCAGCACCCGCGCCGTCGGCGGGATCGCCGCCCCGGCCACGCCGCGCGGGTAGCCGCTGCCGTCGACGCGCTCGAACGCCATGCCGGCCACCGAACCGATCACGGCGAGTGCGGGTTGGCGGGCCAGGACCCGTTCGGTCAGGTAGGGAACCTGGCGAACCCGTTCCACCTCCGCCGTGGTCAGCCGGCCGGCCTTGTTCCACAACGACGTGGAGACCCCGGTCGCTCCGAGCCGGTGGACCAGCCCGGCCCTGCGGACGAGCGCGACGTCCGTCTCGTCGCACCCCGACGCCCGGGCCGCGTCGGCGGCGAGGGTGGCGACCGCCCGCGAGTGACCGAGGTACCAGGGGGACTTCAGGTCGGCGTAGTCGGCGAAGATCTCGAGCACCGAGTCGAGCTCGTCGGACGGGATGCGGCGGTCCAGGTCCGGGCAGGAGGCCAGCATCGAGGCCCACGCCTGCGCCTCCTCGACCTCAGCGAAGATCGAGTCGGCGTGCCGGACACAGAGGTCCACGAGCGTCGGGTCGAACTCCGTTCCGCGTCGCGACCGCAGCATGTCGACGACGGCCGCCCGTCCACGGGCGGCGAAGAACACCTCGGCGTCATCGGCGATCTGCACGACCCGCATCACACGTCGATCTGCTGGCCACGGGCAGCCCCCGGCACGCCCTTGCCGTCCCACCGCTCGAAGGCCTGGCTCAGCGCGAGCCGGACCCGCGGGGTCATGCCGAGCCGGTCCGCGATGTCACCGGTGGTCTGGCAGTGCGCCACGAAACCCCCGGCGGCCTCGCGGAACCCGCCGGCCAGGAACCGGCCGATCGAGGTGATCCGGCGCAGTGGGCGGACCTCCCCACCCACGTGGGAGAGCATCAGCTGCATCATCGGCAGCCCGGCCTTGTCGACCTGGTAGCTGTCGGCGCGGATCTGCCGGTCGTCGCCGAACCAGTACGCCAGCTCGTGCGAGTCGGCGATGCAGCCGACCCAGGCGAGCATCGAGACGTAGAACGTGTCGGCCTGGGCCGCGGCGTCCAACCCGGCGCAGTGCGCCAGCCGCATCGCGATGACCGTCTGCCTGACCACATGCTCCTGGGGCAGGCCCAGGCCCAGATCGGTCGCCAGCGACAACGACCCGATCAGCTCGGCCAGACGCGGCTCGACGTCCACACCGTCAGTCTGCCTCGCCCCGGGCCACTCACTCTTCCTTGCGGCGCCCCGCCCCGGCCAGCGTCGTGCCGACGAGGAGGAGCAGCAAGCCGGCGAGCACCAGCGGTACGGCGTCCATCCCCGTCAGGGCCAGCGTGGTGCCGTCGGCCGCCTCGGTGCCAGTGCCGGTGCCAGTGCCGGTACCGGTGCCGGTGCCGGTGCCCGTGTTGGTGCCCGTGCCGGTGCCGGTGCCCGTGCCGCCGGCCCCGTTGCCCGGCACGGTGAACGCCGCTTGCTGGGTCAGCACACTGCCGTCGGCAGCCAGGGCATCGACGACGATCCGGTGGTCTCCGGCAGCAAGGACCGCGGGGATGGTCACGGACGAGGCGAAGCGGCCGAAGGAGTCGATGACTGCGGAGCCGAGGTCGATGGGATCCGAGTGCACGGTGAAGTGCACCCGACTGCCGGGCAGCAGGCCCGTGCCGGACACCGCGGCGTGTGCGCCGCGCGGGTCGGCCCCCGGCGCAGTCACCAACGAGATGACGATGGCAGTCGCGTCCGGCATCACCGCGGCCGTCAGGACCGAAGGCGCGCCCCGGCCGACGCCGTTGGTCGCCGTCACCGTGAACGTGTAGGCCGTGCCGTTGGTCAGGCCGATGACCGTGCACTGGTTGTCACCGGCACCGGCGCTGCACGTCTGGCCTCCCGGGTCCGCCGTGACCGTGTAGCCGCTGATCGGCGACCCGTTGTACGCCGCCGGCAGCCAGCTCACGATCGCCGAGGCACTGCGCGCGGAGGCGACGGGCTGGGGCGGTGCACCGGGCAGCCCGGCCGGCACCACCGCGGGCGACGGCGTCGACGGAGCCCCGGCCCCGGCGGCGTTGGTCGCGGTGACGACGAACGTGTACGCAACCCCGTTGCTCAGACCGGTCACGGCGCAGCTCGTGCTCGCCGTGTGGCAGGTCGCGCCACCCGGCGACGCCGTCACGGTGTATCCGCTGATGACCGACCCGTTGTCAGCCGGAGAGGTCCACGCCACGGCCGCTTGCGTGTCGCCCCCGCTCGCCGTCACGCCCGTCGGCGCGTCGGGCACCGCCGACCGTCGTGACGGCCGTCGACGGGATGCTCGCCGCGCTCGTCCCGACGGCGTTGGTCGCCGTCACGCTGAAGGTGTACGCCGTGCCGGTCGCGAGGCCGCTCACGGTGCAGGAGAGCCCACCCGTCGTCGAGCAGGTCTTCGCATCCGGCGAGGACGTGACGACGTACTGCGTGACCGCGGAGCCGTTGTCGACCGCCGCGTCCCAGGTGACCAGCGCCTCGTCGATGCCCGCCGATGCCGTCACGTGAGTCGGCGCGTCGGGCGCGTCGGGAGTCGTGACCGGTGCGGACGGATCGCTCGCCGAGCTCGTGCCGACGGCGCTGGTCGCGGTCACCGTGAAGGTGTACGACGTGCCGTCGGAGAGGCCGCCGACCGTGCACGAGAGGCCGCCGCTCGTCGAACACGTCCTTCCCTCGGGTGAGGAGGTGACCGTGTAGCCGGTCACCGCGGAGCCGCCGTCGGCCGAGGCGTCCCAGCTCACCGTCGCCTGCTTGACGCCGACGGCTGCGCTGACGTTCGTCGGGGCTGCCGGGCCACCCAACGGGACCACCGCGCTCGACGCGCTCGATGCGTCGCTGGTGCCGGCGCTGTTCGTCGCGGTGACGACGAAGGTGTACGGCGTGCCGTTGGTCAGCCCCGTCACCGTGCACGAGAGCGTGCCTGACGTCACACACGTCCGGCTCTCCGGAGTGGACGTCACCAGATAGGTCATCACCGGCGCGCCATTGTCGGCGGCAGCCTGCCACGACACGGCCACCTGCCCGGACGACGCCGTGGCCGTCACGCCCGTCGGCGGCGATGGCCGGTCTTTGGGCACCACGGGCGCGGACGGGGCTGACGGCGGCCCCGACCCGTAGAAGTTCGTCGCGGTGACGGTGAACGTGTACGAGGTGCCGTTCGTCAGGCCGGTGACCGTGCAGATCAGTCCGCTCGTCCTGCAGGTGCGGCTGTCGGGACTGGAGGTGACGGTGTACGACGTGATGGCCGAGCCGTTGTCGGTGGTCGGCGCCGTCCAGGACACCGTCGCCTGGGCGTTGCCCGCCGAGGTGAGGAGTCTGCTGGGTGCGGTCGGCGCTCCCTTGACCGTGAAGTTCACGCGGTCGGAGAAGGGGAAGCTGGACCCGAAGCAGGTCCCGTTCCCGTAGACGAAGAAGTCGTAGTTGCCGGCGGCCAGCGGCCCGATGGTCCGCGACGCGGTCACCGTGTCGCGATCCGCGCTCACCGTGAGCTCGGCCGCCGTGTAGGAGCCGTTGTAGTTGATGGACCCGTTCGTCGTAGAGCTCACGGAGTACATCAGTCTGGGCGGGATCGTCCAGGTGTTGCCGCAGCCGGAGGCCGTTGCCGTCACCGTGATGCGGTCGGTGTACGTCGGGCTGGTCGGGGTCATCGTGGCGACGAGCGGGACGGTCGCCGCCAGGGCCGTGCCGACGAAGATCCCCGACGACGCAACGATGGCGACGACGACAGCCACCCCGGACAGGAACCGGCGCAGGCGTAGCCCGGGCGGCGAGAACGGCGGCAAGGGTGCACTCCTCCAGTGGGATGGCCAGGTGCCCCCCCGTACTAGCGACGTCTTCGGCCTGTGCGACCGGGAACTGTATTGCGCCGGCGGAGGTTTCTGCCCAGCCACGCCGGAGCCTGCCCTGGGGTGGAGCTGAGGGGACTCGAACCCCTGACCCCCTCGTTGCGAACGAGGTGCGCTACCAGCTGCGCCACAGCCCCATGAACCGGAGCTAGGTTACCGCAGCACCGGCCCCGCTCCCGCCCCGCTCCCGCCCCGCTCCGGCTCGGCTCCGGCCGGGTCAGGCGCCGGCGGCCCGCCTGCGGTCGAGCACGGCGTCCAGGTCGAACTCCTCGACCGCGACGGCCGGCTGCACCGGCTGGGCCGCCGTCCGGACGGGCTCGCGCTCGCGCAGCGGCGCCGAGTCCGACTCGACGACCAGGGCCGCCGACCCGGCGCCGGACCGATCGGCCTTGGCCTTCATCGCGTACGTCGGGCGCGGTACGGCGACCGGCTGCCATCCCTCGTCGCGCACGATGACCTCGGTCACCGCGTCCTGGCTGTGCACCGGCGCCTCGGCAACGGGAGCCTCGTGGGCGACAACCGGCCGACCCGGCCGAGCCGGACGGGCCGTCGCGGTCGGCCGAGCAGTCGGCCGGGCGGCCGGCCGCGGGCGCGCGCCGTGCTCCATCCGCCGGCGGCGGATCCGCTCACGTCCGACGACCGCGCGGACGTACAGCAGGTCCAGGACGAAGAGCAGCGTGACGAGCAGCGTCGGCCAGAGCAGCAGCGTCCCGAACAGGTGGGCGCCCCAGACGGCGGGCGTCGCGACCAGCAGCGTGAGCAGGACGAGCGCGCGGAGCCGGTGCGGGCGGCGGCCCGCTGGCTTCGGGACGGCGGTGCGGAGCGGCGCGGCCTGCTTCATGGCGACCTCTGTCCTGGGCGCGGGTGACCTCGGTGCGGGTGGGCTCGGTGCGGGTGAGCTCGGCGCGGTGCGGCCGGCCGGCTGCACCGGGGCCGCGGGGCGGGTGGGAGCGACGACGTACGGGCGGTTGGACCGGGCACCGAGCTCGACCGGGATGGGCGCCCGGCGTTCGAGCACGCGCATGGCCTCGGAGAAGCGGTCGACCGAGCGGGACGTGGCCACCTGCTCCCGCCGGCGTACCCAGTGCTGGACCAGGTAGACAGCCCAGATCCCCACGATCACCACGAAGATCAGGCTGCTGGGGTCCACGCTCCCCGACGGTAGGCGTCGAGCGCGCGGGCGGCACGGACCCGCGGCGGTGTGTCGCTCACGAGGCTGCAGTGACTCCTGTGACAACCGCCGTGCTCGCCCCCCGACCCTTTGGCCGTCGAACCCGGGTCAGCACCGCCGAAAACCGCTCCGAAACCCGGGTTCGACGGCCAAACCCGGGTTCGACGGCCAAGACAAGCGGGGGGTCAGGCGATGTGGCGGGAGGCGCGCCACCGGGAGATGCAGCGACTCGTCCAGGTCCTCGCTGGTCAGCGCGAACGTGCGGTGGTCGCGCCAGTCACCGTCGATGTGCAGGTACCGGCGCCGCACGCCCTCGTCCCGGAAGCCCGAGCTTCTCCACCACCCGCAGGCTGGCGGCGTTCTCCGGCCGGATGTTGACCTCCATCCGGTGCAGGCCCATCGTCCGCAGGCAGTAGTCGGTGCCGATGGCCACGGCGGTCGGCACGATCCCCCGACCGGCGTGCGACTCGGCGATCCAGTAGCCCATCTGCGCGCACCGCAGCGACCCCCACTGGATCGAGCCGACGGTGAGCTGCCCGACCAGCTGGTCCTCCCAGGTGATCACCCACGGCAGCATCCGGCCGGCCCGGCCCTCGGCCCGGTAGTACCGCACCAGCTGGCTGAACCGCAGGGGCGGCCCACCCCGGTCCGGCGATGTCGCCTCCCACCGTTGCAGCCAGCTGGCGTTGCGCGCGCGGACGTCGTGCCAGGCCCCCTCGTCGCGGTGGCGCAGCGGCCGCAGCCCGAGCAGGCCTTCGGTGATCGTCACCGGCCAGCCGTAGACCATGTCAGTCCCCCCGGGCGTGGTCGCCGCCGCGGATCTGGTCGACGGCGTGCGCGAGCAGCGGCTCCAGCACCGCCAGCCCGTCCCGGCAGCCGCCGGTCGACCCGGGCAGGTTCACCACGAGCGAGCCGCCGGCCACCCCCACCAGCCCCCGGGAGAACACCGCGGTCGCCACCCCCTGCGCGGCGCCGAAGGCGCGCAGGGCCTCCGCGATCCCGGGCACCTGGCGGTCGAGCAGCGGGCGCGGTCATCTCCGGCGTGCGGTCGGTCGGGCTCAGCCCGGTGCCGCCCGTCGTCACGATGACGTCGTACGCCGCGCCGACCCCGTCGCGCAGGGCCGAGGCGACCGGGTCGCCGTCCGGCACGACGACCGGCCCGTCGACCGCGAAACCCCATGCGCTGCAAGCCTTCGACGAGGATCGGCCCGCCGCGGTCCTCGTACACGCCGGCCGCGGCGCGGTTGGACACGGTGACCACCAGCGCCGTGCGCGGCGACCGGTCGGTCACGGTGCCGTCCAGTCGCCCGAGCGGCCGCCGGACTTCGCGACGACCCGCACGTCGGTGATCCGCGCGGTGCGGTCGACCGCCTTCACCATGTCGACGAGGGCGAGGGCCGCGACGGCCACGCAGGTCAGCGCCTCCATCTCCACTCCCGTCCGGTCCGCGGTGCGGACGCTCGCCTCGATATCGACGCCGTCGTCCGCGACGTTCAGCTCGACCGTGACGCCGTGCACCGCGACCGGGTGGGCGAGCGGGACCAGGTCCGGCGTCCGCTTGGCCGCCTGCAGCCCCGCGATCCGCGCGACCGCGAGCGCGTCGCCCTTGGGGACGGCACCGTCGCGCAGCGCCGCCACGGCCTCGGCCCCGAGCAGCACGCGCCCCCGCGCGGTGGCCTCGCGGACGGTGACGTCCTTGCCGGACACGTCGACCATGCGGGCCTGGCCGCGGTCGTCGACGTGGGTCAGCCGGGGACCGTCCGGGCTCGCTCACCGGCGCCCCCGCTCCAGCACGATGCAGCGCAGCAGGTCACCGGCGCGGACCTGCGTGACGTCCTCGGGGACGACGGCCAGGCAGTTCGCGTGGGCCAGGCCGCCGATCACGTGCGAGCCCTGCCGGCCGACCGGCCGGACCGTACGGCGCCCCTCGCCGTCCAGGCCGATGACCGCTCGGGCGAACTGCGTCTTGCCCGGCCGGCGCGGTCCACTCCTCGACGGCGACCGCGTGCTCGGAACGGCGGAACAAGCCCGTGGTGCCCGGCCATCTTGCGCAGCGCCGGCCGGACGAAGACCTCGAAGGAGACGAACGAGCTGACCGGGTTCCCGGGCAGCGTGAAGATCGGGGTCGAGCTCTCGCCGAGCGTGCCGAAGCCCTGCGGCATCCCCGGCTGCATCGCCACCTTGTCGAAGCGGACGGTGCCCAGCCGGGACAGCACCTCCTTGACCGTGTCGTAGGCGCCCGGCGCTGACCCCGCCCTCGTGATGAGCGCGTCGGCCCGCGCGAGCTGCTCGGCCAGCGCCTCCATGACGGCCTGCGGCTCGTCCGGCACGGCCTCGACCCGGGACGCCACGGCGCCGGCGTCGCGGACGCACGCCGCGAGCATCGGCCCGTTGCTGTCGATGACCTCGCCGAACTCCGGCAGCCGGCCCGTGCACGAGCTCGGTGCCGGTCGAGAGATCACGGCCACCCGGGGCTTGGGGTGCACCCGCACCCGGCGCCGCCCGACCGCGAACAGCAGCGCGAGCTGGGCCGGCCCGATCACGGTGTCGGCCTCCAGGACCAGGTCGCCGCGGCGGACGTCGCCGCCGGTGCGCCGCACGTGCTGGCCGTGCCGCGACCGCCGCGAACACCGCGACCTGCTCGATGCCCTGGTCGGTGAGCTCGACCTGCACGACGCCCTCGGCGCCGTCCGGCATCGGCGCCCCGGTCATGATCCGCAGCGCCTGTCCGGGGAGCAGCCGCAGGCGCTCGGTGCTCCCGGCCGGGATGTCGCCGACGACGGGGAGGCGACACCGGCGAGCGGCGGTCCGCGGCGGCGACGTCGGCGACCCTGACGGCGTACCCGTCCATCGCGGAGTTGTCGAAGCCGGGCAGGTCGAGGGGACTGACGACGTCCTCGGCCAGGACGCAGTCCTGGGCCTGGTCCACGTCCAGCTCGACCGGCGGGAGCGGTGCGACGGCGTCGAGGATCCGGCGCACGTGCTCCTCGACGGGGATCACCCCGCGGCCTGCCCCTCCACGAAGCTGCTCAGCCAGGCGGTGAACTCCGAGCCCAGCTCGGGGTGCTCGCCCGCGAGCCGGACGACGGCCTTGAGGTACTCCATCCGGTCGCCCGTGTCGTACCGGCGGCCGCGGAAGACGACGCCCCGGACACCGGCGCCGGGGGCGTCCGATGCGGCCAGCTGCTGCAGCGCGTCGGTCAGCTGGATCTCACCGCCCCGCCCGGCCTTGGTCGTGCGGAGGACGTCGAAGACCGACGGGTCGAGCAGGTAGCGACCGATGACCGCCAGGTTGCTCGGCGCCTCCTCGACGGCCGGCTTCTCGACCAGCCCGGTGACTCGGACCACGTCAGAGTCCTCGGAGTCCCCGATCGGCTCGACCGCCGCGCAGCCGTACAGGTTGATCTGCTCCGGCGGCACCTCCAGCAGGGCGACGACGCTCCCGCCGTACCGCTCGCGGACCTCGATCATGGTGGCCAGCAACGGGTCGCGAGGGTCGATCAGGTCGTCGCCGAGCAGGACCGCGAACGGCTGGTCCCCCACGTGCTCGGCGGCGCACAGCACGGCGTGACCCAGCCCGAGCGGGTCGCCCTGCCGGACGAAGTGGATCGTCGCCAGATCGGTGGACCGGCGCACCTTCTCCAGCTTGGCGTCGTCGTCCTTGGCCTCGAGCGCGCGCTCGAGCTCGGCGTTGCGGTCGAAGTGCTCCTCCAGCGCGGCCTTGCCCCGGCCGGTGATCATCAGGACGTCGCGCAGGCCGACCGACGACGCCTCGGCGACGACGTACTCGATCGCGGGGGTGTCCACGATCGGCAGGAGCTCCTTGGGCACCGCCTTGCTGGCCGGCAGGAACCGCGTGCCCATGCCGGCCGCGGGGATCACCGCCTTCGTCACCGTGCTGGCTGCGGCGCCCGCCGCCTGGTCCGTCATGGCCGCAGGCTATCGGGGGCAGGCGGCGTCAGCGCGACGCGGACAGGTCGCTCGCCGAGCGCCAGCGGTCGCGGCCGTCGTGCTTCGCGGCGTACAGCGCCTCGTCGGCCCGGCGGACCAGGTCGCCGCTGGCGACGCCGTCGATCGGCAGCGAGGCCACGCCGACCGAGACGGTGACCGGCACCGAGTCCTCGCCGACCACGAAGTCGTTCTCCCGCACCGTGGCGCAGATCCGGTCGGCCAGGCTGGCCGCGCCCTCGGCGTCGGTCTCCGGGCAGATCACGACGAACTCCTCGCCGCCGTAGCGGGCCACGGTGTCGACCTCCCGGACGGCCTCGTGCAGCCGCCGCGCCAGCTCGCGCAGGACGGCGTCGCCGACCGTGTGGCCGAACGTGTCGTTGACCCGCTTGAAGTGGTCGAGGTCCAGCAGCAGCAGGGCCAGCGGCCGCTCGAACCGGGTCGCGCGCTCGACCTCTCGGGCCAGCGTCGTCGTCATGTGCCGCAGGTTGCCCGCGCCGGTCAGCGGGTCGGTCACCGACAGCCGCTGGGCCTCGCGGTGCAGCAGCACGTTGTCGACGGCGATGCCGGCCGGGCCGGCCAGCGACACGAGCGTCTCCTCGTCCTCGTCGGTGAACTCCGGCGCGCTCGGCGTCCCGCTCGACCAGCAGCACTCCGACGGTGGACGAGCCGCGCTTCAGCGGCGCGGCCATCGCGGCGCCCCCGAGCGTCGTGCTGCCGTCGGCGTGGCCCAGCGCGGTACGCCGCGAGTGCCCGTCCTGCGCGACCTCGCCGGCCAGCGCCGTCCCGACCGGCAGCCGGGTCACCGATCCGCGCGACGGCGTCATCGGGTACGGCACGCGAGCCACCACCGACTGGCCCTCGACCAGCCAGGCGGTCGCGCGGGTGGCGGACGTCGCGTCCACCGCCGCCGCGAGGACGGTCGTCAGCAGGCCGTCCAGGTCGTGCGTGCGCTGCAGGGCGTCGCCCAGGCGGTGGACGTTCTCCCGCAGCAGGTCGCGGCTGCGGGCCAGCTCGTTGATCTTGTTCTCCAGCTCGGCCGTCATCCGGTTGAACGATCCGGAGAGGCGGGCCAGCTCGTCGCGGCCGACGACCGGCAGCCGGATGGTCAGGTCGCCCCCGGCCACGAGCTCGGCCGCGTCGGTCAGCGCCAGCACGGGACCGGTGATCGTGCGGGCCAGCCACACGACGAGGCCGATGCCCAGCAGGACGGCGACGACGACGAGGAGCAGCAGGCCGTTCTGGACGTTGGCCACGCCGCTGCGCGGGGTGGCCGCGGCGAACGCGCACGGCTGGCCTCCCGACACGGGCGGCTGGGTCGCCACGACGTACGAGTGGAGCTTGGTCACCCCGCGCCGCTGCGCCGCGTCGATGAGGGCGGCGCGCTGGCCGTTGCGCAGGGTCGAGTCCCGGCCTCCGCCCGGACAGCTGACGGCGACCTCGACGGTGTCGCGCAGGCCGAGGCTGGCCCGCATCCCGGCCAGCTGGTCCTGGTCGAGCGGCAGCCCGACCACGGCGGTCGTCATGCCCGCGCCCGAGCCGGCCACGGCCGGGACGTCGACGTTCTCGGCCAGGACCGGGGTCGACCCGGGGAGCACGCGGCCCTGGGAGCAGGACAGCTGCCGCAGCTGAGCCGCCGGCGGCAGGTTCCCCGCGGTGTCGGTGGGCGGAGTGCCGGCCCGGGCGACGACCGTCGAGCCCCGGATCACCAGCGCGAAGCTGCCCGGGCGGCGGGCCGCGACCTGGCGCGCCGCGGAGGCGGCGTCCCCGGCCCGTACGTCGAGGGCCAGCGCGGTGGCCGAGTCACCCAGGCCGCGGCAGATCTCGGCCGACAGCGTGCCGAGGCTGGTGGCCGACTGGGTGACCAGGTCCTGGGCGGCCTGGGTCTGCTGACGGGGTGCGATGAGTCCGGCGATCACGCCGGCGACGACCAGGGGCAGCAGCATCACGGCCGCGAGGATCCCGGCCAACCTGGTCCTGACAGACACCGGCGAGCCCTCCTCTCAGGCCGGGGGCCACCGGCCCGAGCTCATCGTGTCGCGGGTCAGTCGGCGCACGTCTGGACCGAATGGTGTCACGGATGCGTCAGCATGGGACGTGGCCAACACACCAGTGGCGGACAAGAGAACGCTGCGGGCGGCTGCCCGCGAGCGTCGCCGGGAGGCGGTCCCCGGCGAGGGTGCCGCGCTGCGCGACCAGGTCCTGTCCCTTCCCGAGCTGGCCACCGCGTCCGTGGTCACGGCATATGTTGCCAGACCGGGCGAACCGGACACCGCTCCCCTGCTCGCCGCCCTCTCGGCCCGGGGCGTCCGCGTGCTCCAGCCGGTCCTGCGCCCCGACTCCGACCTGGACTGGGCCGAGGACGACGGCACCCGCGCCACGTCCGAGGTGCACGCGAGCCTGTCCGAGCCGACCGGGCGCCGGCTCGGCCCGGACGCGGTGCGGGAGGCCGACGTCCTGCTGGTCCCGGCGCTGGCCGTGGACCGCCGGGGCTTCCGGCTGGGGAACGGCCGGGGGTGCTACGACCGCGCGCTGGCCCGGGTCGGCCCCCGGTCCCTGGTGGTGGCCCTGCTGCACGACGGTGAGGTCAGCGAGCGGCCGCTGCCGGCCGAGGAGCACGACCGGCCGGTCGACGTGGTCGTCACGCCGTCCGCGGTGCTCCGGCTCAGGGCCGGAGGGTGAGCTTGTTCGCGGCGGCCTGGTTCACCGCAGTGGTCGTGAACGGCCAGGGATAGGTCCGGCCGGCGGCCCAGGCATCGGTCTGGTCGTCGTAGTGCTTGCTGTAGACGTGACCGGACTCCCCGGTGAGGTTGACCCAGGTGGACCGGTCGAGGTCGGACAGGTCCACCACCATCCGCATCGACGGCACCGTGGTGACCTGGTAGCCCTTCGCGGCGTTCCACCCGGTCGCGTCGACCAGGCCGCTGCCGCCCGGGAGCGACCACGGCCCGCGGTTGAAGACCCAGCGCACGAAGCTGGGGGCGCCGCTCCCGCCCAGCGTCTCGCTCTTCAGGTTCAGCCGGTGCAGCTGGCCCCACTGCCACTTGTCCGGGTCCTTGCCCAGGCTCTTGGTGAGCTCGACCCGCGCGTCGACCAGCGCCTCGCGCAGGATCTCGTCGCGTCCCTCGATGACGCCGGGCGTCGCCTTGTCGTCCCACCACGCGTTGCGGGGGTCGGTGAGCAGGTCACCCACGACGGCGAACCAGCGGTCGCCACCGTCCGCCTGCAGGTCTCCGGACAGCTCGTCGTCGAACGTCAGCCGCAGGACGTTGCTCCACACCGCGTTGTAGTAGGCCGCCGGCGCGGAGTCCGCCGCGGTGCCGAAGTCCCAGCTTCTTCAGCAGGTTCTGCGCCTGCCGGGTGAACGCGTCCTGGTGCAGGTTGATCTTCAGCAGGTACGGCACCAGCGTCGAGGCGAACGGCTCCCGGTCGTCCAGCTGGATCGAGCTCATGTCGGCCGGGCTGATCTTGCCGCCGGCCTGCAGCCGGGTGCGGATCCGCTGCGCGCGGTAGCCGTAGTCCCAGTCCGTCGTGAGGAACGGCTCGGTCCGGTCGTCGACCTGCCTGGTTGGCGGTGACGATGAACCCCTCGGGCGGGTTGTACGACGAGGGCATCCGGTCGAACGGCACGTAGCCCTTCCAGTCGTACTTGCTGAGCCACCCCTCGGACGGCCACGCACCGGGAGGCGCTCCAGGGGTCGACGACGCGCGGATCGGGATCCGGCCGGGTGCCTGGTAGCCGATGTTCCCGTCGACGTCGGCGTACGTCATGTTCTGTGACGGGACGTCGAAAAGGCTTGCGGCGGAACGGAACTCGGTCCAGTTCGAAGCCTGGTCGAGGGCGAACAGCGCGTCCGCGGTACGGCCCGGGGTGAGGGCGGTCCAGGCCATGGCCACGCTGTACGTGATCGGGTCGCGCTTGCCGTCGACGAGGGCACCGCGTCCCGCGGCCCGGGCGTCGTCCAGCACCCCGGAGACGATCGGCCCGTCGGCCGTCGTCCGCACCGTGAGCTTCACCGGCTTGCCCCCGCCGACCTTGATCGTCTCCTGGCGGATCGGTCAGCGGGACGTACTTGCCGTCCCGCTCGTAGGTGTCGCCGACGACCCGTTCGAGGTAGAGGTCGGTGACGTCGGCCGGCAGGTTGGTGAAGCCCCAGGCGATCCGGTCGTTGTGGCCGATGACGACCCCGGGCAGCCCGGCGAAGGTGAACCCGGCGACGTCGAACGGGCAGGCCGCCGAGAGCACCCGGCAGTGCAGGCCCATCTGGTACCAGATGCCGGGGATGGACGGGTCCAGGTGCGGGTCGTTGGCCAGCAGCGGCTTGCCCGTCGTGGTGTGCGCTCCGGACACGACCCACGAGTTCGAGCCGATGCCGTCGCCCTCCCCGAGCAGGGCGGGCACGGCGGCCAGCGCGGTGGTGGCCGCGCTCAGCGCCGTCTTCTCCGGCGTGACGTACGCCGCGGGCCGGACCCGGGCGGCGGTCCGCGAGACCGTGCTGGTCGTGGTGCCCGACGCCTTCGCGGCCAGGTCGGCGTCGGACAGGATCGGCGCGTTGAGCCGGTCGTCGTACGGCGGGTAGAGCTCGTCGATGCGCTGCTCGGGGATGCTGCCGGCGAGCTCGGCCCGCGCCGCCTCCTCGGTGTAGTTCTCCTTCAGGTCCCAGGCCATCGCCTTGAGCCAGGCCAGGGAGTCCAGCGGCGTCCAGGGCTCGATCTTGTAGCCCGGCACCTTGTGGCTCAGCACGTCGTACTCCAGGCTCACCTGGCTGTTGGACCGGCCCTTCAGGTAGGCGTTGACGCCGTCCGCGTAGTCCTGCAGGTAGCGCTGGGTGTCCGGTGACAGCAGCGGCAGCTCCTGCTCGGCGACCCGCGCGCCAGCCGAGGGTCCGGACCACCTCGTCGGCCTGCAGCGCGTCCGCGTTGGTGCCGACCAGCTCGGACAGCCGGCCCGGCGGTGACGTGCCGCCGGTAGTCCATCTCGAAGAACTGGTCCTGGGCCTGGACGTAGCCCTGCGCCGCGGAACAGGTCGTCCGCCGGTGTCGGCGTACAGCTGGGGGACGCCGCGGTCGTCGCGCAGCACGGTCACCGATCCGCTCAGCGCGGCCAGGGTCGCCGACCCGCTGAGCTGCGCGAACGGCCGCCGCACGAGCGTCACGACGTAGATCAGGCCGACCACGAGGGCCACGACGAGGACTACCGCCAGGCCGAGCGACACGCGCCGGGCGATGCGGAGTCGGGACACGCTGGGAGACTAAGCCACCGACCTGCCCGACGAATGACGCCGGAGGCCCGCCATGCCGACCCGATCCCGAGCCCCATGACGAGCCGCATCACGAGCGCCATGACGAGCGCCACGACGAGCGCCGCTCGCGAGCGCCGCGACTCACACCGGGATCTCGTCGACCAGCTCAACGTCGCCCTGCTGGTCGGCGGCCTGGTGCTGCTGGTCGCCGTGCTGGCCGTCCGGCTCTCCGACCGCTCCGGCCTGCCCACGCTGCTGCTCTACCTCGGGCTCGGGCTCGCCGTCGGCGAGGCCGGGCTCGGCGCTGCGGTTCGACGACCCCGGGCTGACCCAGGTGCTCGGCTACGTCGCGCTCGTCGTGATCCTGGCCGAGGGCGGCCTGACCACGAGCTGGTCCGCGATCCGGCCGGCCGTCGCGCCGGCCGCCGCCCTGTCCACCCTCGGGGTCGTGGTGTCGGTCGGGGTGGTCGGGACCGCGGCGTACCTCGATGCTGCACGTCGTCCTGGTCGGTGGCGCTCCTGGTCGGGGCCGTGCTCACCTCGACCGACGCGGCCGCCGTCTTCTCGGTGCTGCGCCGGGTGCCGCTGCCCGCGGCGGCTGACCGGCGTGCTGGAGGCGGAGTCCGGCTTCAACGACGCGCCCGTGGTGATCCTGGTCGTCGCGCTGTCCGACCAGGCGGCGCATCCCGGCTCGGGCCACGCCTGGTGGGCCCTCGTGCTGATCGCCGTGGGCCGAGCTGGCC
Organism: uncultured Actinomycetota bacterium; assembly: GCA_963743975.1. GTDB lineage: Bacteria > Actinomycetota > Actinomycetes > Actinomycetales > CAVURS01 > CAVURS01. The sequence goes on from CAVURS010000002.1 coordinate 404,801, forward strand.
GGCGGGGCGGCCATCGGTGCCGCGGTCGGCTGGCTCGGTGGGCACGGCCTGCGGCGGCTGCCGGTGCCGTCCTCGGCGCTGTTCTCGCTCGCCGTGATCGGCCTGGCCGTCGTCGCGTACGCCGTCGTCCGCCGTGCTGCACACCTCCGGCTTCCTCGCGACGTACGTCGCGGCGCTCGTGCTCGGGCAACAGCCGGCTGCCGCACCGCGCGGCGACCCGCGGGTTCGCCGAGGGCGCTGGGCTGGCTGGCCCAGATCGGCCTGTTCGTGCTGCTCGGACTGCTCGCCTCCCCGCGCCCGGCTGGGCGCACCAGGTGCTGCCGGCGCTCGGGCTCGGGCTGGTGCTGGTCCTGCTCGCCCGGCCGCTGTCGGTGGTGGTCTCGCTGACGTCGTTCCGGATGCCGTGGCGCGAGCAGGCGTTCCTGTCCTGGGCCGGGCTGCGCGGCGCCGTGCCGGTCGTGCTGGCGACCGTGCCGCTGACCACGTGGCGTGCCCGGGATCCGCTGGCTGTTCGACCTGGTGTTCGTGCTGGTCGTCGATCTTCACGCTGGTCCAGGCGCCGACGCTGCCGCTGCTGGCCCGGTGGCTGCGGCTGGAGCGCGGCGCGTCAGCACCCGCGACCTGGACGTCGAGGCCTCACCGCTGGCCGAGCTGGAGGCCGACGTCCTGCAGGTGCAGGTCGGCACGGCCTCGCCGCCTGCACGGCGTCGAGGTGTTCGAGCTGCGGCTGCCGGCCGGCGCGCACGTCACCCTCGTCGTGCGGGACGGCGAGGCCTTCGTCCCCGCGGCCTCGACCGTGCTGCGGCACGGCGACGACCTGCTCGTGGTGACGACCGCGGCCGCGCGGGCCAGGGCCGAGCGCCGGATCCGGCAGGTCAGCCGGTACGGGCGCCTCGCCGGGTGGCCGTGACCGGGCCCTCCTCCGGGATGGAACGGCGGGTGGCTCGGCGTTATGGGTGCGTAGACTTGGCAGTCGGGTTCGCCGAGTGCCAGGCGTGCCCGAGTGCCCGCGAGCCGTAGGAGGATCTCCGTGCCGACGTACGCCTACGCCTGCACCGAATGCGAGCCACCGCTTCGAGGCCGTCCAGTCGTTCAGCGACGACTCGCTGACCGAGTGCCCGGAGTGCGCGGGCCGGCTGCGCAAGGTCTTCTCGAACGTCGGCATCGTCTTCAAGGGCTCCGGCTTCTACCGGACCGACTCCCGCAAGGAGGGCGGCGCCGACACGTCCGAGAGCACCGGGACGAAGGACGGCGCGAGCAAGAACGGCGGGAGCAAGGACGGTGCGACCAAGGAGGTCGCGGCCAAGAACGGCTCGAGCACGGGCAGTGGCCCGAAGTCCGACAGCGGATCCGGGTCCCAGGGCACGGGCAGCTCCTCGGCGTCCACCTCCAGCCCCGCCAAGAGCGGCAGCTCGGCCGGCTCGGCCGCCTAGGGCCGCGCGGCTCCGGCCGCACTCGCCCGGCCGCCTCCGGGGGCCTGCGCCCGGCGCCGTACGGCGTCGATGACGGCCAGCGTGGCCGGCCACTCCTGGGCGCCCTCTCGCACCACGCTCCACATCCGCCGTTCCGGTCGGGCGAAGTCCACCGGGACGGTGCGCAGCCGACGGCTCTCGGGGGCGTCCTCGGCCAGCAGGCAGACGCCGCGCGTCGCGAGCACCAGGTCGACCACGAGGTCGAGGCTGTCGGCCCGGTGCCGCACCCGGGGCTGCCAGCCGGCCAGCGCGCAGATCCGCTCGGCCACCTCGTCGTCGGCGGTGTCCCGCGAGTTGCCCACCCACTCCGCGTCCCGCAGGAACTCCAGGTCGCTCGGCCGCCGCAACGGGCCGTCGGGGACCAGGTCCGGATGCACCGCCAGCTTCATCTCGGATCGGGACAGCAGGGTGCACACCCCCCGTCCACCGCGGGGCACGAGCGTGTAGTCGTAGGTGAAGCCGAGGTCGATCTCGTCGTCGTCGAGCAGCACGTCGACCTCGTCCGGCTCGTGCTCCTGGATCCGGATCTCGAGCTCGGGGTAGCGCCGGGACAGCTCGCCGGCCGCCGGCACGACGTACTGGCGCAGGGCGGTGGTGTAGCCGGCGACCCGGACCACGCCGCTGGGCTCCGCCGACGAGGCCAGGTCGCGCTCCGCGGCGGTCACCGCGGCCAGGATGCCCTCGGCGTGGGTGACCAGCCGGCGACCGGCCGGGGTGAGCCGGACCCGCCGGCCGGACGCCTCCAGCAGGGGCACCTTCACCTGCCGCTCCAGGGCGGCCAGCTGCTGGCTCACCGCCGACGTGCCGTAGCCGGTGGCCTGCGCGACCGCCGCCATCGTGCCGCGGCGGGAGAGCTCGACCAGGGTGCGCAGCTTGTCGACGTCCATGGACCCACTATCCGCGATCTATGGACGTTTGCACCACAAATCTGCGCTGGACGTGCAGGGTCCGGTGCCGGTGGACTGACCGGGTGCGCATCCCGGCACCCGCCTACGCCGTCACCTCGATGCTGTCCGTGCAGCTCGGGGCGGCCCTGAGCACGCACCTGTTCTCCGCGCTGACGCCGGCCGGCTCGGCCTGGCTGCGCACCGCCGTGGCCGCCGTCGTCCTGCTGGCGCTCTCCCGGCCGCGGGTCCGCTCGATGCGGCGCTCGACCCTGCGGGCCACGCTGCTGCTCGGCGCCGCGACGGCCGTGCTGACCCTGGCCTTCATCGAGGCCGTCGCCCGGATTCCGCTGGGCACGACCGCGGCCATCGAGTTCCTCGGCCCGCTGGGCGTGGCGGCCGCGCGCAGCCACCGCCGCAGCGCGCTGGCCTGGCCGGGACTGGCCTTCGCCGGCGTGCTCGGGCTGACCCAGCCGTGGCGGGGCGACCTCGACCTGGCCGGGATCGGCTTCGCGGCGCTCGCGGCGACCGGCTGGGCGGCGTACATCCTGCTCACCCAGCGGGTCGGAGCCGAGGTGGAGGGGCTGCAGCCGCTGGCCCTGTCGCTCGCCACCGCCACCGTGGTCGGCGCTCCCGTCGCCGCCTGGCCGGCGATCCACGGGCTGACCCCCGTGGTGGCCGCGCAGGCGGCCGGACTGGCGGTGCTGGTGCCGTTGCTGCCGTTCAGCCTCGAGCTGATGGCACTGCGCCGGATGCGGGTGGCGGCGTTCGGGACCCTGATGGCCCTCGAGCCCGGCATCGCCACCCTGATCGGCCTCGTGGTGCTCTCGCAGCTGCCGACGGCCTGGCAGGTCGTAGGCGTGGCCCTGGTCGTCGTGGCCGGGATCGGGGCCCAGCGAGCACCCGCTGTCCACAGCGAACCGGCGCCGTCCCACGCTCCACACCCCGAGGCGCACGGCGAGGTCACGGCGAGCGCCGGGGCCTAGCCTCGCCGCATGACCTCCCAGGAGCCGTCGACGCCCGCCCCCGGCCCTCGGGCCGATGTCGGCATCATCGGCGGGTCGGGCTTCTACGCCTTCTTCGACGACACCGCGGCCGCCGAGGACGTGGTGGTCGGCACGCCGTTCGGCGCCCCGAGCGGCCCGATCACCGTCGGGGAGGTGTCCGGGCGGCGGGTGGCGTTCGTGCCCCGGCACGGCACGCGGCACCAGTTCCCACCGCACCGGGTGAACTACCGCGCGAACCTCTGGGCCCTGCGGGCCCTGGGGGTGCGACAGGTGCTCGGGCCGTGCGCGGTGGGTTCGCTGCGCGCCGAGCTCGGGCCCGGCGCGCTGGTGGTCCCGGACCAGGTGGTCGACCGCACCTCGGGTCGCGCGCACACCGTGTACGACGCCGAAGGTGCCCAAGGTGCGGTCGTGCACGTGCCCTTCGCCGACCCGTACTGCCCCCACGGCCGGGCGACCGTCCTCGCGGAGGCGGCCGGCGCCGGGTGGCCGGCCGAGCCGGAGGGCACCCTCGTGGTGATCAACGGTCCGCGGTTCTCGAGCCGGGCCGAGTCCCGGTGGCACGCCGCCGCGGGCTGGTCCGTGGTCGGCATGACCGGCCTGCCCGAGGCGTCGGTCGCCCGCGAGCTGGCGCTCTGCTACACCGCACTGGCGCTGGTCACCGACCACGACGCGGGTGTCGAGGTCGGCGCGGGGGTCACCCACGCCGAGGTGCTCGAGGTCTTCGCGGGCAACATCGAGCGTCTGAAGTCGTTGCTGCGCAGCGTGATCGGGGCCCTGCCGGCCACCGAGGACGACTGCTCGTGCCGGCATGCGCTCGACGGCTTGACGTTGCCGTTCGACCTGCCGTGAGGGCGGCGCGGGCCGGCCGCCCGGTCGGGCTGCGCCGGCAGCATCCCGGCCTGCGGCGCCTGCTGTCGGCCGGCCTGGCCTGCCTCGCGACCGCCGTCGCGCTCGCTCACCTGGCGCCGGCACCGCCACGTCTGGTGCCGGTGGTGGTGGCCGCTCACGACATCCCGGCCGGGCACCGGCTGGGGCCGGACGACCTGGCCCGGTCCGGGTGGCGACCGGGCACCGAGCCCGCGGACCGCTTCGCGACACCGGGTGGCGCTGTGGGACGGGTGACGTCCGGGCCGGTTCCTCGCGGCAGCGCGCTGACCTCTGCCGACCTGCTGGGGCCGGGAGTGCTCAGCGGGCAGCCGCCCGACGTGGTGGCCGTCGCCGTCCCGCTCGCCGATGCCGGCCTGGCCACGCTGGTGCGCCGCGGCGACCGCGTCGACGTCCTGGCAGCGAGCAGCTCGGCCGTCGTCACCGGCGCCGTGGTCCTCGCGGACGCGTCCGGCCCGGCGGGGACGAACGGATCAGCCGGGACGGCAGGGGCGCTGGCCGGGGGCGCAACCGGGTCGGGCGGCGGATCCACAGGCGGCCCGACGGCCACCGTCCTGCTCGGCGTCCGGCTCGGCGAGGCCGAGCGGCTCGCCCAGGCCGAAGCGGTCGGGACGCTGACTCTGGCCGTGCATCCCCGCTAGCCTCGCCCGCGCAGGGGCAGCCGCTCGCCGTCGGGCCCGGAGAAGGGATCTGCAGCATGGTCAAGGGGTTCAAGGACTTCGTCCTGCGCGGCAACGTCGTCGACCTGGCCGTCGCCGTGGTCATCGGCGTCGCGTTCGGCGCTCTGGTCTCCACCTTCGTCGGCAAGATCATCACGCCGGTCCTCAACGCGCTGCCGGGGGCGAAGTCGACCGGTCTCGGCTTCTCCATCCGCGGCGGCGCGAAGCAGCAGGCCACGTTCGTCGACGTCTCCGGACTGATCAACGCCGTCATCGTGTTCGTGCTGACGGCCCTCGTCGTCTACCTGCTCTTCATCGTCCCGATGAACGCCCTGGCCGAGCGGCGCAAGCGGGGCGTGGAGCCCGAGCCGGCGGCACCGGCCGAGGACATCCTGCTGCTGCAGGAGATCCGCGACCTCCTGGCCAGCCGCGGCGGCGCCGTCTAGCGCCCTCCCCGGCGGCCGACGCTCACCCCCAGTGCGGCGGTCGCTGCTCGCGCAGCCAGTCGTCGTGGGCGTCGTCCCCCGCGGGGATCTCGCCCCAGCCGAGGTCGGTGTCGTCGCTCGTCTGCTCCGGGCGGGCGGGCTCGGCACGAGGTGCGCCGCCGGGCTCCCCAGCCGGGTCCGATGTGCGCTCCGGCGTGCGCTCCGGTGGCGGGGCGGTCGGGTCCAGCGCCGCCCGGACGCGGGCCACCTCGCGCGCCGGGTCGCGGAAGATGTCGGTGGACCAGACCCGCAGGTGCTCCCACCCGTGCCGGGCCAGCCACTCGGCCCGCAGCCGGTCCCGGTCGCGGACCCCGGCCATCGCGGCGTACGCGGGGCCGTCGCTCTCGACGGCCAGCCGACGGCCCGACGCCTCGTCCCGTACGGCGATGTCGATGGGCGGCACCGCCGACTCGTCGTCGGCAGGCGGCCCGCCGCCGGGGACGCCCACCGCGACGCACCGCTCGACCATGAGGCCGTCGGCCTCCAGGCGGAGCGCGAAGTCCTCCAGCAAGGCGTCCAGACCTCGGCCCGGCGCGGCGCCACTCCGGCGCGTCGACCGGCGGCACCGGCAGGTCCTCGGCGGGGACGTGAACGGGCCGGCCGGACGCCCCGTGCGCCGGCTCGCCGACTGCTGCCTCGCCCGGCCCGGCGCTCGGCGCCGCCTCTGCTGACGCCGTGCTCGCCCGATCGCCGCTCGCCCGGTCGCCGCTCGCCCGATCACCGCTCGCCAGGTCGATCTCGACCGGACCGGTCGGCGGCACCGGCCGGCCGCCCGCGGCGGCCGAGGCGAGGACGTCGCGCAGGGCGCGGCTGCCCGGAGTCTTGAGCCGGGCCGGGTCCAGGTCCTCCGCGCCGAGCGTCGACACCACGACGATGCCCTGCCGGGCCCGGGTCACGGCGGCGAGCATCAGCTCGGCACCGCCCGGCTCGCCCACCGCCCCGAACTGGTGCAGCACGCGGCCGTGCGGCGTCCGGCCGTACCCGACGCACAGGAGCACGGTGTCGCGGACGAGTGCGCCGCTGTCGCTCGCCTCCACGACGAGGAACGGCTCGTCGGCGTCCGGGTCGAAGAAGTCGGCCACCTGCGGGTGGGCCGCGCGCTCGAGCCGGACGGCGTCCCGGATCAGGTCGGCGTGCAGCCGGTTCAGCGTGATGACGGCGAGCGAGGCCTCCGGGTGGCTCAGGGCGTGGTCCATCACGAGCTGGACGACGCGCTGGACCTCCTGCTCGGTGCTGTCGATGGCCGAGGCGCCCGGCGCGAGGACACCGACGCCGTCGACCCGCTCCAGCCGGACCCCACCGGAGCGGCCGGCGCCCTCGGCCGAGTGCTCGCCGGCTCCCTCCTGCGCGTCGGCCCGCCGTTCACCGTCGAGGTCAGCGGCCAGGTCGCCGGTGAGGCCGGGGCCGAGATGGGGGGCGACCGCCGCGGCCAGGGCGGCGACGGTCGAGGACACCGGCCGGTACGCGCCGTGCAGCGTCACGCCGGGCAGCCGGCTCAGGGCCAGGTCGGCCAGGGAGTCGTGGGCGTCGGCCCGAGGACCGGCCCCTGGTGCGGGTCCCCGACCACCAGCAGCGATCCGCCGCGGGAGATGGCCGACACCGTGCGGGCCAGGTCCAGGGCCTGCGCCTGGGCCACGAGCACCACGTCGAAGTCCGCGTCCGGCGGCAGCACCGACGTCGTCAGCAGCGGGCTCATCGACCAGCACGGGGCGACCGCGGTCGACCAGCTCGGCGCACCGGCTGAGCAGGCGGGCGACGGGCAGCGCCACGCGCGGGCGGGCCAGCAGCGCCCCGCCCTGCTCACCCGGGCTGACGCCGGCCCAGGCCCGCAGCTCGGCGCAGCCTGGTCCGGGTTCCCGTCGGCCACGGCGCGGATCCGCTCGGCTCATCAGGACCGCGGAGCCGGGCGGCCTGACCCGTGCGCACCGCGTTGTCGGCCTGCGGCGAACTCCGCGACCGCCCGGCGCAGCGCGTCACCGTCCAGGCCCGCGTACGCCGGGTCGAGCGTCCCGATCCGCGCGAGCACGGACGCCCACCAGACGAGGTCGAGCTCGGCCCCCACCAGCTCCGGCGGCCACCGTCCGCGTGGCCAGGTCCTCGACCAGCGGGCCGAGACCGGCCTCGTGCAGCTCGTCGAGCAGCCCGACCACCTTGGGCCGGACGGCCAGCGACTCGCTGCGCTCGGCCAGTCCGGCCAGCCTGCTCCTGCAGCGCATCCAGGCGGCATGTCCGTCAGCGCACCGCCGCCCGGGGTCGTGGCGGAGCCGCTCGGAGCCAGCCACTCGAGCCGCTGGGCGAGCCGCGGCGTGTGCGGACACCGCGTCGTCGTAGGCCGCGGGCACGGCCGGGCGGGCACCGCCGCCGATGAACTGGGCCCACGCCTCGCCGCTGCTGCTGCAGCTGGAGCAGGGCGCGCGTGCAGGTCCGGCGGCGGCACGCCGGGTCGCAGCAGGCGGCGGGTGCGGCCCTGGATCCGCCGCCGGGCCATCGCCCCGAGCTGGACGCCGTGGGCCGAGCGCCACTCCCGGGACGCGGTGGCCGCGACGGCCTCGCCCACCGAGGTGTCCCACGCCTCGGGGCGGAAGATCTCCAGCGTCTCGCGCACCTGGGCCAGCAGGCGCAGCCCCGCGGCGTACCCGGTGAACGGTGCCGGGCACCGGGATGCCGACCTCCTCGAACGCCTCGTCCAGGACGCGTGCGGCTCTCGGCCAGCTCGCCGTCCGCCAGCTCGCGGGCGTGCTCAGGGCCAGGTCACCCTCGAGTCGCGAGGTGATCCGCGCGCCGTACCAGGGGTCGACGTGCGGGCGGTGTCCGGAAGGCGCCGATGCCGGCGGCCTCGCGCAGGATGCCGCGCAGCTCGGCGATCCGGTGCGGGTTCAGCGCGTCGAGGACCTCCGCCGGCAGCCGGACCCGCGAGCGCGGCGCCGGCCGCAGGGCGGTCAGCTCGGCGAGCGCGACCTGGGCGGCGTACGCCGAGACGCCCCAGGGCTCGTGCCGGTGGTGCATGGTCGCGATGTGGGCGGCCAGGACGGCGGCCTGCTCGCCGGCCCGGGCCTCCGCGGCCTCGGTGCTCGTCAGCGAGGCGGTCAGGGACGTCGGCGGCCGGCTGATCCGGCGGCTCGTCCCCGTCGTGGCGGTGCTCCGGGTACGCCGCCTCGACGATCGTGAGCAGCCGGCGAGCGACCAGGGCACCGTCGTGCGGGTCGGCGCCCAGGTCCAGGACGAGGTCGCCCAGCCCGACGGCGGCCAGCCGGCGCCGGACGTCGGCCAGCTCGTCGGCGTAGCGGCGGACAGCAGCAGGCTGCGTCCGCCCGGCGGCGGCGAGCGCGGCGATCGCGTCGGCCAGCGCCTGCGTCGCCCACTGCCGGCCGGTGCGCGGACCGCGGTGCGGCCGCCGGCGACCACGGCGTCGACCAGCGCCTGCTGCTCGGCGTCGGCGTCCAGCACCACGGGCGCGCTGGCCGGCCGGCCGCCGGCCGCGGGCGAGGTGTCGGACAGCGGCCCGGCCAGCAGCCGGACCGTCGGGTGCCGCACCAGGGCCGGCCCGCGGACCTCGAGGTCGGCGACCAGCGCCGGCACGACCTCGGGGAAGACGCCGACGACCAGCCGCGCCTCGACCGAGAACCCCGGGACGTCCGCGCAGGTCTCGGCCAGCCGGCGCAGCATCGGCAGCGGGTCGAAGCTCGTCGCCTCCGGGGCCCTGCCCGGCGGCCAGCTCGGCCAGCAGCCCGGCATCCAGGGGCACGCCGTACTCCATCCGCAGGTGCTCGACGAGCACCGGGTTGATCCGGGTGGCCGGCGCGAGGTCGAGGTCGAAGTCCTCCTCGCCGTGGCCGCGCGGGCGCAGCCGGGCGGCGCGCAGCAGGACGGGGGCAAGGGTGCGGTGGGCCGGGTCCTCGCCCCAGCCGGCCATGCCGACCGCGAGCTGACCGGCGGGGACGCCGTGCAGCCGGCAGCAGGCGTCCGGACGTCGCGCGCACGGCCCGGGCCCGGCGGCGGGCATCGGCGAGCGCCCCGGGCTCGCGCACCAGGTCGGACAGGCGGCTGCGCCGCCCGGCGAGCAGCATGGCCAGGCCGCTCGGGTGGGCGTGGGTGAGGTCGAGGGTGGCCGAGGCGTGGTCGCGGAAGCCCAGCAGGTCGGACTCGCCCGACTCGCCGCCGTCCGGCCGGCACAGCTGCAGGGCGAGCAGGGTCTGGGTCCACTCGCGCAGCCGCGAGAAGACGTCCAGCTCGTCGCGCTGCTCCGGCGACAGCCCGGGGGTGCCGGGGCGGCCCGAGGCGCCGGCCGAGCCCGGTGACCCGTGGGGGGAGCTGGACAGCTCGGTCATGGCGCCGAGGCTAGCCCGCAGATGCAGACGGCGGTGCGCACCACGCAGGGGGCAAGCGGTGCGCACCGCCGCCCCCGATGATGACGGACCGGTATTTGCTGGGTCAAGCGGTTCCGCACACTTTCGAACCGCCGTTCAGCGCTCGACCTGGGTCACCTCGATGCGGGAGGCCTCGGAGCGGACGGACCCGACCCCCCGCGAGTGGACCGGCCAGGGCGGGGCCAGGGACGATGCCCTCAACCAGAACCAGCCCACGGACGAAGGACACCCAGCATGAGGACCATCCAGCACTGGATCGCCGGCAGCGAGACATCGGGCAGCTCCACCCGCACGGCGCCCGTCTTCAACCCGGCGACCGGCGCGCAGCAGGCCGAGGTCCTGCTGGCGGAGAAGGCCGACGTCGACGCGGCCGTCGAGGCGGCCCGGGCGGCGTTCGCCGAGTGGGGCCAGGCTTCGCTCAGCCGCCGGACCAAGGTGCTCTTCGCGTTCCGCGAGCTGGTGAACTCCACCGTCGACGCCCTCGCCGAGATCGTCTCGGACGAGCACGGCAAGGTGCTCTCGGACGCGGCCGGCGAGGTGCAGCGCGGGCCTCGAGGTGGTCGAGTTCGCCTGCGGCATCCCGCAGCTGCTGAAGGGCGAGTACTCCGACCAGGCGTCGACCGACGTCGACGTGTTCTCCTTCCGCCAGCCGCTGGGCGTCGTCGCCGGCATCACGCCGTTCAACTTCCCGGCGATGGTCCCGATGTGGATGTACCCCGTCGCGATCGCCTGCGGCAACACCTTCGTGCTGAAGCCCAGCGAGCGTGACCCCTCGGCGTCCAACTTCGTGGCGCGGCTGTGGGCCGAGGCCGGTCTGCCCGACGGCGTCTTCAACGTCGTGCACGGCGACAAGCTGGCGGTCGACGCGATCCTGGACCACCCCGACGTCGCAGGCCGTCTCGTTCGTCGGCTCGACGCCGATCGCGCGGTACATCCACGAGCGGGCCAGCGCGAACGGCAAGCGGGTGCAGGCCCTGGGCGGCGCGAAGAACCACGCGGTGGTGCTGCCCGACGCCGACATGGACTTCGCGTCCGACCACCTGAGCGCGGCCGCGTTCGGCTCGGCCGGGGAGCGGTGCATGGCCATCTCGGCCGCGGTCGTCGTCGGTCGACGCGGCCGAGCCGCTGATGGACGTCGCTGGTGCCCAAGGCCAAGGCCGTCGCGCGTCGGCTCCGGCCGCGACCCGCAGAGCGAGATGGGTCCGGTCGTCACCGCGGCGGCCCGGGACCGCATCGTCGGCCTGATCGGCACCGGGGAGGAGCAGGGCGCCCGGCTCGCGGTCGACGGCCGCGGCCTGAAGGTGGACGGGTTCGAGGAGCGGCTTCTTCGTCGGCCCCACCGTCATCGACCAGGTGACGACCGACATGGAGCGTCTACACCGAGGAGATCTTCGGGCCGGTGCTGTCCGTCGTCCACGCCGACGACGTCGAGAGCGGCGATCGCGCTGATCAACGCCAACCCCTACGGCAACGGCACCGCGATCTTCACCAGCAGCGGTGAGGCCGCGCGCCGGTTCCAGCGCGGCGTCGAACGTCGGGATGATCGGGATCAACGTGCCGATCCCGGTGCCGATGGCCTACTACTCCTTCGGCGGCTGGAAGGACTCGCTGTTCGGCGACAAGCACGTCCACGGTCCCGAAGGCGTGTCGTTCTACACCCGCGGCGAAGGTCATCACCTCCCGCTGGCCGCACGTCGAGCACGCCTCGCAGGCCAGCCTTCAGTTCCCGACCGCGACCTGAGGCGCGTCTCGCCGCGGGAGGTGGTCAGACCCAGACGTTGTCGTGCCGCTCGGCCAGGTCGGCACGCTCCGCGTCGCTGAGCTGCAGGCCGTGGCCGATCGCGGCGAGCGTCTCGAAGTACTCCTCCCGCGGCGCGCCCGGCGTGAACAGCAGCAGCATCGACGCCGGCTCGCCGGTCTGGTTCTTGAAGCCGTGCAGCCCACCGGGAGGCACGTGCATGAAGTCACCGGCGGCGGCGTCCGTCCACCCGCTGCCGTCGTACAGGCTGACCACTCCGGTGAGGACGAAGAACGACTCGGTGATGGTGCGATGGAAGTGCGGGTCGGGGCCGCTGCGGTTCGGCCCGAAGTTCCAGCGGTAGAGCCCGAAGTCACCGCCGGTCTCCGGGCCGGTGGCCAGGTAGTGCACCGACCCGCCGCCGGCCTGCTCGATCTCCGGAGCCACGTCGTGCCGCCGGATCCGGGCGCTCGCCTCGCCGCTGTCACCCTGGTAGCGCGCGGGTGGGTACGACATCGCTGCCTCCTCCTACGTGGGGGTCCATCACCCCGATAGACTCCTCCAGCCCCGCCCCCGTAGCTCAGGGGATAGAGCAACGGTTTCCTAAACCGTGTGCCGCAGGTTCGAATCCTGCCGGGGGCACCGACCTCGGCTGCCGCCTCGAAGGCATCCCCACCTTTGTCCGCAACTCGTTGCGGGGCCTACTCATTCAGTTCGGCAACGCCTCCCTGCTGACGTGGTGGCGCCGAGACAGGTTCGGCAAGAGAACGACGACGCGTCGCCCGAGGGGGTCGCTCAGACGGCGACGTGGCGGAGGGTGGCGAAGCCGCCGGCGAACAGCGCGACGGTGAGGACGGCCAGCAGCCCGGTGAGCCCACCGACGCTGAGCGCGGTGAAGAAGTGGCCGATGTCGTGCCACCCGTGCGTCCAGGTCACGACCACAGCCGCGACGACGAGCACGCTGACCTGGGCCGCGACGAAGGTGAGGAGTCCGAACAGGTTCCAGCGGCGATAGACCAGTCCGGTCCACATTCCGTAGACGAAGAGAAGGGTCAGCGTCACGAAGGACGTCAGCCAGGTGAGGTACCAGGGTCCGTCGAGGATGTACGGGACGCGGAAGAACCCCATGGACAGGCCCCACCCGTCGGTGGCCCGTTCGACCGCTTGGCCGACCGTAGCCACCACGCCGACCGTCGCGGCGAAGGCGAGGGCCAGCAGGGCGGTGCCCAGGTAGAAGGAGCGCCGGCTGAGGCCGAGGGCGAGCCCGAAGGGCAGGGTGCGGGCCACGCTGAGGGCGCCCAGGAGGATCGCGAGGACGAAGATCGAGGCCAGTCCCCCGACGTAGTGGTGCGGGCTGTTCTGCCCGGGGATGAGGGCCAGGATGACGGCGTCGACGGCGAAGACGAAGGCCAGGATCGCCCAGGGCATGATCGCGAAGGTCAGCGGTTGGACCAGGTGGTAGCGGACGACATTCACGTAGGTGCTCATGCGTTCGTCCCTTCCAGCTCCTCCGCGCCGGTCAGGCCGGCGGCGTGGACCATGACTTGTTGGAGCGACAGGGATTCCAGGTGGAGATGGAGCTCGCGGGCCCGGAGCACATCGGCGTCGTCGAGCAGGCCGGCGACGACGACCGCCTCCTGGCTGCCGATCCGGCGTCGGTCCCAGGTACGGCGGCCGGCCACGAACGTCTCGACCGCGCTGACCGGTCCGCTCACGGTGGTGGCACTGCCGCGGACGTCGTCGGCGGCGGCATCGAGCACCACCCGTCCACGGTCGATCAGCACCACTCGCTCGAGCAGATCGGCGATCTCGTCGATCAGATGCGTGGACAGGATCACGGTGCCGGGATGTTCGCTGTAGCTGGTCAGCAGCCGGTCGTAGAACAGGCGCCGAGCGACCGGGTCGAGGCCGGCGTACGGCTCGTCGTACAACGTGATCTCGGCCCGTGCCGCCAGGCCGATGACGATGCCCAGCGCGGATCGCATTCCCCGGGACAGCTTCTTGATCGCCCGGTTGGTGGGGAGCTCGAAGTCGCGGACGAGGCTGTCGGCGAGCTCCTGGCTCCAGTTGGGGTGGAACCAGGACGCGGCCCTCAACGCATGCCGGACCTTGAAGTCGGGGAAGGACTGGTCCTCGCGCACCAGCACCATCCGACGAAGGATCGCGTCGTTCTCGACCGGGCTGGCGCCCATGACGCGCACGGTCCCGGCAGTGGCGAACTCCTGGTTGGCGAGGATGCGCAGCAGCGTGGTCTTGCCGGCACCGTTGCGGCCCAGCAGCCCGGTGATGGACGGCCCCTCGATGTCGAGAGTGACGTCGTCGAGGGCCAGCTGGCCGCGGTAGCGACGGGTCAGGCCGGCGACCGCGATCGTGGGCGTCATAGCGTGATGCCTCCTGGCACGATGTCGGACGTCCGGATCATCGACATCAAGGTGTCCGCGTCGATCCCCAGACGGTTGGCCTCGGCGACCATCGGCTGCACGTAACGCTCGGCGAAGGCTCGCCGCCGTTCCTCGAGCAGTCGGGCCCGGGCACCGACCGAGACGAACATGCCGACTCCGCGGCGCTTCTCGACCAGCCCGTTCTCGGTCAACACGTTGATCCCCTTCGCTGCCGTCGCCGGATTGATGCGGTGGAACGCCGCGAGCTCGTTGCTCGAGGGCACCCGATCACCTTCGGCGAGTGCACCTTCGGCGATGTCGTCGGCCAAGGCCTCTGCGATCTGGGAGAAGATCGGCGCGCCTTCTTCGAGCACGGGCAGTCCCCCAGCTGTCGACGAGTGGTTCAGTGGTTAGTTACTTGACTAATGTACCGACGAAGTAGCGCGTGTCAAGGGACGCCCTTGACTTTGTGATTCAAAGCGTCCTAACTTTGAAACACAAAGTCCCAAGGAGGACGCCGTGACCGAATCGCCAGAGGACCCAGCCGTCCGCTCGAGCACCGACGCGGACGGGGCCGCCTTCGACACCCGCGCGGCGGCCGAGCTGATCGAACGGACCGACGCCGACGCCCGCCGTCAGCTGCAGCCGAGAGCACCGCTCTTCATCGCGGTCTGCGGTGTCCTCGTCTTCGCGGCGTACGGCGCGCTCTGGCTCTCGGTGCGCGACCAGCATCCGTACGTCGGCCCGAGCCTGGCCGCCGTCGCCGTGGTCTACGGCCTGGTCGTGGTCTGCGCGGCCGTCGGCGCCAGGCTCTACCGGCGGGCCCTCGCGGGAGTCAGCGGTCGCACCCGGCGCGAGGAGCGCATCTTCGGCCTGGCCCTGCTGCCGGGCATCGTCGGGGTCTACACCTTCGCCGGCGCGTTGAAGTTCGACGGCTTCGGGGCGGCCCTGACCGTCGGCGTCTTCGACGCGGCCGCACCGTGGCTGGTCGTCGGCGCGGCCCTGACCGCGTTCGGTGCGGCCCGTGAGGACTGGTGGCGCGTGGCCGGGGGCACCGGTGTCGTCGCCGTCGCCGTCACGGCCGCGTTCGCCGGCGCCGACAACGTCTGGGGCGTCCTCGCCATCGGTGCCCTGGTGCTCTTCCTGGCCAGCAGCATCGTGAACGCGCTGCGGAGCCGCAGCCTGCTGGCATGAGCGATGCCGAGCTCGATCCGGTCATCCACGCCCCCGCCCGCCTCCGGATCGTGGTCACCCTGGCCGCCCTGGCCGACGGCGACGCCCTGTCCTTCACCCGACTGCAGACGATGATCGGGCTGACCCCGGGCAACCTGATCACCCACCTGCGCAAGCTGGAGGACGCCGGTTACGTGCGGAGCGAGAAGGAGGGGGGCGGAACCACCGCCCGCACCTCGATCGCCCTCACCGGACAAGGCCGTCTTGCGCTGACCGACTACAAGCAGACCCTGCGCGGGATCTTGAACGGGGCCTGATCGCGCCGGAGTGACCTATTACGATACGGACCTGTTCCGTTTCGTGGTAGGTTCACCGACGTGGAGACGACCGACGCCCTCACCGACGACCGCCCTCGGGGCCGCCCGCGGGACCCGAGTCGCGACGAGGCGATCATCGAGGCGACGATCGACGTCCTCGTGCGCGACGGCTACGACCACCTGTCCATGGAGGGCGTCGCCGCAGCAGCCGGCGTCGGCAAGGCCACCGTCTACCGGCGATGGGGCAACAAGGCCGAGCTCGTCATCGACGCGATGGCGAGCCTCAAGCCCGCCATCGACACGATCGACACCGGCTCGCTCGACGGCGACATCGAGCTGATGGTCGTCACCTCGTGCAGCCCGTACTCCCAGCGGCTGTTCCAGGTGATGGTGAGCATCTGCTCCGCCCTGCCCCGCGAGCCCGAGCTGCTCGAGGCCTTCACGACCCGCTTCACCGAGCCGCGCATCGAGCGCATCACCGAGATGCTGGTCCGCGCCCGAGAGCGCGGCGAGCTCGGCCCCGACGTCGATGTGGCCATGGCCGCGAGCCTGGTGCCCTCACTCATGCTTCAGCGCGCCCTCATGACCGGCCAGCCGGCCGGTCGCGCCTATGCCGAGCAGGTCGTCGGCAGCGTGCTGCTCCCGGTCCTGGGACGTCCGGCCCGACCCACCTCGGCCACCCACACGGAGAGAACCCCATGACTGACATCCGCTGCACGACGACACCGCGCCCTCGCACGCGACCCGCAACGGAGGGCTCGCCCTGGCCGTGATCTGCGTCGCGCAGCTCATGGTCGTGCTCGACGCCACCGTGGTGAACGTCGCGCTGCCGAACATCCGCAACGACCTCGGCTTCTCGGCGGACAACCTCACCTGGGTCATCACCGCGTACTCGCTCACCTTCGGCGGGCTGCTGCTCTTCGGCGGCCGCACCGGCGACCTCTTCGGTCGCCGTCGCATGTTCATGATCGGCGTCTCGCTCTTCGCGGGAGCATCCCTGGTGGGCGGGCTGGCCAACAGCGAGGTCATGCTGATCGGCGCCCGCGCCGCCCAGGGCGCCGGCGGCGCCATCGCCGCGCCCACCGCGCTCGCCCTGCTGGCCACGACGTTCACCGAGCCGGCCGCCCGGGCTCGCGCCTTCGGCGTGTTCGCGGCCATGGCCGCGTCCGGCGGTGCGCTCGGACTGCTGCTCGGCGGCACGCTGACCGACTTCGCCAGCTGGCGCTGGGCGCTGTTCATCAACGTCCCGATCGGTGCGATCGTGCTCTTCCTGGCCCCCCGCGTGCTCAACGAGTCGCAGGGCTCGGGCACGAAGCTCGACCTGCCCGGCGCGATCTCCGTCACGGCCGGCATGTCGACCCTGGTCTACGGCCTGACCAAGGCCGCCAGCGACGGCTGGGGCTCGGCGATCGACCATCGTGACGCTCGCCATCGCCGCGGCGCTCCTGGTCGCGTTCGTGGTCATCGAGCACGTCTCGACCCACCCGCTCATGCCGTTCCGGATCTTCGCCAACCGCAACCGCACCGGCGCGTACCTGATCATGCTGTTCCTCGCGGCGGCGCTCTTCACGACCTTCTACCTGATGGCGCAGTACCTGCAGGACGTGCACGGCTGGAGCCCGTTCCACACGGGCCTCGGCTTCCTGCCGATGCCGGTGACGATCATGTTCATGTCCCTCGTCGTGGTTCGCCGGCTCATCCCGACGATCGGCATCCGTCCCTTCCTCACCGTCGGTCCGATCCTCGCCATCGCGGCGATGGTCTCGTTCGCCCGGCTCGGCGCGACGAGCAGCTACTGGCAGTTCCTGGGATGCATCCTGGTGCTCGGGCTCGGCATGGGCTGCAGCTTCGTGCCGTTGACCATGACCGCCGTCAACGGCGTCGCACCGCACGAGACCGGCCTCGCCTCGGCGCTGCTCAACACCGGTCAGCAGGTCGGTGGCGCCATCGGTCTCGCCGTCTTCGGAACGGTCTTCGCTCACGCATCCGCCACCCGGGCCAAGCGAGATCGGCCATCTGGCCGCCACCCGGGCGGGCCAGACCGACATCTTCGTCGCCGGGCAGCACCAGGCCTTCGACGCGGCGATCGTGGTGACGGCGCTGGCCCTGGTCGCCTCCCTCGCGCTCATCCGGGTCCCGAAGGCACCCCGGCCGGCCCCGACAGCCACACCGGCCCTGGTGGAGTGACGGCACGAAGCATGACGACCGAGGTCCATCCGGACCGGCCGGCGGCTATTGACTGGGCGTATACACGTAGAGAATAGTCACGCCATGAGCGTGCCGCAGGCCCTGCTCGGGCTTCTCGAGCGTGAGTCCAGCCATGGCTATGACCTGAAGCACGACTACGACCAGTACTTCGGGCGGGACCGACCACTGCCCTTCGGTCAGGTCTACGCCACCTTGGGCCGGCTGGCACGTGACGGCATGGTGGCCCCGGGTGATCCGGAGCCGGGGGACGGCCCGGAGCGCAAGCGCTATGCCATCACGCCGGACGGGCGGGCGGCGCTGGACCGCTGGATGGCCGCACCCGTGCCGGCCGAGCCCCACCTGCAGACCGTGCTGTTCGCCAAGGTGATCCTCTCGCTGATGCTCGGGCGATCGGCCGAGGAGTACCTCGACCTCCAGCGGGCGGCCCACCTGGCGCGGATGCGCGAGCTCACCGAGGTCAAGCGGTCCGGCAGTCTCGTCGACGCCCTCCTGGCCGACCACGGGTTGTTCCATCTCGAGGCTGACCTGCGGTGGATGGACACCACGGCCTCACGGCTGGCAGCGCTCGCGGAGCTGGTGGCGGCATCGTGAGCGGCGCAACCGACCTGGGCGCAGCCGGGGCCAGTGAGCCCCTCCTCGAGGCCCGTGCCCTGGCGCTGTCCTTCGGCGCGACGCCGGCCCTGCGCGACGCGAGCTTGGCGGTCGGTGCCGGGGAGATCGTTGCGGTCATGGGGCCGAGCGGCTCCGGGAAGTCAACGCTGCTCCACTGCCTGGCCGGCATCTTCCGGCCGGACCGCGGTCAGGTCTGGTTCCACGGTCGACGGGTGGACACCATGAACGACTCCGAGCGGACGAGGCTGCGCCGGACCGACTTCGGCTTCGTCTTCCAGTTCGGTCAGCTGGTGCCGGAGCTCACGGCCGCCGACAACGTGGCACTTCCCCTCCTCCTGAACGGAGCTCACCGCCGGCCGGCCTACGCCACGGCCTTGACGTGGCTGGACCAGCTCGGCCTGGGCGAGCTGGGTCCGCGACGGATCGGTGAGCTGTCCGGGGGACAGGCCCAACGGGTCGCCGTGGCCCGGTCCATGGTTGCGGAGCCGCGGGTGCTGTTCGCCGACGAGCCCACGGGGTCGTTGGACTCCTTGACGGGCGAGAGCGTGATGAACCTGCTCATCGACCACGCTCGTCGAAGGGGAACGACGATCGTGATCGTCACGCACGACGCGCGCGTCGCCGCATATGCGGATCGGGAGGTCCTGGTCCGCGATGGAGTGGTCACCCAACTCACCCGGGTCGAGACCGCGAACCGATGATCCGCCTCGGCCTGAGCCTGGTCCTGCGCAGCGGCCGCGAGGCTCGTGCCCGCTTCCTCGCCATGGTCGTCGTCATGGCGGTCGGCGTGACGATCCTGCTCGCGTTGGCCGCCGAGGACCATGGCTTCGAGTCGGCGGCTCGTACGCCGTCCTGGTCCTCCACGCAGACCACTGCGGCCGACGAGAACAACCGGACCGGCAACCTCCTGTGGAACGACAGCCGGACGGTCTACCGGGGTCGCATCATCCAGCAGCTGCTGGTCGCCCCCCTCGGAGCGCACCCGCCCCACATCACCGGCGTGAGCGCCATCCCTGGCCCGGGGCAGTACCTCGCGTCGCCGGCGTTGGTACGGCTGCTGCGAACCGCGCCCGCCGACCAGCTCGCCGACCGGTTCCCCGGCCACCTGAGCGGCCTGCTCGGCGCGAAGGCCCTCACCGGACCGCAGTCGCTGGACATCGTCATCGGCTACCGGGCGACGCAGCTCGCCATGGTGCCCGGCACGGTCACGGTCGGCGCGGAGTCGACGGCGCCGGGGATCGGTGGTGGAACGACCGCCTATCGCCTGGCCTTCGGTGCTGCCGCCATCGCTCTGCTGTTCCCGTTGCTGATCCTCATCGGGACGGGGGCCAGGTTGTCGACGGCTCGCCGCGAACAGCGTTACGCCGCAATACGATTGGTGGGTGGAACGACCCGCCAGGTAGGGATGCTTGCCGCCGTGGAGGCGGGGGTGTCGGCGGTGGCGGGCGCGGTCCTGGGTTGTGGGTCGTTCGTGGCGCTGCGGCCCGCGATCGCCCGCCTGTCCGTGTCCGGCGAGAGCTTCTTCCCGGGGACGGTGACCCCCAGCCGCCGGGACTACGTGGCGCTCCTCGTGGCCATGCCGTGCGTGGCGATGGTCACCTCACTGCTCGCGCTGCGACGGGTCAGCACCTCACCGCTGGGGGTCGCGCGCCGGGTCCCACCGCCCCCTCCGCGGTGGCCGCGCCTGCTGCCGTTGCTCACCGGCGCGGGCCTGGTCCTGGCCATCCTGCTGCCTGCCCGGCCCAGCACCGGACCGAACGCATCAGCCGCCCCGACGTTCAGCCTGCCGGGGGTGCTGGTCGGCCTCCTGCTCATCATGATCGGTCTGGTCAGCGCCGGACCCTGGATGACGGCACACGCCGGCAGAGCGTTGATCCGACTGCTGCCAGGTCCGTCCGGACTGCTGGCCGGACGACGTATGGCCGATCGGCCGGCGACCGCCTACCGAGCCATCGCCGGCCTGGTGCTGGCGGTCTTCGTCGGCACGACGATCGCTGTGGTCGGCGCCACCGTCAACGCCGGCCAGACCCGCTCTCCCGCCGACCGGCAGCTGGCCGACGTCCTCCAGCTGCAGTTCCCGGTCGAAGCCTCAGGCCCGCTGCCGGCGCCCCCGGCCGGCGGCAAGAACCCGGCCGCCGTGGACGACGGCCTCTCACCCAGCCGGACGGCCGGTCTGCTCGCCCACGTGCGTGCGTTCCCGGGCGTCAGTGTCCTGCCCATGTTTGCGCTTCCGGGCTCCAGTGATGCCGGCCCGACCACGACGTACAACAGCGTGGTGAGCTGCTCCAGCCTGACCGCCCTTCCCGCGCTCGGTACCTGCCCGGCCGGCGCCCACGAGGTCGAGCTGGACCCGTTGCCGTTGACCAGTGACAACCCGTTGTACGTGAACAAGGTCCTTCCTCTGGTCCGAGCCGACTCGCCGACGACGACGGTCGACCCGACCGGCCTGGCCCTGGACGCCCTGCTGATCCAGGTCCCCGACGCCGCCACCCTGGAACGCGTCCGCACGTATCTCACGACGAGCACTCCCGTGGCTGCGACCGGCCAGCCGCCCCAGACGTTCGGGGAGACGGCAGCCATCCGAGCCAGGGACATCACCGACGTCGAGAGAGGGGTGCTGGTGGCGGTCCTGCTCACGCTCGTCGTGGCGAGCTGCAGCCTCGCGGTGACCGTCGGCGGCGGACTGCTGGAGCGACAACGGCCGTTCACGCTGCTCCGGCTGAGCGGGACACCGCTGACCGCCCTGTCCCGTGTCGTGCTCCTGGAGTCCGGGGTACCGCTGCTCCTGGGCGGGCTCCTGGCGGCGGGTGTCGCGCTGGCGACCGCCGCGCCGTTCACCCACGCCATCCTGCCCTCGACCGTTCACGTCGCATCCCCCAGCACGCTGTTCTACGTCGTGCTGGGCTGCGGACTCCTGTCAGCGCTAGCCGTGGTCCTGGCCGCGTTGCCCCTGCTGGCTCGCGTCACGAACCCCGCACAGGCACGATTCGAGTAGCTCGGCCTGATCGGGTCACCTCGCACCAAGGCCCCTCCGGTCGGGGCAGACCACTCCAGCGCGGACCCCCAGCAGCCGACGACAACAGGTATGACGGGTGAGGAGAACTGCGCCTGCGGCGGCACCATCCCCGCCGACGCGGCCTGGTGCCCTCGCTGCTTCGCGCAGCGTCCCGTCGCGACGCCGGCCCATCCCGCGTTCGGCTCCCCCGGGGCCGTACCGGCTGCGCCCGCTCACCGGCCGGTCGTCGGGCGGTTCGCCAAGACCGACGTGTCGTTCGGGCTCACCGGCCGGATCCTCTTCACGATCCTGCTGCTCCTGCCGCTGGCCGTGTTCGTCTACCTGGCGACCCAGCTGATCGGGATCGGCGGCATCGTGGTCTACGGCGGGATCGTCTGCCCGTGGGCCCTGCGGGACCTCTGGCGTCACCCCGGCCGCGGCTGACCGGCCGCCACCCTCGAGGTCAGTGCTGGACCGGGCCCGAGCCCTGGCCGCCCAGGTGGACTCCCGTGGGCAGGGACACCGCCTCCTCGACCTCGAGCGGAACCGAGACGGTCACCGAGGTGCCACCCCGCTCGCCCGGCTCGATCAGCAGCGTGCCTCCGGCCGCGGTGACGCGGGCGCGCATGGTGGCCAGGCCGATGTGCCCCTCGGCCAGCCGCTCGGACAGCTGCGTGCCCCCCAGCCCGACCCCGTCGTCGACGACGACGAGCCGGGCCACCCCCACGTCGCTGCGCAGCGACACCGCGACGTGGGCGGCGCCGGCGTGCTTGGTGACGTTGGTCAGCAGCTCGCGCGCGGTGATGAAGAGCAGGTCGTCGAGGCGGGTACGGCGCCCGGGCCAGCTGCTCACGTCGACGTCGAGGGAGGCCCGGCTGCGCGCCGCCTCGCGCGTCGCCAGCTCCGAGACGGCGCTGGCCAGGCCGACCTCGTGCAGCACCGCCGGGTGCAGCTCGGAGACCATCGTGCGCAGGAGCTGCGAGGCCGCGGTCAGGGCGTGGTCGATGCGGGCCATCGCCGCCGGCTCGGCCGCCGGCTCGAGGTCGTCCAGGTCGTGCCGGGCGGCGAGGACGTACTGCAGGGCGCCGTCGTGCAGCTCCTCGGACAGGCGAGCGCGCTCGCGCTGTCCGACGGTCAGCAGCTCGGCCAGCATCTCGGCCCGCTCGTGGGCCAGACCGGCGATCATCATCACCCGTGAGCGCTGCACGAAGCACAGCCCGACGCAGCCCGCGCCGAGCGCGGCGATGGTCGACGTCCGCAGTACGACCGAGCTGACCGGCTCGCCGTTCGCCGTCCTGGTGGCGACGCTCGCGGCGGCGTACATGACCAGCGTGCACAGCGACACCGCGGCGCAGAGCAGCGGTCTCAGCTGGGTCGCGGCGAGGAGCGGGACCAGGACGAAACCTGCGACCAGGGTGTCGGCGGTCCAGCTGTGCCGCTCGGCGACACCGGCCGTGAGGGTCAGCGCGCCGATCGCCAGCGCATCGACGAACAGTGCGAGCCACATCCACCGGACCGGGCCCGGGCCGCCGCGGGACGTCCAGGCGGCCAGGCCGATGGTCCAGACCGCATAGGCGAGGGCGATGACCGTGCAGGCGATCCGCGCCCGGCCTGGCGGCTCGACCAGCGTCGTCACCACGACGAAGCACAGCAGCAGGCAGCGAATGAGCGTCTGGACGCGCAGCCCCTTGTACGCATGCTGCAGGAGGATCGAGCTCAGCTGCGTCATGGCGCTGGCGTCGGACGTCGGCGCCTGCCCCGGCATGCGCGGAGTCTAGCCTGCGCCCCCCGTCGCTCCGGCGGGCCGACGCGGATGCTCACCCCGCGCTCACCCTCCCCTGGTGTCCCCCGATCGGGGGACACGACCGTCATCCGGCCGGACCGCCGATCGGGGGACGCCGGACCGGGTGACGTCGGCGATCGTTGACGGGACAACGTTTTCAGCGATCCCCTGTCGCGAGGAGTCGTCAATGCCGGGTGGAGCCGATCCGCTCGCGCCGATGGTCACGGTGGTCCTCGTGGACGACCACGCGTTCTTCCGCGACGGCATCGCGCGCGGGCTCGTCAAGAGTGGCCGGATCGAGGTGGTGGGTGCCGCCGAGGACGGCCCGTCCGGCCTCGACCTGATCCGGCGCGAGAGGCCGGACGTCGCGCTGGTCGACTACCAGATGCCCGGCCTCAACGGGCTCGACCTCGTCGCCGCCGTCGCTGCGGAGCAGCTGCGCACCAAGGTGCTGCTGCTGTCCGCGATCACCGAGCCCTCGGTGATCGCCCGAGCGTTGGAGCACGGTGCGGGCGGCTACGTGTCCAAGGATGCGAGCCGCCGGGAGATCGTCGACCACGTGCTGCGCCTGGCCGACGGCGCGGCGGCACCGCGAACGCAGCCCGGCAACGCCGTCTAGGACGGCTCGACGGGGGACGTCCGATGCGCGTCGAGCAGCTCGGCCAGATGCAGCCCGCGGACCGACGCCAGCTGCTCGAGCTGCGTCCGGCAGCTGAACCCGTCGGCGAGCACGACCGCGCCGTCGTCGGCCCCGCCGTCCCGGTCGGCCGCGGCCCGTACGGCCGGCAGCAGCGCGGTCTCGGCGACCGCAACCGAGACGTCGTAGTGTCCGCGCTCCACGCCGAAGTTGCCGGCCAGACCGCAGCAGCCACCGACCGCGGTGACGTCGGCACCGGCTCCGGCCAGCAGGTCCGCGTCGACCGTCCAGCCCATGACCGCGTGTTGGTGGCAGTGCGGCTGGGCGACGGCCTGCACGCCCTCCAGTGACGGTGGTGACCATCCGGGGGTGCGCGCCAGCAGCTCGGCCAGAGTGACCGTCGAGGCCGAGACCTGTTGCGCGCGAACGTCGTTCGGCAGCAGCTCGACGATGTCCGAACGGAGCACCGCCGTGCAGGACGGCTCGAGGCCGACGATCGGCGCGCCGGCGCGCAGAGCGGGGGCCAGTGCGTCCAGCGTGCGGCGCAGCTGCCGCCGGGCTCCGTCCAGCTGACCGGTGCTGACCCAGGTCAGTCCGCAGCAGACGGTGTCGTCGGTGAGCCGCACCTCGTACCCTGCGTCCTCGAGGACGCGGACGGCCGCCTGCCCCACCGCCGGGCTGAAGTGGTTGGTGAACGTGTCGGCCCACAGCAGCACCGGCGCCCCGTGGTGCCGCGGCCGCTCGGCGAACCACGAGCGGAAGGTCTGGCCGGCGAAGGCCGGGAGCGGCCGGCGGCGGTCCACCCCTGCCAGTCGCTTCGCCATCCGGGACAGCAGCGGACTGGCGGTGGTCGCGTTGGCCAGGCGTGGCGCGAGCGACGCGGCCCGGGCCCACCGCGGCAGCCAGCCGAGCGCGTAGTGGCTGGCCGGCCGCAGCCGCCGCCGGTAGCGCTGGTACAGCGCCTCGGCCTTGTACGTCGCCATGTCGACACCGGCCGGGCAGTCGACCGAGCAGCCCTTGCAGGACAGGCACAGGTCGAGCACCTCCTCGACCGCGGCCGAGCCGAAGCCCTCGACGAGCGAGCCGTTCGCGAGCTCCTGCAGGACGCGGGCCCGACCGCGGGTGGAGTCCTTCTCGTCCCGTGTCGCGAGGTACGACGGGCACATGACGCCGCCGGCAGCGGTCGTGTCGGCCCGGCACTTGCCGACTCCCACGCACCGGTGGACGGCGCGGGTGAAGTCCCCGGCATCGTGGGCGTAGGCGAAGCCGAGGCCGGTGCGGATCGGGCGGGCCGTGGCCAGCCGCAAGTCGGCGTCCACGCGGTGCCGGTGCGACCAGGACCCCCGGGTTCAGCCGGTCGTCCGGGTCGAAGATCGCCTTGAGCCGCGCGAAGGACTCCAGAGCCTGCGGGGAGTACATGAACGGCAGCAGCTCGCTGCGGGCCCGGCCGTCACCGTGCTCCCCCGACATCGACCCGCCGTACGAGCCGGCGAGCGCCGCGGCCTCGAGCAGGAACGCCCGGAACCGGCCGGGCGCATCGGCCAGCGGGAAGTCGATCCGCGCGTGCACGCAGCCGTCCCCGAAGTGCCCGTACACCAGCGCATCCAGCCCATGCCCGGCCAGCAGCGCCGTGAACTCCCGCAGGTACGCGCCGAGGTGCTCCGGCGGCACGGCGGCGTCCTCCCAGCCCGGCCAGGCCGGCTCCCCGGCCGGCGTGCGACTGCCCAGGCCCGCGCCGTCCTCGCGGATGCGCCACAGGGCACGCGCGGCCGCGCCGACGACCACCACTGCGTCGAGAGCACCAGCGTCGGAGATGACGCGCCGGGCCGCGGCGACCGCCTCGCTCTCGGACCCGCCGGAGGTCTCGACGAGCAGCCAGCCGTTCCCTCGCGGCAGCTCAGGCACAGCCGCCGGTCCGCGGCGGACGCGCAGGACGTCGAGCATCCGCGCGTCCATCCCCTCCACGGCGACCGGACCGTGAGCCAGCACCGCCAGCACCGCGTCCGCCGCGGCCGGCATGTCGGCGTACCCGAGCACGGCGAGCGCCACCGCGGGCGGCGACTCCACCAGCCGGACCGTCGCGCGGAGCGTCGTCGCCAGCGTGCCCTCCGAGCCGACGAGGAACCGCGCGAGGTCGGCGCCGTTCTCGGGCAGCAGATGCTCCAGGGAGTACCCGGAGACCTGCCGGGCGAACCGGCCGAACTCCGTGCGGACCATCGCCAGCCGCGCGTCGACCAGGTCGGCGAGCGCTGCGCCGACCGGCCCGGCCGCCGCTCAGCCCGGCCCGCTCCGTCCGGCGCGCGGTGAGCCGGATCCCGTTGCCGGTCAGCACGTCCAGCTCGACTGCGGCCTCCGCGCTTCGGCCATAGGCCAGCGCCCTCGAGCCGCACGCGTTGTTGCCCAGGGAGCCGCCGACGGTCGCCCGGGCGTGCGTGGAGGGGTCAGGGCCGAACCGCAGCCCGTACGGCGCGGCGGCCGCGGTCACCGTGTCGAGGATCGCACCGGGCTGGACGACCGCCGTCCGGGCCTCGGGGTCGACCGACTCGACGTGGTGCAGGTGGCGGGACAGGTCCAGGACCAGCCCGGCCCCGACCGAGTTCCCGGCGGTGGACGTGCCTCCACCGCGGCTGGTCAGCGGGACGTCGTGCCGGCGCGCGACCTCGGCCGCCGCGACCACCTCGTCCACGTGACGGGGGAAGGCGACCACCTGCGGCACCACGCGGTAGTTCGAGGCGTCCGTGGAGTACTCCGCGCGGCGGCGGGCACTCGCGTCGACCTCGGTCAGGCCCGCTCGGGACAGCGCCGTCACGAGCTCCTGCGCGTGCTCGTGGTCGGCCCGGGTCACCCGGGCGATTCTGTCCTAGCCGGCTCCGTCGCCAGCGGCTGGGTCACCCGCCCGGCCCTGCTTCACGTCGCGGAGTGGCCCAACTCCTGCCACCATTTCAGCAATCCCATGTGAGGAGTGCTCGTGATCATTCTCGGTCTGATCCTGCTGATCATCGGTCTCGTCGTCGGAGGCCTCCACATCCTGTTCGTGATCGGCCTGATCCTGCTCATCATCGGCGCGATCCTGGCCATCCTCGGCGCCATGGGCCGTGCGGTCGGCGGCCGCCGGCACTGGTACTAAGCCTCCACCCGCGGCGGCCGCAGGGTCGCCTGCAGGCGCCGGGCGGCGTCCAGGTGGTCGCCGGTCCAGATGATCCGGGCCGCCGTACCGCCCGGTGAGCCGTCCGGCCGCTGGAGGTCACGGCGTACGGCCTCCAGCAGCCGGCCGTCGGCCATCCGGTCATGGGTCATCGGTGGCCAGGCGGGGCGGTCGGTGACGAAGCTCCCGGCCAGCCGTCCGTACCAGTCCTCCAGCCGTGCGCTCGAGGCCAGCAGCTCGGCCCGGGCGGCACTGCGGTCGCCGGACTCGCTGTCGTGGTCGCGCTGCCAGAGGTCGAGCACCGCGTCCGCGGCGAGGCGCAGCCCGACCACGCCGGACACCAGACCCGTCACGTCGGGGAGCGCGACCGGCTTGGCGCCGCGCTCGGCCAGGAAGCTGCGGAAGGTGTCGTCGAGGCGGCGGGAGGCCGCGGCCGCTCTGACGGCTGACGGTGTCGGCGGCGCAGGAGGGGGCACGCCGTCCGCCCTCGCCTCGCAGCGCTGCATCCCGAACTCCACGGCGACCGAGAGGTAGTGCGCCGTGTCCCTGTACGCCTCGGCGAGGGCCTGGCGCAGCGCGGCGGCCGCGCCGCGCGGCCAGAACAGCAGGCCGACCACCAGGCTGACCAGACAGCCGATCGCGATGTCCTCGACCCGCACCAGTCCGACCCGCCAGCCGGCCGGCGCGATGATGTTGAACAGGATGACCAGCGTGATCGTGAACGCCGCCTGACCGGCCGCGAACGAGATGGCCGCCGGGGCGATGCCGGCGAACAGGATCGCGAACGGCAACAGGATCCAGAGCACCGTCGAGCTCGTCCCGATCAGCGCCAGCAGCGCGGCGCCGACCACGAAGCCGACCACCGTGCCCCCCAGCCCACGCACGGCGTTCTGCCCGATGTTCAGCGCGTTGGAGCGCAGCACGGACAGCGTGGCCAGCACCACCCAGAACGAGTGCTGCACCCCGGACAGGTCGGCCACCAGCACCGCCAGCCCGAGGGCGATGGCACCGCGGATGCTGTTGTGCAGCCACACCGAGTGCCGGTCGACGTGGGCGAACGCCCGTTCCTGCGCCGCCGCGAGCGGACCGCTCAGCCCACCGGGCTGCCGGCCGAGGAGGCGGTCGAGCCACGACCGCCGCTCGGCCAGCACCGTCAGGTGGACGTTCTCCGCGATCTGGCTCGCCGCGAAGCTCAGCTCCTGGGCGCGGAAGCTCGGCTCCAGCGACGTGACGAGGTCGGGGCCCAGCCGGGACAGGGGCAGCGCGGTCGTCGCGGCGTCCTCCAGCCGGCCGCGGGCGGCGGCCAGCCGGTCGATCTCGGCCCGCACGGCGTCCACGTCACCGGCCGGGTCCTGGAGCAGGTGGGCGCACTCGTCCAGAAGCGTTGCCACACAGAGCTTCACGTCCCGGACGAGCGGGTTGACCGGGCGCCCCGGCCGGTGCAGCGTCGCCTCCACGACGATCGCGTTCAGCCAGCTCAGCTCGTCGACCAGGCGGACCAGCGTTCGGGCCGGAGTGCTCAGGCCGGTGGGCCGGTACGGCGTCGCGAGGAAGGTCCGGCGCAGCTCGGCCACCGCTTCGTCGGAGGCCGTCGCGACCTCGCGGTGCTCGTCCTCCGAGGGGGCGTCCGGACCCCCGACCAGGTACGCGACGTCCGACCGCAGCCGCCCGGCGAGGGCGGCGCAGGCGCGGATCGCCGGTCCTCGCAACGGGCTTCGGGCCGGCGGCGGCCACAGCGCGACGATCGCCAGGAGCCCGACGGCGCCCGCCATCAACCAGCCCAGGAGTCGCGATGGGAGCGAGGAGACCGGTCCGGCGAACGTGACCGGCAGGATGAACGACAGCAGCAGCGCGGTGCTCGCGCCGGCCAGGACGGAGCTGACCACCCCGGCGAACAGCACGACGAAGGCCACCACGGCCATCGCCACGGCCGCGAGCCAGGCGGTGCGGTTGGCCAGCGTCCCCAGCGTGACGAACACCGTGCCCACGCCGACCAGCATCAGGTGGGCCTGGGCCCGGTCGCGGACCGGTCCGCCGAAGTCGACCAGGAGCAGCATCGCGAACGACCCGAAGGCGGCGAACGTCGCCAGGGTCGCGTCGCCGATCACCTTGTCCCCGAGCGCGAACATCGCCGGCATGACGATCGCCGTACGGCCGGCCCGGCGCAGGGCCAGCAGCCCCGGGTCGTGGCGGCGCAACCACGAGGACAGCCCCCCGACCGCCCTCATGACGAGGCGGCTACCCGGACGTTGACCGCCGGCATGACCCGCTCGCCGTAGGCGCTGAGCGTGGTGTCCTTGGCGTCGTGCTGGAGGTACAGCGCGAACTGGTCGACACCGAGCGCCTGCATCTCCTCCAGCCGGGCCACCTGGTGCTCGACCGGCCCGATCAGCGCGAACCGGTCGATGATCGAGTCCGGCACGAAGTCCGTGTGGGCGTTCCCGGCCTTGCCGTGGGAGTTGTAGTCGTAGCCCTGGCGGCCGGCGATGTACTCCGTCAGCTCCTTCGGCACCGCGGCACCGTCCGCGCCGTACCGGGCCACGATGTCGGCCACGTGGTTGCCGACCATGCCGCCGAACCAGCGGCACTGGTCGCGTCCGTGGCGCGAGCGCCTCGGGCGTCCCGTCGGTGACGTACGCCGGGGCGGCGACACAGATCGAGACCGAGGCCGGGTCGCGGCCCGCCGCCTCCGCGGCCGCACGGACCGCTCCGATCGACCAGGCCATGATCGCGGGGTCGGCCACCTGCAGGATGAAGCCGTCCGCCACCTCCCCGGTCAGGGCCAGCGCCATCGGCCCGTACGCCGCCACCCAGATCGGCAGTCGCGAGGCCGCGCCCCAGGGGAAGCGGATCTGGTTGCCCTTGTAGTCGACCTGCTCCCCGTTGGCCAGGCCCCGGATGACGCCGATCGACTCGCGCAGGGTGGCCAGCGTCACCGGCTTGCCGTTGATCACCCGGACCGCGGAGTCACCGCGCCCGATGCCACAGACCGTGCGGTTGCCGAACATGTCGTTGAGCGTGGCGAACAGCGACGCCGTGACCGTCCAGTCGCGGGTCGCCGGGTTGGTCACCATCGGCCCGACCTTGACCCGGTGGGTCGCCGACAGGATCTGGCTGAACACGACGTACGGCTCCTGCCAGAGCAGGTGCGAGTCGAACGTCCAGACGTGCGTGAAGCCGTAGTTCTCCGCCTGCTGGGCGATGTCGACGACCCGCCAGGCCGGCGGGTCGTTCTGCAGCACCACACCGAAGTCCACGGCTCTCCGCTCAGATGAGGTTCTGCGACAGCTCGCGCTTCACGAACCGCCCGTCGGACTTGCGCCCGAGGTACTCGCCGCCGTCGACGATGACCCGTCCGCGCGACATCACGGTGTCGACGTGCCCGTCGATCTGGTAGCCCTCCCAGGCCGAGTAGTCCATGTTCATGTGGTGGGTCTCGGCGCTGATCGTGGTGTGACCCTTCGGGTCGTAGACCACGATGTCGGCGTCGGCCCCGGCCGCGATCACGCCCTTGCGGCCGTACAGCCCGAACATCCGGGCCGGCGTCGTGCAGCAGACGTCGACCCAGCGCTCGAGGCTGATCCGGCCGTCGACCACACCCTGGTAGAGCAGGTCCATCCGGTGCTCCACCGAGCCGATCCCGTTGGGGATCTTGGCGAAGTTGCCGATGCCCATCTCCTTCTGGTCCTTCATGCAGAACGGGCAGTGGTCGGTCGACACCGTCGTGACGTCGCCGGTGCGGATGTAGCGCCACAGCTCGTCCTGGTGCCCCTCGGCCCGCGAGCGGAGCGGCGTCGAGCAGACCCACTTCGCCCCCTCGAAGTCGCCCCACTGCTCGCCGCGGGCGCCGAGCTGCTCCTCGAGCGAGAGGTAGAGGTACTGCGGGCAGGTCTCGCCGAACACGTTCTGCCCGGCGTCGCGTGCCTCGGCGATGCGGGCCAGGGCCTGCTTGGCCGAGACGTGCACGACGTAGAGCGGCGCCCCGGTGAGGTCGGCCAGCATGACCGCCCGGTGGGTGGCCTCCTGCTCGGTCTGCCACGGCCGGGTGACCCCGTGGTAGTACGGCGCGGTCTCGCCCCGCGCGATCGCCTGCTGGACCAGGACGTCGATGGCCGAGCCGTTCTCGGCGTGCATCATCACCAGGCCGCCGTTGCCGGCTGCGGTCTGCATGGCCTGGACGATCTGGCCGTCGGAGGACAGGAAGACGCCGGGGTAGGCCATGAACAGCTTGAAGCTGGTGATGCCCTCGCCGATCAGCTCGTCCATCGCCTTGAGCGACTCGTCGTTGACGTCACCGACGATCTGGTGGAAGCCGTAGTCGATCGCGCAGTTGCCGTCCGCCTTCTCGTGCCACAGCGCCACCTGGTCCTGCACCCGCTGGCCGTGGGCCTGCACGACGAAGTCGATGATCGTCGTCGTGCCGCCCCAGGCCGCCGCGCGTGATCCCGGTCTCGAACGTGTCCGAGGCGTACGTGCCGCCGAACGGCATCTCCATGTGGGTGTGCCCGTCGATGCCACCGGGGATGACGTACTTCCCGGCCGCGTCGATGACGGTGTCGGCCGAGCGCGCGACGTCACGTCCGAGCTGCGATCCGGGCGCCAGGACGGCGGCGATCGTCTCGCCGTCGACGAGGACGTCCTGCAGCGAGGAGCCGTCCGCCGTGACCACCGTGCCGTTCGTGATCAGCGTCGTCATCGAGACCCCTTACGGCGCAACGATCCGGGTGTAGGAGTCCGGACGGCGATCACGGTAGAACTGCCAGTCGTTGCGGACCTGCGCGATGAGGTCGAGGTCGAGATCGCGGATGACGATCTCCTCCTTGTCCCGGGAGGCGACGTCGCCGACGTAGTTGCCGCGCGGGTCGACGAAGTACGACGAGCCGTAGAAGTGCGGCGCGTCGGCGCCGAACTCGCCCACCTCCTGGCCGATCCGGTTGTTGGCCGCGATGAAGTACTGGTTGGCCGCCGCCGCTGCGGGCTGCTCCAGCTCCCACAGCCGGTTGGACAGCCCGGGCTTGGTGGCCGAGGGGTTGAACACGACCTGCGCACCGCCGAGGCCGAGCTCGCGCCAGCCCTCCGGGAAATGCCGGTCGTAGCAGATGTAGACGCCGATCCGCCCGACCGCGGTGTCGAACACCGGGTACCCCAGGTTGCCCGGGCGGAAGTAGAACTTCTCCCAGAACTGCGGCAGGTGCGGGAGGTGGTGCTTGCGGTAGGTCCCGAGCAGCGTGCCGTCGGCGTCGACGACGGCGGCGGAGTTGTAGTACTCCCCCTCGTTGACCACCTCGTAGATCGGCAGGATCGTCACCAGGTGCAGCTCCCGGGCCAGCGCCTGGAACCGCTCGACGGTCGGCCCCGGGATGGACTCCACGTAGGAGTAGTACTTCTGGTCCTGGACCGCGCCGAAGTACGGCCCGTAGAACAGCTCCTGGAAGCAGATCACCTGGGCGCCGTCGCCGGCCGCCTCGCGCGCCAGCTCCTCGTGCCGGGCGATCATCGACTCCTTGTCGCCGGTCCACTCGACCTGGGTGACTGCCGCACGCAGGATGCTCATCTGCTGTTCTCCGAGCCTCTCGTTGGGTACCTGTCCAGGGGCGCGGATCGAGCCTAGCCGCGTCCTTCCTCGTTTGGTCCCGCCACCGGCGGAGAACTCTCCGGGTGCGGCCGGCGCATGACCAGCACCGCGGTGTCGTCCTCGACCGGGCTGTCGCGGAACATCTCGTCGACGACCAGCGTGCAGATCTCGTCCGCGTCCGCTCCCGGCACGACGGACAGCAGGCGCCGGACGCGGTCGCGGTACGCCGCGGGCGGCCGGCGCTCGACCAGGCCGTCCGTGAACAGCACGAGCGACGTCCCGTCCGGCACGTCGACCGTGGTCGTCCGGCGCTCCACGTCCGTCGCGACGCCCATCGGGAGGTCGGGCGGCACCGACGTCAGCTCGGACGGCCGGTCGGCGTGGAGCAGCAGGGGCGCCGGGTGCCCGGCCGAGCTCAGCTGCACCGAGCAGTACGGCGGCTCGGCCAGGGCGTAGAGGACGGTGGCGAAGACGCCGGGCTCGAAGTGCTGGATCTTCCGGTCCAGGCGGTGCAGGACCTCGGCCGGGTCGGCGTACTCCAGCGCGTAGGCCCGCAGGGCGCTGCGCAGCCGGCCCATGACGACGGCCGCCGGGAACCCGTGACCGGCGACGTCCCCCATCACCAGGCCGACCCGGCCGTCGGGCAGGACCAGGACGTCGTACCAGTCCCCGCCGAGGTCGCCGGTCGCGTGCAGGTACCGCGCGGACAGGTCCAGGCCCGGCACGTCGGGCAGCTTCGACGGCAGGAGGCTGCGCTGCAGCGCCACGGTCGCCGACCGCTCCTCCAACGCGATCTGGTCCTGGACGGCACGCGACACGTGGCCACCGAAGTCCTGCAGCCGCTCGACCTCGTCCCGCCTGAACTCCCGGCGGGACAGCGAGCCGATGTGGAGCACACCGAGCAGACCGGTCGAGGAGAGCAGCGGCACCCCGAGCAGCGAGCGGACCCCGTGCCGGCGCAGGACCGGGTTCACCACGTTGCGGTCGTTGACCTCGTCGATGATCGCCGGCGCCCGCTCCTTGGCGATCCGTCCCGCGAAGCCGCGGCCCATCGGCACGCGCACCCGCTCGCGAACGGTCAGCTCGATGCCCACGGCGGCATAGGTGTCGAGGTAGACGCCGGCCGGGTCGAGGAGCAGGACGGCCACCGTGTCCGCCTCGAACTCGCTGCGGACCAGGTTGAGCAGGTCGGAGAGGGGATCGCCGAGTTCGTTCACGGAGACTCGTCGAGGGCCGAGACCGCAGCGGCGACAACGGGTTCCACCGTCGAGGGGTCGGCCGACACGAGTTCCTTCAGCTGGCGCCGCATGCGCGGGTCCCAGAACGACCGCAGGTGCCCGGCGATCATCCGGGCCGCCTCGTCCGGCGGCAGGTGGGGCACGTTGCGGGCGATGTCATTGGCGAGGCGGGCGACTCGCGGCTCCTCCACTACGGAGCCGCCACGGCCACGACGACGGACTCCGCCCGGCCCATCTCGCCGTCGTCCGGCCCCACGGCCAGACCCACCTGGACGGCGGTCACCTTGTACTCCGGGCAGTTGGTCGCCCAGTCGGAGTTCTCGGTCGTCACGACGTTCGCGCCGCTGACCGGGTGGTGGAACGTCGTGTAGACGACGCCGACCGGCATCCGCTCGGCCAGCTTGGCCCGCATCCTGGTCTCGCCGACCCGGCTGGCGAGCACCACGACGTCACCGTCGCGGATGCCGCGGTCCTCGGCGTCGTGCGGGTGGATCTCCAGCAGGTCCTCCTGGTGCCAGGCGACGTTCCCGGTGCGCCGGGTCTGGGCGCCCGACGTTGTACTGCGACAGGATCCGGCCGGTGGTGAGGATCAGCGGGTACTTGCGGGTGCTGCGCTCGGTCGTCGGGACGTACGGCGTCTCGACGAAATGGCCCTTGCCACGGGCGAACTCGCCCTCGTGCATGGTCTCGGTCCCGAGCGGGTGCTCCTCGTTGCACGGCCACTGCACGCTGCCGACCTTGTCGAGCAGGTCGAAGCTCACGCCGCGGAACGTCGGGGTGGTGGCCGCGATCTCGTCCATGATCTGGCTCGGGTCGGTCGTAGGGCATCGGCGAGCCCATCAGCGCGGCGATCTCGGCCGACGATCTCCCACTCGTGCTTGCCGGTGCGCGGCGCCATGACCGGCCGCACCCGGTTGATCCGCCGCTCGGCGTTGGTGAACGTGCCGTCCTTCTCCAGGAACGACGTCCCGGGCAGCAGCACGTGCGCGTGCTTCGCGGTCTCGTTGACGAACAGGTCCTGCACGACCAGCAGCTCGAGGGAGTCGAGCGCGCTGACCACGTGCCGTGTGTTCGGGTCGGACTGCGCGATGTCCTCGCCCTGCACGAACAGCGCCTTGAACGACCCGTCCAGCGCGGAGTCGAACATGTTCGGGATGCGCAGGCCCGGCTCGGGGTCGAGCGTCCGCCCCCACAGCTGCTCGTAGATGCCGCGCACCGCGGCGTCGCCGATGTGCCGGTAGCCCGGCAGCTCGTGCGGGAACGAGCCCATGTCGCACGAGCCCTGCACGTTGTTCTGCCCGCGCAGCGGGTTCACCCCCACGCCGCGCCGGCCGATGTTGCCGGTGGCCATGGCCAGGTTGGCCATGCCCATCACCATCGTCGAGCCCTGGCTGTGCTCGGTCACGCCGAGCCCGTAGTAGATCGCCGAGTTGGGACCGGCGGCGTACAACCGGGCCACCGCGCGGATGTCGTCGGCCGGCACGCCGATGACGTCGGCCAGGGCCTCCGGGCTGTTCTCGGGACGGGCGACGAAGTCGGCCCACTCGGCGTACCCCTCGCACCGTTCGGCGACGAAGTCGGCGTCGGACAGCCCCTCGGTCACCACGACGTGGGCCAGGGCGTTGACCATCGCGACGTTGGTGCCCGGGGCGAGGGGTAGGTGGTACGCCGCCTCGACGTGCGGGGTGCGCACGAGGTCGATGCGCCGCGGGTCGATCACCACGAGCCGGGCGCCGGCCCGCAGCCGCTTCTTCATCCGCGACGCGAACACCGGGTGGGCGTCCGTGGGGTTGGCGCCGATGACCAGGATGACGTCCGCGTCGTCGACCGAGCGGAAGTCCTGGGTGCCGGCCGAGGTGCCGAACGTCTGCTTCAGGCCATAGCCCGTCGGCGAGTGGCAGACCCGCGCGCAGGTGTCGATGTTGTTGTTGCCGAACGCGTTCCGCACCATGCGCTGGACGACGTACACCTCCTCGTTCGTCGTCCGCGAGGACGAGATCGCACCGACCGAGCCGCGGCCGTACTGCTCCTGGATCTCGGTGAGGCGGCGAGCGACGAACCCGAGCGCCTCGTCCCACTCGACCTCGCGCCACTCGTCGGTGATGCGCTCGCGCATCAGCGGCTTGAGCACCCGGTCCGGGTGGTTGGTGTAGCCGAAGGCGAACCGGCCCTTGACGCAGGAGTGGCCCTCGTTGGCGCCGCCGTCCTTGAACGGCACCATCCGCACGACCTCCGACCCGCGCACCTCGGCCTTGAACGAGCAGCCGACCCCGCAGTACGCGCAGGTGGTCACCACCGAGCGGGTCGGCATGCCCAGCTGCACGACCGACTTCTCCTGCAGCGTCGACGTCGGGCAGGCCTGGACACAGGCACCGCACGAGACGCACTCGGAGGCCATGAAGCTCTCGTCGTTGCCGGCGGTCACCTTCGAGTCGAACCCGCGGCCGGAGATGGTCAGCGCGAACGTGCCCTGCACGTCGCTGCAGGCGCGCACGCAGCGCGAGCAGACGATGCACTTGCTCGCGTCGAAGTCGAAGTACGGGTTGCTCGTGTCCTTCGGGGCGTCCAGGTGGTTCTCGCCCGCGTAGCCGTAGCGCACGTCCCGCAGCCCGACGACGCCGGCCATGTCCTGCAGCTCGCAGTCGCCGTTCGCCGGGCAGGTGAGGCAGTCGAGCGGGTGGTCGGAGATGTAGAGCTCCATGACGCCGCGCCGGAGCCGGTCGAGCTTCTCGCTCTGGGTGCTGACCTTCATGCCGTCGGCCACCGGCAGCGTGCACGACGCAGGCGTGCCCCGGCCGCCCTCGACCTCGACCAGGCACAGGCGGCAGGAGCCGAACGCCTCGAGCGAGTCCGTCGCGCAGAGCTTGGGGACGGCGATGCCGGCCAGCGCTGCGGCCCGCATGACCGACGTGCCCTCGGGCACCGACACCGGGTGGCCGTCGATCTCCAGCTGCACCACCGGGGCGCCGGCCCGGGCGGGTGTCCCCAGGTCCGGTTCCTTGAGCAGGCTCATGACAGGACCTCCGTCGGGGGTGCGGGGTGTCGGTCGACGAGCTCGAGCTGCAGGCGACGGGGAGGCGCCGCGGCCGGCCGGGCGAAGTCCTCCGGGAAGTGCCGCAGGGCACTGCGAACCGGCATCGGCGTCAGCCCGCCCATGGCGCACAGCGAGCCCTCGGTCATCAGCTCGCACAGGTCGTCCAGCAGGGCCAGGTTCGCCGCGCGCTCCTCGTCGGCGATGATCCGGTCGATCACCTCGACGCCGCGGACCGAGCCGATCCGGCACGGCGTGCACTTGCCGCACGACTCCTCGGCGCAGAACTCCATGGCGAAGCGCGCCTGCCGGGCCATGTCGACGGTGTCGTCGAACGCGACGATGCCGCCGTGCCCCACCATCGCGCCCGCCTCGGCGAACGCCTCGTAGTCCATCGGCAGCCCGAGCTGGTCCACCGGCACGTACGCGCCCAGCGGTCCGCCGACCTGGACGGCGCGCAGCGGTCGCCCGCTCGCGGTGCCACCGCCGTAGCCGATCACCAGGTCGCCGAGCGAGATGCCGAACGCCGTCTCGACGATGCCGCCGTGCGCGATGTTGCCGCCGAGCTGGAACACCTGGGTGCCGCGCGAGCGGCCCACGCCCAACGCGCCGTACGCCGATCCGCCGTCGGCCAGGACCATCGGCACGGTGCCCAGCGTCAGCACGTTGTTGACCACGGTCGGCTGGCCGAACAGCCCGACCAGCGCGGGGATCGGCGGCTTCGCGCGGATCACGCCCCGCTTGCCCTCGAGGCTCTCCAGCATCGAGGTCTCCTCGCCGCAGATGTAGGCACCCGCGCCGAGCCGAACGAACAGGTCGAAGGACAGGTCGGAGCCGAGCACGCTGCGGCCCAGCCAGCCCTGGGCGTAGGCGATCTCGATCGCCGTGCTGAGGGTGGCGGCGGCCGCGGGGTACTCGGACCGGAGGTAGATGTAGCCCTCGTTCGCCCCTACCGCCCGGGCGGCGATCAGCATGCCCTCGATGAGCGCGAACGGGTCGCCCTCCATGAGCATCCGGTCGGCGAACGTCCCGCTGTCGCCCTCGTCGGCGTTGCAGCAGATGAACTTCTGGTCCGAGCGGGCCTCCAGGACCGTGCGCCACTTCAGCCCGGCCGGGAACCCCGCGCCCCCGCGACCGCGCAGACCGGACTCGACCAGCTCGGCGACGATCTCCTCGGGGCTCAGCTCGATCGCGCGGCGCAGCCCGGCCAGGCCACCGTGCGCGACGTAGTCCTCGCTCGACAGCGGGTCGATGACACCGACCCGCGCGAAGGTCACCCGGTGCTGGGAGCTCAGCCACTCGAGCTCGTCGGTGCGGCCCAGCCGGAGCGGGTGGTCGGCGGCGTCCAGCAGCCCGGCCGACAGCAGCCCCGGCACGTCCTCGGGCCGCACCGGACCGTACGCGACGCGCCCTTCGGCCGTCTCGACCTCGACCAGTGGCTCGAGCCACAGCATCCCGCGAGAACCGTTGCGTACCAACCGGACTCGATCACCGGCACGGCGACCGATCTCGGCCGCAACCTCCTCCGCACCGACCGAGCACGCGGCCGAGTCGCGCGGGACGTACACCGTCGTCCGGTCAGGCATGGCGGGCCTCCTGGTCGACCAGCGCGTCGAGTCGCGCGGCGTCCACCCGGCCGTACAGCCGGCCGTCGACCTCGACCGACGGGCCGAGGGCGCAGTTGCCGAAGCAGAACGCCTGCTCGAGGGTGAGCCCGCCGTCACCCGTCGTCCCGCCGAGCGGCGTGCCCAGCCGCTCGATGGCGTGGTCGACGAGCTGCTCGCTGCCGAGCGACTGGCAGGCCTCGGCCCGGCAGATCCGGACCGTACGGCGGCCGGCCGGCTCGGTGCGGAAGTCGCGGTAGAAGGACACGACGCCGAACACGTCGGCCCGGGAGAGGTTCAGCGCGTCCGCGACGAGCGGGACCGCGGAGCCCGGCACGCACCCGAGGCGCGACTGGACGTCGTGCAGGACGCCCATCAGCGGACCCCGGTCGGACAGGTGCCGCTCGACGGCCAGCCGGACGGCCTCGACGACGTCAGGGGGCACCGGCGCCGCAGCGACAGCACCTCCTGTGCCGGCGTCCCTCATGGCTCTCCGCTCGTCTCGCCGCGCAGACCCGGACGGTCACGACCGCCTCGTCGTCCCCGACGACGGAAATCTACACGTGCGTCCTTCGCTTCACGGTCGATCATCGCGCAACGGAGGCCACTTTGGGCAGCCCTCCTGACGCACCGGTCAGCTGGTCCTGGACGGCGACCGGACGCCGCCTCCCCCGGTCGTGCGTCCCGGCTGACCTGCGACGACGCGGCTCAAGGTTGGCCGCGACGAGCCGATTGGGAGATGTGGAAGAGCCGCGCCGTCGGGAACGGACGTACCGATCGGTGCGCTCGATCTTCGCCGTCTACGCGGTGGTCAGCCTGGTCCCGGTCCTCCTGCTGGGGGCCGTGCTGCTCACCCTCCAACACCGGCAGGGCGACCAGCACGGGCTGAGCGAGGGCCGGGCCAAGGCCGAGCTGCTCGCCCACACCAGCATCGCCCCGCTGCTGAACGGGCACGACCTGCGGTCCGGCCTCACCGCGACCGAGCGGACGGCCCTGCAGCGCAGCGTCTCGATGGCCGTGAAGGACGACCAGGTGCTCCGGCTGCGCCTGCGGGACCTCGACGGGCGCGTGGTCTTCGCCGACGACGGCAGCTCCAGTCCGGCGGACGACGAGGCGCTCGACGCCGCGAAGGGCCGCACGGTCGTCGACCTGAGCCGGCTCGACGCCGACTCGGCCGCGAAGGGTTCGCAGGGTCCCCGGGTCGTGGAGGTGTACGAGCCGCTGCTGGCCGCGCAGTCGGGCCGGCCCGTCGGCGTGCTGGAGGTCTACCTGCCCTACGCGCCGATCGCGAGCGACATCAGGCAAGGACAGCTGGCGGCGGCACTGGCCATCCTCGGCGGGCTGCTGCTCGTCTGGTTCTGCCTGCTCGCGGTCTCGGCCTCGGTCACCCGCCGGCTGCGCCGGCAGGCCCGGACCAACGCCTTCCTGGCCCGCCACGACACGCTCACCGGCATGCCGAACCGGTCCCAGTTCACCCAGCGGGCCGAGGCGGCGATCGCGGCGGCCACCGAGGACCGCCCGGTGGCCATCGCGCTGATCGACCTGGACCGGTTCAAGGAGGTCAACGACACCCTCGGTCACGAGAACGGCGACCAGCTGCTGATGCTCCTGGCCGAACGGCTGAAGCTGTACATCCGGGAGGGCGACACGATCGCCCGGCTGGGCGGGGACGAGTTCGGAGTGGTCCTGACCGGCGTCCACGGCGCGGGCGAGGCGGCCGAGGTGCTGGGCCGCCTGCGGGCCGCCGTCAACCAGCCGGTCCAGATCAACGGCCTGCCCCTGGCCATGGAGGCCAGCGCGGGCTTCGCCCTGGCACCGGAGGACGGCACCGACATCGGCACGCTCCAGCAGCGGGCCGACGTCGCGATGTACGTCGCCAAGCGCGGCCACATCGGGATCGCGCGGTACCGCTCGGAGCAGGACCAGTACGACTCGGCCAAGCTCAGCCTGATCGGCGAGCTCGGCGCCGCCATCGCCGAGGACCAGCTCGTCCTGCACTACCAGCCCAAGGGTGACCTGCACGGGGCCCGGGTCATCGCGGTCGAGGCCCTGGTGCGCTGGCAGCACCCCACGCGCGGCCTGCTCTACCCCGACGCCTTCCTGCCCGCAGCGGAGCAGACCGAGCTGATCGAGGACCTGACCCGCTGGGTGCTGCGCCGGGCCAGCCTCGACCTGCCGCAGCTCGACCCGACCGGGCAGCTGGCCGTCGCGGTGAACGTCTCCGCGCGCAGCCTGGGCCGGTCCGAGTTCGCCGCCGACGTCCTGGCCGCGCTGGCCGAGGCCGGCACCGACCCGGCCCGGGTGATCCTGGAGATCACCGAGACCGCGCTGATGGCCGACCCGGCCCGCGCGTCCCGCACGCTCCTGGAGCTGGCCCGCGCCGGTCTGCGCATCTCGATCGACGACTTCGGGGCCGGGCACACCAGCCTCGGCTACCTCGCCACCCTGCCGATCACCGAGCTGAAGATCGACAAGGGCTTCGTGCTCTCCATGCTCACCGACGACCGGAACACCGCCATCGTCCGCTCGGTCATCGAGCTCGGTCACGGCCTCGGCTTCACGGTCACGGCCGAGGGCGTGGAGACCGTGGAGATGCTCGAGCAGCTGACCGCCCTGCGCTGCGACACCGTCCAGGGGTACCTGCTGGCCCGGCCCGCGACGTCCGGCGAGCTGTCCGAGCGGATGACCGAGGCGAGCATCGTCCTGACCTCGAACCGGGCACCGGTCGCCGGCCGCCCTCGCTGAGCCGGCACCACCCCGAGCCGGCGGGACCGGCCTCGATAGGTTGCGCTCGTGCCCGACGCCGCAGCAGAGGCCGAGGGCCGGCCGGCGGTCGGGGTGGCGGCAGCCTCGCTCGCCGCCGTGGGCTGGGGCTCGGCCGGGGTGATGGCCTCCCTCGCGAACGCCTCCGGGCTCGTCCTCACCTTCTGGCGCACCTGGCTCGGCGCCGTGCTGCTCACCGCGGGCCTGATGGTCCGCGGCCGGTTCCTGACCGGCCGCACCCTGCGGCTCTCGCTGCTGGGCGGCTTGCTGCTCAGCGCCGACATGTCGCTGTTCTTCAGCGCGGTCAAGCTGACCGGCGTCGCGGTGCCCACCGTGATCGGCTCGCTGCAGCCCGCGCTGGTGATGGTGGCCGCCCGGCTGCTGCTCGGTGAGCGGCTCGCCCGCGGGGACGTCCTGTGGACCGTCGTGGCGATCGCCGGCGTCGTGGTCATCGCCCTCGGCGGCGGCATCCCCGACCACGACCAGCAGCTCGGCGACCTGCTGGCCGTCGGGTCCCTGCTGGCCTGGTCCGGGTACTTCGTCGCCGCCAAGGCCGTCCAGCCGCGCATCGAGGCGCTGGACTACACCGCCGGCGTCACGCTGGTGGCGGCGGCCGGCACCACGGCCTACCTGCTGGTGTTCCGCCAGTCGCCGGCCGCGGTGAGCGCCCGGGACTGGCTGTGGATCGGCCTGCTGTCGGTCGTGCCGAGCATCGCCCACCTGCTGATGAACGTCGCTCAGGGACACCTCGACGTGTCGATCTCCTCGCTGATCGCCTCGGCCAACCCGATCGTCGCGGCGCTGGGCGCGTACCTGTTCCTCAGCCAGTCGCTGACCTGGGTCCAGGTGACCGGCGGCGTGGTCGGGCTCGCGGCGATCACCGTCGTGGCGGTACGGCGCGGGCAGCCGGTCACCACACCGGCCGAGTAGCCGGCCGGTTCAGGACCTTCGGCCCACATCCAGCACCGTGGCCACGATCTGCACGAGCACGATGCCGAGGAACACCCAGTAGCCGGCCCTGGTCAGCGTGCGGCAGCGGTCCGGGTGCCGCCGCCACGAGCTCGCCGCGACGATCCCGATCACCAGCGCCGGGATGCCGGGCAGGGTGAACAGGAGGCTGATCGAGCCCACCCCGCCCAGGACCAGCAGCCAGAGGGTGCGCCGCGGCAGGCGGGCCGGCGCCCCGTCGAGCTGGTCCTGCTCGTCCGCGGAGCTGGGTGGCATGGCGCCATCCTGCCCTGTGCCCGGTCCGACGACCGGCCGCCGGCGTCAGGCCGGCTCGACCTGCCGGTCGTCCCAGGCCCGGCGCAGGGCCTGCTCGAACAGCTCGACCGGCTGGGCGCCGCTCAGCCCGTACCGACGGTCGACGACCGTGAACGGCACGCCGGTCGCGCCGAAGGCCTGGGCCTGGGCGACGTCGGCCCGCACGTCGTCCGCGAACCGGTCCGAGGCCAGCACCTCGTCCACCGACTCCGGCTCCAGCCCGGCCTCGACCGCGATCCGGCGCAGCGTGGGGTGGTCGTCGACGGCCTGGCCCAGCGTGAAGTACGCCGTCATCAGCTGCTCCTTGAGCCGGTCCTGCAGCTGCGGGCCGCCCTGCTCGAGGGCCAGGTGGAGCAGGCGGTGGGCGTCGACGGTGTTCGAGCGGACCGCGCGGTCGAGGTGGTACTCCAGCCCGTCCCCCGCCGCGATGTCGGTGACCCGCTGGTTCATCGCCAGCCCGGCCTCCCGGCCCCCGCCGTACCGCTCGCCGAGGAACGTCGCGAGGTCCTGGCCGCCGCCGGGCTCGGCGGAGCGCGGGGTCGTCGGGTCCAGCTCGAACGAGCGCCAGAGGACCTGGACCTCGTCACGGTGCTCGAAGCCGGCGAGCGCGGCCTCCAGCCGGCGCTTGCCGATGTAGCACCAGGGGCAGACGACGTCGGACCAGACCTCGACGGTCAACGGAGTGGCAGTCACCTCCGGCCCAACCGCGGACCGGCGCCCCGGATTCCAGCCCTTGACAGTGCCCGCCCCGGAGGACTATTCATAACTCATCAGTTTCAGAACTTGGGAGTTATGAATGGGCGAGGCCCAGCTGGACGCCGTGTTCGGGGCGCTGGCCGACCCGACCCGGCGGGCCATCCTGGCCCGGCTCACCGGCGGTGAGGCGTCGGTGGCCGAGCTCGCCGCACCGTTCCCGATGTCGCAGCCCGCGGTGTCCCGGCACCTGAAGGTGCTCGAGGACGCCGGACTGATCACCCGCTCCCGCCAGGCGACCGCCCGGCTGAGCCACCTGCGCGCCGAGCCGCTGCGCGAGGCGGTCTCCTGGCTCGCGGCGTACCGCGAGTACTGGGAGGAGAGCTACCAGCGGCTGGACGAGCTGCTGGCCACCACGCTCGGAGAAGAACGCGAACGACGAGACGAAGGAGAGACCCGATGAGCACCACCCAGATGACCGTCGAGCCCGGATCGCACGCCCTGCACCTGACTCGGGAGTTCGACGCACCGGCCGCGCTGGTGCTGCGCGCCCACACCGAGCCCGAGCTGATGGCCCAGTGGCTCGGCCCGCGCCGGCTGACCACCCGGTTCGACCGCCTGGAGGCGCGGGACGGCGGCCGCTACCGCTTCGTGCAGTGGGGCGAGGACGGCACCGAGCACGCGTTCCACGGCGTCTTCCACGGGGACCCCTCGGTCGAGGACGGCATCCGGCAGACCTTCGAGTACGAGGGCTCGCCGGGCGACGTGGCCTTCGAGACCATGCACTTCGATGAGCACGACGGCCGGACCACCTTGCGGGTGACCAGCGTGTTCGCCAGCGTCGCGGCCCGGGACGGGATGATCAGCGCCGGCATGGAGACCGGGGCCGAGGAGGGCTACGCGAAGCTGGACGAGCTGCTCGCCCGGCTCTCCCCGGTGCACTGAGCCGGCCCCGGGACCCGAGACCTGCGTACCGACGGTTCAGCCGGCGGCGGTCACCGGCTCGCCGGCGGGCGCCGGGAGGTACTGGTCGGGGTGACCCTCGACGTGCACCTGGGGCACGAACCGCTCCAGCGAGCGCGGCATCCACCAGTTGCGCCGACCCAGCAGGTGCATGACCGCCGGCACCAGCAGCATCCGGACGACGGTGGCGTCGACGAAGATCGCCGAGGCCATGCCGATGCCGATCACCTTCAGCACCAGGTCCGGGCTGGGGACGAACGCCGCGAACACCGCGACCATGATCGCCGCGGCCGCGGTGATGACCCGGGCCGTGCCGGCCAGCCCCTGCACGATGGCCTCGCCGTTGTCGCCGGTCCGCATCCAGGTCTCCCGCATCCGGCTGACGAGGAACACCTCGTAGTCCATGGACAGCCCGAACAGCACCGCGAACATCAGCACCGGCACGAACGCCGGCAGCGGGCTGGCGGTGTCGATGCCGACCAGGTGACCGGCCCAGCCGCCCTGCAGGACGAGGGCGACGACGCCGTACGCCGCGGCGACCGAGAGCAGGTTCATCGCCGCGGCCTTCAGCGCGACCACGACGCTGCGGAACGCCACCAGCAGCAGCACCATCGACAGCAGGACGACGCCCGCCGATCAGCAGCGGGATCCGCTGGGCGATGTTGCCCGTGCTGTCGATCGAGGTCGCGGTCACGCCGCCGACGTGCACGGACAGCCCCGGTGCCGCGCGGTCGCGGCCGGGATGACGTCGCGTAGCGCAGGTGCCGGACGAGCGTCCTCGGTCTTCGGCGACTGCGGGCCGGTGGTCGGGACGACGGTCAGGACGGCGGCCGTCGCCGGCCGGGTTGACCGTCACCGGCGTGACCGCGGCGACGCCGGGGGTGGACCGGAGCGCCGGCTCGCAGGGGGTCGAGCGAGG
The DNA here is from genome assembly GCA_963743975.1 of uncultured Actinomycetota bacterium. Classification (GTDB taxonomy): domain Bacteria; phylum Actinomycetota; class Actinomycetes; order Actinomycetales; family CAVURS01; genus CAVURS01. The sequence goes on from CAVURS010000002.1 coordinate 449,598, forward strand.
CGGCACCGGCACCGGCCGGGAGCTCGGCCGCGAGCAGCAGCGGGCCGTTCGCGCCCGGCCCGAAGCCGCGGGACACCGCGTCGTACGCCTGCCGGGTCGAGGTGGCCGGTCTGGTCGTTGCCGGCGTCCGGGAAGCCGAACCGCACGCCGAGGAAGGGCGCGGCCAGACCCAGCAGCACGCGCGACGCCGACCACGACGGCCGCGACCCGGCGCCGCTCCACGAACCGGCTCCAGGCCAGCCAGCGTGCGGGCCGGCCGCGACGTGGCCGCCGGCCGCGACGGTGGGCGGTACGCCGCCGGCCGAGCGGGACGCGCAGCCGGTCGACGTGCCGGCCGAGGTAGCCCAGCAGGGCCGGGAACAGGGTGACGGCGGCGGCCATGCACGACCAGCACGGCCACGATCGTCACGACGGCGGCGCCGCGCATGAAGGACAGGCCCATGGCGAACAGGCCGAGCATGCTGACGACGACCGTGGTGCCGGCGACCATGACCGCGCGGCCGGCGGTGTCGAGGGTGGCCACCGTGGCCCGCTCGGGGTCCAGGCCGGCGGCCCGCCACTCCCGGAACCGGGTGACCATCAGCAGCGCGTAGTCGATCCCGATGCCGATGCCCATCATCGTGGCCAGCGAGGTCGACCAGTCGGGCGCGTCGACGAACGCGATGACGACGCCGGTGAGCGTGCTCGAGACGGCGAGGCCGGAGACGGCCACGAGGATCGGCAGGCCGGCGGCGACGACGGTGCCGAACATCAGCAGCAGGATGACCGCGGCCGCGGCGATGCCGAGGCCCTCGGAGCCGATCGACCCCTGCTCGGCCTGCTCGATGCGACTGGCCGCCGAGCGACACGGTCAGGCCGCCGGTCGAGCCCTGGCCGGGCGATGTCGAGCAGGTGCTTGCTGGCACCGACCGGCATGTCGTTCGGGTTCACGACGTCGAGCCGGCCGGAGGCGAGCAGCGTGTGCCCGTCGGCCGAGATGCCGCCCGGGCGCGGCGTACGGGCTCTGGATCCCGGCCACGTGCGGCGCCGCGGCGAGCCGGGCGAGGACCGCGGTGACGGCGGCCTTCGTCGCGGCGGACGAGGCGGGCGCGGTCGACCGGAGACACCACGTCGAGGCTGTCGCCGGACTGCGCCGGGAACTGCGCTGGCCAGCAGCTGCTGGGCCCGCTGGGAGTCCGAGCCCGGCGCCGAGTAGTCGGCGCGGAACTGGCCGCCGAGCACGCTGGAGAGCAGCACGGCGAGGCCGAGGACGCCGAGCCAGGCCAGGACGGTGCGCCCGCGGTGCCGGTACGACGCGCCGGCCAGGCGGCCCAGGGGGCCGGGGCGCTCGACGGTCGGCCGGCAGGTCGTCGGGAGGTCGGAGGGCGGTCGCTGTGCTCATCGGGCGGTCCTTCGTGCTGGCGGGAGCGGGGCGTGACGTGATCTCATCACTCGTTACGCCTCATAACCAACACGATCGCGCTTCACTTGTCAAGCGACTTAACTTCTGTGAAGATGCTTCACGAAGCAACCTCTGGAGGCACGGGCGATGACGCCGACCACGACCGAACCGGTGAGCCGCCGCGAGCGGGCCCGCGCCGCGACGATCGAGGAGATCAAGCAGACCGCCCTGGACCTCATGCGCGAGCAGCGCACCACCGACATCCGGTTCACCGACATCGCCAAGAGCATGGGCCTGACCCCGCCGGCGCTGTACCGCTACTTCGACGGCCGGGACGAGCTGCTGACCGCCCTGATCACCGACGCGTACGACGAGCTCGGCGAGTTCGTCCGCCGCTCGCTCGACGGCATCGACGCGACCCGGCTGTGGGACCGATGGGTGGCCGCGGGGAACGCCTACCGCGGCTGGGCCCGCACCGCTCCCGAGCGGTTCGCCCTCATCCTCGGCATGCCGGTGCCCGGGTACGTCGCGGAGGAGGACGGCCCGACCACCGAGGCGGCCCGGCGGGCGATGGAGCAGCTGTCCGGCCTGTTCGTCGAGGCGCAGCAGCACGGGCGTCCTGCGGCCACCGCTGATCCGCGAGGTCGAGCAGTCGCTGCAGGACTGCGCCGAGGAGAAGCACGCCGGCATGGCCGACCGCGTGCTGGCCCCCGAGACGTTCCAGGCCATGCTCACCGCGTGGGCCGGCCTGCACGGGTTCACCAGCCTGGAGGCGTACGGCCACCTCGGGTGGCTGAGCGAGGACGCCCGGGACGCGCTGTTCCGGGCCCAGCTCACGCTGATCGCCGAGAGCTCCGGCCTGCCCACCGCCTGACCGCCGAGCCGGCGTACCGGCCCGGCCTCACGGTGCGGAGTTGTCGGACTCCTGCAGCTCGGTCGGCGCGCCGTGAACGGCCGGGATCCGGCCCATCCGCCCGGACTGGAAGTCCTCGAACGCCTGCAGCACCTCGGCCTTGGTGTTCATCACGAACGGGCCGGCCCAGGCGAGCGGCTCGCGGATCGGTGCGCCCGCCGAGCACGAGCACCTCGAGCTGCGGCATGTGCGCGTCCTGCTGGCCGGCGGCCTGCACCGTGACGACGTCACCGGCGCCGAGCACGGCGAGCTGACCGGTCCGGATCGGCCGGCGGTCCGGCCCGACGGTCCCCTGCCCGGCGAGCACGTAGACCAGCGCGTTGAAGTCCGTGCGCCAGGGCAGGTCGAGCCGGGCCGTCGGCGCCAGGGAGGCGTGGACCAGCGCCATCGGGGTGTACGTCGACCCCGGGCCGGCGTGCCCGTCGACCTCACCGGCGATGACCCGGACGAGGGCGCCGGCATCCGAGGACGTCAGCAGGGCGACCGACCTCGCGCGGATGTCCTGGTAGCGCGGCGGCGCCCACTTCTGGGCCTTGGGCAGGTTCACCCAGAGCTGGATGCCGTGGAACAGGCCGCCGCTGACGACGAGCGCCTCCGGCGGCTTCTCGATGTGCAGGATGCCGCCGCCGGCGGTCATCCACTGGGTGTCGCCGTTGGTGATCGTGCCGCCGCCACCGTTGGAGTCCTGGTGGTCGAAGGTGCCGTCCATGATGTAGGTGACGGTCTCGAAGCCGCGGTGCGGGTGCCACGACGTGCCCTCGGGCTCACCGGGCGAGTACTCCACCTCGCCCATCTGGTCCATGTGCACGAACGGGTCGAGCGCGGCCAGGTCGACGCCGGCGAACGCCCGGCGGACCGGGAAGCCCTCGCCCTCGAACCCGCTGGGAGCGGACGTCAGCGACTGCACCGGGCGGGAGACCGACGCCCTGGGGTCGGCGGCGATGCGCGGCAGGACGGTGAGGTCCTCGACGGTGATGGCGGGCATGGCGTCCTCCTCGCGGACAGGGTACGCGGGTGCAACTGTAGTTGCGCACGCAACTATTCCCACGGGCGGGGCCAAGCAGCGACTCAGCGGGCTCAGGCGGCTCAGGCGGCGAGGTCGAGGAACGCCGACCACGACGGGTGGCTGACCTCGCCGCCGCGCAGCGCCCAGGCCGGCCCGCGCGGCGCGAGCGGCCGGACCCGCAGGGACCAGCCCATCTCGTCCGGGGTCCGGTCGCCCTTGACGCCGTTGCAGCGCAGGCAGCAGGCGACGAGGTTGCCCCAGGAGTCCGAGCCGCCGCGGGACTTGGGGCACGATGTGGTCGACGGTCGCGGCGTTCTGGCCGCAGTACGCGCAGCGGTGACCGTCGCGGCGCAGCACGCCGCGACGGGTCACGGGGACGGAGCGCTGGTACGGCACCCGGACGTACCGCGTCAGCAGGATGACCGAGGGGCGGCGCAGCTCGAGGTGCGCCGAGTGCAGCGGCTCACCGGTGTCGGCGAGCATGGTCGCCTTCCCGGCGAGCAGCAGGACGACGGCACGCCGGAAGGAGACGACGGCCAGCGGCTCGAAGCCGGCGTTGAGCACCAGGGTGCGCACGACTCGCCCCTTCCACACAGCAGCGCGCCTGGCTGGCGCGCCCAGGCGCATGCTACGTGCGCGACGTGGCCGAGGTCACGCCGAATTGCCCGAGAGAACGGGCCGAAGGGTTCCGGGACAGCGCGAGGTGGAGAGCTCCGGACGGCGTCCGGCGACGGTACGGCGAACGGGCGGTTACGGCCGGCCGAACGAGGCGCCGGAGTACAGCGCGTGCTTGCCGATCGTGGCGCCGGTGTGCGGGGAGTCCCACATCATGCCGCCGCCGGCGTAGATGCCGACGTGGCCGGGGAAGAAGACCAGGTCGCCGGGGACGGCCTCGCTGGCCGAGATGCCGGGGTCGCGGCACGCTGCTCGCTGGAGGTGCGGGGCAGGCTGATGCCGACCTGGGCCATCACGTAGCGGACGAAGCCGGAGCAGTCGAAGCCGGCCGGGGTGGTGCCGCCGTACACGTAGGCGATGCCGGCGTACCGCGCGGCGATCGCCATGACGGCGGCGCCGAACTCGGGCGAGCCCGGGTGCGCCGGCCTTGACCGGGGCGATCGGGGCGTACAGCGCGCCCTTCGCGGTGACCGAGACCCGGGCGGTGCCGCGCGAGGTCTCGTGCACCCGCAGGGCCGGGGCGAGGCTGGCGAAGCCGGGGGCCCGCACGGACCGGTGCGCTGGGCGGCGCGACGTGGCGCTGAAGCTGCTGTCACCGAACGCGGGGGCGGCCGACGAGGCGTAGTCCGCCGACGTCGTCGACGTCGCGGTGTGGTTGGTGCCCGCGCTCGCCTGGGTGATGCCCAGGGAGGCGACCAGGCCGCCGGAGACGGCCAGGACGGCGGACGCCTTGACGGCGGGGGTCGCGTTGGTCGAAACGGCTTGCGTGATGGCGCTCAGCGGCGTCTTTGCTCGCGCAGGTGCGCGGTGACGTCCGGCCTCGGGGGTCGACACGTAGAGGAGCCTCTCCGTCGCCTACGAGGTGAGCTGTCGGGTTCGGGTGGAGAGCACCCGGCCTCGTCCGTGGCCGCCCGGCTCGCAAGAGCCTGACCGCCGCCGACTCGGCTTCACCCCAAGGGCCAGTGCCCAGGACTGCGTCGTGATGGAGCTCCGACGAGACCTGAACGCCGACCCGAAGTGGGTCCCCCGCCTCTGCCATGCGGTTGTCCGGACCTCGTTCGCGGTGGCAGAGCTCGGCGTCCGCGTGAGGACTTCCTTGGAGGGGAGGAAGCGCTAGTCAACGTACACAACGTCGGCGCAAATGTCACACCTAGGTCACGGCCTGTTGTCCCGCCCGACTTACCGTCCAGCGGGCTGCTCCAGGAGGGCACCCGGAGTGACCGGGACGACCACGAACACGTGCGCGGCGATCTCGGTGTCCAGCTCGACGTCGGGACGTTCACCCTCGGTGAGCACCAGCACCCCGTGCGGCAGGCCCTGGACACGCACGGTGGCCCCCGGCTTGAGGCCCGCGACGTGCAGCAGGCTCAGCACGTCGTGGTCCAGCTGGGCCGGCTCACCCAGCCGGCGGACGATCACCTCGACCGGCTCGGCACCCACCGCGCCGGCCAGCTCGGTCAGCGGCCGCAGCGTGCCCAGCGCGTCCAGGAACTCCTCGGCGAAGGTCGTCGCACCGAGCTCCTCCAGCCCCGGGATCGGCGTGCCGTACGGCGACTCCGTGGGGTTGCCGAGCACCTCCAGCAGCTTGCGCTCGACCCGCTCGCTGATCACGTGCTCCCAGCGACAGGCCTCCTCGTGGACGTACTCCCACTCCAGCCCGACCACGTCGACCAGCAGGCGCTCGGCCAGCCGGTGCTTGCGCATGACCCGCATCGCCTTGGACCGCGCCCTCGGCGCTGAGCTCGAGGTGGCGGTCGCCGGTGACGTGGAGCAGGCCGTCGCGCTCCATCCGGGCCACGGTCTGGGACACCGTCGGGCCGCTGTGGCCGAGCCGCTCCGCGATGCGGGCACGCAGCGGCACGATGCCCTCCTCCTGGAGCTCGTAGATGGTCCGGAGGTACATCTCCGTGGTGTCGATCAGGTCACTCACTGGGTGACTCCCTGGGGAGCGTGCGGCTGGACTACTGGCGCGAACGTCGTGCGGCGGGCTGCCTGTTCCGCGCCTAGCCTCCCACTGCCGGGCCGGGGGCCGGCACGACGGCGGGCGGGAGGCGCACGGTGACGGACTCGATCCTGTGGCTGCGCCGGGACCTGCGCCGCCTCGACCACCCGGCCCTGCTGCAGGCGGCCGAGGACGGCGGCGCGGGTGCTGCCCCTGTTCGTGCTCGACCCGCGCGCTGTGGGACCCGGCCGGTCCGACCCGCCGGGCCTGGCTGCTGCGCTCGCTGCGCGCGCTGTCCGCAGCGGCTGGACGGCGCGCTGGTCGTGCGCCACGGCGACCCGGCCGCGGGTCCTGGCCCGAGGTCACGGCCGAGCTGGGCGGTGGCGGCGCGCCGGCGCCGGTGCACGTCACCGCCGACGCCGGACCGTACGGCCGCGAGCGCGACGAGGCCGTGGAGCGGGAGCTGGAGCGAGGCGGCAGCCGGCTGGTCCGGACCGGCACGCCGTACGCCGTGGGGCCCGGGACGGTGCGCAAGCCGGACGGCTCGCCGTACCAGGTCTTCACGCCGTTCTCCCGGGCCTGGGCCGAGCACGGCTGGCCGGCAGCCGGCACCCGGAGCCGCGGAAGCTGCGCTGGGCGCGGGCGGTCGCAGAGCGAGCAGCTGCCCGGACGAGCCGGACCTCGGGCGGCCTGGAGCTGCCGGCCGTGGGCGAGGCGGCGGCGCAGGAGCGGTGGGCGCGAGTTCCTCGACGGGCCGCTCGGGGAGTACGGCGACGCCCGCGACCGGCCCGACGCTCGACGGGACCTCGGGCCTGTCGGCGCACCTGAAGTTCGGCGAGATCCACCCGCGCACGCTGCTGGCCGACCTGGCCCGGCGGCACGGGTCGGGGGCGAGACCGGTTCCGCACCGAGCTGGCCTGGCGCGAGTTCTACGCCGACGTGCTGTGGCACCGTCCCGCGTCGGCCCGTCAGTACTACGTGCCGCAGCTGGCCGGCATGCAGTGGTCCCGGCCGGGTGCGCACGTCGAGGCCTGGCGGGAGGGGCGCACCGGGTTCCCGTTCGTCGACGCCGGGATGCGCCAGCTGCGCGCCGAGTCGGCTGGATGCACAACCGGGTGCGGATGGTCGTCGCGTCGTTCCTCGTCAAGGACCTGCACGTCGAGTGGACGGTCGGCGCGCGCCACTTCATGCACTGGCTGCGGGACGGGGACCTGGCCTCGAACTCGCACGGCTGGCAGTGGGCGGCCGGCACCGGCACCGACGCCGCGCCGTACGTGCGGGTCTTCAACCCGGTGACCCAGGGCCTGCGCTTCGACCCCGACGGGGACTACGTGCGCCGGTACGTCCCCGAGCTGCGGCACCTGCCCGGCGCCGCCGCGCACGAGCCGTGGAAGCACGACGAGGGGTACGCCCGGGGCTACCCGTCGCGGATCGTCGACCACGCGGCCGAGCGCCGGGAGGCCCTGGCCCGGTTCGAGGCCGTCCGGCGCCGGTGACCGGGCCGGGGCAGCTACCCGGCGACGGCGGAATAACCATTGTTATTGAACGTTCAACCATGCATGACGACCGCCACCCCCACGACCGAGCCGCAGTCCACCCACCACCTCTTCGAAGGCGCCCACACGGCCAACGCCTTCAGCGACCAGCCGGTCACCGAGGACGAGCTGCGCGCCATCTACGACATGGTCAAGTGGGGCCCGACGGCGATGAACTGCCAGCCGCTGCGGATCGCGTGGGTCACGACCCCGGAGGCCCACGACCGGCTCGTGCCGCTGATGAGCCCGGGCAACCAGGGCAAGACCGCCCAGGCGCCGGTGGTGGCGATCGTCGCGGTCGACCTCGACTTCCACGAGCACCTGCCCGCGACCTTCCCGCACAACCCCACCGCGAAGGACGCCCTCGCCGACGATGACCTGCGGCACGGGATCGCCCAGATGAACGGCGCCATCCAGCTCGGGTACCTGATCGTCGCGATCCGTGCCGCCGGCCTCGCCGCCGGGCCGATGACCGGCCTGGACCGGGCCGCGGTGGCCGAGGAGTTCTTCCCCGGAGGCCGGCACCTCGTCCTCGCCGCCGTCAACATCGGCCACGCGACTCAGGACGCCTACCGTCCGCGCAACCCGCGGCTGCCGTTCGAGCAGGCCACCCAGGTCCTCTGAGCACGACCTCCAGGTCCGCCGCCGACGCCGACCCGGAATCGCTCACCAATCCGGCCGGCCGGGTGGGCCGAACCAGGTCCGACAGGGTTGGCTGTGTCCGGAGGGGGCCGGCTGCGACTGCACTGCCGACCCGTGCGCCGAACGACGGAGGAGGCTGGTCCCGTGACCGGAGGGCAGCGACGGCTCAGGGCCGTGGGTGAGGCCTCCGCTCACCCCTCGGCCTCGCCCGCGACGGACGCTCCCGATCCCGCCGCCGACCTGGACTCGCTGGTCGTCCAGGTGGCCCGGGGAGACGAGCGAGCCTTCGAGCGGCTGTACGACGTGGTGGCCGGCCGGGTTCACGGACTGGTCCGCCGCGTGCTCCGCGACCCGGCGCAGGCCGAGGAGGTCACCCAGGAGGTGTTCCTGGAGATCTGGCGGACGGCCACCCGGTTCGACCCCGCGCGGGGCAAGGCCATGACGTGGGTCATGACCATGGCGCATGCGCGCGCCGTCGACCGGGTCCGCTCGGCGCAGGCGTCCGCGGACCGCGACGTCAAGGTCGGCACGCGCAACTACACGGTCGAGTTCGACGAGGTGGCCGAGGCCGTCGGGAACCGGTTGGAGCGCGCCCAGGTCCAGCACTGCCTCGGTGGCCTCACCGACCTGCAGAAGGAGTCGCTGACCCTCGCGTACTACGGCGGCTACACGTACAGCGAGGTCGCCCAGCTGCTGTCGGTGCCGCTCGGCACCGTCAAGACCAGACTGAGGGACGGACTGATCCGGATGCGCGACTGCATGGGGGTGGAGGCATGACCGTCGAGCTGCACACCATGACCGGCGCCTACGCCGCGCACGCGCTGACGCCGGAGGAGCTGGCCGACTTCGAGGCCCACCTGGCCGACTGCCCGGACTGCCGCCAGGAGGTCCGCGAGCTGGTCGCCACGACCGCCCGGATGGGGCAGGCCGAGCACGAGGGACCGCCCGCCGAGCTCAAGACTCGCGTGATGGCCGAGGTCTCCCGCACGCGGCAGCTGCCGCCGTCCGGGACGCTCGGCGACGTCGTCCGCCTGGACGAGCGGCGCCGCAGCCGGTTCCTGCTGGCGGTGGCCGCCTCGGTGGCCGCGCTCGCGCTGGTGGGAGGCGGCATCAGCGGCGGCATCGCCCTGCACGAGCGGCACCGCACGGAGCAGGCCCAGGCCGAGTCGGCCGCCATCGAGGCGGTGCTGTCCGCTCCGGACGCGCGGACCGTCACCGCGAACGGCCCCGGCGCCAGCCACGGCACCGCCGTCGTCTCGGACATCCGGCACTCCGCCGTGTTCTCCGCGGCGGACTGGCCGGCCCCGCCCAGCGGCAAGGCCTACCAGCTCTGGGTCATCGACGCGTCGGGCGCCCACTCCCAAGGACTCCTGACCCGTACCGCGAACGGCTCGGTCCGGCCCGTGGTGTCGCACGACCTGCAGGCCGCGGAGGCCAGCTTCGGGGTGACCCTCGAGCCGGCCGGTGGCTCGCAGCGGCCGACGACGCCGCCCGTCCTGCTGATGCCGATCCGGACCTGACACCTGACCCACTTCCGGCGTATCTGCGTTGCCCGTGGGGGACTCGCGACGTACGGTCGTCCCACACGGGAGAGGAGGTGGTCCGTCAAGTGATTGACATACGGACGCGTGAGGTGGCTGCCAGCTAGCCGCCGTCTTTGGGACGGACAGACTTCCTGACCCGCCCGCCGTAGGCCGGCTCGCGAGTTCCAGGCAGTCACCGCAGCCCGTGGGTACGCCGCGCCCCGTCCAGCGCGGCCGGCTCCTCCTCCGAGGGGTCGAGCCCACGGGCTGTTCCATGCCCGGGGGTCCCCCGGCCCTCGGTCGTGAGCAGGTCCGAGGCGGTGACGGTCACGACGTAGCCGGTCAGCGCCACGATGTGCAGCAGCCACAGCCACAGCAGCAGCGCGCACGCCCCGCCGACCGCGGTCAGGCCGCCGAACGGCGTCCCGAGGTTCACCGGCAGCGACAGGAACAGCACGAACCCCTGCAGGAACCCGGCGACGAACGACGCGGTCAGCACGCCTCCGACGAGGGCGGCCCGCCAGTCGGGCGCGCCACCGGCCACGACGCGGAACACCCACACGAGCGGTCCGGAGACCAGCAGCCAGTCGGTCGTGAAGGCGATGACCACGCCGAGAACGCCGGCCCAGCCGCCCTCGCCGAACAGGTGGCCGAGCCGCGGCGTCACGGCCAGCAGCGCGAGGAGCAGCGCGGGCGCCACCGCGAGCACCGGCAGGAGGGCGATCCGGCCCCGCCAGCCGGTCAGCCGGTCCTGGGCGTCGCCCAGGGTGACCAGCGCCCGGCGCAGCCCCTCGCCGTACAGGCTCGCGGGGAAGAGCGCGACCGCCACCTGCCACCAGCCCAGCCCGGCCGCGCGCCCGAACAGCGCGCGGACGACCCCCGGGGCCCCGAGGGTCTGGGGCAGCGCCCGCGCGAGGTCGGCGCCGAGGTGGACGACGTGCGCGGGGGACGTCAGGGCCGCCGCGACCCGGAGGGCCACGAACATCCCCGGCACGGCCGAGATCGCGGCGTAGAACGTCACGCCGGCCGCGCAGAGCACCAGGTCGTGCCGGCGCAGCCGGGCCAGCGAGCCCCGCGCCAGCAGCCCGGACCACGCGCCGTACGACATGCCGCGAGCCTCGCTCAGCCCGGCCGGACCTGCAGACCGGCGACGCGAACGGCCGGAGCTACGGGGACTGACGGGCCTCGACCAGCTCGAAGGCGCGCCACATCGCGGCGTACGGGCCGTCCCCGTCGACGAGCTGCTCGTGGGTGCCGGACTCGGCGATCCGGCCGCTGCTCAGCACCACGATGCGGTCGGCCAGCCGGGCGGTCTGCAGCCGGTGCGCGATGACGATCGTCGTCCGGCCGCTGGCCACGCGGTGCATGGCCGCCGTGACCCGGGCCTCGGTCGCGAGGTCGAGGTTCGAGGTCGCCTCGTCGAGCAGCAGCACCGCGGGGTCGACCAGCTCGGCGCGGGCCAGCGCGATCAGCTGCCGCTGACCGGCCGACATCGACCGGCCCCGCTCGGAGATGCGGTGGTGGTAGCCGCCGGCCAGCTGGGCGATGAAGTCGTGCGCCCCCACCGCCCGGGCCGCCGCCTCCACCTCGGCGTCGCTCGCGTCCGGTCGGCCGTACGCGATGTTGCTGCGCACGCTGCCGCTGAACATGAACGCCTCCTGCGGGACGTACCCCAGCCGTCGGCGGTAGGCGAGCAGCTCGAGGCGCCGCAGGTCGTGGCCGTCGACGGTGACCGCACCGGTGTCCGGGTCGTAGAAGCGGGCGAGCAGCTTCAGCACCGTGGACTTCCCGGCGCCGGTCTCACCGACCAGCGCGACGGTCTCCCCCGGCTCGACGCCCAGCTCGATGCCACGCAGGGCCTCCGGCGGCCGGGTGAGGGCTGCGTCGCTGCTCTGCAGGGTGCGCGCGTCGGCCGGCCCGCGACGTGCGGCGTCCGCCCGCCGCACCGGCGCGGGGTAGGCGAAGTGGATGTCCTGCAACGAGATCCGGCCCGTCAGGGCCCCGGGGTCCTCGGGACTGTCGGGGTCGGGCGTCCGGGTGTCGAGGGCCATCAGGTCGGCGATCCGGCTGACCGAGACCCGGGTCTGCTGCCACGAGTCGAAGACCTGCGAGAGCTGCTGGATCGGCGAGAAGAACATGTCGATGTAGAGGATGAACGCGATCAGCGCGCCGGACGTCAGATGGCCCGAGGTCACCAGGCCCGCTCCCACGCCGAGCACCACGGCGTCGGCCACGCCGGACAGGAACTGCACGAACGGGAAGTACGTCGCGACGAGTCGCTGGGCCGCCACGCGCGAGTCGAGGTAGTCCCGGCCGAGGCGGTGGAAGCGCTCCCTCGTCGCGGCCTCGTGCACGAACGCCTGGGACTCCCGGACGCCGGACAGGCTCTCCTGGAAGTCGGCGTTGACGATCGCGATCCGCTCGCGGGAGACGTCGTAGAGCACAGCGGCCCGCCGCCGGAACACCACGGTCGCGGCGGCCAGCGGCACCACGACGCTCAGCGCGCACAGCCCGAGCTCGAGGTTGAACAGGACCAGCGCGACCCCGACGCCGACGAACGTCACGAAGGAGACCAGCGCCAGCAGCAGGCCGTTCTCGATCAGCGACTCGAACTGGTCCACGTCGGTGGTCATCCGGGTCATGATCCGGCCGGCCATCTCGCTCTCGTAGTAGTCGAGCGACAGCCGCTGCAGCTGGGCCCAGATCCGGATCCGCAGCGAGAGCATGATCCGCTGCGCGACCCGCCCGGTGACGAACGTCTCCCCCACCTCGTCGACCAGGTCGGCCAGCGTGACCGCGAGATAGACGGCGGACGCGCCGAACAGGATCGCCTGGGAGCCGGTCGAGACGCCGTTGTCCAGACCGGTCTTGATCAGCACCGGTCCGGCCAGGGTGGCCAGGGCGTCCAGGACCACGAGCAGCAACCCGAGCAGCAGCTGCCGGCGGAACGGTGCCAGCAGCCGCCACAGGCCGAACTCCCGCTCGTGCCGCGACTCCCGGTCCAGGTCGACGTCGGCGCGGTCGCGGATCGGGCGGAGCGCGGCCACGCGCTCGAGCAGCTCGGGCGTCGGGGCGAGGTTCAGCCGCCAGCTGCCTCCGCCGCCTCCGCCGAGCCCGGCGCCGATGCTCGGTGCCCCGAAGGACCGGGTCGCGAAGCGGCGACCGCCCGCACCGTCCTGGCCCCGGGCGTCCCAGGCCGACGCCGTCGTGCCGTTGCTCGCGACGCGCCCGGCCAGTGCCTCGATGCGGTCGCCGGCCGTGTCCTCCTCGCCGTCCTCCAGTCCGGTGAGCAGCTCGCGGTACGTCGGGCTCTCGTCGATGAGCTGGTCGTGGTTCCCTTGCGCTGCAACCCTTCCCGCCTCGAGCACGACGATCCGGTCAGCCAGGTGCAGGGTCGAGCGGCGGTGCGCGACGAGGAGCACCGTACGGTCGCCGAAGTGCTCGCGCAGGCCCTCGTGGATGGCCTCCTCCGTGGTGGCGTCCACCGCCGACGTCGCGTCGTCGAGGATCAGCACCCGCGGCTCGGCCAGCAGCGCCCGGGCCAGCGCGACCCGCTGGCGCTGGCCGCCGGACAGGCTCAGACCGCGCTCACCGACGGTCGTGTCGTACCCGCGCGGCAGCTCGGTGACGAACTCGTGGGCCTGGGCCACCCGGGCCGCCGCCTCGATCTCGGCGTCGGTCGCGCCCGGACGGCCGTACGCGATGTTCTCCCGCACCGAGGTCGAGAACAGGAAGCTCTCCTCGAACACCACAGCCACCTGGCTCCGCAGGGAGTGCAGCGCGACGGTCCGGACGTCGACGCCGTCGACCAGGACGGCTCCCGCGTCCGGGTCGTAGAAGCGCGAGACCATCAGTGTGGCGGTCGACGTGCCGCTGCCGCTCGCGCCGAGGATCGCGACCCGCTCCCCGGCGGCGATGTCCAGGTCCAGGCCGTCCAGCACCGGCGGCCCGTCGCCGTACCCGAAGTGCACGTCGCGGAAGGTCACCCGGCCGTGCAGCGCAGGCAGCTCGACGGCGTCCGGCGGGTCCGCGATGGCCGGCCGCAGGTCGAGCAGCTGGAAGATCCGCTCGATGCCGGCCCGGGCCTGCTGCCCGACCGTCAGCAGCCCGGCCAGCTGCCGCGTCGGCGACATGAGCTGCGCGACGTACGTCGAGAAGGCCAGGAAGGTGCCGAGCGTGATGTTGCCCTGCAGCACCAGCCAGCCACCGAGGGCGAGGACCGCGACCTGGCCCAGCGACGGGATGGCCTGCAGCAGCGGCTGGTACCTCGCCTGCAGCCGGACCGCTCGCAGCTGCGCGCCGTACAGCGTGCCGGCCGCCTCGGCCAGGCGCTGCAGCTCGCGGTACTCCTGGCCGAACGCCTTGACCACCCGGACGCCGTTGACGTCCTCGTCGACGATCTGGGCGACGTCGCCCTCGCGCTGCTGGGCGTCCCAGGTGGCCGGGAAGACCCGCCACCGCATCCGGTAGGAGACGAGGAGGAGCAGCGGGGCCACCGCCAGGCTGACCAGTGCCAGCAGCGGGGAGAGCACGAGCATGACGACCAGCGACAGCAGGAGCAGCAGGACGTTGCCGCTCATCACGGGCAGGAAGCTCAGCAGGCCCTGCACGAGAGCCGAGTCGGAGTTGGCCCGCGACACCAGCTGGCCGGTCGGCATCCGGCCGAGGTTCTCGAAGTCCATGGTCTGCAGGTGGTCGTGCATCGCGTTGCGCAGGTCGTACTGCACGGACAGCGCGACCCGGCCGCCGTGGTAGCGGCGGGTGTACGCGAAGCCGAAGGTGCCGGCGGCCAGCAGCACGAGGACGGCCAGCCAGACCCCAGGCCCCCGGTGCGGGCCAGGATCACCTCGTCGACCACGTGCCGCTCGACGAGGGGGACGAGCAGCTGGCAGGTGCTCCCAGCGATGGCCGCGGAGAAGGACAGCAGCACGTCGCGACGGTGCCGCATCACGTAGCCGACCAGGCGGCGCAGCCAGCCCGGCGGCGGAGCCGCGGTGTCGGAGGACGTCACTGCGTCGGTCGCTGGGGAGGTCACCGGCGTGGTCCCTGGGGAGGTCATGAGCGGCGCGCCCCGCCCGGTGCTCGGTCCGGCGCCGGGCCTCGTGCAGGTCGTCGATCGCGGGGCCGAGCCAGGCCAGCGCCTCGCGCACGCGCGCCGGGTCCGGCGTGCGGTCGACCAGCTCGCCCAGGCGGCTGGTCATCTCGGCCTCGGTCCGCGCCAGGACCCGGCGGCCGGCAGCGGTCACCGACAGCGCGACGCCGCGCCCGTCGCCCTCGACGTCGACCCGGTCGAGCAGCCCGCGCTGACCCAGCGACTCGACCGCGGCGCTGATCGTCGGCCGTCCCAGCGCCAGTCGCGCCGCGACCCGGGACGCCCGCTGCTCCCCCGACGCCACGGCGGCCAGCACCCGGTAGTGGGCCAGGCTGAGATCGGACGACGCCCGCTCCAGCACCCGGGACGCCCGGGCCAGGGCACGGACGGCGGCCACCTCGGCCGACGGGGTGGCCGTCGTCGGCGGCGCGGTGCGGGCAGGCATGCCCACCACGCTAGCAAACTAGTTCGACAATCGAACGACCGCTGCAACGGTCCGCCCCGGAACCCGCATCCGGGTCCCTGGGACCGACAGCTCGGAGAGTCAGGGCTGCAGGCGCTCGCGGAGCCAGGCGTCCGGGTCGTCCAGCGCCGGTGGTGCTCCGCCGGACTCCTCGCGCGGCCGGTAGCGCATCCGGTCGTGCAGCCGGGAGGGCCGGCCGGCCCAGAACTCCACCTCGACCGGCCGGATCCGCCAGCCGCCCCAGTGCTCCGGCAGGGGCACGTCGTCCGGCGAGCCGGTGTCCGGCCAGCGCGCCTCCTCGGCGGCGACCAGGGCCTCCAGCTCCGCCCGGGAGCCGATCGGCCGGGACTGGTGCGAGGCCCGGGAGGCCACCTGCGAGCCGCGCGGCCGGGTGGCGAAGTACGCCGCGGAGCTCCGCCCGCGAGACCGGCTCGACCGGTCCACGCAGCCGGACCTGGCGGTACATCGGGTGCCAGAGCAGGACGGCCGAGCGCCCAGCGCGAGCGCCGCAGCTCCTCGGACTTCGTCGAGCCGAGGTTGGTGTAGAACTCCGCACCCGACGCGTCCAGCGACTTCAGCAGCACGGTCCGCGCGTTCGGGTGCCCGTCGCCGTCCACGGTCGCGACGACCATGGCCGCGGGCTCGGCCACCCGGTCGTCGGCCACGGCCGCGGCGTACCACTGGGCCAGCAGGGGCAGCGGCGCGGCCGGCAGCTCCTCGTCGAGCCCGGGCGCGGCGTACACCAGCCGGGCCACCGGATCGACGATCGGGTCGGCACCACGCCAGCTAGATCCGCTCGGCCCGGAGCCGCCGGGGACGGGTCGGTCATGCGCCCAAGGCTAGGCGCGTACGCTCCCGGCCGATGACCGACAGCACGAGCACGTTCGTCCCCGGCCTGGAGGGCGTCGTCGCCTTCGAGTCGGAGATCGCCGAGCCGGACCGCGCGGGCGGCGCGCTGCGCTACCGCGGCGTCGACATCACCGACCTGGTCGGCCAGGTGTCGTTCGGCAACGTCTGGGGACTGTTGGTGGACAACGCTTTCGAGCCCGGGCTGCCTCCGGCCGAGCCGTTCCCGCTGCCGGTCCACAGCGGCGACATCCGGGTCGACGTGCAGAGCGCCCTGGCCCAGCTCGCTCCGCTGTGGGGATTCCGCCCGCTGCTGGACATCGACGCCGAGCAGGCCCGCGGTCCGACCTGGCCCGGGCCTCGGTCATGGCGCTGAGCTTCGTCGCCCAGTCGGCCCGCGGGCAGAACGTCCCGATGGTCCCGCAGCGCCAGGTCGACAACGCGCGGACCATCGTCGAGCGGTTCATGATCCGCTGGCGCGGCGAGCCCGACCCGCGGCACGTCGAGGCCGTCGACGCCTACTGGGTCGTCGGCCGCCGAGCACGGCATGAACGCCTCGACGTTCACCGCCCGGGTGATCGCCTCCACGGGCGCGGACGTCGCCGCCTGCCTGTCCGGCGCCGTCGGTGCGATGAGCGGGCCGCTGCACGGCGGCGCGCCCTCCCGGGTGCTGCACATGCTCGGAGGGCGTCGAGCAGGTCGGCGACGCCACGACGTACGTCAAGGGCGTGCTGGACCGGGGCGAGCGGCTGATGGGCTTCGGGCACCGGGTCTACCGGGCGGAGGACCCGCGCGCCCGGGTGCTGCGGGCCACCGCGAAGCGGCTGGGCGCCCCGCGGTACGAGGTGGCCATCGCGCTGGAGAAGGCCGCGCTGGACGAGCTGCACGCCCGCCGCCCGGACCGGGTGCTCGCGACCAACGTGGAGTTCTGGGCCGCGGTCGTCCTGGACTTCGCCGAGGTGCCGGCCGTCGATGTTCACCCCGATGTTCTCCTGCGCCCGGACCGCCGGCTGGTCGGCGCACATCCTCGAGCAGCAGTCGACCGGGCGGCTGGTGCGGCCGGCCGCGCGGTACGTCGGGCCCGGCCCGCGCTCGCCGCGCGAGGTCGCCGGCTGGACCGAGGCCGTGCACGAGAGCTCGCCCACCGCCTGACCGCACGCCCGGCCCGGATCCCGCTCTGGGATCATCGCGGCATGACCGAGGCCGGCGTGCTGACCATCCCCGACGCACCTGAGGCCGCGGGACGGTCGCTTCGGCTCCGGTCCGAGCAAGGTGCGGCCGGAGCAGGTCGCGGCCCTCGCCGCCGTCGGGCCGACGCTGCTGGGCACGTCGCACCGCCAGGCGCCGGTCCGCCGCCTGGTCCGCCGGGTCCGCACCGGCCTGGCCGAGCTGTTCGCGCTGCCCGAGGGGTACGAGGTCGTCCTCGGCAACGGCGGCTCGACGGCGTTCTGGGACGTCGCGGCGTTCGGGCTGGTCCGCGCGCGGTCCCAGCACCTGTCCTTCGGCGAGTTCTCGGCCAAGTTCGCCGCGGTGGTCGCCGGCGCCCCCTTCCTCGGGCGAGCCGACGGTCGTCTCGGCCGAGCCCGGCCGGCTGCCCGCCGCGCACGCCGAGGCGCGGCGTCGACGCCTACGCCTGGCCGCACAACGAGACCTCGACCGGAGTGATGGCCCCCGTGCGCCGGGTGCCCGGGGTCGCCGACAGCGCCGACGGCGGCCCGCTGGTGCTGGTCGACGCGACGAGCGGCGCCGGTGGCCTGCCGGTCGACATCCGGGAGAGTCGACGTCTACTACTTCGCCCCGCAGAAGTGCTTCGCCTCCGACGGCGGCCTGTGGCTCGCGCTCATGTCGCCGGCCGCCCTCGACCGGGTCGAGGAGATCGCCGCCGAGCGGCCGCTGGGTGCCGGAGTTCGTTGTCGCTGCCGACCGCGATCAGCAACTCGCGGCTCGACCAGACCTACAACACCCCGGCCATCGCGACCCTGGTCCTGCTGGCCGAGCAGCTGGACTGGATGAACGGCCAGGGCGGCCTGGACTGGACGGTCGCAGCGCACCGCGGACTCCTCGGGCCGCCTCTACGGCTGGGCCGAGCGCACGGCGTACACCACGCCGTTCGTCAGCGACCCGGCCGCCCGCTCCCAGGTCGTCGGCACGATCGACTTCGACGAGTCGGTCGACGCCCTCGCGGTCGCCAAGGTGCTGCGCGCCAACGGGATCGTCGACACCGAGCCCTACCGCAAGCTGGGCCGCAACCAGCTCCGGGTCGCGATGTTCCCCGCGATCGACCCCGACGACGTCGAGGCCCTGACCGCGTGCATCGACTACGTCGTGGAGCGTTCGGGCTGAATCACGACCGCGACCAGCTGACGCGCGCGGCGTACGCGTCCTTCGCCTTCTGGGGCTGGTTCCTCTACGCGTTCGGTCCCGCGGTGCCGCTGATCCGGGACGAGCAGGGCACGTCGCGGGCCGTCGCCGGCCTGCACGGCACTGCGCTGGCTCTCGGGGTCGTCCTGTCGGCGGCCGTCTCGGTGCCGCTGGTGCGCCGCTTCCGGCGCCGGGGGACGCTCATCGGCTCGACCGCGCTGGCCGCGCTCGGCATCACGGTGCTGGTCGTGGGGCCCGACCCGGCGGTGACGCTGCTCGGCGCCCTGCTCACCGGCACCGGCGGCGCCGTGATCCTCAACGCGGTGAACCCGGTGCTCTCCGACCACCACGGTCCGGTCGCACCCGCGGCGATCAGCGAGGCGAACGCCCTCGCCGCCGGGTGTGGCGTCGTAGCCCCACTGGCGGTCGGGCTGGGCGTCGACCTGGGCCTCACCTGGCGGGCGGCGATCCTGGTCGCCCTCCCGCTGGCCCTGCTGTCGATCGTGCTGGTGCTGCGGGCGCCCCTCGCACCGGCCCTCGTCGAGGAGCAGCCCCGCCGGCACGGACCCCGGGAACCCCTCGGGCTGCCGTTCTGGCTGGCGCTGGGGGTGGTCGTGGCCTCCGTGGGGATGGAGTTCAGCACGACGTTCTGGGGCTCGGACCTGCTCCGTTCCCGGGACGGGCTGTCCTCCGGAGCCGGCAGCGCGGGGATCAGCGCGCTGCTGCTCGGGATGACCGTCGGCCGGCTGACCGCGGTGCCGCTGACCCGGCGGTTCAGCAACGGCCGCATCCTGCTCGTCACGCTCGCGGTGACCGGCGCCGGATGGGCGGTCTTCTGGCTGGTCACCTCAGCCCCGCTCGCTCTGGCCGGCCTGGTCCTGCTCGGGTTCGGGCTGGCCTTCTCCTACCCGATCGGGATCGTGCTGCTCATGCAGGGCTCGGGCGGCCGCCCCGACACGGGGATCGCCCTGGGCGGGCTGGGCGTCGGCATCGCCAGCGGCTCGGCGCCGTTCGCCCTGGGCGCGATGGCGGACCGGGTGGGCACGCACGACGGGTTCCTGCTGGTGCCGGCTCTCCTCGTGGTGGCCGTGGCCTGCGTCGTGCTCCAGGGGGCCCTCACGCGGGGCCGCGCGCCCGCTCGGCCGGCCCCCGCCGCAGGGCCCGGAACCGGGCCGTAACCTCCCGCGCCCACCGTCGTTTTCCGGGTGTCCAGGTCAGACCGGGGCACGGAGGAGCGTGAGATGGGCCGGCGGTGCGGGGAGACGGCGGAGACGCCGACCACGGTTCATCTGTTGCGCTGGCGCGGCGTGGCGGCGGTGCTGCCGGCTTTGGCGCTCCTCGGCGGGGGCCTGGCACTGGCTGGCAGCGGCGCCCCTGCTGGCCCGACGCATGGAGCGGGAGCGTCGGTCACCAGAGGGGCGTCGTTGCCAGTCGTGCCGGCCCGCCCGCTGGACCTGCCCGGGACGACCGGCGGGACCGCGCCCGGGCTGTCGCTGCCCGGGTACTCGAGCGGGGGGTCGTACACGTTGGACGCCCAAGGCATCCCCGGGCCGGCCCTCGCGGCGTACCACAAGGCGGCCGGCGTCGTCGCCGACGCCGACCCGACCTGCCACATCGACTGGGCGCTCGTCGCCGCCATCGGCCGGGTGGAGAGCGACCACGGCCGGTACGGCGGGAGCTCGCTGACTCCGAGCGGCATCGACGAGCCCGGCGTCTACGGCGTCGAGCTCGACGGCTCCGGCGGCACGGCGGTCATCCACGACACGGACCACGGGCTCTACGACCACGACACCACGTGGGACCGGGCGGTGGGGCCGATGCAGTTCATCCCCGGCACCTGGCGTGTCGTCGGGAGCGACCTGGACGGCGACGGGGTCAAGAACCCCCAGGACATCAACGACGCGGCGGCAGCCACCGCGATCTACCTCTGCGCCGGACCCGGGAACCTCTCCGACCCGGCCGACGCGTACGCGGCCGTCCTGCGCTACAACGACTCGAGTGCCTACGCGCAGACCGTCCTCGCGATCGCCCAGGCCTACCGCGAGGGCCGCACGATGCTTCCTCTCGCTGATCTCCCCGCGGCCTCCGGCGCCGGCACTCACCATGCCGCGTCCGCGTCCGCGGGGCACCGGCCGGCTGCCGCCGGCCGGTCGTCGACGCCGGCCCGTGATGCTGGAGGCACCGGTTCGGCGTCGGCCACGGGCGCGCCCCCCGTCCCGCCCGGGGCGGGTGCGGGGGGTGCGCCCCACCCCGGCGGCGCGGTGGCGTCCGTCGTGAGCTCGGTAGCCGGCCAGATCCCGACCACGCTGCCGGCACCCGTGGCGTCCGTGGCCTGCCCGGTGAGCACCGCAGGGGTCGGGCTCGGCCTGCCGACCCTGCCGGTTCCCGGCTGCCCCACCCCGTCGTCCTGAGGGCTCGCCCGGCCTGAGGCGTCGTCCTGACGGCGTCAGCGCAGGGCCGCGCCGAGCACCACGATCAGGACGAGCAGCGCCAGCGCGCCAGGGATGACCCAGCGACGAAGGCGCGGGCTCACGATCGGCTCACGGCTCCATCATGCTGGTGCAGCCGCAGGTGAGGGACCTCGATCAGGTCGGCACTGAGCCGCAGCCGGTGCGTCCGCACCAGCCAGACGATCGCGCCGACCGCGGTCACGATCGTGACCAGGCCGCCGGCCAGGATCGACCACCGGGCACCGAACTGCTCGCCGAGCCAGCCCACGATCGGCGAGCCGATCGGCGTGCCGCCCATGAAGATCGCCATGTAGAGCGCCATCACGCGGCCCCGCAGGGCCGGCTCGACACTCATCTGCACGGTCGCGTTGGCGCTGGTGATCATCGTCAGCGCCGACAGGCCGACCGGCACCAGCGTGATCGCGAACAGCAGGTACGTCGGCATCATCGCGTTGATCGTCGCGAACACCCCGAAGGCCAGGGCGGCGCCGACGACGTGGCGCATCCGGGGCCGCTCCCGCCGGGCCGACAGCAGGGCGCCGGCGAGCGAGCCGATCGCCATGATCGAGCCGAGGATGCCGTACTCCCCCGCGCCCTTGTGGAACACGGACGTCGCCATGAAGGCCGTGGTCATCTGGAAGTTCAGGCCGAACGTGCCGACCATGAACACGATGACCAGGATGAGCATGATGTCCGGCCGGTGCCAGACGTAGCGGAAGCCGTCCCGCAGCTGACCCTTCGCGCGCCGGGACACCGGCGTGATCCGCAGCTCGCGCGTGCGCATGCGGCCCAGCGAGATCAGCACCGCGGCGAAGCTCGCCGCGTTGATCATGAAGACCGGGCCGGTGCCCACCCAGGCGATCAGCAGGCCGGCGATGCCGGGGCCGATCAGGCGGCCGGCGTTGAACGTCGCGCTGTTCAGGCCGACCGCGTTGGGCAGGTGCTCCCGGGGCACCATCTCGCTGACGAACGTCTGCCGGGCCGGGTTGTCCAGCGCGGTGGCGGCACCCAGGAGGAGCGCGAAGCAGTAGACCATCCACAGCTGGACCACGCCGGTGACGACGAGCAGTCCGAGGCCGAGGGCCAGCAGCCCCATGAGGAGCTGGGTGCCCATGAGCAGCAGCCGCTTCGGCACCCGGTCGGCGACCAGGCCGCCGTACGGCGCGAGCAGCAGCATCGGCAGGAACTGCAGGCCCGTGGTGATGCCCACGGCCTCCGCCGAGTGATGGGTCAGGATCGTCAGGACCAGCCAGTCCTGGGCCACCCGCTGCATCCAGGTGCCGACGTTCGACACGATCGAGCCGGACAGCCAGAGCCGGTAGTTGTAGGAGTTCAGGGCACGGAAGGTGGGGCTCACGACTCGGCAATCCTCAGGGCAATGCGTGAAGCGGCAGCGAGCGTGGCCCGCTCCTCGGGTGTCAGCTCGGCCAGGCGCTTGGCCAGCCAGGCGTCTCGGCGCTTGCGCGTCTCGTACACGACGGCCGAGCCGCGGTCGGTCACCGACATCAGCACCTGGCGGCCGTCCGCCGGATGGTCGGTGCGCGTGACCAGCCCGGCGTCGACCAGGCAGTTCAGGGTGCGGGTCATCGACGGGGGCTGGACCTTCTCGTACTCGGCCAGCTCGCGCGGTGTCTTCGGTCCCTGGACGACCAGCACTCCGAGGACGGAGTACTGCCCGGTCGAGATGTCGTCGTCACTGCGCTGCTGGCGGAGCCGGCGGGCCAGCTTCATCACCGAGACGCGCAGGTCGGCGGCCAGGGTGGCCGGACGGGTGGTCGTGCTCTCGGGCATATCGTTAGCATATCTCATTACCCCTGCTAACGATCGGCGGACCCGGTAACTTCCCGCCCTGCCGTCGGGGCGAGGTCAGTCGGAGACGGCCAGGTGCAGCCGGCTGAACAGCCGCTCGAGGACCTCGTGGTCCCCCTCCTCCGACACGGTGTCGCGGGTGGGACGCCCCCACAGCAGCAGGTCCAGGTCCGCGGCCGCCCCGCGCAGGGCCGCGTCGGCCGGCGGCTGCGCCTGGAGCGGGTCGACCTCGCGCACCGCATGCCCGTCGTCCGGCAGCTCCACCACGAACGCGTGGTCGCCGGCATCGACGTAGACCTCGCCCGCGGCTCCGGACCGCGACGCCGAGTGGGCCAGCACGCCGGGGTGGCCGGCGAACCAGGCCAGCACCTCCTCGACGCCGTCGGCCGCCAGCACCGGGTCGACCGGGCCCAGGTCGCCGCCGACGGCGAGCTCGCCGTCCACCCGGTGCACCAGCGCCTCCTGCGCCATGCGCCGGAACCAGAAGCCGGTGCTGTGCTCCCCCGGGAACCAGGTCCAGGTGTCCCCGTCAGGTCCCCGCCGGCGCAGCTCCTCGATGAGCTGGGCCAGCTGCTCGTCGTGGAACTCGACGACCTCGGCTCCCGGCGGCGCCTGGGCGCTCTCGCCCTCCTGCGGCGCCCGGCCGCCGCGCAGGGCCACCGTCTTGTGGGCGTACACCTCGCCGCAGTGCCCCACGAGGTCCTGCAGCGTCCAGCCCGGGCAGGTCGGCACGGCGATGCCGAGGTCGGCCGACCGCGCGAGCCGGGACAGCGCCGCGCCGTCGTCGCCGAGGTGGCCCAGGTAGGCGTCGGGGCTCAGCCGGGTGCTCATGGGCCTCGACACTAGGCTCCAGCCGTGACCGACGCACCGCCGCCGCCCGGCTCCGCGCCAGCGTCGCCGCCGCCGCTCGAGCCGATGCCGGTCGACCTGCCACGGCTGGTGCTGGCCGGCACGCTGCTCTGGGTGCTCGCCCTCGTGCTGACCCTTGCCGTGCCGGTGCTGCACCATGGCAACCGCAGCTGGTGGCCGTGGACGGCCGTGTCGGGCGTGGCGCTGGGCGCGGTCGGCCTGGCCTACCTGCACCGCGGGCGCGGGAACGCCGCCGGTCAGACGCACTGACCTGATCGCGGTCCGCCGGGACTGCTCAGTCGAAGGCGGCGGCGGCCAGCAGGTCGTCCCCGCGCTCCGGGTGCTGCAGCAGCTCCGCGACGAGGAACCGCGAGCCCCAGCAGCCGCCGGCCCAGGCCAGGGCGCGGGCCAGGCCGGCCTCGCCGACGGCGTGCAGGCCGCCGTCGTCGTCCACCCACCAGGCGACGGGCGCGTCATCGACCCGGAGCTCGACGTGCCGGTGCCACCGGCCCCCGCCGGTCGGTTCGGCAGCGACCAGGCGGCCGGCCGCGTCGGGGACCGGCTCGGCCGTACCCGCCGTGGTGACCCGACCCTCGGCCCGGTCCCGGGCCAGGTCGACGTCGAGCAGGTCGGCGAGGCCGGCGCCGCGACCCGGCGGGGCAACGAGGAGAGGGCCGATGTCGTTGCGCTGCAACCACATCGGCTGCTCGATAACGACGGCGTCGACAGCGTCGACCACGGACAGGCCGTTCGGACCGAGCGCCCGCACGCGCTCCGGCGGCGGCACGTCGGCGTGCTCCGCCTCGGCCGCCAGCCAGGCCCACAGACGCAGCATGGTCGGCAGGTCGAGCTGCCGCTCCGGGTCGGCCGACCGGTCCAGCACGAGCTGGACGGCACCCCCGTGGAGGTCGGTCAGGTCGCGCACGACGCCGAGCGCTCGGCGTACCTGCTCGTCCAGGTCGGCCACCCACGCGGGGGCCGGCTCGAGCAGGGCGACCAGGCCCGGGTCGCCGGCCGGGTCGACGCGGACGTCCAGGGCGAGCTCCCGGCGCAGCCACCACGCGGTGTACGGCGCGACGTCGACGCCCCGGCCGCGGCGATCACGGACGCGCACCGGCTGGACCAGCGCCGGCCGGGTCCGCGGCGAGGAGGCGATCGCGGCCACCGCCTCGGGCCACGCGTCGGGGCGGACGGCGTCCAGGTCGCGCACGGCCAGCACCACTCCGGCCACCGCGGCCGGCTCCTGGACGGCGTCCAGGGCGTACGCCGTCCAGTCCCCGAACCCGGCCAGCTCGGCCAGCTCCTCGGGCGGGTCGGTCAGGTCCACGTCCTCGGCCCCGGACGTCGCCAGGCCGTCCAGGACTCCGACCGCCGCCAGCGTCTCGGCGCCGAACTCCTCGACCAGGTCCGCGTGCACCAGCCCGATCTCGTCCGGGTCCAGCAACCGGGCGGCCAGGGAGCCGGGCCGGGCCAGGGCGCCCGCGGGTGACAGCTCGTCGTCGGCGTCGGGCAGCGCGAGGTCGGCCAGCCAGGGCAGGTCCCCGGGCTCGAGCGAGCCGTCACCGACGGCGGCCCGGGCCAGCCCGAGCACGACGGCCGCGACCGCGTCCGGGTCGTCCGCGTCCGGCGAGGTCTCGACCAGCTCGTGCACGGCCGGGTCCTCGAGCAGCTGGCGTGCCGTGGCCACGACGGCGCCGAGCCGGGTGAGCAGCGGGTGCGCGGCGCCGGGGTGCACCAGCCGCACGCCGCTCGCCGCCAGCTGCTCCAGCACCTCGGCCGGCATGGACGCCGGCGGCAGCAGCAGCCCCCGGGCTCCGCGGACGACGCGCCCGTCGGCCAGTGGCACCGGAAGCACCCCCAGCGCCTCCCGGCCGTCGGGGTGCTCGGCGACGGGCGCGAGCGCGGCGTACCGCTCGGCCCACGCGGCCGGACTGTCGGCGTCCGGCAGCGCCTCGACCAGCTCGGACAGGTCCAGGCGCTGAACTCCCAGCTGCCGCAACGCGTTCCGGCCACTCGGCGGCGCATCGACCAGGCCGGCGACGAAGGGGGCCAGTGCCCTCACGGCGTCCGTCGTGACCGTGCCGCCGTCGATGACCACCGCGTCCCGGGGCCGGAGCAGCGCGCCGTCCTCGGCCGCCGGGAGCAGCGGTGTCTCCCGCAGCGCCTCGGTCGCGGCCAGCCGGATCGCGGCGTCCAGCGGGCCGGCACCCAGCCCGGTCGGGACGAGCGGCAGCACGTCGTCACCGGCCGCCGCCCGCTCGGCCAGGAGATCGGCGTACGCCGCTGCGACCTCCTGCACCACCCGGTCGGTCAGGGGGCCGGGCGCGACGTGCCGGCGCGACGGACCGAGCGGGAAGGTCGCGAGCAGCAGCGCCGGCCAGGCCATCGGCTCGTCGGTCGGCGTCGGTGCGTGGAGCACGGCAGGGACGTCGGTCCCGGGCGCCCGCGGCAGGGCCCACACCACGCTCCAGCCGGGACGCAGCGCCTCCTCCGTCGGCCGGTCGGCGAACAGGACCGCTCGTTCCGAGACGTCGAAAGTGCCGGCGCGGGACACCGTGCGCCAGCGGTCCCGCGGCGTCACGCAGCAGCCGGACCTGCCCGTCGACCTCCACCTCGACCTCGGCCAGCCAGGGCAGCGCGAGGAGCAGGGCGTCGTCCAGCTCGGTCAGCAGCCGCCCGACCAGCTCCACCGCGGCCTCGTCGCGCAGCGGCAGCACGACCACCGTCGAGAAGCCGGCCGGCGGCTCGCCCTCGGCCTCGAACGGCAGCCGCAGCACCGGGACGCGGCCCTGCCGGCGGCGGACCTCGTCGGTCAGGTCGGGGTGGTCCAGCTCATGGATCAGCTCGGCCGTGTCGGCCCGGGAGAACCGCACGCCGCCCCCACGCGACAGCAGCATCGGCTCGTCGGTCACGGCCAGCACCGCGGCGAACCCGACACCGAACCGGCCCACAGCGCTGCCGGCCGCGCCACCAGCCCCACCAGCCGTGCCCTCGGCCGGGTCGTCGTCCCGCTTGGCCGAGGCGCGCAGGCTGGCGAGCGCGGCGACCCCTGCGCTCGTCGAGCGGGGCGCCGGTGTTGGCCGCCGCGAGGACCGCACCTCCCGGAGCCTCGGCCGACGGGGTCAGGCTGAGCCGCAGCCGTCCGGGACGGCCGTCGGCGGCGGCGGCGTCGGCGGCGTTCTGGGCCAGCTCGACGAGCACCCGGTCGCGGTACCCGCCGAGGGTCAGGTCCTCCTCGGCGTTCGCGTCCTCGCGCAGCCGGGCCGGGGAGGCCGACCACGTCGCGAGCACCCGTTCGCGGACCGGACCGGTGCCGAACGGGTCGCCGGTGGTCACGGCGCGGGTGCGGCGTCCGGGTCGAGCGCGGGCTCGAGGTCGAGGTCGAGGTCGGGCAGCAGCAGCGCGTCGTAGCCCAGCTCGTCGAGGATGGGCAGCTCGGCGGGGGCCGGCTCGCCCGGTACGCCGCCCTGGCTGTGCGCTCCGCAGCCGTGGTCGAGCGAGACGACCTTGCCGTCGGAGGGGGACCACTCGTTGGCGCAGACGCCGAACACCGCCCGCAGCGTGCCGGCCATCGGCAGGAAGAACCCGCACGTCGCGCAGGGCGCCGGCGCCAGCTCGGCCAGCGGCGTGTGCGGCCCGTGCTCCCCGTCGTACCAGCGCTCGGCGGCCTCGGCCCGGCCCTCGCGGGACAGCACGCGCTCGCGGCCCAGGCCGAGCTCCCAGATGGCCATCTGGTCGGCGTCCTCGTCGCCGGTGGCCTCGTAGCCCTGCTCCAGGCGCGGGTCGTCGACGACGATCGGGAGCAGGTCGCCCGGACCCAGGTCGCCCGGGGCGATCCGGTCCGACCACGGCAGCCAGGTCGGGGCGAGCAGGGCTCCCGCACCGGGCAGCAGGTGCACCTCGTCGACGGTCGCGGTGCGGCTGCGCGGCGGCCGGGCGACGGTGACCGCCCAGCGCCAGCCCCGGTAGGCCGGCGAGAGGCAGTCGAAGGAGTGCGTGCCGACCCGGTCACCCTCGGGCTCGTACCCCTGGTGGCCGCCGACGGTGCCCGGTTCGGCGATCTCCTCGGCGGCGGCGCGCGCCAGGTCGACGGCGGCGATCAGGACTTCGTCGTCGTGAGCCATGGCTCGATTGTCCCCCACCCGGAGCGGCGCTCGCGACCATGCGCTCGTTCGGCCGACCGGCCCGGCAGGATGTGCGGGTGGAGCCGGATGCCGCGCAGCCCACCCCGCCGCCCGGCAAGGGCGGCCGGGCGGTCGGCGGTGCGCGCGCGTTCGGCCGCGGCACCGCGAAGGTGGCCGGCCTCTCGGGGCGGGCCGGACGCGCGACGTTCCGCAAGCTGATGAGCGCCACCCAGGCGCAGGGTGCGGGCGAGTCGGGCCTGGCCAAGGTGATCCAGATGCACGGCGTCTCGGCCGCCGGGGACGCGCTCGTGCTGCTGTCGCTGGCCAACACGGTGTTCTTCTCGGTCCCGGTCGGGCAGGCCCGCGGCCGGGTCGCGCTCTACCTCCTGGTGACCATGGCGCCGTTCTCGCTGATGGCGCCGGTGATCGGGCCGCTGCTCGACCGGTTCCGCAGCGGCCGGCGCTACGCGCTCGCGGCCACGCTGCTCGGCCGGGCCTTCCTCGCGTGGGTCATGGCCGGAGCCGTGGCCGGCGGCAAGGAGGGCTTCGCGCTCTACCCGGCGGCGTTCGGGCACCTGGTGCTGAGCAAGGCGTACCAGGTCACCCGGGCGGCGGCGACGCCCCGCGTGCTGCCCAAGGCCCTGTCCCTCGTCACCGCCAACTCCCGGGTGATGCTGGGCGGGGTCGTGGCGGTGGCGATCGCGACACCGATCGGCGGGCTGCTGCTGAAGCTGGCCGGCCCGGAGTGGTCGCTGCGCTTCGCCTTCCTGATCTTCGCCGCCGGCGTGGTCCTCGCGCTGCGCCTGCCCCCGGTCGTCGACTCGGCCGCCGGGGAGGTCGGCGCGCGGCTGTCCTCCGACACCGGTCCGGCGCCGCGGCTGGGCCCTCCGGTGCGCACGACGTCGCCGACCGACGAGACGACCCGGATCGAGCTGGACCCGCCGCCCGCGGCCGCCAGAGGCCGGCGCGGGCGGCGGATCGACGTCTCGAGCTGGGGCATCGGCCCGCGGGTCGTCCTCGGCCTGCGCGCCGAGTCCTCGCTGCGCGCGTTCACCGGCTTCCTGACGCTGTTCCTGGCCTTCGCGCTGCGCACCGACCCCATCTCCGCCTCGATCCCGACGATCGGCGTGATCGGGCTGGTGGCCGGAGGCGCCGGCGCCGGCAACACCATCGGTACGGCGATGGGTGCCCTGCTGCGCCGGGTCTCGCCCGAGACGGTGCTGACCGCGATGGTCGCCGTGGCCGCGGTCGCCGCGACGATCGGGACCGTCTGGTACGGCCTGGTCACGGTGATCGCGGTCGGCGTGGGCGCCGGGCTGTCCTCGGCGCTGGGCAAGCTGGCCCTGGACGCGCTGGTGCAGCGCGAGGTGCCGGACGACGTGCGGTCCTCGGCGTTCGCCCGGTCCGAGACCGTGCTGCAGCTGGCCTGGGTCGCGGGCGGCGCCCTCGGGATCGCCCTGCCGATCCCCGGCTCCTACGGGCTCGGGATCGCCGCCGTCGGGCTCACCGTGATGCTGGTCGTGACCCTGCGGGCGCGCGTCAGTGCTCGCCGCGCGCCCGCCCGGGCGCCGGCCGCCTGACCGATCCGGGGAGCGGGGCTCAGGCCTCGATGTCGTCGGCGACGGCCCGCAGCAGCGTGGCCACCTTGTGGGCCGACGCCTTGTCCGGGTGCCGGCCGCGGCGCAGCGAGTTCGAGACGCCGTCGAGCAGCTTGATGGTGTCCTCGAGGATCACCGTGAGGTCCTCGGGCGCCTTGCGGGCCCGGGCCGCGACCGACGGCAGCGGGTCGAGGACCTTCACCGAGAGGGCCTGCGTGCCGCGCTTGCCTTCGACGATGCCGTACTCGACGCGCGTGCCGCCCTTGAGGCTCGTGACGCCCTCGGGCAGCGCGGACGCGTGCAGGAAGACATCGGCTCCCTCGTCGCTGCTGAGGAAGCCGAAGCCCTTCTCGGCGTCGTAGAACTTGACCTTGCCTGTTGGCACCGTGACCTCGTGGCTCGTCGTGACCTGTCGTGACGGGACCGCTTCAGGCTAGCGGCCGACGCAAGTCGGTATGTCCACCCGCGTCAGCGGAACAGCTCCGGCTGGGGCAGCAGCTCGTTCATCGAGCCGGAGCGGAAGCCGCGCGGGTCGATCTCGGCCGCGCCGAAGCCGCAGGAGCGGACGGGCGCCCAGCAGCCGCTCGCCCAGGGCGGTCGGCCGTCCGGCGTCGTCGAGCACCGCGTCCAGACCGGGCCGGCCGATCTCGAGCCGGGCGCCGCGGTCACCGAGGTCGCGGACCCGAGGTCGGCCGGCGCGGCATCGGCGGCGACCAGCTCGGCCCGGACCGCCAGCTCGGCCCGGTCGACCCGCTCCAGGCGCTCGCGGGTGACCGGCACGCCGTACGCGACGCGGCTGGACAGGCACGCGGCCGCTGGCTTGTCCCAGGTCACCAGGCCCCAGCGGCGGGACGCCTCCCGGACCTGGGCCTTGGTCAGGCCGGCATCGCGCAGCGGCGCGCGGGCGCCGCGCTCGTCGGCGGCCCGGATGCCGGGCCGGAAGCCGGCCCGCGCGTCGTCGGCGTTGGTGCCGGTGAGGACCGTGCCGCCGGCCGTCAGCGGACCGAGGCCGCTGAGCCCGTCGAGCACCTCGACCAGCTCGGACTTGCAGAAGTAGCAACGGTCTCCGGCGTTCGCGACGTAGCCCTCGCGGTCGAGCTCGTGCGTGGCGGGCGTCAGGTGGTCGACGCCGAGGCCGGCGGCGAAGGCGCGGGCCGCCTCCAGCTCGCCCGTCGCGAGGGACGGCGACACCGCCGTGGCGGCGACCACCGCCTCGGGGCCCGACGGCGCGGACGGCGGCCGCCAGCACGAAGGCCGAGTCGGCACCGCCGGAGAAGGCGACGACGAGGGGTCGTCGGGATCTCGCGCAGGTCGGCCGCCAGCCGTTCCAGGCGCAGCTGCAGGACGTGCTCGCCCAGCCACTCGGGAAAGGAGGTGAGCGTGTCGAGAACGCGGTCGGCACCCGCGGCGAGCAGGTCGGCCCGCGGCGTCGGCCCGGTCGCCACGCCGATCGAGACGGCACCGGCGCCCCGCGCCGCCACCACGTCCCCCGGGTGGTCTCCGACGTAGACCTGGGCGCCGGCCTCGCGCAGCACCTCGGCCTTCTCGCCGGCGAACCGGCCGCCCACCACGAGGTCGGCCTCCAGACCGACGTGGGCGAGCACCGCCCGCACCGCCGGCTCGATCTTGGCGCTGACCACGGCCGTACGGCCGCCGAGGTCACGGACAGCGGCCAGCGCCTCGCGGGCGCCGGGCAGCACGGTGGTCATCGGGACGCCGACCGTGGGGTAGCGACGGCGGTACTCCGCGACGGCGACGGGGATGTCCTCCGGCGGCAGCCACTGCTGGAGGGCGTCGCCGAGCGGGATGCCGATCGTCGGCCAGACGTCCTCGTCCGTGACCTCGACGCCGACCACCGCGGCCGCCTGGCGCAGCGTCTCGGCGATGCCCGCTCGGGAGTCCACGAGCGTCATGTCGAGGTCGAAGCCGACGACGAGATCCACGCCTCCAGCCTAGGTGGCCGTCGCGCGCCGGCCCGACGTCGGCCACGATGGGGGGCATCGAGCCGATCACGCCGACCAGCCCTCGACCGCTGCGCCGGACCCTGCTGAGCCAGTCGTGGCTCGACGTGTCGATGGTGCACTGGGCGGCCGACCCCGACGCGGTGCAGCGGCTGATCCCGGTCGGCACCCGGCCGGACGCGCTGGACGGCACGACGTACGTCGGCCTGATCGGCTTCCGCATGCACCGGCTGGGGCTGGGCCGCGGCCCGGGGCTGCCCTACGTCGGGACCTTCCTGGAGACCAACGTCCGCCTCTACACGGTGGACACCGAGGGGCGGCGCGGCGTCTTCTTCTGCACGCTGGACGCCAGCCGGCTCGCGGCCGTGCTCGGCGGCCAGGTCGGCGCCCGGGTCAACTACGTCTGGGCCCGGATGCGGTTCCGCCGCGACGGCGACCTGCTGACGTACGAGACGCGTCGCCGGCGCCCCTGGGCCGCCGCGAGCAGCCTGATGCGCGTGCGGGTGGGGCCGGCGCTGGCCGAGCCGAGCGAGCTGGAGCGGTTCCTCACCGCCCGCTGGGGCCTGCACACGCGGTGGTACGGCCGCACGCTGTACCTGCCGAACGTCCACGACTCGTGGCCGCTGCACCGGGCCGAGCTGGCCGAGCTGGCCGAGGATCCGCGGACCGGGCTGCTCGCCCGCGCCGGGTTCAGCGGGCAGGGGCCGCCGGCCAGCGTGCTCCACTCCGCGGGCGTCCAGGTCCGCTTCGGGCCCGGCACGTTCCTCCGCTAGTCGTGCCGTCCGGCCGCCGCCGGCCCGACGGTGATCCCCCACGTGCCGGAGTGCCGGTCGCCCGGCTCGAGCACCAGCAGGTCGTCGCCGGTGTTGAACGCGTCCGGGCCGCAGGTCATCGGCTCGACGGCCAGCCCGGCGCGGGCGCGGCCGGGGGGCAGCGTGTCGCCGGTGAAGACCTGCAGCCAGGGGTACGACTCGTCGGCCCAGAGCGTGACCGTCCGGTCCGGTCCTTCCAGCGTGACCCGCCACCGGCCGTCCTCGTCGCGGGCGGGGTCGGCGTACGCCGTGTCGAGCACCAGGTCGCCGATCGCCCGCGGCGACCGGAAGTCGTACGGCGTGCCCTCCACCGGCCGGGACGAGACCGGTATCCCGCGGTCGTCGGGCAGCGCGCAACGACCGCTCGGGATCCGCAGCCGGGCCTGGTCCACCCGCTCGGTGCCGACGGTGAGGTAGGGGTGGCTGCCCGCGCCGAAGGGGACCGCCGTGCTGCCGGCGTTCCGCACGGTGGTCGTGACCTGCAGGCCGCCGGCGGTGAGCTCGACCGCGACGCCCGCCTCGATCGTCCCGGGCCAGCCGGGCTGCGGGTGGACGGTCAGCGCCAGCTCGACGCGCGCGGCGTCGACGTCGACGGGCCGCCAGTTGGCCCAGCGGGCCAGGCCGTGGATCGCGTTCCCGGCCGAGGGCTCGGTGAGCGCGAGCTGCTGGGTCCGGCCGGCGAACCGGTACCGGCCGTCGCGGATCCGGTTCGGCCACGGGATCAGCTGCTGGCCCCGACCGCCGCCGGCCACCTCGTCCGCCGCGAAGCCGTCCAGCACCGGGCGCTCGTCGACGCTGTAGTGGCGCAGGGTCGCGCCGACCTCGGTGACGACGGCGAGCTGGCCGCCGTACCGCAGCTCGAACTGCTCACCGGACGGGAGGGCGGCATCGCTCACGGCAGGTGAGCGTAGCCGCGCGGCGACGTGCCGTCGCCTCCCTTCGATGGCACCGTGACCAGGGTGATCAGACCGGGCTCGCGGCAGGAGCGCCGTCGGCAGCGTCGCGGCGAGCCGCGGCTGCCGGCCGTCGCCGTGACGCTGGTCGCGATCGCGCTGTACGCGCTGCTGCCCCAGGAGCTGCTGTTCACGCCGCGGCTGGTCATCCCCACCCTCGAAGCCCTGCTGCTGGTGTCACTGATCGCCGTCAACCCGCGGCGGATCACCCGGGAGAACCGCTGGTCGCGCTCGATCTCGGTCGGGCTGGTGCTGCTCATCGCGGTGACCAACCTGGTCGCCCTGGTGCTCCTGCTGGTGAAGCTGAGCAGCCCCAACCTGCCCAAGGGGGGCGGGCTGCTGCTCGCGGCGCTGCAGGTCTGGGGGACGAACGTCATCGTCTTCGGCCTGGTCTTCTGGGAGCTCGACCGTGGCGGCCCGGTCGCTCGGGCCACGACCAAGCGCGAGCTGCTGCCGGCGGCCGACTTCCGCTTCTCCCACGACGAGAACCACGACACGGTGGTCGAGGTCTCCCGGGACTCCAGCCGGACGTCGGACTGGGTGCCGACGCTGGTCGACTACCTGTACGTCTCGCTCACCAACTCCTCGGCGTTCAGCCCGACCGACACGATGCCGCTGCGACCGCGCACCAAGCTGCTGATGGGGCTGCAGGCGACGGCCGCACTGCTCACCTCGGTGCTGGTCATCGCGCGCGGGGTCAGCCTGCTCGGCTGACGCGGCACCCTCAGGCGTTGCGGACCCGCGCCGCCTCCTCCAGGCCCAGCAGGCCGACCGCCGTCTCCCGCATCTCGACCTTGCGCACCTTGCCGGTCACCGTCATCGGGAACGACTCGACCAGGTGCACGTAGCGCGGCACCTTGAAGTGGGCCAGCCGGCCGGAGCAGAACTCCCGGACCGCCTCCGCCGTCAGCGGTTCCGCCCCGGGGCGCATGACGATCCACGCCATCAGCTCCTCGCCGTAGCGCTCGTCCGGGACGCCGACGACCGAGACGTCGGCGACGTCCGGGTGGGTGTAGAGGAACTCCTCGATCTCGCGCGGGTACACGTTCTCGCCGCCGCGGATGACCATGTCCTTGATCCGCCCGACGATGTTCAGGTACCCCTCGGCGTCCATGGTGGCCAGGTCCCCGGTGTGCATCCACCGCGCCGCGTCGATCGCCTCGGCCGTCTTCTCCGGCTCGTCCCAGTAGCCCAGCATCACGGTGTGCCCGCGGGTGCACAGCTCACCGGCCTCGCCCCGGGGCACGGTCAGTCCGGTGACCGGGTCGACGACCTTGGACTCCAGGTGCGGCATCGTCCGCCCGACGGTCTCGGTCCGCCGGGAGATGTCGTCGTCGGGCCGGGTCATGGTCGACACCGGTGACGTCTCGGTCATGCCGTAGCAGATGGCCACCTCGGACATGTGCATCTCGGCGACCACGCGCTTCATCACCTCGACCGGGCACGGCGAGCCGGCCATGATCCCGGTGCGCAGGCTGGTCAGGTCGTAGTCGGCGAAGTCCGGCCAGGCCGAGCTCGGCGATGAACATCGTCGGGACGCCGTACAGGGACGTGCAGCGCTCGTCCTGCACCGCGGCCAGCGTCGCGGCCGGGTCGAAGGACGGCGCGGGGATGACCATGCACGAGCCGTGGGTGGTGCAGCCCAGGTTGCCCATCACCATGCCGAAGCAGTGGTAGAACGGCACGGGCAGGCACACCCGGTCGTGTCTCGTCGTAGCTCACGAGGTTCCCGACGAAGTACCCGTTGTTCAAGATGTTGTGGTGCGACAACGTTGCCCCTTTGGGGAATCCCGTTGTGCCCGAGGTGTACTGGATGTTGATCGGCTCGTCGGCGCCGAGCTGGGCCGTCCGCCGTTCGAGCTCGCTCCAGCGGCACCTCGGCACCCGCCGCCACCAGGTCGTCCCAGGTCCGGTCGCCGATCAGCACGACGTCCTCCAGCGCCGGGCACTGCGCGCGCACCCCCTCCACCATGCCGCGGTAGTCGGAGGTCTTGTGCGCGACCGCGGAGACGAGCATGCGCATCCCCGACTGGTTCACGACGTAGGCCAGCTCGTGGCTGCGGTACGCCGGGTTGACCGTCACGAGGATGGCGCCCACCCGGGCGGTGGCGTACTGCACGAGCACCCACTCGGCGCAGTTCGGCGACCAGACGCCGACGCGGTCGCCCTTGGCGATGCCGCGGGCCAGCAGGCCGCGCGCGACGCGGTCCACGTCGGCATCGAGCTCGCGGTAGGTCCAGCGCCGCCCGCTCGGCACGTCGACGAGCGCCTCGCGCTCGGGGAACCGGGCGACGGTCCGGCTGAGGTTGGCGCCGATCGTCTCTCCCAGCAGCGGGACGTCCGAGACGGCGGAGGTGTACGACAACAGGTCCGGGGCCGGCAGCTGCGAGGACGACATGGCGCCATCCTCACCCCATCTACCGGAGGCGCACCAGATCGGCCGCGACCTCCGCGAGCACCGACTCCCGGCCCGACGTAGTGCTTGCTCGCGCGCGGCCAGTGCGCGACGACGTCGGTGAACCCGAGCTCGCGCGCCCGGCCGACCATCTCCTCGAAGACCCCCGTGGACTCCAGGGAGTACGTGCTGCCCGAGTCGAGGTTGAGGTAGCGGTCGAGCGCGGACCGCTCACGGCCCTGGGCCTCCAGGGCGTCGTCCAGCCGGGCCGACACCTCGCGCAGCCCGGCCCACCACGCCTCCTGCCCGTCCTCCGGGGCGGTCACCCCGGTCGTCGCCCAGCCGTCACCGGGCCGAGTCGCCAGGCGGGCGGCGAGCCGGACCGCCCGCGGACCGTTCGCGGCGACGACGAACGGCGGGCGCGGCTGGCGGACCGGACCCGGCAGCATGCGCGCCTCCACCGCGTCGTACGGCGGGTGGCTGGCGGTCGTCACCGGAGCGGTGAGCAGCCGGTCGAGCAGCGAGACGAACGCATCGAGCCGCTCGATCCGCTCACCCGGAGTGGGCCGCGGCCGGCCGAGCACGTCGGCGTCCCAACCGCTGCCGCCCGCCCCCACACCGAGGATGAGACGCCCCTCGCTGACGTCGTCGAGCGTCATCAGCTCCTTGGCGAACGGCACCGGGTGGCGGAAGTTCGGCGACGCCACCCACGTGCCCAGGCCGATCCGGGACGTGACGGTGGCCGCCGCGACCAGCGTGGGGACGGTGGCGAACCACGGCTCGTCGTTCAGGTCCTGCCAGGCCAGGTGGTCGTACGTCCACGCATGGTCGAAGCCCATCTCCTCGACCGCCCGCCAGCGGGCCGCCGCCTCGCTCCACCGGAGCTGGGGCAGCAGGACGATCCCTATGCGCATGCGGCCAGCGTCCCCCATCCGGCGCGCCGCCGACACCGGGCTGCGGAACCGGGGGCTGCGTACGGGGCTGCGGACCGGGCTCAGGTCGTGCGCCGAGGTCGGACCCGGGATTCGCGCTCAGGTCGGGCTCAAGTCGACGGCGGCACCGGCCGATATCCAGGCCGGATGCCCTCGGTCCCCCTGATGCCGAGGGCATCCGCTGTGCCCGGGGACCGGGCTCCGCCTCACTTGCTGGGCTGCGGCACCGAGCAGTGGACCTTCGGGTTCACGCCGACGTAGTTCAGCGGGCCCGCGACGATGGTCACGGCGACCGTGCCGGCCTTCGCGCAGCTCTCGTTGGACCCGTGGTAGTAGCCGCGCTGCCCGGCCGCGAGGACTCCGATGAGCAGCCAGACCACGACGAGCACGCCGACGATGCGCATGGACCTACCTCCGTGCTGGGGGCTGGGACACCGTTCTGGGTACCGAGTGAAGCAGTGCCGCAGCGGTTCGGCACGTCCAAGCGGACCCGCGCGTCACCAGCGCCGGCCGCTCCCGTTCTCGTCCATGGCCTCGTCCAGCCCGTCGTCGCGGCGGGCGCTCTTCGCGTACAGCGGGCCCAGCAGGACCGCGGCGGCGAACAGCAGCATCGCCGCGCCCTCGGCTCCCGCGAGCGGCGTCCGGCCCAGGAGCAGGCCGACGACCGCGCCGAGGGCGGCGAGCAGCGCGCTGGCCGCGAAGGCCGCGGCGGTGGCGTGGCGCATCGGCGGGCAAGCGGTGTGCGCAGGTCGTTCCATTCGTGCGTCGTCCTCAGGTCGGTCAGGTGGTTTCCCGCAGCATCGGCCCCGCGAAAGGCGTTCTGGAGCCGCTAGCGTCGTGTTCATGGCCACACCTGCGGAGGAGATCGAGGTCGGCGGTCGTACGGTCCGGGTGACCAACCCCGACAAGGTCTACTTCGCCGAGCGCGGCCTGACCAAGCGCGACGTCGTCCGGTACTTCCTGTCCGTCGGCGACGGGATCCTCGGTGCGCTGCGGAACCGGCCGACGACCCTGGAGCGCTGGCCCGGTGGGGTCTTCGAGGGCGCGAAGCTGTCGACCCGGGCCGACAACCGCGGCGACGCGTTCTACCAGAAGCGGGTGCCCAAGGGGGCTCCCGACTACGTCGAGACGGCCACGATCACCTTCCCCAGCGGCCGTACGGCGGACGAGATCTGCCCGACCGAGCTGGCCGTCGTGGCGTACGCCGCGAACCTGGGCACGCTGACCTTCCACCCCTGGCCGGTACGGCGTCCGGACGTCGACCACCCGGACCAGATCCGGATCGACCTCGACCCCCAGCCCGGCACCGACTTCTCCGACGCGGTGCGGATCGCGCCGGAGGTCCGGGCCCTGCTGAACGAGCTGGGGCTGGAGGGACATCCCAAGACGTCGGGCGGTCGCGGTCTGCACATCTACGTCCCGATCGAGCCGAGGTGGGACTTCACGCAGGTCCGGCACGCCGTCATCGCCCTGGGCCGCGAGATGGAACGACGCCGACCGGACCAGGTCACGATGAAGTGGTGGAAGGAGGAGCGCGGCCGGCGGCTGTTCATCGACTACAACCAGGCCGCACGGGACCGGACCATCGCGTCGGCGTACAGCATCCGGGCCAACCCGCGGGCCACGGTCTCCGCCCCCTTGCGGTGGGAGGAGCTGGAATCCGTTGTGCCGCAGGACTTCGACGCGCTCACCATGCCGGCGCGCTTCGCCGAGGTGGGTGACCTGCACGCCGCGGTGACCGAGGGTCCGGCGTACTCCATCGAGCCGCTGCTCGAGATGTACGACCGCGACGTCCGCGACGGGGACCAGGGCGACCTGCCCTACCCGCCGGAGTACCCCAAGATGCCGGGCGAGCCGATGCGCGTGCAGCCGAGCCGGGCCAAGCAGCCCTCCGGCGACCACACGCCCTGACCGCTCAGCCGGGGAGGGGCTTACCGTCAGGGGATGCAGAAGGCGCTGCACTGGCCACACGGTTCCGGTGAGGCCCTCTGCACCCTCGCCCTCGTCGCGCTCCTGGTCGTCGCCGTGGCCATCCAGCTGTGGGTGATCGCCGGGCTGTCCGCGGGCTTCCTGGTGGCCGACCTGACGGCCTGGCGACGCCGCTCGGGCGCAGCTCGCGACCCTCGAAGGAACAGCACCCGGTAACGACGAGCACCCGGTTCGCTCCGGTTCGTCCGGTCAGGCGGCGCCCGGAGTGCTACCGTCGGTGCATCGAGGTCGTCCCTCAGCCCGCGGAATGGCATCTCCGGTCCCCGGTGACAAACCTCGCAGGAGCATCGAAACGACGGCGCACCTGCCCCGCGGAACCGTGAGCAAGGACGCCCCCCATGACTCTTTCTGTACCCCCTGTAGCCGTACCGGGTCACGAGCCCGGCTCCCCCCCGATCCTGACCATCACCGTCGACGTCCCCGGACGCCGGCTCGGCGTCTCGGGTGAGCTCGACCTCAACGGTCAGCGCGCGCTGGCCGACGCCGTCTCGATCCTCACCGAGGTCTACGCGCCGGCCGACATCGTGATCGACCTCAGCGGTGTCGTGTTCATGGACATCTGCGGGTTGAACGCGCTCGAGGACCTGCGCCGCTCCCAGCGGGACGTCGGCGCCTCGCTGTTCCTCGTCGGAGTGCCCGCGAGCGTCTCCGAGCTGTACGAGGTGGCCGGCCTGGCCGTCGAGAAGAGGTCGCCGGCCGCCACGGCGTGACCGGCACGTCGCGGGTCACCCCGCACTCCCGTCGAAGGACGCCGCCTCGAGAACACGGGGAGCAGCTCCATGACCACCGATGAGGACCCTTCCGAGGTCCCGTTCATCGTCGTCCGGACCGCCGAGACGATCGACCACCCGCTGGTGAACCGCTGGGTGGCCCGCGATCAGGTGACCGTGCGCGGCCGCGACATCCTGATCTACACCTGCAGCCCGCAACGCCGGCTGCAGGCGATCGCGCGAGCCAGCGACCGGGTGGAGAACGACGACGACGGCCAGACGGCGCAGGTCTACGACATCCGCTGGGCCAAGATCACCAGCCAGACCCCTCCGCTGTAGCGACCAGTCCGATACCGCGTGCGGCCTCCGACTACCGTTGGTCGGATGTCCGCAGACGCGCCCGGCCCGGGCCCCCGGAGCCTGGCCGACGACCTGAGGTCGCGCCCTGACGCCGGCCTGCTCGCGCTCCTGCGGCTGCGTCCGGACCTCGCGACGCCCAGCCCGGCCGACGTCACCTCCCTGGCCGTCCGGGCCGCGACCCGCGCCAGCGTGCAGCGGGCACTGGACCGGCTGGGCGTCCCCGAACTCCAGGTGGTCGAGGCCGTCGCGGTGACGCCAGAACCGGCGACCGACGCCGAGGTCGCCCGGCTGCTCGGCCGGCCGGTCGACGAGACCACCGGGGCGCTGGTGCGGCTGCACGAGCAGGCGCTGCTGTGGGGACGCCCGGATGCCTGGCGGCTGGTCCGCAGCGCGAGGGACGTCCTCGGGCCGTACCCCGCCGGGCTCGGTCCGCCGGTCAGCGAGGCCCTGGACCGCCGCTCACCACGGCGGATCGAGGGGCTGGCCCGCGACCTCGGCCTGGAGCCCACCGGCGACCCGGAGCAGACCATCGCCGCGGTCGCCGCGCACCTCGGCGACCCCGCTCAGCTGGAGTCGCTGCTCGACCGGGCGCCGTCGGGCGCGCGGGAGATCCTGACCCGGCTGACCTGGGGCCCGCCGGTCGGCGAGGTCAGCGGCGCCGATCGCGAGGTCAGTCCGGACGCCACCCGTCCCGTGGACTGGCTGCTCGCCCACGGGCTGCTCGCCGTGGCCGACCCCGGGCACGTCGTGCTGCCGCGCGAGGTGGCGATCCACCTGCGCGGCGGCCGGATCCACGAGCCGTCGTCCAGCGACCCGCCGCCGCTCACCGGCCCCGTCCGCGAGCCCGGGCTGGTCGACCGTACGGCCGGCAGCTCGGCGGCCGAGGTGGTCCGGCTGGTCGGCGAGCTCCTGGAGTGGTGGGGCCAGGAGCCGCCGTCGTTGCTGCGGGCCGGGGGGCTGTCGGTGCGCGACCTCAAGCGCACGGCCGCGACGCTGGACGTCGACGAGGGGACCGCCGCGGCCGTCGTCGAGACGGCGTACGCCGCGGGCCTGCTCGCCTCCGACGGCGAGGTCGGTCCGGTCTTCGCCCCCACGCCGGCGTACGACGTGTGGCAGCTGGACGACCCGGCCGAGCGCTGGGCCACGCTGGCCCTGGCCTGGCTCGGTACGACGCGCACCCCGGCGCTCGTGGGGTCGAAGGACGACCGGGGGTCGACCCGCAACGCGCTGGCCGGCGACCTCGACCGGCCGATCGGACGGGAGGTCCGGCACGCCGTCCTGGCCGAGCTGGCGCAGGCCCGGGCCGACGGGCCGGGCACCGCCGTCGACGTCGACGCGCTGCTGGCCCGGCTCCGCTGGCGCCGCCCGCGGCGCCGTTCGGTGCTGCTGCCCGACCTGGTGGAGGCGACCCGGCGCGAGGCCGAGCTGCTCGGGGTCACCGGCCTGGCCGCGCTCAGCGGTCCCGGCCAGGCCCTCGCGGCGATCGGCGCGGCCGGCCGCGCGGTCGAGCCGGCCGACCGCGACACCCTGGCCTCGGCCATGCAGCCCCTGATGCCGGCGCCGGTCGACCACGTGCTCCTGCAGGCCGACCTGACCGCGGTCGCGCCCGGCCCGCTCGTCCCCGAGCTGCAGCGGCTGATGTCGGTGACGGCCGACGTCGAGTCGCGCGGCGGGGCCACGGTCTTCCGCTTCTCACCGGGCAGCGTGCGGCGCGCGCTCGACCTCGGCTGGTCCTCGGACGAGCTGCTCCGCGAGCTGGCCCGAGCCAGTCGGACCGAGGTCCCGCAGCCGCTGTCGTACCTGGTCGAGGACGTCGCCCGCCGGCACGGCACGATCCGGGTCGGCAGCGCCTCGGCGTACCTGCGCAGCGAGGACCCGACGGTCCTGGACGAGGTGCTCGCCGACCGGCGGGCGGCCCGCGCTGCGCCTGCGCCGGCTCGCGCCGACGGTCGTCGCCGCGCAGGCCGAGCCGGCCGACGTGCTGGCCCTCCTGCGCGAGATCGGGCTGGCGCCGGCCCTGGAGGCCCCGGACGGCTCGCTGCTGCTGGCGCGGCCGGCCGCCCGCCGGACACCGCCGCGGCGCCCGCCGCGCCCGACCGTCACCGATCCGCCGGCTCCGACCGAGGCCCTGCTCGACGCGGTCGTCCGCTCGCTGCGCGAGGGCGACCGAGCGGTCGCCGCCGAGGAGGAGCGCCAGCCCGGCCCGCGCCTCGGGTCCGACCGACCCGACCACGACGCTGGCCGCGCTGCGCGAGGCGGCCACCGGACCGGGCCCGGGTCTGGATCGGGTACGTCGACCGGGACGGGCGGCCGGTGCGACGCGTCGTGGAGCCGCTCACCGTCGAGGGCGGCCGGGTCCAGGCCTACGACGTCGGCGCGGCCGAGGTGCGGACGTACTCCATCCACCGGGTCACCGGCGTGGCCCCCGTCGAACGCGCCGGCGACACCCCCTGACCCCGCCCTCCTGGCCGTCGACTCCGGGTTTGGCACCGTCGACTCCGGGTTTTGGCCGGCGAACCGAGGGTGAAAGTCCGGAGTCGACGGCCAAAGGAGCGGGGGCTAGCCGCCGGTGAGGGCGCGGACGACGCGGGACGGGCTCGGGCGGCCGAGCTGCTCGGCCAGCCAGACGCTGGTCGCGGTGACCGCCTCGAGGTCGACCCCCGTGTGCACGCCCATCCCGTCGAGCGCCCACACCAGGTCCTCGGTCGCCAGGTTCCCCGTGGCGCTCTTGGCGAACGGGCAGCCGCCGAGGCCGCCGGCCGAGGCGTCCACCACGCGCACGCCCTGCTGCAGGGCGGCCAGCGTGTTGGCGAGGGCCTGGCCGTAGGTGTCGTGGAAGTGCACGGCGAGCTGGTCCACGCCGATCCCCCGCCGGCCCAACGCGTCCAGGAGGGCCACGACCTGCCCCGCCGTCCCGACGCCGATGGTGTCGCCCAGGCTGATCTGCTGCGCGCCCATGTCGACCAGCCGACGGGCGACGTCGACCACCTGGTCCACCGGGACGTCGCCCTCCCAGGGATCGCCGAAGCACATGGAGACGTACGCCCGGACCCACAGCCCCTCGGCGCGGGCCCGCGCCACCACCGGCTCGAACATCGCCATCGAGTCCTCGACCGACCGGCCGAGGTTGGCCTGCGCGAAGCTCTCGGTCGCGCTGGCGAAGACCGCGACCGCCCGCACCCCGCGCGCGAGCGCCCGGTCCAGCCCCCGCTCGTTCGGGCACGAGCACCGGCAGCCGCGCCCCGTCCGGCCCCAGCAGGTCCAGCAGCTCCTCGGCGTCGGCCAGCTGCGGCACCCGGTCCGGCCGGACGAAGCTGGTGGTCTCCACCGTGCCGAGTCCTGCGGCCAGCAGCCGGCGGACCAGCTCGGCCTTGACCTCGACCGGCACGACGGCCGACTCGTTCTGCAAGCCGTCCCGCGGACCGACCTCGTAGATCGTCACCGCCTCGGGCAGCCCGGCCAGCGGTTCCCGCTGCGGTGCGCGCATCCACCTATCATCGCCCTCGTGAGCGAGCAGCAGCCTGAGACGCCGCCGTCCGGGCCCTACGCGCCGCCGGTGCCCGCGCCGCCTCCCGTCACACCCCCCAGCTCCTTCCCGCCGCCCAGCACGTACCCCCCGCCGTACGCCGGCCAGCCCCCGGCCACCTATCCCCCGCCGTATGCCGGCCAGCCCCCGCCGTACGGCGCATACCCCCAGCCCGTGGGCTACGGCACCCCGCCCTACGGCGGGTACCCGCAGCCGGTGCCGACCTCGGGCTGGACGATCGGGCTGGTCGTCGTGTCGGCGTTCTGCCTGTTCTTCGCGCTCGTCGGTGTGCCGTCGCTGGTCATCGGCATCATCGCGCTGACCAAGGCCCGCACCGA
Source organism: uncultured Actinomycetota bacterium (assembly GCA_963743975.1). GTDB lineage: Bacteria > Actinomycetota > Actinomycetes > Actinomycetales > CAVURS01 > CAVURS01. The sequence continues at coordinate 492,783 of CAVURS010000002.1, forward strand.
GCCGGCCGAGGCCAAGCGGCTGACCTGGATCGGCTGGCTCGTCCTCGGCATCCTGCTGGCCGTGCTGGTGGTCTTCGTCGTGGTGGTGGTCGCGCTGGCCGTCTCCTCCTCGAGCGACGACAGCGGCCCGACCATCGGCGCCCTCGGAACAATCCTGCGGTCGCAGCCGCTGAGGAGCACGTGAACGACGGCCCCCTGATCGTCCAGAGTGACAAGACGCTGCTGCTCGAGGTCGACCACCCCGATGCCGAGGAGTGCCGGCGCGGCATCGCGCCGTTCGCCGAGCTGGAGCGCGCCCCCGAGCACGTGCACACCTACCGGCTGACCCCGCTGGGCCTGTGGAACGCCCGGGCGGCCGGACACGACGCCGAGCAGGTCGTGGACGTGCTGCTGCGCTGGAGCCGCTACCCGGTCCCGCACGCGCTGCTCGTCGACGTCGCCGAGACCATGGACCGGTTCGGCCGGCTGCGCCTGGAGAAGGACCCGGTCCACGGGCTGGTCCTGCGGGCGAACGACGTCCCGGTGCTGGAGGAGGTCCTGCGCTCGCGCAAGGTCTCGCCCCTGGTCGGCACCCGCGTGGACCGCGAGACGGTCGTGGTGCATCCCAGCGAGCGCGGTCACCTCAAGCAGGTGCTGCTCAAGCTGGGCTGGCCGGCCGAGGACCTCGCCGGGTACGTCGACGGCGAGGCCCACGCGATCGACCTGGACCAGCACGACGACGGATCGCCCGGGACGTGGAAGCTCCGGCCGTACCAGCGGGAGGCCGTCGAGGGCTTCTGGCACGGCGGCTCGGGGGTCGTGGTGCTGCCCTGCGGCGCCGGCAAGACGCTGGTCGGCGCGGGCGCGATGGCGCGGGCCAAGGCGACCACGCTGATCCTCGTCACCAACACCGTCGCCGCCCGGCAGTGGAAGGACGAGCTGCTGCGCCGGACCACGCTGACCGAAGAGGAGATCGGCGAGTACTCGGGTCAGCGCAAGGAGATCCGGCCGGTCACCATCGCGACGTACCAGGTGCTCACGCTGCAGCGGAAGGGCGTCTACCCGCACCTGGAGCTGCTCGACGCCCGCGACTGGGGCCTGATCCTGTACGACGAGGTGCACCTGCTGCCGGCGCCGATCTTCCGGATGACGGCGGACCTGCAGGCCCGCCGCCGCCTCGGCCTGACCGCCACCCTGGTCCGCGAGGACGGCCGGGAGGGCGACGTGTTCAGCCTGATCGGGCCCAAGCGCTACGACGCGCCGTGGAAGGACATCGAGGCCCAGGGCTACATCGCACCGGCCGACTGCATCGAGGTGCGGGTCACGCTGCCGGACCGCGACCGCATGGCGTACGCCACGGCCGAGCCCGACGAGCGGTACCGCCTGGCCTCCACGAACGACGCGAAAACCCCTGTGGTGGAAGCGATCGTGGCTCAGCACCCGAACGAGCCGACGCTGGTCATCGGGCAGTACATCGACCAGCTGGACGAGCTCGGCGAGCGTCTCGACGCGCCGGTCATCAAGGGCGAGACAACTGTTGCTGCTCGGCAACGGTTGTTCGAGGCCTTCCGCACCGGCGAGATCCCGCTGCTCGTCGTGAGCAAGGTGGCCAACTTCTCGATCGACCTGCCCGAGGCCACCGTCGCCATCCAGGTGTCCGGCACGTTCGGCTCCCGGCAGGAGGAGGCGCAGCGCCTCGGCCGGGTGCTGCGGCCCAAGGGCGACGGCCGTACCGCCCGCTTCTACACCGTGGTCGCGCGGGACACCGTGGACGCCGACTTCGCCGCCCACCGGCAGCGGTTCCTGGCCGAGCAGGGCTACGCCTACCGGATCGTCGACGCCGACGACCTCCGGGCGCCCGACACCGCCGAGTAGCCGGACCGTCTCGCCGGCCGCCCTCGCCGCCGCCGCGGTCCCCGTCACCGTCCCCGTCGCGTGCGGGGCACTCACATGAGGTTCACAGGCGGCCTGTACGCCGGACCCAGCGCGGGTCGATGAGGTGTGAACACCCACCAGCGGCCGGCAGACAGGCAGGAGCGCGCCATGACCCTCGAGCTCGAGGAACGGGCCCGCGTCCGGGCCGAGGGTCCCAGCGAGATCCTGCACGTGACCCGCAGCTTCTCGCGCCGAGCCGACGCTGTCCCAGCAGCTGGCCGAGCCGGTGCGGGTGCTGGAGGTGCCGCTGGTCGAGGCCCTGGTGCGCCACTACCGCCCGGACCTGGTCTGGGCCAGCTCGGCCGAGCCCGCCGACGTCACCCTGCTCCGGGCCGCCTTCCCGCGCGCGGCCCTGATGGTGAGCGTGCCGCGAGCCTGCCCGCCGACGTACGTGATCGACCTGTACGAGCGGGGCGCGGACCTGGTCGTGACCGACGAGGGGGTCCGGCACGCGGCGGCCGCTGCGGCCAGTCTTCTGCGACGGCGCAGACAGCTCTCAGGTAACGTCCAGCCTGGGGGGTCAGCATGACCCTCCGGAGGTGGTTACATGGCGCGCGAGGCCAGCCCCGAGGCCCGGCTGCTCGTCGTTGAGGACGAGCCCAACATCCGTGAGCTGCTGTCGACGAGCCTGAGGTTCGCGGGCTTCGAGGTGCACGTGGCCGGCGACGGCGCGAGCGCGCTGCGCCTCGCCGAGTCCGAACGGCCGGACCTGCTCGTGCTCGACGTGATGCTGCCCGACATGGACGGCTTCTCGGTGACCCGGCGGCTGCGCGACCAGGGCCGGCAGGTCCCGGTGGTGTTCCTGACCGCCCGCGACGGCACCGACGACAAGGTCACCGGCCTGACCGTCGGCGGCGACGACTACGTCACCAAGCCGTTCAGCCTGGAGGAGGTCGTCGCGCGCATCCGCGCCGTGCTGCGGCGGACCGGCGGCGGCTCCCCGGACGACGCGGGGCGGCTGGTCTTCGCCGACCTGAGCCTGGACGAGGACTCGCACGAGGTCCGCCGGGGCCGGCGCTCGATCGAGCTGAGCCCGACCGAGTTCAAGCTGCTGCGCTACCTGATGCTGAACCCGAACCGGGTGCTGTCCAAGAGCCAGATCCTCGACCACGTCTGGGACTACGACTTCCGGGGCGAGTCCGGCATCGTCGAGTCCTACATCTCCTACCTGCGTCGCAAGGTGGACGTCGAGGAGCCCGCCCTCATCCACACCAAGCGCGGCGTCGGCTACGTGCTGCGCCTGCCCCCGGAGCAGCCCTGAGCGGCCTGCGACTCAGCCGGGTCGGTGCCGTCCCGCTGCGGGTCCGGCTGGTCGCCATCCTCGTCGCGCTCGTCCTGGTGGCTCTCGCCATCAGCGGCGCCGCCTCGGTGGCGATCGTCCACAACCTGCTGCTGCGCCAGGTCGACGCGCAGCTCGACCGCACGGTGACGCAGATCCACAACAGCCCGCTGCAGCGCTACTTCAGCCAGCCGGCCAGCAGCGTCGGCGGCCAGCCACGCGAGCCGACCAGCTTCGCCGGCCTGCTCTACCTGCCGAACGCCGCGGTCACCACGACCGCGCTCGGCGAGCCGGCCACCCAGGACCTACCGGTCTTCCCCCACCTGACCTACGCCCAGGCCAGCGCCCACGGGCGGGCTCCGTTCACCGTGACCTCGGCCAGCGGGTCGGAGCACTGGCGGATGACCGTCCTGCCGGTGGAGGTGGCCGACATCCAGCAGCAGGGCAGCGTGGTCATCGCGATCCCGCTCACCGGGGTGGAGGGGCCGGTCCACACCCTCGGCCTGATCGAGATGGGTCTGGGGCTGCTGGTGCTCGTCGCCGTCGGCGGGCTGGGCTTCGTCGTCGTCCGCCGGTCGCTGCGGCCGCTGCACGAGGTCGAGTCGGTGGCCGGAGCGATCGCCGCGGGCGACCTGAGCCGACGGGTTCCCGAGGGCCCGGAGACCACCGAGGTGGGCAGCCTGTCCCGCAGCCTGAACGCCATGCTCAGCCAGATCGAGCAGGCCTTCGGCGAGCGCGAGGCGTCCGAGGCCCGGATGCGCCAGTTCGTCGCCGACGCCAGCCACGAGCTGCGCACCCCGCTGGCCGCGGTCCGCGGGTACGCCGAGCTCTACCGCCAGGGCGCGGTCCGCAAGCCCGAGGACGTCGCCAGCGCCATGCGGCGGATCGAGGACGAGGCGGCCCGGATGGGCCTGCTCGTCGAGGACCTGCTGCTGCTGGCCCGGCTGGACGAGGAGCGCGCCGGCGCTGACCGAGCTGGTCGACCTCACGGTGATCGCCGCCGACGCGGTCCAGGACGCCCGGGCGATCGCCCCGGGCCGCACGGTCACGCTGCTCGGCCTGAACGGCCCGCTGACCCCGACCCAGGTCACCGGCGACGAGCGCCAGCTCCGGCAGGTCGTGACGAACCTCGTCGGCCAACGCCCTGAACCACACGCCGGCCGGCTCGCCGGTGGAGATCGCCGTCGGCACCCGGCCAGTCCAGCCGCCGTCCTGGAGGTGCGCGACCACGGGCCGGGCATCGACCCGGACCAGGCCGCCCGCGTCTTCGAGCGGTTCTTCCGGGCCGACCCGTCCCGGCAGCGCGGTCACGGCGGTGGCACCGGTCTGGGGCTGGCGATCGTCGCGGCTATCGTGGAACGGCACGAGGGCCGGGTCGGTGTCACCGAGACGCCCGGGCGGCGGGGCGACGTTCGTGGTCGAGCTCCCCGCCGCGCCGGCAACGGCCGGGCCGCCGGCGTCAGAGAGCGGCGTCTGGTTCGAGGAGCTCCCAGCCGAACTCCCACCCGTAGTCCAGCAGCGACCAAGACCGACGCGCTGTGCTGCTCTGATCGTGGCCAGCCAAGTGAGGACGACATGAGCGACACCACCCCGGGGTGGCCGCCGCCCGGCGACCGGCCGGCAGGCAGCGCACCGACCGAGGGCACCGAGCCGAAGCCCGGCCGAGCCGGCACCGAGCCGAGCCCGGCCGGCGAGCCGAACGCGAGCACCGAGCCGATCCGCCGCGACCGAGGCCGGGCCGGACTTCTCCGCCCCGACCCCGCCGCCTCCCCCACCGCCGCTCTGGTACGGCGAGACCGCCCCGCTGCCCGCCGCCAGCCTCCCCCCGGCGCAGCCGAACCCGCCGGGCAGCGGCTACCCCGGGCCGTACGCCGGCCCGTACGGGACGCCCGGCGCGTCCGCGCCTGAGGCCGCCCCTGCCACCGGCGCCGACTCCGCCGCCGGCGCCCCCGCCCCGGGGTCGACCCGGCGCGGGCCGCGGCGCTGGATCGACGTCGTGGTGGCGGCGGTCGTGGCGGCCGTCGTGGCCGGTGTCACCGCCGGCCTGGTCGTCCACGCGCACGACGACGGCTCCACCGCGAGCACCGGCTCCTCCTCGTCGTCCTCGTCCTCCTCGACGGTGCCCGCCCCCGTGCCGCAGGCGAACGGCACCGCGCCGGACTGGGCGACCACCGCCGCCGCCGTACAGCCGAGCGTGGTGGCCATCACCGTGGGCTCGGCGAACTCGGGCAGCGAGGCGCAGGGCTCGGGGATCATCCTCGACTCGACCGGCCACGTGCTGACCAACAACCACGTGGCGACCGCGGTCTCCGGTGCGCCGATCACGGTGACGCTGACCGACCAGCGGACCTACCAGGCGACCATCGTCGGCACGGACCCGACGACCGACCTCGCCGTCCTGAAGATCACCAGGGCGCCCACCGACCTGAAGCCGGCCTCGCTGGGCGACTCCAGCAAGCTGGCCGTGGGCCAGCCGGTGATGGCCGTGGGGAACCCGCTCGGTCTGGCCGACACGGTCACCACCGGCATCGTCTCCGCGCTGGACCGGCCGGTGACCACCCAGTCCTCCGACGGCCAGGGCGCCGACAGCGGCGGGAACAACGCCGTGATCACCAACGCCATCCAGACCGACGCCGCGATCAACCCGGGGAACTCCGGCGGCGCCCTCGTGACGGCCTCCGGACAGGTCATCGGGATCAACTCCTCGATCGCCTCGCTCGGCAGCAGCAGCGCCTTCGGGGGGAGCAGCGAGTCGGGCAGCATCGGGCTCGGCTTCGCCATCCCGATCAACGAGGCCAAGACCATCGCCCAGCAGCTGATCTCCTCCGGCACGGTCAAGCACCCGTTCCTCGGCGTGAGCCTGCAGGACGGCAACGTCACCCAGGGCGGCGCTCAGCGGGCCGCGGCGGAGATCGTCGCGGTCACTCCGGGCACCCCCGCGGCATCGGCCGGGCTGAAGAAGGGCGACGCCGTCGTGGCCATCGACAAGGACCCGGTCAACGGCGCCCTGTCGCTCACGGCGGAGGTCCGGGCCCGCGCGGTCGGCGAGAAGGTGAACCTCACGGTGATCCGGGGCGGCCAGCAGATCACGGTCACCGTGACGCTGGCGGCCCGCCCGAGCGGCAGCTGACGGCGCGCGCGCAGGGGCCTTGCTGCTCGCTCAGCTGCGGGCCTCGACGGCCGAGCGGAAGGTGAGGGCCAGCGCCTGGCCGTCCGCCCCGTCGCCCGGCACGATCATCGCGCCGTACGCCGCGACGTCGGTGAAGGCGCAGAAGGTCTGGCCCCGCTTCACGCTGGAGCCGCACCACATCTGCCCACCGCGAGGTCCGGCGGCCACCCGGGTCAGCTCGAACCCCAGCGCCTTGGCGCTCTGCGTCGTGCTGGTCAGGTAGTCCCGCCGCTCGCTGTCGGGCATCGCGTACGCACCGGCGAACACCACGGCCAGCTTGCCGTGACCGGCGACGTACGCGGCCGACAGCGGCGGGGTCGGCGTCGGCACCTTGGCCGCCAGCTGGTTGGCCGCTGCCTGCGCCGCGGGCTTGCGGGTCATCCCGGCGACGGTCCGTGGCAGCTGGATGCTGGTGTGCCGGATCGTGCTCTCCCGGACGTGCGCGTCGTACGCGCGCAGCAGCAGGCCCCCACCGAACACCGCCAGCGCCGCGCTGACGGCCAGCAGCGGCACCCCGACGAGGAGCTTCTGGCCGGACGACAGGCCGGGCGCCTTCTCCGGCACCAGGGCGTCGGCGAGCGGCCGGTTCGAGGCGGTGGAGAGCGGCACGCCGCCGAACGAGGAGTTCGCCGCGGGGGCGTGGCTCTTGGGCCGGGCGACGAAGTCGTACGACGGGGTGGTCGTCGAGCTCGACTCGTGGAAGGACGTCCCCAGGCGCATGATCCGTCGTCTCGACCACGACCGCGGCGTCCTTGAGCCGTTCGGGGGGACGTCAGCCCAACGGCTCAGGGTCCGCCCAGCGCTCGCTCAGGGGTTGACGGTGAACCAGGTGGACTTGAGCCCGGCCGAGTGCGTCGGCCACGGGTACGCGGAGTAGATGTCCGCGCCGGTGACCGACACCGAGCCGCTCGTCCCGGTCAGGGTCGCGGTCAGCACGCGGCCGCCCCACTCGCCGTTCCCGTCGCGCGAGTTCACGGTCAACGCGGTGAGCGTCCCGATGCTGGGGTACTTCGCCTCCAGCGCCGACGCCGGCAGCGTCGCCGTCCAGCTGTGCACCGAGTTGGGCACCACGCCGTCGTACGGGTCGGCCTTGGCCGGCATGTACGGCACACCGCCGTACGTCGTGTACCCGCCGTCCGAGGAGGAGAACTGGGCCAGGATCACGGCCCCGCCGTACGTCCGGACGACCCCGGACGTGGCGACCACGGCCGCGTTGGTCGAGGCCACCGCGGCGGTCGCGCCGCCGTACACCTGGTCGGTCGTGGTGTCGTACACGTGGTAGTCCGCGGAGCGCGGGTGGGCGAAGTGGTACGCCGCGTAGGACCGGGCGGCGACGGCCTGGGCCTGCAGCGCGGCGGCCGGCCAGCTGCTGACCGCCTCCGAGGGCACGACGCCCTCCAGATAGCTCTGCATGCTGACGTTGGCCACCGTGACGAACGAGGAGCTCGAGGTCTGCACCATCCGCAGCCAGCCGGGGTAGTACCGGTCCACCGGGTAGCTCACGTGGTTCAGCGAGCGGCGTGGTGTCGACGTGGATCGGGCCGTAGGCGTTGACCTTGTTGACCCAGACGCCGCCCGAGGAGACCTGGAGGTAGAACTTGCCGCCGGAGTCGACGACCCGCCAGTCGGCCGTGCTGGCGAAGCTGAACTGGTGCTTGGTCCGCTCGTCGTACAGCACGATCGTCCCGGGGTTGTAGATGTGCACGTTGTTGTCGTTGACGGCGTACTGCGAGTCCAGGAACACCTTCACCGTCGGGTTGCCGATGCTCGTCGAGGCGGTGCCCGGGTAGTAGAAGGCCAGGATCTGGGAGTACGTCAGGCCGTCGGTGGCCGCCCCGGCCGCACCCCACTGGGACATGCCGTGCCCGTGGCCCCAGCCGTGCCCGGACAGGCTGAGCGTGCCGCTCGAGGACACGGCGTACCGCTCGACCTGGGGGGCCTGGACCGACCCGAGCGCGCCCGGTGCGCCGGAGCCCATCAGCGCCAGAAGCGCCAGGAGCACCGTCAGGACGAGCGCTCCGAGGACAGGGGGACTGAGGGCTCTGCGCGACATCACTGCACGAGAGTGACAGGAAGACAGCCGAGTGAAAACCCCCCGGCGGGTGGGCCGACGTGACCTTTTCGGCTCGGCCGGGCAGGGTATCTCCCGTGACCCGCCACCAGTTCCTCGCTGCCCTGCACCGGCTGACCCGCCCTCGTACGTACCTCGAGATCGGGATCCAGAAGGGCCACAGCATCGCCCTCAGCCGGGTGCCCAGCATCGGGATCGACCCGGAGTACCAGGTCGAGGCCGAGCTGCAGGCCGACGTCCACCTGGCCCGCACCACGAGCGATGAGTTCTTCACCCGCAAGGACCCGCTGGCCCACCTGGCCCTGCGCGTGCTGGACCTGGCGTTCATCGACGGGATGCACCTGTCGGAGTACGTCCTGCGCGACTACCTCGCGGTCGAGCGGTTCACCCTCCCGACCTCGGTCGTGGTCTTCGACGACATGCTCCCGCGCACGGTCGAGGAGGCGGCCCGGCGCCGGCACACCACGGCGTGGACCGGCGACGTGTTCAAGGCGCTCGAGGCGCTGCGGCAGTACTGCCCCGACCTGACGATCATCGAGGTGGCCACCGAGGGCTCCGGCGTCGCCGTGGCGCTGTTCCCGGACGCCCGGCGCGACGGCGTCCTGGACGGGTACGACGCCTGGCTCGGCTCCGCCCTCAAGGAGGACCCGCAGGACGTGCCCGTCGAGGTGCTGGAACGGCGCAACGCCGTGGACCCCGAGTGGCTGCTGTCCTTCCCGGGCTGGACCCAGCTGCCCGAGCTGCGGCGGCGCCGGCAGTCGCCGGACGCGGCGCAGGCGGCCACCCGGGCCGCCTTCGCCGACCTGCTGGCCCAGCTTCCGGGAGCCCGGGCCGGCGCGAGCCACTAGCTGCGGCGGAGGCTGCGAGCTCCTCCTCAGTGCAGGACGCTCTTGGCCACGCTCTTCGCCGTGGAGCGGATCTTCGCCGCCTGACGCGGCGGCACCGGGCGCAGGCCGGCGTCGAGCGCCTTCTTGCCGCCGCTGGCCATCCGGCCGACCAGCGTGGGGGCGCGCTTGGGCGTGGGCAGCCGGGTCCGGCCGGCCTTCTGGCCCCACAGCAGGACCAGCGGCCGGCGGCCCTGGACGAGCAGCCGGGCGGTCACCGGCGACAGCTGGTCGGCGCTCTCGCGGCCGAGCGCGAGCGCCCATCGCCCGTCGCTGAGCTGCCCGGCCGGCACCCGCACCACCACGTCCTGGCCCTCCTCGGCCGGACGCACCTGCGCGGCCGCGCGGACCACCCGCTCACCCCGGGTCAGCGTCACCGTGAGGGCGCCGTCGCCCTCGGGGACCTGGGCCCGGGCCAGCAGCAGCTCGACCGTGTCGCCGTCACGGCGCGCGGCGCTGCCGACCAGGTCGAGGGTGGCGGGCGGTGGCAACGACGAACCCATGGGCACTCTCCTTGACAGTTCCGGTGGACGCTCGGCGGTCACGCTACCCCCGCCGCGCACTAGCCTCACCCGCGTGACCGAGCGTGCCGACGGTCTCCGGGCGGCCTGGACGGCCCTGGTGCCCGGACCGGGCGCCGTGGCCGTCGGCGAGCGCCTGCTGGAGGCGTACGCCGAGCCGCACCGCCGCTACCACGACCAGCAGCACCTGGCCGAGGTCCTGGCCGCCGTCGACCGGCTGTCCGGCGCATCCGTCCAGCTGCGCCCCGGGGACCTGGGGGCGGTCGAGGACCTGGGGGCGGTCGAGCGGCAAGCGGCCTGGCTGGCGGCCTGGTTCCACGACGCCGTCTACGACCCGACCGCCGCGCCGGGTGAGACGGAGGAGTCCAGCGCGGTGCTGGCCGAGCAGCTGCTCCCCCCGCTCGGGCTGCCCGCTCCCCTCGTGGCCCGGGTCGGCGCGCTGGTCCGCGCGACGGCCACGCACGACGGCATCACCGGGCCGGACGCGGACCTGCTCCTCGACGCCGACCTGGCCATCCTGGCCGCCGCCGCGGACCGCTACGCGGCGTACCGGGCGGGAGTGCGCGCGGAGTACGCCCACGTCCCGGACGCCGACTTCCGCCGGGGACGCGCGGCGATCCTGCAGGGCCTGCTGGACCGGCCGCGGATCTACCGCACCCCCGCGGCGTTCGACGCCTGGGAGGCCCGGGCCCGCGGCCCAGGTCAGCGCCGAGCTGGCCGGCCTCCGCGCCTGACCCGCTCCCCGTCGCCCCACGCTCCCCACACTCGCGTTGCTCCCGCACCGACGGTGATCTGGGCGTTCCAGGGGCCGGATCACCGTCGGGAGAGGAGCACCGCGCCGGGCGGGGAGCAGCAGGGAGCAGCGGCCGTCAGGGGCGGGGGACGAGGGCGGCGCCGGCGCGGCCCTCGCGGTCGATGTGCTGGCGGGCGGCGGTCAGGAAGCTCTCGGCGTACGCGTCAGGGGTCGCGTCGCCCAGGTAGTACGTCTTGGTCTGCCGCCGCCGCTCCCGCAGCGGGTCGGCGCCGAGCATCTCCTCGAGCACCTCGCCGATGTTGCCGAGGTCGGGCTGGACGACGTACGCCGCGACCGCGACCGGGGCCTCGCGCACCAGCTCCTCGCTGCTGCCGCCCATGGCGACGATCGAGAACGGCTTCTCGGAGTACAGGTAGTCCGACACCACGGCCGACACGTCCGCGACCATCGCCTCGCTGGCGTTGAAGCACTCCTCCAGCGACATCCCCTGCTCGGCGTCCGCCCCCCACACGTGCTGGCGCCCGCTGGCCTTCTTGTCGGCCAGCAGCAGGTCGGAGATGGCCCGGATGTAGCCGACGGCGACCGGCGACCGGTAGTTCAGCGGGTGGGCCCGGAAGATCACCGTGCACCCGTGCGCGATGAGCGCGGAGACGATCTCGACGCCGAGCGGGAGGGAGTAGACGTCGGAGTCGGCGAACGGCCCGACCCACGTCGGGGCGTAGAGCACCGTGGGCGCGACCGGGCTCGGCGCCGACTGCTGCTCGGGCCGGACGACCTCGATGGTCTCGACCTGCGGGCGGCCGACGATCTCGAACTTCTCCGGCGAGATGCTCACGCCGTGCCGGGCGTACCGGTCGATGCCGGCCTGGCCGGCCGCGAAGATGCGGTCGTAGATCGCGTGGACCGGGTTGAAGCAGGCCGGCTTCTCGGAGTCGCCGTGGTTCAGCCAGATGTGCTCCAGCTCGCGGCGCTCGATGTAGTGCGTGTTCTTCAGCCCGTTGTTGACGTAGAACACCGTGGTCAGTCCGGGCGTCACGGTCGCGTCCAGGCTGCGCAGCGTCGGGCACAGGAGCACCGGTGCACCGGTCAGCTCGGCGATGGCCGGCACCGTCGCCGCGGTGCGGGTGATCACGATGAACCGCCGGCCGATCCGCTCGAAGTACGGCATCCACATGGCCAGCTGGTACGTCGCCTCGACGTCGGAGGCGAAGTAGACCGCGAACTGCGCGTGGTACTCCGCCAGGGCGTCGCCCAGCCGGTCCGTGGCCCGCTGGCTGGCCAGCACCAGCCGCAGGTCCAGCCCGAGCAGCGCGACCAGCACGAGGCCGGCGGCGAGCGCGGCGACCAGCATCGCGACCCACCAGCCCGGTACGGCGAGGGCCAGCTCGGCGGTGAGCAGCACCACGGCGGCCAGGTAGACGAAGCGGTGCACCGGATGGGCCGCCGGGTCGTACCTCAGCGTCGGCAGGTTCACCACGCGCAGCCGGCGCACGGCCAGCACGGTCCGGGACCACATCTCGACGACCGGCGCGCCGCCGAGCAGCAGGACGAGCAGCACCAGGGCCCACCTCGGGGCACCGCCGTGCCGGCCGAGCAGGGCCACCGCGGCGAGGGCCAGCAGGCTGCGCTGGACCGGGAACGCGGACAGCAGGCCGGTCATCGACCGCTGGCGCCAGGGCGGCCGGACCACGCACATCCAGGCGAGCGTCAGGCCGGCCAGCACGAGGACGACGGGGCGAGGGGCACCGCCCACGGCGCAGATGAGCGCGACGGCCGCGGTCACCGTCGAGGACCCGTCCAGCACGGCCAGCGAGGCCGACAGGTACAGCCGGCGGTGGCCTCGGGGCGACTTCGGCGCCGTGCTGGTCGCGACGAGGTCGGTCGCCGAGCGCACCTCACCCACCGGTCGGGCGGCATCGGCGCGACGGGCCTCCGTGTCGACCTCCGGCTCCTCGGTCGAGGTCTGGTCGGTGCCGTCGTCGACGCTCTCGACCTCGTCCAGCGGCTCGGGCCCGCGCTCGCGCGGGCTCCCCGCGGCACCGCTGACCCAGCGCTCGGCCTCGCGCACGAACGCGTCGGCGTACCCGGCCTCGGGGAAGTCGCCGAGGTAGGCCTCGCGCAGGACCAGCCGCTCGGACCGGTCGGGGTCGGTGGACAGGGTCAGGTCCAGCACCTCGTCGAGGTTCGAGACGTCACCGGCGAGCAGGTACCCGGCGCGGGCGATCGGGAAGTCGCGGACGAACGCCTCCGGCGACAGGCCGGGCGAGTAGATGGCGAACGGCTTGCCGGAGAACAGGTAGTCGCTGACCACGCTGGAGACGTCGCTGACCATCGCGTCGCTGGCGTTGAAGCAGTCGAAGACGCTCATGTCGGTCTCCGCCGCCGGACCCCACACGTGCTCGCGGCCGGTGGCGGCCTGGTCGGCGGCCAGGACGGCCCAGATCCGCTCGAGCAGCGCGACGTCCTCGGGCTCCCGGTGGGTGAACGGGTGCGGGCGGAAGATCACCCGGTGCCCCCGCTCGACCAGCGCGCGCACGATCCGCTCGCCGTGCTCCAAGGAGTACAGCGCCGTCTCGTCGACCGCGCCGCGCCAGGTCGGGGCGTAGAGGACGGCCAGGCCGGCGTCACCCGCGGCCGCCGCCACCTCCGCGATCGGCCGCTCGGCCCGGACGACGCTCTCCACCTGCGGGCGGCCGACGATCGAGAACCGGTCGCGCGGGATGTGGACGCCGTGCGCGGCGTAGCGCTCGATGGCGGCCTGCCCGGCCACGAACAGCGCGTCGTACATCGCGTGCGTCGGGTTCGAGGAGGTGGCCTTGTCGGAGTCGCCGTGGCCGAGGAACACGTGCGACAGGTGGCTGTGCCGGACCATGTGCCCGTTGCCGGACGAGGCGTTGACGTAGAAGACCGTGGTGAGGGAGGGGGCCAGGACGGCCTCGACCTCCTCGATCGAGCGGCAGCAGATGACCGGTGCGTCGACCACCGTGGCCAGGGCCCGGGCCGGGACGTCGGTCCGGGTGATCACCAGGTAGCGCCGCCCGAGCCGCTCGAGGTACGGCAGCCACATCGTGACCTGGTACGACGCGTCGTCGGGGAAGGCCGTGTAGATCACGAACTCGGGGGCGTACGCGCGGACCGCGCGCCGCAGCCGCCCGCGCCGCTGACCGTCCAGCAGGACCTGCCGGGCCGCGGACAGCGCGACGGCACCGGCGAAGGCCGCGACCAGCAGCACGAGGACGGCCCAGACGAACACCGGGACCTGGAGCGCGCCGAGCAGTCCCCCGAGCAGCGTCACGCCCAGCACGGCCAGCGGGATCGACGCCAGGGGCGCCAGCAGTGCGGCGTCCTTCGGCATCCCGGGGAGGTTGGCGACGTACGACCGCTGCACGTTGACCACGGCCCGCAGCACCGGCTCGGCCGCGAGCACGAGCACGAGCACGCCGGCGGTGACCCAGACCGGCGTCACGTCGTCCGGGTTGCGCCCCGCGTAGACCGACGCCGCGCCCAGCAGGAGCCACAGCCGCAGCAACAGGTGGCGGGCCAGCAGGTGCCGGGGGCGGTTGAGCAGGCCGTAGCCGACCGCGACGGCCAGGCCCAGCAGGGCGGCGGTCACGCCGATCGGGCGGGACGCGTCGGTGAACACCAGGCCGGTCCCCAGGACGGCCAGTCCGGCGGAGGCCAGACCGGCCGCGAGCCGGCCGCGCAGCGACCCGGCGCTGCCGTCCGGGTCCAGCGCGAGGGTCATCCACGTGGGCAGGCTGGCGAACGAGGACGGCATGAGGTCTTCCTGTGGACGACGGCGGCAGCTCGATTCTAGGGCGGGTCCGGGCCGGTTCCCGTGTTCGCGACCGGCTGTGCGAAAGGTTCGTGGAGAACAAGGGAGCGCGCGCGTCCAGGACCTGGACGGGTGATTTGGGCTGTTAGCCTGCCGGGGGTCGAGCTGGGACCCTCCGCATCCGACCGTCCCCGACAACCCCTTCTGGAGACATGCCTGTGTCCCTGGACACCCCGCAGCGCCCTGCCCGGCCTGAGCCGCCCGCTGATGGGCCGGGTCCCTCCGTCTCGGTCTCGCCTCGGTCTCGCCCTCGGGTCCGGCGCCTGCTACCGCTGCCGGCCGGTGGGAAGGTGCGGGCGGGGTTTCGGGCGCGGGTGGTGGGGTTGGCGCGTCCGGTGGTGGCGGTGCTGGTGTTCGCCGCGATCGGCTACGCCATCGCCACCGAGTGGAGCGGGGTCCGCGGCGCCCTGCACACCCTGGACTGGCAGTCCGTGGCCCTGTCCTTCGCCGCCGTCCTGGCCGGCACCATCACCAGCCTGCTGGCCTGGCGCTCCCTCCTGGCCAGCGAAGGACACCCCCTCCCCATCACCACCGCCGCCCGGATCTTCTTCGTCGGCCAACTCGGCAAATACCTACCCGGCAGCGTCTTTTCCATCGTCCTGCAAATGGAACTCGGCAAACGCGCCGGCGTCCCCCGCGCCCGCGCCTTCACCACCTCCCTGGCCTGGGTCGGACTATCCCTGTCCACCGGACTATGCGTCGGCCTGATCGGCATCCCCGTCCTGGCCTCCACCGGCGACCACAAAGCCTGGGCCCTGCTCGCCGCCCTGCCCATCGCCGTCACCGCATCCACACCCCCCGTCCTGACCCGCCTGGTCAACCTCCTGCTCCACCTCCTGCGCAAACCACCCCTCCCCCGACCCCTGACCTGGACCGGCGTCGCCCGCGCCGCCGCCTACCTGACCGCCACCTGGACCCTGTTCGGCCTGCACCTATGGCTCCTGGCCAACGCCCTGGGCGCCCCCGGCTGGAACGGCATCACCCGCTGCATCGGCGGCTTCGCCCTGGCCATGGCCGCCGGCGTCCTGTTCATCATCGTCCCCTCCGGCGCCGGCGTCCGCGAAGCCATCATCGTCGCCGCACTGACCCCCGTCATGAGCACCGGACAAGCCCTCGGCATCGCCGTGGTCTCCCGCGCCCTGTTCATCGCCGCCGACGTCACCACCGCCGCCACCGCCGCCACCTCAGCCCTCCGCCAACTCCACCGCACCCCCACCCCACCACCGGCCCACCCCACCGCACAGCAGCCGACCGCCGAGCCGACGGACTGACCGAGCAGTGACCCGCAACCGACGGCCTTCGACGACGAGGGCCACCCCCCGAGGGCGCGCGTGCTGACCACGCTCGTCGCCGTCGCCCTCGCCGTGGTGCCCGGCGGCCTGCTGGGCCTCGTCGTCCCGGCCGGCCGGTACCGCTGGGCGGTCCTCGCCTTCGCGCCCGTCCTGAGCCTGGGACTCACCGCCACGTCGATGGGCTGGCTGCATGCCCTGGGCCTCCCGGACGGCGTCGGCGCCGTCCTCGCCGGCGAGCTGGTCCTCGCGCTCGCGGCGGTCGGGGCCGGCCTCCTGTGGTCGCGGCGGAGCCCGGCGGACCGTCCGCGCGAGCGGGCCGAGCCGGCCGCCGCTCGACGCCGGTCGCGGCTGCTCGACCTCGTGGCGGTGGGCGTGCCGGCCCTCGTCTCGGTCGGGATCGGGCACGTCATGCTCGGCGGCTTCCGCTACCCGCCGGGCTGGGACGGCATGAACCACGCCTACCTGACGCGCAGCATCCTCGACACGGGAAGCAGCGCGATCTCGTCGGTCTGCCGCACGGGTCCGCCGCCCAGCAGCAACGTCTCGTGCACCTTCTACCCGCTCGCGGCGGACGTGTCGTGGGCCCAGGCCGCCCGGTTCAGCGGTGGAGAGATCAGCTCGGCGATGAGCGCCTGGTCGATCGTGATCGGGCCGGCCGCCCTCGTGGCCGCCGTCTACGTCGCCGTCCGGCTGCTGGGCGCAGGCCGTCTGGTGGCCGCGGCGGCCGCCACCGCACCCGCGGTGATCGGCCCGATGTGGACGGCCGAGCTCACCGGGCGGATCACCGAGGGGGTCGGGCCCGGGCTCAGCGTCGGCGTGGCCGTGCTCGGCGCGCTCGCCCTGCACGGCCGGTACCGCATCCGGCTGGGGCTGCTCGCCGGGCTGGCGATGACCGGGGTGCTGCTGACGCACACGTACGAGGTGCTGTTCGCGGTCACCCTCGGCCTGGCCGTCCTCGCCATGCTGCGCGGCCGGTTCCGCCTGCGGGCGGCGTGGCCGGGTGCGCTGGCGGTCGTGGTCGGCACCCTGGTGACCGTCGCGCCGTTCGTCGGTGTGCTGCTGGGCGCGAAGAGCGAACGCCTGCAGAGCGTCCCGACGTACGCCGGGCGCCCGTGGGCCGCCTTCGAGTTCTGGGTGACCGACCTCCAGCGCTACGCGCTGCTGGGCTACCCCGCGCCCGGCGGGCACCTGGACAGCCTGGGCGTGCTGACCGTGCGGATCGGGCTCGTCCTGACCGTCCCGTGCCTGCTCGCGTCGCCGTTCTGCCTGCTGGTCCCCCAGCTGCGCTGGGCCCGCCCGTGGCTGCTGACCTGGCTGTTCTGGACGGCCGTCGGGGTCTGGACCTCGTCGTCGACCTCCGCGGCCGCGCAGGACCTGGCCGGGCTCTGGTACGGCGTGGCCGAGCGGCTGCGCACGATGATCCTGCCGGTCTACGGCGTGCTGGCCGTCGCCGGAGCCTGCGTGATCGGCGGTGCGGTCCAGCGCCTGCTGCAGAGCGCCCGGAAGCGCCCGGTCCGCCGGTTGGCGCCGGCCGGCGCCGGACTGGGCGCCGTCGTGCTGGTCGTGGCCCTGCTCGCCCTCACCGTGCCGAGCAGCACCCGGGTGCCGCTGCGCCAGGACCTGGCCCGCCGGACCCCCACCTCGAAGGCCTACCCGGCGACGTTCGCCTGGCTGGCCGCCCACACGTCCGGGAACCAGGTCGTGGCCGCCGACCGGAACGTCGACCTGATGACCTGGCTCTACGCCGACTACGACGTGCCGCCGCTGTTCGGCATCCCGCCGCTGACCGCGGCCAGCAAGAAGGCCTACGACGAGCGCTGGGACGCGTTCGTCTGGCTGACCGGGCACCCGGACGAGGCCGACGCGGGCTGCCTGGTGCGCAAGTACCACGTGGCGTACGTCGTCACCGGCCCGCAGAAGGTCCCCGGCTGGGCCCGGAGCTACACGAAGAGCGCGCTCGCGGCCAGCCCGAACGTCACGCTGGTGCACAGCGACCACGGCGTGAAGGTCTGGCAGGTCACCCCCGCCGGCCGGGCCTGCACTCAACCGGCCTAGCGCCCGCCGGTGCCCCGTCGGCCCAGGGAGCGGCGCGGCACCCTACGGCGAATGGTGAACGTTGGGTGATGGGCGCACGTGGGAGACCGGTGAGCGGTGCGGCGCGTCCTAGGGTGGCGCGATGAGCGATGCCCAGGCGGCCGGGTCGCCCGACGCGGGCGGGGTCAAGGTGAGCGTCGTCGTTCCCGTCTACAACCCCCGGCAGTACCTCGACGCCACGGTCGAGTCGCTGCTCGCCCAGACCATGGCCCCGGAGTCCCTCGAGCTGATCTTCGTCGACGACGTGTCGACCGACGGGAGCGGGGACAAGCTCGACCGGCTGGCCGAGCAGCACCCGCAGATCCGGGTCATCCACCGCGAGGAGAACTCGGGCTGGTCGGGCACGCCCCGCAACGACGGCATCGACGCCGCCCGCGGTGAGTACATCCAGTTCATGGACCAGGACGACCTGCTCGGGCGGGAGGCCCTCGAGCGGCTGTACGCGCGGGCCCGGCTGGTCGACGCCGACATCGTGATCGGGCGGTCCGAGGGCTTCGGGCGCAAGGTCGCCGTCGACCTGTTCACCCGGGACCGCATGCTGGTCACGCTCGCGGACTCCCTCATCATCGAGAGCCTCACCCCGCACAAGATGTTCCGGCGGGCCTTCCTCAACGAGCACGGGCTGCGCTTCCCGGGCGGCCGCCGGCGGCTCGAGGACCACCCGTTCGTCACCCGGGCCTACTTCCTGGCCGAGCGGATCTCGGTGCTGGGCGACTACGTCTGCTACTTCCACGTGGCCCGGGACGACAAGGGCAACGCGGCGTTCGAGCGGCTGGACCCGGCGGGCTACTTCGGCAACATGCGCGAGGCCCTGGACGTCGTCGACGAGTTCACGACGCCGGGACCGTTCCGGGACGCGATGATGCGGCGCTGGCTGAACAGCGGCATCGTCCGGCGGGCGCGGGGCCGGACCATCCTCGGCGCGTCCCCGGAGTACCGCCACGAGCTGCTGAGCACCATGCACACGCTGGTGACGGAGCGGATCCCGGAGGGCGCGGACGCCGGGCTGCTGCCCGTGCCGCGCGTGGCCGCGGGCCTGCTCCGCGCCGGCGACGAGGACGGCCTGGTCGCGCTGGCCACCTGGGAGCAGACGGTCAAGATGAGCGCCGTCACCACCGGCCTGAAGTGGGTCGACGGCGGGGCGCACCTGACCGTCACCTGCCGGTACGGCCTGAACGCGGCGCCGAAGCCCTCGGAGCGCGGCACCTTCCTGGTGCGCCAGGTGGGCGACCGGCACCGCCTGGAGATGCCACCGGGGCTGCTGCCCGCCGGCAGTGACGAGAGCCTGCTGGAGTGGGACGGCGCGGTCGCGGGCGGCTACGTCATCGTGCGCAGCCGCGGCCACGTCGACCGGGCCCGCCACCCGGCGTCGGTGTCGCTGCGCCGGGTCCCGGTGCCCGGTCGGGAGGACACCTGGACGCCCGAGGTGGTGGTGGAGCTCACCTTCGACCCGGGCGCCCGGACCACGGACACGCAGTTCCCCGACGGCCCCCTCGACCTCTACGTCGAGGTGCGCTTCGCCGGCCTGTCGCGCACCCCGCGGCTCGCCGCCGGCCGGGTCAAGCTGCCGGCCGCGACCCTGACCGACCCGCCGCACGTGCTGCGGCCGTACCGCACCGAGCAGGGCAACCTGAGCCTCATGCTGAACCGGCCGGTCCCGCACCCCTCGGTCCAGGCGCGGGCCAAGGGCACCGCCCGGCGGCTGGTCCGCACCCTGCGCGCTCGCGCGCCGCGGACCTAGCGGCCGCTACTCCGGCCGCGGCGGCACCAGGTCGCGCTTGCGCCGGCGCAGTCCGCTGGCCAGCAGCCGCCGGATCAGCTCCTTGCCCTCCACCGGCTCCGCGCCGGCCGCCACCACGTCGTCGTAGCGCTCCTGCGGGATGTCGTAGTGGTCGCGGTCGAACGCCCGCTCCGGGATGCCGAGCCGGCCCGCGAACGCGTGCAGCTCGGCGTACGACGCGTCGCTCACCAGATGGCTCCAGAGCCGCCCGTGGGCCGGCCAGCGCGGCGGGTCGACCAGGACCGTCATGACCGGAGCGTAGGACAGCCCGTCGCTGGGCCTGGCAGGCATCGCTTGCCTGTGTGGCTCGTACGCGACCGGGAGGACGAAGTCCCACGTTGCGCGGGCCAGCGCCGTCGCGCGGGACTTCTGCCCTCCGGTTGGCCGCCACCCGCACGCTGTCCCGTGATGCCGTCCGGCCGCCAGCGTCTATCCGCCCAGAATGACGCGGCGCTGCGCCCGTATCCAGACCCAAGGACCACTGCCTGACAAATAGGCCCTAGCCAGCCCCAGATCGCGCGGTGTGGCGGATGCATGGCCGCATTCGAGCCCGGACGCTATTCCTCGAGCGGTCCGTGTTGATGGTAGTTGAGTCGTTCGTGGATAAATTTGCCCTTTGAAGTCGAAGGATCCGAAAATTCCTCCCAAACGCTCGCCGGGCAACCTGAGTACTGCCAACCATTGTTTCCGCCACGAAGCCGCACAAGAATTCGTTCGTTCTCCTCATCGTAGGCCATGGCAGTAATGCGCCTTGAGTCCGGGACGTCGATCCATTCGATGGTCATGTCACCCACCTTGTCTCCATCTATCTATGGCCGTTGATACATCTGCCAACTCTTTCGGACCAAGACGCCAACTGTCGAGTTCCGGATCTGCGGCGTGTGGTTCCGGCACCGGCCGACGAATGGAGGCCCGCGTGGGGAGCGTGATCGCCTCCCCGGAGACAAGTGCCTCGCCGGTACGTAGAGACGGCAGGATCGAGGCGAGACCTGAGACTGAGTCGGGCAAAGACGAGCGAACGGTTGTCTGGTCGGTTGAATTGGTGAGCCTCAGGGCCACGATCGTTCCGCATTGCGAAAGTGCGGTATCGGGAAGTTCGGACGGTCGTTGGGTCACTAGACACATTCCAATTCCATATTTACGGCCCTCGCGAGCGATACGGTTCACCGAGAGTCGCGCTCGCCCGGTCGTTCGCGTGTCAGCAAGATAGCGATGCGCCTCCTCCAATACAATGAGGGTCGGTCGCCCGCGCCCGATCCCATCACCAGCAACACTACGTGTGGAGACTTCAAGCAAGATTTGAAGCGTGACCCCAATTGCCACATCGGCAACGTCACTGGGTACCCCAGAGAAGTCGAGAATCGAGACAGGAAGTGGGCCTCCTAACCATTCATCTACGGTAGTTGGCAAGGTGTCGGGGACTGACACGTCGGGCGTTTCGAGGAGGAATGAGTAAGCTGGATCCGCCAATTTAATTCGAAGCCGTTCAACTGCGGGCGAGTAGTGCTGGTAGGTAGTGCCCTTGTTCGGCGGGGCACCGCCTGAGACCATAGAGGCCGAAACTCCGCCGGCGTCAGGGTTGCCCGGGTCACCCTCGCGGACCAGTGCTTCAGGGCTATTTCCAGCCCCCTCTACTGTGCGCCGGTTCGCGCAATAAGAGCAGATACCAAACCTGGCGGAGGTCATAGGGAATTGGCGTCTCTGCACTGACGCCGGCCGCCACCTCGTCCGGAATCCACGAACAGGCACCGGCGAATCGCGCTCGTTGTTCAATTACGAGTTCAGTGAATTTGCTCTAGGAACGTCTTGGTCTCAATGCTGGTGAGCAGGTGCAGCAGGTCGCTAGGTGGGAGAGCCCAGAAGGGTACGCGTAGCCGGGCGTCGTCGTCGCCGAAGACCGATCTTACAGAGGCGTGGGCATCAAAGGACGCCGAGTATTCGCCGTGCGGATCGATGACAACAAGGTTCGCGGAAGTCCATCCTTGATTGACGATCGACTGCAATATTGATGCGACCGTGCTGGACTTGCCTGCCCCGGTCGAGCCAACGATGGCCGAGTGCCTAGCGACAAATGCTGCAAGGTCAAGAGTTACAGGCACGTCCGGATTGGACGACACGACTCCGATACTCACGTGCTGTTGATCCGGACGGGGGTAAGCGGCGGCTATGTCCTCGGCGGTTACAAAGTGAACGGTGTCGTCAAGCCCCGGATAGGTCGCTACTCCGCGGCGGAACTGGCCAAGCGCGTCGACCTCACCTAAGAGCTGCACTTGAAGCCACCGATCGCCCTGCTCGGGAGTAAGGGCAGGGGGTGGCGGCGCCGTCAACTCGGATATGCCAACTAGGGTCACCGACGCCAACAGGGTGACCGGACCCTGTGGCAGTCGGACAAGCGAGCCAACCTGACCAATCGGAACTGGTCGCCCCCGCCAAAAGGGAGTGACGCCTGCGAGCGCGGGATCCAATTCGACGGTGACGCTGGACCCTAGTACGTGGCGGACGCGCCCGATCGCGGTCGGGTCACGGAATGGCATCCGTACTCACCTGCCTCGCCAGGTAGCTGGACAACTTCGAGAAGTCGCCAAGTAGCCACTGACCACCCACGAAGACGTCGGGGATATCGTCGGCGCTCGCCCATGAGCCCTTTCGCCGTCAATTATCGCTTGATTCGGCGCGAGTACAACGAGGTTTCGAGTTTGCTGGGCCTGACTCTCAACCAATGCATCAATTTCGGTGAAGCAGAGAGCGACTACCTCAGATCTCGGATGGCGCCTCGCAGCATCAAATATCATCTCGTTGAGGTGCTCGTCACCGAAGATATCGCCGCAATGAGAGTGATAGTTTCAGGCTCGACCAGTGCGCGCCGGAAGCGATCCATGAGCGCAACGAATGGAACCCTTCGCGACTCTTCGTATTTCTCGTCGGACGGATAGATCGCGACCGCATCGCCAGAGGGAAAGCCAACACGACAATCTCATCACGTCCAGCCACGATCGTTCCCATCCAGTTGACCGAGCCGTGGAGTTTCCAGAGGCGCACAAATCCAGACGGAAGTTCGCGATTGGATCGACCCAGGGTCGGTTCCACCAAATCGGGAGTGAACCGGCCGCGCAGGACTCCAACAAATCCGTCGAAGTAGGGAATCCCCAATGCTTCGAGGCCGGTTTCGATCAGTAGATCGTAGTTGACTGTGAACAACTCGATGGGACGTGCGGACTCCATACGTCCTGCCCATGAAGCTAGCCTCTCAAACGCCTCAATCGGCTTTCCAGTGATATCGACCGCGGCACTGATCGCCTGGCATACGGCTTGATCGAGCTCCGCGGAACGTGCTGCATCCAACCCCTCGAAAGTGGTGGTGCTGCCCGCAACAAGAGACCGGATACGCCGCAAGCGGCTCAGCCCCTGCTCCAGATTACGTCCCATTGAGCAGCAGCTCGAACTGTTCTCGTTGAGAGTCCCCCAACGACTTCAGCACGAGTTCGGTTAGGTCCTTGATCGTTGGCAAACCAGCGGCCACGCTGGCACCTGCACCCAATAGCATGCATACATGCCGTGCGCGTGAGGCAAGTTTCGTGGCGAGTTCGCGAGCCACTACCTCTGGTTCATGTTCCACCGTAACCCCCATAGGACCTAGTATTCAGTTCTTGGTCGGCACGCGCGATCCAAGTTCATGTTCGAAAAGTGTTCAGCACGGATCTTGTTCCGCCGTCGGCGTCGAAGGGTACCCCGGCGAGACAGCGCAGGAAATCGTCCTCGGCCATCACCTCGATCTCCTGACCATTGTCTTGGTACTCGAAGGCTTTGCGCGCCCTTCCCGTGACGTTGGAGCCGGGACGTAGCACGGCCGGATTGATGTCACCGATCACCAGCACGTTCGTTCTCCTCGTCGTGTTCTCCTCCGGACGACCACCAGCGCGTACAACCTCGTCCCACGCGGTCTGACGCGTCATCGACATCAGCGCCCCCGTGAACACCACAACGCGGTCGTAGAGGTAACCGTCTGGATCGGCGTCGTTGTTGGCCCCGGCCCTCACAAGTCTTGCTGCCCCTCCAGCCGTGCATACACTCCCCTCATAGATGCCAGCGAGCACGTGCCCGATCCGGATCTGAAACCGAGACGCCAGTTCCTCCACGCTGGCGGCGTGGTGCTCAGCCGCCATCTGATTAATCACCTCCGAGACCGCCCTCGCATCAGCCAGGGCGTCGTGGTGATCAACAAGGGCACCGCCGCATTTCTGGGCCACCCAGTCCAGCCGGTACGACGGCAAGTCAAATGCCTGCCGAGCCAACACCATTGAGCACAGGAATCGCATCTCTGGCCACGGGATGTTGTCGACGGCGCACGCGTAGCGCATGACCCCGATGTCGAAGCCGGCGTTGTGCGCGACCACCACATCTTCGCCGATGAAGTCGACAATAGAGGGGAGCATTTCATTCCAACGAGGTTCATGGGCGACTGTGTTAGCGCTTATCCCGTGAAGCCACGTGTTAAAACTGTCAAAGTGATCCACTTGCTCAGGAGGCCGCATGAGCCAGTGCCGTTCGTCCACTCGCCGGCCGTCATATATCTTCACCAAGCCCACCGAGCAGGGCGAACCGCGATAGCTGTTGGCCGTCTCAAAGTCAATGGCTGTGTAGTTCAACACGGCATCACGCCACGGGTTCGACCCAATTGCCATATGTCGATCTGATCCATAGCGAGTTTCATCAGCGCGGGCCGCTGTAACTGCTCAACGTCGAGCAACCGAGTCCCCCTACCGACCAGAGTCCCGGCATCGACGACCCTTAGGGCCAGGGGCAGGGAGCCTGAATGGTTGGGATCGCGCGAGCAGTACCCACCGATGGGGTCGACCAAGGTCAGCGACAAGGCTCTCTCGAGGGCGGCGGGCGCGTAGGAATTATCCACTCGTGACCACCCTCCATGAGCCTTGGGCATGCGGACGTTCTACACCCCGCAACCGCATCCGTACCTCGAATAGGTCGTGTCGGCGCATCCCACAGGACTCGTCTTCGGCCAGGGTCCAACCTCGCGATACTCGCTAGGACTCGCGGTGCATGGCCTTGGCGAGCTCCTCCACTGCTTCAGCGAGCTGAGCGACGGCCGTCGCCAACTGTCTCTGCGAGAAATTCGTTCCCGCATGCGATGCCGCGGTCTGCGCGGTGCTCTTAGCTGCCCGAGCCTTGTTTGCCGCCTGAAGGTATGTCATGGACTCAACGCTAGAGGCAGCAACTGACACGGGCCCTCGACCCTGAGCCATCGAACTTGTCGGTTTCGGGTTGAGTGGTCGATGGGTCATTCCGCCGCGAGCTGGATCGGGCCATACGCCCTTACGTCGATGTGCGCCGCAAGCTTGGCCACGACGCTGGGCTGGCAAAGGAGCCGTATCCGCTGTCAGCCCTGAGGGTAAGAATCAGGGTCATGGACGCTGCTGTGGCGATCACCGGGGCTGCTTCCGGTCTAGGCCGGGTCATCGCACGAACGATGTCTTGAGCACGGTCATCCCGTGGTGATCCTCGATCGGGACGACGAGGAGGCGCGGAGGACTGCCGGTGAGTTCGAAGAGCGAAGCGGGGTCCACGTTCCCGTGGTGGTCGCGGACCTGGCAACGATCGAGGGAATCGACACGGCAGCCGACCAATTGATCAGCCGATTTAGGGTCGGTGCGCTGGTCAACAACGCGGGCGGCTGGCTGCCAGGCGAGCAGTACCCCGATGCCGACCGGGCTACCTGGCTGACGTCGATCACGGTGAACCTGCTGGCGCCGATGCTGCTCACCCATCGCCTCTGGGCCACGTTGTCTGCGAGATCCGGCGCGGTTGTCAATGTTGGGTCGAGCGGGGGTCACGGCGATGAGCCGTACGGTTCTCCTGAGTACGGAGCCGCGAAGGCGGGCGTCCGGCGATTCACCGCCAGCCTTGGTTCCCGATCAGACGTTCGAGTGATGGCGGTGGTACCCGGGTGGGTCGGACTCGATCGCGCCTACCGTGAATGGGCCGCCATGTCCGCAGAGCAGCAGCAGGAAGTGGGTCCGCTCATCCCGCCAGAGGACATCGCCACCACGATCCTGCACCTGCTCGAGCATGGCCGCGCCGGCGAGGTCGTCGAGATACTGCGTCGCGGTGAAGAGCGAAGCACTACGCAATAGCCAAGCATCATGCGTCGTAACGCTCGGATCCCTGCGATCCCTTGCGCTTCGCGGGTGCGTCATTCCGCCGCGAATGACCTGAACGCAGGCGCGTTCGCACTCACAATGGGCGGTCAAGGGAGCAGTGCGACGAAGAATCCCAGCCTGGAATGGTTCACGACCGGAAGAGCACTGGGCACACCTCCGGCACGTCGCGGTTCCAGGGCGGGATTGCGACGTCAAAGGACAGCGGACATGCTCGGCGCGCCGACCGGGCCTGGCGGTGACAGCCTGGATCGGTGACGGGTCAGACCTGGATCCTGCTCCTCGTGCTCTGCGCTGCCCTCGTCGCATGCATGGTCGCGTTGGCTTCGTTGGGCCGTACCTCGTGGACGCCCTCCGTGGTCGTGAAACGTCTGCGCCGCCGGCCCGGACCCTTCGTGGTCAGGATCGGGACGGGCGGATCCACCTGGGACCCCAGCCGATCGGCCACCCAAGGGCGGATGCGCTGGGGTCGTGGGCACGGCGACGTACTCGCTGGATGAGCAGAACGTCGTGCACCTGCACTACGAGCCGGAGTCGGGAGCGGCCGAGGACCTCGAAGGGCCGATCCCCGCGACGCTGGACAAGGCGCGCACGATCCTGCGCGTGGTACTGATCGTCTACGTCGTGGTGAGCGTTGCCGGCTTCACCCTCGGCTACCTCCTCTCGAGTGGCCGCGTCGGATGAGCGGCTCCTGTGGGGGCTGGGCGGTGTGCTCGCGGGCTTCATGCTTCTGTGGGTCTGCTGCCTTGGCGGGCAACGTGATCAAGGCGATCCACGACGTTCGGCATCAACGCCGGACCCCAGCCGACTGGTAGTGAGACGGAGCCTCGTCACGACGAGACAGCTGTGGACAAACGGATCTGACGGTCACGTCAGCCGTACGGTCGGTGGAACGACATCGCTCACTCAGGGGAGAGAACATGAGCAGCCAGTTCCAGGTGGACACCGGCCAGATCGGCGCGGCATCGGCCGACGTCAGCCGGATCGGCACCGACATCGACGCCCAGGTCGCGGCCATGATGGCCCGGCTCACGGCGCTGCAGGGGGCCTGGACCGGGTCGGCGGCGGCCCGGTTCCAGGACGTCCTCGGCGAGTGGCGCTCGACCCAGGCTCGCGTGCGGGAGTCCCTCGACCACATCGGGCGGCTGCTGGGCCAGGCCGGCCGGCAGTACGCCGAGGCCGAGCAGCAGAACACCGCGATGTTCCGCTAGCCGCGGCTGCGGGCGTGGTCCGCGGCCGACCGCTGCTCCTGCAGGGCCCGCACCAGCGCAGCAGCGATGCCGATCGCGATCGCCGCCGGCTCCTTGCTGGTGATCTCCGGCGCTCCGACCGGGCAGGTGATGCGAGCCACGTCCTGCGGCCGATGCCCCTCCTCGGCCAGGCGCAGGCGGAACCGCGCCCACTTGGCGGTCGACCCGATCAGCCCGATGCTGCCCAGCCCGGGCGCCCGCAGCGCGGCGTCGCACAGCGTGAGGTCCTCGGCGTGGTCGTGCGTCATGACGAGGACGTGCGCTCCCGGAGGCAGGCGGCGCAGGACGGCCTCACCGGCCACCGCGCGGTGGACCCGCACGTCGGCCGTGCCGCCCGTCACGTCGGCCAGGCGCAGCTCGTCCAGCTGCTCCGGGCGCGAGTCCACCAGGTGCAGCTGGAGATCCAGGCGGGACAGGATCCGGGCCAGCTCGTGGCCCACGTGCCCGACACCGAAGACGGCGACCACCGGCCGCACGGCCAGCGGCTCCAGCAGCAGGCGGACGACGCCACCGCAGCACTGCCGTCCGTGGTGAGCGGGAGCGTGCTCGCTCAGCGCCGACTCCTGCTCCTCGGGCTCGCGCGCGCCCTCGGCGATCATCGCCCGCGAGCGCAGCACCGCCGACTGCTCCAGGTTGCCGCCGCCGACGCTGCCCCACACCTGGTCGGTGCCGACGACCATCTTGGCGCCGGGCTCCCGCGGCGCGTGGCCGCGGACCTCGACCACCGTCACGAGGACGCCGGGCCGGCCCAGGTCCCGGAGCTGCTGCACGGCGCCCAGCCAGTCCACGCTCAGACCCCCGCCAGCAGCTCGGAGCCGGACCCCGCCGCCGGCTGTCCGGGCCGGCTCCGGCCGCGCGCCGCCTCGACCGCCCAGTAGACGGCCTCCGGGGTCGACGGCAGGGCCAGGTCCACGCTGCAGCCGGGCGGGCCGAACGCGGCGACGGCCTGGCGCAGCGCCTCGCGCACGCTGAACGCGAGCATCAGCGGCGGCTCGCCGACGGCCTTCGAGCCGTAGACCACCCCGGACTCGGTGGCCCGCTCGAACAGGTGCACGTTCAGCACGTCGGGCAGCTCGGACAGGCTCGGGATCTTGTACGTGCTGGCGGCCTGGGTGGCCAGCCGCCCGCGGTGCGGCCCGTCGCTCTCGTCCCAGCGCAGGTCCTCCAGCGTGAGCCAACCCGCGCCCTGGACGAAGCCGCCCTCGATCTGGCCGAGGTCGACCAGCGGCGAGAGGCTGTCGCCGACGTCGTGCACGATGTCGACCCGGCGCGTGCGGTAGGCGCCGGTGAACCCGTCGACCTCGACCTCCGCCGCGGCCGCGCCGTACGCGAAGTACTTGAACGGCTCGCCCTGCATCCGCTCGGCGTCCCAGTGCAGCCCGGGCGTGCGGTAGAAGCCGGCCGCCCACAGCTGCACCCGCTGGGCGTACGCGTCGCGCACCAGCCGGGACCAGGCGAGCTCGCGGTCGTGGAAGCCGATGCCGGTGACCACCCCGCCGCCGAAGCGCACGTCGCGCGGGTCGACGCCCAGCTGCCCGGCCGCCACGACGGCGAGGCGGTCGCGGATCTGCTCGCAGGCGTCCTTCACCGCGCCGCCGTTGAGGTCCGCGCCCGAGCTGGCCGCCGTCGCCGAGGTGTTCGGCACCTTGTCGGTCCGGGTCGGGGCCAGCCGCACCGCCGCCAGCGGCACGCCCAGGGCCGTGGCCGCCACCTGCTGCATCTTGGTGTGCAGCCCCTGGCCCATCTCCGTGCCGCCGTGGCTGACCAGGACCGAGCCGTCCTTGTACACGTGGACGAGCGCACCGGCCTGGTTGAACGCCGTGAAGTTGAACGAGATCCCGAACTTCACCGGCGTCAGCGCCAGCCCGCGCTTGGTGTGGGGATGCTCGGCGTTGAACTGCGCGACCTCGGCGGTCCGCCGCTGCACGTCGGCCCGCTCGGTGAGCGTCGACCAGATGTCGGCCAGCCGCTCCGCGTGCCGCACCGGCTGACCGTACGGCGTGGTCTGGCCCGGCGCGTAGAAGCTGCGCCGGCGCAGCTCCTCCGCCGGCACCCCGAGCAGCGGAGCGCACCGGCCGAGGACGTCCTCGACGACCAGCATCCCCTGGGGCCCGCCGAACCCGCGGAACGCGGTGCTGGACTGCTGGTTGGTCTTCGCGACCCGGCCCAGGACCTCGACGTGGGGGATCCAGTACGCGTTGTCCACGTGGCACAGGGCCCGGGCCAGCACCGGCTCGGACAGGTCGAGGCTCCAGCCGCCGTTGCTGGTGAGCGTGGCCCGCAGCGCGACCAGCCGCCGGTCCTCGTCGAACCCGGCCTCCCAGGTCGCCAGGAACGGGTGCCGCTTGCCCGTCATGGTCATGTCCTGCGTGCGGTTCAGCCGCAGGCTCACCGGGCGCCCGGTCAGCGTCGCCCCGAGCGCGGCCACGGCGGCCAGGCCGTGCGGCTGGAACTCCTTGCCGCCGAAGCCGCCACCCATCCGCAGGCACTGCACGGTCACCTCGTGCGCCGGGCGGCCCAGCACGTGCGCGACGATGTCCTGCGTCTCCGACGGGTGCTGGGTGCTGGACTGAACGAACACCTGGCCGTTCTCGTCGACGCAGGCCAGCGCGGCCTGGGTCTCCAGGTAGAAGTGCTCCTGGCCCCCGATCTCCAGCTCCCCCTCGAACCGGTACGCCGCCGAGCCCAGCGCCGCCTCCGCGTCACCCCGGCGGACGGTCCGCGCGCTGCCCTGGAAGCTCCCGGCCGCGATCGCCTCGCGGACGCCGATGACCGCCGGCAGCGGGTCGTACTCGACCTCGACCGCCTCGGCACCGAGCCGGGCCTGCTCCAACGACTCGGCGAGCACCCAGGCCACGGCGTGGCCGTAGAACATGACCTCGGCCGGGAACAGCGGCTCGTCGTGCTTCTCCCCGGCGTCGTTCAGCCCGGGCACGTCGGCCGCGGTCAGCGCGATCACGACACCGGGCACGGCGTACGCCGGTGCGACGTCCAGCCGGGTCACCCGCGCGTGCGCGTGCGGCGCCTGGACCGGCCAGGCGTGCAGCACGTCCTTGGTCCGGTGCAGCAGGTCCTGCGTGTAGAGCGCGGCGCCGGTCACGTGCAGCGCGGCGCTCTCGTGCGGCAGCTCCAGCCCGACGAGGGCGTCGTCCGGCCGGTCGGCCAGCGGACCGTGCCGCACGCTCATCTCCCGTCCTCCGGAGCCGGATGGGCGGCGTGGAAGCTGAGCAGCGAGGTGCGCAGCATCGCCGAGCGGTACGCCGCGCTGGCCCGGTGGTCGCTGAGCGGGGTGCCCGTCCGGCCCAGGATCTCGGCCGCCTGCCGTCACCGTCGCCTCCGTCCAGGGCCGCCCGCGCAGCGCCGCCTCGGCCTCCAGCGCGCGCAGGGGCGTGGCCGCGACGCCGCCCAGGCCGATGGTCACGTCGACGACGGTCGGGCCGTCCCCGTTCGCGCCCGGGCCGAGGCGCAGGGCGAAGGCCACCGCCACGCTGGAGATGTCGTCGTACCGGCGCTTGGCGATCTTGTGGAACCCGGTCAGGGGGGCGAGCGGCAGGGGGACCAGCACCGACTCGATCAGCTCGCCCGGCTGCCGGACGCTGCGCCGGTACCCGGTGAAGTAGTCGGCGAGCGGCACCTCGCGCCGGCCCTCCCGCGACACCAGGCGCACCGACGCCTGCAGGGCGAGCAGGGCGGGCGCGCAGTCGCCGATGGGCGACGCCGTGCCCAGGTTCCCGCCGAGCGTGGCGCCGTTGCGGATCAGCCGCGAGGCGAACTGGGGGAACAGCTGGTCCAGCAGCGGCACCGCACCGGCCAGGCCGCGCTCGATCTCGCTCAGCGACAGGGCCGCGCCGATCTCGACCCGGTCCGGGGTGACCGCCAGGCGGCGCAGCTCGGGCAGGCGGTCGATGCCGATGGTCAGGGGGGCGCGCGCGTGCCGCAGGTTCAGCTCGACGCCCCAGTCGGTCGAGCCGGCGACCAGCGGCGCGTCCGGGTGCTCGGCCAGCAGGTCGAGCGCCTCGGGCAGGTCGGCCGGCCGCACGAACGTCCCCGCGCCACCGTCCAGACGGCTCGCCACCGGCGCGGGGGCCGGGTCGGCCAGCCGGGTCACGAGCGGGTCACCCGGATCGGGCGCACCGAGCGCGTACGCCGCGTCCCGGATCGGCCGGTAGCCGGTGCAGCGGCACAGGTTGCCGCTGAGCGCGTGCAGGTCGAAGCCGTTGGGCCGTGCTCGTGGTCGGCGCCGGCCCTCGGCCTCGGCCGGCTCCTCGTACCCGTGGGCGCGGCCGGGCCGGTAGTACTCCGCCATCGAGCAGATGAAACCCGGTGTGCAGTAGCCGCACTGGGAGCCACCGCGTGCGGCCATCTCCTGCTGCACGGGGTGCAGGGCGCCCGGGCGGCCCAGGCCCTCGGCGGTGACGACCTCCTGGCCGTCCAGCGCCGCCGCGGGGACGCAGGCAGGCGTTGATCGCGGTCCAGCGGGTCCGCTGCTCGCCGTCGGGCCGCGCGACCAGCACGGCGCAGGCACCGCACTCGCCCTCGGCGCAGCCCTCCTTGCTGCCGGTCAGGCCGGCCTCGCGCAGCCACTCCAGCAGGGTCACCTGGCCACCGACCCCGCCGAGCTCGCGGGTCCGTCCGTTGACCTGCACCTGTGGGGCCACACCGGCACGATAACCAGGCCGGACGCGAAAAGATCCCGGCCGGCCCGTGAGGGCCGGCCGGGATCTCTCGTGTGGTGCGGTGTGGCGGCAGGACTAGAAGTCCATGCCGCCCATGTCCCCGCCGCCCGGAGCGGCCGCGGCGGCCTTCTCCGGCTTGTCGGCGATGACGGCCTCGGTGGTGAGGAACAGCGCCGCGATCGAGGCGGCGTTCTGCAGCGCCGAGCGGGTGACCTTGGCCGGGTCGATGATGCCGGCCTTGATCATGTCGACGTACTCACCGGTGGCCGCGTCCAGACCGTGCCCCGACGTCGCAGGTTGCGGACCTTCTCGGCCACGACGCCACCCTCGAGGCCGGCGTTGATCGCGATCTGCTTGAGCGGAGCCTCGATGGCGACCTTGACGATGTTCGCCCCGGTGGCCTCGTCACCCTCGACCTCGAGCTTCTCGAAGGCCAGCTTGCCGGCCTGCACCAGCGCCACGCCGCCACCGGCGACGATGCCCTCCTCGACGGCCGCCTTCGCGTTGCGAACGGCGTCCTCGATGCGGTGCTTGCGCTCCTTCAGCTCGACCTCGGTGGCCGCGCCGACCTTGATGACCGCAACACCGCCGGCCAGCTTGGCCAGGCGCTCCTGCAGCTTCTCGCGGTCGTAGTCGGAGTCGCTCTTCTCGATCTCGGCGCGGATCTGGTTGACCCGGCCGGCGATCTGCTCGCTGTCGCCGGCGCCCTCGACGATCGTGGTCTCGTCCTTGGTGACGACGACCTTGCGGGCCTTGCCGAGCAGGTCGAGCGTCGCGGACTCGAGCTTGAGGCCGACCTCCTCGGAGATGACCTGGCCACCGGTGAGGATCGCGATGTCCTGCAGCATGGCCTTGCGGCGGTCACCGAAGCCCGGAGCCTTGACGGCGACCGACTTGAAGGTGCCGCGGACCTTGTTGACGATCAGGGTCGCGAGCGCCTCGCCCTCGACGTCCTCGGCGATGATCATCAGCGACTTGCCCGACTGCATGACCTTCTCCAGCAGCGGGAGCAGGTCCTTGACCGAGCTGATCTTGGAGTTGACGATGAGGATGTAGGGGTCCTCGAACACCGCCTCCATGCGCTCGGCGTCGGTCCAGAAGTACGGCGAGATGTAGCCCTTGTCGAAGCGCATGCCCTCGGTGAGCTCCAGCTCGAGGCCGAAGGTGTTGCTCTCCTCGACGGTGATGACGCCTTCCTTGCCGACCTTGTCCATCGACTCGGCGATCAGCTCGCCGACCTCGGCGTCGCCACCGGCGGAGATCGAGGCGGTCGCCGCGATCTGCTCCTTGGTCTCGACCTCGACGGCCATGTTCAGCAGGTGCTCGCTGACCGCGGCGGTGGCCTTCTCGATGCCCCGCTTGAGGGCCATCGGGTTGGCGCCGGCCGCCACGTTGCGCAGGCCCTCGCGGACCAGCGCCTGGGCGAGGACGGTCGCGGTCGTCGTGCCGTCACCGGCGACGTCGTCGGTCTTCTTGGCGACCTCCTTGACGAGCTCGGCCCCGATCTTCTCGTACGGGTCCTCCAGCTCGATCTCCTTGGCGATGCTCACACCATCGTTGGTGATGGTGGGCGCGCCCCACTTCTTCTCCAGGACGACGTTGCGGCCCTTGGGGCCGAGCGTCACCTTGACGGCGTCCGCGAGCTGGTTCATGCCGCGCTCGAGGCCGCGCCGCGCTTCCTCGTCGAACGCGATGATCTTGGCCATTCGAAGGGTCCTCCGTGCCAGGTCTGTGATTGGCACTCATCGAGTGAGAGTGCTAAGTCCCATCATGAGCACTCCGACCCTCCGAGTGCAAATGCCGGGCGGTCCCGGCCACCTCAGGACTGGTAGTCGCTGCCCAGGACGACGGTCAGGCCGGACGAGCCGTACTGCGTGCTCTCCTGCACGGCGTACCCGCCGAGGTCCTTCGCGACCGCCTGGGCCGTCGCCCGCAGGCCGGACGAGGGGTAGAAGACCGTCGTCGAGCCGGTGTAGCCGGTCTTGTTCCCGCCGGTCGTGGCCCGGGTCCAGCCCGCGCCGGTGAGCTTGCCGGTCGCACCGCGCGCCAGGCCGGAGCGGGAGGTCGCGTTGTAGACGCTGATCCGGGTGCTGTGCACCACCGTCGCGGTCGCGGTCGAGGTCGCGGAGGACCGGGCCGAGCTGCTGGCGCTCGCCGACGCCGTCCCGCTGGCCTTCGGGGTGCTGGGGGCGGGCGGCGCCGTTGTCGTCGCTCGGGCCGGTGCTGCTGGTGTTCGCCGACGTGCCGCCCAGGACGCTGTCCTTGAGCTCGAAGATGCCGACGACCAGCGCGATCACCACCAGGCCCACGATGGCCAGCGGCAGGAGGTCGTGCCACAGCGGGCGGCGCGGGCGGTGCGCTCCGGAGCGGGGCGAGTGGCTCGGCGCCGGACGGCTCTCGGTGGGGCCGCCCGATCCGGAACCGCCCGAACCCCGGCCGCCCTGACCGCGGCCCGAGCGAGGGGCCTGGGCGCGCGAGGCCCAGCGGGACGGGCCGTGCGACGTCCCGTGGGAGGTGCCGTGACCCGGTCCCGGCTGCGGAGATTCAGCGGGGCCGGCCACTGATCTGGACGTGGTCACTGCAGGAGGTTAACCGGCGGACCCGAGAGGCCCGGTTCTCAGAGCTGGATGCCGAGGCGGCGGGCCGAGCGGGCGCGCTGGCGGGTGGCCCGCATCCGGCGCAGCCGCTTGACCAGCATCGGGTCGCGCGCGAGCGCCGCCGGTGAGTCGATAGGGTGTTGAGCACCTGGTAGTAGCGGGTGGCCGACATGTCGAACAGGTCGCGGACGGCCTGCTCCTTGGCCCCGGCGTACTTCCACCACTGGCGCTCGAAGGCGAGGATCTCGCGGTCGCGCGCGGACAGCTCGAGGGCCTCGGACCGGCCCTCGCTGCCCGCGATCTGCGCGGCGTCCATGGTCTCCTCCATACGGCTGACTGCGGAGTGCGTGACCGCAGGCCGACGGGCGGCCCACAGGCGTGCTCATCCTAGGCGCAAACCACAACGGTGTCATTCGCCTCGCGCCGGGTGGCGCGACGTGGCCGCGACCGCTCGCGCCCGTGCCGGCTCGGTCAGCAGGCGGCCAGCGACGGCAGCGCGTTCGCCGCCGTGGGCGCGACGGCGACCGGCCGCCCGCCCACGATCGTCGCCGGCCGCCAGGTGGTCCGTCGCCGCCGGCCGCCCCGGCGCCCCGGAGCCGGGCACCGCCCGGACGGAGACCTGCAGGACGCCGGAGCGTACGGCCGCGGCGCTGGTGCCGTAGAAGACGAAGTTGCCCATGCCGTACGCGACCGGGGCACCGCCGACCGAGCCGAGCGGCTGCAGCACGTGGGCGTGCGAGCCGACCACGACGTCGGCACCGGCGGCGACGAGCTCGGCGGCCAGCTGCCTGCTGGCGCGCGGTCGGGCAGACCTGCTTCTCGACGCCCCAGTGCAGGAAGGCGACGACGACGTCGGCGGTGCGCGCTGACCGCGCGGATCCGCTGGGCGAACAGGTCACCGTCCTTCGCCGAGGCCAGCCCGGGCTGTCCGGCCCGGCCGTCCAGGCCGCCTGCAGGCCGGAGTCGAGGACGTCGGTCGCCGAGATGACCGCGACCCGGACGCCGCGGATGGTGCGCAGGTACCCGTGGAACGCCTGCGTCCTGGTCCACCCCGGCGCCGATCACCGGCAGGCCGTACGTCGTGGACGCGGCGAGGGTGTCGGCGAGCCCGGCCGCGCCGTAGTCCATGCCGTGGTTGTTCGCGACCGAGGCCGCGTCGATGCCGGCGTCCTTGATCACCCGCAGGGCCTGCGGCGGCGCCCGGAAGCAGAACTCCTTCGTCGCCTGCGCGCCCCCGTCGGTGATGGCCGTCTCCAGGTTGACCACCGCGATGTCGGCGGCGGCGAGGGGCGCGGCGCCGGAGCCGAGGCCCAGGGTCAGCGCCGACGGCCGAGCTCCGGCGAAGTGCACGTCACCGGCGAACGCCAGGTGGACGGTGACCGGCCGGCCGCCGGCCGGCGTGGTGGGGCTCGCGGTCTTCAGCGCGGGTGTCGTCGGCGTCGGGGTGGCACCGGCGGAGGTGGTCGTGCCGGGCCCG
The DNA here is from genome assembly GCA_963743975.1 of uncultured Actinomycetota bacterium. Taxonomy (GTDB): domain Bacteria; phylum Actinomycetota; class Actinomycetes; order Actinomycetales; family CAVURS01; genus CAVURS01. Next base: position 528,549 of record CAVURS010000002.1, read on the forward strand.
GGCACCGCGTCGGCGGAGGGGCCGGCCGAACCGCCGATCGACCGCAGGACCAGCGCCGCGATCACCGCCACCACGACGAGGCCGGCCAGCGCGACCAGCGTCCGGCGGCGGCGGACGCCGGCCGACGGCCCGCGATCGGGCGCGCTCACGCCATCGTGTCGAGGATCGCGTTGATGTCGGACTTCGTCGTCCGCGGGTTCACGACGGCGAACCGGGTCACGGTCTCCCCCTCGTGCGTGGTCGGGACGACGAACGCGAAGTTCGCGGCCAGCAGGCGGTCGGACCATACCTGGTACTGCTGCGGCGTCCACCCGATCCGGCGGAAGACCACGACGGACAGGTCCGGCTCGCGGAGCAGCTCGACGTACGACCGCTTGCGGATCTCGTGCGCCGCGTGCCGGGCCACCGAGTAGCGTGCGCTCGACCGCCTCGGTGTACTTCGCGCTGCCGTGCGAGACCAGCGAGAACCAGAACGGCAGGCCGCGGGCCCGGCGGGTCAGGCCGATCGCGTAGTCGGAGGGGTTCCAGTCGGCGGCGTCGGTCAGGACGTCGAGGTAGCCGGCCTGCTGGGTGTGCGCGGCCTTGGCCTGCGCCGGGTCGCGGTAGAGCAGGGCGCAGCAGTCGAACGGCGCGAACAGCCACTTGTGCGGGTCGACGGTGAACGAGTCGGCGTGCTCGATGCCCGTCGAACAGGTGACGCACGCTCGGCGCGGCGAGGCCGGCGCCGCCGTACGCGCCGTCGACGTGGAACCACACGCCCCGCTCCGCGCAGAACTCGGCGACGGAGGCGAGGTCGTCCACGATCCCGAAGTTGGTCGTGCCGGCGGTCGCGACGACGGCGAAGAGCCCGTCGCGCACCGGCCGCGTCGACCGCCTCGCGCAGTGCCGCGCCGGTCAGCCGCCCGTGCTCGTCGACCGGCACGCCGACGAAGTCGACGTCCATGACCTCGCAGGCCGAGTTGACCGAGGAGTGGGTGTGGGAGGTGCCCGCGACCTTCCACCGGGCCGGTGGCGCGCCCTCCCGGCTCAGCCGGGCGGTGTGCCGGGCGGCGACCAGCGCCGACAGGTTGCCCACCGTGCCACCCGGGACGAAGACGCCGCCCGCCGTCTCCGGCAGCCCGGCCAGGCTCGCGACCCAGCGCAGCGCGGCGTTCTCGGCGTGCACGGCTCCGGCACCCTCGAGCCACGAGCCGCCGTACAGCGCCGAGGCGCCCACGACCAGGTCGAACAGGGAGCTGGCCTCGGTCGGCGCGGAGGGGATGAAGGACAGGTAGCGGGGGTTGTCGATCGAGATGCAGGCCGGGGCCAGCTCCGTGGCGAACAGGTCGAGGGCGGCCGGCCCACCGATCCCCGACTCGCTGATCTGCACGGCCGTGAGCCGCTCCAGCTCCTCGGGTGTCCGGGGCCCGTCCAGCGGCACGGGGTCGAGCTGGAGCCGGCGCAGGGCGTAGGCCAGGACGGCCTCGCCGAGCTCGGCTGTCTTCCGGTCGTATCGGTGCACCCGCGGAGTGTAGGAGCGATCCGGCCGGCCACCTCGGCACGTAGGGTCGCGGCATGCCGCCGAGGAACCTTCCCGAGCTGGTCGACCCGGGGTGGGCGGCGGCCCTGGAGCCGGTCAGCGGACAGATCGCCGCGCTCGGTGAGTTCCTCCGGGCCGAGCTGGCCGCCGGCCGCGGCTACCTGCCCGCCGGCGAGAACGTCCTGCGCGCCTTCCACCGGCCGCTGGCCGACGTCCGGGTCCTGGTCATGGGGCAGGACCCCTACCCCACCCCGGGCCACGCGGTCGGGCTGTCCTTCTCGGTCGCACCCGACGTCCGGCCGCTGCCACGCAGCCTGCAGAACATCTTCCGCGAGCTGGAGGCCGATCTCGGGCGTGCCGCGCCCGGCCTCGGGGGACCTGACCCGCTGGGCCGACCAGGGCGTGCTGATGCTCAACCGGGTCCTCACCGTGCGGCCCGGCGCGCCCGGCAGTCACCGGGGCCAGGGCTGGGAGAGCGTGACCGAGCAGGCGATCCGGGCGCTGGTCGGCCGCGGTCAGCCGCTGGTGGCGCTGCTGTGGGGGCGCGACGCGCAGAGCGTCCGCCCGCTGCTCGGGGACACGCCGCGGGTCGAGAGCGTGCACCCCAGCCCGATGTCCGCGGACCGCGGGTTCTTCGGGTCGCGGCCGTTCAGCCGGGTCAACGACCTGCTCACGGCGCAGGGGGCCGACCCGGTGGACTGGTCGCTGGCCTGACCGCCGCGCCCGCGCCCGCCTCCAGCGCCGACTGGAACGCCGCCTCCAGGGCGGACAGGCGCTCGTCGATGTGCGAGCGCAGCTCGGCCACCGCCGCCCGCAGCTCGCCGTACGACGCGGAGCGAGCGTCCTCGGTCAGCTCCATCCGGATCGCCCCGCCCGGCTCCAGGGAGGCCACCTGCACGTCCTCGATCCGGTCCGCCCCCTGGCGGTGCAGCGCGGCCATGACCTCCGGCAGCCGCAGCCCGACCCGGGCGATCGTGCCGAGGTCGGCGACGCCGTCGCGCACCAGGATGCTGGGCCGTCCCTCGACGACCCGCGCACTGGCGTCGGAGGCGGTCGCCAGGCGCTCCCACACCGCGTTGACGGCGACCAGGACGACGGCGCCGATCAGCCCGCCCAGCACGCTGTTGTCCGGACCGATGATCGCGTTCTGCACCACGTTGGACAGCAGCAGGACGACCACCAGGTCGAACGTGTTGAGCTGGCTCAGCACGCGCTTGCCGGCGACGCGCATGAGCAGGACCAGGCCGGCGTACACGAGCACGGTCCGCAGGACCTTCTCGGTGACCGGGACGTCGAGGTGGGTCAGGTGGCTCCAGATCGCCGTCCAGTCCACGGGCTAGCCCTCCAGCGTCGGTTGTCCGTCCTGAGCGCCGTCAGTCTCCACCCCGTCGGCGACGGAGCCGTCGACGAACTCCACCAGCCCGGAGAGACCGACGAGGTGGACCGCCTCCTGGAAGTTCCGCGGGGCGTCGAGCACGCGCAGGAGACGACCGCGCTCGCGCTCGGCCGAGGCCAGGCGGGCGACGAAGCCCAGCCCGACCGAGTCGATGAACGTCACCCGCGAGCAGTCCAGGCGCACCGGCATGCCGCGGTCGATCGCGTCGCGACCGGCGAACTCCAGGTCGTCGCCGATCGCCAGGTCCACCTCGCCGGACAGCATCACGAGCGTGACGAGGTCGTCGAAGAACACCGCCGCATCGCCCGAGCCCGGTCGGTTCATGGGTGGCCCTCCCCGGTGGTGGTCGTGGTCACAGGGCAAGTGCAGCATCGAGGTCCCCCCGCTCACAAGGCCGTCTCGCCGTGGCGCCCGACGTAGGGTCGCGACATGCAGGTCGACCGGATGCTCCCCTCGCCGGAGGCCGCCGACCTGATCGACCTGACCCGTCGGCTGGCGGCGGCCGAGCTCGCGCCGTACGCCGCGGCCGCCGAGGAGAGCGCGACCTTCCCGCGCGACCGGTTCGCCCTGCTCGGCCGGGCCGGGCTGCTCTCCCTGCCGTACGCCGAGGAGCACGGTGGCGGCGACCAGCCGTACGAGACGTACCTGCAGGTGGTGGAGGAGCTGGCGACGGCCTGGATGACCGTCGCGGTCGGGGTGTCGGTGCACGGCCTGTCCTGCTACCCGCTCGCGACGTTCGGTGCCCGGGAGCAGCGCTCGGCGTTGCTGCCCCGGCTGCTGGCGGGCGACCTGCTCGGCGCGTACTGCCTGTCCGAGCCCCAGGCCGGCTCCGACGTCTCCTCGATCTCGACCCGGGCCCGGCCCTGCGGTGACGGCTGGTCCCTGACCGGGACCAAGGCCTGGATCACCCACGGCGGCCGGGCCGACTTCTACTCGGTGTTCGCCCGCACCGACGACCATCCGACCCGCGGGCTGTCCTGCTTCCTCGTGGACGCCGGCAGCGCCGGACTCGGCTTCGGCGCCCCCGAGCGCAAGATGGGGCTGACCGGCTCGACCACCACGACCGTCACGCTGGACGACGTCTACGTCGGCCCGGACCGGCTGGTCGGCGAGCCCGGCCTCGGCATGCGGATCGCGCTGTCCGCCCTGGACTCGGGGCGCCTGGGCATCGCCGCGGCCGCCACCGGCCTGGCCCAGGCCGCGCTCGACGTGGCACTGGGCTACGCCCGCACGCGGGAGCAGTTCGGCCGGCCGATCGGCGACTTCCAGGGGCTGTCGTTCCTGCTGGCCGACCTGGAGACGGCGGTGGAGTCGGCGCGCGCGACCTACCTGTACGCCGCGCGGCTGCGGGACGCCGGGCGGCCGTTCGCCCGCGCGGCGGCCGTGGCCAAGCTGGTCGCGACGGACGCCGCGATGCGGGTCACGACCGACGCCGTGCAGGTGCTCGGGGGCTACGGCTACACCAAGGACTTCCCGGTGGAGCGCTACCTGCGCGAGGCCAAGGTGACCCAGATCTTCGAGGGCACCAACCAGATGCAGCGACTGGTCATCGCCCGAGACCTGTTGCGCTGACTAGCTTTCCGCGTCGTCGGCCATCGCCGTCGAGTGCCGGCCGAACGGGCGGCCCAGCCGCCGGACGTCCTCCTCCAGCCGCGGGACCTGGCGCACCGCCTGGCGGGTGGCCAGCCGGCGGGCCGGCCCGGTCGTCATCAGCGCCCGGGCGTGGAACAGCCAGCGCAGCGACGGCGGGACGAACACCTTGGCCCGGCGCCGCTCCACGCCCTCGACCAGCAGCCGGGCGCACGACGCGACGTCCTGGGTGGCCATCGGCCCGCGGGCCTTGGCCAGCTGGCGGCGGAAGATCGGCAGGTCGTCCTGCGCGTCGCGCACCAGGTCGGTGTCGACCCAGATCGGGTGGGCCGTGCCGACCGTGACGCCGCGGTGGGCGACCTCGAGGCGCAGCGCGTCACCGAAGCTCTCCACCCCGGCCTTGGACGCGCAGTACGCCGCCAGGCCCGGAGTCGGGGCGAACGACGCGGCCGAGGAGACCAGCAGGAAGTGCCCGCTCGCCGCCTCGACGTACGGCAGGGTCGTGCTGACCGTGCGGATCACGCCGACCAGGTTGACCTCGACCGTCCGCGCGAGCGCCTCGACCGGCGTGGTCGCGACGGTGCCGGCGCTGGCGATGCCGGCGTTGGCGACGACGGCGTCGAGCCGGCCGAGCCGTTCGACCACCTGGGCGACCGCCTGCTCGAGCCGCCTGCTGGTCGGTGACGTCGGCCTCGGCCCAGGCGTGCGGGCCGGCCGCGGTCGATGCGAGGGAGGCGGCGACGGCCTGCAGGAGCTGCGGTTCCAGACCGACGAGCGCCACGCGCGCCCCGCGCCCGGCCAGCTCGCGAGCGACCGCGGCGCCGATGCCTCGGGCCGCGCCGGTCACCAGGACGACCCGGCCCTCCAGCGGGCTGCTCACGCCGGCACCTTCGCGCGGCGTCAGCAGGTAGTCCGCCGGGCGCAGGCGTGCGCAGCCGCCGGCGGAACGGCGCGGTGAAGCCGGGCCAGAGCGTGGAGTTGCGGCCGGTCCGGTCCAGGTACCAGCTGCGGCAGCCGCCGGCGGTCCAGACGCTGCCCCTCATCCGGCGATCCACCTCGCGGACGAACGCGGCCTGGGCCTGCGGCGGTCGGCTCGAGCGCGGCGGCACCGGTCCGGGTGAGGTGCCGGACGGCCGCCACCAGGTGCTCGATGGCCGCCTCGGCCATGAACACGACCGAGGTGTGGCCGAGCCCGCTGTTGGGCCCGAGGACGAAGAACAGGTTCGGGAACCCGGCCACGGTCACCGTGTCGTAGGCCTGCGGGCTGCCCTGCCAGTGCTCGGCCAGGGTGCGGCCGTCACGGCCCACCAGCCGGTCGGCGATCGGCTGGTCGGTCACGTGGAACCCCGTGCCCAGGATGATCGTGTCGGCCGGGTGCTCGCTGCCGTCGGCGCCCACGACGGACCGGGCCCGCACCGATGCGACCGCAGTCGTCTGGACCGCGACGTTCGGGCGGGACAGCGTGGGCAGGTAGTCGCTGGAGATCAGGATCCGCTTGCAGCCCAGCGCGTAGTCGGGGGTCAGCGCCGCCCGCAGCGCCGGATCGGGCACCTGGCGCTGCAGGTGACGCTCGGCCGCCCGCTGCGCGACGCCGGTGAGCCGCGGGTGCAGGAAGCCGAGCACCAGCGCCTCCCGCCCGGCGTACACCGCCGCCCGGGCCGCCTTCTGCAACCCGGGGAACCGCCGGTACGCCGCGTGCTCCCAGCGGCTCAGGGCCCGGTCGGAGCGAGGGACCACCCACGCGGGGGTGCGCTGGAAGACCGTCAGCCGCTGCACCTTCGGGGCGATCTGCGGCACGAACTGGACGGCGCTCGCACCGGTGCCGACGACCGCCACCTGGCGACCGGTCAGGTCGTGGTCGTGCCGCCACCGCGCCGAGTGGAACACCGTGCCCTCGAACGTGTCGAGGCCGGGGATGTCCGGGATCCGGGGCTCGCAGAGCGGGCCGGTGGCGGCGACCAGGATGTCGGCGGTGAGCTCACCGGTGCTGGTGCGGATGGACCAGTGCTGGGCCGAGTCGTCCCACGTCGCCTGCTCCAGCTCGCAGCCGAACCGGATGTACGGCCGCAGCCCGTACCGGTCGACGCAGGCTCGCAGGTAGTCCCAGATCTCCGGCTGCCGGGAGAACGACCTCGTCCACCCCGGGTTCGGGGCGAAGGAGAACGAGTAGAGGACGGACGGGACGTCGCACGCGCACCCCGGGTAGGAGTTGTCGCGCCAGGTGCCGCCCACGTCCGCGGCCCGCTCGAGGAGCACGATGTCGCGCTCGCCGGACTGCAGGAGGCGGATCGCGGCGCCCAGGCCGCCGAACCCGGCCCCGGCGATCGCCACCCGCACGTGGTGCGGCTGGTCAGCGGCCTGCGGCATCCGTCAACCCTAGGCCGGAGGGTGGACGCCACGGTCGGCCAGCTCGCGGGCGAGCGGGAACGCGGCGAGCGAGATGGCCTCGGACCAGGTGGGGAACGCTCGGATGTGCTCGGCCAGCAGGTGCACGCTCAGCCGCGCCCGGACGGCGAGCGCCAGCTCCGCTCCCCACGAGTCCGCCTCCGGCCCGACGCAGGAGGCGCCGACGAGCACCCCGGACGCCGCATCCGCGACCAGCTCGACCCGGCCGCGGACCGGCCGCCGGCCGGGAGGCGCCGTCGCCATGGACGCGAGCGCCGCCCGCTCGACCTCGCCGAGGTCGAAGCTCGAGGTGAGCACGGCCGTTCCCTGCTCCTGCGCCTGCTCGCTCGTGCGGCCGACGCAGAACACCGCCGGATCCGTGTAGACGGCCCGCGGGACGGCCGAGTAGTCCGCGTCGCGGCCGGCGCCGGTGATCTCCGCCGCGACCACCCGGGCCTGGTAGTTCGCGCTGTGCGTGAAGTGCGACTCCGCCGTGACGTCGCCGACCGCGAACAGGCCGGCGACGGCAGTGCCCTCCTGGCCCAGCACCCGGCAGCGGCCGTCGACGGCCAGCGCCCCGGAGCTCCCGACCCGCACGCCGAGCGGGATCAGGCCCAGGTCCTCCGTGTTCGGCGACCGGCCCCCCGCGGCCACGAGACGGTCCCCGGCGAACGTCCGGCCGTCCTCCAGCTCGAGGACGACCCCGCGGCCGTCCGGGCCGGGCCGGGCGAGCGTCGGAGCCGCGCCGGTGACGACCTCGACCCCGTCATCGCCCAGCACCTCCGCCAGCAGGTGGCCCACCCACGCCGTCTCGTTCGGCAGCAGCCGATCGGCCATCTCGACGAGCGTGACCTGGGAGCCGAGACCGGCATAGGCCTGGGCCAGCTCGCAGCCGACCGGGCCACCGCCGAGCACGAGCAGCCGGGCCGGCTGCTCGTCGGCGGACAGCGCGTCCGCGCTGGTCCAGGTCGGGACGGCGTCCAGGCCGGGAAGGTCGGGAAGCCGGGGAGAGCTCCCCGTCGCCAGCACCACCGTGCGGGCGAGGACCTGGAGCTGCTCGCCGTGGTCCCCGTCGACGATCACCGTGTGCGCGCCCTCGGCGGGCGGTCCCAGGCGGCCGTGCCCGCGCCGGAGTGCCACGCCCTCGTCGGTCAGGCTGCGTCGTGATCCCTCGTCGTCGCGGCGGTCGGTGATCTCGTCGCGCCGGCTGACCGCCTCCCGCCAGGAGAGGTGGTGGCGGGCCGAGTAGAGCATCGACTTGGCCGGCACGCACGCGACGTACGGGCACTCACCGCCGAACCGGCCCGCCTCCACCGCGAGGACGCTGCGCCCGCGGCGCGCCAGCTCGATCGCGGCCAGCTTGCCCCCGGACCCGGTGCCGAGGACGACCACGTCGTACGTCCGCGAGCTCTCGTCGGACGCCACCTGCGCAGTCTCGTGGACGACCCGGTGGTTCGCATCCGGGTCAAGCGGTCAGTCGCCCACCAGCTCGGCCAGGCCCTCGGGCGTCTCGTCGGGGACGAGGGCCCACACGTGCTTGCCCCGGTCCCCGTCGACGAACCAGCCGACGTCGGTGGACACCAGGGCCACGACCTCGAGGCCGTGGCGATGGCTGCCGCGCTCGGACGCCGGGGTCAGCACGGGCACCGACTCGACCGCCCCGTCGCTCACGCTGAGCACCCACCCGCCACGCAGCCGGGAGAGCGTCACGGTGATCGGCGCCTGGCCGTGCCGCAGGGCGTTGCTGCCGAGCTCGCTGACCACCAGGGCCAGCCGCTCCATCACGCCGAGCAGCGAGGGCTCGGGCAGGTCCAGCGACGGATGGGCGTAGCGCAGCCGCGCCAGCTGGTCGACCGCCTGGCGGACCCGTGCGAGCTGCGGGGCCACCTGGAGGGGCCATGACCCATAGCGGTCCCCGGCTTCAGCCGGGGGCCCGGAGGTCAGGAGCAGGGAAGGCCGCTGGATCATCGCCCTCCCCGTCTCCCGAGTCACCGAACCGTCGGCAATCAGAGTCTCGCGGGACGGCCCGTCGTGCCAGACGAACTTGCCGGAGCCGGCTCGCCGACCTCCCGGACGGTCACCCGGCTTCGGGGCTGCCGGAGACCTGGAGCTTGCGCCGGGCCCGCTCGTAGAAGGTCGTCCGGCCGAGCCGAACCAGCCGGCCGGCGTCCGGCAGCATCCGGAACTGCAGCACGTCGCCGGGCCGCGCACGGCCGCTGACCACGCCGTCGACCTCGATCGCCAGCTCGCCGCTCGAGCCCAGCACCCGCAGCTCCAGCCGCTCGGAGCTGCCCAGCATGATCGCGCGGTTGAACGTCGAGTGCGGCGCGGCCGGGATCACCAGGAAGCCGTCCACCGTCGGCGAGACGATCGGGCCGCCGGCCGAGAAGCTGTACGCCGTCGAGCCGGTCGGCGTGGCGATGACGACGGCGTCGGCGGCGTACCGGACGAACGGTTGCCCGTCGACAACTACCTCGACGACCGCGACGTGGTCGCCTGGGATCCGGACGAGCGCGACGTCGTTGAAAGCGGTGAGCGAGGGCTCGCAGACGCTGCAGGTCACGCCGGCCCGGGACTCCACCTGGAACCGGCCGTCGTCCACGGCGGACAGGGCCGTCTCCAGATCGTCGATGTCGACCTCGGCCAGGAACCCGAGCCGGCCGAAGTTGACCCCGAGGACCGGCCGGGCGTGCGACTGCGCCAGCCGGAGCGCGCGCAGCATGGTGCCGTCGCCGCCCAGGCTGATGATCATGTCGGAGCGGGCGCCCAGCTCGTCCGGGGGGAGCCCGACGGCCGCGCAGTCGATCCGGTCGACCTCCTCGGCCAGGCCGTAGACCGGCAGCCGGTGCGAGCGGGCCCAGTCCAGGACGAGCCCGATGGCCGCGTCCGGAGACCGCTTCGGGTGCAGGACGACGCCGACGCTGGCGAGCATGCCCACGGCCGCGACCCGGTCAGCTCGGCAGGTTGGAGCCGGAGTAGCCGAGGGGCGACAGGCGCAGCACGAGCCGGTGGTCGCTGACCATGGCCGCGTAGAACTCGTCGGGATCGGGGTGCGGACCGCCGCTGACCCGCTCGTACAGCCGGAGCAGGGCCTGCCCGGCCTCGTCGCCGGGCTCGGTCGACACCTCGCCCGGCGTGGCCCGGACGCTGATCGAGGCGTAGCCCCAGAACGAGTCGCCGAGGACGTGCAGCACGCCCCGCGGGTCGCGCCGGAGGTTCCGGGTCTTGGCCCGGTCGTCGGTGACCGAGACCTCGAAGGTGCCGGACGCCGCGTCGTACGCGAACGCGATGTTGGAGGTCTGGGGACTGCCGTCGCGGCGCAGCGTCACCAGGACCGCCTGGTGCCGGTCGGCCAGCCAGGCCACGAGGGACTCGGGAAGCACCGCTGCAGGGTCGCTCAGGTCGCTCATGGCGTCACTGTGCCACCTCTCGTACCCGGGACACCGCCGCACCGGCAGCGCGGGGTAGCGCACGAGACGGTCGTCCCACTCGGCGCGGGTGCACCGCAGGTACGTCGTGCCGCGGCGGGTGTCCTTCACCGCGGCGTACCGGCAGTCCCGGCACAGGCCGGGGTCGACCGGAAGTCCTGCGGGCATCGTCCCCTCCCCCCGATCCCTGGGCACGGGCTCGGATCCCTGGCCCGTACCGTGCTCGCGCAGCTCAGCGTAGGTGGCTGCTGCGGCGCACGGTCCCGGTTCGACGTGCTGACCGCGCGCTGCCGCCTACCATGGTTGACGGCTTCGGGTGGGGGCGCCGAGCGGCGGTTTGCTGGTTTGCGGCGCGTTCGACCAAGAGCGCCCGGGAGACGTCGAGCCGGCCGGGAGATCCCCGGTCCGGCGTCGGGGAACTCACACCATGGCACTCGCATGAGCTTCGAGGTTCGCGCCCGCCACACGACCACCGTGGTCGTCGCCGTGTCCGGGTCCTATCGCCGTTTCGTCAGCCCGGCCCGCAACGGCGACGCGCACCTGGTCGGACCGGACGGCGTCACGCTGTGCGGCAAGAGGGCCGACGGCTGGCGGAAGGTCACCAGCCGCCGTTGGGTCAACCTGGGGCCGCACCGCTGTGAGACCTGCCAGGCCGCGCTCGTCGAGTGGTCCGCCTCGCCCGAGAACCGCCGAGGGACGCAGCGCCAGGGTCAGCAGGAGGTGTAGGCCCGGAGCTGGTCCAGCTGGGAGTGCGGGTCGATGAACGAGGAGATCGTGCCGTCGGCGTTGCGCCGCACCCAGCTCAGGTCGCACGGCGAGACCCGGGAGGCGTCCGGCCACGGCGACCAGTTCATCGCCGGCTTGTGCGTGCCGTGCCCGACGACGCAGGTGCCGAGCTTGTTCTGGACGGCGTAGCAGACCCCCATCTTGTTGACGCCGCCGGCGATGTTGGACGGGGTGGAGTCGGAGAAGGAGTAGGACACGGTGTCGGTGCTGCGGCAGTCCCGCAGCGAGCGGGCGTCGTGGTGGCCGTGCGAGGTCCAGTCGAAGTACGCCGTCACGCAGTGGCCGGCCGCGAGCGTGCCGGTCGTGATCCGCAGGGTGAGGCCGTAGGTCCTGGGGTTCCAGACGATGGTCGCGGTGCTGGAGGTCGCGGACTCGCCGGCGATCCGGCCGGTCCAGCTGAGGTCGCCGGTCGCCGCGCCGGCCGTGCCGGCGGCACCGAGGCCGATGCCCAGCAACGCGACGCAGGCGGCTGCGGCGGCAGCCAGGCGGCGGACGAACCTCATCTGAACGAACCTCCGAGGGTGAGTGCTTCGTTGACTCAGAGTAACTTCGTCGTGAGTAACCCGTGGAGGAATCGGGCATGACCCCCACATCACCGCCCGATCCGCGCAACGCCGCCTACGCAGCGTAATCATCCGCTCGCAGCCCCCACCGCTTGTCTTGGCCGTCGAACCCGGGTTTGGCCGTCGAAACCGCAGGGGGAAGAGCTACAACGGGGTGCAGAATCCGGTTTCGACGGCCAAAGGCCAGCGGGGAGGGGCAGGAGCGCGGGCAGCTACATGCCGTAGGAGTTCATCGCGATGTTGGACGTCAGCCCCGCGCTGAACAGCCGCTCGTCCTCGGGGATGCCGTTGGGGTTGTCCCCGTAGATGTCGCGCACGTCCTGGTCGTCGCGGACCAGCACGAAGAGCCGGTGGGTGACGCGCCAGGCGGTTCGGGGGAGCCAGAGCATCGCGCGCATCGTCGGCGACCCTTCACCTGGAGGGAACTGTGCTCGGACGATACTCCTGCGGAGCCGCCTGTCGGAGTCGAACCGACGACCCTCGCTTTACAAGAGCGACGCTCTGGCCAACTGAGCTAAGGCGGCGGGCACCGGTGGCCCGTGGAGCACCGCCCGGCCCGCCGAGCATATCCACGGCGTCGGCCGCGGTCGGGACAGGCGTTCAGGACAGATGGATGCCCAGCGGCAGCTGGTGCAGCGGCCAGAAGACCGGACCGCCGCGGGTGGTGGCGAAGTACGCCGCACCCAGCCCGGCCGCGAGCGCGAGCACGACGACCAGGGCGGTCAGCCCGCTGCCGCGCACCAGCCCGCGGGTCAGCCCGCGCGACCCGCGCCGTACGGATGCGCTGCCCGGACCGCACCACACCACCAGGGCGGCGACGAGGAAGCCGGCCGCGGCGGCCAGCTGCGCCGGTGCGACCTGCGCCGACCCGGACGAGCCCCCGGACGCCGAGCCGGGGACCAGCCCGGCGCAGAACGCGGCACTGATGCCCAGGACCGCGGCCAGCGCCAGACCGGTCACGCTGGCCAGCAGAGCCAGGAGCAGGTGCACCGGAGCGGTGAGCGCGGCGACGAGGGGCTCCCCGCGGCTCGGGCCACGGTCCTGGGTACGCCGCTCGTGCGCCGACATCGCGTGGTCCGCGGTCCGGGCGGCCACGACCAGGCCGGCCAGCACGAGAGCGGTCACGGTCGGCCAGCACGACCCGCACCCGACCAGCGCCACCAGCAGGGCGAGCAGCGTGCCGGTCCGGCGCGGCTTGGGCGGCGGCGGCGCGGGCGGCAGCGGCTGGTCCGGCGGCCGGAAGATCTGCAGCGGGTCCTCGGACCCGTCGAGGGGCGCGGGCGGCGCGGGCGGGTACGACGGCGGCGCGGCGTACGTCCGGGTCGGGGGCATCGACACCGACGAGGTCGCTGCGGTGAACGGCCGGGTGCCGGGGACGGGTGCACCGACCGGTACGGCGACGGTGGCCAGGCCGCCCAGGGCGTACCGCTCCAGCGCGGCCAGGACCTCGGGCGCGCCCGGCCGCAGGTCCGGGTCCGGTGCGAGGGCGGCGACCAGCAGCGGCCGCAGCCGCTCGTCGACGCCGGTCAGGTCGCTCGTGCCGCGGCGCACCCGATCGATCACCACGTCGGCCGGCCCGCTGCCGTACGGCGCCCGGCCGCTCGCCGCGAAGGCCAGGGTCGCGGCCCAGCCCCACCAGTCCGTCGCCTCGGTGACCGGGGCGCCGTTGACCAGCTCCGGGGACAGGTAGCCCGGCGTACCCATGACCAGACCGGTCATCGTCAGCCGCGCGTCGTCGGCGACGTGCGCGATGCCGAAGTCGATCACCACCGGGTCGCCGTCGAGCATCAGCACGTTCCCCGGCTTGAGGTCGCGGTGCACGACACCGGCACCGTGGATGGCCTCCAGCGCGGACGACAGGCCCCGGCCCAGCCGCACCAGGTGACCGGCCGGCATCGGCCCGCGCTCTCGCACCTCCGCGTCGAGGGTCAGCCCCGGGACGTAGCGCGTCACGACGAACGGCTGGTCGCCGTCGACGTCGGCGTCGAGGACCTCCGCGACCAGCGGGTGGCGGACCCGGCTCAGCGTGGCGACCTCGCGGCTGAGCCGGGCGCGCGCGTCGGGGTCGTGGGCCACGTGGGCCCGCAGCACCTTGATGGCGACGGCCCGCCCATGGGCGTCCAGCCCGAGGTGGACCACGCCCATGCCGCCCTCGCCCAGGCGATGGACCAGGCGGTAGGCACCGAGGGTGACCCCGAGGGACGTCGTCGGGGACAGCGCCGGTGCGTCGTCCGGCGCGGGAGCGGTCGCGGCGGCCGCGCCCGACCCGCCCGTCGAGCCGGCCGTCTCCCCCCAGGTCATCTCATGAGGGTACGTCGGGCGCCCGCCGCCGGACGGGCACGACAGCCGGTCAGCGGTGGATGTAGTCGACCAGCTGGTCGCGCTCGACCTGCAGCTCGTCGATGCGGTGCTTGACCACGTCGCCGATGCTGATGATGGCGACCAGCCGGCCGTCCGTGACCACCGGGAGGTGCCGCACCCGCGCCTCGGTCATGACCAGCGCCGTCTGCTCGAGGTTGTCCTCGGGCGAGCAGGTGCGCACCTGCGAGGTCATGATGTCGGCGACCGTCTGGTCCAGGACCGCGGCGCCGTCCCGGTGCAGGCGGCGCACCACGTCCCGCTCGCTCACGATGCCCTGGATGGTGTGGCCGTCCGTGGAGACCACGAGCGCACCGATCCGATGCTCGTCCGAGCAGCCCGATCAAGGTCCTGACGGTGCTCTCCGGGGCGGTCGTGACGACCTGGTCCCCCTTGCTGCGCACCACGTCTGCGATGAGCACGCCGGCCTCGCTCCCCGGCCGTCCGCGGACAGGCGATCCGCCCTGCTCCGGCCGCTTGCTTCGACGGTAGTGCGAACTCGGCCTCGACGGGAGACCGCGGCCGATCCTGGATAGGCTCGGCCCATCAGCGCCAACGAGACCACGATGACCGACCAGCACACCCACGACCTCGTCGTCGTCGCGAACCGCCTCCCCGTCGACAAGTTCACCCGGCCCGACGGCGAGGTCGAGTGGCGGCCCAGCCCCGGCGGCCTGGTCAGCGCCATGGAGCCGGTCATGAAGGGCCGCGAGGGGGCCTGGGTCGGCTGGACCGGCGAGGCCGGCAAGCACCCGCCGGAGCCGTTCGAGGCGGGCGACATGTGGCTGCGGCCGGTCGCCCTGTCGGCCACGGAGGTCGAGGACCACTACGAGGGCTTCAGCAACGACACCCTGTGGCCCATCTACCACGACGTGATCGTGCCGGCGAGCTTCCGGCGCCGCTGGTACGACGGGTACCGCCGGGTGAACCACCGGTTCGCCGAGATCGCCGCCTCGGTGGCCGCGCGGGGCGCCACGGTCTGGGTGCACGACTACCAGCTGCAGCTCGTGCCGGCGATGCTGCGCACGCTGCGGCCGGACGTGCGGATCGGCTGGTTCAACCACATCCCGTTCCCCCCGGTCGAGCTGTTCGCCCAGATCCCGTGGCGACGCGAGCTGGTCGAGGGGCTGCTCGGCGCCGACCTGCTGGGCTTCCAGCGCACGGCCGACGCCCAGAACTTCCTGCGGGTCGTGCGCCGGCTGCTCGACCTGCCCGTGCGCGGCGACCAGGTGCTGGTCACCACGCCGGGCGGGACCGCACCGGTCGGTCCGCGCCGCGGCGTACCCGATCTCGGTCGACGCCACGGGGCTGGAGGAGCTGGCCCGGCGGCCCGAGGTCGTGGCGCGGGCCCGGCAGATCCGGGCCGACCTCGGCGACCCGCGGCACATCCTGCTGGGCGTGGACCGGCTGGACTACACCAAGGGCATCCGGCACCGGCTCAAGGCGTTCCAGGAGCTGCTCGCCGACGGCGCGCTCAAGCCCGCCCGACACCGTGCTCGTGCAGGTGGCCACGCCGAGCCGCGAGCGGGTCGACGCCTACCGCGAGCTGCGCGACCAGGTCGAGGTGACCGTCGGCCGGATCAACGGCGAGCAGGCCCAGATCGGCAGCCCGGCCGTGCACTACCTGCACCACAGCTACCCCCGCGAGGAGATGGCGGCGCTGTACCTCGCCGGCGACGTGCTCCTCGTCACCCCGCTGCGCGACGGCATGAACCTGGTCGCCAAGGAGTACGTCGCGAGCCGGTACGACGACGGCGGCGCGCTGGTGCTCAGCGAGTTCACCGGCGCGGCCGTGGAGCTGCGCCAGGCGTTCATCTGCAACCCCCACGACATCGCCGGGCTCAAGGCGGCCATCGTCTCGGCGATGCGGGCCGACCCCCGGGACACCCGGCGGCGGATGCGGGCGATGCGCCGCCAGGTCTTCGGTCACGACGTCCAGCGCTGGGCCCGGGACTACCTCACCACCCTGGACGGGATGCGCCGGCGTGATCCCTGACCGGCTGGCGGCGGCGCTGCGGGCGCTGGCCGCCCGGCCCCGGGTGCTGGTCGCGCTCGACTTCGACGGGGTCGTGGCGCCGATCGTCGAACGCCCGGAGGACGCCCGGCCGCTGCCCGGCAGCATGGCCGCGATCCGCCGCCTGGCCACGCTCGACGGCGTCGAGGTCGCCCTCGTGTCCGGGCGCGCGCTGGACAGCCTGCGGGCCGTGGCCGGCGTCAGCTCCGAGGACGAGCTGTCGCTGGTCGGCAGCCATGGTGCCGAGACGGCCGACCGCGCCGGGCTGGCCCCCGACCGCGGCGGGTCCGATCCCGTCGAGCCCGGGCCGGCCGAGCCCGGGCCCGAGGAGCTGGGGCCGGAGGAGCGCCGGCTGCTGGCCCGGGTCGAGGAGGAGCTCCGCTCGATCGCCGGGGCGGGCGACGGGTTGCGCGGACCGGACGGCCTGGAGGTCGAGACCAAGCCCTCCGGTGCCGTGCTGCACACGCGGCGCGCACCGGGACCGGTCGCCGACGAGGCCACCGAGCGAGCGATTGCCGGGCCCGGCTCGTGGCCCGGCGTGCACGTCACCCTCGGCAAGTCCGTGGTCGAGCTCGCGGTGGTCGAGACGTCGAAAGGCGTTGCCCTGCAACGACTCCAGCGGGTGACGGGCTCCGACGGCACGCTCTACGCCGGCGACGACGTCACGGACGAGTCGGCCTTCGCGGTGCTCGGCGCGGACGACGTGTCGGTCAAGGTCGGCGACGGGGACACTCGCGCGGCGTACCGGCTGGACGGGCCGGAGAGCGTGCTCGAGCTGCTTCAGCTGCTGGTGGCCGAGCGCTCCCAGCGCTGAACGCCGACCGGCCGGGCCCGGGTGGTGGACCCGCGCACCACGAGCTCGGGCCGGAACATGTACTCCGCGCGCGGCGCCGGCTGGCCGGCGATCTCGTCGATGAGGGCCTGCACCGCCGCCTCGGCCATCGCCTGGACGGACTGGTGCACGGTCGTCAGCGGGGGGTCGGTGAACGCGACGAACGCCGAGTCGTCGTACCCCACGACCGACACGTCCTGCGGCACCTCCAGGCCCAGCGAGCGCACGCCGCGGACGGCGCCGAGCGCCATCAGGTCGGAGCCGCAGACGATCGCCGTGCAGCCCCGCTCCACCAGCCGCAGGGCCGCCGCCTGTCCCCCCTCGACCGAGAAGATCGACTGCTCGATCCAGGAGTCGAGCTCGGCGTCCGAGGCGATCTCGGCCATGCCGCGACGGAAGCCGGCGATCTTGCGGACCGCCGGCACGAACCGGTCGGGGCCGACGGCCAGACCGATCCGCCGGTGCCCCAGGGCGCGCAGGTGCCGCACGGCGAGCTCGGCCGCGGCGGCGTCGTCGGTCGAGATGTACGGCGCGTCGATGTCCTCGGCGTACCCGTTGACCAGCACGATCGGCAGCCGCCGCTCGACCAGTGCGCGGTACGACGCGTGGTCGGCCTGGGTGTCCGCGTGCTCGCCGGAGATGAAGATGATGCCGGAGACGCCGTGCTCGCAGAGCATCTGCACGAAGTCCTCCTCGTGCACGCCCCCCGGCGTCTGGGTGCACAGCACCGGCGTGTAGCCGTGCGAGGCGAGCGCGGTGTCGATGACCTGGGCGAACGCCGGGAAGATCGGGTTCACCAGCTCGGGCACGACCAGGCCGATCAGGCCGGCGCTGCGCCGCCGCAGCCGGCTCGGCCGCTCGTACCCCAGGACGTCCAGCGCGGTGAGCACCGTCTCCCGGGTCTCGACCGCCACGCCGGGCCGGTCGTTCAGCACCCGGCTCACGGTCGCCTCGCTGACACCGGCCTGCGCGGCGATGTCGGCCAGGCGAGGTCTCACGCGCCCAGGATCGCAGACCGGGGCCCGCCGGGCCCCCGGACAGCGGCGCGAAGCAGGGGTATACGGGGACGAAGTGTTACGGCAGGATGACGAGAACTGGGCCGCGGCCCGGCCTGCACCACCCTCCACGACGGATCGTCCGGCACGTACCTGCCGGTGGAAGGACTGTGAGATGGCTACTGTCACGTTCGACAAGGCGACGCGGATCTACCCCGGCGCCGACAAGCCCAGCGTCGACCAGCTCGACCTGGAGATCCAGGACGGCGAGTTCCTCGTCCTCGTCGGCCCCTCCGGCTGCGGGAAGTCCACGTCCCTGCGCATGCTCGCCGGACTCGAGGACGTCAACGCCGGCCGGATCCTGATCGGCGACAAGGACGTCACGGACCTGTCGCCGAAGGACCGGGACATCGCGATGGTGTTCCAGAACTACGCGCTCTACCCGCACATGAGCGTGGCCGACAACATGGGCTTCGCGCTCAAGATCGCCGGCCAGCCCAAGGACGAGATCCGCAAGCGGGTCGAGGAGGCGGCCAAGATCCTGGACCTGACCGAGTACCTCGACCGCAAGCCCAAGGCCCTCTCCGGTGGCCAGCGCCAGCGCGTCGCGATGGGCCGGGCGATCGTCCGCTCCCCGCAGGTCTTCCTCATGGACGAGCCGCTGTCGAACCTGGACGCCAAGCTGCGCGTGCAGACCCGCACGCAGATCGCCTCGCTGCAGCGCCGGCTCGGGGTCACGACGGTCTACGTCACGCACGACCAGGTCGAGGCCATGACGATGGGCGACCGCGTCGCGGTCCTCAGCGCCGGCATCCTCATGCAGGTGGACTCGCCGCGGCGGATGTACGACCACCCGAACAACGTCTTCGTGGCCGGCTTCATCGGCTCCCCCGCGATGAACCTGCTCAACGTGCAGGCCGTCGACGGAGGCGTGACGCTCGGCGACGCGGTCTACCCGGTGCCGCGCGAGGTGCTGGCCAAGGCCGGCAAGAACATCACCCTGGGCGTGCGCCCCGAGGACCTGGACATCGACGAGACCCAGAAGGGCATCCCGGTCACCGTCGAGCTGGTCGAGGAGCTGGGCGCGGACGCCAACGTCCACGGCTCCCTGCGCTCCGGCGAGACCGACCTGCCGATCGTGGCGCGGGTCGACGGCCGGCGTCCCCCGGAGAAGGGCGAGACGGTCTACTTCACGCCGAAGCAGGGCCACGTCCACCTGTTCGACACCGACACCGGGCAGCGCATCGAGAACTGACCAGGTCGACCGGTGCCGGCCGGTACCGCGGGTGGCGCTTTGTCCCCGGGGTACCGGCCGGTAGGCGGTCATCCCGGCTAGGTTCGTCGGATGCCTCTCGAGATCACGGCGGCGCGCCCTGACCCGGCGCTGCTCGATCTGCCCTGGGAGGTCCCCCTCGAGGACTGGCCCGCGGACCAGCTGGCCGCGCTGCCCGCGAGGCCTCTCCCGGCACGTCGTGCGGTTCGTCCGGATGTCCGGCCGGGTCATCGCGATCAAGGAGATCAAGGACGAGCTGGCCCGGCGCGAGTACGGCCTGCTGCGGCTGCTGAACCGGCTCGACCAGCCGGCCGTCGAGCCCCTCGCCGTGGTCGGTGGCCGGACCGGCCGGGACGGGCAGCCGCTGGAGAGCGCGCTGGTCACCCAGCACCTGCAGTTCTCCCTGCCGTACCGCGCGCTGTTCAGCCAGACCCTGCGGCCGGACACCGCCCAGCGCCTGATCGACGCCCTCGCCGCCCTGCTCGTGCGACTGCACCTGGCCGGCTTCTTCTGGGGGGACGTCTCGCTGTCCAACACGCTGTTCCGGCGCGACGCCGGTGCGTTCGCGGCGTACCTCGTGGACGCCGAGACCGGCGACCTGCACGACACGCTCACCGTCGGGCAGCGCGAGTACGACCTGGACCTGGCCCGCACGAACATCGCCGGCGAGCTGATGGACCTCGAGGCGGGTGGCCTGCTCGAGGACGGCTCGGACCCGATCGAGACGGCCGACCAGATCGTCGACCGCTACCACTCGCTGTGGGCCGAGCTGACCGGCGCCGAGTCCTTCGACCGCGGCGAGCGGTGGCGGGTCGACGCCCGGATCCGCAAGCTCAACGAGCTCGGGTTCGACGTCGACGAGCTGGCGATCACGACCGACATCGACGGCACGAGCGTGCGGATCCAGCCCAAGGTCGTGGACGCCGGGCACCACTCGCGGCGGCTGCTGCGGCTGACCGGTCTGGACGTCGAGGAGAACCAGGCCCGGCGGCTGCTCAACGACCTGGACTCCTACCGCGCGGCCACCGACCGGCAGGGGGAGGACGAGGAGATCGTCGCCCACGACTGGCTGGCCCGGGTGTTCCAGCCGGTCGTGCGGGCGGTGCCCCGCGACCTCGGCGGCAAGCTCGACCCGGCCGAGATCTTCCACGAGGTGCTGGAGCACCGCTGGTACCTCGCCGAGCAGGCCGGCCGCGGACGTCGCGCTGACCGACGCCCTGCGCGACTACCTGGAGAACGTCCTGCCGCTCAAGCCGGACGAGGTCGCGATCCTCGGCGTCGACACCGAGGAGCTCCCCGTCGTCGCCGACTGACCCCGCTGACGTCAGCGGGCGCGGCGGCGGGCGACCTCGTAGAGCGCGACGCCGGCGGCGACCCCGGCGTTCAGCGACTCGGTGGCCGCGGACATCGGGATGCTCACGACCAGGTCGCAGGTCTCCCGGACCAGCCGGGACAGGCCCTTGCCCTCGGAGCCGACCACCAGCACGAGCGGCTCGTGGACCATCTCCAGCAACGGCAGGTCGAGGTCGCCGCCGGCGTCCAGGCCGACCACGAAGCAGCCCTGCCTCCTGGTACGCCGCGAGCGCCTGGGTGAGGTTGGCCGGCCCGCGCGACCGGCACCCGCGCCGCCGCACCGGCCGAGACCTTCCAGGCCGAGGCCGTCAGCCCGGCCGACCGCCGCTCGGGCACGAGCACGCCGTGGCTGCCGAAGGCGGCGGCCGAGCGCACGATCGCGCCGAGGTTGCGGGGGTCGGTCACGCCGTCCAGCGCGACGATCAGCGCGGGCTCTCCGGCCTCCGCGGCCGCCTCCAGCAGGTCGCTCGGGATGGGCGTACTCGTACGCCGGCACCTGGATGGCCAGGCCCTGGTGCACGCCGCCGTCGCTCATCCGGTCGAGCTCGGGCCGCTGCACCTCGATCAGCGGAAAGCCTTGGGCGACAGCGGCTTTCAGGGCCTCGCGCACGCGGTCATCGCTGTCGATCCGGCTGGCGACGTACATCGTGGTGACCGGCACGCCGGCCCGCAGGGCCTCGACCACCGCGTTGCGGCCGAACACCCACTCGCTGCTGGCGCTCTTGCCCCCACTGCGCCGGCTACCGGCCCCGCGCGCACCGGCGGCCGAACGCCGGGTGCGCGGCGGCCGCCTTGCGCGCTGCCGGGTGCTTGGGCCGCTCGGTCGCCTTCGGCGTCGGCCCCTTGCCCTGCAGGCGCTTCGGCTTCTGGCCGCCGGAGCCCACGGTCTGCCCCTTCTTCGACCCGGCCTTGCGGACCGCGCCGCGTCGCTGCGAGCTGCCGGCCATCAGGACTCCTCCGTTGTCGTATCGGGTCGCCGGGCCAGCGCCCAGCGGGCGCCCGCGGCGGTGTCCTCGACCTCGACGCCGGCGGCGGTGAGCCGGTCCCGGATCGGCGTCCGCGGTGGCGAAGTCCCGCCGGGCCCGGGCGGCCTGCCGCTCCTCCAGCTCGGCCGCGACGAGCACCGCGAGCGCATCGGTGGCGCGGGTGTCCTGGGCGGCCGCACCGGCCCAGTGCGGGTCCAGGGGGTTGATGCCCAGGACGTCGGTCATCCGGTGCACGGCGGCCCAGGCGGACCGCACGCCCGCGTCGTCGTCCTCGTCCAGGGCGGTGTTGCCGGCCCGCACCGTGTCGTGCAGCACCGCCAGGGCGCCGGACACGTTGAGGTCGTCGTCCATCGCCGCGACGAAGGCGTCCGGCAGCGGCCCGGGGTCGAGCAGCCACCCGCTGGCGGGCGCGCGCCCGCGCGCAGGAACGACTCGATCCGCTCGACCGCCGTGTCGGCCTCGGCCAGCGACCCCTCGTGGTACTCGATGTTCGACCGGTAGTGCGCCGCTGCCGAGGTAGTAGCGCAGCGCGATCGGCCGGGTCTTGGCTCGAGCACGGCCGACACGATCAGGGAGTTGCCGAGCGACTTGCTCATCTTCTCCCCGCCGACGCGGTCACCCAGCCGTTGTGCATCCAGTACCACGCGAACCCCAGGCCGGCCGCGCGCGACTGGGCCTGCTCGTTCTCGTGGTGCGGGAAGCGCAGGTCGATGCCGCCGCCGTGGATGTCGAACGAGTCCGCCGAGGTAGCTCGCGCACCATCGCCGAGCACTCCAGGTGCCAGCCCGGACGGCCCGGCGCCGTACGGCGTCGGCCAGCTCGCCGACTCCGGCTCGCCCGGCTTGTGCCCCTTCCAGAGCGCGAAGTCGCGCGGGTCGCGCTTGCCGCGCGGGTCGGCGTCCTCGGCCGGCGCCATGTCGTCGATCGACTGGTGGGTCAGCTCGCCGTACGCCGGCCAGGACCGGACGTCGAAGTAGACGTCGCCGCTGCCGTCGTCCGCCGGGTAGGCGTGGCCGCGCGCGACCAGCTCGTCCATCAGCGCGATCATCTCGGTCACGTGGCCGGTCGCCCGCGGCTCGTACGTCGGCCGGCGCACGCCCAGCGCGTCGTACGCCGCCGAGAACTCCTGCTCGTGCCGGTAGGCCCAGGCCCACCACGGCACGCCCGCCTCGGCGGACTTGGCCAGGATCTTGTCGTCGATGTCGGTGACGTTGCGGATGAAGGTCACGTCGTACCCGTGGCCGGCCTCGAGCCAGCGCCAGAGGATGTCGAAGGCCACGCCCGCTGCGGATGTGGCCGATGTGCGGGGGAGCCTGCACCGTCGCGCCGCACAGGTAGATCCCGACCCGGCCGGGCTCCAGCGGCGTGAAGTCCCGCACCTCACGGGTCGCGGTGTCGTACAGGCGCAGGCTCACCGGCCCAAGGCTACCGGCGGCCTCGGGGCTGCCCCTAGGTTTGGCCCGACCGAGGACCACAGGCGAAGGACGGCGGAGGACGGCGATGGCGCAGACGGTGCAGGGCGTGATCTCGCGGGCGAAGGGGGCGCCGGTCGAGCTGGTCGACGTCGTCGTCCCCGACCCGGGCCCGGGCGAGGCGGTCGTGGCCGTGCAGGCCTGCGGCGTCTGCCACACCGACCTGCACTACCGCGAGGGCGGCATCAACGACGACTTCCCGTTCCTGCTCGGCCACGAGGCCGCCGGTGTCGTCGAGTCGGTCGGCGAGGGCGTCACCGACGTGGCGCCGGGCGACTTCGTGATCCTCAACTGGCGGGCCGTCTGCGGCCAGTGCCGGGCCTGCCGTGCGCGGGCGGCCCTGGTACTGCTTCAACACCCACAACGCCAAGCAGAAGATGACCCTGACCGACGGCACCGAGCTCTCGCCCGCCCTGGGCATCGGCGCCTTCATCGCGAAGACCCTGGTGGCAGCCGGGCAGTGCACCAAGGTCGACCCGTCGGTCAAGCCCGAGGTCGCCGGGCCTGCTCGGCTGCGGCGTGATGGCCGGCCTCGGCGCGGCGATCAACACCGGCAACGTCGGCCGGGGCGACACGCGTGGCCGTGATCGGCTGCGGCGGCGTCGGTTCCGCCGCCATCGCCGGCGCCCGGCTGGCGGGCGCGGCCCGGATCATCGCCATCGACATCGACGACCGGAAGCTCGGACTGGGCCACGGGTCTCGGCGCGACCCACACGATCCAGGCCCAGGGCAAGACCGAGGACGAGGTGGTCGAGGCCATCCAGGGCCTGACCGGAGGGCTTCGGCGCCGACGTCGTCATCGACGCGGTCGGCCGGCCCGGAGACCTGGCGGCAGGCGTTCTACGGCCGCGACCTGGCCGGCACCGTCGTCCTGGTCGGCGTCCCGACGCCGGACATGCGCCTCGAGCTGCCGCTGATCGACGTGTTCGGCCGCGGCGGCTCGCTGAAGTCGTCCTGGTACGGCGACTGCCTGCCCAGCCGCGACTTCCCGATGCTCGTCGACCTGTACCTGCAGGGCCGGCTGCCGCTGGAGCGGTTCGTCTCGGAGACGATCGGGCTCGGCGACGTCGAGGCGGCGTTCGAGAAGATGCACCACGGCGACGTGCTGCGCTCGGTCGTCGTGCTGTGAGCCGGCGATGACCGCGCGGGTCGACCACGGCGTCACCTCGGGCACGTTCAGCCTGGACGGCGGCACGCTGGGACGTCGACAACAACGTCTGGGTGGTCGGCGACGACGACGAGTGCGTCGTGATCGACGCCCCGCACGACGCGCGAGGCGATCGCTCGGACCTGGTCGGCGGCCGGACGCTGCTGGCCATCGCCTGCACGCACGCCCACGACGACCACGTCCGCGTCGCCCCGGAGCTGGCCGACCTGACCGGCGCACCGATCCTGCTGCACCCCGACGACCGCGAGCTGTGGGACCTCACCCATCCCGACCGGGCGCCCGACGCCGACCTGGCCGACGGCATGACGCTGACCGTCGGCGGGCGTCGACCTCGAGGTCGTGCACACGCCCGGGCACTCCCCGGGGTCGGTCTGCTTCCGCGTCGCCGACCTCGGGCTGGTCTTCACCGGCGACACCCTGTTCGCCGGCGGGCCGGGTGCCACCGGG
Source organism: uncultured Actinomycetota bacterium (assembly GCA_963743975.1). Taxonomy (GTDB): domain Bacteria; phylum Actinomycetota; class Actinomycetes; order Actinomycetales; family CAVURS01; genus CAVURS01. Next base: position 553,114 of record CAVURS010000002.1, read on the forward strand.
CGGTCGTTCTCCGACTTCCCCACGATCATCGAGTCGATCCGCACCCGGCTGCTCGTGCTGCCGCCGGAGACGCTGGTCCACCCCGGCCACGGCGACGACACCACCATCGGCGCCGAGGCCCCGCACCTGCAGGAGTGGATCGCCCGCGGCCGCTAGCCCCCACCGCTGTCTTGGCCGTCGAAACCGGGTTTGGCCGTCGAAACCGGGTTCAGACCCGTGTTTCAGCGGCTCGGACTCCGGGCTGGACGGCCAAACCCGGAGTCGACGGCCGATCAGGTGGGGGGCGACGAGGGCGGTGGCGATGGCGGCCAGGCCTTCGCCGCGGCCGGTCAGGCCCAGGCCGTCGGTGGAGGTCGCGCTGACCGAGACCGGTGCACCGCAGGCCGCGGACAGGGCCTGCTCGGCCTCGACCCGGCGCGGGCCGAGCCTTCGGGGAGTTGCCGATGACCTGGACCGCGACGTTGCCGATCCGCGAAGCCGGCGGCCCGCACCCGGGCGGCCGCCTCGGCCAGCAGGGTCAGCCCGGAGGCCTCGGCGTACTCCGGTCGGCCGGTGCCGAAGTGCGCGCCCAGGTCGCCGATCCCGGCCGCGGAGAACAGCGCGTCGCAGCAGGCGTGAGCGGCCACGTCGGCGTCCGAGTCGCCGGCCAGCGCCCGCTCGCCGGGCCAGGCCAGCCCGGCCAGCATCAGCGGCCGCGCCACGTCGTCGGCCGGCGGCACGGCGACGTACGGATGCACATCGACGCCCACCCCGATCCTGGGGAGGGCGCCGATGGGTGTGCTCGGTACGGCCGAGCCGGACGAGCTCAGGAGGCGAGGACCTCGTCGAGGATGGCCTCGGCCTTGTCCTCGTTGGTGCGCTCGGCGAGGGCCAGCTCGGAGACGAGGATCTGCCGGGCCTTGGCCAGCATCCGCTTCTCGCCGGCCGACAGGCCACGGTCGTGCTCGCGGCGCCAGAGGTCGCGGACGACCTCGGCCACCTTGATGACGTCGCCGGAGGCGAGCTTCTCGAGGTTGGCCTTGTACCGGCGCGACCAGTTGGTCGGCTCCTCGGTGTACGGCGCGCGCAGCACCTCGAAGACCTTCTCCAGGCCCTCGGCGCCGACGACGTCGCGGACGCCGACGAGATCGCAGTTCTCTGCGGGGACCTCGATCGTCAGATCGCCCTGGGCGACCTTGAGGACGAGGTAGAGCTTGTCCTGCCCTTGGATGGTGCGGTTCTTGATCTCCTCGATCAGAGCCGCACCGTGGTGGGGGTAAACGACCGTCTCGCCGACCTTGAAAACCATGTGCTCTTTTCCCCTTTCGCGACTGCCAGGATACCACGCGACGCGCCCTCAGCGACACCGTCATGAGCCGCGTTTGCGCAGGTCAGAGGCCTAATGGAGGGCGTCAAGGGGTCTTGACAGGACGGCCGTCCCCATGCATCTCGCAGCCCGCCGTAGCGTCGCCCGCTACGCTGTGACAGCCCGTTCCGCCGATCGCTGACCCCCGGCCCCAGCCAGAGGGAGACGCGCCGACCGTGAAGCGTCCGACCCGCCGCCTGCCGCCGCGACGTTCGTCGCGACCGCGGCCTCTCGGCACCGCCCTGCTGGCCGGCTGCAGCGAGCGCTCACCGGTGCAGTCCGTCGTCCCGTACCAGCCCAGCGACGGCATCGAGGCGACCCTCGAGCTCGCTGGCCGTCCGCAACCTGCTGATCGTCTCGACGGCGCCGGCGAGCCCGGCGTGCTGTCCGGCGCCCTGGTCAACGACGGGACGAGCGCCGGTCCAGGTCAGCTTCGCTCCCACCGGGGCGACCACGGCCAGCACGCCCATCACGGTGCCGGCCGGCCAGCTGGTGACGCTCGGCGGTGACGGGACCGGCGCGGTCCACGTCCAGTTCCCGGCCATCAGCGCGGCTCCCGGCTCGCTGCAGACCTCGAGGTGTCGACGCCGCAGACCGGCCCCTCGCTGGTCAACGTGCCGGTGCTCGACCCCGTGCTGGAGTACTCCACGATCACGCCGACCCCCGTGCCCACCGACACGGGGACGGCCGCGCCCTCCGCGGGCAGCTCGGCCGGCAGCTCGTCCGGCACGGCAACGGCGACCGCGTCGCCGACGACCAGCCCCTCCTAGGGGCGACGGGCCGGTCTACGGCTCGAACTTGTAGCCGAGCCCGCGCACCGTGACCAGGTGGCGCGGCGTCCCGGGGTCGGACTCGACCTTGGAGCGCAGCCGCTTGACGTGGACGTCCAGGGTCTTGGTGTCGCCGACGTAGTCGCTGCCCCAGACGCGGTCGATCAGCTGGTGGCGGGTCAGCACCCGGCCGGCGTTGCGCAGCAGCAGCTCCAGCAGCTCGAACTCCTTGAGCGGCAGCGCGACGTGCGAGCCGGACACCGTCACGACGTGCCGGTCGACGTCCATCCGCACCGGCCCGGCCTCCAGCGTGGCCGGCGCCAGGTCGTCGGACTCCTGCCCGCGCCGCAGCACCGCCTTGACCCGGGCCAGCAGCTCGCGGCTGGAGTACGGCTTGGTGACGTAGTCGTCGGCGCCGATCTCCAGGCCGACCACCTTGTCGATCTCGCTGTCCTTGGCGGTCAGCATGATCACCGGCACGGTGCTGCGCGCGCGCAGCTGGCGGCACACCTCGGTGCCGGACAGCCCGGGCAGCATCAGGTCGAGCAGCACCAGGTCGGCGCCGACGCGGTCGAACTCCTCGAGGGCGGCGGGGCCGGTCTCCGCGACCGCGACCTCGTACCCCTCCTTGCGCAGCAGGTAGGACAGGGGGTCGCTGAACGACTCCTCGTCCTCGACCACCAGGATCCGGGTCACTGCTCGTCCTCCGTTCGACGTACGGCTCGTGACCGGCAGGTTGCCGGCATCGGGCAGCCGCATGGTGAAGGTCGCGCCCTGGCCCTCCTCGGCTCCAGACCGAGACGTCGCCGCCGTGGTTGGCGCACACGTGCTTGACGATCGCCAGGCCGAGCCCGGTGCCGCCGGTGGCCCGCGAGCGGGCCGGGTCGACCCGGTAGAACCGCTCGAAGATGCGGGCCTGGTCGGCGTCGGCGATCCCGACGCCCTGGTCGGTGACCGCGATCTCGACCAGCCCGTCGCTCGCGGCGGACGCCGACGCGCGACGCGGGTGTGGTCCGGCGAGTAGGCGATCGCGTTGTCGACCAGGTTGCGCACGGCGGTGATCAGCAGCTCGGCGTCGCCGTACACCTTGGCCCCCGCGTCCGTCGAGACACGGCCAGCGCGATGTCGCGGGACGAGGCCACGAGCCGGCAGCGGTCGACGGCCTCGTTCACGATCTGGTCGACCGCGATCAGCTCGGGGTCGTGCAGCGTGTCCGCCACCTGCAGGCGGGACAGGTCGACGATCTCCTTGACCAGGCCGGGTCAGGCGGACCGACTCCCCCTGCATCCGCTCGGCGAACCGGCGGACGGCCTCGGGGTCGTCGCTGGCGTCCATGATCGCCTCGGCCAGCAGGGCCATGCCGCCGACCGGCGTCTTGAGCTCGTGGCTGACGTTCGCGACGAAGTCCCGGCGGACCTCCTCGACCCGGCGGGCCTGGGTGCGGTCCTCGACGAGCAGCAGGACGTGCGCGCTGCCCAGCGGCGCGACCCGGGCGGCGACGACCAGCCGGCCGTGGCCCAGCGGACCGCGGGCCAGCTCGAGCTCGCTCTCGCGGATGACCCCGTCGCGGCGGACGGCGCGCGCCATGCTCGACCAGCTCGGCCGGGTCACCTCGCTGCCGCGGACCAGACCGTAGGAGTACGCCGAGGGGCTGGCCTTGACGACGGCGTCGTCGCGGTCGAGGACGATCGCACTGGACTGCAGGACGGCCAGGACGTCGAGGACGCCGGGCGCCAGCGTGGGCGCAGGAGCGGTGGGCAGCGCCTGCTGCGAACGCTCGGAGAGCCGGACGGCGAGGACGGCCGCCGCGCCGAGCACGGCGCCGCCGCACACCGGCGAGGCTCGCCGCCACCGTTGCGTCCACGCACTCAGCGTACGCACGGGAATCGGGCGGTTCCGGACGCGCTGCGGGCGCTGCCACGCCGCCTTCCCCTGATGTTCACCTGCGGGCTGGGGCTCGTTCACGCCCCGCTGCGAGGCTGCGCACGGCAGGCTCGCAGTAGCCTGCCCGCCGTCCGTGGGACCACCCGCCGGACACCGCTGAAGGAAAGGACCCTGGCGCCCCATGCGCGACGCCTTCCACGAGGAGCTCGACCGGATCTCCGACCAGCTGGTCGAGATGACCCGGCTGGCCGGCTCGGCCATCAACCGCGCGACGACCGCCGTCCTGGACGCCGACCTGCCGCTCGCCGAGAGCGTCATCGCGGCCGACGAGCAGATCGACGCGATCCAGCGCGGCGCTGGACGAGGCCTCGATCGACCTGCTGGCCCGTCAGCAGCCGGTGGCCACCGACCTGCGCATCGTCGTCACCGGCATGCGGATGAGCGCCGACCTCGAGCGGATGGGCGACCTGGCCCGGCACGTCGCCAAGGTGGCCCGGCTGCGCTACCCCGACTCGGCCATCCCGCCGATCCTGCGCTCGACCATCCTGGAGATGGGGCAGGTCGCCGAGCGGATCGTGGCCAAGGCCGGCTCGGTCATCGCCAGCAAGGACGTCGACGCCGCCATCGCCGCTGGAGAAGGACGACGACGACATGGACCGGCTGCACCGGCAGATCTTCACCACGCTGCTCGGCGACCACTGGTCGTACGGCATCGAGGCGGCGGTCGACGTCACGCTGATCGGCCGCTACTACGAGCGGTTCGCCGACCACGCGGTCTCGGTCGCGCACCGGGTCGTCTACCTGGTGACCGGCGAGTGGCAGGACGAGTACGTCGTCACCAACGGCGCCGAGGTCGGCTGAGGTGTCGCGTCGGCAGCGGCCCTGGTTGGCCACGGCCTGGATGGCCGCGGCGGCCGGCGTCCGGGTCGAGGTACTCGCCGCCCGGTCGCGTCGGCCTGAGGTCGGCGTCGAGCCGGTAGACCAGCGGGATGCCGGTCGGGATGTTCAGGCCGGCGATGTCGGTCTCGCGAGATGCCGTCGAGGTGCTTGACCAGGGCGCGCAGGCTGTTGCCGTGCGCGGCGACCAGCACGACCTTGCCGCTCGCGCAGGTCGGGCACGATCGCGGACTCCCAGTACGGCAGCATCCGGGCCACGACGTCGGCCAGGCACTCGGTGCGCGGCAGCTCGCCGGCCGGGATGCCGGCGTAGCGCGGGTCGCCGGCCTGGGCGAACTCGCTGTCGTCCTCCAGCGGCGGCGGCGGCACGTCGTACGAGCGGCGCCAGAGCATGAACTGCTCCTCGCCGTACGCCTGGAGCGTCGCCTTCTTGTCCTTGCCCTGCAGCGCGCCGTAGTGCCGCTCGTTCAGCCGCCAGCTGCGCCGGACCGGGATCCAGTGCCGGTCCGCGACGTCCAGCGCGATGTTCGCGGTCGTGATCGCCCGGCGCAGCACCGACGTGTGCACGACGTCGGGCAGCACGCCGGCCTCGGCGATCAGCCGGCCGCCGCGCTCGGCCTCCTCGCGGCCCTGGTCCGACAGCGCGACGTCCACCCAGCCGGTGAACAGGTTCAGGGCGTTCCACTCGCTCTCGCCGTGGCGCAGCAGGACCAGCGTGTACGCGCCGTCGTCGTTCGAAGTCATGCCTGAAAGCCTAGAGGTCGGCGCTCAGGGCTCGAGCAGGTGCCGGAAGGCCTCGAGGTTCCGGGTCGACTCACCGCGGGAGTTCCGCCAGGCCCACTCCCGGCGCATCGAGCCCAGGAAGCCCAGGGCGAGCAGCTCGTTGAACGAGGCGTCCGAGGCCTCCAGGACCGAGCCGAGCAGCGCGTCGAGCGTCGTGTCGTCCACCGCGGCCAGGGGCAGCCGGCCGACCAGGTAGACGTCGCCGAGGGGGTCGAGCGCGAACGCGATGCCGGGCAGCCGGGCGTTGCGCTCCAGGAGCCAGCGGTAGACCCGCTCGTGGTTCTCCTCGGCCTGGCGGACCACGAAGGCAGAGACCGACAGCGAGTGGTCGCCGACGAGCAGCGAGACCGCCGTCCGCAGCTTGCGCTCGCCAGGGAGCACGGCGACCACCTCGCCCGGACGGGCACCGGGATCGTGCTCGATCCCGGCCCGCCCGAGGTAGCCCAGGACAGCGGCCTCCGTGGCCGCCCGGTCGACGCCGGCCATCAGTCCTGGCCGTGCACGAGGTCGTACTCCGCCTGCGCTCCGCGGTAGACGTCGATCAGCGCGTCGACCGTCGCCTCCCAGCTGAAGCCGGCGGCGTGGGCGACCGCACCTCGCGACAGCCGTTCCCGGCCGGCCCGGTCGGCGAGCAGGTCCCCGATGACCTTGGCCCAGTGGGCCGGCTCGTGGTCGTCGACGAGGACGCCGGACCGGCCGTCGGCGACCGCCGTCCGCAGTCCTCCGACGGCCGCGGCCACCACCGGCGTGCCGCAGGCCTGCGCCTCGACCGCGACCAGACCGAAGCTCTCGTTGTACGACGGCACGGTCACCAGGTCGGCCGCGGCGTACCACCCGGCCAGCTCCGTGCGCGAGACCGGAGGGGCGAAGCGGACGAGGTCCTGCAGCCCGAGGTCGGCGGCCAGCCGCTGCAGCGAGTCGGGAGCGGCCAGGCCGCTCCCGCTCGGACCGCCCACCACGGCGACGACGAGGCGCGAGCGCAGCTCGGGCCGCTCGCGGAGCAGCTCGGCCGCCGCCCGCAGGGTCAGGTCGGGCGCCTTGAGCGGCTGGATCCGCCCGACGAACAGCAGCACGAAGGCGTCCGGCGGCAGGCCCAGCGCCGCCCGCGCCGCCTGGCGGTCGGCGGGGCGGAACACGTCGAGGTCGACGCCGGGCGGCACGACCGCCACCTTGCCGGGGGTCGGCGTCGTACAGCTCGACCAGCGCCCGGGCCTCGTCGTTCGGTGTTGGCCACCAGCCGGTCGGCCGCCTCGACGACCTGCGCCTCCCCGATCTCCCGGCCGGCCGGCTCGGGGGTGTCACCGCTCGCGAGCGCGTGGTTCTTCACCCGGGCCATCGTGTGCATCGAGTGCACGAGCGGCACCTGCCAGCGCTCGGCCGCCAGCCAGCCCACCTGGCCGGAGAGCCAGTAGTGCGAGTGGACCAGGTCGTACCAGCCGGGCGGCCGCCGGGCCTCGGTCCGCATCACGCCGGCGGTGAACGCGCACAGCTGGCCGGGCAGGTCCTCCTTGACCAGGCCCTCGAACGGGCCGGCGGTCACGTGCCGGACCACGACGCCAGGGACGAGCTCCACCGTGTGGGGCTGGTCGCTGCTGGTGGCCCGGGTGAAGACCTCCACCGCGACGCCGCGGTCGGCCAGCCGGCGCGCGGTCTCGACCACGTAGACGTTCAGGCCGCCCGCGTCACCGGTGCCCGGCCGCTCCAGCGGCGACGTGTGCACGCTGAGCATCGCCACCCGCCGCGGCAGGCTGCCGGTTGGACTCACCGGGCCATCCTCGCCGATGCCCCGGCCGTACGCTCAGCCGGTGGTCCCGCCGCCCCGTTCGTCACGACCGGTGGGCACGGTGACCCGGGGCACGACCAACCCGAACCGGTTGCGCCGCATCGACCGCTGGCTCGCCGCGGTCGAGGGCCGGCGGCTGCGGCGGGCGGACGACCCGCTGGTCGTCGACCTCGGGTACGGCGCCTCGCCGGTCACCACGGTGGAGCTCTTCGACCGGCTGCGCGCGGTGCGGCCGGACGTCGAGGTCGTCGGGCTGGAGATCGACCCGGCCCGGGTGACGGCGGCCCAGGGCTTCGCCCGCGACGGCCTGAGCTTCGCGCTGGGCGGCTTCGAGCTGCCGCTGCCGGAGGGCCGCCGGCCGGTGCTCGTCCGCGCCGCCAACGTCCTGCGTCAGTACGACGAGGCCGCGGTGCCGGGCGCCTGGGCCGCCCTGGCCTCCCGGCTGGCACCGGACGGCCTGGTCGTCGACGCCACCTGCGACGAGCTCGGCCGGCGGGCCTGCTGGCTGAGCGTGGTGAACGCCGTTGTGCCGCAACCGGTCTCGCTGACCATCTCGATGCGGCTGTCCAGCGTCGACCGCCCGTCCGACGTCGCCGAGCGGCTGCCCAAGGCGCTGATCCACCGCAACGTGCCGGGCGAGCCGGTGCACGAGTGGCTGTCCGCGCTGGACGACGCATGGACCCGGTCGGCAGCACTCGCGTCGTACGGCCTGCGGCAGCGTTTCGTGGCGACCGTCCAGCGGGTGCGCGCGGCCGGGTGGCCGGTGCTGGGGTCGGCGGCCCGCTGGCGGCTCGGCGAGGTCAGCGTCCGGTGGCCGCCCACGGCCGGCGGCTAGGTCTGCAGGGCGCGGCGGAACGCGGTGGCGGCCCGCTCGCCGAAGAGCACGAAGCGGACCAGGTCCACGTCGGCCGGCTCGGCGGCCGCCGCCCAGGCCCGGACGGCGCCGACCGCGATCTCGGCGACCTCCTCGACCGCCCACCCGTACGCGCCGGCGCTCACCGCCGGGAACGCCACCGACCGCGCGCCGACCTCGCGGGCCGCGTCGAGCGAGGAGGTGAAGCAGGAGGCGAGCAGCGCCGGGTCGTCCTGGCCGCGGTGCCGGTTCGGGCCGACGGTGTGGATCACCCAGCGCGCGGGGAGAAGACCGGCGCCGGTGGCGACCGCCTGCCCGACCGGCAGGCCGTCGGGGTAGCGGGTGCGCCGCAGCTCCCGGCAGTCCTCGAGCAGCTCGGGCCCGGCGCCCGCGTGGATCGCGCCGTCGACGCCCGCCCCGCCGAGCAGGGTGGAGTTGGCCGCGTTGACGATCGCGTCGAGGGCCTGGGCGGTGATGTCCCCCTCGACGGCCTCGATCACCATGGGCGCGGCGGGAGCGGCTCAGTCCTCGTGGCGGGCGTAGTCGTCCTCCAGCCGCACGATGTCCGACTCGTCGAAGTCCCCGTAGGCGATCTCCAGCAGCCGGCCCCGGGCCGCGCCGCGGTTGCTCATCCGGTGCTCGGCCCCGCTGGGCACCCACACCACCTCACCGACCTGGGCGACCCAGGCCCGACCGTCGACCTCGACGTGGATGGGCACGTCCAGGACCTGCCACATCTCGTCACGATGGCCGTGCTTCTGCAGGCTCAGCCGGTGGCCGGCCTCCACCGTGATGACCTTCACCGTGACCGGCTCGTTCTCCACGAACTGCTGGAACTGCCCCCACGGACGCTCGGCCACGAAGATGTCCTCGGCCCGCGAGCGTCGGTGGTCGGTCACCCGGCGATTATGCCCGGCGAAGGCTGAGCCTCGCCTGAGAGGAAGCCACTCACGAGGTCGCGCAGGGCCGGGCGGTCCCGCCAGAGCACCCCGCCCGGAGGCAGCACCGCGAGCCGGGACCGGGGCAGCAGGCCCGTCAGCCGTTCGGCGACCTCCACCGGGTGGATCGGGTCGCCCTCCTGGGCGACGACGAGGGCCGGGACCTCGACCGCGCGCAGCGCGTCGGCGCCGTCCGGGAGCGGCACCTGCTCGGGCAGCTCACGCAGCGCGGTGGCGAGCGCCGTACCTGCGATCTCGTCGGCGTGCCGGCGGGCCCAGACCCGCACGGCGGGCAGCGCGCGCACCGACGGTGGTTGCCATTCGACAAGCATGCGGGCCAGGCCCTCGATGTCACGGCGGTCGACGAGATCGGCCATCTCGGCGCCGTGGCTGGACGGGCTCGGCCGGTCGATCGCGGCGGGCAGCACGAAGACCAGCCGCTGGAAGCGCGCGGGGTCCCCCGCCACCAGTGACAGCAGAGCGTGGGAGCCGAGGCTGACGCCCAGCGCGCGGGTGGCGCCCACGTGGTCGGCGACCGCGCGCAGCTCCCCGGCGAGCGCGGCGTACGTCCAGGGGGACCGTTCCGGGGGCGGTGAGTCGGTGGCCCCGTGGCCGCGGAAGTGCAGGTAGACGCGGGTCCCCGGGACGCCGGAGCCGAACGGCCGGGTCTGCGCGATGGACGAGGCCAGGCCGTGGGCGAACACCGTGACCGGCTCACCGCTGCCGGCCCGCAGGACCTCGATCCGGCCGGTCGGGCCGTCGACCAGCTCGTTCACCGCGGGACCGACCAGGAGAGGGTGGCGGGCCTACCAGGGACCGTACGGGCCCATGTTCGACCCGCGAGCCCCCGCGCCCGGAGGCCGAGCGCAGGGCGGGCCGCACGTCGGCGAGGTAGACCGCAGCCGCGACGAAGGCGATGATGCCGATGAAGCCGAGCGGGTTCCAGAAGACGACGAACCCGACGGCCATCGCCACGCCGAGGATGATCAGCCACAGCTGCTTGGTCAGCTTGCCGGCCGCGACGTAGGCGTCCGAGCGGTGCCGCAGCGCGTCGACGAACGCGTAGACCTCGGTGGCGAAGGCGGCGAGGCCCAGGACCAGAACGATGAGGTTCTGGATGGCGAAGACGTTGCCGGCGAAGAACATGACACCAGCGTACGGGCGTCAGACCTCGAGCAGGATCGTCATCGGCCCATCCAGCGGCCAGGTCGATGGACATCTCGGCGCCGAAGACGCCGGTCGCGACCTCCAGGCCGAGGGCGCGCAGCTCCGCGACCACCGCCCCGACGAGCGGCTCGGCGACCGGGCCCGGCGCGGCGGCGGACCAGCTGGGACGGCGGCCCTTGCGGGTGTCGGCGTACAGCGTGAACTGGCTGACCACCAGCACCGGAGCACCGGCGTCCAGCGCGGACAGCTCGCCGGCGAGCACGCGCAGGCCGGCCACCTTGCGGGCCAGCGCCTGCGCCGTCGAGGGGCCGTCGTCGTGGGTCACGCCGACCAGGACGGCCAGGCCCGGGCGGTCGATGGCACCCGACGACGGCGCCGTCCACCTCGACCGAGGCCCGCGTGACCCGCTGCACGACGGCCCGCACGGCTCAGCGCCGCCCCTCGTCGACGGCGTACGCCGCGAGGTCGACCGGCTCGACCCGGCCCACCGGCTCGCCGTGGCCGAGGACGACCGACTGCTCGAGCAGCTCGTCCAGGACCGCGGCCTCGACCCCGAGGCAGCGCAGCGCGGCGGCCAGCACCGGGGGCCGGGCCCGCTCGGCACCGTCGGCGATCTTCAGCGCGACGGCCCGGCCGTCCGGCAGCGCGGCGGCGTACACCCCCTCGGCACCGTCCTTCGCGATGAGGCCGGGGACGCCGCGGATCAGCCGGGTGACGTCGCGGCCGGTGCCGCCGACGTATTCCGGGTACGTCCGGTTCGCCTGTGCCACAACACCTTCCGGTGTCGCCGGGTCGCCGTGGCGAGCGCGGCGAAGGCACGGGCCAGGCCGGACAGGCTGATCGCGGCGACGGGCGCACCGCACCCGTCGACCCCCACGGCGGCGACGTCCTCGCCGGCCAGCCCAGCGATCGTCGTGGTCAGCGCGACCTGGAGCGGATGGCCGGCGTCGAGGTAGGTCGTCCTGGTCCCAGCCGCGGGCCACGCAGGTGGCCAGCATCGCCGCATGCTTGCCGGAGCAGTTCTGGGCCAGGGGGGTCGGCCCGTGCCCGGCGCCGAGCCAGGCGGTGCGCTCGGCCGGATCGAGCGGGAGGTCGGGCGCGTTGCGCAGCGCGGCCTCGGTCAGGCCCGCCGCGTGCAGGATCCGCCGGACCCCGGCCAGGTGGAACGACTCGCCGCTGTGGCTGGACTGGGCCAGGGCGGCGAGCTCGCCGGGCAGCGCTTCGGCCGGGTCGAGCCCGGCGCGCAGCATGCCGACGAGCTGGAGCGGCTTGTTCGACGACCGGGGGAACACCGGGCCGGTCACGTCGCCGGCGCTGACCACGGGACGGCCCTCCGGGTCGAGCACGACCAGGGCCCCGTGGTGCACGGACTCCAGGAAGCCGCTGCGCCGGACGTGCGCGAGGGGGACGACGCGGCGTACCGCCTCAGTCAGCACCCGCCGACGCTATACCGCCGCCCCCCACGACGAGTCAGCCCCAGCGGCACCATCCGGTGTCGCTGGGGCTGACAGGTGGGGAACGGTCAGCGACCGGTCCGCCGGGCGGCGGCCTTGGTCGCCGTGGCCGCCTTCGCCGTGGTCTTGCGGGCCGACGTGCGCGTCGCCTTGGTCGCCGTGGTGGCGGTCGCGGTGCGCTTGCGGGCGGTGGTGACGGTCCGCTTGGCCGACGAGCGGGTGTTCTTCGTCGCCTTGCGGACCGCGGGGCGGGCGCTCTTGGCCTCGGTCTCGACCTCGTGGGCGACCGACCCGACCAGCGCGGCGCCCTCACGGCGGCCGGAGGTCAGCGTGGCCTTGGCCGCGACCAGGGTGTCGTCGCCGGCCTTGCGGATCGTGGTGACCGCGGCCTTGCCCAGCGTCAGCGTGGAGCGGCTCTGGGCGAGCAGGTCCTTGTGGGCCGAGCCGCGGCGCACGCTGTTGACCAGCGAGCGGCCGCGCGAGGCCAGGTCGGCTGTAGGTCTGCTCGGCCCGGCCGGCCGCCTCGAGCGCCTTGCTGATGGCGAGGTTCGGGACGTTCTGCGCGCTCTCCTGGAGCTTGGCCGGGGCCAGCTCGGTGCGCAGCGTGCGGGTGGCCAGGTCGGTGACGCCGATCACGGCGAGGACAGGGGTGCTGTTGCGGATGTCGGTGGCGACCTTCATGGTCAGCCCTCCTTCGGATGGGTGGTACGGACGGCGGTCTTCGCAGTGGCCGCCGTCCGCTTCAGGGTGGTCTTCGCGGCCCGCTTCCCTGCTCGGGCGCTGGTGGCCTTCTTCGTGCTGCTCGTGCGCTTCGTGCTGCTCGCGCGCTTCGTGCCGGCCGCCTGCTGGAGGCGGCCGCCGGGGCCTTGGTCGAGGCCGGGCCCGGGGATCGGCCGGGGTGGCTCGTGGTCGGTCGGGAGTGGCGTCCGGCGTGGACTCCGTCGTCTGCCGGGCGTTCTCGGCCCGGAACGACTCGTAGATGTCGAGCAGGACGCGCTTCTGCCGTTCGGTCAGGCCGGAGTCGGCGAGGACCGCCGTCTCCAGCGGCATCTGGTCCTCGCGCTCCTCCAGGATGCCGGCCCGGACGTACAGGGACTCGGCGGAGATGCGCAGGCCCTTGGCCAGCTGACCGAGGATCTCGGCACTGGGCTTCTTCAGCCCGCGCTCGATCTGGCTGAGGTAGGGGTTGCTGACGCCGGCCAGCTCGGAGAGCTGGCGCACCGAGAGCCGGGCCGACTCGCGCTGCTCGCGCAGGTAGGTCCCGAGATCGTGCACGGACGACGGCATGCGTCCATCATGCTTGCTGCAGTTAGCACATGCAAGCTGGAGGCAGCGTGAGCCGGGTCACTCGACCCGGGTGGGGTCAGGCGTCGGCGTGCGGCAGGGAGTCGCTCGACGGTCAGCTCGCCCTCGCGGAAGCGCCGGGAGACCTCCTCGGTGAGCGCGTCGGAGACCTGCTGGACCCGCTGCCGGTTCAGGCTGACCTGCTGCTCCAGTCCGCCGATCCGCTCGATGGCGTCGTCCAGCTCGTCGTCGGAGAGGTTGTCGGCGTCGGAGACGCGCGGGTCGGCGACGGCCAGCTCGGCCGCGCGGCGGTGCTCGCCGACCCGGCTCGGCTCGACGTCCAGGTGCCGCCCGAGGCCGTGGTCACGCCGCGGGGACTCGTCCGACGTCATCGCGGCCACCAGGTCGCGGACGATCTCCTCGTCGCTGCGCTGGCCGGCGGGGACGGTGTCGCCGGGGTGCTCGCGCCGCCGCGCCTGCTCGGCCCGCAGCAGGTCCAGCCGGCCCTGGAGCAGGCGGCGCGCGTACGACAGGTCGACCTCCTCCTGCTCGGCCTCGTGCCGGCGCACGTGCAGCTCCTCCACCGAGAGCGAGGCCGCCTCCTCGGCGTACCCGGGGCTGAGCACTCGGTCGATCGGGCGCCGCCCGCCGTCCTGCGGCTGCGTCGTCATGCGGTGACCTCGTCCCTCGTCGTTCGGCGCTGGTGCCGCCGTTCCTTGACCCGGAGCAGGCTACGCGCCTCGTCGGTGCTGAGCGGCGGACGTTGCATCGTTCGGGTGAGATCGGCGGCCCGCTCGACGAGCTGGGCGTTGTCCCGCACCGGCTGGCGGCGGGCGAAGGTCAGGTTGTCCTCCATGCCGACCCGCAGGTGGCCGCCCAGCGACAGGGCGGCGGCCATGATCGGCAGGTGGGTGCGGCCGATCCCGGTGGCCGACCAGGAGGTCACCTCGGGCGGCAGCGCCTGCACGCCGGCGACGAGCGCGGCCGTCGTGCCCGGCATCCCGCCGGGCACGCCGGTGACGAAGTCCACGTGGACGGCACCGCCGTACGGCAGGCCGTAGGCGTCGATGAGGCGGCGCAGCGCGGCCACGTGCCCGAGGTCGAACAGCTCGAACTCCGGAACCACCTCGCGCTCCTGCGCCTGCTGGTAGAGCTCGCACATGAACGGGTAGGGGTTCAGGAACACGTCGTCGCCGAAGTTGGTCGTGCCGCAGGTGAGCGAGCAGGAGTCCGGGTCGGCGTCGAGCACCCGCAGCCGCTGCTCCAGCGGGTCGTGCACGCTGCCGCCCGTCGACAGCTGGATCACCAGGGAGGTCTGCTCGCGCAGGGCCTGGACGGTGTCGCGGAGGCGGGCGGGGTCGAGCGTCGGGCGGTGCTCGGCGTCCCGGATGTGCACGTGCACGAGCGAGGCCCCGAGCGCCTCGCAGGCCTTGGCCTCCGCGACCAGCTCGTCGAGCGTGGTCGGCAGCTGCGGGCAGTCCGCCTTCGCGGTCTCGGCGCCGGTCGGGGCGACCGTGATCAGCGTGCCGGAGGTGGCAGCAGGGGGGACGCCGGGGGTGGGGACGCCGGGCGAACCGGCAGCGCTGTCGGCCATCGGCCCATCCTGCCAGCCGCGCGGCCCGAACCCTGCCGTGCTCGACGGGAGGGTCAGGGGGCGACCACGACCTCCTGGGCGGCGGCGATGCCGTCCGCCAGCAGCGTCGCGTCGACCGGGGTGTTCCGCTTCACCAGCGCGAGCGCGATCGGCCCGAGCTCGTAGTGCCGCGCCGCCGACGTCACGAACCCGATCCTGCGGTCCTGCGCCGTCACCTCGGCGCCGTGCTCGGGCAGGCCGTGCCCGGAGCCGTCCAGGTGCAGCAGCACCAGGCGCCGCGGCGGGCGGCCGAGGTTGTGCACCCGGGCCACGGTCTCCTGACCGCGGTAGCAGCCCTTGCTCAGGTGGACGGCGGTCCGCAGCCAGTCCACCTCGTGCGGGATCGTCCGGTGGTCGGTGTCCCGGCCCAGCCGGGGGCGCCAGGCGGCGACCCGGAGCGCGTCGTACGCCCAGGTGCCGGCCAGGGGCCGCCCCTCGACGTACGCCGGGAGCTGCTCACGGGGCACCAGCACCTCGCGCAGCAGCCAGCCCGGGTGGTCGAGGTCGGAGACCGACGGAGTACGACGCGCCGCCGACGGCCAGCAACGGCCAGGGGTCGACCCACGCCACCGGCTCGCCCGGCTCGGACTCCTGGCGCAGCGGCTCGGCCACGACGGCCCAGTCCGCGCTCACGTCGCGCACCTCGACGCGGAGCATGAACCGCATCGAGTCCAGCCACGCGGTCAGGGCGGGGGCCGTGCCGGGCTCGACGGTCAGCCACGTGGTGCTGCCGTCGTCCACCACGTGCAGGGCGTGCTCGACGTGCCCGTGCGGCGACAGGATCAGCGACTCGGTGCTGGTGTACGGCGCGAGGTCGTCCAGCTTCTGCGTGGTCAGCGAGTGCAGCCACGACAGGCGGTCGGGCCCGGTGACCGTGACCACGCCGCGGTGCGACAGGTCGATCCGGGCCGCCCCCTCCACGAACGAGCGCTGCTCGCGCAGCGGGTCGCCGTAGTGCCAGGCGACGCCGGCGTCCGGGCCGTCGGCCGGGACGGCGCCGGGCCGGCGCCAGCAGCGGGCTGGCCGGACGCTCGTCCGCGGGGGACGGCGCGGCGGGTGCGCTCGGTTCGGTGCTCACGGTGGTTCCAGCGTCGCACAGCCCGCGATGCTTCCCGGACCGACCGGTCGGCTCAGCCGCCGAGGGCCGCGCCCGCGCGGACCGCCGCCTTGTCGACGGTGATCAGGGCGGTCAGCTCGGTGTCGAGCTTGCGCAGGCCGGAGCTGAGCTGGTCCACGCCGTTGCGCACCGGCGAGAACAGCTGCGAGACGTCGATCGTGGCGATCTGGGCCTGGGCCCGGGTCACACCGGCCTGGGCCGTGGTCAGCGGTGTCTGCAGCCGTCGCGCCGCGGCCACCAGCTGGCGCGGGTCCAGGCCGCCGGCCCCGCCGGCGCCGATCGACCCGACGTCGGCCGCGGCCTTCACCAGGGGCGGCAGCGAGTCGACCGAAACCGTATGTCCCGCAACGGAGACGACGTGGATGGCCCGCAGGTCGTCCCCGATCACCGGCAGGTGCTGGGCGGTGCGCCAGACCGGGTCACCGGTGAGCCGGACGGCGTCGTGCGTCTCCCCCTGCAGGCGGGCCAGGGTCGCAGCGGCCGGCTTGGTCTGGCCCCGCTCGACCTGGGTCTGCAGCTGCTGCACCTCGTCGGCGGCGTTCTCCAGGTGGTCCTTGGCCAGCCAGGCGCGGATGCCGACCCAGACCGCGAGGCAGAACAGCACGAGGACGACGACCGAGACCAGCCGCAGGATCGCGCGCACGCCGCTAGCCGACCTTCTTCAGCTGGGCCGAGGCGTGGGAGGTCAGCGGGTGCCCGACGGCCGCCATGTCCATCGCCCAGAGCAGGTCGCCGCCGACCAGGCCGTAGATCCGGGTGGCTGCGCTGTACTCCTTGGCCGTCTCGGTCCGGGCCACGACGTCGGTCTGCAGGTTGATCTGGGCGCCCTCGGCGGTGCCGAGGTAGATCTCGACGTAACCCGTGGGGTGGGTGAGCAGCAGCTCGACCGAGCTGGTCCGCGCCGTACGCCCGTCGGCACCGTCGGCACCGCCGGCACCGTCAGCGCCCTCCGGCTCCGTCGCGGCAGCGGGGAACACCCGCCAGAAGCCGGCCTCGGTGGCCAGGGGACGCACCTGGTGGCCCTCGTCGTCGAGCAGCCAGCTGCGGCTGCTCCAGCGCAGGAACGGCCGGCCGTCCTGGGTGACCTCGATCTCCTGCCCGAAGTTGACCGAGTCCATCGTCGGGTAGCCGACCACGCCGGCCCCCTCCCAGCGGCCGAGCAGCCACGCGACCGGGAGCAGAGCAGGGGCCAGGTCGCTCGGGATCTCCATCGTCGGATGGTAGCCAGCGGGGACCCGGGGTCAGCCGATGAACAGGCGGGCCAGCACGTACGCCACCACGCCGCTGGCCGCCAGCGGGGCCACGGCCATGCTCACCGCGGCGGGCAGGAAGGCCCGGGCCGGCCGGACCAGGAACATCCGGCGCAGCACGGCGTTGGCGATGGCCAGACCCAGGCCGACGGCGAGCCCGTACTCCGTCGACGTGCTCGCGGCGAGTCCGGCCGCCACTCCCCCCGCCGCCGTCGCGGCGACCACGGAGGGCAGCACCAGCAGTCGCTCGGGGAACGGCAGCAGCTCGACGATCGCCGTCGCGGCACCGGCCGCGCCGAGCGCGAGCACCGCGTCGGCGCCGGCCTCGGTGCGGGGCAGCGCGATGACCGCCGCGGCGCAGGCGAAGAGCGCGACGGCCATGACCTCGCCGGACAGCGACTCGACCAGGCGCGGCCGGCCGTCGGTGCGCAGCAGCTGGTGCGCGAAGGCGGCGAGCACCGCCCCCGCGGCGGCCAGCGGCAGCCACTCCAGCCACGGGTCGTCGGTCGTGAGCGCCACCGCGAGGTCGCACAGGGCGGCCCCCACGAGCAGCGTCGCCAGCGTGCCGCGGGGCGCGGGCAGGTCCAGCAGCACCGGCCAGCCCCAGGCCAGCATCCCGGAGACCAGCAGCACGGCGACGGCGAGCACCGGCGACCCGGCGTACGCCGCGAGGCTGAGCACCGCGGCGGCGGCCAGGGCCGCGAGGGCGCGGCCACCACCGCGACGCGACGACGCTCGGGACGATGGTGACCGGGTCGTCGGGGTCGGCGTCGGGCCCGGTCGTCGGTTCAGCCACCGGCAAAGGGTGGCAGAACCTCCACCACGTCGCCGTCCTCGAGCACCCGGGACGGCCGGGACGCCAGGCCGTCGACGAGCAGCGAGCTGACGCTCAGCACCTGCGCCAGCGCCGGCGTGCGGTGCGCGAGCTGTGGACGAGGTCGGCGAGCCGGTCCGCGCTCACGCCCTCCTCGTCCCGGCCGGCCGCCTCGCGAGCGCCCGCCCAGTAGCGGACCGTGACCTCGGCCATGTCTGCCCTCATGTCATCTGCCGGAAACCTGACGTGCCCTATTCTGTAGCGCGTCGGCCAACGATGCCCGACACACGCTGCCGCCGGAACTGCTGCCGGAAGGTCCTGATCGTGGCCCAGATCCTCCTGTTGACCAACGCGCTCGAGCCGAGCGCCCAGGTCCTTCCCGCCCTCGCGCCTGCTCGGCCACCACGTCCGGGTGCTGCCGGCCGAGGCCTCCGCGCTGGTCGAGACCCCGCCGTGCGACGCCGTGATGGTCGACGGCCGGCGCGAGCTGGCCCAGACCCGCTCGCTGTGCCGCCTGCTGCGGACGACGGGCATCTCGGCCCCGCTCATGGTCGATCCTGACCGAGGGCGGCCTGGCCGGGGTCAGCGCCGAGTGGGGCGTCGACGACGTGCTGCTGGACACGAGCGGGCCGGCCGAGGTCGAGGCCCGGCTGCGACTCTCGATCGGCCGGGTCAAGGCCGTCGAGGAGGACGACCTGCCCCCGGAGATCCGGGCCGGCGACGTGGTCATCGACGAGTCGGCGTACACCGCACGGGTCCGCGGGCGCGTCCTGGACCTGACGTACAAGGAGTTCGAGCTGCTCAAGCACCTGGCCCAGCACCCGGGACGGGTGTTCACCCGGGCCCAGCTGCTGCAGGAGGTCTGGGGCTACGACTACTACGGGGGCACCCGGACGGTCGACGTCCACGTGCGGCGGCTGCGCGCCAAGCTCGGCCCCGAGCACGAGGCGCTCATCGGCACCGTGCGCAACGTCGGCTACCGGTTCGTCCCGCCCACCAAGCCTCCGCTGGAAGCGCTCGACCCCGCTCCCGTCGACGCCTGAGCCCGCCCCGCCCGCCTGTCGTGGCCGTCGAATCCGGGTTTGCGCCGTCAGGAAACCGGAGCTTTCGGGCCGCGATACTCCGGGCTGGAAACCCGGTTCTGACGGCCAAGCGGGCCGGGGACCCGGGCGTCTGCGGTGATGACGCCCGCCGGACCTGCCGTCGAGAGCACGCGGCCGGGCGGCGCCGGCCGACCTGGCCCGCATCGCCGAGCTGGTCGCGAGTGCGGAGCGGCAGGACGGCGTCGGCCCCCTGTCCGAGCACGCGCGGCTGCACCTGCGGCGCGGCGGCGGCCCGGACCTGCTGACCCGGACGCCCGACGGCGCGGTCGCCGGGTACGCCCACCTGGACGGCACCGAGGCCGAGCTGCGTGGTCGACCCGGAGCACCGGCGCCGGGGCCACGGCTCTGCTCTGCTCCACGCCCTGGAGCAGAGCGCCGGCCCGGAGCTGCGGGTGTGGGCGCACGGCGACCTGCCGCCGGCCGCCGCTCTCGCCGCCGCTCGGGCTACGTCAAGGTCCGCGAGCTGTGGCAGATGCAGCGCCCGGCGACGGTCCCCCTGCCGCGACGAGCGGCCGCTGGACGGCTTGCGGCTCAGGGCTTTTCGCCCCGGCGAGGACGAGGAGGCCTGGCTCGGGGTCAACTCCCGCGCCTTCGCCGCCCACCCCGAGCAGGGCGGCTGGACGGCCACCGACCTGGCCGAGCGCGAGGCCACGGACTGGTTCGACCCGGCCGGCCTGCTGCGTCGCCGAGGCGACCGGACCGGCGACGATGGCCGGCTTCCACTGGACCAAGGAGCACCGGGAGCCGAGGACGGCGAGCCGGTCGGCGAGGTCTACGTGCTCGCCGTCGACCCGGCGTACCAGGGTCGGGGGCTGGCCTCCGCGCTCACCGTCGCCGGGCTGCGGCACCTCGCCGGCCGCGGCCTGGACGACGTGATGCTGTACGTCGACGGCTGACAACGAGCCGGCCATCGCGACGTACCGGCGGACGGGCTTCGAGCGGGTCGCCCTGGACGTGATGTACGCGGCGCGCACGCCTGAGCAGGCCAGGAACGGGCCACCCGAAGTTCACCTCTCGGTGCCACCATGGTCGCCATGACCTCCACGACCGCCGCTCGGCCACCGAGTCCGACGCCGAGCCCGACGGCTCGTCGACCAGCAGCCGGAGCCCGAGGCAGCCCTCGACGCTCGCCGCGCCCGTCCTGGCGCCGAGGCCGCGCGCGGCCAACGGCCAGTTCGTCCGCGTGGACGACGCCGACGAGGAGCTGCCCGCGGACCGCTTCCTGGACCGCGAGATCAGCTGGCTGCAGTTCAACGAGCGGGTGCTCGGCGCTGGCGCAGGACCCGTCGCTCCCGCTGCTGGAGCGGGCCCGGTTCCTGGCCATCTTCGCCAGCAACCTGGACGAGTTCTTCATGGTCCGCGTGGCCGGCCTCAAGCGCCGGATCGCGACCGGCCTCGCCTGCGCTCCGCCTCCGGCCTGGAGCCGCGCGAGGTGCTCGAGGAGATCTCCGGATCGTCGCGCACGAGCTGATGGCCCGGCACGCGCGGATGTTCATCGGCGACGTGCGGCCGGCGCTGGCCGCCGAGGGCATCACGCTCGTGCGCTGGGACGAGCTGATCGCCGAGCGAGCAGGAGGTGCTCGGCGTGCATGTTCCGCGAGCAGGTCTTCCCCGTGCTGACCCCGCTGGCCGTCGACCCGGCCCACCCGTTCCCGTACATCTCCGGGCTCTCGCTGAACCTCGCCGTCGTGGTGCGTCAACCCGAAGACCGAGCACGAGCACTTCGCCCGGGTCAAGGTGCCGCCGCTGCTGCCGCGCTTCGTGGCGATCGAGGACCAGGGCCGCCGCGCCGGGCTCGGTCGACCCGAGCAGCCGCCGACCCGTACAAGGCCCGGTTCGTGCCCGCTCGAGGACCTGATCGCGGCGCACCTGGAGTACCTCTTCCCCGGCATGGAGGTGCGCCAGCACCACACGTTCCGGGTGACCCGCAACGAGGACCTCGAGGTCGAGGAGGACGACGCCGAGAACCTCCTGCACGCGCTGGAGAAGGAGCTCACCCGCCGCCGGTTCGGCCCGCCGGTCCGGCTGGAGGTCGCCGAGGACATCGACGACCACGTCCTCGACCTGCTGATCCGCGAGCTCGGCATCAACGAGTCCGAGGTCTACCGGCTGCCGGCGCCGCTCGACCTGACCGGGCTGCACCTGCATCGCCGACCTGGACCGCTCGGAGCTGCGCTACCCGCCGTTCGTGCCCAAGACCGCACCGCGACCTCAACGTCGTCGAGACCGCCGTCCGCGCCGGACGTTTTCGCCGCCGTGCGGGCGCGCGACGTGCTGCTGCACCACCCGTACGACTCGTTCTCGACGTCGGTGCAGGCGTTCGTCGAGCAGGCCGCCGCCGACCCGCGGGTGCTCGCGATCAAGCAGACGCTCTACCGCACCAGCGGTGACAGCCCGATCGTCGACGCGCTCGTCGACGCGGCCGAGGCCGGCAAGCAGGTGCTGGCCATCGTCGAGATCAAGGCCCGGTTCGACGAGCAGGCCAACATCTCGTGGGCCCGCAAGCTGGAGCACGCCGGCGTCCACGTCGTCTACGGCATCGTCGGGCTGAAGACCCACGCCAAGCTGTGCCTGGTCGTCCGGCAGGAGAGCCGACGGGCTGCGCCGCTACTGCCACATCGGCACCGGCAACTACAACCCGAAGACGGCCCGGCTGTACGAGGACTTCGGGCTGCTCACCTGCGACGACCAGGTCGGCGAGGACCTGACCCGGCTGTTCAACCAGCTCTCCGGCTACGCCCCGCGCACGCGCTACAAGCGGCTGCTGGTCGCGCCGCGCTCGCTGCGGACCGGGCTGGTCGAGCTGATCACCGCGCGAGGTCAGGCCCACCACGAGGAGGGCCGCCCGGCCCACATCCGGATGAAGATGAACTCCATCGTCGACGAGCAGGTCATCGACGCGCTCTACCGCGCCTCGCAGGCGGGCGTGCCCGGTCGACATCGTGGTCCGCGGGATCTGCGCGATCCGGCCCGGGCGTCCCCGGGCTGTCCGAGACGATCCGGGTGCGCTCGATGCTCGGCCGCTTCCTCGAGCACTCGCGGGTCTTCCACTTCCTGCGGCGGCGGCGAGCCGGTCTGCCTCATCGGCAGCGCCGACATGATGCACCGCAACCTCGACCGCCGGGTCGAGGCGCTCGTCCGGCGTCGGCGACGAGGGCACAGGTCGACTGGCTGCGGACGCTGCTGGAGATGGAGGCCGACGACGCGACCGCCTCCTGGCACCTGGAGGCCGACGGCTCGTGGAGCCGGCGACACCTCGACGCCGAGGGCGAGCCGCTGCTCGACGTCCAGCAGTGGCTGATCGACCGGGCCAACCGGCAGCACCGCAAGGCCCGGCGCCGCCGATGAGCCAGGCGGCGCCCGACGTGCTGGTGGAGGTGCCACCCGCCACGCCGGCGGCCGGCGCGCTGCCCTGGCGCCGCCGCAAGGGCCTGCTGCAGGTCGCGATGGTGCACCGGCCGCGGTACGACGACTGGTCCTGGGCCAAGGGCAAGCTCGACCCCGGCGAGGACTGGCCGGTCGCGGCGGTGCGCGAGGTCGGCGAGGAGACCGGCCTGCGCGTGCACCTCGGCCGGCCGCTGCCGACCTCGACGTACCCGATCGGGTCGCTCAGCGGACTGGCCACCAAGGAGGTGCGGTACTGGGCGGCCGAGGTGGTCGGAGGCCGCGGCGAGCTGGAGCACGAGATCGACGAGGTGGCCTGGCTGCCGGTCGAGGAGGCCGCGCTGCGGCTGGACTACGCGCGCGACCAGGAGCAGCTGCGCGCCCTGGTCCGCGCGGACGACGCCGACGAGCTGACCACCTGGCCGCTGGCCGTCGTCCGGCACGCCAAGGCCTACTCCCGCGGTTCCTGGAGCGGCGACGATCCAGCTGCGGCCGCTGGACCTGCGGGGCAAGGAGCGCGCGGCGGCGGTCGCGCCGATCCTCGCGGCGTTCGGCGTCCGACGGCTGGTCTCCTCGCCGTCGACCCGCTGCGTCGACACCCTGCGGCCGTACGCCGCGAGCGCGCGGATCACCATGCGGCACAAGGCCGGGCTGTCGGAGGAGGGGTTCGCCGAGGACCCCAAGAAGGCGGCGTACCACGTGGAGCGACTGCTGCTGCGCGGCACTCCCGCGGCGGTGTGCGGCCACGGTCCGGTGCTGCCGTCGATGCTCGACGCGGTCGGCCGGCGGGCCGAGCCCGAGGCGGCCGCGGCGCTGCAGGAGGCCACCGAGAACGGGCTGGCCAAGGGCGAGGTGCTGATCGCCCACCTGTGCGGCACGGGCGAGCAGGCCCGGGTCGTCGACGTCGAACGGTACGCGCCGCGCGACGACCGATGACCGAGGTCGTGCACGTCCGGTGGGCCGGGCCGTCGACGCCCGACCGCCCGCAGACCTCGCTCGACCGGACCTGGCTCGACCGGACCTGGCTCGACCGGACCTGGCTCGACCGGACCGAGCGGCGGCGGATGGCCCGGCTGCGTCACCCGGCCGACCGGGCGCGCTTCCTGGTGGCCCGGGTGCTGCTCAAGCAGCTGGTGGGCGAGCTGTCCGATGTCGACCCGGTCTCGGTGCGCCTGTCCTACGACTGCCAGCAGTGTGGTGAGCCGCACGGAAAGCCAGGCGTTGCAACGCCTTTCGCTACGCCGGGCTGGCAGGTCAGCATCGCCCATGCCGGCCGCCGGGTCGCCGTCGCCGCGACCCGGGTCGGCGCGGTGGGGGTCGACGTGGAGCCGGTCGACGGCGTGCGCTTCGAGGGGTTCGACGCGGTCGCCCTGTCCGACCGCGAGTCGGCCGCGCTGGCCCACCTCCCGCCGGCCGCCCGCAACCAGGCCCGCGCCACGGCCTGGGTGCGCAAGGAGGCGGTGCTCAAGGCGACGGGGCTGGGACTGGCCCGCGACCCGGCCACCGTCGACCTGGCGGATCTCGGCCCGGCCCGGACCGTGCTCGACCTCGCGGTCGGTGACGGGTACGCCGCCGCGGTGGCCGTGCTGACCGACGGCCCGGTGCGCCTGGAGGTGGCCGAGGTCAGCGAGCGCGCTCGGTCACGGCCGGCAGGGCCGGGAGCGCCGGCTCGTCCAGCCAGTCGCGCAGCAGCCCGCCGAGGTCGCCGTACCGGGCGGCGTGCTCCCGGAACAGCTCCGTGGTGACCGAGCCGTAGCGGTGCTCCGCGACCCACGTGCGCAGCAGGTCGAAGAAGGCGTCGTCGCCCACGGTCCGGCGCACCGCGTGCAGCGTGAGCGCCCCGCGCTTGTAGAGCCGGTCGTCGAACATCAGGTCCGGGCCCGGGTCGGCCAGCACCAGGTCCTGGTCCAGACCGGTGAGCCGGCGGTGCTGGCGGCGCGCGTGCTCGTCGGCCGACGCGCCGCCGCTGCGCTCGGACCACAGCCACTCGGCGTAGCAGGCGAAGCCCTCGTGCAGCCAGATGTCCTGCCAGCGCCGCGCGGTCAGGCAGTTGCCGAACCACTGGTGGGCCAGCTCGTGGGCGACCAGCCGCTCGAAGCCGCGCTCGCCGTCGACGTGGTTGGCGCCGAAGACCGACAGCCCCTGGGCCTCCAGCGGGATCTCGAGGGGGTCGCGGGTGACGACGACGGCGTACGAGTCGAAAGGGTACGGCCCGAAGGCCTCGCCGAAGACGCCGATCATCTCGCCCTGGCGGCCGAAGTCGCGCGCGGCCGCGGCCCGGATGACGGCCGGCGCGACGAGCAGCTGAGGCACCGGTCCGCCGTCGAGCGGCCGCGCCTCGTACCGCCCGATCTGGACGGTCGCGAGGTACGTCGCCATGGGCTGCGCCTGCTCGTAGACCCAGGTCGTGCGGCTCGCGGCGGAGCGCTGGTCGACCAGCCGGCCGTTGGCCACGACGCGGTACGCCGACTCCGTGGTCACCTCGATCCGGTAGGTCGCCTTGTCGTCCGGGCGGTCGTTGCAGGGGAACCACGACGGGGCACCGGCCGGCTGGCCGGCCACGATGACGCCGTCCGACAGCTCCTCCCACCCGACCGAGCCCCAGGCGCTGCGCAGCGGCCGGGGCTGCCCGGCGTACCGCACCGACACGACGGCCCGCTCGCCCGCGGCCAGGGTCCGGCCGAGCTGCACGGCCAGCCGGCCGGACCGCGCGGAGTACCGGGGCGCGCGCCGTCCGTCCACCGCGACCTTGCGCACCTCCAGGCCGGACAGGTCCAGCGTGATCCGGTCGAGGTCCTCCCGCGCGACGACCACCAGGTCGGCCCGGGCGTCCAGGTGGTTGCTCGCCACGCGGTAGTCCAGCGCGATGTCGTAGGACTCCACGCCGTACGTCGCGTCGCCGTGGCCGGGCAGGTAGGGGTCGCTGCCCTCCCGGGAGCGTCCGGGGCGCCAGCCCGCGGCGCGGGTCACGCCCACGGCGCGATCGGGTTGCCCGTCCACCGGGTGGCCGCCGGGACCGTGTCGCCGCGCAGCACGAGGGACAGCGGCCCCACGGTGGCGTCGGCGCCGACCGACGCGGCGGGGAGGATCACGCCGTGGGGGCCGAGCGTCGCGCCGTGCTCCAGCGTCACCGTGTCCATGCTCATGATCCGATCATGGAACAGGTGCGTCTGCAGAACGCACCCGCGGTTGACGCTGGCGCCGTCACCCAGCCGGACCAGGTCATGCTCGGGCAGCCAGTACGTCTGGCACCAGACCCCGCGGCCGACCCGCGCACCGAGGGAGCGCAGCCAGACCACGAACAACGGGGTCCCCAGCTGCACCTGGACGAACCAGGGCACGGCCAGCATCTCCACGAAGACATCGGCCAGCTCGTTGCGCCACACGAACCCGCTCCAGAGCGGATGGTCGACCCGCCGGTGCCGGCCGACCAGCGCCCACTTGGCGGCGGTCGCCACCGCCGCGGCGAGGACGCCGGCGGCGAGCAGCACCGGGCCGGCCAGCAGCAGGGCCCACCACCCCACCTGGGCGACCAGCCACAGCAGGACCAGCGCGTAGCTCAGCCCGAGGGCGACGGACAGGGCGGCCGGGACCACCCGGCACAGCTCCACCACCGCCCGCAGCACCTTCAGCCGCGTCGGCGGCGCGAAGGTCCGGCTCTCGTCGACCGACCCGACCGTGCGCCGCAGCTCGACCGGCGGGCTGCCCAGCCACGACGTGCCCGCCTTGGCCCGCTCCGGCGCTGCGGACAGCACCGCGACCAGGCTGTTCTTGCGCACCACCCGGCCCGGGCCGGTCATCCCCGAGTTGCCGAGGAACGACCGCTTCCCGATCTTGGCCGGCTCGACCCGCATCCAGCCGCCGCTGAGCTCGTAGGACCCGACGAGGGTGTCGTCGGCCAGGAACGCGTCGTCGCCCACGGTCGTCATCCGCGGCAGCATCAGCACGGTCGAGGCCTCCACGCCGGACCCGACGGTCGCCCCCAGGGCGCGCATCCAGACCGGGGTGAGCAGGCTGGCGTAGATCGGGTAGAGGTACGTGCGGGCGTCGTCCATCAGCCGCTCGGTCGCCCAGACCTGCCAGCCGCGCCGGCTGCGGACCGGGTGGTAGCCCTCGCCGAGCCCGGCGCCGAGCAGCCGGACGATCACCAGGGTGAGCAGGGCGTGCACCGCGAGCGCGGCCACGGTCGCGGGCAGGGCCAGGGCGAGCACCACGACCAGCGCACCGCCCAGGTCGTGGCTCCCGGACAGGAACGGCAGCAGCACGGCCAGGCCGGCCGCGGCGGAGACCAGGGGCAGGCAGGCGAGCAGCCCGGCGGTGACGGCGTAGGCCGGGACCCACCCGACCCGGCGCGCCGGCCGGCGCTGCGGCCAGTCGCCGTGGGCCACGCCGAGCCGGGTGCAGGGCGACCCGCCCCACAGCTCGCCCGGCGGCACCGAGCCGGAGACGGCACTGCCCGCGGTCACCTCGGCGTCCTGGCCGACCCGGGCGCCGGGCAGCAGGATGCTGCGGGAGCCCACGCTCGCGCCCGCCCCGACCCGCACCCGGCCGACCCGCAGCACGTCGCCGTCCAGCCAGTGGCCGCTGAGGTCGACCTCGGGCTCCACCGACGCGCCGCGCCCGAGGGTCAGCAGGCCGGTGACCGGTGGGATCGCGTGCAGGTCGATCCCGCGGCCGATCTTCGCGCCGAGGGCCTTGGCGTAGTACGGGATGAACGGCGCGCAGGACAGGTTGGTGGCCCCGAACACGTCGACGGCGGCCTCGGTCGCCCACAGCCGCAGGTGCAGCGACCCGCCCCGCGGGTACTTGCCCGGCCGTACGCCGCGCAGCAGCAGCCGCGCGGTGGCCACGCTCAGGCCGACCCGGCCGAGCGGGCACACGAGCAGCAGCCAGCCCGCGGCGATCCACCACCACGAGACGTGCGGCAGCCAGGCCAGGCCGTCCACCCGGCGCACGACGTCGCCCGCCGCCGCGACCCAGACCAGCCAGCGGGCGCCGGTCACCAGGCTGAGCGCGGCCGTCACCAGCTGCTGGACCAGCTGGGCCCGGCGAGGCAGCGGCACGACGTCCCGGCCCGGTGCGCCGGTCACGACCACCGGCACCAGCTCGTCGAGCCGGTCCGCGAGCTGGCCCAGCTCCGGGTTCTCGTAGACGTCGGCCACGGTGACCTGCGGGAACCTCTCGCGCAGCGCCGACACGAGCTGGGCCGCCGACAGGCTGCCGCCGCCGTCGGCGAAGAAGTCGGCCCCGCGACCGGCCGGGGTGGTGCCGAGGATCCGCGCCCAGTGCCCGGCCAGCCAGGCCGCGGTGCCGTCGAGGTCCGCCGGTGGCCGGTCGCCGTCCGCCGGCACCGAGGCCAGCGGCCACGGGAGCGCGTCGCGGTCGACCTTGCCGGACGTCCGGGTCGGGATGTCGTCGACCACCGCGAGCAGCGGGACCAGCGGCGCCGGCAGGGAGGCGCGGAGCTGGGCCAGCGCCGCCGAGCGGTCCAGCACCGGGCCCGGGTGCAGCGCGAGGTAGCCCACGAGGATCCGGTTGCCGGCGTCCGTCGTCCGGACCGCGGTCGCCGCGGCGGCCACGCCGGGGAGGGCCAGCAGGGCGGCGTCGACCTCGCCCAGCTCGATCCGGCGGCCGCCCACCTTCACCTGGTCGTCGGCCCGGCCCACGAACGCGAGCCCCTGCTCGTCGTAGCGCACCAGGTCGCCGCTGCGGTAGGCCCGGGCCCAGCCCAGCGTCGGCATCTCGGCGAACCGCTCCCGGTCGAGGGTCTCGTCCAGGTAGTGGGCCAGGCCCACTCCCCCGATCACCAGCTCGCCGATCTCGCCCGGCCGGACGCGCCGGCCCTCACGGTCCACCACGGCGAGATCCCACCCGTCGAGCGGCCAGCCGATGCGCACGGGCCGACCGGGGCGCACCCGCGCGCCGCATGCGACGACGGTCGTCTCGGTGGGCCCGTAGGTGTTCCAGACCTCGCGGTCACCGACGGCCAGCCGGTCGACGAGCTCGGGCGGGCACGCCTCGCCGCCGAAGATCAGCAACCGGACGGCGTCCAGAGCCGACGGCGGCCACAGCGAGGCCAGCGTCGGCACGGTCGACACGGCCGTGATCCCCCGGTCGACCAGCCACGGCGCGAGGTCCATGCCGCTGCGGACCAGGGCCCGAGGGGCCGGGACGAGGCAGGCGCCGTGGCGCCAGGCCAGCCACATCTCCTCGCACGAGGCGTCGAACGCGACCGACAGCCCCGCCAGCACCCGGTCCCCGGGACCCAGCGGCGCCTCGGGCAGGAACAGGCGGGCCTCGGCATCCACGAACGCCGCCGCCGAACGATGGCTCACCGCAACGCCTTTCGGCGTACCCGTCGATCCGGACGTGAAGATGACCCAGGCGTCGTCGGCCGGGACCGGAGCGGTCACGCCGTTGCCGACCGGCGGCTGCGTCCCTCGGCCGGTACGCCGCAGGTCCAGCTCGCCGACGAGGACGGCCGAGACCTGCGCGGTACGGAAGACCAGGTCGGCCCGCTCGCGGGGGTCGTCGGCGTCGACGGGGACGTACGCCGCGCCGGCGGCCAGCGTCCCGAGGACCGCGACGTAGAGGTCGGCCGAGCCGGACGGCATCCGGATGCCCACCCGGTCGCCGCGGCGGACGCCGGCCCGGTCCAGCCGCGCGGCCACCTCCTCGACCCGGCGGAGCAGCTCGGCGTAGGTCAGGACGACGTGCCCGTCGTCGACCGCGGGCTCGTCCGGGTGCGCGGACACCGTCGCCCGCAGGATGTCGACCAGCGTGCGCTCGGGTGGTGCCGACCGGCCTCGCTCCAGCGGGCCGGGCTCGCCCGGCCCCGGGCCGTCGGCGGCGGCGGTCAGCTCAGCCAAGCGCGCAGCGACTTCTTGTCGGCCGCCGCACCGACGCGGGCGAGCGCGGACTCGATCTCCTCCTGGTGCGCCGCCTGCTGGGCGTGCATCCGGCCCAGCGCGAACGCCGCGTCGGCCGGGCCCTCGAGGGCCAGCTCCTTCAGCCGCTCCTGCATCACGACGCTGTCGTGGTGCTGTCCGAGCGTGTCCTGCAGCCGCTCCATCGCCGCCGCGAAGGCCGCGGCCGGCTGGCCGAACGCCGGGACGACCGCCTCGGCGGCGTAGCGGGCCCGCTTGGCCGCCTTGCGGGTCTCGTGCAGCCGGTGGCTGCGCTCGGCGCCGGGCGGCAGGGCGGACGCCTTGGCGAGGGACCGGTGGACCTGGTCGGCGCTGCGGACGACCAGCCGGCGCAGCTGCTTGCGGGCCGGCTTGCCGGCCCGGGCGGTGAGCGGCGGCTCGCTGACGAGGAGGTCGAGCATGGTGACGAGCGAGCGGTACCGGTCGGAGCCGAGGGCGGCCAGCACCCCGCCGAACGCCTCGCGCTGCCCCCGGCGGGTCTCCCGGTCGACGGTCCGGGTGACCCGCCCGTTCGCCTCGTGACGGGCCTGCTCGACCGTCACCGCGTCCAGCAGCCGGTCGCGCAGCACCTCCGCGTCACGCGCCCGGCCGAGCTCCCCGGCCAGCCACTTCAGCTCGGCCGACACCGCCGCGGTGACCGCGGGGTCGAACAGCGGGCGGAACGTGCGCAGCGCGCTGCGGATCCGCCGGGTCGCCACCCGCATCTGGTGGATGCTGTTCGGACGGTTCAGCCGCACCGCGAGGTCCTCGTCCAGCAGGCTGGCCAGCTCCTGCGCGAGGTAGGCCACGACGACCTCGCCGGCGGCGGACGACGGCGACAGCCGCGGACCGCGGTGGCGCTTGCCGGACCGGCCGGCCGTCGCGCGGTTCAGCCCGTCGCCGAGGTCGGACGGCGGCGCCGCTCGCTGAGCTCCGAGCCGGCGCAGCTGGCGGTCGACCCGCTTCCGCACGTCGGCCGCGCCGTCGGGCAGCTCGACGCGGAGCTGTTGCCAGGTCACGGGTCCGGAGCCGTCGACGTGGTCGAGCAGCTCGGTCCGGTCGTGCGTCACGGCGACCTGCGGACCCTCGTCGGCGGCGAACTGCCGCACCTCGCGCTCGGTCGTGATCGAGGCGACCGGCTGCAGAGCGTTGTCGCGCAGGTGAACCCAGAGCAGCCGGCGCATCTGGAGCGGCACGGTGCGTTCGGAGCGGCCGAGCGCCGCGCGCAGGCGATGCACGTGCCCGCCCGGCAGCCGGGCCTGCAGGTGCCACCCGGGGTCGGTGCTGCCGGTCTCCCGACGTACGGCGATGCCGGCGCGCAGCAGGCGCTGGTCCGGGGTGTCGAAGTACGTCATCGCGACCGTGAACCGTTGTGGCTGGGCCGCACTCACCAGGTTGGCCGCATCGGCCGTCGTCAGGAGCTCCGGGATCGAGGTCAGCTCGAACGCCTCGTCGACGTCGTACTGGAGAGGGCCGGCCTCCGGCGGTGATGCCATGCTCTGCGCCCTTCGGAGTCGGGCGAGCCGAAGCGGGCCTCGGTCGCGTCGTGTGCGAGGTCGGCACCATAGCGCTGCCAGGTGAACAACCACGCCGGCCCGGATCCGCGGGGACCCGGGCCGACGTCGTCGATCTGCGCTCAGTGCCTCAGTGCGTCAGTGCGTCAGTGCGTCAGCAGTTCTTGAGGTTGAACTGCTTGCAGTTGTACGTCACGGACTTCACCACGCCGTTCGGGGCGAGCTGCACCTGCTTGCCGTTCGGGTGGGCGAAGGAGAACATCCCGTTGATGCTGCCCGCCCGCTGGTCGAACGACGCGCCGCCGATGCGACCGGTGAGCCAGTTGTCCTCGATGAACTTCAGGACCGAGGCCTGCTCGGTCGGGTGGTGGTCGATGTAGTCGGTCTTCGACCACGGCGAGAGCACCAGCATCGGCAGCCGCGGCCCGGGACCGCAGCGGTCCATGAACCCTCCGGCGATCCCGCTGTCCACCACGGCCGACGTGCAGATCTCGGCGTCGTTGGCCGGGTCGTCCGAGGCGTTCTTGACCGGCGAGGCGACGTGGTCGTACCAGCCGTCGGAGTCGTCGTAGGCGATGACGATCGCGGTGGTGGCCCAGAACTTCGACTTCTGGATCGCGTTGATCTCGCTGACCAGGAAGTGCTGCTCGTCGATCGGGTCGGAGTAGCCCGCGTGGCCGTCCTGGTACTCCGGCGCCTTGAGGAAGCTGACGGCCGGCATGTTGCCCGCCTTGAGCGCTGGCGTCGAAGTCGGTCAGGTCGTAGTTGTGGTTGGCCTGGTCGGTCTTGCCGATCATCGCCTCCGAGCGTCGGCGGCAGGTGGTGCGGGTTCGACGTCGAGGCGTAGTACTCGAACGGCGAGTGGTGCGGGCTGTAGTCGAGCGACGGAGGCGCCGCCGATGTTGAGGTGCGCCGCGCGCGCAGACGGCGGCAGGTCCCGGTGCCGGCGTACGGCGTGGTCGGGGCGAAGCCACCCTGGAACCAGCCCCACGTGACGCCGCGGTCGTTCAGCAGGTCACCGATGTTCTTGCCGGTGAGCACCGCCAGGTTGTTCGTCGATGTGCTGGTTCTTGTCCGAGCAGTCGTCGTACGCCGGGTCGGGGTCGTTGATGACCGTGCCGATGCCGTTGGCGTTCGGCGAGACCACGGCGTACGAGTCGCTGACCGGGGCGCCCGTGGTCGGGCTGACGGCGTACGCGCCGTGGGTCTGCCCGGAGATCAGGTTGAGCGCGCCGGGGGTGGACGGGCCGAACGTCGTGCCGAACGAGTTGTCGGACATCGCGTAGTTCTGGGCGTAGTTCCACAGCGCCGGTGACGGTGTTGCCGTCGTAGTAGTCCATGGTCAGGCCGGGCGCGCCGTAGAGACCGGTGCAGGTGTCCACGCTGACGTTCTGGACGAACTGGTCCATCGCGCCGCCGTCCTCGGCCTTCTGCTCCGGCCCGTAGTTGTGGTTCTGGTCGCAGGTCAGCGCCTGCGCCGGGCTGAGCCGGGCCGGCTTGTACAGGTTCGGGTTCTTGCTTCAGCAGGTCGGCGGTCCGCAGGTTGTTCACCTTCACGGCCGGGGCCGACGCCTTGAACGTCGTGCCGTCGGTGTTGGCAGCCTTGGGGTACGTCGCGAAGTAGTGGTCGAAGGAGATGTTCTCGTCGAAGATCACGACCACGTGCTTGATCGGGGTGCTGGTCAGCGTGGACCGGTTGGGCGTCACGGACGCCGAGGAGGTTCCGACCTGGGATGCGGTGACGACGGCGGCCGCGGCGAGCGCGACCGCTGCGGTCACACCGCCCCGGCGAACGAGTGCTGTGCGCAACGGAGTGCCTCTCCCTGCTGGAGTCTCGGCGCGCGGCCACGCGCCGTTGCGAAATCTGCTCCGCCTCGCGGTACCCGTGCCGTCGTCCAGGCTGCGATCAGGTGAACGTCGGGCCAAGGATCAGGCGAGCAGCGCGCGGCCGTACCAGTCGGCGCCGTCGCGCACGCCGGGCAGCGCGAAGAAGTACCCACCGCCGACCGGGCTGACGTAGTCCACGAGCGGCTCACCGGCCAGGCGCTTCTGCACGGCCACGAACTGCCGGTCGAGATCCTGCTGGAAGCAGGTGAAGACCAGCCCGGCGTCCAGGTTGCCGTTGGCGTCGATGCCGCGGTCGTAGGTGTAGCCGCGGCGCAGGATGCGGCTGCTCGCCGTCTGCGCGGTCCGCGGGTTGGCCATCCGGATGTGCGCGTCGAGCGGGATGGTCGCGCCGAGCGCGTCGTCGGTGAAGGACGGCGGGTCGGTCTCTCGCTGACCGGACAGCGGCGCACCGGTGGCCTTGCGGCGGCCGAACATCCGCTCCTGCTCCTCGACCGAGACCCGGTCCCAGAACTCCAGCAGCATCCGGATCACCCGGACCACCTGGTAGCTGCCGCCGACGGCCGAGGCGGGCTCGCCCGAGCCGAAGTCGGCCCAGACCAGGGCGTTCATCGCGGCGGCGCTGGTGACGTCGGGATTCTCGATGCCGTCCTTGAAGCCGAACAGGTTCCGCGGCGCGCCGCTCGGCCGCGGCACGCCGGAGAAGCCGTCGACCCGCCAGCGCAGCTGCATCCCGCCGCGGGTCTGGCGGGTGATGTCGCGCAGCGCGTGCAGCACGGTGTCCGGGTGGTCGGCGCCGAGCGTCAGCAGCAGGTCGCCGTCGCAGATCGAGCGGTCCAGGTCGTCGTCGGGGAAGGTGTCCATCGGCCGCAGCCGCAGCGGCCGGTGCGCGGCCAGCCCGTACCGGCCGTCGTACGCCGAGGAGCCGAGCGCGACGGTGACCGTCAGGCCGTCGGCCGGGACCTCCGGGCCCAGCACGCCGGAGTCCGGCGAGGGGGCGGCGATGCCGGTGTCCGGCGGCTGGCCGCCGGCGGTGAGGAACCGGGCGCGCGAGGTCATCGTGCGCAGGAGGTCGGCGAGCTCGGAGCGGGAGGCGGCCGTGAGGTCGAACGCGGCGTGCACCGAGAACGCGGCCCGTGGCGTGATGATGCCGGCCTGGTGGGCCCCCGTGAACGGGACGACCCGGTCCGCGGGCGCAGCCGGGGTCGTGGCCGTGGCCTGGGCCGGCTGGCCGAGCTGGGTGCCGCTCGCGCCGAGGACGCCCCCGGCCGTCAGTGCCGCCACGGCGCCGAGCACGTCGCGCCGGGCGATGCCGGTCATGTGTCCCTCCGCGGCTCGAGGATGGTGGCGACCGGCGCCAGCAGCTCGCACAGCTCGCTCAGGTCGGAGTCGATGCGCTCCCGGTCGGCGCGCGTCAGCGCCGTCAGCGGCGTCCAGCGGCCGGCGCGGTCCTGGGCCGCCACGTCGGTCTGGGCCCGGGTCAGCTCCGCGGTGGTGCTCGCCGTCCCCGGGTACCGCGGTCGCAACAGCGGCATCAGGATGTCCAGCAGGGTCCGGGTGCCGGCCAGGTTGGCCGCGACGGTCGCCAGCGAGCTGTGGCTGCCGAGGTCGGACCGGCCGGTCAGCTCGAGCTGCAGGGCGTTCTCGGTGATCTCGTGGGCTCGGATCGAGACCTCCAGCGGGTCGATCTGGGCCGAGGCGAACGCCGTGCGCAGCGCTGTCACGTCATGGGCGAGCGTCTGCGCCTCGGGCACGAGCCGGGAGAACGGCGCGCCGTGCCAGAGGTCGTGCTCCACCCGGTGGAACCCGGTGAAGTCGTTGTCCTGCAACGCTTGTCCGTCTCCCGGGGGCAGACCGTTGATCGCACCGTCGGCGTCGCCGAACGCGCCGTACGCCGCGCCGAGCCGCTCGTACTCGAGGTGGGCGGTGAGCCAGTCGCGCTCGGCCGCGGCCCGGTCGTGCCGGCGCAGGTCGCTCGTCAGCCGGTCGACGTCGCGCACCAGGACCGGCAGCCGGCCGGCGACGTACGCGGTGTACGCCCGCGTGGCCGGGATGAGGTCCTGCGCGGTGACCGGCAGGACGCCCACCGCGGCCTGGGCCGGAGCCGGCCCGCGGACGACGACGGTCGGGCCGGTGACGACGGGCTCGTCCTCCATGGCGCAGCGGAACGCATACCGGCCCGGGCCGAGCCGCACCGTGACCGTCGCGGTGCGGCCGGCACCGAGCGGGTCCAGCGCCGCGTAGACCGCCCCCGAGCTCGGCTCGACCAGCGACACCTCGGCCGCCCGGCTGTCGCTGTCGCGCAGGGTGAAGGTCCGGCTGCCGGTCGCACCGCCGGCCCACCCGCGTCCGCAGCTCGACACCGAGATCTCGACGGTCGACGTGCCCCCGGAGGCCGCCGTGCCCATCGCCCCGGACGAGGACGATGCGGGCGCGGGC
Organism: uncultured Actinomycetota bacterium; assembly: GCA_963743975.1. Taxonomy (GTDB): domain Bacteria; phylum Actinomycetota; class Actinomycetes; order Actinomycetales; family CAVURS01; genus CAVURS01. Next base: position 588,276 of record CAVURS010000002.1, read on the forward strand.
GAGGCGGAGCAGGCAGCGAGCACCGCGACGGCGGCCACGGCTGCGGTGGCGGCCACGGCCACCGCAGCGGACTCCCCTGCCGCCCGGCGGACGGCGTCCCGGACGGATCGCACCGCGCCACGGTACGAACCGCGGGGCGCTCGATTGCCCGAAAAGACCCGGTCCCACCCGTTGTTCAACCAAGGTTCGGCGACCCGTTGCCCGCCCGGACGCGCCCTTGCTCGAGGCCGGAAGCGACGGCCCCCATAGCCCAGTTCACCGGCCGCTCACCCGGCGGCTGCGGCTGCGTTCCCGATCCGACCGGTGACGTTCACTGCGCGTTCACCGGCACCCGGCCGTCGCGTCATCTGCCCTCCCTAACGTCCGGACGGCACGGCACTCCGCCGCGCTCGGATCGACCTGCCATCACCGGCAACCGACCTGCTCCGGAGAGGGACTCCTCGTGAAGCTTCACACGCCCGCGCGCATCGCCGCGGTCGCCGTCCTCGGCACGCTGGCGCTGGCCGCCTGCGGCTCGGACAACAACAACTCAGGCTCCAGTGCGGGCTCGTCGGGCGGCAGTGCCCCCGCGTACTGCGCCAGCGGGACGCTCAACGCCTCCGGGTCCACAGCCCAGGCCAACGCCATGACCGAGTGGATCAAGGACTACCAGACCGCTTGCAGTGGCGCGACGATCAACTACAACGGCGTCGGTTCGGGGCAGGGCGTCACCGACTTCACCAACGCCCAGACCAGCTTCGCCGGCTCCGACTCGGCGCTCGACCCGACCAAGGGCGAGCCGGACAAGGCCAACGCCCGCTGCAAGACCGGCACCGCCGTCGACCTGCCGATGGTCCCGGGCCCGATCGCCGTCGTCTACAACGTGTCGGGCGCGGACAACCTGGTCTTCAGCCCGCAGGTCCTGGCCAAGATCTTCAGCGGCAAGATCACCAAGTGGAACGACCCGGCCATCGTGGCGCTGAACAAGTCGGCCAAGCTGCCGAGCGCCTCCATCACGACGTACCACCGCTCCGACGCCTCCGGCACCTCGGACAACTTCACCAAGTACCTCGTGGCGAACGACCCGACCGACTGGACCTACGACCACAACAAGCAGTGGCCGGGTCCGGGCGGCCAGGGCGCCAAGGGCTCGGACGGCGTCTCGGCGGCGATCAAGTCCACGCCGAACACCATCGGGTACGTCGAGTGGTCCTACGTGACGCAGAACAACCTGCAGATGGGCCAGATCGACAACGGCGGTGGCCCGGTCACGCTGACCGCTGACAGCGTCGGCAAGGCGGTCGCGTCGGCGCAGGTCACGGGCACGGGCGACGACCTGACGCTCAAGCTCGACTACGCGACCAAGGTGGCCGGGGCGTACCCGATCATCCTGGTCACCTACGAGATCACCTGCGAGAAGGGCCTCGCGGCCGACCAGGCCAAGCTGGTGAAGGGCTTCCTGACCTACACCTCCAGCTCGGACGGCCAGGGCAAGCTCACCGCGCTCGGCTACGCGCCGCTTCCGGCGGCGATCCAGAGCAAGGTGCAGGCCGTGGTGGCCAAGATCTCCTGATCGACCAGATCGAGATCTGGGCCTAGCCCGTACGACGGTGCGCCCCGCCTCCCGCCGGGGCGGGGCGCACCCCCACCACCTGACGACGAAGAGGCCAGCGATGAGCAGCACCACGGAGCAGATCGGGAACGGGCCGCCGCCCTCGCTCCGACCGACCGGGTCAGCGATCGCCGGCCCGCCGGTCCGGCTGGGGGACCGGATCTTCCGCGGCCTGTCGGCGACGTCCGGCACGCTGATCCTCGTCGTGATGGCGGCCATCGCCGCCTTCCTGATCTACCGCTCCGTGCCGGCGCTGCAGGCCAACAGCGTCAACTTCTTCACCACCAAGACGTGGTTCCCGGACAACTCCCCCTCGGTCTTCGGCATCGCGGCCCTCGCGTGGGGCACGGTGCTGTCCGCCGCCATCGCCCTGGTCATCGCGGTGCCGGTCTCGCTCGGGATCGCCCTGTTCATCGCCCACTACGCGCCCCGCCGCGTCGCCTCCGGGCTCGGCTACCTCGTCGACCTGCTGGCCGCCGTGCCGTCGGTGGTCTACGGGCTCTGGGGCCGGGCCTTCCTGGTGCCGCACATGGTCGGCCTGTCCAGCTGGCTGGACCACTACTTCGGCTGGATCCCGATCTTCCACGCGCCCGGGTCGATCGTACCGCAACACGATGTTCAACACCGGCGTCGTTCTCGCCGATCATGATCCTGCCGATCATCTCCGCGGTGTCGCGCGAGGTGTTCCTGCAGGTGCCGCGCACCCACGTCGAGGCCGCGCTGGCCATCGGCGCGACGCGGTGGGAGGTCATGCGCCTCTCGGTCATCCCGTTCGGCCGCTCCGGCATCATCAGCGCCTCGATGCTCGGCCTCGGGCGGGCGCTCGGCGAGACGGTCGCGGTCGCGCTGGTCCTGTCCACGAGCTACACGGTCTCGGGACACATCCTGCGTCCCGGGCGGCAACACGTTCGCCGCGAACATCGCCCTGCAGTTCGGGTTCGCCGGCACCGTCGGCATCAACGCCCTCATCGCCTCGGGCCTGGTGCTGTTCGTCATCACCCTGGCCGTCAACATGACCGCCCGGCTGATCATCGCCCGGCGGCGCGAGTTCTCCGGAGCGAACTGACATGTCGACACTGACCACCGAGCGCACCGCAGTCCGGGCTGCCCGACGACCCGTTCGGGCTGGCCGGCCGGGTGCTGCCGCGCTGGGTGCCGCCGCTCGCCGCCGTCGCTCGCGATCGCCCTCAGCGCGCTGCTGATCGTCGCCACCCCGGCCCACGGACCGGCGCAGGCCGTCGTCATGGCCGCCCTGCTGTTCCTCATCCTGCATGACCGTGAGCAGCTTCGCGCGCGAGGGTCGTCGCCGGGCGGTCGACCGGCTGGCGACGACCCTGGTCGTGACCTGCTTCGTCCTCGCGATGGCGCCGCTCGCGGCGATCCTCGTCAAGGTGATCGCCGAGGGCGCGAGCGTCGTGAACGCGACGTTCCTCACGCACTCCCAGCGCAACATCGGGCCCAACGACGCCGGCGGCGGGATCTACCACGGCATCATCGGCACCCTCGAGCAGGCGCTGATCACGAGCGTCATCGCCGTACCGCTCGCGGTCCTGACCGCGATCTACCTCGTGGAGTACGGCAAGGGCTGGCTGGCCCGCCTCGTGACGTTCTTCGTCGACGTCATGACCGGCATGCCCGTCGATCGTGGCCGGCCTGTTCATCTACACGATCTGGGTGCTGGCCCTCGGCTTCCAGCGCAGTGGCTTCGCCGCGACGTTCGCGCTCGCGATCTTGATGATCCCGGTCGTCGTACGGTCCACTGAGGAGATGCTCAAGCTGGTGCCGAACGAGCTGCGCGAGGCCTCGCTCGCCCTGGGCGTCCCGCGCTGGCGGACGATCGCCCGGATCGTCATCCCGACCGCCCTGCCGGGCATCGTCACCGGCATCATGCTCGGCGTCGCCCGCGTGATGGGCGAGACCGCTCCGCTGCTGCTCCTGACCGGCTTCACGAACTCGATCAACACCGACCTGTTCCACGGGCCGCAGGCCTCGCTGCCCCTGATCATCTTCGACCAGGCGGCGCGGCCGTCCGACGCCGCGAACCAGCGGGCGTGGGGCACCGCGCTCGTCCTCATCGTCATCGTCATGCTCCTCAACCTGGTCGGGCGCGCGGTCGCCCGGTTCAGCCGGGTCCGTTAGCCGTCCAGAGCAAGGAAGACTCACCACCATGGCCAAGCGCATCGACGTCTCCGGGCTGAACGTCTACTACGGGTCGTTCCTCGCCGTCCAGGACATCTCGATGACCATCGAGCCCCGCTCCGTGACCGCGTTCATCGGTCCGTCCGGGTGCGGCAAGTCGACGTTCCTGCGGACGCTCAACCGGATGCACGAGGTGATCCCGGGCGCCCGCGTCGAGGGCAAGGTCATGCTCGACGAGGAGGACATCTACGGCGGCCGGGTCGACCCGGTCAACGTCCGGCGCACGATCGGCATGGTGTTCCAGCGGCCGAACCCGTTCCCGACCATGTCGATCTACGACAACGTCGTGGCCGGCCTGCGGCTGCAGGGGCGCCGGTCGAAGTCGGAGCTGGACGACGTCGTGGAGACCTCGCTGCACGGCGCGAACCTCTGGAACGAGGTCAAGGACCGGCTGGGCAAGCCCGGCGCCGGGCTCTCCGGCGGCCAGCAGCAGCGGCTGTGCATCGCGCGGGCCATCGCCGTACAGCCGCAGGTGCTGCTGATGGACGAGCCGTGCTCGGCCCTGGACCCGATCTCCACGCTGGCCATCGAGGACCTGATCGGCAAGCTCAAGTCGACGTACACGATCGTGATCGTCACCCACAACATGCAGCAGGCCGCGCGGGTCTCGGACCGGACCGGGTTCTTCAACCTGGCCGCCCAGGGCAAGCCGGGCCGGCTGATCGAGATGGACGACACGCAGAAGATCTTCAACAACCCCAGCGAGCAAGCCACCGAGGACTACATCTCCGGCCGCTTCGGCTAACCCCCCCCCGCTTGTCTTGGCCGTCGAATCCGGGTTTGGCCGTCGAGACCGGGTTCGGACGCTCCCCAACGGCCCACTCACTCCGGTTTCGACGGCCAAAGACCACGGCCGACGACCGGTTGTCCACAGTGCGCGTACGCCGTCACGCTGTCCCCCACTGCGCCTCGTAGCGCCCGGCGCGTACGGCGGGTGGGTCAGTCTCCACCCGTGGGCGCAGTCCGAACCGATCTCCCAGACCTGTTCACCGGCCCGGAGGCCCAAGCCCGCGGCTGGACCCGTCACCAGGTCGAGTGGGCCGCTCGCTCCGGCCGGTGGAGACGTCTCAGGCGAGGGATCTACGCCGTCCAAGCCGACTACGACTCGCTCGATCCGGTCGGCCGCCATCTGCTGGAGTGCCGGGCCGCCCTGCGCGTGCACGACGAACGGCATGTGCTGAGCCACGTGTCCGCGGCGCTGAGCTACGGCCTTCCCGTACCGCTGGCCGGCACTGGCCGCCCCACGTTGACCATTGGTACGACGAAGGCGTCCACCGACCGGCAGGACGACCTCGTCGTCCAGGTCGCCTCGCTGCGGGAGCAGGACGTCACCCGCTGGACCGACGGTCTGCGGACACGGCCCGCTCGCACCGTGGCCGACTGCCTGCGTCATCTGCCTCGCGCCGACGCCGTTGCCGTGGGGGACGCGGCCCTGCATCTCGGCCTGACCGATCTTCGCGCCATCGACGCGGTCCTGCGCTGGCAGGACGGTTGGCCGTACCTCCTGCGAGGCCGAGCCGCGTACGCGCTGCTGGACGGGCGGAGGGAGAACTGGCTCGAGTCGTTCTCGGCGGTCAGCCTGTACGACGTCGGGATCCCTTTGGGTGTTCCGCAGGTCGACGTGTACGACGCGCACGGCAGCTTCATCGGGCGGGTCGACGGCTACTGGCCCGATCACGCGACCGTGGGGGAAGCGGACGGCCGCGCCAAGTACGCGCTGTCGGCGGATGGGGGCGACCGTGATCAGTCGGGGGACCTGTCGGCGGAGACCGTGCGTCGTTCGCTGATCCGGGAGAAGGAGCGCGAGGACCGGCTCCGCGACGCCGGTCTGGAGGTCGTCCGGTGGGGAACGGCCGACATCGTTCACCGGCCGGAACGCGTGGCCGAGGCCCTTCGCCGAGCGTTTCGCCGCGGCGACCCGAGCCGGTTCAGCGGTTCACTCCGCCTGCCGTCTTCGGGTCCTTTGGCCGTCGAACCCGGATGGAAGGGCCTGCCGTACGGGGCTTGAGTCCGGGTTCGACGGCCAAACCCGGGTTCGACGGCCAAGAGCCCCGGAAAGGGGGTGGGGTCAGAGGAGGTGCAGGACGGCGTAGGCGAGGGCGGCGGTGAGGCCGGCTCCGGGGAAGGTCAGGACCCAGCCCCCGACGATGTTGCCCGCGACGCCCCACCGCACGGCGGACATCCGCTTGGTCGCACCGACCCCCATGATCGCGGCGGTGATCGTGTGCGTGGTCGAGACCGGCGCGCCGTACGCCAGCCCGGCGACGTACAGGCACCGAGGCCGCGGTCGTCTCGGCGGCGAACCCGTGCGGCGGGTCGAGGTGGATGATCCGCCGGCCGAGGGTCCGCATGATCCGCCACCCGCCGGAGTACGTGCCGAGGCTGATCACGATCGCCGACAGCACGAGCACCCAGATCGGGATGGAGCTGCCCGAGTGGTAGCCGCCGATGTTGAGGGCGAGCACGACGACGCCGGCCGTCTTCGCGGCGTCCTGCAGCCCGTGGCCGAACGCCATCGCGCAGGCCGAGAAGCTCTGCGCATAGCGGAAGCCGCGCGACACCCGCCCGGGGTTGGACCGGCGGAACACCCAGAGGAGCAACGACATCACCAGGTAGCCCAGGATCAGCCCGGCGATCGGCGAGATGATCATCCAGATGATGACCTTGCTCCACAGCGTGTCCCAGTGGACGGTCGCCCCCGCGGCGAGCGCCGCGCCGGCCAGCCCGCCGATCAGGGCGTGCGAGGAGGACGACGGGAGACCGCGCCACCAGGTCAGCAGGTTCCACCCGATGGCGCCGATCAGCGCGGCCGCGACGATGGTCAGCCCGGCGTTGCCCCCCGGCGTGCCGATGATCCCGCTGCCGATGGTCTTGGCGACCTTCGCCCCGAAGAACGCCCCGACCAGGTTGAACACCGCCGCGAGCAGCAGCGCGATGCGCGGGGTCAGCGCCCGCGTCGACACCGAGGTCGCGATCGCGTTCGCCGCGTCGTGGAAGCCGTTGGTGTAGTTGAACCCCATCGCCAGGAGGACGACGAGGACGAGCGGAACCCATCCCACGACGGGTCAGGACTCCTTCACGGCGATGCTCTCGACCATGTGCGCGACCTGCTCGAAGGCGTCGGCCGCTCCCTCGAGCTGCGTCGACGACCTCCTTGAGCTTCATGATCGCGATCGCCTTGAGGTTGCCGTCGAACAGCTCGGCCAGCAGCCGCCGGTAGACCTGGTCCCCCTGGTTCTCCAGCCGGTTGATCTCGATCCAGTACTCGGCCAGGTCCTTCATCGACCGCAGGCGCGGCATGGCCTCCGCCGTCAGGTCGGCCATCCGGGCCAGCACCTCCACCTGCGCGGCGACGCCCGCGGGCAGCTCGTCGATCCGGTACAGCACGATCAGGTCGACCGCGGCCTCCATCAGGTCCATGCAGTCGTCGAGGCAGTCGACGCCAGCGCGTAGATGTCCTCGCGGTCGAACGGCGTGATGAACGAGGAGTTGACCTGCGCATGATCTCGTGGGTCGACTCGTCGGCCGCGTGCTCGGCCTCGCGCATCTTCTGGGCCAGGGCCTCGCGCTCCTCCCGCGGCGCCCCCATGACCTCGGTGAGCAGCTGCGCGCCCACCACCAGGTGCCGAGCCGACGTCGCGAACATGTCGTAGAAGCTCGTGTCCTGCGGCGTGAGACGGAATCGCACGAGGTCTCCGGAATCGGCGCAGCCGGGGCGGCACCCTGGGTCTGGGTTTCGGACGGAAGGGGTCGAGCGCGCTGGGAGTCGGGACGGGACGTGCAGGCACCCGAAAGGGGCCGACGGGAATGCTAGGCGGTACGGCGGGAGGGTCGGCAACTGCCCGGCCCCCGGGCCGCTCACGGGCGTGAGGCCTACGAGGTGGGTGAGCCTCCGGGTACGGGCGTCGCCACGCCCGGCACGACGGCGGGGACGACGCCCAGGACGCGGTCGATGTCGGCGGTGGACAGCGGGCTGTCGCTCACCGAGGCGGCGAGCACCAGGTCGGCGACGAGCTCGATCTCAGCCTGCAGGTCGGCGTCGCGCAGCCCGTCGTCGGGCGCGCCGCCGCTGTCGCTGTCCTGCCGGTCCAGGACGACCATGCCGACCTCCCGCGTCGTCCTTCCAGGCTAGGCGGCCGGGGTCGCGGCCGACCCCGTTTTCCCTGCTTCGGCCCGGTTCGGGTGCGCAGGTTCGCCCGAACGGCGGTCGCCGTACCCCCCTGGTCAGCCGCCCGCCGCTGCCCCCATCATGGGAGCCATGCGGAGCGACCCCTCCCAGACCGTCCGGACGTCGGCGACGGCCGTCCACGAGACGTCGATCGCGGAGCGCGGGTCCTTCGCCCGGGCCTCCTGCGCCACCTGCGGGTGGAGCGGCCCGGCCCGCCGGGCGCGCGCGTACGCGGCGGTGGACATCGAGGAGCACCGGCTGCTGACGGAGCAGGCCGTCGCGGTGCGCGAACCCGAGCTCAGCGACCGGCCCTGAGCCGGCCGGACCACTAGCCGGAGCTCGAGCCGGAGCCCGGCCCCGAGCTGGACGGCGAGCCGCTGGGCGTGGGCAGCGGCATCTGCTGCGGTGCCGCCACGTCACCAGGCCGCACGACCGTGCGGCTGATGCTCACCGACGTCAGGCCCAGCCCACCGACGGTCACCTCGTCGTACGCCAGCAGCCGGCCGCGGTCCGGCCCGCCGGCCGCGAAGTAGAGCAGGCTGGCCTCGAGGGGCAGCGCGGTCCCCGCCTCGGCCTTGATCAGGCCGTCCGAGGTGATCAGGGCGCCGCCCGTGCTGCCCTCGACCAGGATCTTCGTGCCGTCGACCGTGCGCGTCTCGCGCTTGTGCAGGTGGCCGGCCAGCACCACGGGCACCGTGCCGCCGAGGGGGTCCGCCGCCTGCGGGTCGTGGACCAGCGCGATGTCGACCGGGTCGTCGGCGTGGGTGCCGTCGTACGCCCGGATGGTCCCGGCCAGCTGGGCCGAGCTGGCCACCGCCTCGGGCCGGTCCGGCGCGGCCGAGCCCTCCACCGGGGTGAACCGCGGGTCGCCGATGCCCGCGATGGTCAGCCCGGCCACGGTGGTCACCCGGTCGTCCAGCACCACGGCGTTCTTCTGCGCGGCGACCGCCGCCTGGGTGGAGACCGAGTCGTGGTTGCCGCGGATGAACACGTACGGCACCCCGAGCTGCCCGATGCGGTCCAGCTGCGCGGCCTCCAGCGGGGTGCCGTTCGTCGTCACGTCTCCGGTGTCGATCACCGCGGCGGCGTGGAACTGCGCGGCCAGGCGGACGGCGAGGTCGAACCCGAGCGGGTTGTCGTGGATGTCGGAGATGTGCAGCACGGTCGTGACTTCCCCGGACGTCTCGTCCGGCAGCGCGGTCGGCAGGCGGGTGCCGACGGCGTACAGGGACGTGACCGAGTCGACGAAGTCGGCCAGCCCGGCCCGGTAGGACTCCAGCCGCTTGACCAGGCTCTGGGTCTGCCCGACGACGTGGGGCGCCCGGTCCAGGACCCCGCTGAACCGCGGTGCGGCCAGCGAGTCCTCGTCGAACGTCGCCAGGGAGGCCGCCCCGACGCCGACGACGACCGCGAGCGCGAGCGCGGCGCTCTCGGCCGCGCCGCGGAGCGTCCGCAGCGCCAGCGCGCCGACCAGGGCGGCGCCGACGAGGGCCGAGACCGCGGTCGCAGGCCGGCCCGGATGACGGCCGCCCGCAACCGGTCCGGGGCGGTCTGCTCGAGGTCGCGCAGGCTGGCGTCGGACTGCAGGACCTCGCGCGCCTGGTCGACGTCGACGGTGCGGATGCTGGCGTCGACCGCGACCGGCGCCTGGTGGGTGTCGAAGTGCACCGACCCGAACGGCGCCAGCTGCCACCTCCGAGCCCGGGTGCAGGCTGGGTCGTACGCCGACGCTCACCGACAGCGGGCCGATCCGGGTGCGTGCGTCGGGCGCCAGCAGGGCCCCGACGAAGGCGCCCACCCAGTGCCAGCGCGAGGACCACGGCGCCGTTCAGGACTCGGCGCAGCCGCGGATCCATCGCTTCATCATGCCCAGTCGCGACAGTCCTGCGGTTGAGGGGGCGCCGGGCCGGGAGCGCCTCACGGCGCACGGCCGCTCGAAGCGGCGTAATTGGAACCCGGGGCTACCGCGGCCCGGCGCCGCCCCGGGGCCACGAGTGTCGCAAACTCCGCCGTCGGGACCGCCAACCGACGCGGCTCGCCGTCGCTCGTTCGGTCGCTCGTCCGGCTCGGGCTACCCGGGGCGCGAGACCGGTCAGGTGAGCTCGCCGGACGCGCCAGAGCCGGGCGTCGGCCTCCAGGTCCTCGGCCGTGGTCAGCAGCGCGGCGGCGGTCCGGGTGAGCGCCGCGGCCGAGGGCTCGTCGGTGGCGTCGAGGTCGGTGGCCCGGTGCGCCCGACCGGTCGACGCCACCCGGCAGAAGGCAGCCGCGCGCTCCAGCGCCACGGCCAGGTCACCGTCGAACACCCCGGTGAGGACGGCGTCGGCCAGAGCCGAGACCTGTTCCGGCCCAACGGGATCCGCGACCCCGGCCACCACGTGCGACACGGGCGCGACGGCCCGGCCCTCCGCGTAGTCGCGAGCGGTGCCGACCGGGTCACGCCGGACTCCCTCGCGCAGGACGTACAGCCGCCAGAGGGCTCCCGGCAGCGACCGGGCCGGCCGGTCGGCCCACAGCTCGGCCATCGTGCTGAGGCCGTGGTCGTCGACCAGCGAGACCAGCCGGGCGACCAGGTCCGGGTCGGCCGCACCACGCCCGGCGTCGACGATCGCCGCGGCGGTCATGTGCGCGGCCTCGGCCTGCTGGGCCGGGTCGTAGCCGCCGCTGACCGCATCCATGGCCGCCGGGCTCAGGAAGGAGGGCCGCCGGGGCCGCGGCGCGCGGTCCGGTCGGTCCGAGGGGTGCGAGGACACGCCTCCATCATCACGCAGCCCCGGCACGTCGGCCGTTCGGTCAGCCGGGGCTGGTGGTCGCACCCGCCCCCGGGGTGCCGCCCGCCGCGGCGGTCGCTCCGGCGGTCGTCGGCGTCCCGGTCGGAGCGCTGGACGGTGTGCCGGACGGCGTGCCGGTCGGCGTCTGGCTGGCGGTCCCGGTCGGCGCCGGCGTCGGGCTGCCGGTCGGGCTCGGCACGGGGGCCGTCGTGGGCGACGGGGTGCGATCCGGGGGCCGGCGTGGACGGGTGACGGCTCGAGGAGTGGTGCACCAGCTTGCTGACCGTGGTGCCCGAGCCGCCGGAGATCGGGCGGCCGATCGTGAGCTCGATCGCCGAGATCACCACCATCGCGACGAGGAACGCCGCCACGGCCATCGCCGCCAGCGCCTGCCAGGTCATCCAGGGCGGCCGACCGCCGAGCCGGGGGCCGCTGCGTCCACCGGTCGTCGTCGCCGGTCCGTCGGCGCCCGGCTCGACGAGCGGCACGTCGCCCGGCCCGGGCGGCTCGTGGGTGAGCCGCGCCCGGGACACGACGGTCAGCACGCGGGTCTCGCCGAGCTTCTGCCCGGCCTGGCGGAAGGTGTGGGCGTAGACCGCGCCGCCGATGGTGGCGACCGTGCTGCCCAGCGCGGCGCCGAGCACCGTGCCGCCGACGCCGAGGAACGAGGCGATGACGGCGGCGGACACCGCCGCGAGGGCGCTGCCGGCCACCTGGGCGAGGCTGATGTCGGGGCGGGAACTCGAAGAGCTCATCGCAGGGTCCATCGTGCGAGCGAGGGCCGGGGTTCCCCAAACCGGCCGGTCGTGAGCGAGGTCACGGACGGCCGACCGGCCAGCTGACCACCGCCCGGGTGCCGCCGGGGCTTCCGTCGGCCGCCGGCGGATCGGTCAGGTGGACCTCGCCACCGCAGGACGCGGACCAGCTCCCGCACGATGGCCAGCCCGAGCCCGCTGCCCCCGTCGGCCCGCGAGCGGGCGGTGTCGAGCCGGGTGAACCGCTCGAACACCCGCTCCCGCTCGCCCGGCGCGATGCCGGGCCCGTCGTCGTCGACCAGCACCCGCACCCGGTCGCCGTCCACCGCCACGCCCAGCCGGACCTCGGAGCGGGCGAACCGGGCCGCGTTGTCGACCAGGTTGACCAGCACCCGGGTGACCGCGTCGGGGTCGGCCCAGACGGCCACCGGGTCGCTGCGCGCCGGCTCCGGAGCCGGCGCCGCTGCACCGGCACCGGCCACGGCTGGGCCGCCACCCGGTCGGCCGCCGCCTCCAGGTCGACCAGCTCGCGCCGGCGCCCGGCCGGGTCCCCCGCGTCGCCGCCGCGCGCGAGCAGCAGCAGGTCGTCGACCAGCCGGGCCAGCCGATCGGTGTCGGCCAGCACGCCGGCCGCGGTCTCGTCCCACGGCGCCGCATCCGGATGGCGCCGGGCCACCTCGAGCTGGGTGCGGATCGCGGTGAGCGGACTGCGCAGCTCGTGGGCCGCGTCGGCGACGAACGCCCGCTGCGCGGTGGCCGCCGCCTCCAGCCGGTCGAGCATGCCGTTGAGCGTCTCGGCCAGCCGCCGCACCTCGTCCTGGGCCGGCGGCACGGGCAGCCGGCGGCCGTCGGCCGACCCCGCGGCGGCGATCTCCTCCGCACCGCGGCGCAGCCGGGAGACCGGCTGGAGGGAGCGGCCCGACCAGCAGCCAGCAGACCCCGGCGAACGCGGCCGAGCAGCACCGGCCCCCCGACGGCCGTCGCGATCGCCAGCGCCCGCACGCTGCCGGTCGCCTCGGCCTGGCTCACCGCGACGAGCACGGTCTGCCCGGCTGGGCGGCCGTTCCCCGCCGGCACCGGGTAGCCCACGACCCGCAGCGCGTCCGGGCGTCCCGAGCCGGGCCCCGTCGATGACGAGCACCCGTCCGGACCGCACCGCGCGGACCTGCGGCGGGAGCGAGCAGCGCGGTCAGCCGGTCGGCGCCGGCCGACACCGCGACGACCCGGCCCTGGGCGTCGACGATCTGGACGCCCGCGGTTCCGGCGCCGACCGGGACCGGGTCGGGCAGCCGCCCGCTCTGCGCCAGCGCGGCGACGTCCTTGGCCTGCTGGCGGGCCGAGTCGTCCAGCGAGTGCAGCACCGAGTGCCGGACCGCCACCAGCAGCAGCACCGCGCTCAGCCGCGAGCGTGACCGCCGACCACCGCGCTGGCCGTCAGCGTGAGCCGGGCTCGCAGGCCCATCCGGCCGGCGACGACGGAACGGCGCGGCGGCACCGTCTCAGCCGCCGTCCGCGGCGAGCCGGTACCCGACGCCCCGAACCGTCTGGACGGCCGAACGGCCGTACGGCGCGTCGATCTTGCGCCGCAGGTACCCGACGTAGACCTCGACGACGTTGGGCGCGGCGTCCTCGTTCGCGTCCCACACGTCGGCCAGGATCTCCGACTTCGGCCACGACCTCGCCGCGGCGCCGCATCAGCAGCTCCAGCAGGGCGAACTCCGTTGCGGTCAAAGGCGATCTCGTCGCTCGGACCGGGTGACGAGCCGAGCCGCCGGGTCGAGCGTCAGGTCGCCGGCCGTCGAGGACGGCCGGCCGCTCCCGCGCCACCCCGGCGGAGCAGGGCCCGCAGCCGGGCCAGCAGCACGACGTAGGAGAACGGCTTGGTCAGGTAGTCGTCGGCACCGACGTCCAGGCCGTCGGCCTCGTCGTACTCGCCGTCCTTGGCCGAGAGCATCAGGACCGGCACCCAGTTGCGCTCGGCCCGCAGCGCCTGGCAGACCCGGTAGCCGCTGAGCCGCGGCAGCATCACGTCCAGCACGACCGCGTCGTAGCCGCCCTCGCGGGCCAGGTGCAGGCCCTCCTCGCCGTCGTGCGCGAGGTCGACGCCGAAGCCCTCGGCGCGCAGGCCACGCTGCAGCGCCTGGGCCAGCCGCACCTCGTCCTCCACCACCAGCACCCGCACGGGGTCCAGCCTGCCGCCTCCGGCGCGCCCGCTGCACCGCCCTCGCCGTACGGCGTCCTTCGCGGTCCTCAGCGTCCTCACAGGCGGGGTGATGCATGGTGGGGGCATGAGCATTCTCCCCGTCGCATCTCCCCCCGCGCCCGCTGGGCCGTGCCCGCCGTCGCCGTGGTCGTCGTCGCCGGCGCGATCGGGGTCCCGCTGATGTCGGCCGACGCGTCGCCCGAACCTCCCGGCCAAGACGGCCGGCCAGCTGCTGGCCGACATCGCCTCGGCCCAGGCCCGGCCGTTCTCCGGCACCGTCGTCGAGACCGCCCAGCTCGGGCCTGCCGGACCTGCCCGGCCAGGACGCGTCGGCCACCAGTCCGATCGCCCTGCTGACCGGCTCGCACACGGTGCGGGTCTGGTACGGCGGTCCGCAGCGCACCCGCCTCGCGCTCGTCGGCAACCTGGCCGAGTCCGACCTGGTGCGCAACGGCAGCGACCTGTGGCTGTGGTCCAGCCAGGACCGCACCGCCGAGCACTACGTGCTGCCCGCGCGACGGCGCGAGCGGGCGGCCGCGGCGCAGCCGAAGCACGGCGATGCAGGACGTGACGCCGCAACAGGCGGCGAGCCAGGCGCTGGCCGCCATCGACCCGACCACGGCGGTGACCGTCGACGGCACGGCGCGGGTCGCCGGGCCGGTCGGCGTACCACGCTGATCCTGCGGCCCAAGGACACCCGATCCCTGGTCGGCTCGGTCCGGATCGCCATCGACGCAAGACCGACGTGCCGCTGCGGGTGCAGGTCTTCGCCAAGGGCGGCACGTCGCCGGCGTTCGAGACCGGCTTCACCACCGTGACGTTCGCCGCCCAGCCGCGCCTCGCTGTTCCGGTTCACCCCGCCGCCGAACACCAAGGTCACCACCAAGGACCGCGGCGGACGCCGCCGGTGACCACGGGAAGGCCGCGGCGCCCGGCACCGCGAACAAGTCCACCGCAGGGCAAGGACGGCTCGTCCGAGCCCACCGTCATCGGCAAGGGCTGGACCTCGATCGTGAAGCTCGACGGCGTGCAGCTGGGCGCGGTCGGCAAGGCACGGCTCGGCCTCCACCGACGCGCTGCTGAAGTCGCTGACGCCGGTCTCCGGGTCGTTCGGCACCGGGCACCTGCTCAAGACCAACCTGCTGTCGGTCCTGGTGCTGGACAACGGCACGGCGTACGTCGGCGCGGTGTCACCGTCGATGCTGGAGCAGGCGGTCACCGCCGCCGGCAAGTGAGCGGCGCCGCGTGATCTCGAGCCAGGGGCTCACCAAGCGGTTCTCCGGTGGGCACGTCGCGGTCGACCACGTCGACCTGGACGTGCCCGCCGGGTGCGGTCTTCGGGTTCCTCGGGCCGAACGGCTCGGGCAAGACGACGACCATCCGGATGCTGCTCGGGCTGATCGCCCCGTCCGACGGCACGCACTCGCTGCTGGGCGTGCCCATGCCGGCTGGGCGCCGTCGCGGGTGCTGCCGCAGGTCGGCGCGCTCGTCGAGGGGCCGGCCTTCCATCCGTACCTGTCCGGGCGCGACAACCTGCTGCGGCTGGACGCGGCCGACCGGTCGGTCCCCGGCGGCAAGGCCCGCGAGCGCGTGGCCGAGGCGCTGGACCGGGTCGGGCTCGTCGGCGGCCGCGCGCAAGCAGTACCGCGCGTACTCCCTCGGCATGCGGCAGCGGCTCGGGCTGGCCGGCGCCCTGCTGCGCCCGCGCGAGCTGTTCGTCCTCGACGAGCCGACGAACGGCCTGGACCCGCAGGGCACCCGGGAGGTCCGGCACCTGGTGCACGAGGTGGCCGCCGAGGGGCGACGGTGTTCGTGTCCTCGCACCTGCTCAGCGAGATCGAGCAGATGTGCACCCACGTCGGCGTGATGAGCCGCGGCCGGCTGGTCTTCCAGGGCTCCCTGGCCGACCTGGGCTCGGCCTCGTCGCCGCGCGTGCGCGTGCACACCACGCAGACGGCGGAGGCGGCGGCGGTGATGACCGCGGCCGGGCTGGCCGCGCCCTCGGTGGTCGACGGTCAGGTGCGTCGCCGAGCTCGGCCCGGTCGACAGCGCCGAGCTGACCGCCGCGCTCGTCGCGCGCCGGCGTGCCCGTGCAGCAGCTCGTCGTGGAGCGGCCCGACCTCGAGGAGCTGTTCGTCGGGCTGACCGGGGAGGGCTTCGATGTCGACGAGTGAGCTGCAGCGGCAGTCGGCCCCGGAGCCCGAGCCCCGTACGCCCGGCGAGCGCCCCACCTGCGTCCGTCGAGCGGTACGTCGCGCCGGCCCGCGATCCCGGGGCTTCTTCCGGTTCCTGCGCTCGGAGCTGCGGCTGGTCTTCCGGCGGCGGCGCAACCTCGCCCTGCTCGTCGTGCTCTCGCTGCGCGCCGATCCTGCTCGGGATCGCCGTGCGGGTCAGCGCACCCAGCAACGGCGACGGGCCGGCCTTCATCGGGGACATCACCGAGAACGGCCTGTTCCTGGCCTTCACCTCGCTGGTCGTGACCCTTCCGCTCTTCCTGCCCCTCGCGGTGTCGGTGGTCGCCGGTGAGTCGATCGCCGGCGAGGCGTCGACCGGCTCGCTGCGCAACCTGCTGGTCGTGCCCGTGGGCCGCACGCGGCTGCTCGTCGTCAAGTACCTCGGCGATCGCGGTCTACTCGCCTGGCCGCGGCCGCCACCGTCTTCGTCGTCGGCACGGTCGTCGGGCTGCTGCTCTTCCCCCACGGTCCGGTGACCCTGCTGTCCGGCGACGTCGTCTCGGCCGGCTCCGCGGTCTGGCGCTCGGTCCTCGTGGCGGGCTACGTCGCGGCGATGCTGCTCGGGATCGCGGCGATCGGGCTGTTCGTCTCGACGCTGACCGAGGTGCCGATGGGCGCGATGGCGGCGACCGCGGTGCTGGTGATCGTGGCCGAGATCGCCGACACCGTGCCGCAGATCGGCTGGCTGCACCCGTACCTGTTCACCCACTACTGGCTGGCGTTCGGGGATCTGCTCCGGCAGCCGATCGACCCGCACGACAGCTGGTGCTCGGACTGGTGTCCCAGGCGGCGTACATCGCGATCTTCGGGTCGCTGGCCTGGGCCCGGTTCACCAGCAAGGACATCACCTCCTGACCGGTCCGGCGGGCAGTGATCGTCTCGCCATCCGGACGACGGGTGACCACCAGGCGGACGCGCCGTACCGTTTCGTCCCATGAGCCGTGAGACGTCGCTGGTGGATGCCGACTGGGTCGCCGAGCATCTGGACGACCCCTCGGTGGTGCTGGTCGAGGTGGACGAGGACACCTCCGCGTACACCCGCGGGCACATCCCCGGAGCCGTGCGGGTCGACTGGCGCGACGACCTGCAGGACCCGGTCCGGCGCGACTTCGTCAGCCGCGAGCAGTTCGAGTCGCTGATGTCCGCGCGCGGCATCGGCAACGACGCACACCGTGGTGCTGTACGGCGGCAACAACAACTGGTTCGCGGCCTACGCCTACTGGTACTTCACGCTCTACGGGCACGCGCGACGTGCGGCTGCTCGACGGCGGCCGCAAGAAGTGGGAGCTCGACGGCCGCGAGCTGGACGCCGAGGTGCCGCAGCGGCCGGCGACGGCGTACTCCGCGCAGGAGCAGGACTCCTCGCTGCGGGCGATGCGCGACGAGGTGCTCGCCGCGATCGGCGAGCGCAACCTGGTCGACGTGCGCTCCCCCGACGAGTTCTCCGGCCGGCTGCTCGCGCCGGCCCACCTGCCGCAGGAGCAGTCGCAGCGGGCCGGGCACATCCCGACCGCGCGGAACATCCCGTGGAGCAAGGCCGCCCGCGACGACGGGACGTTCCGCGACGACGCGGAGCTGCGCCGAGCTGTACGCCGACGAGGGCGTCGACTTCGAGCGGGACACCATCGCCTACTGCCGCATCGGCGAGCGCTCGGCGCACACCTGGTTCGTCCTGCACGAGATCCTCGAGCAGCCGAACGTCAAGAACTACGACGGCTCGTGGACCGAGTGGGGCTCGCTCGTCGGCGTGCCGATCGCCCTCGGCGAGGAGCCGGGGGTCCTGGCGTGAGCTGCGCGGCGCCGGAGGGCGGCCACGAGCTGCCCGGGTCGGGGACCGAGTCGGTGATCCAGGGCGTCGTCCGGCGCGGCGGCCAGCCGGTCCGGTCCTACGTCCGGCTGCTCGGTGAGACGGGTGAGTTCACCGCGGAGGTGCCGACCGGCGACGACGGCCGGTTCCGGTTCTTCGCCGCCCCCGGCGAGTGGACGCTGCGCACCCTCGCTCCGCGGACCGAGCCGTTCGACGTCCTCGCCCGCGCCGTCCAGGGCCAGATCGTCCAGGTCGACGTGGACATTCCGTCCGCCTGAACCCGGCCGAATCCGTCTCCATCACCACGTTTCGCCCCCAGAACGCGTACGGCGCGTAACCTTCAGCGTCACATTGAGTTAGCCGATAGAGAGCAAGGCGCCATCGGGGATCCCGCCTCCGACCGCGCTCCGAGGCTCTCTGGAGGTGGCCCGTGGTCGCGGACGTCGGCGGCGCTCCGGCGCACCGCTCCGATGAGCTCACGTCGGCCCGGCACCTGCCCCGCGCGACCGCCCGGGTCCTCGGCCCGGCGCTGATCGGGGTGGCCGTCCTCGCTGTCGCCGCCCTGGTCCACGGCACCGGCCGGCTCGGCTTCAACGCCCTCGACGACCTGACCCAGATGGCCGCAGCCGGCTCCGCGGCCGCCGCGGCCGTCTCGACCGCCGTGGGCTCCTCGGGCCGGTTGCGCTGGTCCTGGCTGTTCATCGCCGGCGGCTGCCTGGCCTGGGCCCTCGGCGAGGCGATCTGGTGCTACTACGAGCTGATCGTCGGCAAGGAGACGCCGTTCCCGTCGTTCGCCGACGCGGGCTTCCTGCTGTTCCCGGTCGGCGTCGTCATCGGGCTGTGGCTGTTCCCCACGCGCACCCCCGGCCGGGTGCGGCTGGCCCTCGACGCGATGATCATGGGCGCGGCGCTGCTGACCGTGTCGTGGGCGACCACGCTGCACGCCGTCGCCCTGTCCGCGGGCGACGGGCCCCGGCTGGCCTTCGCCGTCTCGCTGGCCTACCCCGTCGGGGACCTGGTCGTCATCGCGATGGTCCTGCTCACGGTCGTCCAGCACTCGGCGTACTCGAAGACGTTGCTGCTGCTGGGTTTCGGCCTGGTCTCGATGGCCGTGGCCGACAGCGGCTTCGCCTACCTGACCGCGACCAACCACTACCAGACCGGTGACCCCATCGACCTCGGCTGGATCGCGGCCTTCCTGCTGATCATGGTCGCCGCGGCCACGGCACCTCGGGGCCGCACCGAGCACGCCGCGACCGTGGAACGCCGCCCGCGTGGCACCTCCTTCGTGCCGTACCTCCCGCTGCTGCTGGCCACCTCGACCGTGTGCCTGCAGAGCGTCCGCGGCACGCCGCCCGACGCACCCGAGCTGGTCATCACGGCGGTCGCGGTGGCGCTGCTGCTGCTGCGGCAGTACGCCACGGTGCTGGACAACCGCCGGCTGCTCATCGCGGTGGCCGCGCGCGAGGAGCAGCTGCAGGAGCAGGCGTTCCACGACCAGCTGACCGGGCTGGCCAACCGGCGGCTGTTCGCCGACCGGGTGGCGCACGCGCTCGAGCTGCACACCCACGACCAGCGCAGCTTCGCGGTCCTGTTCTGCGACCTGGACGACTTCAAGGGCGTCAACGACACGCTGGGCCACGCCGCCGGCGACCAGCTGCTCGTGCAGGTGGCCGAGCGGCTCCGGTCGGTCCTGCGCCCGGTCGACACGCTGGCCCGGCTGGGCGGCGACGAGTTCGCCGTCCTGGTCGAGAACGGCGAGGACCCCTCCGCCGTCGGCCGCCGCCTCGTCGAGACGCTGCGCGCGCCGTTCTACATCGACGACATGCGCCTGGACGCCCGGGTCAGCGTCGGCGTCACGATCGTCAACCCCGGCTCGCCGCCGCCCTCGCTGCGGACGCTGCTCAGCCAGGCCGACGTCGCGATGTACACCGCGAAGCGCGCGGGCAAGGGGAAGGTCGAGCGGTACCGCAGCGGGATGACCCTGCCGGAGACCGAGGACCTGATGCTGAGCGAGCCGCTGCGCACGGCGCTCGACGCCGGCGACGTGCGGGCCTTCTTCCAGCCGATCATGGACCTGAGCACGGGCGCGGTCCGCGGGTTCGAGGCCCTGGCCCGGTGGAACTACCAGGGCAAGCTCGTGCCGCCGCAGCAGATGGTCGCGGTGGCCGTGCGCTCCGGGCTCGTCCGTGACCTGACGACCAGCATGCTCGAGCAGGCCTGCGCGCAGCTCGCGACGTGGAGCCACGACCTCGGACACGACTGGCTGCAGGTCGCGGTCAACATCCCGCCGCTGCAGGTGGTCGACCTCGACCTGCCCGAGCAGCTGGCCGACGCCATCGCCCGGCACCGGCTCTCGGCCCACCAGCTGGTCGTCGAGATCACCGAGGACGGCCTGCTGTCCGACCTCGACGCCGCCCGCCGGGTGACCAGCGAGCTGCGCCAGGCCGGCGTCTCGCTGGCGCTGGACGACTTCGGCACCGGCTACTCGTCCCTGGCCCACCTGCACGAGATCCCGCTGACGACGTTGAAGGTGGACCGCGCGTTCGTCGTGGGCCTGAACGAGGACCCGCAGGTCGAGCGGTTCATGCGCGCGGTGCTGCGGCTGGGCGAGGACCTGCAGCTCGGCGTCGTGGTCGAGGGCGTCGAGACGGCCGCGCAGGCCGAGACCCTGCGCCGGCTCGGCTGCCGGATGGCGCAGGGCTACTACTTCGCCCGGCCCGCTCCGCCGGAGACCCTGGGCGCCTTCGTGGCCGCCCCGCGGACCGGCGTGCGCATCCCCGGCTGACCCGCGTCAGAGATCGGCGGCCGGATCAGCGGCCGAGGGCGTAGGCCAGGATCCCGCTCGCGGTGAAGTCGTCGGCCGGCTCGTCGCTGGGCCAGGCCGCGACCTCGTCCAGGAAGGTCGAGTGCCGGGTGTCGAACGCCGCGAACCGGTCGCCGCCGCCGGCCGGGCAGGCCCGGGCCCCGTCGGGCACACCGAGGTCGGTGAACTGGTCCGAGCCGTTGGGCCCGTTGACGACCGCGCCGACCGCGACGCGGTGGCCGCCGGTCAGGCTTCCGGACAGGTTGGCCACCTGGTGCTGCGGGCAGAGCGGGTACGTCGTGCCCTCGCCGATCACGAACGACGTCCCCCAGGCGTTGGCGCCGAAGACCCAGTCCCGCTGCCGCGCCGCGAAGTCGTCGTACCGGTGCGAGCCGGTGACCCGGCGGTACAGCTCGGCACTCGCGACCAGTCCGAGCTCGTGGCTGACCGCGTCGTAGTCGGTGACGACCGCGGCCGAGCCGAAGGGGTCGTGGGCCGCCCGGGCCACCGCGCCGTCGAGCTGGTGGGCCAGGTCGGCGAGGGCGAGCCGCCGCGCCGCCGCGCCCCGGCCCTGCGCCCGGAGCTCGGTGGCCAGCTCGGCGTCGGCCAGCGCGCTCGTGTCGTAGAGGTTGAGCGAGTCGTGGTCGGCCGACGCGGCGTACACCCGCGACCAGTGGGTCGCCGCGGAGAGCCAGCTCCGCGCGGCCCGCGGGTGGCCGAGCATCCGGGCGGCCGTGGCCGCCTCGGTCGCCCCCAGCTCCATGTCGTCGGCCCACGAGCTCTCCGGGTAGTAGCCGGAGGGGTACGTCGACACGAGCGAGGTCACGCCGTGGACCTGGGCCGCGGCAAGCAGCTCGGCCGCCTGCGCCAGGTCGCGACGGGCCGAGGCCGGATGCGACCGGGCCTGCACCTGGGCCTGGAGCGCGAACGCCGCCGCCACGCGCCCGGCCAGGTTCGGGCTGATCGGGCGGCCCGGCCGGTTGGCCGCGAACAGCGGCCGATGGGACACGAAGTACGTGCTGGAGCCCACCGCCGGGTCGGCCGCGTCGTCGGCCTGCGGCAGCCGCCAGACGTCGTGGTCGCCGAGGATGCCCAGCCGGTCGCTGCCGCTGCCGATGCCCACCTGGGCGTACAGCACCCCCGTGCGCGGGTCCCACATCCTGGCCAGCCAGGCCATGCCGTGCGCGGTCTCCGCCGCGAGCGCCGGACGCGCGGAAGCGCTGTCCCGCAACGCAACCAGCGTCGTGTCGAGGACGTACGACGCGGTCTGGGTGAACTTCAGGTAGTCGCCGGCGTCGAACCAGCCGCCCGCGACGTCCCGGCTCGTGGCACCCGGGACCGGGACGAGCGCGGCCGCCAGCTCGTCGCTGTCCGGGTCGGTGAACGTCGGTGGCTCGTACACCGTGGCGCGGCGGTCATCGAGGTGGCTCGGCCGGCGGTCCAGCCGCCCCGGCACGACGTCGGCGCCGTCGCGCTGCAGGGTGAGGAACGACGTGCCGTCCGCGGTCAGCCGCTGCGACACCGCGGCCGCGCCGCCGACCGGCAGGGGCGGGGACACGGCGGCGGCGGCGCCGCTGATGCGGACCCGGTAGGTGCCCGGACTCCACACCCGGCCCAGGTCGACCGGCTGGACCGCTCGGTAGCGCGCGTTCCACGACCCTGCGCTCGGGCCCACCGGGCCGGACCGCACGACCCGGCCGGCGCCGTCGATCAGCGCGAACCGCTCGCCGGTCAGCGCTCGCGGCGACATGACGTACGCCCGCAGGTCCTCGCCGACGACGGCTCCGGCCTGGGCGACCCGCACCAGCGACGGCAGGGCGGCGGACGTGGCTCCGGCGGCCGCGGTCGCCGCGGACGAGGTCGCCGCGGACGAGTCGCCGCGGACGAGGCCGTCGGGGCCGCGGCCAGGGCCACCCCGGCGGTCACCAGGACCGCGACCGCACCGACGGCTCTGCTCATGACCGTCTCCAGGAGATCTCGATCGAGCCGACGGCCGGGTCGGCGTCGGCCAGCATGCGTCCGTAGTCGAGCGCGGGGATCTGGGTCGCGTAGCAGGCCACGGCGGCGGCCTTGCGCCGGTGCTCGTCCGCACCCAGCCGGTGGACCGTGAGGTCGGTCAGCGCGATGGACAGCCCGGCATCGGCCAGCTCCTCGGCCAGCCAGAAGTCGACGTCGAGGTACGGCGCCGGCGGCTGCCCGGAGACCGACGGCGGCCACCCGTAGCGGACGCTGTAGGGGACGTCGGCGTAGTGATGGACCTCGACGGCGGGGTGAGCCGCGGCGGCCTCGAGCCCGGCGTCGCGGACGGCCAAGTGATCGGGGTGGCGGCCGATCCCCGCCGGGAGCCAGACCTCCGCCGCGTCCTCGAGCTGGGCCCTGAGCGCGCTCACCAGCTCGTCGTGGTCGCACCGCACACCGCCCGGCAGGTGCTGGCCGTCCGGGAACCCGAGCCGGACCGAGCCGCTGTGCCCGAGCGCGGCCAGCGCGGCGTCGTCCTCCGCGCACCGCTCCCGCAGCCGGGCGAGGGCGTCGGCGGCCCCCGTCAGGCGGTCCCAGTAGCCGAGCGGCGCGCCGTCCGGCGGCCCGCCGGTGCAGGCCGTGACCAGCCGCGAACCGGGCCGCAGCAGCTGCCCCGCGGCCGAGAGCACAGCGTCGTCCAGGTGGGTCGACACCACGACGACGGGTGCCGGCGTCACCGGACCGCACCGCCGACCTCGTGCCCGAGGCCCCACTGGTGGGCCTTCTCGTGAGCGGCGGGAGTCGCGCCGACCTCCTCGAGGGCCAGCTGCGCGGCGCCGACGACCGGAGCGACGGCGACGTGGCTGACGACCGCGGCGGGCGCGACGGCCAGGACGCCCGCCCGGACGGCGTCGTCGAGCAACGGCAGGCCCGCGCGCAGCAGGCTGCCGCCCAGCACGACGTCGGGGTCGCGGTCCTGCAGCCCGAGCCGCCGGATCGCTCCGGTGGCGCAGGCCACGACCTCGCCGGCCAGCCGCAGGACGATCCCGCAGGCGACCTCGTCACCGGCCCGGGCGGCGGCGAACACCGCCGGCGGCAGCTCCAGCACGCGGCCGTCGGCCAGCTCGCCGAGGTGCATCGCCGTCATCACCGCGACCGGGTCGGGCCGGCCGAAGTGCCCGGCGACGATGTCGGCCAGGGCGGTCGCCGGGCCCCGGCCGTCGATCGAGCGGACCGCGGCCCCCAGCGCGGCCATGCCGACGTCGTACCCACCGCCCCAGTCGCCGGAGATCGCCCCCAGCGCCGGGAAGCGGGCGACCGCGCCGTCCGGTCCGACGCCGACGGCGTTGATGCCCGCGCCGCAGACGACGGCGACGCCCCAGGACCGGTCGGTGCCGGCGCGCAGCAGGGCGAACACGTCGTTGCGGACCACGGCCCGGTCGACCCATCCCTGGGCACTGACCGCGGCGAGCAGCTCGCTCCTCCTCGTGCGGCAGGTCGGCACCGGCGAGGGCGAAGACCCCGGCGGCGATCCGGGTCTCCGGACCGTGCCAGCCCGGCCGCGGCAACGGGCCCGGCCGATCAGCTCGCCGAGGCGGTCCATCGCGCCGTCCAGGCCGAGGTAGAGCAGCGGCGCAGGTCGGGCCGCGCAGGGACGCCAGCACGTCGCCGTCCGCGTCCAGCAGCATGACGTCGGTCTTGGAGTTGCCGCCGTCGACGGCAAGCAGCAGCTCGCTCACCGCGGCACCATCGCGTAGGGAAGGAGCGGGCGCCAGCTCGGTGGCCGGATCCCATTGCCCGACAAGGGGATGCGCCAGCAGCGCGCGTCGTACGTCGGCCTGCTCGCCGGTCAGCGCGGCGCGCACCGCCAGGCGCTCGTACGCCGCGACGTGCTGCACCAGCCCGAGCAGCTCGGGGGCGAGCGGCTCCTGTGGCAGCGGGTGGGCACCGTCACGATCGACCCGGGCCGGCACCTCGACCAGGTCGTCGTCGGCCAGGCCGGCCAGCGTGCCGGCGTTGGGCACGTCGACCTCGTGCACCGCGCCGTCGCCGGTGACCAGGGAGGTGAGCAGCGCGACCGCGGCCTCGCTGTAGTACGCCCCGCCCCGCTGCTCCAGCAGGGCCGGCTTCTCGACCAGCGCCGGGTCGCGGTAGAGGTCGAGCAGCTCCTTCTCGATCCGTTGCACCGCCTGGGCGCGCGGCTCCTCGGTGCGCTGCTCCGCGACGACCACCTGGTCGTGCAGGTAGAAGTACCGCAGGTAGTACGACGGGAGCGCACCGAGCTCGCGGATCAGCTCGGCCGGGAGCTCGAGCTGCTCGGCGCACTCGGTCGAGGTGACGGTCGAGCAGCTCGGGCAGCCGGTCCTCGCCGTCGACCAGCGACCCGGCGGATCCAGGTCAGGTGGTTCAGGCCGACCTGGTCGACGAGCACGCGGCCCGGCTCGACGCCGAGCAGGCCGGCGGTGAACCGCTGGAGGCCGATCGCCACGTTGCACAGCCCGATCGCGCGATGACCGGCGTCGCGCAGAGCCCGGGTCACGATGCCGACCGGGTTGGCGAAGTCGACGATCCACGCCCCCGGTGCCGCCCGCCGCTCGACCTCGGCGGCCAGGTCGAGCACGACCGGCACGGTGCGCAGCGCCTTGGCCAGGCCGCCGGCACCGGTCGTCTCCTGGCCGAGGCAGCCGCAGCGGCGCGGGCACGGTCTCGTCGTGCAGCCGGGCCTCCTGACCGCCGACCCGGAGCTGGATCAGCACCGCGTCCGCGCCCTCGAGCGCCGCCGCCCGGTCGGCGGTCAGCGTCAGCCGGCCCGCCCAGTCGCCGTGGTCGAGGATGCGCCGGGCGAAGGCGCCGACCACCTCCAGCCGCTCCGAGCCTCGGGTCGAGCAGCACCAGCTCGGACGACCGGCAGGTCGCCGCTGCGGCGGGCGATCCCGGAGACCAGCTCGGGCGTGTACGTCGAGCCGCCCCCGACGACGACGACCTTCATCGGCACCTACTTGACCCCGGTCAGCGTCACGCCCTGGACGAAGGCCTTCTGGGCGGCGAAGAACAGCGCGATGACCGGCAGCATGAACAGCACGGTCGCGGCCATGGTGAGGTTCCACTGCACGTGGTGCTGCCCGCGCAGATTGGCCAGGGCGACCGAGACCGTCCAGGCCTTGGAGTTCTCCCCGGCGTAAGTCAATGGGCCGAAGAAGTCGTTCCAGGCGTAGAGGAAGCTGAACAGCGCGACGGCCGCGATGGCCGGCCGGGCCAGCGGCACGACGACCTTCAGCAGGATCCGCCACTCCCCCGCGCCGTCGACCCGGGCCGCGTCGACGTACTCCTGCGGGATGGTCAGCAGGAACTGCCGCAGCAGGAAGATCGAGAACGCGTCACCGAAGAAGCTCGGGATGATCAGCGGCGCCAGCGTCCCGAGCAGGTGCAGCTTCGCGAACATGATGTAGAGCGGCACGAGCGGTGACCTGCTGCGGCAGCATCATCGTGGCCAGCACGATGATGAACGCCGACGCCGCGGCCCCGCCACTGCAGGCGGGACAGCGCGTACGCCGTGGGCACGCTGGAGATCACGAC
Source organism: uncultured Actinomycetota bacterium (assembly GCA_963743975.1). Taxonomy (GTDB): domain Bacteria; phylum Actinomycetota; class Actinomycetes; order Actinomycetales; family CAVURS01; genus CAVURS01. Next base: position 614,342 of record CAVURS010000002.1, read on the forward strand.
GCCGATCGTCGACAGCACGGCGTAGATGAACGGTGTTGAGCGTCGCCCGCACCAGCCCGCTCTGGCTGAAGACGTCGGCGAAGTTGCCGCGGGTGGAACGGCGACGGCCACAGCTTCGGCCCGGCCGCCTGATTGGTGGTCATGAACGCGGTGAGGGCGGCGAACACGATCGGCGCGAGGAACATCACCGCCGAGCACGATCAGGAAGCTGCGCTCGGCGACGACGGTCAGGACGCTGTCGCGGCGGGAGCGCCGGACCTTGCCCGTCGGGCCCGGCGCCGGCCGGGCGGCGCGGCCGCCGATCGGTGACGATGGCGGCCATCAGCGGACTCCCGGGATGTAGACCCACCGGCGGGAGATCAGGAGCAGCAGGCCGGTGATGACCAGCGCGGCGACGAACAGCAGCGACCGCCATCGCGGCGGCGTAGCCCATGGCGAAGTACTGGAAGCCCTCCTGGTAGAGCCAGACCGGGATAGAACAGCGTGGAGCCCTGCGGGTAGCCGAGGGCGCGCCCGATGCCCGCGCCGGCGTCGCCGCCGCCGGCCACCGTGGCCGCGACGAACCCCTGGGTGAAGTACTGCAATCCGTCGATGACCCCGGTGATCGCCGCGAGAACAGGATGACCGGGCTGACCGTCGGGATGGTGATGAACCGCATGCGCTGCCACGGCCCGACGCCGTCGAGGTCGGCCGCCTCGTACAGCTCCTGCCGGCACGTCGAGCAGGGCGGCCAGGAAGATGATCATCACCGACCCGATGCCCCACATGGCCAGGACGGTCAGGGTCGGCTTGGACCAGTGCGGGTCGTCGAACCACAGCGGCTGCGGCAGGTGCAGCCAGCCGAGGATGCGGTCCACCGGGCCGGTGTTGGAGTTGAAGATGTAGAGGAAGCCCAGCGTCGCGGCGACCGGTGGCGCCAGCGTCGGCAGGTAGAAGATCGTCCGGAGGATGCCGGCACCGCGGCGGACCTTGCTGACGCAGGTGGGCCACCCAGAAGGCGAAGACGAGCGTGATCGGGACCTGGATCACCATCATCCACAACGTGTTGCGCACACCGGGCCAGAAGTTCACGTCCTGTGCCCATGTAGCGGTAGTTGGCCAGCCCGATCCACCGCGCCGGTGACAGCAGGTCGTAGTGCTCGAAGGAGAGCACCGACCGTCGCGACCAGCGGGTAGCCGAAGAAGACCACCATCCCGATGAGCCAGGGGCTCATCAGGCTCAGGACGGTGAGCCTCTTGCGCCAGGCTGACCGTCACGGGGCGCCGCCTCCGGTCGCCTGCTGGATCTGGGCGTTCGACCTGCTTGTCGGCGGCGGCCAGACCGGTGGCCAGGTCACCGCCGTTGCCGGCCTGGTACTTGTCGACGTAGGCCGACAGCAGTGTCCTGGTCGGCGCTGCCGCCGGCGCTCGACGGCGTCGTCGCCGTCTGCGGGTTGGCGAAGATCTTCAGGAACGTCGCGAACGTTGCGTGTCGCTGGTCAGCGACGGGTCGCTGAGCGCCGAGTTGACCGTCGGCACGTTCTTCAGCTGCTGCGCGAGCGGCACCTCGGCCGCCGGGTCGAGCGACAGCCACTTGACCAGGTCCCAGGCCGCTTCGCGCTTGGCGTCCGGTCGACGTCTTCGGGATGCCGAGCGAGTTGCCGGTGACGTAGCCCGCGCCGTACAGGTTCGGCTGGGAGTCGTCGACCGGGCAACGGCGCGGTGGCGTACTGCAGGTTCGGGTGCTCGCTCGCGATGAACGCGGTGCGGTACTCGCCGTCGATGTTCATCGCCAGCTTGCCGGTCTCGAACAGGTTGGTGGCGGCGAACTCCGAGTCGCCTGCGCCGGAGCTGAACCGCACGCAGCTTCTGGTAGCCGATCGCGTCGACGAACTTCTTCTGCCACTGCAGCATGGCCGCCCAGTGCGGGTCGGCGGCGAAGTTGCTCTTGCCGCGAGCTGTCGCCCAGGTCGCACCCCACGTCGGGGCCACGTGGGCGGGTGCCATCTCCATGACCCCCCACAGCGGGTCGAAGCCGGCGACCTTGATGCTGCCGTCGGAGTTGTACGTCGTGAGCTTGACCGCCATTTGAGCAGCTCGGTCGCCGTCTTCGGGCGGCTCGGTGTAGCCGGCCGCCTTCAGCAGCGTCGGTGTTGTAGTAGAGGCCGTAGGTGTCGGCGAGGGCCGGCATCGCGCAGCGGATGCTGTTGAACTCGGTGTAGGTCTGCGAGGCCTTCGGGATCTGCGACAGGTCGACCTTGTCGCGCTGCGATGTACGGCGCCAGGTTGATCCAGGCCCCACTGCCGCAATAGGTCCCGATGTCGTCCGCCGTGAACGACAGCGCGACGTCGGGCGCGTTGCCGGCCCGGATCGACTTGATGATCTTGTCGTCGTCGACGCCGCCGACGTTCTTGACCGTGATCCACGGGATACTGCGTGTGGAACGTGTCGAGCGTCTTGCCGAGGATGCCGAGCTCGCGATCGGTGAAGCCGCTCCACATGGTGATGGTCACCGGCGTGTGGTCGGCGGCCGCGCTGGCGCGGCGCTGTGGCGCGCGCTCTTGCCGCCGCCACTGCTCCCGCCGCAGGCGGCGAGTGCCGTCAGTGCGATCGCGGTCAGGGCGGCGAGGGGGACGAGCCTGGATTTCACGGTGCCTCCTGGGCGGCAGCGAACCGGCCGTCGGTGATGGCCGGTGGATGGTGCCCAGGACGGTCTCCTGGGCGGTGGCGACGGCGTCGACGGCGGCGCCGTCGAGCACGGCGTGGTCGGCGAGCTCGCTCGCGACCACGGTCGGCCGCAGCGGCGTGAGCGGCGAAGAGCCTTGTGCAGCAGGGGAAGCAGCAGGTCGGCGGCGCCGACGACCGAGGCCCGCCGCCGAGCACGACCAGCCCGGGGTCGACGATCGCGCAGACCGTCGCGACCCCCGCGGCCAGCAGGTCGGCCTGCTCCTGAGCGACGCGCGGCGCCCGCGGAGTCACCGCTCGCGCGCCGCCGCCGACCACCTGCTGCGCGGTCCGGACCTGCAGGCCGCGCGGCCGGGCGGCGCGCACCAGCCCCGTCGGCGGCCACCTGGGCCTCGAACGGACCGGGCTTGCCGGCGCGGACGGCGCGGCGCTGTGCCCGTCCAGCCCGAGCAGCGGCAGGTAGCCGACCTCGCCGGCCGAACCCGGTTGCGCCCGTGCGCAGTTCGCCGTCGAGCACCAGCGCCAGGCCGACGCCGGTGCCCGACCGAGAGGTAGACGAAGTCGCGGTGCCGCCGGCCCTGGCCCGAGCGCGAGCTCGGCCGTGGCGGCGAGGTTGACGTCGTTCTCGACGCTGACCGGCGATGCCGAGCGCCGCGTGCAGCCGCTCGAGCACCTCGGCGCTCTGCAGGCCGGGCATCCGCGGCGCGAGCCGCACCCGGTCGCGCTCGGGCACCAGGACGCCGGGCACGCCCAGGGTGACGGCGACGACCTGCCCGCCGGGACGGCGGCCTCGGTCCGAGCGTGCGGCGGCAGATGTCGACGAGCTGCTCGCCCGAGCGCGCCCGCGGCTCCGTACCCGTCGTCGGCTCGGTCGGCCGCGGCCCGCTCGCGGCCGGCGAGGTCGGAGACGCGGGCGCGGACCCAGCGCCGCCCGACGTCGAGGGCGAGCGAGGCTGCCCGGCCTCCGGCACGCAGGGCGTAGAGCAGGGCGGTGGCGCCGCGGCCGCCCTGGGTCCGGCCGACCTCGCGGACCAGGCCGGCGGCCTCCAGCCGGGCGAGCGCGATCGAGACGGTCGGCTTGGACAGGCCGGTGTCGCGGGCCAGCTGGGCGCGGGAGATGGCGCCGCTGGCCACGATGGCGTCGGCCAGCCGCCGGGCGTTGAGCGCGCCCAGGTCGGTCGTCGTCACCAGCTCGGTGGCCATGCCGGTTGTCCGTCCCTAACTGTTAGGAAGGTTTACGAACGAAAATATGACCGGTCCGGCGGACGCGGTCAAGGCTCGTCAGGACACAGGTTGGACACGGCCGCTGCGGCGGGGAACGTGATGGCGGGCCCACCGCAACCCATCCCTGGCTCCGGTGGACCCGCCGTCCGTGAGTTCCTCGGCATCCAGGCCGAGGCGATCAGCACGGTGAGAGGATTCTCGCCGGTGACCGGCCGGCCCGCCACCGGAGCGACCGGCGGCGGCCGCTCGTCGGGACCGGGCTGTCGAGGAACGGCCGTCGGCTCCGACGTATCCCCGAGGGGCCGGGCAGACGGCTCGACCCGAGCGGGAGGAGCACACCGTGAAGTACGTCATCCTGATCCACGCCAACCCCGAGCCGTGGGGGCATCCGACCTCGCGCTACAGCGCGGAGGGTCGGGCCCAGCCGGCCGAGTACCACGAGCGGGCCGACCGCGAGTTCGACCGGCTGCTCGAGGAGATGTCGGCCGCCGGGGAGCTGGTGACGGCGGAGGCGCTGGCCGACCCGGCGTCGGGAACGCTCTACGGCTGGACCCCGCAGGGTCACCTGGCGACGGACGGCCCGTACGCCGAGACCAAGGAGCAGCTGGCCGGATTCTTCGTCATCGACGTGGTCGACCGGGCGCGCGCCGAGGAGATCGCCGCGCAGTTCGCCCAGCCGGGCGGCGTGGTCGAGCTGCGGCCGGCCATGTGGCTCGGCGGCGACGACCAGTGACCTCAACCACCTCGGCCGTCGCGGAGCCGGTCTGGCGCGCGTGCGCCCCTGCCGTGCTGGCGGCCGTGGTCCGCCGGTACGGCGACTTCGACGCGGCCGAGGAGGCGGTCCAGGACGCGCTGCTGGCGGCGTCCCGCCAGTGGCCGGACGAGGGCGTGCCGCAGCACCCGACCGGCTGGCTGGTCCGGGTGGCGTCCCGGCGGCTGGTCGACCGGTGGCGCAGCGACTCGGCGCGGGCGGCGCGGGAGGAGGTGGTGGCGCGGCAGGCTCCGCGCGACCACCTCCACTCCCCCGCCGCGGACGAGCCGGGGCCCGGCGAGCGCGACGACTCGCTGACCCTCCTGCTGCTGTGCTGCCATCCGCTGCTCGACCCGGCGGCGCAGGTGGCCCTCACCCTGCGCGCCGTGGCGGGGCTGAGCACGGCGCAGATCGCCCGGGCCTTCCTCGTGCCGGAGGCGACGATGGCCCAGCGGATCAGCCGGGCCAAGGGCCGGCTGCGAGAGGCGGGCGTCCGGTTCGCTCCTCCGCCCGCCGAGGAGCTGCCCGGCCGGGTGGCCGCCGTGTCGTACGTGCTCTACCTGACCTTCACCGAGGGCCACACCAGCACGACCGGGCGCGGCCTGTACGACGTCGAGCTGGCGAGCGAGGCCATCCGCCTGACCCGGCGGCTGCACGCCTGCCTGCCGGACTCCGGTGCGCCGGTGTCCGGCGAGGTGGCCGGCCTGCTGGCCCTCATGCTCCTGACGGACGCCCGGCGGGCCGCCCGGGTCGGCGACGACGGCTCGCTGGTGCCGCTGGCCGAGCAGGACCGCTCCCGCTGGGACCACCGTCAGATCCACGAGGCGGTCTGCCTGGTCGAGCAGGTGCTGCCCACCGGTCCGGTCGGCCCGTTCCAGCTGCAGGCGGCGATCGCCGCCGTGCACGCCGAGGCGCCCCGGGCGCAGGACACCGACTGGCGGCAGATCGACACGCTCTACGACATGCTCGAGACGGTCGCGCCGAGCCCGGTCGTGACGTTGAACCGTGCCGTCGCCGCCGCCATGGTCGGCGGCCCGCAGGCCGGCCTGCGCCTGCTGGAGCCGCTCGCCGGAGACCCGAGGCTGAGCCGGCAGCACCGCCTGCCGGCCGTGCGGGCGCACCTGCTGGAGATGGCCGGACGCCCGGACGAGGCCCGCTCGGCATACGCGCTGGCCGCCCGGCTGGCGACGAGCATCCCGGAGCAGCGGTACCTCAACGCGAAGGCCGCCGGCGGGTAGGTCCGCGGCCCTCGGTCAGGGCTGCGCGGTGACGAAGTCGATCAGCTCCTCGACCCGGCCGAGCAGGGCCGGCTCGAGGTCGGTGTAGTCGTCGACCGCGGCGAGGATGCGGCGCCAGGCCTCGTGCGTGGGCACGTCCCAGCCGAGCGCCCGGACCACGCCCTCCTTCCACGGCCGGCCGCGCGGCACGTCGGGCCAGGCCTCGATGCCGAGCGAGGCCGGCCGTACCGCCTGCCAGACGTCGACGAACGGGTGGCCCACGACCAGCACGTGCTGCCGGTGCCCCGACGCCATGACGGCCCGAGCGATCCGGTCCTCCTTCGAGCCGGCGCACCAGGTGGTCGACCAGGACTCCGAGGCGGCGGCCCGGGCCGGGGGCGAACTCGGCGACGACGCCCGGCAGGTCGTCGATGCCGCCGAGGTACTCCACGACGACGCCCTCGACCCGCAGGTCGTCGCCCCACACGCGCTCGACCAGCTCCGCGTCGTGCCGGCCCTCCACGTAGATGCGGCTGGCTGCGGCGACCCGCGCCGGCGCGCCCGGCACCGGCACCGAGCCGGACGCCGTACGGGCGGGCGGGCCGGGACGCGTGGCGGCCGGCGCGGCGGGGCGGACGAGCTCCACCGGCCGGCCCTCGAGGTGGAAGCCGGCGCCGAGGGGAAACGAGCGCCTGCGGCCGTGCCGGTCCTCGAGCTCCACGACCACGCCGAGCGGCATCTTCTCGACCCGCGTGACCGCGCCGCAGAACCCGGTCTGGACGTCCTCCACGACCAGGCCGTTGTCGGCGGCGACCTGCGGTAGCGCCCGGCGGGTGGCCGGGGCGGCGCCGCTCGCCAGCGGGTCCTGGTCGTACCTCGAGTTCCGCACCGGGGAACCGTAGCCGACGCCCGGAGGAACACAGTGTTATCACTGTGACACCTAGGGTTTCGGCCATTGACGCCATCCGGACCCGGCGGGAGATTCGACCTGTCCTGCCGCCCAGGACGACATCCGCCAGGAGGTCCCCATGAAACGTCGCCACATCGTCATCGGCGCCATGAGCGCCGTACTTCTCGCGATCGGCGGGGCAGCGCCCGCCGCCTTCGCGGGCACGACCCATTCGGGCACCGAGCACATCCTCATCCTGGAGAGCAATGCGAACGGCCCGGAGGTCGTCATCGCCAACGGGCCGATCCACGCCCGTGGCAAGGACATCGCGGTCTCGAACAACCGGGACCGGTTCGTCTTCCCCCAGGGCGAGCTGAAGATCTGGCACAAGGCCCAGACGTCGAAGGACTCGTTCGACAAGAAGACGTGCCTCGAGACGTTCTCGGAGACCGGTGTGTTCAAGGTCGTCGGAGGCACGGGACGGTACAGCGGCGCGACCGGCCACGGCACGTACACGCTGCACGGGCGCGCCGTCGGCTGCTCGCAGACCAAGCCGCCGAAGGTGTTCCAGCTGACGATCAAGGCCACCGGGCCGATCTCCTACTGAGGCCGTCGCCCCGTCCGCTCATCGGACCCTCGACCCGCGGGCCCCGCCGCAGCGATCGCTGTGGCGGGGCCCGCGGTGCGTCTACGACCGGGTTGCCGGGGTTTCCCGGGTTTCCCGGGTTTCCCGGGTCTCCCGGTCGGTGTGCAGGTAGCGCGCGCCGGGTCCCTGCGCGGCCACGACGTCCTGCGGGTTGGACAGCGCACACCGCCGCAGCGACAGGCATCCGCAGCCGATGCAGGAGGTGAGCTTGTCCCGCAGCTCCTCCAGGGCCCGGATCTGGTGGTCGATCCGGCGCTGCCACGAGCGGGAGAGGCGCTCCCAGTCGGCCTTGGTCGGGGTCCGCTCCTGCGGCAGCGTGGCCAGTGCGGTCTGGACCTCCTCCAGGCTCAGGCCGACCTGCTGGGCGGCCCGGACGAACGCGACCCGGCGCAGCTCGACCCGCGCGTACCGGCGCTGGTTCCCCGACGTCCGCCGGGACCGGATGAGTCCCTGGCTCTCGTAGTACCGCAGGGCCGACGTGGCCACCCCGCTGCGCCGTGACAGCTGGCCGATCGTCAACAGCGCCGGCAGCGGGCCCTCGCTCTCGCTCACGCCGTCCACCCTCGCTTGACTTCAAGTGAACTTCAAGTTGCACGGTGGTCGACATGTTCGGATACGACGACCTGACGGCTCTGATGTCCCGCATGACCGGCGACGAGAAGCACGGTGGCAGCGCCTCCAGCACCCTGGACGTGATCTGGACGCTGTACGACCGGGTGCTCGACGTCGCACCGGACCGGCTGGACGACCCGGACCGTGACCGGTTCCTGCTGTCCAAGGGTCACGGGCCGATGGCGTACTACGCCGTGCTGGCCGCCAAGGGCTTCCTGGAGCCGGAGGAGCTGGACACCTGGACCGGGTTCGAGTCGCGGCTCGGCGGGCACCCGGACCGCAAGCTGGTCCCGGGCGTCGAGATCTCCTCCGGCTCGTTGGGGCACGGGCTGGGGCTGGCCGTCGGGATGGCCCTCGCGCTCGGCATCCAGGGCCGGACCGGTCCGCGGGTGGTGGTGCTCGTCGGCGACGGCGAGCTCGACGAGGGCAGCAACCTCGAGGCGATCCAGTACGCCGGCCGGGCCGGCCTGGCCAACCTGACCGCCGTGGTCGTCGACAACGAGTCGGCGCAGCTCGGCTGGCCGGGCGGGATCGCCGCGCGGTTCGAGCTCGAGGGCTGGGCGACCGCCGACGTGGACGGCCACGACCGCGCTGCGCTCGAGCGGGCTCTCCCGGGCACCGGCGGACGGAACCCGTTGCCGGCCAACGAGGTCCGCACGTGGTCGTGGCCCACGTCGAGCCGGAGGAGGCGGCGTGAGCAACGACACGCGGGCCCGACCCGGAACCGAAGCGCCCCTGCGCGAGTCACCGCGGGACGCGAAGGGGACCATGCGCGACCGGTTCTACGAGATCGTGCCCGAGCCTGCTCGACGCCGAGCCGGACGCCGCCCTGGTCCTCGCCGTCATCGGAGCCGGGTACCTCGACCCGCGCGAGCGCAGCCGGCTGGCCGGGCGCGTCGTCGACGTCGGCATCCGCGAGCAGCTGCTGCTGAGCGTCGCGGGCGGCCTGGCCCTGACCGGCGTGCGGCCGATCGTCCACACCTTCGCGCCCTTCCTGCTCGAGCGGGCGTACGAGCAGGTCAAGCTCGACCTGGGCCACCAAGGCGTCGGTGCGCTCCTGGTCTCGGCGGGCGGTTCGCACGACATGCCGAAGGGCGGGGAGACGCACTTCGGCCGGCGCGACGTGGCGCTGCTGGACACGCTCGACGGCTGGACCGTCCACGTCCCCGGGCACCCCGACGAGATGGAGGCGCTGCTGCGGGCGGAGGTCTCCGGGCGCGGCCGGGTCTACCTGCGGATGTCCGACCAGAGCAACGCGGCGCCGGTGCCGGCCGTCGGCTCGGGCCGACCCGGCCGGGGCGGCCTGCACGTCGTACGCCGGGGCAGCGCGGGCAGCCGGGCCGTCGTCGTCGCGGTCGGGCCGATGCTGGACCGGACGCTCGCCGCCACGCAGGGGCGCGACGTGACCGTCCTGTACGCCGCGACCGTGCGGCCGTTCGACCAGGCGACCCTCCAGGCGGCTCCCGGGTCGGACACGGTCGTGCTCGTGGAGCCGTACCTCGCCGGCACCTCGACCGGCGTGGTCGCGTCAGCGCTCCGGGACCGGCCGCACCGCATCCTCGGCCTGGGCGTCGGTCGCGCCGAGCTGGGCCACTACGGGACGGCCGCCGACCACGACCGCGCCCACGGTCTCGACGAGGCGGGCCTGCGGCGCTCGATCGACGGGTTCATCGGCTGACGCCGGTCAGGACCAGACCGCGTCGACGATCTTCTCGCCGCCCTCGTTCAGCGCCTTGGACACGTCGTCCACGTCGCCCTTGTCGATGGCCTTGTTGACCTTCTTGGTCGCCTTCTCGACGGCGTGGTCGACCCGGTCGAGGTACACGTCGTCCACGAGGGCGACGATCGCCGAGGAGCCGGGCGGCAGCCAGTCGGCGGCCTCGTCGCCCATCTCCTTCTCCTCGTGTCGCTTGACGAGGGCGCCGGTCCCGGCGCCGACGGCCGCTCCGACCACCGTGGCCAGGAGGAGCGGCGGCGCGAACAGCCCGACCAGCAGGCCTCCCACGGCGCCGACGGTGGTGCCGCCCGCGACCAGGCCGCCGCCGTGCTCCTTGACGACGACCTTGCCGGTGCCGTCCCTCTCCAGGACCACCGCGCCGAGGACGACCGTGTCACCGAGGTCCTTGAGCGTGGTGAAGTCCTGCGCCGCCGCCGACGCGTCAGTGCCGTAGGCCGCGACCATCAGGGACACGTTGCGTTCGGTCATCAGGTCCTCCCGTTGATGTGGGGCTCGGAGCAGTCGGCTCGGATGTCGGCTCGGAGATGTCGGCTCGGAGTGGACGGTAGGCGTCGCCCGTGGCCCTGCGATCCCCCGAAACAGGTGACCCGCTCTCCCCCGGCCGCCGGGTCGGTCAGCCCGGACGGTGCCAGGCTGGCGGGCGTGGTTGACGACGCGGCGACGAGCTCCATCGGCGATCGCGTCGAACGAGCCATCGAGCGGTACGCCGACACCGCGGGCGAGATCGAGCGCGGCGAGCGGGAGAAGCCACGCTCGCTGCGGCGCAACGTCGTGTGGCTGGTGATCACCCTCGGCTCGCTGTACCTGGTCTTCCCGAGTCTCGTGGACACGTTCTCCTCGTGGCGTCAGATCACCCGGTTCTCTCCCCTGGCACTGCTGGTCATGTTCGGCCTGCAGACGGCGGTGTGCGCCTGCTTGTGGGATCTGCAACGGGTGGCCCTGCGCGGCGTCCGTTGGCGCCCGGTCATCGCGGCCCAGCTCGCCTCCAACGCCCTGTCGAACATCGCGCCCGGAGGCGGCCCGGTCGGCGCGGCCCTGCAGTACCGGATCTTCGTCGCCGCCGGGCTGCCCGGCCCCACGGTGGTGAGCGCGCTGACCGCCGTGAACCTGCTGGTGCTCGCGGTGATCCTGGGCCTGCCGCTCTTGGCGATCCCCGCGGTCCTGCGTGGCACGGTCAACCGCAACCTGCTCGAGGCGGCGGCCGCGGGGCTGATTGCGTTCGTGGTGCTCGTCGCCGTGGGCGCGCTGTTGATCCGCAGCGACCGGGCCCTGCTGTGGGTGGGTCGGGTCGTCCAGTCCGCCCGCAACCGGGTACGGCGACACCGGCCGGCGCTCACCGGCCTGCCGCGCCGCCTCCTGCAGCAGCGGGACCAGATCACCTCCGTGCTGGGACCCCGGTGGCAACGCGCGCTGACGGGCGCGGTCGGCCGGTGGCTGCTGGACTTCATGACGCTGCAGGCCGCGCTGGCTGCGATCGGATCGCATCCGCGTCCCAGCCTGGCCCTGATCGCCTTCTGCGGTGCGAAAGCTCTGGGGAACATCCCCATCACGCCCGGCGGACTGGGGTTCGTGGAGGCCGGGATGACCGCGCTGCTCACCCTTGCGGGTGTCAGCCCGGGAGACGCGATCGTGGCGACGTTCGCCTACCGCCTGTTCAGCTACTGGCTGCCGCTCCCGTTCGGCCTGCTGGGTATGGCGCTGGCACCGAAGCCGGAGGCGCCACCCACGCCCGAGCCTGCCAGCTGATCACCGCGCAGCCACCGCCGTGACATCGTCGGGTGCGACAGGCAGCAGCTCCACGGGTGTCCTCAGGTGATGAAGCGGTGGATCGCCTCGTCGGCGTGGTCCTGAAAGGCCGGGTTGGCCAGGTCGGGGAGGATGTCGGCTTGGTTGACCAAGGGACCCTTCAGCTTGTTGGCCGCGCTGGCGTAGAACACGCCGCTGGACAGCGTCGGGTCGGTGACACCGTCGACCAGCCGCTTCGCTCCCACCTCGAGCTTGTGCGAGAGACCCAGGGCGGGCATGACGTACGTGGCGGCCACCCGCATCGGCCAGGGAAGGTCACTGGCTGCTCGGGTGCCGGTGGTGTTCCCGGGGCTCACGGTGACGAAGCGGAGGTCAGGGTGCTGGCGGGCCAGGTAGGCCATCCAGAGAGCCCCGATGTACTTGGCCTGCGCGAACGCCAGGTTGAAATCAGCCTTCCCGCCGGCGAAGTAGCTGCCGTCGATGACAGTCGCGAGCTCATCGGCCGAGGTCGAGACGAACGATGGCCTCTTCATCCGCAGCTTCGGAACTCCGACGACTGCTTCACTTCCGGCGAGGACTGCGACCTCGCCAAGGCGGCCCTCGGCCAAGAGCCCCTCGAGGAGGACGACGTGGCCGAGGACGTTCGTGGCGAACACGGTGCTGACCCCGTCCGGAGTCAACGCCATCGAGTGCGGGCCGATGACACCAGCGCTCATGACCAGCGCGTCGACGGATCCCTCGATCGCCGCCAGGCCAGCGCGCACCGAGCCCTGATCGGTGACGTCCATGAGAATGACGTCGAAGATGCGCCGGCCCGTCGCTGCTTCGAGCTCGGCCTTCGCCTGTGCCGCCCGTTCGCGGTTCCGGGCCGCCAAGACGATCCGGCCAAACTCCGGACGTAAGGCCAGCTGCCGGGCCACATCCTTTCCGATCCCGGAGCTGGCGCCCGTGATGAGCACCGTCTTTCCCGCAGCAGCGCTCATGCGCAGTCCCTCACCAATGCCGTCGTGCCCTCTGGTTCAGTCATCAGACGTGTCGTCCTCTCCCGGGGTCCGAACTGGGTTGCGTGACTCACTTTCACCGTCTCGGACTGGGTTGTCAAACTCAAAATCTTGCTACCATCGACGCATGGTCAACGAGACGAGTGACCGGCCGCGGCTCACCCCCAAGGGGGAGCGCACCCGGTCACGCATCGTGGAGGCGGCCGCTGCCCTGATTCATGAGCGCGGGGTGGCAGCGACCACCTTGGACGACGTCAAGGCGGCGGCCGAGGTCAGCGGCTCTCAGCTGTACCACTACTTCCCCGACAAGAACGACCTCGTGCAGGCGGTCATCGACTACCAGGCCGAGACCATCATCAACAACAACCGGCGTGCCCTCGGCAGCGCGAAGGGACTCGGCGCCTGGCGAAACATGCTGATCACCGGGGTCAAGAGCAACCGAGGCAGAGGTGGCTGCGCGCTCGGCTCACTCGGTGGTCAACTGGCCGAGAGTGACCCCGAGGCCCGAGCCCTGATCGCCAGCGGCTTCGATCACTGGGCAGCCGCCATCAGCGATGGACTGCGCTCCCTGCATGCCGCCGGGAAGCTCCCGTCCGACATCGACCCAGACGACCTCGCCACTACTCTGCTCGCCACCCTTCAAGGAGGGCTTCTCCTCGCCCAGGTGCAACGCAGTACCCGTCCGCTCCAAACGGCACTCGATACCGTCCTCGCCCTCGCTACCGGTAGGTGAACCAGTCCGGTCTCGTTCACCGGCATCGCCGCTGCAGGTCCGACCACCAGGATGACCGCCTACCGTAGGCTTCCCCGCGAGCAAGGGCCTCTAGCTCAACTGGCAGAGCAGCGGACTTTTAATCCGCGGGTTGTGGGTTCGATCCCCACGGGGCCCACGTGTTCCGTTGCAGGTCAGCAGCCGTCAGCCCCCGAACCCCGAGGCCTTCCGGGCTCCAAGGCGCTTCGCTGGGCGGGCTGGCAGTTGTCGCTTGAGCCTGAACATCAACACCAGCGCGACCGTGAGCAGCAACAACGAGGCACACGCGAGAACGACTCGGACGGCTGTCGAGCCGACGAGGTTGCGGTTTCGAGGGCAGTATTGAAGGACCCGATCACTACGGGGTCATCCAACGAGGATGTGTGTGGTCGCCCTCGCAGACGTAACGTCGACCCGATGTGTCCCAGCCGCTCGTCCCGTACAGGGCTTGTTTGCAGTACTCACCGCCGCGGATGCAGGTCCCGTTCGACGTACGGGTGCAGGCGTGTTTTGCCGGCGGAGAAGGCTTCGGCCTCGGCGTTGATGTCGCGGAGGTGCGAGGCGAGGAATGGGTCGAGGACGTCTGCGGGCTCGGCGTCTTGGTGGATGCGGGCTTCGGCTTCGTCTTCGTCCTTGACGGCGAGGGAATCGACGCGGCTGCCGAGGTCGGGGCCGTCGAGGTGTGCGTGCTGACCGCGGTCGTCGTCGGACCACAGCCAGCTAGCGCGACGATCCCTCCGAGGACGACGATCCAACGGGCCCGCCTGGTTGAGACACGGGCCCGCCTGGTTGAGACACGGGCCCCCCGACGGGGCCCTGGGATGCTGGTGCGGTCACGGACCGGGACGGTACGCCCGGCCGGGCACCTCTCGTGCAGGATCAAAGAAGTCTCTGAAAAGCGACGTTCGCGACCGGTTTGGCGCATGTGGCGCGGTCCTGCGGAACGAATCAGCCAAAGCGGACGGACGCCGATGAGGCGTTCAGCGCAATCGCTCCGTGGTTTGCGGCCTTTCGAAGAGTGCCACTGTCAGGAATGCCTGAGTGAATGCCTCAACGGGCGCCGTGTAGCTCATCTGCGGACCGGCATCGAGCAACGTGAGATGGCCGAAGATCTCAGCCAGCTCTGCCGCGGAGTAGCCGATGCCGTCGCCGAAGCGTCCACTCACCAGCAGCTCGGCGTCGGAGTCTGTCGCCCCCATCTCTCCCTGGGTGAAGGTACAGATCCCGAACAGGGCCTCCGGAGCGAGCACGCTGTCCAGGGCGGCCAGGTAGCTGATCCGGCGGTGCGGGGCCACGTGGTGGAAGCAGCCGGAGTCGTACACGAGGTCGAACGGGCCGCCGGGGACCTGGTCGCGGAGGAAGTCACAGTCCGCGAACTCAAGGTCCCGTCCGTCGGTGGTCTGCGCGGCGGCAGCCACGAGCGGAGCGGACACGTCGATGCCGAGGACACTCCAGCCGCGGTCGGCCAGCCACCTCGCATTGCGCCCCAGTCCGCACCCGATGTCGAGCGCCCGCCGCCCTGAGCCCTCGGGCAGCAAGCCCATCGCTTCCCACGCCAGCAGGTTGACGTCCGGTGCGCCGCTGTTGAGCGGGTGCCCGGCTCGGGTGAGGATCTCCGCCCAGCGCTGCGACGCCTGCCTGCTGGTCGAGTCAGCGCGCGCGGGGGTGAGCTCGTCGAGGAGGTCGAGGAGCTGGTCGACGGTCGAGATCCGCATACGTCATCCCATCACGAGGACACGGCGCCTGACCGCGCTGAGCCACCGCGGCCCGGGATCGTCGGTCGCGCGAATCAACGATCCAGGTCAGCCAGCACGGCACCGGCCGTGGCGATGCTCTCGCTGGTGATCGGGTCGAGGACGAGCTGCAGATGGGTGGCGCCCGCGCCGGCCAGCCCGCGGATGTGATCACCGAGGTCGTCCGCAGTCACCGTCAGTCCGGGCTCGTCGTACTCGCCGCCGGAGCGCCGGTCCTGCGCGCCCTCCAGCGTGACCAGGACCGCTGCTGTCGCCTCGACGGACCTGCCCTCCGGCGTGACCGCGTCGACCTCCGCCGCGGCCTCGGCAAACCCCTCCACAGAGTTGCCGTAGACGCTCCACCAGACGTTCCAGGAGTCGACGACGGGCAGTCCGATGCGCAGCATGCGAGGACTGTTGGAGCCCAACATGATCGGTGGCCCGCCGGGCCGCACCGGCCGCGGGTCCAGCACGCAGTCCTCGACGTCGTAGAACTCACCGTGGAACGTCGTCCGCCCCTCCCGCAGCAGGGGCACGATGATTGCGAGCGCCTCCTCGAAGCGGGAGACCCGGCGATCGTAGGGAAAGCCGAAGGCGTCGTACTCCCGCTGGTTCCAGCCCGCTCCGAGCCCGACGATGAGCCGCCCCTGCGATATCGCGTCGACGGTCGCGGCCAGCTTGGCCAGCATCGCCGGAGCGTGAAAGCTCGTCGCCGCGACGAGCGGCCCGATCTCCACCCGCTCGGTGACGGCCGCGATCGCGGCCAGCGTCGTCCATGCCTCGTACGGCCCGCGCGTGGAGCCGTCCGGCTCGTCGTACAGCAAGTGGTCGCCCACCCAGATCGAGTCGAAGCCGACGGCCTCAGCCTGCCGGGCCAGGTCGAGGTACTCCGGCCACGGCACGAACCGCTCCGTCTCGGGCAGCTGGACACCGACGTTGCACGGGCGCGTCATGCCGCCACCCTAGGGTCGAACGCGACTTGTGTTGCGAAGTGACCCAGCCGGATGGGTCACTAGGGAACGGAGAACGAGCCGGGCGAAGGGAGTCCACGGTGGCGGCGTACCCGCACCTCCTGCACACGGTGCTCGACGCCGAGGACGCCCGAGCGCTGGCCGAGTTCTACCGGCGTCTGCTCGGACTGCGGTACCGAGACGGCGACGAGCCGCCCGCGGACGGGACGCCCGACGAGGCCGACTGGCTGGTGCTCGTCGACGACGACGGTGTACGCCGCCTCGCGTTCCAGCGGGTCGATGCGCTGCCCCGGACGAACTGGCCCGAGCCGCCGGGGATCCCGCAACAGCTGCACCTCGACCTCACCGTGCCCGACCGGGCCGAGCTCGAGCGTCAGTACGGCCGCGCGGTCGACCTCGGAGCGCGGCTGCTGCTCGACCGGACCGACGACCCGGACGAGCCGCTGTACGCCCTCGCCGACCTGGCCGGCCACCCGTTCTGCATCTTCGTCGGATGAGCGGCAAGAGCTAGTCGGCGGCCGCCGCAGGGCCGTTCAGCAGCTTGAGCATCTGCGTCGCGACGACGCCGTAGCCCAGCGAGTCGTACAGCGAGCGAGCGCCGTCGTTGAACCCGAAGACGTTCAGCCCGACCGCACTCAGCCCCGCGGCGGCCATCCGGCGCTCGACGGCGATCATCGCCGCGCGGCCCAGCCCCTCGCCCCGGCGCTCGGGGACGATCTCGATGTCGTAGATGTAGCCGGTGTCCGGCCGCTGCGGGTGCGGTCCGGCCCAGAGGATCCCGACGTCCGCCCCCGCCCCGTCCAGGACGACCATGAGGTCCATGCCCTGCGTGCCCTCGCCGTCCGGCAGCATCTCCGCGAACTGGGCCGTCGCCCGTTCCAGCGCGAGCGCGATCGGCAGCGCGGCGGCCTGGGCCAGCTCCTCGGCGAAGCTCCGGACCGACACCTCCCGCCAGCTCGCGAATCGCTCGGCCGACATCGGCCGCAGCTCGACAGGCGGCGACGTAGGGCTGGTCCCGTCCGGCAGCACAGGCGCAGCCTAGTCAGCCTCCAACCGCTCGCGAAGGGCTCGCACCTCGGCGCGCAGCGCGCGAACCAGACCGCGTCAGGCGAGCCGCTGGAGGACCTGCCCGATGACGAGGTAGCCGTTCAGCGTGACGATGACGGCGGCGATCGCGACCATCGCGACGAGCGGCCGGCCGCGCAGGACGAACGCCCCCATCACCTGCGGGCGCCGGGCGACGACGATCAGCGGCACGAGCGCGAACGGGATGCCGAAGCTCAGCAACACCTGGCTGAGGTTCAGGACCTGCGTGGGGTCGAGGTGCAGCGCCAGGACGGCGAGCGCCGGCACCATCGTGACCGTACGCCGCAGCAGCAGCGGCAGGCGGATGTCGAGGAAGCCGGCCATCACGACCTGCCCGGCGTAGGTGCCGACCCCTGACGAGGAGATCCCGGAGGCGAGCAGGGCCACCGCGAAGGCGAGCGCAGCACCACCGCCGAGCATCGTGGCGAACCGGGCGTGCGCCTCGGCGAGCGTGCCGTCCAGGACCGGCCCGGACTGACGGTGGAAGAGGCGGGCCGCGACGAGCAGCATCATCACGTTGATGACGCCGGCGCAGGCGAGCGCCACGAGGACGTCCCCGCGCTCCATGCGCAGCAGTCGCCGGCGCTCCGTGTCGTCGGCGCAGGTGATCCGGCGGCTGGTCAGCGCCGACTGCAGGTAGATGACGTGGGGCATCATCGTGGCGCCGAGGATCCCCACGGCCAGGTAGGCCTGGCCACCGGAGGCCAGCCCGGGCACCAGCCCGGCCGAGGCTGCGTGGACGTCCACCCCGGTGTGGGAGAGCTCGAAGACGAAGCCGGCCAGGACGATCAGCAGCAGGAAGGCGATGGCCCGCTCGAACGGCCGGTAGCCGCGGGCCTGCAGGCCGAGGACGGCCATCGAGATGCCGGCGGTGATCAGGCCCGCCGGGAGCGGCGGGACACCGAAGAGCAGGTTGAGCCCCACGGCCGCGCCGACGAACTCGGCCAGGTCGGTCGCCATGGCGACGAGCTCAGCCTGCAGCCAGAGCACCCGCAGCAGCGGACGGCCGAACTGGTCCCGGCACACCTCGGGCAGCGACCGGCCGGTGACGATCCCGACCTTGGCCGACAGGAACTGCACCGGCATCGCCATCAGGTTGGCCAGCACCACGACCCAGACGAGGCGGTAGCCGAAGCGCGCGCCGGCGCTGAGGTTGGTCGAGAAGTTGCCGGGGTCGACGTACGCGACAGCGGCGACGAACGACGGACCCAGCACGCCCACAGCCCCGGCCACGCGCCCTCGCGCGGTGATCTGCGCGAGCGCTGTCGAGCCCAGGGGTTGGTCGAGCTCAAGTGTTGTCATCGGGTAACCATCTCGACGAGGAGCGGACGAGCATGGCAGGAAGCGGCCGGTCCAGCGCAGTCACCCTCGGCTGCGCTGGACCGCCCGCCGGCTGCTGTCAGCCGTTGGCCCCGCTGGTGTTGATCGACCCGTTGACGCCGCTGGGGAAGAAGCCACCCTTGGTGACCTTCTTGGGCGTCAGGTAGACGATGTTCAGCACCTGGTCGGCGCTACGCGAGTACGCGAGGCCGTTGGAGTCGGCCGGCACGATGTTCACGTTGCCGTTCTTGAGCGCACCCTGGTCGTCGTCCGTCGACCCGTCCAGGCTGTCCCGTGCGTTCGAGATCTTGACGCTCTCGTCGCCGAGTCCGGCCTCGAGCAGCGCACTCCGGATCCCGGCCGCGTGGTACGCCTCCACTGCGAGGATCCCCGCAGCCGCGTCCAGGTACGTCTTGTTCGAGATGAGCGGAGCGGCGCCCTTGTACGCCGTGACCCCGACGTCCTCGAAGATGAACGCCGCCAGGAGGAAGTTCGCCTCGCTCGCGAAGGGGTCGAACGTCTGGCCGGCCTTGATCAGTCCGGCCGCCATGGCCGCTGCGGTGAAGCTCTCCTTCAGGTTGATGTCCGGCTGCGCCACCGCAGCCGAGCCGAGTGCCGTGCGGATGAACTTGACGTGCGCCAGCTCGTCGCCGGCGATCTCGCGAGCGAACTGCTTGACCCGGGCGGTCTTGAATGGCACCGAGTGGCCACCGGTGACCTGCCCGTGCGTCATCTTGCCCGTGGTGAGGTTGGCCGGAAGACCGTGGCCGTTCACCGCGTAGGAGTAGAACTCACCCTCGAGGTACTCGAGGTTCAGAGCGAAGTTCAGGATCGCACCGTCGCTGGGAGCGGACGACGTCGCCGCGTCAGCTGTCACCGACGGCAGGCCGGTCAGCATTCCGGCGCCGACCACACCCAGACCGGCCACTCCAGCGCTCTTCAGGAAGCGCCGCCGGTCGGTCTCGTTCTCTGCGCTCCTGCCGATCAGATCTGCTACGTATGTCTTTCCGAACATGTCTCACCTCGTTGAGACCTGTCACCCCTCCGCCCGAACTGAGCAGACGTTCGCACAGTAGGTGCTCCGACCGGCAACCGCATGCCGGGATGGCAAACCGGAAGCGTTGATACTTTCAGTGCGACAAGCGTCGCTCACGGCGACGGAGCGCGCATCCGGGCCAGCACCAATCCAGCCGCTCCGCGGCTCCGAAGCAGGCCGTGACCGCGGTCGACCGGGATGTTTCTCACCCCAGCGGACCGGTCGGCCGTGGTCCCTGTCCATCAGCAGTTGCTGCGACAGGGTGACCCGGCGTCAACCCGCGCCCGGGCCGGCCGATGAGAGGACATGCGCTCGGACCGGGGGCGCGACCGCTCGCGGCAAGGGGACCTCATGATCATCGTGACCACGCTGGACGGCGATCGGCTCGGGCTGAACCCCGACCTGATCCGCCACGTGGAAGCGGGCTCGGCGACAGGCTCGGCGACGAGCTCGGCGACGGGCGCGGACACCGTCGTCGTCCTCGTCGACGGGACGCGGTACGTCGTGTCGCAGACCCTGGACGACGTGGCCGACCAGCTGCTCGCCTACCGGGTGGCGGTCGTCGCCGGCAGCAAGAGCGGCGACCGGCCGGCTGAGGCCGCTCCGCCGGACCAGCGCCGGGAGACCGGGCCGGAGCTGCACCTGGTCCCCTGACCTGGCCGTGCTCCCGAGGACAATTCGGTAACTCGCTGACACCGCTCGATTACTGCGCAAGGATCACGCCGGGTCCGCTGATTCGGCGTAGGGAGCGATGTCGTGGTCGGAGCGGTTGCACCGGTGCCTGCAGACAAGCGGGGACACCTCCAGCGCTGGGTCAGCCTCGTGGCGGCCGTCGCCATGGCTGCCCTCTCGATCAGCGTGCTGGGCGCCTCCCGGGCCTCCGCCGCCACCCCCGACTGCAACTTCGCCGACAACGGCTCGGGCGTCTACGCCCGCTCGATCTGCTGGTTCGACCTGTCCGGGCTCCGGCCGGCCCAGGCCGCCTCCGCGGCGGGCCAGCCGATGAGCCTGGACCTCCCGGACGGCTCGACCCTCAGCTTCGTGCTCAACGTCTCCGGCGGGGCCGTGCGGACCTCCGGGTTCCCGACCGACCCGAAGGGCTTCCTCGGCAACAACGGGCACTACACGGGCGTCGACGGGCAGCCCGCCCTGCTCCAGCGCGCCTCGGGCACCACCAGCACCGCCACCTTGAGCGACATCGCCGTGGCCGACAGCCAGGGCAACCCGGTCAGCGACTTCGCGGTGCTCGGTGCCGATGCCGGGAGCACGGACAGCGGCGAGGCGATGGTCTGGAGCTCCGACCAGCCGCTCAGCCTGCTCAGCCCCACCGGAGCCCAGGGTCTCGGCAACGCCTGCAACGCCGGGCTCACCGGCGTCGGCACGACCAGCGTCGTCTGCTCCGCGGTGAAGACGACCACCAAGACCGGTACGGCCATGCTGGCCGCGCAGAGCCCCTCGACGTTCAGCCAGCAGATGGTCGGCGGCACCGAGGCCGTCGCCTTCGGCGTGCTCGTCGCGCGCGTGCAGCTGAGTGCCACGCTGGTCAACCCGTACCCGGGTGACGCCGTCCGGCTCGACGTCACCAGCTCGTCCGGACTCCCCGTCGACACCGCCACCACCGGCAGCTCGGGCAGCGCGTCGACCGGCCGCACGGTCGTCCTGGCCGGCCTCGACCCGACCCGGGTGACGCTGTCCCAGACCGCTGTCTCCGGCTCCCTCAGCGCCTACCAGGACTCCTGGTCGTGCACCCGGGGCGGCGCCCCCGACCCGACGCTGCCCAGCGGGGACGCCGGGAGCTCGGCGGTGGTCACGCTCTCGCTCGGGGCGCTGGTCAGCTGCACGATCACCGACACCGCGGTGCCCGCGTCCCTGTCGTTGACGAGCACGGCCGCTGCCCCGGTCGACGTCAACGCCGACGGCCTGACCGACGCGGGCGACACCATCGCCTACGCCTTCACCGTCACCAACACGGGCCAGTCGACCGTGCAGGACGTCGCGGTCGACGACGCCGCCGCGGGACCGGTCACCTGCCTCGCGACCACCCTGGCCGCCGGCGACAGCACGACCTGCAGCACCGACGCGCCGTACGTCGTCACCGCGGCCGACGTGACGGCTGGGCGGGTGCACAACGTCGCCACGGCGACCGGGACGCCCGTCGGCAGCCCGGGCACCGTCACCTCGCCCCCCGCGACCGCGGACACGCCCACGACCGCCCCTGCACCGGCTCTCGCGCTGAGCACCTCCTCGACCATCAGCGACGTGAACGGCGACTTCCAGATCGACCTCGGCGACACCGTCGCCTGGACCTTCCGGGTCACCGACACCGGCAACGTCCCGCTGAACGGGATCGGCGTGACGGACCCCGTCGCGGGCTCCGTCACCTGCGCCGACACCTCCCTGGCCGTCGGGGCGACGACCACCTGCACCCCGGACGCCGTCCACACGATCACCCAGGCCGACGTCGACGCCGGCGCAGTGGTGAGCACGGCCACCGGCCAGGCGACCGACTCGTACGGCAACCCGGTCACCTCGGCGCCGTCGGTGACCACCACGCCGGTGGCGCACCGGGCCACGGTCGCGGGAGTTCTCCGGGCCGTCGTGACCGACGCCAACGGCGACGGTCGGACCGATCTCGGCGACACCATCCTGTACTCGATGAACGTCCACAACGCCGGCACCGTCACCCTGCACGGCGCGACGGTGACCTCCTCGGGTCCGGTCACCTTCAGCTGTCCGTCCGGCCCGTTCGGTCCTGGGGACGACGCGGCCTGCGCCGCCACCGCGCCGTACGTCGTGACCGCCGCGGACGTCGCGGCCGGCCACGTGGACCTGACCGCGACGAGCCACGCGCTGGACCCCTCGGGCGTGGCCGTGAGCGGGTCGCCGTCGACGCTGAGCACGGTCGTCACCGGCTGAGCCCGCTCCCGACCCGGCACCGCGGCACCGCAGCACTAACCCGAACGGCCCAATCCGGGTCACGCCTCCCGCTGCGGCGTCACCCGGACGGACCCATCCGTTTTAGTCAGCCCCCACACCTGCCGATGCCTGGGCAGGTCGAAGGGAGACACAGCAGATGGAAGACCAGATCGCCGTGGTGTTCCACGGCGGGCCGTTCAACGGGCGCATGGACACCATCCCCGCCGTACGCCAGCCGCGGTACTTCGACACCCCTGACGGCGGCTGGGCGCTGTACGCGCTGACCTCCGACCGGGTGGGAGAGCGGACCGTGCTGCTCTTCCAGCACGGCTCCGAGGTCACGCTGCCGGAGCCCACGTCGTACACCCGCGCCTAGTCCGCGCGGCACCGGCGCCCTCGTCGAGCGCGTCCCGAGCGACGGCGCTACCGTCGGGAGGCATCCGAGCGGCAAGGAGCGCCGAATGGACCGCGACGACGACCTGATGGCCCACTGGTCCGACCTGCTGTCGGCCAGCGGCTCCACCCCGCCGCCGCCTCTGGTGGCCCGCTGCGCCGCGGTGTTCGGCCCATCACCCGACCTCGTTCTCTCGCAACGCATCCGGGACCAGGGCACCCGCTGGTCGGTCGCCGTGGTGACGGCCGGCCTCTTCGGCGGTGCGCAGGCGCACTCCTCACACCCGAGCTGGGACAGCGAGGCGTACGTGCACCAGCTCGGTCACGACGACGGCGCGACGTACGAGTGCTGGGCCGTGCCGCTGCGCGAGGTGACCAGCGTGTCGACCCTGCCGGTGGACGACGACGGGCGGCACTGGCGCCGCTCGTCCACCGAGGACGGCGGCGCGCTGCTCACCGCCTGGCGCGTGCAGCTGCGCGACGGCCGGCACATCGACCTGCCGGCCGGCGAGCTGCCGGGCGACCCGGCCGCGCACGAGCAGGCCGAGCAGGTGGCGGTGTCGCTGCTGAAGTCGCTGTCGCTCCCGTAGCGCGGACGTCCGCAGCCACGTCCGTACGAGGATCCGTACCTACGTCCGTACGAGGGTGCGCGCGCGGCCGGTCTGACGGTGCCGAGGCGGTCGCGTGGCGGCGGTCAGCCGCCAGTCCGCGGCCCGGCGCAGGCCGACCAGGCCGGCCGCCCCCACGCAGCGCGGCCCCGGCCACCACGGTGTCGGGCGACAGCAGCTGGGCCGCCGCTCCGGCGAGCAGGATCGCCACGCCCTGCACGGTGTACATCCCGGTGAACGCGATGCCGTACGCCCGGCCCCTGGCCTCGGCGGGCACCGCGGCCGCGAACGCCGTGCGAGCGGCGAGCTGGAACGACGCGCAGACCCCGACCAGGACGAGCAGGCCGAGCAGCGCCACCAGCCCCGGGTGCAGGGCGACCGCGGCCATCGGCAGCGGCACCGAGCAGCGCCATCCGCCACATCCAGCGACGCCGGGTCTCGGCCGAGGTCAGCTGCACGAGCACGAAGCCGCCGATCACGCTGCCGGCGGCGTACGCGCCCATGATCAGGCCCACGGCCACCGGGCCGTACCCGCGCGAGTGCGCGAGGGCGGTCGCGATCGCCTCGGGGACGATCATGAACCCCACGCCGACGACGGCCACGAGCAGCGGGCCGTAGCGGCGCGGGTCCGCGGCGACCACGCGCAGCCCCTCGAGCGTGTCGGAGACCAGGGACGGGCGCGCTGTCCGTGCCCGACCGGCCATGGCGGCCGGGCGGTCCTGTAGCCCCCTGCGCAGCAGGACCGCGGACACGGCGAAGGTGAGGGCGTCGAACGCGAGCGCTCCGCGGGCGGTGACCACGGCCACCACCAGGCCGCCCAGTGCGAAGCCGGCCAGCGACACGCACTGGTTGGTCATCGAACGGATCGAGGTCGCCACCGAGTAGCGCTCGTCGTCCGTGAGGACCAGGGGCAGGACGGCCGAGGACGCCGACTCGAACGGCGAGGCGAGGAACGCCGAGGCCAGGACCAGGGCGCCGATCGCCGGCAGCGGCATGCCGGGGATCGCGGCGGCGCCGATCAGCAGGGCGCGGGCGACGTCGCAGGAGACGACCACGCGCCGGACCGGGAAGCGGTCGGCGACGACGGCCAGGAGCGGGCCGCCGATGGCCCACGGCAGGAACGCGCTCGGCATAGCCCAGGGCGGCGATGAACGGGGAGCCGCTGCGCTGGTAGAGCAGGACGGCGAGCGCCACGGCCGCGACCTGGTCACCGGCGAACGACCACAGCTCGGCGAGGAACAGCGCGCGGTACTCCCGGACCCGCAGCACGTCGCGGTAGCCGGGGCGCCCCGGTGCCCGCGCTGCGGCCAGCGACGGGCCCGGGTCCGGGTCCGGGCTCAGCTCGGGCGGGGCCTCGGGACTCGCGTCCGGCCGGACGACCAGCGTCGGGGGCGCATCCACCAGGTCGACGGAGGCCCGTTGCCGGTAGACGAACAACCCGTCGGCGCGATCCTCGACCGGAGCCGAGATGTCCCACGGGAAGAGCGAGGGGACCGAACCGTCGGGACGGTCGAGGAGGGGGCCGGCTGGATGGCCGGCCTGGTGGCCGGCTGGTGTGGCGGCAGGCCGGCCGGGCGCAGGCACGACGACGACAGGCGGCCCTGAGATCAGTGGCCTGTCGACGGTCGTGCTCATCCGGGCTCCTTGCTCGGCCGTTGGGGGTTCACGCCCGAGAGGCCCGGCGCTGCCCAACGCCGGGCCTTCTCATCGGCATGAATGCCCCGAGCCGGGCGGGCCCAGGTGGGCTCGCCCGCGTCGTGTCCCCTGCCGCGGCTGGACGGGCCAGCCGGTGGTACGGATGTGCGGTCTACGGGTACCGCGAACAGATGGGTGAGGTTTTCACCACTTCTCGATACGGGCCCACTTCTCGATCCGGGCCCACTTCTCGATGGGCGCCCACTTCTCGTGACGCAAACCAATCACCTCCTCTCCGTTCGTGGCCGGTTGACCCGGCCGGGCTCCCTGGCGACGTCGCAAGACTCCTCGAGGGCGCAAACAAAACGCTGAACGCGCTCTGAACCCTGTGCTCGGAGCCCCCCGGCCCGTACCGTTGGCGCGTGACTCGGGAGGGTGGGAGCCGCCTGGAGCTCCGCCTGCTGGGTCCCCTCGAGGCGCTGGTGGACGGGGTTCCCGCGCCGATCGGTGGTCAGCGACCACGAGCCCTGCTCGCCGTGCTCGCGCTCTCCGCCGGTACCGGCGTCACCACCGAGCGCCTGATCGACACGATCTGGGACGGCACGCCGCCGGCCGGCGCCCCCAACTCGGTGCAGGTGTACGTCTCGCGGCTGCGCAAGGCGCTCCAGGTGCCGGACCAGACGGTGCTGCGCTCGGTCTCCGGCGGGTACCTGCTGGACGTGCCGCGGGACGCCGTCGACGTCCTGCACTTCGAACGCCTCGCCGCGGCCGGGCACGACGCGATCCTCGACGGGGACCCGGCGTCGGGCGCCCGGCTGCTGGCCGACGCCCTCTCCCTGTGGCGCGGCCCCGCCCTCGCCGATCTGGAGGGGACGGCCGCGGCCGGCCTGGTGGCCCGTCTCGAGGCCCGGCGGCTGGCCACCCGGATGGACCTGGTCGACGCCGAGATCGCCCTCGGCCAGCACACCCGGGCCATCCCGGAGCTGGAGGAGCTGGTCCAGCTGCACCCCCTCGACGAGGGGCTGGTCCGGCGCCTGATGACCGCGCTCTACCTGGCCGGACGGCAGGGTGACGCCCTCGCGGCGTACACCGCCGCCGCCGGCCGGCTGGCCGACGAGCTCGGGGTCGACCCGGGGCCGGACCTGCAGAACGCCCACCGCGAGGTGCTCCGGCACGAGCTGACGCTGGTCCGGCCACCGGCCGAGCCCGACGCACCGCACCCCCGTACGCCCGGCCGAGCCGGCGGACGCGGGCGGCGCCACCGCGGCCGCGAGCCAGGCGGCGCCGAGCGGGCGGGACGCCTCCACCCGCGAGCGCGAGCTGCTGCTGCGACCCCGCGGCACGCTGATCGGCCGGCAGGCCGAGGTCCAGCGGGTGCTCGAGCTGATCGCCGACCCGGCCGTGCGGCTGGTCTCCCTCCTGGGACCGGGTGGCATGGGCAAGACCCGGCTCGCGCTCGCCGTGGCGGAGGCCCTGGTCGCGGACGGCGACCCGGCGCAGCCGAGGGCTGTCGTCGTGCCCCTCTCGGCCGTCACCGAGGACGGCGAGCTCCTCGCCGCCATCCGGCAGGCCGTCGGCGCCGAGGCCGAGTGGACCGGGCAGCCGGTGTTCGAGGTCCTGACCCGCAGCCTGGCCGATCGCGAGCTGACCCTCGTCCTCGACAACCTCGAGCAGCTGATCGACAGCCCGGGGACGCTCGAGGACATGATGGCGCTGCTCGACCAGCTACCCCTGCTGACGATCGTCTGCACCAGCCGGGTGGCGCTGCGCCTCGGGCGCGAGCAACGCATCGTCCTCGGCCCGCTGTCCCTTCCCGGCGCGCAGCACAGCCTGGACGAGATCCTCGCCTCCGACGCCGTCCGGCTGTTCCAGGACCGGGCGGCCGCGGTGGTCCCGGGCTTCGAGGTGTCGGCGGCCAACGCCCCAGCGGTGGCCGAGATCTGCCGGCTGCTCGACGGGCAGCCGCTCGCGCTGGAGCTGGCCGCCGCCCGCGTCCGCATCCTGCCGCCGGAGGAGATGGTCCGGCGGACCGGCCACCTGCTGGCGCTGCTCACCGGAGGCGGCCGCGACCTGCCGGAGCGGCAGCGCAGCATGCGCGCCGCCCTGGAGTGGAGCGCCCAGCTGCTCGACGACGTCGAGGCCCGGGTCTTCGCCCAGCTGTCCGTCTTCGCCGGCGGGTGGACGCTGCCCGCGGCCGAGGCCGTCTGCGAGTCGGCCGAGGACGTGCTCGAGGTGCTGGCCCGGCTGGTCGACAAGAGCCTCGTCGCGGCCGACCACACCGGCCGGCTGTCCATGCTGGAGACCGTTCGCGAGTTCGCGGGCGAGCGGCTGGCCGAGATGGGGGAGGCCACGGTCCGGCGGACCAAGGACCGGCACGCGGTCGTCTACGCCGACCTCGCCGCCGCCCTGGGCCCGCGGTTCCGCACCTCGCCGAACCCCGCGACGCGCGCCCCGCTGGACGCCGAGGTCAGCAACTTCGCCGCCGCCCTCGAGTGGACCGCGGAGACCGGTGAGGACGCCGTGCTCGGTCGCATGGTGTTCGGCCTGCTCGACTACTGGTTCTTCACCTCTCGCATCGCCCAGGGCGAGCGGTGGCTGACCGTCGCCACCCAGGCCGACCTGCCTGCCGACCTGAAGGTGCGGCTGTCCCTGTCGGCCGGCCGCCGGCCCTGGATGGCGGGGGACGTCACGCGCGCGGCGGAGGCGTTCTCGGCCTCGGTGCTGGCGGCGCGCGAGCTCGACGACCGGCCGCTGCTCACCCGCTGCCTGACGATGTCCAGCCTCGCCGCCCGGCACTCCGGTCACCTGGAGCAGGCGCTCGCCCTGATCGACGAGGCGCTCACCGCGGCCCGGGAGGGGCTCAGCGACCCGGCCACGGCCGAGCAGCTCGAGGGCCTCACGTTCGTCCTGGGGAACGAGCGGGGGGAGATCCTCGAGGGCCTGGGCCGCACGGAGGAGGCACGGGCCCACTTCGAGGCGTACCGCCGGCAGTCCCTGGCGACCGGCGACCACAGCAACCTGGCCTGGGCCCTGGGCAACCTGGCGATGAACGAGGTGCTCGCCGGGCACGGGCCGACCGCGCTGGAGTACGCCGCCGCCGCCGTCCGGGCGGCCGACGAGGGCGGCTCCGAGCCGGTGCAGGCCGATGCGCGCGCCGTCGCCGGGCTGGTCGAGCTGCACCACGGCGACCCGGTGCGCGCGGTCTCGCTGCTGGCCGACTCGGTGCGGCACACGCACGCCGCCGGACAGCTGCTCACCCTCCCGGACGGCGTCAGCCTGCTGGGGGCGGCGCTGCTCCGCGCGGCCGACGCACCCGCCGCCGCCCGGATGCTTGCCGCTGGACAAGCGTGGCGGGAGTCCCGCGAACTCCCCGTCGTCGGCCGGCTGGCTCAGAGCACGATCGCCCGGGCGCACAACGACCTGGCGTCGCTGCCGGTCAGCGAGCTGATCACCAACGAGAGCGCCCGCGGGGCGGCCGTGCCGTTCGGCTGGATCGAGGCGCTGGACGTGCCGGAGTCGCTGGACCTGCGAGCGGCCGAGGCGCCGATGCTGCGGCTCGTCGACATGCGCGGCGACGGAGCCGTCGGGCCCGCGCCGGCCGTACGACGTTCGGCCGACTGACCGGCCTCAGCTGACGGCTGCGGCGACGGCACGCCCGACCGTACGGCCGGAGAAGATGCAGCCGCCGAGGAACGTCCCCTCCAGTGCGCGGTACCCGTGCATGCCCCCACCGCCGAACCCCGCGACCTCGCCGGCGGCGTACAGGCCGGGAAGCGGCGAGCCGCCGGCCTGCAGCGCGCGGCCGGACAGGTCGGTCTCGATGCCGCCGAGGGTCTTGCGGGTGAGGACATGCAGCCGGACGGCGACGAGGGGCCCGCCGGCGGGGTCGAGCAGCGGGTGGGGCTTGACGGTGCGGATCAGCTTGTCGCCGAGGAACCGGCGCGAGGCGTAGATCGCGGCGAGCTGCGGGTCTTTGCCCAGACCGGTGCGGACCTGCAGATCACGTTGCTGCACAACAGATTCCAACGTGACCGGGTCGATGAGCTGCTCACCGACGAGGTCGTTCATCGCGTCTGCCAGGTCCCGGATGTCGGAGCGCACCACGAAGTCCTCGCCCTGGTCGAGGAAGGCCTGCACGGGCGCCGGGACGTCGACGCGGGCCCGGCCCAGCACCTGCCGGACGTCCCGTCCGGTGAGGTCGGGGTTCTGCTCCGAGCCGGACAGTGCGAACTCCTTGCCGATGATCCGCTTGTTCAGCAGGAACCAGGAGTGGCCGTGCCCGGCCGTCGTGACGTGGGCCAGTGCTCCCAGCCCGTCGAACCCCGGGTACAGCGGAGGGGGCAGCCGGCGGCCGTGGGCGTCCAGCCACAGCGGGGAGGGCCCGGACAGGATGCGGATGCCGTGCCGGTCCCAGACCGGAGAGTGGTTCACGACCCCCTCGGGGTAGTGCCACATCCGGTCCGGGTTGATGACCCGGGCGCCGGCCTTCTCCGTGACGCCGAGCATCAGCCCGTCGACGTGGGCGGGCACGCCGGACAGCATGCGGGCCGGCGGCTGACCCAGCCGGGCCGGCCACATGCGGCGAACGAGGTCGTGGTTGGCGCCGATGCCTCCGGAGGTCACGACGACGGCCTGCGCGCGCAGCGAGAACTCGCCGACGACCGTCCGCGAGCTGGCCACACCCCGGGCTGCGGCGCTCGGCTCGAGCACCTCGCCGTCCACGCCGTCGACGACCCCGGACGTGACCGACAGGGCGGTGACCCGATGGCGGAACCGCAGCTCGATCCGGCCCCGCGCGACACCCTCCTGCACGCGCCGGACGAACGGCTCCAGGACGCCGGGGCCGGTGCCCCAGGTGACGTGGAAGCGCGGCACCGAGTTGCCGTGGCCGCCGGGGAACGCCCCGCCGCGCTCGGCCCACTGCACGAGGGGGAACAGCCGCAGCCCCTGGGCCCGCAGCCAGGCCCGCTTCTCGCCGGCCGCGAAGTCGACGTACGCCTCGGCCCACCGGCGCGGCCAGTAGTCCTCGTCGCGGTCGAAGCCGGCCGAGCCGAGCCAGTCCTGCCAGGCCAGCTCGTGGGAGTCGTGGACGCCGAGCCGGCGCTGCTCCGGGCTGTTCACCAGGAACAGGCCGCCGAAGGACCAGAACGCCTGGCCGCCGAGCGAGGACTCCGGCTCCTGGTCGACCACGACGACCCGCCGGCCCGCGTCGGCGAGCTCGGCCGCGGCCACCAGACCGGCCAGCCCGGCGCCCACGACGACCACGTCAGCATCAGCAGGCATGGCGCGAGCCTAGGGGCCGCCGTTGTGGGTCGCCCCGTGACCCGAAATGATCTGACCGTGCGCACCGACCCGGCGACCGTGAACCGGGCGACGCTGCCCCACGTGCGCCGGGCGATGCTCGTCCGCACGTACTACGGCTTGCTCGCCGCGCTCACCACTGCCGCCCTGATCGCGCAGTTCTTCGTCACGCTGCACCTGACCGGGCCACCGACCGCGACCCGGCTGATCCGGCTGGTCAGCTTCTTCACGATCCAGAGCAACGTTCTGGTCGCGGTCACCAGCTGGGGGCTGTTCCTGGAGCCCGCGCGCAAGGGCCTGCTCTGGCGCACCCTGCGGGTCGACGCCATCGCCGGCATCACCGTCACGGGCCTCGTCTACACGATCGCGCTGGCCGGGCTGCAGCACCTGCACGGCTGGGCTCGCCTGTGCGACAACGTCTTCCACTACGTGGTACCGATCGCGACGTTCCTCGGCTGGCTGGTCATCGGGCCCCGGGGCCGGGTCGGGAGGTCGGCCGTGCTGTGGGGACTGGTCTGGCCGGTGCTGTGGTTCGGGTACACGCTGCTGCACGGCGCGACCAGCGGCTGGTACCCGTACCACTTCATCGACGTCCGCCGGATCGGGTACGGCGAGGCGCTGCGCAACGCGGTCCTGGTCACGCTGCTGCTCGGGGTCGTGCTGACCGCGATCTGGCTGGTCGACCGGTCGGCGCCCTCGCTGACCGGCCGGGCCCGGCGCCGGCCGTTGCGGGCCCGCTGACATCCGGCTGGTAACCTGGGTGTCGTCCGCACGGTAGGAACGACGCCGAAGCGGCCCCCGCGAAGTGCTCATGGTTGACGGTTTGCACGTCTTTGATGCCGATGACCTGGCTCGACGATGCATGACCGTTGCCGGCATCCGCCGCGCAGCACCACCTTCCGGCGTACGGACGCGTCCGCATGCCGGTGCCACCTGAGATGAGTCGCTGTTGTCCTCCCCCACCCTGTCGGGTGTCCGCCCCGGCGTGACGTTCGAGTCCCTCGGCCTGCCCGACGCACTGATCCAACGACTGCGCCGGGACGGCATCACCACGCCGTTCCCGATCCAGGCCGCGTGCATCCCCGACGCCCTCGCCGGGCGCGACGTCCTCGGCCGCGGCCAGACCGGCTCCGGCAAGACCCTGGCCTTCGGGCTGCCGATCCTGGCCCGGCTGGCCGGCCGGACCGCGAAGCCCCGACGCCCGCTGGCCATGGTGCTGGTGCCGACCCGCGAGCTGGCGATGCAGGTGCACGACGCGCTGATGCCGCTGGCCCACGTGCTCGGCGTCCGCATGCGCCTCGTGGCCGGCGGCCTGTCGTACACCAAGCAGATCAGCGGCCTCGAGCGCGGCACCGAGCTGCTCGTCGCCACCCCGGGCCGGCTGTCCGACCTGGTCGAGCGCGGGTCCTGCGACCTGCGCGAGGTCGAGGTCGCCGTGCTGGACGAGGCCGACCACATGGCCGAGATGGGCTTCCTGCCCGCGATCACCGAGCTGCTCGACCAGATCCCGGTCGGCGGCCAGCGGCTGCTGTTCTCGGCCACCCTGGACCGGGGCATCGACGGCGTCGTCGCGCGGTACCTCATCGACCCCGTCACCCACGCCACGCAGGACGCGACGGCCAGCGTCACGACGATGGACCACCACGTGCTGCACGTGGAGCCGAACCACAAGGCCGTCGTCACGGCGGAGATCGCCGCCCGTGAGGGGCGCACCGTGGTGTTCGTCCGGACGAAGCTGGGCGCCGACCGCGTCGCGATGCAGCTGCGCGCAAAGGGCGTCGCCGCGGCCGCGCTGCACGGCGGCCTGGCCCAGGGCGCTCGCAACGCGGTGCTCGGTGCGTTCAAGGAGGGCACCCTGCCGGTGCTGGTCGCCACGGACGTCGCGGCCCGCGGCATCCACGTCGACGACATCGGCCTGGTCCTCCAGGTGGACCCGCCGCAGGACCACAAGGACTACCTGCACCGCGCCGGTCGCACGGCCCGGGCCGGCGGTCGCGGCACGGTCGTCACGCTGGCCCTGCCGCACCAGCGCAAGGCGCTCCAGCGGCTGACCAGCCAGGCCGGCGTCGAGGTCACCGCGACCACGGCCCGTCCCGGCGACGAGGCCGTGCAGCGCGCCACCGGCGCCCGGAACCCCGAAGGGGCGCCGCTGACCGACGAGGACGTCCGCCGGCTGACCGCTGCTCCCCGCGAGCGCGGTGGGCGGCCGGGCCGTCCGGCGCGAGCCGGACGCACGGAGGGTTCCGGCGGTCCGCGTCGCACCGGTGGGGCGCCCCGCCACACCGACGGCGGGCCCCGCCGCGGCGGGCCGAAGGGCAACGGCGGCAAGCGCTTCGACCAGAGGCCCAGCCGCAGCCGCTGACCGGCGGTCCGCCCCCACGTCGCGGCGCGGTCAGACCTGGCGGGACAGCTCCGGAGTGAGTGACACAGCACGGGTCACGGCGCGCGCCGCGACCAGGCGCACCAGCGCATCGGCCGCTCGCAGCGGCTCGGCGACGACGGCGTGGGCGTCCAGCGCCGACCGGCGGACGACCTCGGGCAGGCGTCCCGGCGCCAGGAACAGGCCGCTGACCGCCACCGACCGGCAGCCCTCGTCGCGGAGCTGCCCGATCGCCTCGGCCACCGTGCGGCCACCGGCCGTCGCATAGGCCGCTCGGACGGGCGTGCCACGCCGGACGGCCCACCGCTGCGCGACAGTCTCGATCGCGGCCCGGGCGCCGGCGTCGGAGGACCCGGCCGAGGCCAGCACGATCCCGTCGACGCCGGCCGATCCGGTCACCTCGGCCAGTCGGTCCTCCAGCGCGTCCAGCAGCAGGTCCGGCCGGCCGGCCTCCGGGGCCGACCCGAGCGGAGCGGCGATCGCGACGTCCATTGACGTCCCACCGGCCCGGACCTCGGCGATGGCCGCCGGCAGGTCGACCTGCACGTGGTACCCGGGAGC
Organism: uncultured Actinomycetota bacterium; assembly: GCA_963743975.1. Taxonomy (GTDB): domain Bacteria; phylum Actinomycetota; class Actinomycetes; order Actinomycetales; family CAVURS01; genus CAVURS01. Next base: position 647,522 of record CAVURS010000002.1, read on the forward strand.
GAACAGCAACGGCACGGCGACGACGTCCGCGTACCCGTCCTCGGCGAGCGCCTTGAGCGCGTGGCCCACCGACGGGGAGGTGAAGTCGAGGTACGCGACCCGCACCGTCACACCGGACAGCCGAGCCTGGACCGCGGCGGAGAGCTCGCGCACGGCCAGCTCGGCCCGCGGGTCACGGCTCCCGTGGGCGACGAGCAGCACCGCGGACCGGTCGGGGCGCCCTAGCTGTGGATGCCGCACTCGATCTTTCCCTGGCCGGACCAGCGCCCGGACCGGGGGTCCTCGCCCGGCCGGACCCGCCGCGTGCACGGCTCGCAGCCGATCGAGGGGTAGCCCTGGGCCACCAGGGGATGCTGCGGCAGCCCGTGCGTGGCCTGGTACCGCGCGACGTCCTCGTCGGTCCAGCGCGCGATCGGGTTGACCTTGACCTTGCCGTGCGTGGCGTCCCAGCCGACGACCGGTGCGTTGGCCCGCGACGGCGCCTCGACCCGGCGCAGCCCGCTGACCCACGCGTCGTACCCCTCGAGGGCGCCGGCCAGCGGGTCGACCTTGCGCAGGAAGCAGCACAGGTCGGGGTCGCGCTCGTGCAGCCGCGGCCCGAACTCGGCGTCCTGCTCGGCCACGCTCTGCCGCGGCGTCACGTTGACCACCGTGACCGGCAGCAGCCGCGAGACGCGGTCCCGGGTCTGCAGGGTCTCGGCGAAGTGGTAGCCGGTGTCGAGGAAGAGCACGTCGACGCCGGGGAGCACGGTCCCGACGAGGTGCGAGAGCGTCGTGTCCTGCATCGAGGCGGCGACGGCGAGCCGGTGGCCGAACATCGCGGCCGCCCAGCGGACGACCTCCTCGGCGGGGGCGAGCTCCAGCTCGCGCCCGGCGCGCTCGGCGAGCGACTCCAGGTCGACGTCGACGGTGGCGAAGCAGGTCACGAGGTGCTCCCGACGCGGGGGATGGGGGAGATGCCGATCAGTCGTACGGCGAAGACGCGGCGGCAGGACGCGCACAGCCACGCACCGTGGCTGTCCTCGTGCGGCCGGAGGTCCTCCTCGGCGCAGTACGGGCAGTGCAGGACCGCGGAGTGGGTCTCGCTCATCCCAGTGCCTCCTCGTCGGCCCGGGCCACCCAGGTGGCGAACCGCTCGGCCGGCTCGCGCTCGGCGACGAAGCGCCGGACGACCCGCTCGACGTACGCCGGCAGGCCGTCCGCCGTGACCTTCAGACCGCGGACCTTGCGGCCGAAGCCGGCGTCCAGGCCGACGCCACCGCCGAGGTGCACCTGGAAGCCCTCGACCTGCTCGCCGTCGACGGTGACGATCTGCCCCTTGAGGCCGATGTCGGCGGTCTGGATGCGGGCGCAGGAGTTGGGGCAGCCGTTGACGTGCAGCGTGATGGGTACGTCGATCTGGTCGACCACGTCGGCCAGCCGGGTCTCGAGCTCGGTGACGGTCGCCGCGGCCAGGCCCTTGGTCTCGACGATCGCGAGCTTGCAGTACTCGATTCCGGTGCAGGCCATGGTGTTCCGGCGGAAGACGCTCGGGCGTGCACTCAGCCCGATCTCGTCGAGCGCGGCGATCAGGGGCTCGACCTCGGCCGGCTCGACGTCGAGGACGAGCAGCTTCTGGTGGGGCGTCGTGCGGACCCGGCGGGAGCCGTGCGCCTCGGCGATGTCGGCGATCTGCGTCAGCTGGCGGCCGGAGACGCGACCGACGGTGGGGGCGACGCCGACGTAGAAGCGGCCGTCCTTCTGCTCGTGCACGCCGACGCCGTCACCGAGGTCGGCCGTCAGCTCCGGCGCGGGGCCGTCCGGGAGGGCACGGCCGAGGTAGTCCTTCTCCAGCACCTCGCGGAACTTCTCGACGCCCCAGTCCGCGACGAGGAACTTCAGCCGCGCGCGGTGGCGCAGCCGGCGGTAGCCGTAGTCGCGGAACACCGAGACCACGCCGGCCCAGACGTCCGGAACCTCTTCAGCGGCAACGAAGACGCCGAGCCGCTCGGCGAGACGCGGGTTCGTGGACAGGCCGCCGCCGACCCAGAGGTCGAAGCCCGGCCCGAGCTCCGGGTGCTCGACGCCGACGAACGAGATGTCGTTGAGCTCGTGCACCACGTCGTTGCCGCCACGGCCCGAGATCGCGGTCTTGAACTTGCGCGGCAGGTTGGAGAACTCCGGCGAGCCGATCCAGCGGGACTTGATGGCCTCGATCGGGCCGAGCGGGTCGACGATCTCGTCGGCCGCGATGCCGGCGACCGGGCTGCCCAGGACGACGCGGGGGCAGTCCCCGCACGCCTCGGTCGTGTCCAGGCCGACGGCCTCGAGCGCCCGCCAGATGGCCGGGACGTCCTCGATCCGGATCCAGTGCAGCTGGATGTTCTGCCGGTCGGTCAGGTCGGCCGAGCCCCGCGCGTACGCCGCCGAGATGTCACCGATGACGCGCAGCTGCTGCGTGGTCAGGGCGCCGCCGTCGATGCGGATGCGGAGCATGAAGTACTCGTCGTCCAGCTCGTGCGGCTCGAGGACGGCGGTGCGTCCACCGTCGATGCCCGGCTTGCGCTGGGTGTACAGGCCGAACCAGCGCATCCGTCCGCGCAGGTCGGCCGGGTCGATGCTGGCGAAGCCGCGGTGGGCGTAGATGTTCTCGATCCGGGCCCGGACGTTGAGCGGGTTGTCGTCCTTCTTGACCTGCTCGTTGGGGTTCAGCGGCTCGCGGTAGCCCAGGGCCCACTGCCCGTTGCCGGCGTGGCTGCTCCGCGAGTGGGCGCGCGTGCCGGCGGCATGTCCAACGGCACGGCCAACGGCGGGGCCGGTCGGTGCCTGCGGGGCGGTCATCAGCGTCCTCGTCTGCGGGTGGGCGCAGGGCACGCGGTCGTGACCGGGGAGGGGCTGCCTGACCGGGCGACGTCACGCGCCCGGCGGGTGGTGCTAGCGGGCTGGCGTCAGTCCGGAAGACACATCATGCTGCGCGTACGCCCGAGGTCGACGTGGCGTCGACCGACGAGGAACGGCAGGACATGACTCACAGGACCAGGGTAGGTCACGCTCCGTACAGTGGCGACGGCGTCCCATTCCTTGAGATGCGCGTCCGCGGCTCGGGACGGCCAGCACGAGGGGTGCACCTGGCCGCGCGCGCGGCCAGACTAGCCGGATGATCGAGCCGGTCGACGCCCTCCGCCGTATCGCCTTCCTGCTCGAGCGCTCCGGGGCGGACACCTACCGGGTGCAGGCCTTCCGCGGCGCGGCGACCGCCTTGCTGACCACCGGCGAGGAGGAGGTACGCCGGCGGGCGGCGGACGGGACGCTGACCGCCATCGGCGGCGTCGGCGCGCGCACGGCGTCGGTGGTCACCGAGGCGCTGCAGGGACGCACGCCGGAGTACCTGGTCAAGCTGGAGCAGGAGAACGACGGGCCGCTGGCGGCCGGCGGGGAGGAGATGCGAGCCGCCCTGCGCGGCGACCTGCACTCCCACTCGACGTGGAGCGACGGGGGCAGCCCGGTCGAGGAGATGGCGATCAGCGCGGTCGAGCTCGGTCACGAGTACCTCGCCCTGACCGACCACTCGCCGCGGCTGAAGGTCGCGAACGGCCTGACCGCCGCTCGCCTGCGCGAGCAGCTGAAGCTGGTGGCGGCCGTCGACGAGCGGCTGGGCGACTTCCGGCTGCTGTCCGGCATCGAGGTGGACATCCTGGACGACGGCCAGCTGGACCAGGAGCCGGAGATGCTGGACCGGCTCGACGTCGTCGTCGCGTCGGTGCACAGCAAGCTGGCGATGGAGCCCAAGCCGATGACCCGCCGCATCCTGGCCGCGGTGACCCAGTCCCGGATGAACGTGTTCGGACACTGCACCGGCCGGCTGGTCAGCCCGCGCTCGCACACCGGCAAGGCCCGCCCGCAGAGCCAGTACGACCGCGAGGCGGTGTTCGCCGCCTGCGCCGAGCACCAGGTCGCGGTGGAGATCAACTGCAGCCCGCACCGGCTCGACCCGCCGCGCGACCTGATGCGCATGGCGCTGGACGCCGGCTGCCTGTTCTCGATCGACACCGACGCGCACGCGCCAGGGCAGCTCGACTGGCAGTCGTACGGCTGCGCTCGCGCGGTCGAGGTCGGCGTGCCGCCGGAGCGCGTGGTCAACACCTGGCCGGTCGACCGGCTGCTGGAGTGGTCGCGCCGCCGAGCCGCGTGACGGGTCGCCGATGACCGACTGGATGACGGACGCCGGGCCGCTGTCCGCGCCGGCCTGGCTGCCCGAGGCGACGGCCTGGCTGGACGGCGAGCTGGCCGCCCGGCACGAGCGACGTACCGCTGACCTGGCCGTCGTGCGGGTGCGCCCGTGGGCCACCGTCCTGCGCGGCGCGACGACGGCCGGGACGGTGTGGTTCAAGGCCTGCGCGCCGGCGACGGCGTTCGAGGTGCCGCTCTACCGGCTGGCCCATCGGGTCGCACCGGCGCACGTCCTGGACCCGGTGGCCAGTCGACGTCGGCCGGTCGTGGCTGGTGCTGCCGGACGGCGGCCCGATGCTCGCCGACGAGCTCGACCCGGACCTGGTGATGGGTCGGCTGGCCGAGGTCCTCCCGCGGTACGCCGAGCTGCAGCTCGCAGCTTGCCCCGCACGTCGAGGAACTCCTGGCGATCGGCCTGACCGACATGGGGCCGGGCCGGTTGCCGGAGCGGTTCGAGGAGGCCCTCGCCGTCGTCTCGGCCGTACCTGTCGCGCAGCGGGGCAGCGAGCAGGAGCGGGCGTCGTACGAGCGGTTGCTGCTGGCCCGGCCCCAGGTCGAGGAGTGGTCGCGCCGGCTGGCCGTCGCTGCCCGGGGCGGTCAGCCTCGACCACAACGACCTGCACGCCTGGAACGTCTTCTACGCCGTGCGCGCCGGCCGGGTCGACGTCCGGTTCTACGACTGGGGCGACGCCGTCGTGGCCCATCCGTTCTCGAGCATGATGATCGGGCTCGGGTGGCCTGAAGCGGATGTGGGGCGTCGGCGACGACGACCCACGGCTGCTGCGGGCGCGCGACGCGTACCTGGAGCCGTTCGACGGTCTGGGCCCGCGCGCGCTGCTGGTGGAGACGCTGGAGCTGTCCTGCCGCGCTGGGCGAGATCGCCCGGGCGCTGGTCTGGGCGCGGGCGCTCGGGCAGTACGGCGAGCAGGCGCCGGACAGCTTCCAGACCGCGCCGATGGAGCACCTGTCCGGGCTGCTGGATCGGTCGTACCTCGGCGACCGGAGCGGTTGACCGCGCCTCGGTCAGCCCCAGCCGAGGTCGTGCAGGCGCTGCTCGCCGATCCCGAAGTGGTGGGCGATCTCGTGCACGACGGTGACCGCGACCTCGGCAACGACCTCGTCGCGGCTGGCGCACATCCGTAGGGTCGGGCCGCGGAACACCGTGATCCGGTCCGGGAGCGAGCCGGCGGCCCACCAGGAGCCGCGCTCGGTCAGGGGCGTCCCCTCGTACAGGCCGAGCAGGGTCGGCTCCTGGCCCGCCGGGGGCTCGGCCTCGACCAGGATCACGACGTTGTCCATCTGGGCCGCGAGCTCGGGCGGGATCGCGTCCAGGCCGTCGGCGACGGCCTCCTCGAACTCCTCCGGCGTCATCTCGACCACGGCCCAGTGTCCCGCCCCGGGCCGCCGGTGTGTCGTCGTGCTCCCGCTGCGCCGCCGTGCTCCCGCTGTGACGGTGATCCGAGGCTCGGAACGGCCGGATCACCGTCAGGCGCGGAGCACCGCGCCAGGGCGGGAGCACGGGCACGCCGCTGCCGCGGGCAGTGCCTCGGGCTTGCCGCGGGCGGCTTTGGCCGATCGGTCGGGCCTCCCCTATGCTGGGCCGGTCCTCGACGGGTCGGACGTCAGGCGACGTCTCGGCGTCCCCATCGTCTAGCGGCCTAGGACTCCGCCCTTTCAAGGCGGCAGCGCGGGTTCGAATCCCGTTGGGGGCACGCACGACCCTTGCCGCCAGCAAGGCACGCACGAGAGCAGGCCAGTTCCTGGCCCCGTAGCGCAGTTGGTTAGCGCGCCGCCCTGTCACGGCGGAGGTCGCGGGTTCGAGTCCCGTCGGGGTCGCCACCCACGGTCAGGTCCGTCGTCGGGCCTGGTCGCGGAGCACGGCCAGGTAGCTCAGTTGGTACGAGCGTCCGACTGAAAATCGGAAGGTCGGCGGTTCGACCCCGCCCCTGGCCACCAGCAAAAACGCCTCCGACCTGCAGTGATGGCTACCCACCCGGGTTTCACACCTGCCGGCCTCACAGGGCTGGTCGATCGGTGCACGCGCCTACGTTCCCCTGTTGGTCTCGGTGCTGCGGGCCGACGGTCTAGCTGCCGGCCAGGTACGAAAGGGCGGCGAGGCTGAGTGCTTGGGTGCTGGCGTCGAGAGTGGGTTGGACGACGGGGGCGAAGTAGGGAGAGTGGTTGACGGGAATGTCCTGCGCGACGCGACCAGTCTTCTGTGCGGTTGCGTAGGTGCTGGGGTCGATGCACCCGATTCCCCAGTAGGTGTATGGCACGCCGAGTGCGTTGGGGAGGTCGCTGAAGTCCTCGCTGGCGCTCTGTAAGGGAAGCTCCTGCAGACGGTCGCCGAAGAACTCGGAGAACGCGGCCGTCACTGTGTCGGTCGTGGCGGTGTCGTTGGTGGTGGGTGGGAACTGGTCGAACATCTCGAAGTCCGGAGGAGTCGGGCTGGCGGAGGCTTGGCATTCGGCGGTGACGATGCGTCTGATCGCGTCCAGGACGGTGCTGCGGGTCTCCTGGTTGTAGGTGCGCACGTTCAGTTGGAGGACGGCGTGATCGCCGATGACGTTGCTCTTGGTGCCGGACTGGATGCTTCCTACCGTCAGCACTGCGGGTTCGGTGGCGGCGAGCTCGCGGGAGATCACCGTTTGGAGCCGGACGACGGTCATGGCGGCCAGTACGACCGGGTCGACGGCGGCTTGTGGCATCGAGCCGTGGGCTCCTCGGCCGTGCAGGGTGATACGCATGCTGTCGGCGGCCGAGAGTACGGCGCCGGTGCGGGTGCCGATGACGCCTGCGGGCATTGGCAGGACGTGCTGGGCCAGCGCGACGTCCACGTGTCCGACCGCTTCCGCGAGGCCGTCGTGCACCATTCCGCGGGCCCCATCGCCGACCTCTTCGGCTGGTTGGAAGAGCACGACCAGCGTGCCGCTCCAATGGCTCTTTCCCGCTGCCATCAGGTTCGCCGCACCGAGTAGGGCGGTCACGTGCATGTCGTGTCCGCAGGCGTGCATCACGGGGACGGTGTTGCCTTGATCGTCCTGCGCTGTGGCGGTGCTGGCGTAGGCAAGGCCGGTCTTCTCCTGCACTGGCAGGGCGTCCATATCGGCGCGTAGCAGCACCGATGGTCCTTCTCCGTTGTCTAGGACGCCGATCACGCCGGTCCCACCGACGCCGGTGGTGACCTGGTAACCGTCAGCGTCGAGCCGCTGACTGACGCTGGCGGCCGTGTTCTTCTCCTGGTGCGACAGTTCGGGATGCTGGTGCAGGTGCCGGTAGAAGTCCTCCAGACCGTCGCGGGCCCCGCCAAGTCGCTGGAGGACTGCTGTGGTTGAGGATTGTGTGCTCATGGCTTCTCCTTGGCGTCGGTCTTGGCGTGGGAACGTTCGCGATGAGAGCGACGCAGCCTGATCCGGCTGCGGTACGACTCTGGGATCACTCGGGTGGGGGACCAGGCGTCCGCGCCGGGCAGGATCCACCCGCGCCAACGGGCCAGCAGGCACAGACCGGTGCCGACCACGGTGGAGGCGACCAGCCCGGCGGTGGGGTAGCCATGGTCGGTCAGGAGGACCAGCACGCCGCTGCCGGCGATTGCGCAAGTGGCGTACAGGGTGTTGCCGCCCAAGATGCCGGGAACCCGACGCAGCACGACATCCCGCAGGGCGCCGCCGCCGACGGCGGTGATCGTGCCGAGGAGGATTGCCGGGAGCCAGCCCAGGCCGACCGCGAGGGTCTTCGCCGCGCCGGCGGCGGCCCACGTCCCCAGAGCCAGGGCGTCGACGACGGGCCAGACCCGGTCCCAGGCGACTCCACGGACGTGGATCAGGTAGCTGATTGCCGCCCCGGCCAGAGCAGTCAACAGGTAGGCGTTGTCGGTTAGTGCCGCCGGTGGGCCGTGTTGTAGGAGTATGTCGCGGATCAGTCCACCGCCCAGCCCGGACAACACCGCCAGGGTGGCGAAGCCGACCGGATCCAGCTTCTCGCGGCGGGCGATCAGACCACCCAAGACAGCATTGGCGAAGACGCCGGTCAGATCGAGCGAGCGAAATAGCTCCGACAGGTCAGGATGCGCCATGCCCTCGCTCCTCCTCACCGTCAAGAGGATCGACGCTAGCCCTTGAGGAAGCACCGCCGGTAGGCACGGTTGGTGGTCATGTGAAGCATGTCCGCCTGACCGTGTGGTCAGGATTGGTTCGTCGGGTTCATGGGCCACCTCCTATCCTCTGAGTGGGGAGCCCCGCCATGGCAGCGGCGCCGGTGCGGGCCGACTGCTGTCGCTGGGACCGATCCTGATGATCGTGTTCCGCCAGAAGTACCCGCGCTGGTGGTTCGACTGACACCTCGAGCTGAGCCGCTGCGCAAGCCGGGTCGGTGCGTACGTCGCGCTGATGAACGACCGGTACCCATCGACGGACGGACCGGGGTCAGCGGGCGATCTCGTACAGGGTCGTGATCGCCCATAGCGGCACGGTGACGGCGACACCTAGCGTCCAGCCCCACACGACGGGCCGAACCACCCGGAAGCGGCCGACTCGATCGAAGACAGGCGCGAGGGCAAGTGATGGGACAAGGAGCGCTAGCGTCCCCCAGCCGAGGCGATCCCACGCGGCCAGGCAGCGAGCAGCGACCACCAGACCGGTCAGCGCGGAACTCCCGGTAGCGGCCACGAGGATGACGAGGAGAGTCAGGGACGGCGGAGAGGCCGCGTTCAGCGCGGACCATGCATCGGTCTTGCGGCATTGCGCGTCCAACACTGTCCAGGCGTTGTCGATCTGCTCTTTGGTGAACACACCGCTCGGCAGGCGCCTGGACCAAGCGCCGATGTCGTCTCCGGCGATGACGGGCGTCGCGTCAGCCATGTCGCAGACCCTCGAGACGTCGCGCGCGTCGGGGCCCCACAGCACGACGACGCTGTCGACGCGGTCGATCCCGCAGCGTCGTAGATCGGTGAGCCACCGCAGCTGGCGCGCGCCGCGCCGCACCTGCGCCACGGCGTCTGTCACGCGCTCCCGGCCGTACGGCGAGGACCATGACCGGGAGGACCACTTCGACTCCACCACGACCACCCCGCCAGGGCCGATCAGCACATGGTCGATCTCCACACCGAGACGCACCCCGTTGACCAGGCGCCAGCCCTGAGACCTCAGCCCGCGAAGCTCTGACGCGGTCCACTGCTCAGCCAGATCACCCATCATCACCGCACCAGCCCCGGAGGCCCGAACCACGTGCGCCCACAACGAAGCCACGATGGTGGTCAGGAAGACGCCCGCGATGAAGCCTCGAGCGAAGCCGCCGGTTACGAGCCAGACCCCCGGCAGCGTGACCAGACACGCAAGTAGCAGCGCCGCGCCCAGCCGTAGCCAGTTCCGGCCGACAAAGGCCAACTGTTCCGACCAGGCCCGGCCACGCGCCCAACTCCCAGCCCGCCGGTCACTGGCCAACGTCCGAGCACGCCAGGCAGCACTCAGCTGCTCGGTCAGCACCTCTACTCCTGCCCCATGAGTGCAGCATCGACGCTCAGGAGGTAGGGCTTGAACCCAGCGGCCCAATCGCACGTGCCGCGAGAAACCCCCCATTGTGGGGTGGACCGAGGGCCATAGAGAAGGCCCACCTAGCCAGTCCACCGACACCTACGACGGCAACCTCCGCCGCCTGGCCATGGGCGAGTGTCGCCGGCCAATGGCAACCATCCGTGCCCAGATCGTGCCCACGAACACGCGAGCCCCAACCGATCAACGACATCGCCGCAGGTCAGCGACACGGCGCTCGCCGTACGACTGGCCTTCTGAAAATCGGAAGGTCGGCGGTTCGACCCCGCCCTTGCCACCAGCAAAACCGCCTCCGACCTGCAGTGATTCCCCCTTGAACAGGTTGACACCGGTCCGGCCGACAACGGCCCTTATCGGCATGTCACGGCAATCCCGTCGTCGGCTGCCCGCGGACCGCGCGCCTAGGAGGGGCCAGGCTGACTCCCATGGCGTTGCGTGAGATGGGCGACGACGGCGAGGACGCGCCGGTGGCTGTCCGGGCTGTCGTCGATGGCGAGCTTGCGGAAGATGGCGCGCATGTGCGCCTCGGTGGTGCGTTCGGTGATGACGAGCCGGGCTGCGATCGAGGCGTTGGAGCGCCCCTCGGCCGCGGCGGCGAGCACGTCACGCTCGCGCGGGGTCAGGTTGCGTAGTGGGTCGTTGGGCCTGACCGGGGTGACGAGGGCGGCGACGATGGTCGAGTCGAGGGCTGTCCCACCGGCTCGTACTCGTTCGAGGGTGTCGAGAAAGTCGTCCACGGCCAGGACCCGGTCCTTCAGTTGGTATCCGAAAGCGCCGGTCGCGATCAGGGGCAGGAGGTGGCGGGTCTCCACGTGCTGCGAGAGCAGGACGATCGGCAGGCGCGGGTTCTGTTCGCGGAGCCGGGCGGCGGCCTGCGCGCCGTCGTCGGTCAAGGTGGGGGGCAGCCGCACGTCGACCAGGACCAGGTCCGGACTGGTGCTGAAAACCGCGGCCGGGAGCGCGTCGGCGTCGTCCACGACCTCGACGACGTCGTGACCGGAGTCCTTGAGCAGGCGCACCAGCCCTTCGCGGAACAGGACGGAGTCCTCGGCGACGACGATGCGCACCCGTCAGAACTCCGCTCGCAAGATGGTCCCGTTGCCCGGTTGGCTGAAGACGTCGAGGTGCCCGCCCAGGGCCTCGACCCGGTCGTGCAGTGCGGTGAGTCCGCCTCGTATCCCGCCCATTCCGTCGTCCCGGACCTCGACGACGTGGCGATCCCCCACCCGGGCGAAGGACGCCGATGCGCGGGTCGCGGCCGCATGCTTGAGCGTGTTGGCCAGTCCTTCGGCAATCACGAAGTACGCAGTCGTGGCGATCGTCTCCGGGACCTGCTCATCTGCTACATCGAGCGTGACGTCGATAGGCCAGTCGCTGACGAGGTTCTGCAGGGCTGTGGCTAGGCCGTCGTCGAGCCGTGACGGGCGCAAGCCGTGCGCGAGACGACGCAGGTCGGCGACCACCTCGGCGAGGGCGTCCACGGCGGCGTCCAGTTCCGCGCGCGTCTCCGGCGAAACCACTTGCGTGCGTTGGATGGAACGCAGCCGCATCCCCACCGCGACGATCCGCGGCTGCGCGCCGTCGTGCAGATCCCGCTCGAGTCGCCGCCGTTCGGATGCGGCGGAATGCACCAGTCGGGCACGGCTGTCTCGGGCGTCATCGAGGGCGAACCGCAGTCCTAGTCGTGAGCGGGTCAACTCGATCGGGGTCCAGGCGTCAGCGAGGAGTTCGCGGGTCCGACGCAGTTCTCGGGCCGAAGGCGAGTCCAGGAGCGCGATGCCGATGTCGGAGCCGCTCGATCGCAACGGGACGCTGGTCGCCGCTGAGGACGGCTCGACACTGGCACCGTCCAGGCCGGCCAGCACGCTTCCCTCCGCCTCCTCGGCGACGCGCAACAACAGCCGGAACGAGGGGTTACCGATGAGGGAGCGCAGAACATCCTCGACCGCCTCGGGCTCGGCCACGCCGTCGCGAACTCGACGTACGAAGGCGTGGACCGTTTCGCGGGCGACGGTCCGGTCGCGATCCACGACCCGACCGACCGTGCGCCGGATCAGACGATGGACCGGCAGCAGCACCAGGGCGACGAGGAAGGCGGCTGCCGTCGGGCCGATCGGGGTTCCGCCGATACCCAGTGCCGTCGTCGAGGCGACGAGGCCGGCGAACAGAGCCGCGGCGAGCAGCGTCGTCAACGTCCACGAGGCGACGTCGCTCAGCAACCGGTCGATGTCGAAGAGGTCGTGCCGCAAGATCGCCACTGTCACCGCCCCGGGGAGCACGACGAGCAGCATGAGCATGAGGCCGGTGAAGGCGAGGTCGGAGGGCGCTCCGGCGGCGTTCGCGATCCAACCGGCCACCAGGGCGATCGGCACGAGGACCGCCCCGAGCACGAGCCAGCGCATCTGCGCGCGCACCATCGCGTCTCCCCGGCCACGACGCACCACGAGCGCCCGGATGCTCGCGGCGCTCACCCCGAGCACTCCGACCACACCGATGGCGATCAGCACAGCGACCAGGGCGGGATGTTGGGGTGCAGGGTTGCGGCCCAGGAGCAGCTCGACGTACCCGGCGACAGCCAAGGCCGCCCACGGCAGCAGCCGCCAACGACGTCCCGTCAGGGGCCCGTCCGGGAAGACGAGACAGAGCAGGAAGAAGCCGGTCAGATTGAACACCCACGCCCCCTGGCCGAGAAACGCGCCCAACGAGGATGCCGGCCACGGCGCCCGCGTGCCGTGCGTGCCTCCCCAGTCCTGGATCCCCTCGGCGAGCATGTTGCCCGCACCAATCCAGACCAGCGCCGGGCCGGTCGGATTGCCTGGGCGGCGCGCGATCAGCAGGACGCCCAACCACACGGTCGGGACAGTCGCGACGCAGACGACGGCCACCCGTCCCGGACCGGCGAGCCGGTTCGGGGTCAGGACCACGCAGAGCTGGACGATCAGCCCCATCACGTAGACGAGCACCGCGCAGGCACCCGCCGTCCGCGAGCCCCTCCACCAGGTCACGCGGGCATCATCCTCCGACCCACCGGGTCAGCGCATCGGCGCCAGCACCTAGGCGCTGCCCGCCTCAAGATTTCGTGCAGCCGCCGATGCGCCCGCCCGGAACGACGCCTGATCGTGGAGCTCCCGGACACTCGATCTCAGGAGCACATCGTGGAACTCATCGTCATGATCCTGTTCGCCCTCCCCATCGGCTACCTCGTCTCCAACCGCACCGTGGCCTTCATCGCGTTCATCGCATTGCACGGCTTCGTATTCGTCTTCCAGTCCACCGACCTCGTCCTGGAGTGGGTCGGAGGCTCCAAGACGGTGTTCGGCCCGTACCCGAAGGCCTCCGGCCAGCACATCCTCGGCTACGGCATCGTCAACCTCGCGATCTTCGGGGCGAGCCTCGGACTCGTCGCCGTCGGACAGTGGCTGGCCGCCCGCCGCCGCACACCGGCGGTCGAGCTGCAAACCACCGCGAGGGCCTGACCCTGAACGGGGAAGTCGAGACCCGCGACTCGCTTCGACGGAGAGACGCGGGTGGGCGAGGTTGCCCGGACGTTCCCTGGCCTCTGGGCCGCGTCGTACGCTCGCCGCATGCGCATCGTGATTCGCGGGCATCATCTGCCTGGGCGTCGATGCGGTCAGTACGACGGCGTGCATGTCGGCCTTCAGGTTGGCAGTGAGCCGGCCGGACTTGTTGCAGGTGACGCTGCCGACGCGGAGTGGGTGACGAAGGTCAGGACCGACGGAGGCGACTTTCGCGGTCCGGCCGTTCAAGGGCCAAAGGGTGGCCGGTTCATCTATCTGACGTGGGGCACGTTCGCAGACGGATCGTTCAAGATGTTTCGGCGCGCCAAGCTCATGCTCGACGACCTCCCACTCGGCGCGGAGGAAGTGAGGGTGAACGTCCACCTCACCGACGAGGCGGGGATGCCCAGGTGCGCCAGGTTGAAGCCCGGCGCACTCCGCGTCGAGCTTCCCTAGCGACGGTACAACGCAAGGGCCAGCGGCGTGCCATGTCTCGACTCCCGTGGCGACCTAAGGTGCCCCGATGGCGACCATGACGTCGCCGAACGGTTGCGGGGTCTGCAGTTCGGCGATCGGGGGCGCCAGCACCCGCCCCGGAGTCCAGGCATTCGCGCCGACTTGCGGCTCCCCGTCGCCGAGGTAACCACCACTCCGCTCGCCCCACGCCCAGACGCCGCCGTTCTCATCCAAGGCATAGCCCGCCGTGTCAACCGCTGAGATCTGGGTGATGGGCGGCAGCCCCTGAACAGGCACCGGGACGGCGCTGTTGCTGTTCTGGTCATTGCCCAGCTGACCGGCGCCGCCTACCCCCCAGGCCCACACGACTCCGTTGATGCCCAGGGCGTAGGCACCACCGTTGTGGGCTGCGATCTGACGGATGTCCAGCATGGTCGTGGTCGGCGTGATCTCGGTCCCCGTCGTCTCATGGTTGCCCAGGGCTCCTCCGGTTTGATCACCCCAGACAATGACTCGGCCGTCGTTGGTCAGGGCGAACGCGGAGAAGTCGTTGGCGGCGACGCTGACCGCGTTCGTGATGCCGGGGACTTGGACCGGTGCGAAGCTCGGCCCAGAGGCCGCAGTCCCGAGCTGACTCTTGTGGTTGTCACCCCAACCCCATACTGAGCTGTCGGCCGTCACGGCAAACACGTCTTGGGTGCCGCTGGCGATCGCGACCACCTGGCTCAGGCCGGGGATCTGGATGGGTGTGGGGTGAACCTGGTTCGAGACGGTGGATCCGTCGCCGAGCGGACCGGTCCCCCACGCCCACACGGTGCCGTCAGACTGCAGCGCGTATGCGGCGGTCAGGGTTATCGCGAACTGCCGCACGCCGCTCAGGCCTGGGATTTGCGCCGGGGTCTCGGCGATCCCGGTGCTCTGGCCGGTGCCGAGCAGCCCCTCGGCGGAAGTCCCCCAGGACCATGCCGTCCCATCGGTCTTGACGGCATAGGCGACAGCGCCGGCAGTCGTGACCTGCGCGAAACCTGACCCCTTGTCGACCAGCACCGGTGTCGATCGGGAGGGGACGGCAGCCGCCGAGCCCAAGATGTCGTCGTCGTTGATGCCCCAAGCCCACAGTGCTCTGGAGGCGAAGGCATCGACGTGCACGGCGAAACCGCAGGTCGCGGACTCACCGGTGGAGTCCGATACCGAGAGCTGGGCGGAGTAGCTGCCCGGCGTGGTGGGGGTCCCGACGACCGTGCCGTCCGAGGTGGTGGTCAGGCCAGGTGGCAGGGATCCGGTCACTGCCGAGATGGCGTATGGCGCGCCGGTTCCATCGCCTATCCGCAATGTCTGCGTGGCGAAGGCTTGGCTGACCTCAGCGGGGTAGGTCGGTAGCCCAGTGACACAGAAGATCGTCGGGTTGCTCGCGAGCCAGCCGACGACATCGACCAGGACGTCCCCGTCGCCGATCGCGTCGTGGATATCCACTGTGCCGTCGGCGGACAGCTGCGCAACCACCAAGTTCGCCACCGTCGCGCCACGCGGAGCGTTCACACTCGAGGTGCGCGGAAGGGGCTGACCGAACGGATGGACCGTGAGATAGCCCGAGGCTGTGGGCTGCACCGCGGTCACGCTGAGGACCACCGCGCCCGTATCCGGCGGAATCGAGACATCCGATGTGACCCAGAGCGCGATGTCGCCCCCGGGATTGCGGCTGGCGCCGAGGTTGGTTCGGGTATCCATCAGACGAGTAGGGGTCACGGGGGCGTAGCCGGTGGTCCCGGTGAACCAGCCGACGACATCGAGGACGACGTGCGTGGGGCCACCAGAGTTGTAGACGTTGATCTGGCCGGCCCGGTCGACAGCGACAACAGCCAAGACCGCGGCGGTCTGACGGGCAGCCAGGTTGAGGT
Organism: uncultured Actinomycetota bacterium; assembly: GCA_963743975.1. Taxonomy (GTDB): domain Bacteria; phylum Actinomycetota; class Actinomycetes; order Actinomycetales; family CAVURS01; genus CAVURS01. Next base: position 663,152 of record CAVURS010000002.1, read on the forward strand.
TCGATGTGGCTGGACGAGTCGACCCGGCCGCGGAGGCCGTCAGATAGGCCGAGGCGTGGGTGGAGATGCCGGTCAGGTTCACCACCACAGAACTCACCCCACTAGCCGGCACTCCGGCACGGCCAGTCACCTGAACCGGCACGACGTGCCCCGCGGGGACGGCCCCGCCATGCAGACGGGTGTCCAACAGCCGAACCGGCGATTGAGCGGTCAGGGACGAGGTCTGCGCAAACCAGCCGTTGACATCGACCAGCACGTCAGTGGACCCGGAGGAGTTGAAAATCGTGACCTGTCCGTCAGCGCCCACCTCGGTGATGACCGCGTTCGCCCGGGCCACGTTTGGCGACAGATTCAGGTTGGACGTCGCGGGCCTTGGCGCGCTGGCGGGGAACACGGTGAGATAACCCGAATGCGCGTGCGCAATGCCGGTCACATTCAACGCGACGGCGACGACCCCAGCTGACGGGACGTTCGCCACACCCGCTACCCGCACGGTGATCTCAGCACCAGGCCCCAGAGTCTGTGCCGGCGACCTGCGTGTATCCAACAACCGCTGCGGAGCGACCGCGGTATAGCCAGGATGCGGGATGGGTGCCGCGACAGCCCCCGCGTTACCGACGGCGCCGCCGAACACCACGCCCACCGGCACGACAAGCCCCACCAACAGCAACCACACGATCCCCCACCGACGACCCACCACGGACCCCCTCGCATCCTGACGTCATCGCGGCTCGCAGACCGAAAGCATCATCACATCGAATCAGCTGCACGTACGGCAAAGAGAGAAACCGAGAGCCGGCAACCGACCGAAGGCCCTAGCCAGCCAACGCCAATCTCCGCCGCAGGTTGCTTGACAACACCATCGGCATCGCGCCCGTCGGAAAGTGCGTGCTCAGCAGACTCACGGCAAGCCTGTCCGCTACGCGGATTGCGGCAGATCCGGACATCGGACACGGCTATCTCCTGGCTGCTGTCAGCATTAACTAGTGACGAATGAGACACAGGCCGAGTGGTACGCCGTGCGGTGCCTATTCAGGCTGGATGAGACCGAGGGTGGTGATGGCCGGCCCTACGAGGAGCGGATCACCTTGTGGAGAGCCGACAACTTCGAAGAGGCCATCGAACGAGCTGAGACCGAGGCCATCGAGTACACCGAGGAGCGCGGCGAGTACCTTGACTTCGCTCAGGCATTTCGCTTGTTCGACGAGCCGGGAGAAGGCGCAGAGATCTTTTCGATGCTCCGGGACAGCCAACTAGAACCGGATGAGTACGTCACCTCCTTCTTCGACACCGGCCTCGAACGACCGCACTAGGCCTAGAACGCCCGCACATCGGCAGATCCGTGCGAATCCAGAAATCGATGGGCCCAACTTCGGGACCTGGGCTCAGCTGGGCGTCTGACGAGCTGGCCCCCGCAAGCGGGCGCCTCGGACCAGTCGCATCGCGTAGCTGGAGGCAGGCTGCTAGCGCGACATAAGCCCGAGCTGGGTGACTGAGGAGCGGGTGAACCAATACACGAAGAGAACCGTCGAGAGCACTGAGACCACCCAGCCCAAGGGGCGTGTGTGCTTCCGCTGGACAAGCCACACCGCGAGCACCGGGCCCAGTGGGAAGATAACGACCGTCGCGAACAACGTTGCCAGCAGGACCAGCCACCACGGCAAGGTGACCGTCAGACCGCTCCGCCAGGTACGACCATTCGAGCCTGCTGCCTGGACCGGGGTGCCGGGGCGATGCGAGTCCGGAGTGCTGATCATCGGCGACCGGCTCGGTGGTGCTGCTTCATGGCGGCGAACTTACTCCTGGCGGCCGGCTGGCGCGGCGTCCAACGCCACGCGACGGCTGTGCGACGCTGCGGTCATGCGGGTCGTCGAACTCGTCTTCGCGCTCCTCTGGGGCGCCTTCTGGGCGTACTGGCTCGTGGCCGCGTTCTCGACCAAGCGAGGCCGCGTCCCCTGGTCTCGCGAGCTGGGCATCAGGGTCGTGGTCGCTGCCATCGTGCTCCTGCTCTACCGCCTGGGCGCCTTCCGGTACAGCACCGTCAGCACGGCTCCCTGGCGAGCTGCTCTCGGACTCGCCCTGTTGATCGTCGGACTGGGCTTCGCCGTCTGGGCCAGGCGACACCTCGGTCGCAACTGGGGCATGCCGATGACCGAACGAGACACCCCCGAACTCGTCACGAGCGGCCCCTACCGGCTCGTGCGCCACCCGATCTACTCCGGCATCCTGCTCGCGACCGTCGGCACCGCGATCGGACTCGACTGGAGCTGGCTGATCGCCGCACTCCTCGCCGGGATCTACTTCATCTATAGCGCGACTGTCGAGGAGCACTACCTGGCCGCGCAGTTCCCCGACACCTACCCGGCGTACCAACGGTCCAGCCGAATGCTCGTTCCGTACGTGTTCTAGACGGCGCGGCCGCTGTGGTTCCGATCGCCGGCCCGGCTCGCGAATCTCAGCGCCTCCCGGTCTTGGCCCAAGGTAACCATGAGGTTACGGTAGCCAGGTGGTTACGGATCCCTTCGAGGCGCTGGGTGACCCCAACCGCCGCGCCATCCTGCGGCTGCTGAGCGACGGCGACCGAGCGGTCCAGGAGATCGCGGAGCAGATGCCGATCAGTCGGCCCGCGGTGTCGCGGCACCTGCGGCTGCTGAAAGCGGCCGGGCTGGTGGCGGAGACGGCGGAGGGAACGCGCCGGATCTACCACTTGCGGGACGAGGGGCTGCTCGCGGTGCAGGACTACCTGCACAACGTGTGGGGTGACGCTGCTACGCGTTTTCGTCTTGTCGCGGAGAACACGTGAGACCGCTGACGATGAGCTTCGACGTCGCGTGCCCGGTCGAGCAGGCCTTTCGGGTGTGGACGCAGGACATCGGTCGGTGGTGGCCGAGGGACCACAGCGTCTCCGGCTCACCCGAGCGCATCGTGATGGAGACCGGTGTCGGAGGACGCATCTTCGAGCGCACGGTTGGTGGTGACGAGTACGAGTGGGGCCGGGTGACGGTCTGGAAGCCGCCCACGGAGCTCGGTTACACCTGGCACCTGGCGCGGCCGCCGGCCGAGGCCACCGAGGTGGTGGTCCGCTTCGTGCCCGCCGAGAGCGGCACACGGGTCGAGATCGAGCACCGCGGCTGGGAGGCAGTCGCCGAGGCCGGTGTCTGGCGAGAGCGCAACCGCTTCGGCTGGCAGAGCCTGATTCCCTGCTTCACATCCCACCTCGAAGGGACACCATGACCGGGACGAAGGAACAGCCGTGGCAGCTGACGACCCCACCCGGGACGTCGAGCTACACCATGCACCGCGAGGGCGACGTGCTCGTCTGCACCGTCGGGACGACGAAGCTGACCTACCAGTGGCGGGCCGTGTCCGACCTGGCCGAGTGGCTCAAGGCCGATGGGGACTGGGTGCCGCTGGGCGCCGCGGATGAGCAGAAGCCGGCAAAGGAGGGCACCGTCGAGGCTTGGGCCCGGTCGCAGACCAATCCCGTCGGCGGCTGGTACGGCCTGCGCAAGGGCTACCGCGGGCGCTTCGGGATGTACCTTCCGCCCTTGCTCGAAGCGCTCGGCCTCGCCGAGGTCACGCACGACCCACGGAACAACTCGATGAGGGCGGTCTGACATGGCGAGCACCCGGATAATCCAGTACACGACAAAGCCTGAGTGCGCAGACGAGAACGCGTCGCTCGTCGCGGCTGTCTTCGCGGAGCTGGCCATCTCTGCTCCGCCGGGCTTCTCGTACGCCTCCTACCGCACCGGTGACAGCTTTCTGCACATCGTGACGCAGGACGAGGACGACAGTCCGCTGCGGCTGTCGCCGGCATTCGCAGCCTTCCAGGACGGCATCACCACCCGATGCCTGACCGAGCCCACTGCAGCGCTCGCCGTCCTCGTCGGCAGCTACGACCCGGACAGGCCCTAGCGCCACCTGAGTACGGTTCGCGCGACTCGCTCGTTCCGCTGGGCGCGGTCCAGGTGTGGGACCATCGCCGAACCGATGGGACGAGTGCCCGCCGATGGTCACCGTCGACTGAACGCGGACCGAGGGAGAGATCGGATGCTCGAGGTCAACAAGGAGCTTGTCCGGCGTCACTTCGAAGAGATCTGGAACCAGCGGAACCTCGCGGCGTGCGATGAGCTGATGGCCGAGGACTTCGTGGAGAACGCGGCGGCTCCCTTCGCATCCGAGAGTCCGGGGCGCGTGAACGGACCGGCGGCGATGCGCGGAACTGTCGCGTGGCTCACGGCGCAGTTCCCTGACCTGCGGATGGAGCTGGAGTCGCTCGTCGCCGAAGGTGACGTTGTCGTGGCTCGCGTGATCAGTCGGGGCACCAACCTCGGTCACGTCGATGGCAGCCCTCCCGCCACCGGAAAGGCATTCGCCGCGAGTCAAAGTCACTGGTTCAGAGTCGCCGACGGGAAGCTGTGCGAGCACTGGGCCACCCGAGATGACCTGTCAGCCATGCTGCAACTCGGTGTGATCCAGCCTCCAGGGCCGCCGCCTGGCGTCCGGTGAGTCGGGGCCAGGGCTTGCATGGCTCGCTCCTGTCCCGGTGAGTGGTTCGACAACGGTTTCACCCGGTCCGCCTCATGGGCGGGCCGGGTGAACCGGTTGATAGGTCGTCGTGGTTCAGCTCACGGGCACCGGCTGGCGGGGAGTGCTGACCGGGGTGGTGGCCGTCTGGGGCAGGTCCCCGGCACGGCGGCTGTGCCACAGTCCGAGGACTGACAGCAGCAGCATCAGGGCGGCCGCGACGAACGCGGCGATGGCCGCGATCCCGGCGATGAAGCCCATCGTGCCGAACGCGTAGGCGTTCAGCAGCAGCCCGCGCAGCGTCTCGCCGCGGAACATCGTGTCGACGGTGCCGGCCAGCTTGGTGTCAGTCGGGTTGGCCTGCGCCTGCGCGCTGAGCTGGGCGTACGTCTTGCCCCCACCGATCTCACCGAGGTGCACCGCGATGAAGTGGTCGGCGTACACCTTGGCCTGCGCGCCGGTGGTCAGCTGCTGACCGGCGTACTGCCGCATCGCCGCGAACTGCGGACCCGCGGTGGCCGGGCTGCCCTTGGCCGGGAAGAAGATCTTCTGCGCGGCCAGCTGGGTATGCACCTCACTGCCCACGAAGTTGTGCGCCCACGTCAGCAACGCACCGGAGACGATCAACACTGCGGTGATCGTGAACCCGACCCAGCTCGCGAGCCGGTCAATCGTGCTGCGCTTCATGTCGAACTCCTCATTCGTCGAAGGCCACGGAAGGCCAGGGGCCGGAACCCCGGCTGCCTTGACACCACCCTGACGCCTGGGACACCGGCCCCGGTCGGGTCGAAAGTCCTGACTGCGACCCGAGAAGGTCCCGTCATGAAGGCCGCGTCGACAGCTGGTTCTCCGGGACCTTCGGCCCTGACCCCGGACGCTCGTGGAGCCCTAGCTTCGATGCAGCCGACGACGAAGGAGACCCTGATGCTGGTCCGAGAGCTGATGACGAGGGACGTCACGACACTGCGGTGCCAGACGTCGCTGCTGGAGGCTGCGCGCACCCTCCTGGACCGGGACATCACCGCGGCCCCGGTCGTCCATGACAACGGCCAGCTGGTCGGGATCGTCAGCCGGCGGGACCTCGTCGCCGGACGGCAGATCCCCGATCCGCGCGCCCACCTCTCACCTGTTCGTGGCGAGGGCGTGCCGCCGCGCCTGGTCGAGGAGGTGATGACGCGCTCCGTCCTCACGATCCGCCCCGAGGAGGACACCGTCGAGGCGGCGACCGTCATGCTCGACAACCGGATAGCGAGCCTGCCCGTCGTCGACGACGTTCAGCGGCTCGTCGGCATGATCAGCTTCACCGATCTGCTGCGCGCGCACAGCCACTCGGACGACGAGATCGCGCAGGCTCTGCGCGAACGCCTCGCCGAGTACGGCGACGCGGATCTGCCCCTGGATGCAGTCAGCGTCCGTGACGGCGTGGTCATCATCGAGGACAGCCACGACCACCTCCGCACGGTCATCGCCGAGACGGTCGCAGAGACCACAGAGGGCGTCGTGTCCGTCCGGCGCCGGCACGACAACGCCGGCGATCCGACAGGCACGCGGTAACGCCCACGAACGCAGCTCATCCCGTCCTGGTCGGCGTCGACTTCGCCCAGGACAACCGCTCGGCCCCTGCGTCACACCTGCTGGGTCGGGACGATGACGACCGGACAGCTCGACCCGGTGGCGACCCGACGGGCGACCGGCCCGAATCGGCTACCCGGCAGGCTCGCCCTCCCAGAGCCACCGAGCACCACGGCGAGGGCGCCCTGCGAGGCGGTGACGAGGGCGTGGGCCGGGCGACTGTCGACCACGGTGACCGAGACGGGCACCTGGGGGAACCGGTTGCTCCACGGCGTCAGGAGGTTCTGCACGTCCACCTCGGAGTCCTTGGCGGCGGTCTCCCAGTCGGTGATGTATGACGCCAGGGACTCCTCTGGGCCCCAGTCGGCGTCATTCCACGCGTGGACCACGGTCAGGCGAGTCCCCTGCCGTGCGGCCAGCTGGAACGCCGCGTCCAGCACGTGCCGCTCGTCCGGCGAGCAGTCAGCCCGGCTCGGGTTGTCCACCCCGACCACGACCGGCCCCTCGTGTCCGCCCAGCTGACTGTGCTGCGCGTCGTACCCGCAGACGACGACGGTGGCGCGGACCTGCTCGGCCAGCACGGCCACCGCCGAGCCCACGTGCCTCGTGCCTTCGGTTCCCCGGCCTCGGCGTCCCACGACGACGGTGGCTACGCCGGAGGCGGCCCGGGCCAACGCGGCCGGCCCGTCGCCGTACACCAGCTCGGCGTCCACGGCCACCTTCGGCTCGACGTCGTGGGCGTGGGCGGCGGCCGCGGCGAGGATCATCCGAGCCCGGTGGCCGAGCCCCGTCTCGTCCCAGGCGGCCGGGCAACGACCTGGCCGCTCGGAGAGCAGGGACCAGGGCGAGGCGTGGACGATACGCAACGCCACCCCGGTCCTGGCTGCCTCGTGGGCGGCCCAGGTGACGGCGTGGTCGGCGTCGGTGGAGCCGTCCACCCCGACGAGGACGGATCCATGCGGGTTCCTCGGTGCAGCGGGCATGTCGGTCCTTCCATCGGTGTACCGGTGCCGCTGTCGAGGCTAGGAGCGATCTCCTCGGAGCTCTGCGGCCAAGGGTCACCGCCGCGCAGGACCTTCGGCCCTCGTCGCGATCCGGCTGGATCTCGAGACTGGCGGGGGAAGCTCCAGCAATCCGACAGTGCAATCCGACAGTGCAGTCCGATGGTCAGGAGTCGATGTGACGTCCACCGCCGAGTACGACGCGTTGACGACAGGTGGTCTCGCAGTCGAGCTGCGGCCGTTCACTGCTGGCGACGCCGACGAGGTACGCGAGCTGATCGAGCATCTGAGCGGCCGCAGCTCCTACCAGCGATTCTTCACCGTCTCGACGCGGGCGGGCGCGGACTACGTCCGTCGTCTGCTCGATCCTGCGCACACTCTCGCGGCCGTGGTCGTCGTCGCGCGTGGCGCCATCGCAGCCGTCGGGTCTTTGCATCCGTGCGGTTCGGGCGTCGTCGGTGACCGTGCGGCGGAGATCGGCCTGCTCGTCGCGGACAGCCGGCAGGGGCAGGGCGTGGGCACGCTCGTGGTCGAGGACCTGCTCGCCCGCGCCCTCGTCGCCGGGCTCGACTCGGTCGAGGCCGTCGTCCTGGCCGACAACATCGCGATGCTCAAGGTGTTCACCGACTCGGGTTTCATCAGCGGAGTGCGGACCGTCGGGAACGAGGTGGAGGTCCGTTGTCGCGTCTCCTCGTCGGTCGACGCGGGCAACCGTGGCGCCAACCGTCAGGCCACGGCCGAGTCGGCATCACTCGACCACGTCCTGGCACCGACGTCGATCGCGGTCGTGGGTGCCGGTCGCAACGTCAACAGCGTCGGTCACCAGGTGCTGGACCATCTGGTGCGGGCCGGGTTCACCGGATCGCTGTTCGCGGTGAACCCGCAAGCGGTGGCGGTGGGTGACGTTCCCGGTTTCGCGCACGTGCAGGACATCCCGGTGCCGGTCGACCTGGCGGTGGTTGCGGTCCGCTCGGCCGCGGTCCCGGGGGTCGCCCGTGACTGCGCCGTCGCGGGCGTACGGGCCCTGCTGACGCTGTCTGCCGGTTTCGGGGAAGCCGGGGTCGACGGTGCGGGCGAACAGGCGAGCCTGCTGCGCATCTGTCGCGAGGCGGGCATGCGGCTCGTCGGCCCGAACTGCATCGGTGTGGCCAACACGGACCCAGCCGTTCGCCTGGACGCGACGTTCCTGCCCACTCCCCCTCCCGCCGGGGGCATCGGCCTGCTCTCACAGTCCGGCGCCGCGACGGTCGGACTGCTCGACGCCTTCCACAGCCGTGGAGCCGGTCTGTCGAGCCTGGTGACGGTGGGCAACAAGGCTGACATCGGCGGGAACGACGTGCTCCCCTGGTGGCAGCACGACGCTCGCACTCGCGTCATCGCGGCGTACCTCGAGTCGATCGCCGAGCCGGCGGCCTTCGCCCGGGTCGCCGGTTCGGTCACCGCGACCACCCCGCTGGTGCTGCTGAAGGCCGGCCGATCGGCGGTCGCCGCGGCGGCCGCGACGAGCCACACTGCGGCCGCTGCGGACGACGACGCGGCGGTCGACGCCCTCTGTCGCACGGCGAACATCATCCGCGTCAACAGCCTGCGCGAACTGGCCGACGTGGCGGCGCTGGCCAGCACCCAGGCCCTTCCCCGCGGAGCCCGGGTGGCCATCGTCGGGAACTCCGGCGGTCCTGCAGTGCTCGCCGCTGACGCCTGCGCGACCTACGGGCTCCGGGTCACGCACCTGAGCGCCTCGACCCAAGAGCACCTGCGCGCGATCCTGCCGCCGGCGTCAGCGGTGTCGGGCCCGGTCGACGTCACCGCCGCCGCCACCTTGGAGCAGGTGCAGGCCGCCATGATCGCTGTGGCAGCCGACCCCGAGGTGGACGTGGTTCTCGCCGTGCTGACGGTGCTGGGTCACCTGCCGCCCGCTGCTCTGGCGTCGGCGCTGGACCAGGTGACCCGGAGCCGGCCGGAGATGACGGTTGCCGCCTGCGTCTTCGGAGCCGGTGACAGCTGGGCCTGCTCGGTGCCGCGGTTCGACCAGCCAGAGGATGCCGTCCGCTCGACGGCGGCGCTCCGCCGCTACCTCGATCGCCGCCTGCCGGTGGACGGTGTCGTCGCTGCCGGCGGTGACCCGATCCCGGCTGCGGTCCGGGACGAGCTGGCCGCCGTCGTCGCCCACCGGGGCGAGGGCTGGCTGCGAGCGGAGCAGGCCTACCGGGTGCTGAAGTCCTGCGGGATCGCCTCCGCGCCATGGGTCGCCGCCGACGATCCGGAGACGGCCGAGGAGGGGTGCGACCTGCTGACCGGGCCGTTCGCCGTGAAGGCCGACGGTCCGGACCTGGTGCACAAGTCCGACGTGGGCGCGGTGCGGCTCGGCCTTGCCGGACCGCGCGAGGTGGGCGACGCCGTCCGCGACATGCAGCACAGGATCGGTGACGCGATGACCGGGGTCATCGTGCAGACGCAGGTGCACGGCGGCACCGAGATCATCATCGGTGCCACCCGCGTTCCCCGGTTCGGCGTCCTCGTGATGGTCGGTCGCGGTGGCGTGGACAGCGACGTGGATCCGGACCGCAGCTGGTGCCTCGGAACGGTCGACCACTCCACCGCCGAGACCATGCTGCGTGACCTCCGCTCCTTCCCTGGGCTCCAGGCTCGACGCGGCCACGCCGCCGCCGACGTGCCGGCACTGGCCGACGTCCTGGTCCGCATCTCAGCCCTGATGGCGGCCGTCCCCGAGATCGGCGAGATCGATCTCAACCCGGTGCTCGCCCGGCCCGAGGGTCCCGTCGTCGTCGATGTCCGGATCCGGGTGCGGCCCGCGCCGGAGCCGCAGCTGCTCGATCACGTCCGCCACCTGCGGTCGGCCGCCGTAGCCACCGCCTGACACCCCGCTCGGCTCAGGCGGCCTCAGGCGGGCTCAGGCAGGCTCAGGCGGCCTCAAGGTCGCGGCGGTGGAAGCGCCAGGCCCCGGCCAGCGCCAGCGCTGCCCCGATCGCGACGTACCCGATCACCGTGAGCCAATCAGGGTTCGTCGCCGGAGCCGGCGCGATGTGGTGCAGGAGCGAGGTGTCCATGATCCAGTGGTTGATGGAGAAGGCGGATCCGAGCATCTCCAACAGGAAGCTCCACACGATCGCGCCGTACCCCACGATGGCGGTCAGCCGGGGCCAGAAGCCGAACACCGCCAGAGCCAGTCCCAACAGGAGTACCGCCGGAGCCGAAGCGTTCAGGCCGGCGCGCAGCAGGTCGGCGAGACGCAGCCCGGCCCGCTGTTGCGCAGAGCCCACCCAGAACGTGGTTGCCGCAATGATGCTCGCCAGCACGGTGACCGCGAGCGCGAGGACCGCCCGGCCGGCGAACCAGCTCACCCGGGTCACCCGGCGGACCAGGAGGTTGTCCACGTAGCCGTCGGACTCCTGCTCTCGCAGAGCGCTGATCGCACTGGCGGCGTAGGCCATCACCAGGGTGGTCAGGACGAGGAAGATCACCCCGGCGAAGGTCTTGGCGCCCTGGACCTTCGCCTGACCGGTGAGGCTGCCGGTGATGTCGCGCACCACCGGCGAGGACGCGAAGGCCCGAGCAGCTGACGCCGCGACCGTGCCGTAGAGCCAACCGGCCAGGGCGATCCCGAGGACCCAGGCACAGATCGAGGACCGTGACAGCCGAACGGCGAACAGCGCACTCGAGCCGAGCAGTCGGGTGTGGGGTTCGCTGGTGTCCCGGTCGGTGATCGTGCTGGCACCGAGGTCGCGACCGGACAGGACGACCGTCGCCGCGACGAGCACCACGGTCAGGCCGGTCACCGCGAGGAGCCAGGCCGTCCGCGGCGCCGTACCCAAGGGGTCCACCTGCTCGATCCAGCCCAGCGGACTGACATAGAGCAGCCAGTGAACCGACGGCGCGGCATCACCGAGCGCCCGAAGCATGAAGGCCACGCCCAGGACGGCACTGGAGAGCGTCGCCGCGCGAGCGCGCGTGGCCATGATCTGGCTCGCCAGCGCGCCGACCGCGAGGAACAGGGTCGGTGCTGCGATCTCGGTGAGCGCGAACATCGCGCTCACCCGGGGGCTGAAGCCGACACTGGATGGCCTTCCGACCGCGGCCACCCCGACCCAGATCACCGTGAACATGGTCAGGAGCCCGGCGCCCAGTCCGGCCAGCGCGTTCAGGGTGGCCCGGCGTGCAGTGGTCCGACCGGCGAGGAAGAGCTCCCAGCGACCGGCGACCTCCTCGCCCCGTAAAGCCCGAGTGGTGGTGAGCAAGGCCCACACCGCGGTCATGATCGACAAGGTCCCCAGGGCGCGCCAGTCCACGAAGCCACCGACGCCGGCCCCACTGCGCACGTCTCCCAAGAGCGCCTTCAGTCCGGGGTTGGCCGCGAGGGAGACGAAGACTCGTTCCCGAGCTGCCGCCGTGGCGCCGAGACTCTTGAAGCCGGTGGCCGAGGCGAAGACGAAGACGACCACTACCGCCCCCCACACGGCTCCCGTCCGGATCGCGCGAGCTCCGACGAACCGGGCCAGCGTCAGGCCCGGGAGTCTGGCGGCGGTCACCCGCGGCGCGCCGGCGACCGTCGCGGTGACCGTCATCGGCCGGCCCCGGCCCGTGACTGGGTGTTGGTGCGCTCGTCGCGCCCGTACAACGACAGGAACAGCTCCTCCAGGGACGGTTCCCGGCAGATCAGAGTCATCGGCCGCGCGGCTGCGATGACGCTGAGGCAGGCATCGATGGGGCCGCGCACCTGAGCGGTGACCCGGTTGCCGGTCACCCGCACGTCACTGACGCCGGCCACGCCGCCCAGGTCGGGGGGAGTGCCGTCGAACCCCGCCTCGATGGTCACCGCCGACAGGTGACGCATCTGCGTGATGGTGCCGACCTCGATCAGCCGGCCGGCTCGCAGGATGGCCACCCGATCGCACAGCGCTTCGGCCTCGGCCAGGATGTGCGAGGACAGGAAGACGGTCTGCCCGTTGGCCTTGGCCTCCAAGACGCACTCGCGAAAGGTCTGTTCCATCAGGGGATCCAGGCCGCTCGTCGGCTCGTCCAGAATGAGCAGCGGGGCGCGGGTGGCGAACGCGGCGATGAGGTTGATCTTCTGCTTGTTGCCCTTCGAGTAGGTGCGCACCTTGCGCGAGGGGTCGAAGTCGAACCGGTCGGTCAGCTCCTTCAGGTAGGCCAGGTCCGTCCCGCCGTGGACGCGGCCGAGCAGGTGCAGGGTCTCCGCACCGGTCAGGGCCGGCCACAGGGCGGCCTCCCCCGGCACGTAGGCCGTGCGGGCGTGAACGGCCATCCGGTCACGCTGTGCGTCGAAGCCGAAGACTTCTGCGCGCCCCTGCGTCGGGGCGATCAGGCCGAGCAGCAACCGGATCGTCGTCGTCTTCCCGGCCGCGTTGGGGCCGAGGAACCCGAGGATCTCTCCGGCTTGCATCTCCAGGTCGAGCCGGTCGAGCGCGACGACCGATCCGTATCGCTTGGTGAGCCCGGCGAGCCGGAGGACGGGGACTCCCGCCGGCGGGCCGGTGACGTGCGCGCTGGGGACGAGCTTTCGCGCTCTGACCTCGAGGTGGCTGTCGGGCGGACGCATGACGACTCCCAGGCGGGCAGGACCGGTGACCTTGCGTGTGTGCCTTCGTCGGCTAGCCGTGGGTCCCCGCGGAGACGGCGGATGCACCGCGTGGAGCGGTGTGCGGGCCCGGGACGACGGCAATGGGACAACGGCCGTGTGCGAGGGGCAGGGCGTGTTCCGAACCGCCGGGAACGACCAGCAGGTCACGCTCGCGCGTCTCCGAGGACAGGACGGCGGCGACCTCCCCGTGGTGCACCACCTGGGTGATGTCGGCCGGGCCAGGCAGCGCCTCGCGAAGACGGGCGACCCACGCGTCGTTCTGCTCGGCGACGCAGGCGCCGATGTGCTCCAGCAGTGGCTCGGAGCGGATCGCGTCCTCACTGGTACGGAAGGCGTACGAGGCGACGACGTGCACCGACACCGCGCGGTGACTCATCCACTGCGCCACCCACGGGAAGACCTCACCGGCCGGGTCGAGCGTGGAGCTGAGAACGAGACGACGGACCGGGTCAGGGTGCGCCTCGGGTCCGACGACGACCACGGGGCAGGCCGCCCGGTGCAACACATACCGGCTGACGCTTCCCGCGAGCAGCCCGAGGACCCCGACGTGTCCGGACGATCCAACGACGACGAGGTCCGCCTCACTCGACTGCCCCGTCAGCACGCGGGCCGCGGAGCCCTCCACCGTGACGAGCTCGACCGGCCGTCCTTGCGTCAGCTCACCGGCTTCCTGGGACAGGGCCTCCGCCGCCTTCCGGACGTGCGCACGCCACTCCTTGACCTGGGCGACGGTCCAGGGGTCCACGGGGCTCTCGTCCCATGTCGTGACGACGCGCAGCCGCGCCGCGCGCTCCTCCGCCTCCGTCCGTGCCCAGGCCAGGGCGACTCGACTGCTGGGGGAGCCGTCGTAGCCGACGACGATGAGGGTGCGGCCGGCGGCACCGCCGGGCGACGTTGCGGTGGGGGACTGCGTGCTGAGCGACATCCGATCCTCCTGAGCAGTGGCGACGTGGCAGTCACCCTCCTCGTGGGGGAAGAGCCGGAACAGAGTCGAACGTCCCGACCGCGTCAGTCCGGCCCGGCAACTCCGAGACTCTCCACGCTGCCGTCCAGGCGATGGATGAACAGCTCGGTCGGTGGCCGCAGCTCGGCCAGCGCGCGCGCGTGGGCGATCGCTTCCTCGAAGACTGCGTGCAGGTCGAGCTGGTGCAGGCCTTGACGGCAGCTCCAGCTGCCGTCCGGATGCTCGACAACGCGCAGGAACCAGGCCATTTGTCACAGACTCCTGCGGGTCGGCCGGACGGGCAACGACCGAACGTCCGCTGCCGTCAGGACTTTGGTCCCTTGTCACCACTCTCGGCGGCATCGAGCTCCCTGTCCTGACGCAAGCGTGGCGACCAGGTGGCGTAACCGATAGCGCCGATCGGGATCGGCAGCCAGAACTCGGCCAGCCGGTAGGCCAGCACGGCGACAACCACCGTCGCACGAGGGACGGTGAAGCTGACGAGTGAGGATGTCAGCGCCGCTTCGAAGACGCCGAGTCCCCCCGGAGTGATGGGGATGAAGGCCAGCATGTTGCTCACCCCGAACGCGACGAACACCTTGTCAGGAGCAACGACGGCGCCGAACGCCGCAAGGAACACCCACAACGACCCGCAGTCGAGCACCCACTGGGCAGCGACCCACCCGGCAGCCCGGGCTCCCATCTGGGGATGGGCGCGCAGGCGCCTCACGTCGGCTGTGAGGTCCAGCTGCGCGGTGGCCAGGCCCCGCTGACGCCGATCGGACAGCCGGCGGGTGAGTCGGTCCCAGCGCGTCGTCAACCACGTCGGCCGGATGGAGATCGCCACGAGCAGAACGCTGAGGCATCCGACGAGGAGGACTCCGAAGGCACAGGCCAACAGGTAGACCGGCCGCAGCCCCCGGAAGGGCACCGACCCCGCAAGGACCACCATGAGCAGAAGGCTGAGAACCGCCGATGACCCGGCGCCTTGCAGGCCGAGGACGAAGCCCGCATCGCCCGCGGGGACCCCCTGGCGACGAAAGAGGCGGAACCCCAGGGGTGTCGAAGCCGCCGCTCCACCGGGGAGGACGTGGGTCATGGCCAGCGTGGCCAGCTGGATCCGCAGGACCGCCAGCATCCCGATCCGGCTGTCGTCAGGCAGGAGAACGCGGGTGCACTGCGCGTAGGCGACCAGGGACCCCCCTTGGAGGATGACCGCGAGCAGTACCAGCCACGGATCGGCGTCGGTGAGGACATCGAGCGAGGAGCGCAGGCCGCCGACGAGTGGAAGGAGGAAATGGATCGCGACAAAGAGCGCGATGAGCTGCAGGACCCGCCGTACCGCCACGGAGACCCGATCGCTCGGCTCGCCGGTCGTTCGCTCCATGACATCAGGAGCCTGTCCGGGCGGCGTTCGGTCGGGTAGGGCCCAACGGCCTCTCCTCGGACGCCGGCGCCGGGACCTTGGACTCTGGGCCGCCGGCAACGCGGCGAGTGATGCTCGGGCCGAGGAAGACCCGCACACACCGACAGGAGCACCCGTGACGACCGATGCCGCGGTGAGCACCGTGGTGGATGTCCTGCAGGGGTTCGGGACCGACGAGCGAACCGGACTGACCTCGGAGGAGGCTTCCCGCAGGCTCGCCGCCGACGGTCCCAACGCGGTCCGCGACCACGGCGCAAGCGCCGCCGATGTCCTGCTGCGTCAGGTGCGCAGCCCTCTGCTTCTTCTGTTGTTCGTGACGGCCGGCATCTCCTTCGGCCTGGGTGAGCGCACCAACGCGGTCATCATCACGCTGATCCTGGTGAGCAGTGTCGGACTCGGGTTCTTCAACGAGTACCGGGCCGAGAAGGCGAGCGAGGCGCTCCACGAGGGCATCCACCACCTGGCCCTGGTCATCCGGGACGGGCACCCTCAGCAGGTCAGCGTCGTCGACCTCGTCGTCGGTGACATCGTCCACCTCTCGCTGGGCACAGTCGTCCCGGCCGACCTGCGGCTGATCGCGACGACCGACCTGGAGTGTGACGAGAGCGTACTGACGGGAGAGTCGCAGGCGGCCGAGAAGTCCGTCGAGCCGGTCGGCCCGCAGACCCCGCTCGCCGACCGCAGCTGCCTGGGATGGATGGGAACGGTCGTCCACGGCGGCGCCGGCGTCGGTGTCGTGGTCGCGACTGGAGTCGGCACCGAGTTCGGCCGCATCGCCGCCGGCCTGGGTGATCGGCAGCCGGAGACCGACTTCCAAGCCGGGCTGCGCAAGTTCTCCATGCTGCTGCTGCAGGTGGCCCTGGTGTTGACGACGTTGGTCCTGGTCACCAACCTGCTCCTGCGCCGTCCCCTCTTGGACTCCCTGCTCTTCTCGCTCGCCATCGCCGTCGGCATCACGCCCCAGCTGCTTCCTGCCGTCGTCAGTACCAGCCTGGCCACCGGGACGCGCGCGCTCGCCCGGCGCAAGGTGCTCGTCAAGCGCCTCGTCTGCATCGAGGACCTCGGGGACATGGACGTCCTGGTGACGGACAAGACCGGAACCCTGACCGAGGGCGTGCTGGCGTTCGCCGCGTCGTTGGACCCGGGGGGTACACCGTCGCTGGAGCCCTTGCGGTCGGGCGCGCTGGCGATCGACGTCGATACGGCGGACGGCCGCGCGGTTGCGGGCAACCCCCTCGACATCGCGTTGTGGCAGGCCGCCGGCGACGCGCGCGACGCCGGCTGGTCGCGCCTGGGCGAGCTGCCGTTCGACCACGAGCGCCGGATGACGTCGGTCGTGGTGGAGTCGGCAGCCGGCGAGCGGTTGCTCGTGGTCAAGGGTGCCGCGGAGTCGGTGTTCGCCGCATGTGGTCGCGTGCCGGTCGAGGCGCACGCGACGTTGGACGGGCTCTACGCCCAGGGTGCCCGCGTCATCGCGGTGGCCGCGAGACACGCGGGCGATCTCCTGCGTCCTACGGCACAGGACGAGCACGACCTCGAGCTGACGGGCTTTCTGGTGTTCCGGGACCCACCGAAAGCGACGGCGGCGCGTTCGCTCCAGCGGCTGGCGGAGCTCGGCATCACGGTGAAGGTAGCGACCGGGGACAGCGCGGAGGTCGCCCGGAAGCTCTGCACGGACATCGGCATCGACACCGGACCCGTGCTGGACGGGGCGGACATCGACGCGCTCACCGACGAGGCACTGGCTGAGGCGGTCCGGACGACGAACCTGTTCGCGCGCATCTCACCCGAGCAGAAGGCGCGGGTCGTCCTCGCACTCCGTCGACACGGCCGTTCCGTGGGGTTCCTGGGCGATGGTGTCAACGACGCGCTGGCCTTGCACCAGGCCGATGTCGGGATCTCGGTCGACACCGGAGCCGACGTGGCCAAGGACGCCGCCGACGTCGTGCTGCTCGAGAAGAGTCTCGACGTCCTCGCCGACGGCGTCGAGGAGGGGCGGCGCATCTTCGCCAACACCATCAAGTACGTGCTGATGGGCACCTCGAGCAACTTCGGCAACATGTTCAGCGCGGCCGCCGCGTCGGGGGTCCTGTCGTTCCTGCCGATGCTCCCGTCGCAGATCCTGCTCAACAACCTGCTGTACGACGCCGGCCAGCTCACCATCCCGACCGACCGGGTCGACCCGGAGCAGCTGCGTGCCCCCTCGCACTGGGACATCGCGTTCATCCGTCGCTTCATGCTCTTCTTCGGGCCGCTGAGCTCGCTCTTCGACTTCCTCACCTTCGGCGTCATGCTGGGTCCGCTCCACGCCGGACCCGCGTTGTTCCGGTCCGGCTGGTTCGTCGAGTCCCTCGCCACCCAGACCCTGGTCATCTTCGCGATCCGCACGCGGCGGATCCCCTTCCTGCGCAGCTTGCCGAGCATTCCGCTCGCCCTGGCCTCCCTGGCCGTGGTGGTCGTTGCCGCCCTGCTGCCGGTCTCCCCCGTGGCGCACCTGCTCGGGTTCGTCGGGCCGCCGTGGACCTTCTACGCCGCCGTGCTGGTCATGGTGGGGGCATACCTGGCTCTGGTGGAGATGGGAAAGCGCCTGTTCTTCGGTGCCGAGCCCAAACCCGACCAGGTGCCGCGCCGACGTGGACCGGCCCAACGGGTGAGTCGCCGGGCCGCGCGCTTCTCAGCCCGCTGAGCAGTGCCGGCAGTGTGGCCGGGCACCTACTCCTGCCGGAGGACCGTCACGCCCCCGGGACGCACCCGCACGCGGCGGCCGGTGATCTCGTCGGGGACGACGCGCACCAGCGAATGCTGATCGGCCGGTGCCCACGGGTGCGGCAGCCGGGAGACCGGGCCGACGATCGCCGTGTCGTCGCCGAGCACCGATGCCACACCCTGCACGAGGACACTCCACCCCGCATGCGCCCAGGTCTCGATGCTGTCGACCTCGAAGACGACCGGCTGTTGCTGGATGGCCGCATCGAGCTTGGCGCCTGGACGGCTGACGAACACGACGGTGTCGTCGACGACCCGGTAGTTGACCGGTGTGATCCGCGGTCGCCCGTCGACGACGAAGGCGAGCCGCCCGATCTCCTCCGTGGCCAGCAGCTCCAGGCACTCGGCCCGGCTCAGCGACTCCAGGCGGTCCGCGGCGTGCAGCGCGTCCACGACGTACCTACTCGTCCTCGAGGCTGACGCCGGGCTGCGCGGCCCACTGCTCGGGGTCCGCGATACGGAACCGTCGACCGGTCACCTGGTCGGGTTCGATCCGGACGAACAGCGGTTTGGCTCCGGCGTGCATCGGCCGCAACGGCAGCTGCCCGACCACAGCCAGCTCCTGAGGTGTCGAGACGTCCCGTGCGCGACCCTTGACGATCACGCTCCACACCGTTCCGGTCTCGACGTCGACGCCGTCGGCCTCGAGCGCCACCACCTGTCCGAGCCGGGCCGACACGTGCTTGAGCCCGGGCGATGTCCGGAACACCACCGTTCCGTTCGCCACGACGTAGTTGACCGGGAAGATCTCGGGAGTCTCGTCGTAGCAGGCGGCGATGCGGCCGATGTCGGACGCGGCCAGCAGGCGCCAGCTCTCGCTGGGGGCCAGTTCCTCGGTGGTGTCCATGTGCTCAACCTGCTCTTCCCGCAGTGATCGGACATGAGGCAAGAGGCACCCGATGCCAGGACCTTCGACCCTGCCGCGACGTGGGACCCGCTGCCTAGCGTCGTAGCCGTCAGCTTCATCCGAGAGAGGCAGCGTCATGAGCGAGTCCACCACCACAACCACCACCGAGCGGCGGATCGTCGTGGGCGTCGACGGCTCCGAGCCCTCCAAGCTGGCGCTGCGTTGGGCGGCTCAGCTGGCGAGCACCTTCGGTGCGCGGATCGACGCCGTCGCGGCCTGGCACGTCCCCGTGAGTTACGGGTCGTACGGCATGGGCGGTTCCGCCATCTACTGGAACCCCGAGGAGGACATGGAGAAGTGCCTGACCGAGTCGGTCGACGAGGTCTTCGGTGCCGACCGCCCGGCGGACCTCGAGCTCAAAGTTCTCTGTGGCAACACGGCGGAAGTGCTCGTCGACAGCAGCGCCGACGCGGTCATGGTGGTCGTCGGCAGCCGTGGCCACGGCGGGTTCGCCGGCCTCCTGCTCGGCTCGGTCAGCTCGGCCGTCGCCGAGCACGCCGCGTGCCCCGTCCTGGTCGTCCACGGTGACTCGCTGCCAGCGGCGGCGTCGTAGCCAGCAAGCGCCACCCAGGGACCCAGCGGCGAGGAGGAGGGAACCATGGCTTCGAACCAGGAAGCGCCCGTTACGGCGCTCGAGCCCCCAGACTGCTGGGCCGACCTGCGCACCACCGAGCGCGGCCGGCTGGCGTTCTCGGTCGGGGCTCAGCCCGAGGTCTTCCCCATCAACTTCGTGGTCGACCACGGCACGGTGGTCTTCCGGACCGCCCGCACGTCGCTGATCGCTCAGGTCGTGGACGGCCGGCCGGTCGCCTTCGAGGCGGACGGGCGCACGGACGACCACGACTGGAGCGTCGTCGTCAAAGGTGAGGCTCGAGAGATCACCGGACTGTACGAGAGCCTCGAGGCGGCCGAGCTACCCATCCATCCCGAGCAGGGCGGCCCCAAGAGCCTCCTCGTGCGTCTCACCCCCACCGACATCACCGGCCGACGGTTTGCCGTCACCAGTCCGCAGACCTGGGACACCGTCCTGTCCCACGCCTCCCGGTCATCCCCGGAGTGAGCCCGCCAGCGCGAACGAAAGGAATGCAGATGGACCACAGCCTCAGCGGACCGGTCGTCGTCGGCGTGGACTTCGGGCGTACTGCCAACGACGCGGCTGTCGAGTACGGCGTCTGGGCGGCCGAGCGCCAGCACCGTGACCTCCTGCTCGTGCACGGATACAACGAGCTGGACCAGGTCGAAGTGCCGGTCATCAGCGGGTACCACGCCTGGATGACCAACGAGGCGCAGACGCGACTGGCCGAGCTGGTGGCCAAGGTCGCAGCCGACCACCCCGGGTTGGGGGTGCGTCCGCTCTTCCGGCGCTGCTCCGCCGCGGCCGCGCTCGTCGACGCCTCCGTGAACGCCTCGCTCGTCGTCGTGGCGTCCCGCGGACACGGCCTGACGTACGACGTGTTCGCCGGGTCCGTGGCGGCCCAGGTGGCGGCCCATGTGCACTGCCCCATGGTCGTCGTGCGCCCGGCGGACGCGGACGGCACTTCTCCGTCAGATGTGCCGTCAGATGTGCCGTCAGATGTGCCAGGTACCGGCCCGGTCCTGGTCGGCGTGGACGGCTCGACGGGCTCAGCGCAGGCCGTGCAGTTCGCTG
The DNA here is from genome assembly GCA_963743975.1 of uncultured Actinomycetota bacterium. Classification (GTDB taxonomy): domain Bacteria; phylum Actinomycetota; class Actinomycetes; order Actinomycetales; family CAVURS01; genus CAVURS01. The sequence continues at coordinate 683,565 of CAVURS010000002.1, forward strand.
TCGCGGAGGCCGACCGCCGAGCGGTTCCACTGGTGGCCACGTCGGTGTGGAGCCTGCAGGACATGAGCGACCTCGGTGTGCAGATGCCGCGGGGTGAGGATGTCGACGAGTGGCGGCGCGGGATGGAGCAGGACTGCCGCCGAGCCCTCTCCGAGGCGGTCGCCGGCGTGTCCGAGACGTACCCGGACCAGAAGATCGACACGCTGGTCGTGCACGACGGCAGCCCCTGCCACGGGCTGCAGACCGCCGCGCGCACGTCGGGGGCAGCCCTGACCGTGGTCGGCAGTCGCGGGGTCGGCGGCTTCACCGGGCTCCTCCTCGGCTCCGTCGGCCAGTGCCTGGTCAGCCATGGGCCGGGCCCGGTCACGGTCGTCCCCAACGCACGGTCCACGAGCGACTGAGCGGACAGCACCTCGGCCCTCCCGCCGCACGGGAGGGCAGAGTGGTGTCTGTGGTCGGTCGCGGTAAGGACCCCGAGGAAGGAACGTCGATGACGATCAAGGTTTTTCTGCTCGATGACCACGAGGTGGTCCGCCGCGGTCTGCGGGAGATGCTCGAGGCCGAGCCGGACATCGAGGTCGTCGGCGAGTCCGGGTCGGCGGCCGAGGCCACTCGGCGCATCCCGGCGTTGCGACCCGATGTCGCCGTGCTCGACGGTCGCCTGCCGGACGGCTCCGGGATCGATGTCTGCCGGGACGTCCGCTCCGTCGACCCCTCAGTTCACGCGCTGATCCTCACGTCGTACGACGAGGACCAGGCGCTGTTCGCGGCCATCATGGCCGGCGCGTCCGGCTACGTGCTCAAGGACATCCGCGGCACCGACCTCGTCGACGGCATCCGCCGGGTCGCGGCCGGTCAGTCGCTGTTGGACCCCGCGGTGACCGCTCGCGTCCTGGAGCGGCTGCGCAGCGGAGCGCAGGAGGACCCCCGGCTCAAGGACCTCACCGATCAGGAGCGGCGGATCCTGGAGCACATCGCCGAGGGCAAGACGAACCGGCAGATCGGCGAGGAGATGTACCTCGCCGAGAAGACGGTGAAGAACTACGTCTCCAGCCTGCTGGCCAAGCTGGGGATGCAGCGTCGGACCCAGGCCGCCGTCTTCGCAGCGACCATGAAGGACAGCGATCCACGCTCGAGCTAGCACCGTGGACCGGTCGGGATCACTCCGACCGGTCGGGAAGCAGCAGGGCGCCGTCGGCGGTCGCCGCCAAGGCCCTGACGACATCGGCCCGAGTGATGATGCCCACGAGCTCGCCGTCCTCGACGACCGGCAGTGACTTCCACCGCATCAGGTCGAAGGTCCGGACGACGTCGGAGACGTCGGCTCCGGGACGGGTGACGTACGGCACCGCACTCATCACCTGACGGACCGTCGCGGCCGCGTGGGCCGGTGTGGCGCCGACCTGGCGGGACGCGGCGCTCGATCGCGGGTCCCCCGGCACCGCGAATCGGATCAGGTCGATCTCGCTGACCATTCCCATGACGACGCGGTCCTCCACCACCGGCAGGTCGTGCAGGTGGTTGCGGGCCAGCAGCGACCTCGCCTCGCGGACAGAGGTGCCCGGCTCCACGACGACGACCGGCTTGCTCATGATCTCGTGTACCAACACGGCTGGCTCCTTCGTCTCCGACTGGTGCGTCGACCCGAGTCTCAGCGAAACCGGCCACGCCGACCACGGTCTTTGGTCCCGCATCCCGGGACAGGACCAACCAGCCGGCCGGCGAGACGGCGCTCGGGCTCAGCGTGGTGGGACAACCCGTGCGGCTGCCTCCAGCTGACCCCAGTCGACCAACTCGCGGCCACCGCGACCCGGCGTCCCAGCCTGGACCCCGGCCATCCGGCGGCGTGGCCACGGCGGTCAGGTCGACCCCGGACCGGGCGAGCAGCCACGAGATCACCGAGTTGGAGTTCCACATCTCACCGACGCGGCTCTCGTCGCGGCCCCAGACCAGGTGTGGGACCGCACGAGTCAGTACGACGATCCGGTCGGCCACTGCTGGCTCGGTGCTGACCCACGGCCGGGCTCGCCACGGCGGATGACAGGTCGGGGATGTATCCATCGGGCCGGCAACGGATCTCGTAGCGGAAGATGCGAAGGCGGCCGGCGCCCACCGGGATCCAGTACAGCTCCACGCGCGGGTCGTCGGATCTCATGGACCCACGTGACACCTGTTCGAGTGCAGTGCACCAGGTCCGAGGGTCCCGGACGGATGGGTCGGCGGTCAGCGATGCAGCGGCACGCGCCAGCACAGCTGGGTGCCGCCGCCGTCCGGGGTGGAGACGGTGAAGGCCCCGCCGAGGGTGCTGGCCCGCTCGGCCAGGTTGGTCAGCCCGCTGCGCCGCCCGTTCTTCGGCAGTCCCTTGCCGTCATCGGTGACCTCGAGCAAGACGGACTCGGCGTCGGCGGTCAGCCCGACCGTGACCCGGGTGGCCTCGGCGTGTCGCGCCGCGTTGGACAGCGCCTCGCGCAGCACAGCCAGCAGGTGGGCGGTCACCTCCATCGAGGTGACCGTGTCGACCGGACCGCCGAAGGTCACCTCCGGCTCGAAGCCCAGCGTCTCCGCCGCGGTGGCGCACACGCTCAGCACCTCGCTCCGAACGCTGGGCGGCGTGCCCACCTGGTCCTGGAGCGCGAAGATGGCGGTCCGGATCTCCTTGATCGTGGTGTCGAGGTCATCGACCGCTCGGCGGACCCGGTCGGCCCGTTCCGGCGGCTCCATCCCGCGCAGCGCGCCCTCCAGCACCATGCCGGTGGCGAACAGGCGCTGGATGACCAGGTCGTGCAGGTCCCGAGCGATGCGGTCCCGGTCGCCCAGGACGGCGAGCTGCTCGCGGTCAGCGGCTGCCTGGCGCAGCTGCAGGGCGATCGCGGCCTGGTCGGCGAAGGACTGCACCAGCGGGAGGACGTCGTCGTCGAACACAGGGGCGCCACCGGCCCGGGCCACCACCAAGGTCCCCCTGAACCGTCCAGACCCGAGCGGGACGTACAGCGTCGGCCCGAAACCGGCCTCCTGCAACGCCCCTCGTTGCACCCGGGGGTCCTGCTGGGCATCGGCGACCAGCACCGGGTCACCGCCGCGCATGGCCGTCGCCGTCATGCTGTCGGCGGGCAGCGTGTCACCGATCACCCGATCCGCGCTCGTTCCGTCAGCCGCCTCGACGACGACCGATCCGTCCGGCTGGGGGACTGCGATGAGCGAGATGTCCGCCGCCGCGAGCCGGCGCGCGGCGGCGACGATCTCGGAGAACACGGCCGCCACCGGAGTGCCGGACAGCAGGCTGGACGTGATCTCCTGGGCTGCAACGAGCCAGTCCTGCCGGCGCCGGGCCTGCTCGTACAGCCGCGCGTTCTGCACCGCGAGCCCGGCCGCCGTGGCCAGCACCAGCACGATCTGCTCGTCCGAGGCGGTGAACTCCCCACCGCCCCCCTTCTCGGTGAGGTAGAGGTTGCCGTAGACCTCACCTCGAACCCGGATCGGTACGCCCAGGAAGCTGCGCATCGGCGGGTGTCCGTTGGGGAACCCGTACGAGACCGGGTGGCGAGTGAGATCGGTCAGGCGGATGGCGTGCGGTTCACGGATCAACAGCCCGAGCACCCCGCGACCATGGGGAAGGTCGCCGATCTCGGCCCGCTGCTCGGCATCCAGGCCCACGGTGATGAAGTCGCTGAGCTCCTGGTGCCCGTGCTGGTCCAGGACGCCGAGAGCGCCGTACCGAGCACCGGCCAGCTCCGCGGCCGTCTCCGCGATGCTGTGCAGCACCTCGGACAGCTCGAGGTGCGAGCCGATGGACATGACGGCCTGGAGCAGGTCTTGGATGCGGTCACCGAGCTGGGCGACGCTCTCCACCCGACCGACTACCTCCTGGAGCAGGGCGCGCAACCCCAAGGAGTCCGGGCCCGGCCCTTCGTCCCGAGACGTCACGCGCCTCAGGCTACGGCTGCCCCGGGTGACGGCCAAAGGGCCGGTCGGCGACGCCGGGACGAACGGCACGCGATCGGGACCTTTGACCCTGCTGAGACGTTGCGGACGGCGCCGACCCTTGGCGTATGCGGAACACGAGGACGACGCTCACCCATGAGGAGTGCCTGCAGCGCCTCGCCCATGAGCCGATGGGGCGGATCGCCGTCACCCACCGAGCCCTCCCGGTGATCGTCCCTGTGCCGTACGCCCTGAGTGGACACTCGATCGTCTTCCGGACCGAGGCTGACGGGATGCTCGCCCGAGCGTGCATCAACACGGTCGTCGCCTTCGAGATCGACGGCCCCGGCTCGGCCGCAACGGCCCGCTGGAGTGTCATGGTCATCGGCATAGCCCGCCTCCTGGACGGCAGCAGGGGCCTGGGCGCGCTGGAGCTCGGGCTGGCCGCGTCGGGCGACAACGTGCCGGACCAGTTCGTGGCGATCACGATCGGCGAGGTGTCCGGCCGGCAAGTGTCGCCGGCCACCTCCGCGATGAACCGTGCCGCTCGGGACGCGTCATGAGCGCGGACAGCACACATCGGCAGCCCGGGCTCGTGGTGCTCGCGCAGGAACAGCAAGAGCCGCACCCTGCCGTTCTCACTGCGCGCGACCTGATGTCGTCACCCGCGGTCTCGGTCGATCTTCGCGCGACACTGAGCGATGCCTGGGCGGCCATGACGGCCGGTGGCCACCGTCATCTCGTCGTACGACGGGGCCACCACTGTGTGGGCGTGCTGGACGACCGCACACTCCTTGCTTGCTGGCCCGGCGTGCCTCTGGGACCGACCGGGCTCCCCGTAGCCGAGCTCTTGCGCCCCCGGACCACCTGTGTGCTGCCCGGAACCTCGGCGCAGGCCCTCGCCGCTGTCATGGTGCACGAGCGCACCGATGTCGTCCCGGTGGTCGACGAAGAAGGAGGCTTGCTGGGCGTGGTGACCATGGCAGACGTCGCTCAGGCGGTCGCGACGTACGGCCTGACCGATCCCGCGAGGAATCGGCCGTGAGGGCGCCACGGGCCCGTACAGCTCACCGGACGCGTGCCGGCCCGCATCGTCTCAGGCTCCCGCCGTACGACCGGAGATCTCGTCGACCTGAAGACTGAGGACGACGCCGGTCGCGTTGTCCCGCCAAGGCTCCGGCAGCGCCAGCTCGGCACCGGGATCGGTCCGTCTCACCATTCCCGACGCGACGACCGACCATCCGACGTGCTCGGAGCCGGACGAGCTGTCGACCTCCATGACCACCGGAACCTCTGACTGCGTCCGCGTGAGCCGGCCCAGCGTGGTGGATTCGCTCGTCTGGAACAGGACGCGCTCCCCCGCTGGCAGGTGGTTGAGCACGATCAGCCGAGGGCGACCATCCTCGATGAAGGCCACTCGCGAGATGCGGGTCGCCGCGAGGAGCTCGCGACAGCGCCTGGCAGGCATGTCGGATCCTTCTGCCACCGGGAGGTCAGGGGGCTCGCGTCGAGTGTTCATACCCGAACGCTCGCACGACCCACCAGCGCGGCGGATGGGCCGAAGGTCCCGGCATCACCGATCGAGACGGTGAGCGACATCAGGGCTGCGGCTCGCTGTCAGGCTCCCCGGGGGGTTCGAAGAAGCCATCTGCTCGGATCGGTCGGCCCTCCCGCAGGGGCGTGAGGTAGTGGTCCCGGAGGAGCTTGGCCATCACCTCGCCGCGACTGCGGACGCCGGTCTTGTCGAACACGGACTTGAGATGGTCCTGCACCGTGTTCGTCGAGATCCACAGCTCCGCGGCGATCTGCATGGTGGAGCGGCCACGGCAGACCAGGCCGGTGACCGCGCGCTCGCGTTGGGTGAGTCCGTACGCCGCCATGATGACCGCCGCCACCTCGTCCGGCGAGGCCGGTTCGATGATGACGGCGATCTGTCGGCCTCCGGCTCCGCTGTGCTCGAGCCAGGAGGCGTGCAGGACAACCCAGCGACCGGCCCGAGTCCTGCAGCGCAGCCGCGGCACCCGCCAACGGTCCTGGGCTTGCGTCGGGTCGGGACTGCCGAGCAGAGCGGCCACAGTCCGCACCTCGGCCGGTACCAGCCCACCCTCACCGAGCGCACCGAGCGCACCGAGCTCCGCGAACCAGGCTCGGGCGGCTGCTGTGGCGGACACGAGTTCTCCCGCGGGGCTGAGGACCACCAGACCGGGCGCCTCGGCGACCGGTTGTCGTCCCGCACCGGTCATCAGCAAGCCGATCCGCAGACCTTCCGCGAGATGTGGTGCTAGGCGTCGGACCAGCTGCTGTTCGGCGTCGGTGAACGTCGCTCCGAGCTCGCGATGCAGGCACATCAAGCCCCAGCACGAGTCTCCGGTGCGGAGGACGGCTCGCAGCTCATCACCAAGCCCGATGGGCTGCAACAGATCTCGGTAGCGGGCGCTGGCCACCAGGTCTCCTGCCGTCGCCTGCGCCATCGTCCTGACACCGAGCGGATCCTGGGCCAGCTCGGACCAGCGATTGACGTCCTGACCGAGGAACTCATTGTCGATGAATGCGGGGATCAGCCGGTCCGGGATGCCCTCACGGTAGGCCTGGGTGAAGAGGACGGTGGCCGGGTCACTGGTCGCCCACCACAGCGCGTCCACTGGAACGACGCGCTGGAGCCGGACCATCACGTTGGCTTTGAGCTGCTCGGGCGGATGACCCTGGTGGCACTCGTCGATGATCGAGGCCATCACGGCCTGTACGTTCGGTCGACCGGGCATCGGCTGCCTTCCCACGGCCTACCTTAGAACCGGGTCACGACCTCGTAGCGTCCCCGGGCGACGAGTTCCACGCCGGTGGCGGCGACGGTGGCGGAGCGGCTGGCATCAGCATTGCGGTCGCTGTGCAACGCGGCGTCCTCGCTGGCCCACAGCGTCAGGGTCATGGCGCTGCCGGATTCCCGGTCGAGGAAGAACGCGGCGCCTGCGACACCAGGCAACCCTTGAACCATCGGGGCGACCTGCGCGGTCACGTGATCCGCCCACTTTTGGAGTGCTTCGGGTGAGCCGGTCCACGTTGACGTCCGAGCGAACATGTCTGCCTCCGATGTGGCCTTGCCGCCCTGGGTCCGTCGAGCAGTACGCCCAATGTCGAGGCGAAGAGTGCTCATTGCCATCCCACAGATCTGGGATCTGTCGTGGGTGCGTGACGTGTCGGGCGGTTCGGGGCTCAGCCGAAGGGGGAGTTCAGGTGGTATCTGGCCATCAGGTCGGGGATCCAGGTCGGGTCGAAGAACAGGCCGTAGGAGGCGGCCAGCGCTTCGAGCGCGCCAGGCTCTGGTGGCTCGTCCTGGAGTGCTTCGGCCAGCTCGAGGAAGAATCGTTCGAAGCCGGCGGGGGTGATGATCTCGATCATTCGGGCCTCGACCGGTCCGGCGTTCCACATCGTGTGGAGTTCGCCGCGGGGCTTGCTGATGTAGCCGCCGGCCTCCAGGACGACCTCGTCGGAGCCGGACCGGAAGCCGATCGTGCCGGCGGTCACGATGGAGAACTCGTCCTCCCGGGTATGTACGTGCGGAGGCACCAGCGCTCCGGGTGGGAACGGGTGTTCGACGATCGCGACCTGTCCGCCGGTCTGCTCACCGCCGAGCCGGAACCCCACGCCGATCGAGCCGATGGATCGGTCCGGACCGTGCGGAGCGGGTAGCACGGTAAGTGGAAGTGAGCGGCCGCCCGCGACCGCATCGGCCAGGGAGCTGGGATCGACGATGGCGGACATACGGCGGCTCCGGTGGCTGATCGCGAATTCTGATGAACAGATATGTACTGTGAAGCACGTCTACTCCGTGCGCGTGAGAGGAGTCAAGGGTTTGGGAGAACATGATCGTTCAGGCAAAGTTCGCGGTTACTCGATGCGAGCCCGGCTGGAGAGCGTCGAGCAGACCCGTTCGCGGATCGTGCAGGCGACCATGGACCTGCACGAGGAACTGGGACCGGCCGCCACCACCATCTCTGCGGTAGCCGAAGCGGCGGGGGTGACCCGGTTGACCGTGTATCGACACTTCCCTGATGAGGCGGCTCTCGTTGCGGCCTGTTCCGAGCACTGGTGGGGTCTTCACCCGGCTCCGGACCCGGGCGCTTGGGCGACGGTCGCTGACCCGGTCGAACGGCTGCGCCGGGCCTTGGCCGAGACGTACCAGTGGGCCCACGGTGCGGCACCGATGATGAGCAAGATCTACCGAGACCTCGACCTGATGCCCGCCTTCGTGGGCGAGTTCCTCGCCCAGGACGAACAGGCCCGGGTGGCCGTGCTGGCTCGTGGGTTCGGCGCCCGGGGCCGGGCTCGACGCCGGCTTTCAGCTGTCCTGCGACACGCCCTGCACATCCGGACCTGGGAGTCCCTGTGCACCCACGGGGAGCTGGAGGACAGCGATGCCATCGAGCTCATGCTCGGCGCCACGCTGGCAGCGGTGGGCCGGGGCTCCTGAGAGTCGAACCGCCGGTTCAAGCTGGGCGCGCCGGGGCACAGCAGCGGCCCTCCGCGATGGCGAAGGGCCGCTGGTGGTCAGTTCGTCAGACGAGGCGGACGTGCTCGGCCTGCGGACCCTTGGATCCCTGCGTGGTCTCGAAGTCGACCCGCTGGTTCTCCTGGAGGTCCCGGTAGCCATCGACCTCAATGGCCGAGTGGTGCACGAACACATCCGCGCCTCCGGCGTCCGGCGCGATGAAGCCGAAACCCTTCTCGGCGTTGAACCACTTCACACTTCCTTGGGGCATTTCAATCTCCTTGATCGGTCGAACATGCACGGCACGCCTTGCGTCGCGCAGGATGCGGAGAACATGTCGACCAGCAAGGAAAAGTTGATTCCCACCACACGACGAGCGCTCACTGTCAGATTCCGAGGGCACTCAATGACGTGCGGGGAAAGTAACTGCAACCGCTACGGACCGTACCACGGGTCCTGACGCGTGTACTGTCAGTGTCACCGAGGGAAGTCATGCGCGACTGCTTGTCGCCTCTGCCTCGGCGATCCACGAACAGCAGGCCGGTTCGACCGGCCGCAGTCAGGACCAGGCCCATGGCCGTCCTCGTCGAGGCTCGACAGAGCGCCACGCACCACCCGTCGACCGGGCCGGAGCGGCTGGCGTTGCTCCTCGACACCGCCGGACAACCGAGCACCCTGGATGGAGCCTGGTGGCCGCGGTCCGCCGATCTGTCCGTCGAAGTCCCCGAGCTGGCCATGGAACTGGAAGCCCGTTGCCAGATCCGCATCACGCGTCTGATCTACCACCCGGCGAGCTGGTCCGCGGCCCCGCACAAGCTGTGGCCGCCGGCCGACGGGTCAACCTCGGGTGGTTCACCGAGATCGACCCCCATCTGGTCGCACTCAGCACCACGACCGGGCGCAGACTCGAGCTGCTCGTCATCCCGCCGGACACCGACCCCGCGGTAGCCGCCATCGCCCTGACCCTGGCCAGCAGCCCCCACAACGATCTGCCCGCCAGCGCAGTCCTCGACCGGGCCCTGGAACGCAGCACGTCAGCTGCACGCCTTCGACAGTAGGAAGGCACCTTTCGTGCTACTGTTCGATTAGTTGGCACCTCGCCTGCCACCTGTTTCATATCAGGGAAGACGCCTCGTTGACCGTTGGGCCAAGCCGGCCCCGCCACGATCCCGTCGCCTCCTCTGAGTCACTCAGAGGAGTGCCATGTCTGTGCCTTCCATCCCCTCCCCGGTGCTCGACAGCCGTTCCGAGCCCGCTGCCGAATTCCCTTCGCTGCCGGTCGGCTCTTCGGCCGTCGTCTACTGCGAGGGCCAGTTCAACGAGCAGGACGGCAAGACCGCCAACGGCTTGGTCCGGCACTCCGAGAAGTACGACATCCTCAGCATCATCGACAGCCGTCTGGCCGGGCTCGACGCCGGCACGGTCCTGGACGGCGAGCCGAACGGCATCCCGGTGGTGGCCGGGCTGGGCGAGGCCATCGTCCTGGCCGGGCGCATCCCCGACTACCTGATCTGCGGCCTGGCGCCGGCCGATGGGCTGCTCTCGGCCGACCAGCGCGTGGTGCTCCTCGACGGCATCGCCCGTGGCATGCACGTGATCAACGGCCTGCACGAGTTCCTCAACGACGACGCGGAGTTCGTGGCCGCAAGCCTGCAGCGCCGGCGTGACCATCACCGACGTCCGCCGGCCCAAGGCCAAGAAGGACCTGCATCTGTTCTCCGGGCCGGATCTTCGAGGTCACCTGTCCCCGCATCGCCGTGCTCGGGACGGACGGGGCGATCGGCAAGCGAACCACGGCGACGCTGCTCGTCCAGGCCTTGAACGAGCGAGGGGTGAAGGCGGTCCTGGTCGGCACCGGCCAGACCACGCTCATCCAGGGCGGCAAGTACGGCGTCGCGCTGGACGCGCTCGTTCCGCAGTTCTGCTCCGGTGAGGTCGAGGACCAGGTCGTCGCGGCCTTCGAGGGCGAGCACCCGGACGTCATCGTGGTCGAGGGCCAGGGCGCGTTGAGCCACCCGGCGTACCTGACGTCGGCACACATCCTGCGCGGCAGCCGGCCGGCCGGCGTCATCGTTCAGCACGCTCCCCGACGTGAGACCTTGGGCGACTTCCCGATGATGCCGATGCCGACCGTGGCCAGCGAGGTGGCCCTGATCGAGGCATTCGCCGACACCAAGGTGATCGGGATCGCTCTCAACCACGAGCAGATGACGGACGAGGACGTCAGCGCGTCCATCGCCCGGCTCCAGGAGGAGCTGGGCCTGCCGGTGACCGACCCACTGACCCGCCCGCTGGACCGCCTGGTCGACATGGTCGCCCGAGCCTTTCCCGAGATCGGAAGCCTTGCTCGCCGCGACCACGCGGTGACCCTGCCCCGGCTGGACATCGACCTCGAGCGCGATCACGCAGAACACTCGGGCCCTGGTCGATCGGCTCTCCCCCATGGGCATTCGCGTCATGGGCGTCACCAAGGCCGCGTTGGCCTCACCTCAGGTCGCGTCCGCGATGCGGGCCGGCGGCGTGGAGGGTCTGGGCGACTCACGGGTCCAGAACCTGGCCCGGTTGCGCGCCGCGGAGCCAGATGCGCATCTGACCTTGATCCGGTCTCCCATGCTGAGCCAGGTTGACGACGTCGTACGCCAGGCCGACGCGAGCTTCAACTCCGAACCCGCTGTGCTGGAACAGCTCTCAATCGCAGCGCTGAGGCAGAGCCGGGTGCACGAGGTCGTCCTCATGGTCGAGCTGGGCGACCTGCGCGAAGGCGTCGGCGCAGCCGATGTCGTCGATCTGGCGCGTCGGGTCGACCGGCATCAGGGTCTGCGGCTCACCGGGCTGGGCACCAACCTGGCCTGCCAGAGCGGGATCGTGCCCGACGCGCACAAGATGGCGGAGCTGTCTCGTGTGGTCGCCGAAGTCGAAGACGGCCTGCGGCCTCAGCCTGGCGGTCGTCTCCGGGGGCAACTCGGCCAACCTGGACTGGGCCCTGTCGGCCGAGGACGTCGGCCGGGTCAACGAGCTACGGCTCGGCGAGTCGATCCTGCTGGGCACTGAACCGTTGCACCGCCGGTCCGTTGCCGGCCTGCGCACCGACGCCTTCACCCTGTCCGCCGAGGTGATCGAGGTGCAGGACAAGCCGGCTCAGCCGTGGGGAACGGTCGCGCAGGCGGCATTCGGTACACCGTCGAAACGCGACCGCGTCGGGCTGGTGCGCCAGGCCATCCTGGCCATCGGGCGGCAGGACACCGACCTCGACGGACTGGTCCTGCCGGCCGGTCTCAGCGCGCTGGGCATGAGCAGTGACCACCTCATCGTCGACGTGAGCGGCACCGCGATCGCGGTCGGCGACGAGGTGAGCATGGGACTGCGCTACGGCGCGCTACTACGGGCCATGACCTCCCCCTACGTGACCAAACGCGAACGCGCCTGCGTCGCAGTCAGTGCGGCAGGGCGCGGCCGTTGAGCCGGTCGAGCGCCGCGCTGACCGCGGGCACGCAGACACACCCACGCACCAGCTGGCCGCTGCGCGTTGCCGCACAGAACCTCTGGGCCACGCGGTCGTGATCGTCGGAGGGATGACCACAGCCACACGCCACCGTGATGGCAGCTCCGGGGACGATGTGGGTCGGCCGGTCCAAACGGGAAGCGCTCATCAGCCTGTGCCTGCCTGCGACCGTCTCCGGTCAGCGGTGACTCAATCATTCGCCGGGGCGGCGGCGACTGGGCGTCGGCACTCAGATGTTCCTCGGTGCCACCACTCTAGGTGGTCGACCGACAGACCGCGGACAAGAACCTCAGGGTCTTCGACAGCGCAGGGGCCCCGCCGTTCCTGAGTAGCCTGCCGGGATGGACCCGATTCGCGTCGGCCTGGTGGCGGACCCCGCGTCGCCGACCACGGTGGCGCACCGGATCAGCCCGCTCGAGCCGCCGGGCGGCGGGGCTCGCCGGGCCTGGGACGTCGAGGTCGTCAGCGAGCCGTTCACCACGGGGTCGGAGGATGTCGCCACTGCGCTGGGGCGACTGGGCGACCGGGCTCGACAGCACGACTGGGACCTGGTCGTCGGCCTCACCGAGCTTCCGCTCCGCGGCGCGGACGGCCGATACCTGCTCGTGCAGGCTGACCCGCAGCGGAACCGGGCGGTGCTGTCCCTCCCGGCGCTGGGCGGGATCCGGGTGCACACGCGGACCGGTCGGGCGATGCGCACCCTGATCACCGAGATGGCCGAGCCCTCCTCGCAGGACGAGCACCGCGTGCCACTTCCGCGCCTCACCGGGCGCTGGCGTCTGCTTCTGGGCATGGTGCTCGCCAACCGTCCGTGGCTCCTCGTGCCCGGGCTGAAGTCCGCTCTGGTCGCGGCGCTGGCCACAGGAGCAGTCGCCACGATCAACTCCACGGTCTGGCTCCTGGCCACCTCCCTGTCCTGGTGGCGGCTGGTGGTGGCGACGATCGGCTCCATCACGCTCGTCGTCGCGTGGATCATGATCGACGGCGAGCTGTGGGACCGCCCCGAGGACAGCACCGCCGAGGCGCGCGAGAGGTCCCGCCTGTACAACACCTCGACGCTGGCGACCCTGACCGCCGGGGTGCTCATCTGCTACGCCGGCCTCTACGTCGTCAACCTGGTGTGGGCGCTGTTCATCCTCGACCCCGCCGTGATGGGCAGCAGTCTCCACACCTCGCTCGGCTCCGGCGACCTGTTCGTGCTGGCCTGGTTCGTCGCGTCCGCCGCGACCGCCGGTGGAGGGCTCGGCAGCGGCCTGGAGTCGGACGACGCGATCCGGGCCGCGGCGTACTCCAAGCGCGAGGAGGAGCGCCGCGACCGGCTCGCCCGGGACCGGACCTGATGCCGGCGCCCGTCGATTCCCGAGGGGTTCCACCTAGGCTGGGGCGGTGACCGACGTGCTGGATCCGGGGCCGTTCTTCCACGGCACGAAGGCGGATCTCCAGGAGGGCGACCTGCTGACGGCCGGCTTCCGGTCGAACTACCGGCCCGAGATCGTGATGAACCACATCTACTTCACGGCGACGATGGGCGGCGCCGGACTCGCTGCGGAGCTCGCGGCCGGCGACGCCGCTCCGCGCGTGTACGTGGTGGAGCCGACCGGAGAGTTCGAGAACGACCCGAACGTGACCGACAAGAAGTTCCCCGGCAACCCGACCCGGTCCTACCGCAGCAGGGAGCCGATCAGGATCGTCGGTGAGGTGACCGACTGGCCCCGGCTGACGCCCGAAGCCCTCCAGCACTGGCGGGACCGGCTGGACACGATCCTCACCCACGAGCGCGGAGAGATCATCAACTGACCGGGCCTCACCCGTTGAGTGCCACTGCGGCTCGAACGAGCGCCGTCAGCGCGGCCTCGGCGACCTGCGCGCCCTCGGGGACGTCGATCGCGCGGACACTGCCGCTGTCCAGCCGGGCGTTGAAGAGCTTCTTCGGATCCTTCAGCTGTGCCCCTCGCGGAAAGGTCAGCCGGACGGCCCTCTTCAGCATCTCGCCGATACAGACGTTGCCGTTCGCCACCCACACCGGCACTCCCTCGGGTCGCGAGGGCTTCTTCCACTTCACGGTCTCCTCGATGGCCGGCGCGGCAGCGAGAACGACCGTGCGCAGCCGGGCCAGCATCTCGCCCCGCCAGTCGTCGGCCTTCTCGATGATGGCGTCGATCTCCTCAGTCGCGCTCGTCACCGGGTGATCTCCTTCCGGGCAGCATGGACGCAACCTACTGAGTGCTGACGCTCGTGTCCCGGACACCGACCACGGGAACGCCGCCGGGGGTCTGGATCGAGGCCATGGCGGCCGCCATGACGAGCCGGGCGTACTGGCGGGCGCCGCTCGGGGTCAGGTGCAGCCCGTCGTTGTCGAGCCAGTCGCGGTGCGCGGACGCCATCGAGTGCCAGTCGACCAGCACCACGTTGCTGAACCTCGCCGCCACCTGCTCGATGGTCCGGTTGTTGGGTGCTTCCCAGTCGCGCGGCACCCGATCGGTCAGCAGGACCACGCACTGTCGGTCGCTCAACAGTGCCAGCGTGGACTCGAGCCGGCCCGGGTCGATCACGCCGTTGTTGCCGGTGTGGATCACGACGATGGGTGCGAGCGACCGGTTGCGGTAGGCGGTCAGCACGTCGGCGAGGGTGGCGTCGGCCTGCCGTCCCTCCACCGCGTCCACGGTGACGTTGGGGTCGATCTGCTGCAACGCCGGCTCGGCGCCGAGGAGCACCGAGTCCCCGTACGCGCTGATCCGCTCGTCAGCGGAGTGCGGGCCGTGATGCGCCGGCATGGACGGCCCCGCCCGGCTCGACCTGCCGCGGTGTCCATGCCCGTGAGCCGGTGTCGCGTGGGCCCTTGCGGCGGCCGATGCGAGGGACGGCGTGGCGCGCCCCGGCTGGATGGTGGTCGGCGACACGTGCGCCAGCGCGGTCGGCGCCCCGGCCAGCCACATCGTTGCGGCACAGCCGATCCCGACGGCGGGGACCAGCAGGGGGCGAAGGGGCCGAACGCCAGGACCCGACGAAGCCGCCGGCGTCGAGGGCACCGAGGGGTCGACGGGCCGGGGCCGCCAGGCCCGCAACGGCTGCTCGACCCAGCGGTAGCTCACGGCGGCGAGCGAGAGGATGACGCCGATCCGTCCGGCCTGCACCAGGAGCACCGGCCCGTGCAGATCGACGCCCGGCCGGGTGACGACGACGACCGGCCAGTGCCACAGGTAGACGGAGTACGACCGCTGACCCAGCCACCGCAGGGGCGCGCAGTCGAGCAGACGGCCGGCTCGGCTGGCCGCCCGGGTCACGGCGAGGACCGCGAGCAGGACGACCACGTCCAGGCCCCAGAAACCCCCGCGGTAGAGCATCGGCACGAACTCGTCGACGTTCCACAGGGCCCAGCCGATGCCGGCCAGCGCCATCACGGCCACGAGCTCGGTCGCACTGCGGGGCACCGCGATCCGTCGCTCGCAGCAGGCCCGGAGCGTCGTCCAGGCTCCTCCGGCCGACCCGAGCAGCAGGCCCATGCTGTGGGTGTCGGTGCCGAAGTAGACGCGACCGGAGTCCGCGCCGTACGGCACGTTGGTCCGGACGGCGATGACGGTCATCACCGCGGTGGACAGCAGGGACAGCGCCAGCGCGACGAACGCGACGACCCGCAGGCGCTCACCCAGCGGTCGGTTCCGGCGAGCCAGGCCCCCCATGACGGCGAAGACCAGCAACGACCAGACCGCGTAGTACTGCTCCTCGATGGCGAGCGACCACAGGTGCTGCAGCATCGACGGGCGGCCGGCGGAGACGAAGTAGGAGTGGTGGGCGAAGATCAGCCACCAGTTGGTGGCGTAGCCGACGCTGGACGTCATCGCTCCGCGCAGGGTTGGCAGCTGGTCGGTCCAGAACCACGCGCTGGTGGCCAGGACGGCGACGAGCAGCGCGCCGACCGCGGGCAGGAGCCGGCGGCACCGTCGGGCGTAGAAGCGGCCCAGCCGCAGCGTCCCGGTGTTCGCCAGCTCGGTCAGCAGGATCCGCGTGATGAGGAAGCCACTGATCACGAAGAACACGTCGACACCCAGAAAGCCCCCGGGCAGCCACGACGGGTCGAGATGGAACGCCACGACCGCAGCCACGGCCAGCGCCCGCAACCCGTCCAGACCCGACAGCCGCCCCCGCGCCGGCGGCTCCCCCTCACCGGTCCAGATCCGGTTCAGCTCACGCCGGACGTACCCACCCCGAACGAGACGCACCGCGCCGCCACCCCTGACCCAGACCCCGCCACCCCTGACGGCACATCGTCACCCGCCCGGACGCGGTCCCCGGGCTGATTTCGGGCCAATGTCACCATCCGGCCAACCTGGCCACGGCCGCTGGCGCATTCGGCGGGTCGGCACGCCTCGCTCGAGAGGTGCTGACGGGCCGGCTAGCCGCGCTCCTGGAGTCCGACCTCAGTCCTGCGGCACCCGGGCCAGGCCGGCACCCAGGAGGTCGAACAGCTCGCCGATCACCTCGGTGAGATCCCGAGCCCCGCCACTGCCGTACCAGACGCGGAAGCCGAGCCGGACGGCCGCCATGGCGCCCGAGCTCAGCAGGAGCGGGTACGGGTCGCCGCTGTCGAGGCCGGCGCGCTCGGCGACGTAGCCGGCAATGACCGACTCGAACTCGGCGTAGTGCTCGAAGATCCGGCCCAGCAGGTGGGGGGCCGACTCGAGCAGGCGCATCTGCAGCAGCACCTCCTCGCCGGGATCGGACTCCTCGGCGAAGCGGGCCATGATCGCGGCCCGCACCGCGGAGAAGACCGGCTCACCGGCCGGCCGCTGCATCAGGGCCGCTCCGAACTCCTCGACGCCCCGTCGCGCATCGCCCAGCAGCACGTCCTCCTTCGAGGCGAAGTGCAGGAAGAACGTGCGCGGGGCCACGTCCGCCGCGTCGGTGATGTTCTGCACCGTCGTCTCGTCGTACCCGTTCTCGGCGAACAGCCGCAGCGCGGCAGTCCGGATCGCCTGCCGGGTCTGCAGCTTCTTGCGCTCGCGACGAGAGACGCCGGCGCGCGGTCCCGCCGTCGCGGCGGCGAGCTGACCGTCGGGCATCGCGCACCACCTCCAGCGCGAGGATACAACGAACACTATTTATGCAGGTATTGTCACAGTGCAGCGACTGCACTAATCTGGCGTGACATCAGCCGACGAGGAGAGTCATGTCCACGCGCTCGCTGCCCGATGCGCACCCCGGCACGGAGCAGGTCAGCTCGCTGCGGGCCAACGCGGAGATCGGCGCGATCGGCCTCGGCGCGCTGATGGCGTCGCTGGCCCAGACCCTGGTGATCCCCGTGCTGCCGGTCATGTCGCGAGACCTGCACGCCACCACCACCCAGTCGTTGTGGCTGCTGACCTCCACCCTGCTCGCGGCCGCCGTAGCCGTACCCGTCGTGGGCCGGCTGGCCGACATGTTCGGCCGCCGGCTGCTGCTGCTGCTCTGCCTCGGCGCCCTGGCCGCCGGATCCTTGATCGACGCGCTCACCAGCAACGTGGGGGTGATGATCGCGGGCCGCGCCCTGGCCGGTCTGTCCGGCGCCGCCATCCCCCTCGGCATCAGCCTGCTGGCGGCGGTGCTGCCCGAGGAGCGCAAGGGGTCGGCCGTCGCGCTGGTCAGCGCCATGCTCGGTGTGGGCGGGGCACTGGGTCTCCCGCTCGCGGGACTGGTCGCCGACAACACGGACTACCACGTCCTGTACTGGATCGGCGCCGTCGGCGCGGTGCTCAGCATCGTCGCGACCCGGCTGCTGGTGGGCGAGCCGACGGTCGGCCGGCGGGGCACGGTCGACCTGCTCGGCATCGTGCTGCTCGCCGGCACCCTGGTCTGCCTCATCCTCCCGCTGTCCGAGGGCAGCGCGTGGGGATGGGGCTCCGTCGCGACGATCGGCCTGTTCGTCGCCTCCGCCGTCCTGCTCGTACTGCTCGTGTCCGTCGAGCGGCGCGTCCGGAGCCCCTTGATCAACCTGGGGACGCTGTCCACCCCACCCATCGCCATCACCAACGTGGCATCGGTCTTCATCGGCTTCGCGCTGTTCGCCAGCTTCGTCGGCACGTCGAACTACGTGCAGGCACCGACGGCGACCGGCTACGGCTTCGGCTCGTCCGTGCTGACCGCCGGTCTGTGCCTGTTGCCCAGCGGACTGCTCATGCTCGTCCTCGCTCCGGTGGCGGCCCACCTGATCAAGCGCTGGACGGCGGGACGGGTCCTGACCTTGGCCGGGTCCGTGATGGCGGCCGGACTGCTGGTCCGGATCTTCGCGACCGGCGCCCTGTGGGAGATCATCGTCGGCGCCTCGATCGTCGGCGCCGGCACCGGGATCGGCTACGCCACCCTGCCGGCGTTGATCAACGCCCACTCGCCGCAGCACGAGCTGGCGGCGGCCAACAGCATCAACTCCCTGGCGCGGTCGCTGGGCAGCACGCTCGCCAGCGCGGTCGGCGGCAGCCTGTTGGCTGCGATCACCGTATCCGTTGCGGGAGTGGCCGTTCCGTCCCTCTCGGCGTACCGCATCCTGTTCGCCATCTGCGCCGCGGCGGCCGTCCTGGCCGCCGCGGCGGGCTGGATCATCGCGTCGCCCCGGCTGTCGGGACGGCCCGCCACCTGAGCGCCGGGGGCCGGACCCGTCGTGGGTGGCGGTACGAGCGTCAGGCCGCCGAGGTGTGGCGGAACCGGCGCAGGGCCAGGGGGACGCAGATGGCGGTGATCAGCACGCACCAGCCGACCATCGCCGCGACCGGGTGCTCGAGCTGCCAGGAGCCATGGGCGTGGACGCCCTGGGTGACCTGACGCACGGCCGCGACCAGGGCGGACAGCGGGTCCCACTCCCCGATCGTGCGGGGGACGAGCTTCATGCCCTCGATCGGCACGAACGTCCCGGCCAGGAACGCCAGCGGGAAGACGATGGCGAACCCGAGCCCCTGCATGGCGTCGGAGCTGCGCACGTACAGGCCGAGCAGGACACCGAACCAGGTGAAGGCGAACAGACCCAGGAGCATCAGGCCGATCAGCTCCAGCGTGCTGCCGGCTGACAGGTGCGGCCGCCAGCCGAGGGCCAGGCCGATGGCGATGACGATGGCCATGCCCAGGATCTGCTCGAGGATCTGGCCGACCACCTGCGCCGTGATGACGGACAGCCGGGTGATCGGCAGCGAGCGGAACCGGTCGATGACGCCGTGAGCTGAAGTCGGTCGAGGTGGCCACGCCGGCGCCGATCACGCCGAAGGCCAGGCTCTGCCCGATCAGTCCGGGCAGCAGGTAGTCCTGGTAGCGGATGCCGGGGATGTGGATGGCCGATCCGAAGACGTACAGGAACAGCAGGGTGAAGACGACCGGCTGGATCGTGACGTCGGAAAGCCGTTCGGGCACCCGGGGGATGGTGGCCAGGCTGCGGCCGACGAGCAGTGCGGTCTCGCGGACGAAGCGGGCCGAGCCGGGCCGCCCGCGCCGGCAGCTGATCCTGCGCGGGCGGCGGCACCGATGGGGGCGAGTGTCTGAATCGTCGGTCGTCAGTTGCGGTCGGGTCTCTTCCTCGGTCGGTCGCCCGGTCAGGGCGAGGAAGGCGTCGTCCAGGGTCGGGCGGCGCAGGGCGATCTCGTCGATCGCCACTCCGGCCGCGTTGACCGCGGCGTCGTCACGTCCTGCAGGTCGAGCGCCTGACGAGGCGCCGGGATGGACAACGTCCGGCGCTCGGGAGTGGTCGACACGTCGAAGCGCCGGCCGAGGTCGCCCTCCAGCCGGGCCAGCCCGGCTGCGTCGAGGGCCACCACGTCGACGCGGTGGTCGCCGATGAGTGACTTGAGCTCCGCGGGCGTGCCGGTCGCGATGGACCGCCCGTGGTCGATGAGCATGATGCTGTCGGCCAGCTCGTCGGCCTCCTCGAGATACTGCGTGGTCAGCAGCAGCGTCACGCCGTCCGCCACCAGCTCCCGCACGGTCGACCAGACGGCTTGCCGGCTGCGGGGATCGAGGCCCGTCGTGGGCTCGTCGAGGACGAGCAGGCGGGGGTGGGTGACCAGGCAGGCGGCCAGGTCGACCCGGCGGCGCTGGCCCCCGGAGATCGACTTCACCGGCTTGTCCCGGAACTCGCCGATGTCGAACCGCTCGATCAGCCCCTCGGCGACCCGCCGGGCCGCCGGCTTGCGGTAGCCGCGGAGCCGGGCCATCAGGACCAGGTTCTGCCGGGCGCTGAGGTTGACCTCGAGCGCGGCGAACTGTCCGGTCAGGGCGATGGAGCCCCGGACGGCGTCGGCTTCCCGCGCGGACGTCGAACCCGCAGACGCTCGCCCGGCCCGAGGTCGGCTCGGTGAGCGTGGCGAGCATCCGCACGATGGTGGTCTTGCCTGCCCCGTTGGGGCCGAGCAGCGAGACGACGGTGCCCGAGCGCACGCTCAGGTCGACGCCGTCGACGGCCATCAGGTCACCGAAGCGCTTCGTCAGGGCGCTCGTCTCCACGGCCAGGTCGGATGTGTTCATGAGGGAAACTTACAGTCACTAGAACTTTTTAGCAACGGTATTTGTTCGGTGGCTGAGGTAAAGTGCCGGAGTGGCGAAGCCTCCTCTCCCGCAGGGTCTGCGCGAGCGCAAGAAGCAGCTGATGCGCGAGCTCATCTCCTCGACGGCCACCGCGATGTTCCTGCAGCGTGGCTTCGACGAGGTGACGGTCAGCGAGATCGCGGAGGCGTGCGAGGTCTCCGAGAAGACGATCTACAACTACTTCCCCACGCAAGGAGTCGCTCCTGCTCGACCGCGAGGAGCCGATGGCTCTGGCCATCCGGGAGGCGCTCAGCACACAGGGCACCGCTCACCTTCCGGTCGATGCAGCACTGAAGGTCCTGGATGCCGACCTCGAGCAGCTGCAGTCCTTCTGGCGCAACGACCCCGACGGCGGCCGCCAGACCTTCCTGCGCTTCACGGCCATGCTCGACAGCACCGACTCCCTGCGCGCCGCCCAGCGGGACATGATGGATCGCCTCGTCCAGGTCGCCGCCACGGCGTTGGCCGACCGGGCGGGCGTCAGCGCCGAGGACCCGGAGCCGCAGATCGTCGCGCACGCCATCCTCGGGCTCTGGCCGGTCCAGTACGCCGCCCTGCGCCGGCTGACCGGGACGTCGGCGTCGACCGACGAGCTGGTGGAGGCGGTCCGCGGCGGACGTACGCCGGGCGGCCCGCCTGATCGACGCCGGCCTGTGGTCGTTCAGCGTGATGGTCGCCAGCCGCGGCAACCGCGAGCAGCTCAAGGCCGCCGCCGAGGCAGCACACAACGCCGGCCGGCAGGTCGCCGCCGCCCTGCGGCAGGCCCGCGTCGCGTTCAAGGAGCTTCAGCAGGAGGCCAAGGCGCACGAGGCCGGCCAACGGCGGCAGACCGCGCAGGAGCGCCGTCAGGAGATGGCCGACAAGCGGCGCCGTCAGGATGCCGCCCGGCAACGTCAGCGCCACGACCGGGCGCGACGCGGGCGGCCGGACCGGACCTCCTGATCCGGAGCCCTCTGTCCGGTCACGTCAGGTAGCCGGTCGGTGCATTTCCGTTATTTCGCCGAGACGGGCCTGTGGACAGTGAAAGTCTCGGCCTATGCGCCGAACCTTCCTCACCGCCCTCGCGGTGGCTGCGGTGGCCGCGGTCACCGTCGCCACTCTCCCCGCTCTGAGCGCTCAGGCGGTGCAGACGCCGCAGGCGACGTTGGTCAGTCAGGTTCCGGTGAAGTCGACGCCGGCGGTCAATGACGGGGCGGTGCGGGCGATCGTGCAGGTCGGGAACACGATCTTCTTGGGGGGCACGTTCTCCTCGGTGACGTCGTATGGGTCGACGTCGGCGGTGACGCGTAGCGACATTGTGGCTTTCGATGCCAGCACGGGGGTGATCAGTTCGACGTTCCTGCCGACGCTGAATGGCCCGGTGGACGCGCTGGTGGCGGCTGCGGATGGGCAGTCGATCTATGTGGGTGGGGAGTTCAGCTCGGTGGACGGGGTGGCGACCAAGAGCCTGACCCGGTTGAACGTGTCCAACGGGGCGGTCACGGCCGGGTTCAAGACGGTGGCGATCAACGGCAACGTGCTGGACCTGCGCCTGTCCAACGGCCGGTTGTTCATCGGCGGGAACTTCACCAAGGTCGCCACCCACACCCAGTCGGTGCTGGCCACCCTGAACGCCGCTACCGGGGCCTATGACCCGTTCCAGTCCCTGGTGTTCTCCGGCACCCATCACGGGGGTTCGACCTCGCTGCAGAAGATGGACATCACCCCGGATGGGTCCAAGCTGGTCGCGATCGGGAACTTCACCTCCGTGGGTGGGGTCTCCCACGACCAGGTCGTGATGCTGAACCTGACCGGGGCCTCCGCGGCGTTGGCGAACTGGACGACCACGCTGTACACGGCGAACTGCGCCAGTGCGTTCAACAGCTACATGCGTGACCTGGACATCTCCCCGGACGGGTCGTACATGGTGATCTCGACCACCGGCGCCTACGGGGGCAGCGCGAGCCCGTGCGACAGCACCACCCGCTGGGAGATGGGCGCCACCGGCACCGTGTCCCCGACCTGGATGGACAACACCGGCGGGGACACCACCTACGCGGTGGCCATCACCGGGACCGCGGTCTACACCGGCGGGCACTTCCGCTGGCAGAACAACTCCTTCGCCGGTGACAAGGCCGGCCCCGGCGCGGTGGCCCGCGAGGGCATCGCGGCCCTGGACCCGGCCAACGGGCTGCCCCTGGACTGGAACCCCGGCCGCACCCGCGGGGTCGGCGTCTTCGACCTGCTGGCCACCTCCACCGGCCTGTGGATCGGCAGCGACACCAACCAGTTCGACGGCATGACCCGCCCCCGGATCGCGTTCGTCCCCCTAGCCGGCGGCAAGGCCGTGCCCTCCACCGCCGTCCAGCAGCTACCCGCCGAGGTCTACCTGGCCGGAGCCAACGGCGACTCCCTGACCAAGGTCGCCTTCACCGGCACCACCACCTCCGGCGCCACCACGGTCACCGGCACCGGGATCACCTGGAGCCAGTCCCGCGGCGCGACCTACATCAACGGCACCCTCTACACCGGCTGGACCGACGGGAACCTGTACGCCCGCACCTTCGACGGCACCACCTTCGGCCCGGCCGTCAGTGTCGCCGGCATGGACGCCATCGTGCCCCTGTCGGCGTTCCACACCGACGTCACCACCATCACCGCCATGTTCTTCAACGCCGGGCGCCTCTACTACACCCTGAACGGCCAGAACACCCTGTACTACCGGTACTTCACCCCCTCCACCAACGTCATCGGCGCCGTCCGCTACACCGCCACCAACACCACCAGCATCAACCTGGCCAACGCCACCACCATGTTCACCAACGGGTCCACCCTCTACATCGCAGACCGCACCACCGGCAACCTGCAAGCCGTCACCTTCACCGGCGGAGTCATCTCCGGCACCCCCACCACCGTCAGCGGCCCCACCAAAGACGGCACCAACTGGACCACCCACGCCGCCTGGGTCGCCCCGCAGGTCACGAACAAGGCTCCGGTGGCCTCGTTCACGGCGAACTGCACGGCGACGAGCTGCTCGTTCAACGGCAGCGCCTCCCACGACCCCGACGGCAGCATCACGTCGTACTCGTGGAACTTCGGCGACAACACGGCCGCCGGGTCCGGAGCGACCCCCTCGCACACGTACGCCGGCGCCGGGACGTACGCGGTGACGCTCACCGTCACCGACAACGGCGGCGCCCAAGGCACCCAGACCAACAACCTTCAGGTGAGCACCACGGCGGCTCACATCGGCTTCGTCGGGGCCACCGCCAAGGTCACCAACGCCACCAAGCTGAGCGTCACCGCGCCCTCGACCATCACCAGCGGCAACGGGCTGGTGCTGATCGCGACGGCCGCGCAGACCGGACTGACGATGACCGCACCGGCCGGGTGGGCTCAGGTGGCGACGACCACCAGCACCGGCGAGACGACGACGGTCTGGCAGAGCGTCGCGACGGCGAGCTCGCACGACAGCAGCGTCCAGGTGACGCTGTCGGCGACGGCCAAGATGTCGGTGACGCTGGCCGCCTACTCGGGGACCAACGGCTCCACGCCGGTCGTGGCGGCGCAGACGGCGACCGAGTCGGTGCAGCAGGCCACCCACACGACCCCGACCCTGTCCACGTCGGCGTCCGGCGGCTGGGTGCTGTCCTACTGGGCGGACAACTCGACCGGCACCACCGGGTGGACGCTGCCGGCCGGCCAGGTCTCCCGCGCGGCGGCCGCCGGCACCAACGGCGGCCACATCACCTCGGTGCTCAGCGACCAGAACGGCCCGCTGTCGGCCGGCACGGTCGGCGGCTACACCGCGACGGCGAGCTCGGCCAGCGCCAAGGCGGCGATGGTGACGCTCGTCCTGGGTCCTTCCGCCTGAGGCGGATCA
>CAVURS010000003.1:0-265560 GCA_963743975.1 uncultured Actinomycetota bacterium
GAACCAGACAAGGTCCTGAACACGCTCAGGGACAGGGGTCAGGCCACTCCAGGCGGACTCATGGGATGCCGGTAGCCCGGACACCGTTTCCCCTCGGTTCTCCCGACTTGCCGGTTGGAGACGGTCGACAGGCTGGTTTCACTGCCCGCCGGAACGCACGGCGTTCTACCTTCTTCGCGCCTTACGGGAGGCCCCTCGGCGCCTGCTGTCCTTGACTCGGTTCTCAGCGTCGGGCGGTACGCCGTAGTTCGCCGGCTGGGGACCTCCTCGGTGGTCACGGGTGTCAGGGGTGAGCCCGTACCCGGGGACCGTGAACGGTGTGCGGTTCCCCTGAGCGGTCGTCGTTGACAAGCTCTTTCCCCGCTTGGTCAGGAAGTCCCACATGCGCTCGGCCCCCGGCGTCGAAGAGGTCTACCCGTGCTGGCTGTATCGCCCATACCGTACCAAACCATCTGATAAGTGGTGAATCGACTATCTTCCCAGCAGCAGGATCAAGGGGGTTCCACATGACAAGCGTGGCTCGAAAATTGATGATCACTATCTCTGCGGCTGGTCTGGCGTCTGGCGCGTCTGTGGGGTTCGACGTCTCGGCGGCATCAGCGGCGCCGTCGTCGTCAACGTGCCATCGGGAGGTACCACCCGCCATCGACAACGTCACCGTGCTGACACCGGCCGGTACCGTCCAGCACCGGTCAACAGGGGCGATGAACGTCACCGTCACCGTCACCCGACCGCTGGTCCCGGCCGGCGAGGCGCCCACCAGCACCCCCGTGTGCGAGCCGAGGCGGACGCAGCCGTAGCGGCGACGCCGGCCGTCACCACACAGGTGACCACCGCCCTGCCCAGGACGTGTTCCTGCCCCGTCGATGCGGCTCAACGCCGGCATGTGGATGGTGTCGGAGGCCAGATTGCCGACCACAGCGATGATCTGGATTCCGACGCGTTCGTGGGTCCTCCTGAGTTAGGCGATGGTCATGCGTTCGTCGCCGAACTTGGCGACGACTTCGACTTCGCCGCCGAGGGCTGCGATGTAGGCGTGAACAGTGGCGAGTTCGGCGTGGTCGATGTCGCCGTGCTCGATGCGGGAGACCCGTGACTGGGAGATCCCGCTCTTCGCTGAGTTGGCCGTCGGCGAGCGCCTCGGCGCGCACGTCCCTCCAGTTCCTGGCCATCTCAGTCCCTCTCTTCTTGGTATTCACCGTTCAGCCAGCGTTGATACCGCTGCTCGGCGACACCGATGTGTCCACGTACCACTGCTTCCACTGACGGCTCTTGTCCCCGGCGACCAGAAGCACCGCTTGGCGGGTCAGGGTCGAACACGAACAAGATCCTGATCTCACTACCGCCAGCTGATCCGGGCCGGAGCTCCTTCATGTTGTGCACGCTCGAGCCGTGGATCTTGTCAACCAGCGGCCGGCACGGGGGTCCTCGGGGGTCTACCGTCGGCGGATGGTCAGGAGCTCGATCTGCGGTGTTGTGGCAGCAGTGACCTTGCTGGGGGTTGCCGGCGGCTCGGGTGCACCCGTGCCGTCGTCCCCCGACCCCGGGTCGGTTCGGACGCTCTCGGCGGCGAAGCCTGAGACCAGCGAGGGGCCGGGCACGTTGTCCCAGGAGGATCTGGACGCCCAGATCGCGCAGCAGCCCTACTTCGTCCTTGCCGACGAAGTGTTTGCGATCAACCGCGCGCAGACCCGTCGCGGGCTCGGTGGGCTGCTCCTAGATCAGCCGGGGCATGCTGTGACGGTCTACTGGGTTGGGGCAATCCCTGAAGCCCTGAGGGCCCTGCAGATCCGGCGGCGCGACCAGAAGGTCCGCCTTCGCATCCTCCCGGCCCGGTCTACCGAGCGTGAGCTGGCTCATGCTGCAACGTTGCTGGGCAACCTGAACGAGCACCAGCATCTAGGCATCTCGGTTATCGACATCGCCTCCGACGGCAGTGGTCTCACCGTCCGCGCCCCGGAGCTTGGCCGGGCGGCCTCCGGCCGGGTCCGGCCGACCAGGCAGCAAGCCGCGCTCATCGCGGCGGCCAGAGGCGTCACACGCAGCACCGGTGTGGCCATCCGGCTGGCCGATACAAGAACAGCCGACCGAGCCACATCCACGGGCGGCGCCCTGATCTGACCAACCACCAGTTGCGCCGATCGTGGCAGGTCGGGAGGGTTCTCACCTGGCGCGGGTGAGGTGGCACCCGTCCGGGGGAACGACGATCGAGTCATGACTGGCGAGCAGCTGCAGGGTCGGTTGGGTCAGGTCGGGGCGGATGGTGAGCTCCCCCGCAAAGAAGATCTCGGCCTGATCTTCGACGAGCTGGACTACCAGATGGCCTGCCAGGCCTACCTGTGGGCGCTGCCGCTGGTTTCGTATGCGCAGTGGCGCAACCAGCACTATGAGGTATTCGGGGCAACGAGCTCGGACTTGGTGCACTACGTCAGCTACCAGGACCGGCTCGGTCTGATCACCGCCAACGCGACCACGCCCTACACCCTGAACTTCTTCGATCTGAGCGCGACCGGCCCGCTGGTCATCGAGCTCCCGCCCGGCCCCACGGCCGGTGGCCTATCGGACTTCTGGCAGCGCGAGTGCGCGGTCATGGGTGAGATGGGACCGGACCAAGGCGCGGGCGGGCGGCATGTGGTGGTGCCACCAGGACAGGAGCCGCCGCAGGTGGATGAAGGCTTCTACGTGCACCGCTCGACCGGGGTCAACGTCATGTTCGGCTTCCGGACCCTGGACCCTGACGCAGACCGAGCGCATGCGTTGGTGGAGGCGGTCCGGGTGTATCCGTACGCCGATCGGTATGACCCTGCCCCGACCAGAGTTCTCACGCCGCAGGGCCGCCGGTGGTCTGGGGATCAGCCGCGCGGCTTGGACTACTGGGTTCGACTGCACGAGATCTACCAGAGCGAGGTCGTCGACGAGCGCGACCGGTTCTACCTGGCCATGCTCAAACAGCTCGGCATCGAGAAGGGCAAGCCGTTCGAGCCGGACGAGCGGCTGAAGGAGCTGTTGATCCCAGGCCAGCGCGGCCGGGGAGCTCATGGCCCAGGCCAACACCTTCGCGAAACGCTTCGTCGGCTCTCGCTACTGGCTGGACCGTCAATGGGACCTAGCCATCGTTCTCGACAACTCCGCGCAACGCGGCGATGGCTACGACGAGCTGTTGGAACGCGCGTCGTGGTTCTACGAGGCCGTCAGCTTCTCCTCGGCCATGAAGAGCCAGACCCCCGGCATGGGCCAGGCGTATCTCGGCTCCTACGCCGACGCCAACGGCGACTGGCTGGACGGCGACAAGAACTACGAGCTGCACGTCCCAGCCGACCCCCCAGCCAAGCTGTTCTGGTCAGCCACCGTCTACGACGTGGCAACCAGATGCCTGATCGACAACGACCAACAGCGCGGCGACCGGGGCTCACGCAACCCCGAGCTCGCCACGAATGACGACGGCTCGGTCGACCTCTACTTCGGCCCGCAGGCCCCACCTGGCAAGGAAATGAACTGGGTGCAGACGATCCCCGGCCGACACTGGTTCTCCTACTTCCGCCTCTACGGGCCTCTCGAGGGTTACTTCGATCGCACCTGGAAGCTGGGCGACATCACTCCAACCTGACCCAGAAGACCCATCCGGATCTCGACATAAGCACGTGGATCGCGCATGAGTGAGCGCTGTGGCGGAGGCGCTCAGGCTCGAGTCACCCGATCCGGGTGACCCGCCGGAGCGGCTCCGGTGTGACTCTGTCGCTGTCCCTGACAGTGCTGGAGGCGTCATGGCTGGTTCGTCGCCGGGTGTGGATCGGTACGAGTTCGTGGGCGGGTTCCCTACCCCCGAAACTGCCCGGCGCGCGCATGATGAGGCGGACTTCAACCGGGCGGTGCAGGCGTACCGGTTCTTCTATCCGAGTGTGTCGATCATGGCGACCTGGAAGGGCAACGTCCGCGGCGGGACGGTGGCGAACAGGGTGTTCGCCCTGTTGGAGGGCACCCCGCTGCAGTATGTGTTCACCCCGAACTCCGACACGCCGTACTCGGGTCTGCCACTGGATCTGACCGACGGGCCGATGGTCTTGGACCTGCCGCCGGGGCCGTTGATGAGTACCGCGAACGACATGAACCAGCGCTGGATCATCGACATGGGATTGCCGGGGCCGGACAAGGGCGCCGGTGGGCGGCATCTGATCGTTCCGCCTGGCTATGACGGGGAGCTGCCTGAGGGGTTCAACATCGGGCACTCCACGACCAACCGGGTCCTGGTCCTGCTGCGGGCGCTGCCCAAGGGCAAGGACATGGACGGTGCGGTCGAGCTGATGAAGTCCGTCAAGGTCTACCGGCTCGGGCAGGACCCGGCCCGGCCGGACTGGGTTGACCTGACCCAGCTGGTCGACGCCGACTTCACCCCTGTGCCGTGGGAGGACAACCTGACCTTCTGGGAGGTCCTGGCCGAGCTGCTGCACGACGAGCCGCCGTTCGAGGAGTTCCGCGCCCACTACGGCGACCTGTCCGAGCTCGGCATCGCCCGCCGCATCCCGTTCGAGCCGGACGACCGGATGCGCGACATCCTGACCCGGGCCGCGGTCGCCGGCCACGCCCAGCTGGCCGCCCAGTCGTTCGCCGACCGCCGCAGCGATCGCGTCGTGTGGCCGGGCACCCAGTGGGAGTGGGCCGTCCTACGACCGGAGAACGGCACCTTCGACGCCCCTGACTACGCCGACGTCTACGCCCGGCAGAAGTGGTTCTACCAAGCCCAGATCGAGTCCCCGGCGATGTTCGCCCGCGCCCCCGGCGCCGGGTCCCTGTACTGGCTGGGCCTGCGCGACGCCAGCGGCGCCTACCTGGACGGATCGAACGGCTACACCCTGCAGGTCCCGCAACCCGTCCCGGCGAAGCTGTTCTGGTCGATCACCGTCTACGACGCGCCGACCCGCAGTGAGATCCGCACCGACCAGAACAAGGCGGCCCTCCGCTCCCTGTTCGAGCTCGCCGACGCCAAACCCGACGAGCCGGTGGTCCTGCACTTCGGGCCCCAACCGCCCCCAGGCGCAGACGCAGACCGATGGATCAAGACCATCCCCGGTGCCGGCTGGTTCGTCTACTTCCGCATCTACGGACCCGACGCCCCCGCCTTCGACGGGACGTGGAGCCTGCCCGACTTCCAACGGGTCTAACGCCCGGTGGGGGTATGCAATCGTGACGGACACGGCAAGCATCTGCGGACTCGACGGCGGCTAGAAGGCTCCGGCATCAACACATGTCGCCAGCTCCGCTTGTTCAGGCGCGGCGGAACACGCGAC
Organism: uncultured Actinomycetota bacterium; assembly: GCA_963743975.1. Taxonomy (GTDB): domain Bacteria; phylum Actinomycetota; class Actinomycetes; order Actinomycetales; family CAVURS01; genus CAVURS01. The sequence continues at coordinate 5,286 of CAVURS010000003.1, forward strand.
TGACCGGTGGCTAGGCCTGCGCTTTCCGTCAGCGATCGACTGACGTCCCGGTGAGTGCGCCCAGGGCTGCGTCAAGCTCCGCTGACCCAGGAGCTGAGGCTGGACCATGGCGCTTCACGGCCAGCGCGGCGGCGACATTAGCCCGCAGAAGCGCGTTCGTTCAGCGGAAACCCTTGTAGCTCAGCAGGTCTGCTCTGCTTGTTGTAGATGGCGTGGTGGCTGCGAGGAGGTTGCCGGCGTGGATCTCCATGACCCAGCAGTGCCTTGGAGCCTGGTGGGCCTTACAACGTAGTCGGCTTCCCGCCCCTTACAGCCGAGTCCTCCTTGAGTCGAGCGGCGAGTACGCTTGCGCGGTGCCGTCGCACTCGGTGGGCCGCCATGGACCGTGATGGGCTGGGCGTCGTTCCCGAAGCGGCCCCTGGACTGACCCCGACCTACGTCGCGACTTCCCCCACCGCGCCAGGCGCGCTGCCGTCGCGGCTTCGGTCGGGGACGTTCAGGGCGCTCCGATCGAGGCCGTTCCGGATCTATTTCGTCGGCCAGGTCGCTTCGGCGAGTGGGACGTTCCTGCAGCAGACTGCGATCGGCTGGCTGGTATTTCAACTCACCGGCTCGGCGGCCTCACTCGGGCTCGTTCTTGCAGCCGGGGGCGTACCGTCATTGGTACTCGGGCCGTGGGGGGGTTCGCTGGTCGATCGGGTCGACCTGCGCCGCCTTCTGATGGTGACCCAGTCGGTCTTCGGGTTGCTGGCCGCGGCTCTGTGGGTTGCCGGAGCGATGGGTTCGGCCTCGGTGGGGCTGGTGATCGCGATCAACGTCGCCGGCGGATTCGTCTCGATCGTGGACTCACCGGGCAGACAGGCATTCGTGGGCATGCTGGTGCCGGCAGAGGATCTCGCCAGCGCGGTCAGCCTCAATGGCGTGGTGATGAACAGCGCCCGGGTCGTTGGCCCGGCGGTGGCGGGAGTTCTGATCGTCACCCTCGGCACGACCGCGTGCTTCGCCGTAAACGCCGTTTCGTACCTCGCGGTGATCGTCGCGCTGGTCTTGGTGCGGCCCCTTGAGACGACCCTCTCAAGGAGGGCTGGGGCCGGCGGGGTGCGGGCTGGAATCCGATACGTTGCAGGCCGTCAACAGCTGTGGCTGCCGCTGGCGATGATGGCGCTTGTCGGTCTGCTTGCCTTCAACTTCGCGGTAATTCTTCCCGTGTTCGCGCGTCAGACGTTCCACGGCTCCGGCGGCACGTACGGGCTGCTCTCGACGATGCTCAGCCTGGGCTCGATCGCCGGGTCACTGGGCGTCGGCTTCGTGCATCATCCTCGACGCATCTATCTGGTTGCGGCCGCTCTTGCTTTCGGCGTCTGCCTGACGGCGACGGCGCTCGCGCCGGACGTGGCCCTCGCCTGTGTCGCCCTGGCGCTGACGGGAGCCGCCGCGTTCAGCTTCGTTACCCTGTGCTCGACGACCCTGCAGCTGCACTCCTCACCCGCGTACCGCGGTCGGGTCATGGCGCTCTGGGTGTTCGTCTACATCGGCACCACCCCGGTCGGCAGCGCTTTCACCGGGTGGCTCATCTCCCTCAACGGGCCACGGACGGCCCTGGTCGTGGGATCGGTGGCGTGTCTCGTGGCGGCGGGCCTCGCTTCGCTGGTTCACACGCCACCCCATCCAGACGACGCCCTGAGCGACCTCGCGCCCAAGCGGACCTGATGCCGCCCGCGTGCCGAGGACTGCCTGTTTCCGGCCCTCGACCTCGATCCAGTTCCCGTTGAGGTATCTCGATGGTCGCCGGCGCGGCGACTTCGTGGGTTGACCCGACTCGTCTGCTACTGAGAACCGAGCGACCGGGTTGAGCGGACCCGTACCGGTGGAGCAGTGCCCCCTCTGCCCTGCTTCTCCGTGCTGAGATGAACCATGGCGTCGTAGAGCTGCTGGTCCGTCATCGGCGGCTCGGGGAGTGAGTGAGCCCGCTCGGCGCGGTAGGCGTCGAGCATGAGGTAGAGGTTGCGCCGCCAGGCGTTGGGCACCGTGGTGCTGGTAGCGCCGATGATCGGTCCCAGGGACCAGATGAGGTTGACGACGTCGGCCAGGGTGATGTCGGGTCGGGCCGCGCCGGCATCTTGGGCTCGGGTGAGCACGTCCCCGATTTGTCGGCACATCTGGTCGTGGATGCGCTCGGTCTCGGCGTTGTCGGTGAAGCGGCGGGAGAGGAAGTCGTTGAACCCTCGGTCTCCTGCCTGCACGCCGAACAGGTTCTCGAGGTAGGAGACGAACCCGTCCCACGGATCGTCGATCTCCATGGCCTTCGTGGCTCCGTCGAGGAACTCCTTGAGCCGGGGCTGGAAGGCGGCCATGAGCAGATCCAGGCGCGTGGGGAAGTGGCGATACAAGGTGCCGATGGCGACGCCGGCATCGCGAGCGATCTTCTCCAATGAGGCGTCCACGCCGCGTGCGGCGAACTCGCGCTGCGCCGCCGAGAGGAGCTTCTCGCGATGCTCCCGGGCGTCACGACGCAACGGTCGGCGCAGCTGCGTCTGCTCAACCTCTGTCCTGCTCACTCCTCCAGTCTACCAGTTATGCCGAGGGCAGCCTCCGTTTTAGGAGCCGGATCGCCGGTTAGTCAATCGAAATCGAGGCCCTCCTCCGGAATAGGATGAGGAGCGCCTCCGGTTGTGGTAGACATGAACCGGAGGGGCACCTCATGTTGGTGCTCCGACTCGACCGCACGAGGAGCGCAGCAGATGAGCAGTGACGAGTCCACCCGGGGCAGGGGTGCTTCAGCAACGATGGAGGCCGTCGACTCCCGAACGACGAGTCCGCCCCATCCCCACGTCGAGCGACGGTGGCTGGCTCTGGGCGTCATCCTGATCGCCCAGATCATGGTCCTGCTCGACGCGACCGTGGTGAACGTTGCGCTGCCGTCGGCGCAGGCCGACCTCGGCTTCTCCGACGCCGCTCGGCCGTGGGTCGTCACCGCCTACCTACTGGCCTTCGGTAGCTTGCTCCCGCTCGGCGGCCGGCTGGCCGATGCGTACGGGCGCAAGACGATGTTCATCGTGGGATTGGCAGGGTTCGCGGTGGCCTCCGCGGTCGGCGGCGCCGCGCCGAACATCGCCACACTGGTCGCCGCCCGGGCTGTCCAGGGCGGGTTCGCCGCGGTGCTGGCGCCGGCGGCGCTGTCGCTGATCACGGTGATCTTCACCGACATGAAGGAGCTGAACAAGGCGTTCGGGATCTTCGGCGCAGTGGCCGGGAGCTCCGCAGCAGTCGGCCTGATGCTCGGTGGCTTGCTGACCGACTACGTGAGCTGGCGCTGGTGCATGTACGTCAACATCGCGTTCGCGATCGTGGGCGTCATCGGCGGCGTCACGCTCCTGCACAACTCCACCGAGCCCAACAAGCCCCGGCTTTCGGTACCGAGCACGATCCTCGGCGCGGCCGCGATCTTCGGGGTGGTGTTCGGGTCGGCCAAGGCCCAGACCGACAGCTGGAGCTCAGCCTTGACCCTGATCCCCCTCCTTGCCGGTGCTGTTCTGCTGGTCGGCTTCGTCGCGCTCCAGAAGGTCGAACGCCACCCGCTCATCCCGCTGCACGTGGTCGCCGACCGTAACCGCGGAGCTGCCTACCTGACGCTGGCGCTGGGGCAGGGTGGGGTGTTCGCGCTGTTCCTGTTCCTGACCTACTACTTCCAGGACGTGCTCCATTACTCGCCGATCAAGACCGGTATCGCGTTCCTGCCGATGATGCTGACGGTCGTCGTGGTCGCGACGCTGACCCAGAACCTCTTGGTGGCCCGCCTGACGATGCGGGTCATCACTGTCGCCGGTTTGCTCGTCAGCGGCGCCGGGGCGGCACTGTTGACCCAGGCCGACGCAGTCAGCTCCTATGCAGCGTGGGTGCTGCCCGGGCTGATCTTGGTCGGTGCCGGTATCGGGTCGGCGATCGTCTCGGCCGTCGCAGCCGGGCAACAGGGTGTCGACCCGCGCGACGCCGGCACCGCCGGCGCGGTCAACAACGTGTCGCAGCAGCTCGGGGCCGCACTCGGCGTCGCTGTCATCAGCACCTTCGTCGCCACCGCCACCAGCCACTACCTGACCGACCACGGCAGCACCGCCGTCGTCAGCGCCACCGTGCATGGGTTCGGTGTTGGCTACTGGTGGGCCGCGGGCTTGTTCTGGGCGGGCGCTGTGGTCTGTGGTGCGCTGATCCGCGGCGGCACATGGCTCCACCAGGCGGCCGGTCAGCCCGAGCCCCTCGACGAGATCAGCGGACTGTTCTGACCCGCAGCTGAGTGGTCGTGCCGAGGCCCACCCGGTCCGCCAAGCCACCCGCGTGGTCGTCAAACGCGTTTCCCTTAAACGACTTCCATCCACCGGAGGCTCTGATGACACTGCTCGACCATGTCGTTCTGCAAGTCGACGACCTCAGCACCGTCGGCGCCTGGTACGACCAGATCGTCGACCTCGCTGGGGGTAGGCGAACCTTCGATATGGCGAATCTGATCGGGTATGCCCTACCCGGCCAGCCGACCCAGCTGTTCTTCTCCCAGGCGACCGATCCCGGTGGTCGCCAGACCCACCTCGCCCTCACGGTCGAGGACGAGGCGATCGTCCGAAGCGGATACGAGTTCGCCACCGCGACCGGCGCCGAGATCCTGCACGAGCCCCGGCTCTGGCCGGAGTACGGCCCCGACTACTACGCCGTGTTCATTCGCGACCCAGCCGGAAACAACCTCGAACTCAAGTGCCAAGCCTTCACCAACTGAACCATCCACAACAGAGGAGCACCCGTCATGAGCACCATCAGCATCATCGGCACCGGCAACATGGCCACCGCCATCGGCACCCGGGCAGCGCAGCACGGCCATACCGTCGAGATCATGGGCCGCGAGACCGCGAAGGCTCAGGCCGCCGCCGACCAGATCGGCCACGGCGCGACCGTCGGCACGTTCGGCGCCCGGCCAGCAGGAGACATCGTCTTCGTGGCGGTCCTCTACCAGGGAGCGGTCGACGCGGTCACCCACTTCGGCGACGCGCTCGCCGGCAAGACTCTCGTCGACATCACCAACCCGTTCAACGCCGAAGCCAGCGGACTCGCAACGACGGAGGGCAACTCGATCTCCCAGCAGATCGCTGCCGCCGCCCCTCAGAACGCACACGTCATCAAGGCCTTCAATACGATCTTTCGCCACATCATTGCCAAGGACGAGCCGCTCGACGTCTTCTTCGCCGGCGACAGCCCGGAGGCGAAGGCACCTTTCGCGGAGTTCCTGCAGAGCTTGGGTATGCGACCCCTCGACGTCGGCGGTCTCGAGATGACCTACGTCCTCGAATGGGCCGGCATCCTCCTCATGGGAATCGCCCGCAACGGCGCCGGCTTCGACGTCGCCCTGGGCGCCGAGATCCACTGACGATGCAGGCGACGAAGGGCCACGTCATGAACCTCATCGGCATCGTCGACTCGCCGTACATGATCACCGCCGCCGGCGCTCCGGCGGTGCCGCAAACCCGCCCGCGCTCCACGCGATCGAGGAGCTCTTGAGGTGAAGATCGGTGTTGCCATTCCCATCGTTGGACCCGCCGTGAACGGCGCACCAGGACTGACAGCGTTCTGCCGGGGCGTCGAGGAGCTCGGCTACGACACGCTCTGGGTCGGCGATCGGCTCATCACGCCGCTCGACATCGGCAGTGGCTACCTGAACCACGGTCCCCAGATGGGCCGCTCGCTCGATCCGGTACTGCTGTGGACCGTGGCCGCGACGGCGACGAGTCGCATCCGACTCAATGCCAGCACCCTGAGCACCTTCTACTACGAGCCGGCTCATCTGGCCCGGCAGCTGACGACGCTCGACATCCTCAGCGAAGGCCGCCTCGGCGTGGGGGTGGGTCTCGGGTGGATGAAGCAGGAGTACGACGTCACCCGCACCGCGGACTGGCACTCGCGCGGGAGAATGCTCGACGACGTACTGGCGTTCCTGCAGGCGTGGTGGACGACCAATCCCGTGTCCTGGAACAGTGAGTTCTTCCGCGTGCCGCCGGTCCACGCCGACCTGCGGCCGATCCAGTCCGGTGGGCCGCCTATCTGGATCGGCGGCGGTAGCGAGGCCGCGATGCGCCGGCTCGGCCGGTTCGGTGTGGGCTGGCTCGGTGCCGAGGGGCTGCCGCCCGCGGGTGGTCTCGACGGCCCTGACGAGCACGCCGACCGGTTGTGGTCGGTCGCTCGGCGAGCGGCGCAGGACGCCGGTCGCGATCCCGCCGCGCTGAAGACGGCCATGCGGATCAACGTTTCACCGGGCACGTCCGCTGCATCGCTCGCGGACACGTTCCGCCGCTACGACGATGCCGGTGTCGACGAGGCGTTCTTCGACGCGTTCGCGACCTTCAGCACCCTTGACGAGACACTCGAATTCGCGGGTCGCGTCGTCGATCGGCTGCAGCGATCCTGACTACGCGGGTTCCAGATCGAAGCCGGGTCGTAGCCTGCGGCCCACCTCGGCCAGGGCGCGCACCTGCCCGGTTGTCAACGGATCTATGACGAGCCTGCGGACGGCTGCCACATGGCCGGGCGCGGCCGCCTCAACGATGCGGCGACCCTGGGCCGTCAACCGGGCCAGGGTGAAACGGCCGTCCTCCGGATCCGGGAATCGGGTGAGCCACCCCCGGCCCTCCATCCGCTTGACCACGTTCGACAGACGTGACAGCGAACTGCTCGACACCCGGGCGAGCTCACTCATCCGTGTGGTGTCCTCCGGCGACATCGACAGGAAGCTCAGCACGATGTACTCAAAGACCGTCAGCCCGGAGTCGCTTTCGAGCTGAGCATCGAGCCGCGAAGGCAAGGCAAGCATCAACATCGCGACCGCTCGCCACGCCTCCTGCTCCTCCGAGCTCAGCCACCGCACGTCCGCCACATCACCCGTGGGCTGTGTCACACCTGCCTCCCGTCATCGTCGCCCGGTTCACTTTACATATGAAGTCAAGACCTGTTAGGTTGAGTTCACACGTGAAGTCAACGAGAGGCAATGCAATGACTCTGTTCCGGCTCGACGCAAGCATCCGCGTCGATGGCTCAGCCAGCCGCGAAATCGCCGACATCGTCGAGAACGAGTGGCTGGACAGCCACCCCGGCGACGCCGTGGTCCGGCGCCACATCGGCGTGGAGGTCCTGCCGGCCGACGCCTGGGGACTGTCGGTCTCGGCCGCGTTCTCGCCCGAGTCCACCTGGACCGATCAGCAACGTGCCGCTCGGGAGCTGGCAACCACTCTCGCCGACGAAGTGGCCTCGGCCGACGCGATCCTGCTCGCCGTGCCGCTCTACAACTTCGGCGTCTCGCAGCACATCAAGACGTGGATCGACCTCATCATCTCTGTCGACCGACCCCAACACGCGGCTCATGGCCGGCAAACCGGTGGTGCTCGCCACCGTGCGCGGCGGGGCCTACGGCGCAGGCACCCCCCGCGAGGGCTGGGACCACTCGACGGCATACCTGCGCCGCATCCTGGCCGACGTCTGGGGTGCCGACCTCACAGTCGTCGAGCGGGAGTTCACCCTCGTCGGGGTCAACCCCGCGCTTGACGAGTTCACCGATGCCGCGGCCGAGATGCACAAGCTGGCACTCGACGAGGCACTCATCGCAGGCCGGGCATTCCACGCCGCCTGAGCTGACGACACCCCGCGCGACCGAGGAGGGTGGAGTCCATCCCGCCCCGGCCACAGCACGAGGAGCGTAGAGGGCTGGATGCCCCTACCGTCCTCGCATGGCGGGCGTCGTCGGCTTCGTGATCTTCTTCCTGCTCGCGGCCGTCCTCTTCGCGGGCGTGCTCGCCTACTTCAGGCGCCGACGACGTAAGTAGGACTACATGCGTCTTGGTCACGACATGTGCGGGTGGTCGCACTGCACCTCTCACCGGACCTTGATGTAGGGCGGCAGCTCAGGTGGGAAGTCGTCCCGGATCTCCGCGAACAGAGCCGAAGGCACCACAAGGTCAACGCCTCGCTCCAGCGAAGCCATGATCGCGTCGGCTACGCCCTGAACGTGGGAGAAACCCGGCTCGCCCTGCCGACGAGCTGAGATCACGCCCTCGTACGGCTGGTTCGCCGCGATCAGTTCTAGGGGTGCGTCGCTCGAGTCAGTCACACATGGACGGTCGCAGGTTGCTGGTCGCGTGTCATTCCGCATCAGTCTGAGCGCCCGGATCGCGGTGGATCCGAGCGTTCGCGCGTGGGACCATGGTGGCCTGGTCGCCCCGGCAGGTAAGAGACAGCGTCCGGTCTCACCGAAGGGTGGGAGAAGTGCTGGGAAGTAGACCCGGCCTGTCCGCCAGACCGCTCCGCGGCAGATGAGGTCCCGTGGGGTTGTTAGGCGCCGTGGGGTCGTTTCGCCTGGTCAATGCTGACGAGGCCGTAGGTGACCTGGGTCTGCGACTGATTGCTCAGCTCCTCGTCGACTGGTCCGACCCGAACGCAGGTGCTGGAGGATGTTCGGTGGCTCTCCAGGTCGACCAACATCTTGTAGACGCCCTTGGGTAGCCGGCGTTGGGTCGACACGTAGCGTGTGCATGTGGTGGACGAACGCATGCCTGAACAGGTGACAGAGACACAGGGGTTGTGGTTCATCGGCCTGGGCCGGATGGGTTGGCCGATGTGCCGGCGTCTAGCGGCGGCCCACGACGTGGTAGCGGTCGACGTGGACGGGTCAGCGGTGCGGCGAGCCCGCAAGGCGGGTGTGCGTGCCGTCCAGCGGGTCAGCCTGTCTGACCCGGCCCCTCGTGCGGTCCTCTCGATGTTGCCGGCGGGGGAGGCGACGGTGGCGGCCGCGGCTGCGGCATTGCCGTTTCTCCCGGCGGGGACGACCTGGATCGACATGGGCAGCAACACCCCGCAGACGGGTGAGTCACTGCGCCAGATGGCCGCTGAGCGCGGCGTCGAGGTGTTGGAGGCGCCGGTGGGAGGTGGCCCCGAGGACGCCGGTCGCGGATCGTTGTTGCTCTTCATTGGAGGCGACGAGTCGCTCCTGCGTCGCCATCGTGACCTGCTGGTCACGCTGGCCGGACCAGACCGAATCCACCACCTAGGTGGACCAGGTCATGGCTACCTGGCCAAGTTGCTGGTCAACGCCATGTGGTTCTCCCAGGTGGTCAGCACCGCGGAGACATTGCTTGTCGGGCGGGCGGCCGGGTTGGACCTCGACCGGATGCATGCCGCGATGCGGGACAGTGCCGTGGCGGGCAGCTTCGTTGAGCAGGCTCTCCCGGCTCTGCTGGCTGGTGACTATCTGACCTCTTTCGGCTTGTCGGGCTGCGTGGAGGAGCTGCAGGCCGTTCAGGCTCTGGCCCATCGGTTCGGCACGCCGTTCGCCTCTGGCGACGTCGTCACCCGAGTGCACGAGGACGCCCTGCGTTCGTTCGGGCCGGTTGAGGGCGAGCTGCTCGGCGCGGCCGAGCTTGAGCGGGTCGCAGCCCTGTCCCTGAACATGCAGGGGTAGGCGCGGCCTGAGCGACGACTCCGGCGCATTCACCTCAGAGGTCGAGCTCGACGGCCGTTTCCAGGGCGACCTCGATGCTGCGCATCCAGCCGTCCTTGAGCCGGGTGTTCTTCTCGCCGTACAGGCTCTCACCGGCAACGAGGTTGCTGGAGCAGGCGCAGATCATGCCGGCCCGCAGCCCCCGCAGCCGCGCGACGATGAACAGCGCCGAGGACTCCATCTCGACGTTGAGGATGCCCAGGCGGCTCAGCTCGCTGATCCACTCCGGGGTCTCGGCGTAGAACGCGTCGTCGGTCGCGTTCAGGCCCGAGTGGACCGCGAATTCAGCGCCCTCGGCCATCCGCTCCGCGTTCCGGGTCAGTGACGTCGCCACCGCGAGGTCCGGCACGGCCGGGTAGCCAGGGTGCGCGTACGCCGCGGTGGTGCCGTCGTTGCGCAACGAGCCGTGGCTGACGAGCAGGTCACCGGGCTCGATGCCGGGCTGCAGGGCCGCCGTGCTGCCGACCCGGATGAACGAGGTGACGCCTACCCGGGCGAGCTCCTCGACCGCGATCGCGGTGGACGGGCAGCCCATGCCGGTGGAGGTGGCCGTGATCCGCTTGCCCCGGTAGAGCCCGGTCATGGTCCGGTGCTCGCGGTGGTGGGCGACGTCCCGCACGTCGGAGAGGAACTCAGCGATGAGCGGCACCCGGAACGGGTCACCCGGCAGCAACGCGACCGTGCTCACCTCACCCGGCGCGATGCCGATGTGGTACTGCCGGGCGTCGCGCCCCTCCACGTTCTTGTCCACCACGTGAGCGGTCACCGGTGCGTCCTCCTGATCTATCGGTCTCCTGATCGGCCACCCCGCACGCTAAGGCCCACCCTCCCGCCAGGGGTGTTAGTCGCGCCCCGGGGTGTCGGGTCGCGCGAGCGGGGGTGCTCGGTGACTCAGGATCAGTCGGTGCTCGACTCGCGGTGGCCGATGTAGTCGGCGGGTGCGAGGTCCGCGCTTGATAGGCGGGGGCTCCGCGCCGGATCTCGGCACGAGCGGATGTGGAGCAGACCAATGAGGTCAGCTCGGTGGCTGCCCAGCGGGCTCCAGTTGCCTTCGGACGACGTAACCAGGGCCAGTCACCACCGTGAGGGGCGGGACGTCCTTGGCTATCACCGCGCCAGCGCCGATCACCGAGTCATGGCCGATGGTCACACCCGGCAGGATGGTCGCTGCCGCTCCAACCCAAACTCGGTCCTCTATGACGATCGGTGCGACCGTGATGAACGAGTACCGATCAACAGGCTCGATGGGGTGGCCCTCGGTGATCAGCGTCACCTTCGGAGAGATCATCGTTCGCTCACCGATGGTGATGCCGCCCAGGTCGAGGAAGGAGCAGGCTTGACCGACTGATGCTCGTGTGCCGAGTCGGGTCCCGATGCCGGAGGTGCAGTAGAACGGCGGATGAACGAAGAACCGCTCGGGGTCCGGGTCGCGGAACAGTTCGCCGAGCAGGGATCTGCGTGAGTCGACGTCGCTGAACGGCAGGGCGTTGAGTCGCGAGGTCAGCTCCATTGCGCCTTGGACTCGCTCAGACAGCTCGCGCCACTCGGGTGATCGGGTCGGGATACGACGCTCCGTCAGCATGCGATCGATACTTGCAGGGACAGCCGACGGTCCCTGAGCCGGCGCAGGTCGTGGGTGCAGAAGATGAACCGCGAGATCCGACGAGCACCCCGCGGACGTCGAAGGCGGACCCGAGCTGCGCCATCACCACCACGACCACAGTCTCGGGCTGCTCTCCACCGCCCGCACATCGGCATGGCGAGAAGAGGCCACTGCTGGGACGGGCGCATGGCGTGCCCCGTCTCGGTGTCGGACCCATGGCCGAGGTCCCCGGCCGCAGCGACCGGGGACCTCGTGGATGTGCCACGGGGGCGTGAGCGCGACAGGCGGCTCGACAGACGGTGTCGTCGTCGGCGCCACCGCCGCTCAGGCGTGGATGGCCTGTCGATCCTCGCCCTTGGTGCTGACGGAGATCTTCCGGGGCTTGGCCCGTTCGGCGACCGGGATGCTCAGCGTCAGCACGCCGGCGTCGTAGCTGGCGGCGATGTGCTCGGTGTCGAGGTTGTCGCCGAGGACCAGCTGCCGGCTGAACACCCCGCGCGGGCGCTCGGCGGCGATCAGCTCCGCATCGCTGGCCCGGGTGGGCCGTTCGGCCCGGACCGTGACGACGTTCCGCTCGACGTCCAGGTCGATCGAGCCCGGATCCACGCCCGGCAGGTCGAACTCGACCTGGAACGTGTCACCGTCGCGCCACGCGTCCATCGGCATCACCGAGGGCCGCGCCAGGGTCCCGTTGCTCCCGAACATCTGCTGGGTCAGTCGGTCGAACTCACGGAACGGGTCGGTACGCAGCAGCATCGTGTCCACCTCCATTGCTCCTGTTCTTCTCGATGCTCCTGTTCACCCACAGACCATCGGTTGATCTGTGGTGGCTGACATAGATTTGTTGTAGCACGTGTGGCACCCTGGGGCAAGACCTGTGATCGACGTTCGTCGCCGGAGAGGCGGTGGGACCCGTGGCCGGACCCTGGCCGGACAGCGAGCGTGGCGTGTACGGCATCTCGGTCGCGGCCGAGCTCGTCGGCATGGGTCCGCAGACGCTGCGGCTGTACGAGGCCCGCGGCCTGCTCGAGCCGTCCCGCACCGAGGGCGGGACCCGCCGCTACAGCGCCGACGACCTGGACCGCCTCCGCCGGATCGGCGACCTGCTCGACGCCGGCCTGAACCTCGCCGGGATCGCGATGGTGCTGGACCTCGAAGCGCGGAACACCGAGCTCGAGGCGGAGCGGGACGGCCGCAGCGAGTGACCGACTGCGTCAGGACGCGGTGGGCCGGACACTGACCTGTCCCGTGGACACATCGGCGGAGGCCGCTGCGGTCGTCACTGGATCGGTCGTCGGTTCCGCGACTTCGACGCGGTCGCGGCCTGAGCGCTTGGCGATGTAGAGCGCGGCGTCGGCCAGCCGCTCGAGTCGTTCGCTGCTCAGCGCGTGCTCGGGGTAGGCGGCCAGGCCGACGCTCGCCGTGAGGCTCAGGTCGACGCCGGGAAGACTGATCTCGGCGATGGCTGCGCGGATCTTCTCGGCCGTCAGAAGCGCACCGTCGATGCCCGTTCCCGGAAGCATCACGACGAACTCCTCGCCGCCCTGGCGGCCGGCGAAGTCGCTGTCACGGATCGCCGACCGTAGCGCGGCCCCGACGTTGGCCAGCGCCTGGTCGCCGACCGGGTGGCCGTACCGGTCGTTGATGTCCTTGAAGTGGTCGAGATCCAGGGTCAACAGGGTCAGCGGACTGAGCGTGCGCGAGGCCTGGGCGAGCATGCGTTTGAGGGTGTCGCCGACGGCTCGCTTGTTGGGCAGGCCGGTCAGGGAGTCGGTGGCGGCGCGGAGCTCGGCGATGGACAGGCTCCGCAGGTTGGCCAGCACCGGGGCCGCTTGAGCGACGGAGTCCCGGATCTGCTGACGCTCGATGGGCCGGTAGGGCAGCGCTCGGTTGACCAGGACCGAGCCGATCACCTCACCGCCCACGGTCAGCGGTGTGCACGTCGACCTGCCCGGGCAGCCCGAGCACACCGGGCAACCGAGCAACGCCTTTCGCTGGTCGTCCTCGTCGTGCACCCGAGCCGACCGGACGGCCAGGCACGAGCGCGGCTCGGCCTGAGCCAGGCTCTCCTGAAGGCAGGAGCCGGCGGGCAGCGAGGTCACCGCCTCCAGGCGGTCGGCGCTGTTGTTGCGGTTCAAGATGGTGACGCCGGCTCCGTCGACCAGGCGCTGCAGATGGCGTTGCAAGAGGTGATGCGCCTCGCCCTCATCACCCGCGAGCTGCAGGGTGTCCGCGAACTCGACCTGGTCCAGCGCGGGTTCCATGGCCCGTCGCAGCCGCCGACCGCCGAGCACCCCCAGCCCGGCCGTGACCAGCAGCGAGACCCCGACGGCCGCGATGATGCCCCAGATCGTCCTGTGGCTGTCCGCGGCGGCCGTCTGCTGCTGCTGGTCTGCGTCGTGCTGCTCCTGTGCCACCAGACGCCCGATGTGCTGGCTGAGCGGGGTGTACGCCGCCTCGATCCGTTGGGCGCTCGCACCACCGCTCACGCCGGGTCCGGTCAGGGTCGTGCCGGCCCCGGGGTTGAGCAGATGGCGCAAGGCGGCCCATTGGCTGCTGAGCTGCCTCAGCCCGGCCTGCTCGGCGGCCCCGTCATCCCCGTGGATGCGCTGCAGCTGCGCCAGCCCGGTCTCGACAGCCGGAATCTGCTCGTCATACAGCTCGGTGGCCAATGTCGAGCGGCGGCCCGGGTCGGCCGTCAGGGCGAGGACCTGCCCGGTCGCATACACCGCGTCCACCGCATGTCCGACCTCGGCCGTGACCGTCGCCGTGGCCAGCTCATCGGTCGACAGGCGGTTTCCTGCCGCCGTCGCCGCACCCACCCCATGGACGGCCACGGCACCGATACCGGTGCACGCGACCGCGAAGAACAGGCAGGCCAAAGCCACGGCGGCACCCGTGCGCGAGGACGAAGGTCCCATATCGGCTTCCGGTCGAGGTCAAAGCGGCCGGTCCCCACCGAACGTGGAGTGCTGCCCGCTGGAACCGTCGTTCACCCCATCGGCCGAATCGACCGGCGCCTTGAGGGCGGTCACGAAGCGGTCGTGGCACTCCCGGCCGGGGCATGGTGCCATCGGGCCCGCCGTCGCCCGCGGAGCCTCGGCTCCGCCACCGCCACCGCGAGCGACAGCACGGAGATCAGCGCGATGGTGGTCCACCATCGGTTGCTCGCCGTCCAGGGACCGGCGGCGGTGTACGGCAGCAGCGGCAGCCGGCCGGGGACCGGCCGGGCGAGAGCGAGCAGGACGGCCGTGGCGACCACCGCGGCCGAGACCCGGTTGGCCGGGCTCGGCACGTGCCGACGGCGCAGCCAGGTGACGACCGAGGTGACCCCGAGCATGGCCGCGAACCCCTGCGTCGCGACGTCGGCGGCGTGCCCGAACAGGGCCGAGCGCACCCACCACACGGACATGAGCCACCAGCCGGCAACCGCGAGCACGACCAGTCCACGGGCTGTGGTGCGCCAGCGAAGACCGCGCGGGAGAGTGTCGACGATGCTGGCGCTCGGCTCGTCGAACGCCCAGGCCGACGCCGCGCCGACGAAGCCGACCGCGATGCCTTGCAGTGGCCAGAACACGTACGGGTCGGCCTGCAGGACGCGCAGCAGGAGCGTGGTGAGCGCTGCTGCGACCCCCAGCGCGAGCCACGGGGTGGCACGCGCCGCGTGGCGGAGCATCAGGGTCGGCCCGGCAGCGGGTTGATCATCGTGTGCTGGACGCCCATGGTCATCGCCAGGACGCCCAGGACGAGCGTGACCGCGATCAGTACGACGAGGCCTCGGATCAGCGGGCGACGGTTCTGCTCTCGGTCGTGCAGCAGAGCGACCACGAGCCCGAGGGTGCACATGGCAACGAGGTACACGCCGTACCACTGGGGCGATCCGGTCAGGATGAGGGAGCGGTTGGGGTCGCCCTTGATGCCGTAGGGGCCTCCGAAGGGCGTCCACGGCAGGAAGACCCGGACCTGCCGCAGCGGGGTGACGATTCCCTGGAAGACGATGGTCACCAGCACCAGTGCCACGACGGCCGTCACCCCGACCCCGCGGAAGTCGACCCAACGGGCCAGCACCAGTCCCAGCAGCGGGCCGCCGACCGCGGCAAGGACGCTGAGGTCGAACAGCATGGCGTAGACCCAGCCGTCGCCCACACCGCCGAAGGGGACCGCGGCGGCTACTGGCGGGTGCGACCGGTACGCCCAGACGGCCCAGGCCAGGAAGAGCAGTCCGGCCGCGAAGGGCACGACCGTCGCCGCAGCGAGCGCCAGGGTCCGGTCGCGCTCGGAGGTCGCACCACCCGAGGCGGCCGATGCCCTGTCCGAGGACCGGACGAGGGAGATCATGACCAGAAGGCCGAACAGTCCGAGCCCGGCGGCGGGGACGATCATGTCCTCCAGCGAGGACGTCGACGGGTCGGGTCCGGTGACGGCGCACACGGCGGCCGTCAGCACCGCGCCGGCCAGGAACAGCGGATGACGGGCATACCGCTTGACCTCATGCCAGGCCAGGGCGGTGAGCGGCGAGCGGGCCGCCCTCGGCACGGCTGCGATCGATGCCGGGCTGTCTGTACTCATTCAGCTGACTCCTTGTCGTGGACGGTTGATGGCGCGCATGAGGAGATACGCGTCCTCCACCGCTGGCTCGACCTGCCGGGAGAGGGGATGAGGCACGCCGCCGACCGAACGCACCTCTCCGGTCCCCGTCCGCCAGCTGGACAGGGCTCCTTGACTGGGCTCGGGACCGACCGCAACCTGGCCGGAGGCGGTCGCCACCAGGTCCACCACCGTGCCGTCGAAGCACACCCGGCCGTCGGCCAGGACGATGACCCGGTCGCACAGGGCCGCGACGTCCTCGGTCTGGTGGGTGGCCAGGAGCACGGCGCCGTACCGCGCCTGCTCGGAGAGCAGACCGCGCAACGAGGCGCGCTGCTCGGGGTCCAGGCCGGTCGTCGGCTCGTCGAGCACGACCAGCGCCGGATCTCCCATCAGCGCCTGCGCGATGGCCAGCCGCCGCCGTTGCCCTCCGGACAGGGCGTGCACCTTGGTCTGCGAGCGGTCGGCGAGGTCGACCAGCTGCAGCACGCGGCGCACCTCCGCATGGCGCGGGCCGGTGCGGCTCCACTCCTTCAGGACCGCCACGTAGTCCAGGAAGGCGAAGGCGGTCATCCGCCGCGGGAAGGCCACCTCCTGGGGCAGGTAGCCCAGCCGCCGACGCGCCTGGGTGCGCTCGGCCAGACTTCCGGTGGCGTCATGGCCGGCAACGCTGATCGTGCCCGTCGTCGGGGTGAGCGCGGTCGCGAGAAGCCGCAGCAGCGTCGTCTTTCCGGCGCCGTTGGGTCCGAGCACGCCGATCACGCCGACAGCGAGGTCGAGGTCGGTCGGGGCGAGCGCCACCCTGCGGCCGTAGCTCTTCGAGACGTCGCGCATCACCGCGACCGGCGCGGCCGTGCTCATGTCCGGCTCCCGGTTCTCCCGGCCACGAGCTGCCGGGCGAGCGCGACGAGCGCCACAGAGCCGACGAGCAGCGACAGCAGCTCGGCGGTGACAGTCCCGGTCCGCTGCACGTTGTCCGTGAGGCGCAGCAGAACGACGATGCCCGACCACGTCCCGGCAACCAGGCTGAGCGACGTCGTCGCGGAGTACCAGCACAGGAGGGCCAGGAGAACCAGCGACAGGGCCAATGCCGGCAGCGCCCAGGCCGCCAACGACACGTCGACCTGAGGGATCAACGACATCAGCGTCAGGAGGGGGACTGCGCCGCCCACGGCGAGCACGGTGCGCAGCAGGGCCACTCGCAGCTTGCTGAACGGCGTGGGGTCGGTCAGCTCCCGCAGCGCGTCGGCGCCGTCGTACGCGCCCGCGACCAGCGTGACCGGCAGCAGCGGAGCGAGCAGCAAGAACAGGCAGGCCCGCCATCCTGCGGGCAGGTCGTCCACGGCGATGACGTAGAACAGCACAGCGCCGGTGGCGATGGCCAGAGCCAGCAGCAGGCCGCCGGAGCGCCGGAGCACCACGAGGTCGGTCTCGCGCACACCCACGGTGCGCAGCATCCGCAGCGGAGCCGGCAGCGGCGGCCTGCGCACCTCCTGCACCACGGCGTTCCACACCGGTGCCAGTGTCGTGGCCGGCACCAACCCGACAGCGTCCTGCCGGCACTGCGCGCATCGGTCGACGTGAGCCTCGACCGCGCTCTGGGCCACCTGGTCCAAAGATCCCTCCTCATAACGCCGAAGGAGCTCAGCCCCCGCGTGCCAGGTCGAGCTGCTCATCGCCGTGCCCCCCTCGCGATCGCCTGCGTGGACGTCAGTGATTCACGCAGCTGCCGGCGCGCGGCCCGCATCCGGCTCTTCACGGTCCCCTGCGGGAGCCCCAGCAGTCGCGCGGCCTCCCTGGTCGTCAGCCCGTCGATCACCGTGGCCTGGACCAGGGTCCGCAGCTCGGGAGACAGGCTCTGCAGCGCCGCGCCCACGTCGCCGTACTCGACCGCCAGCAGCAGCTCGTCCTCCACGCTCGCCACGACGGGCGAGGCCGCAGACACGACATCCTCCGCAAGGGGCACCGGATGCCGGGGCGCGCGCAGTCGTGACACCAGCCGCCGAATGGCGATGCCCCAGATCCAGGCCGCCACGTCGCCGTCCCCGCGAAAGGCACGGGCGGAGCGCCAGACGGCGACGAACGTGTCTTGGAGAACCTCGGCCACCAGGTCCGGGTCGGAGGTGCGACGCCGCAGGCGCAGTTGCAGCCAGGCTGCGTGTCGGTCGAACAGCGCCTGCAGCGCCGCCTCGTCGCCGGCCGCCAGCTGCTCGAGCAGCTCAGCGTCGGCGACGTCGTATCCCCTCACGCCCACACTGTCGCAACCAGGAACCGAGATGGATCACCTCACGGAGAACTATTTCTGGCGGCTGCCGCCACGGACGGCGTCAGAGGGCTCGAGTGCGGTTCAGGTCGGCCCGACCGCGAAGCACGACCCGCTCGCCGTCGTTCCGGGTGAGCGCGGCCGCGGTGGTGAACGCCTCGGCGGCCTCGCGGAAGCATCCGGCCCGCTCGAGCAGATCTCCACGCACGCTCGGCACGAGTGGCGAGTCGCCCAGCGCGCCCACCTCCAGTCCCGCCAGCACAGCCAGACCCGCGTCGGGGCCGAACGCCCGCCCGTGCGCAACCGCCCGGTTCACCTCGACCACGGGGCCTGGGGCCGCACCCGCCAGGACGTCGTACAGGGCCGCGATCCGGTGCCAGTCCGTCTCATCGGCCCGCTTCGCTCGGGCGTGCTGCGCGGCGATCGAGGCCTGCAGGAAGTACTTTCCGACCGGCTTGCCGCGCGCGGCCAGCAGCTCGGCGTGCCGGAGGGCGGCCAGGCCGCGCTTGATCAGCAACTGGTCCCAGCGCTGACGGTCCTGCGCCTCGAGCAGGACCGGCGCGCCGTCCTCGTCGAGCCGGGCGGCCATCCGCGAGCCCTGCAGCTCCAGCAGCGCTTGCAGCCCGAGCACCTCCGGCTCGTCGGGAGCGAGGGCGGCCAGCATCCGAGCCAGCCGGATCGCCTCGTTCGCCAGGTCCGGGCGCATCCAGTCCTCGCCGGCGGTGGCGGCGTATCCCTCGTTGAAGATCAGGTAGATCACGGCCATGACGTCGTCGAGGCGCCGCGTCCGCTCCCGGCCGGTGGGCAGCTCGAACTCGGCGTGCGCCTCGGACAGCGTCCGCTTGGCCCGCGAGATGCGCTGACCCATCGCGGCTTCCGTGGCCAGGAACCCACGGGCGATCTCGGCGGTGGTGAGCCCCCCGACCAGGCGCAGCGTCAGCGCGGCTCGCGAGTCGGCGGACAGGGAGGGATGGCAGGACAGGAAGATGAGTCGGAGGACGTCGTCCGCGATGTGGTCGACCTGGGCGTCGAGGTCGGGCATGTCAGCCTCCTCCCGACCACGGGCGTGCTCGAGCTCCGCGAACTTGCGATGAAGGACGTTGGCGCGCCGGAAGTGGTCGACGGCTCGCCGCTTGGCGATGGTCATCAGCCACCCGGCCGGGTTCTCCGGCACGCCCGGCTGACGGCCACTGCTCGAGCGCGGCCACGAGCGCGTCCTGCGCCAGGTCCTCGGCGAGTCCGACGTCGCGGGTCATCCGCGTGAGGGCGCCGACGAGGCGGGCCGAGTCGGCCCGCCACGCGGCGGTGATGACCACGGTCGGGTCATCCGAACGGGACTGCGCCGGCACGATGCCAGCGTAGTGAGCGCCTCTCAGGCGCCGGGCTCCTCCGGGCCGGTGGAGATCTGGCGCATGGTGGAGATCACGGTGACCTCGGGCCAGTACTTCGCGTGCAGCTCGGCGAACTCCCGCTGATCAGCCACGGCCTCCTCGACCGAGTCGTACTGCATGATGGCCCAGCCGCCCACGACCTCCTTGGCCTCGGCGTACGGCCCGTCCACCCGGGTGACCTCGCCGTTGCGGACGACGAAGTTCACGGCGTCCTCGGTGCCGTACAGCCCACCGCCGTCGAGGAACACGCCCTTCGCGGCCCGCTCGCCGATGTGCGCGTCCATCGCGTCGAACAGCGCCTGCGGCGGCGTCCCGACGCCCTCTTCCATCCGCACGAAACCCATGAAACGCGGCATCCCGATCACTCCCTGTCTGTTGCTGGCGAGTTGCTGGTCGCACGTATGTCGAACGAGACTCCCGCTCTTCGACATCGTCCCTTCCTCTTTCGGGGTGAGTTCTTGGTCCGGCCCGGCTGATCGGGCGCGGTGCCGCGCCCGTGCGCCGCCTCGCGGCCCAGCCATCAGCCAGAGCCGTTGACCGAGCCGAGGTGACGGACGAAGAAGCGTCCTGCGTCGTCGGCCGCGAAGGGCGGGACGCCCGTGTGGCCGCCCATGTTTGCCTGAAGCGTCTTCTCCTCGGACCCGAAGGCGTCGAAGAGGTCCAGGGCCATCTGTCTGTCGTTACCGGAGTCGTCCCACTGGAGGAGGACGTGCAGCGGGATGGTCACGTCGCGTGCCTCCTGGACGATGCGGCGCGGCACGAAGCTGCCCGCGAAGAGACCAGCCGCCACGATCCGCGGCTCCACGGCGGCCAACCGGACGCCGATGGCGATCACCCCGCCGGAGAGCCCGACGGGCCCACCGATCTCGGGCCGGTCCAGCGCGGCGTCGATCAATGCCCGCCACTCCGGAACGGCCAGCTCGACGAGAGGCATGATCAGCCGGGCGACGAGCTCCTCGCTGGGCGGCAGGCCGGCATCGACCGCGCAGCGCAGCTCGGCCCGAGCCTGATCCACCGCGGCGATGGGCGGCCGCTCTCCGCTTCCGGGCAGCTCGATCGTCGCTGCCGCAAATCCCAGCGCTGCGGAGTGCCGCGCTCGGGCCTCCAGCCGGGGTCGCATCGCCCGCAACCGACCCGGGTGACCCAGAAGGACCAACGGGACGGGTCGCGAGGACGTAGCGGACGCTGGCGTCCACAGGACACCTGGAATGTCCTCGAGCATGAAGTCACGCTCGAGCGTGCCGTCGTCAAGAGCTCTTTCGGAGGTGAAGATCATGACCAACCTCGATCAAGGCCAGGCCTGAGAACCTACCAACCCTCGCGGCGCGGGACGATGGGGGAGTGACGACCGACGCCAGCGACAGCTTCGTGCACGTCCGAGGCGCCAGCGAGCACAACCTGAAGAACATCGACGTCGACATCCCCCGCGACGCGATGGTCGCGTTCACCGGGATCTCGGGCTCCGGCAAGTCCTCGCTGGCCTTCGGCACGCTGTACGCCGAGGCTCAGCGCCGGTACTTCGAGTCGGTCGCGCCGTACGCCCGCCGGTTGCTGCAGCAGGTCGGGGCGCCGCACGTCACGGAGATCACCGGGCTGCCGCCCGCCGTGGCCCTGCAACAGCGGCGCGGTGCCCCGAGCTCGCGGTCGACCGTCGGCACCCTGACGACGCTCTCCAACCTGCTGCGGATGCTGTACTCCCGCGCCGGGACCTATCCGCGCGGCGCCGACCACCTGCCCGCCGAGGCGTTCTCCCCCAACACGGTTGCCGGCGCGTGCCCACGCTGCCAAGGGCTCGGCGTCATCCACGACGTGACCGAGGAGCTGCTCGTCCCGGACCCGTCCCTGAGCATCCGCGACGGTGCGATCGCGGCCTGGCCGGGAGCGTGGCAGGGCGCGAACCTGCGCAGCATCGTCAGCGGTCTGGGCATCGACATCGACCGGCCGTGGCGCCGTCTGAAGAAGAAGGACCGCGACTGGTTGCTCTACACCGACGAGCAGCCGTCGGTGCTGATCCAACCGGAGCGCGACCGGATCGACTACGGGTACTACGGCAAGTTCTGGAGCGCGCGGGCGCACGTGATGCACGTCCTGGCCGACTCCACCAGCGAGCGGATGCGTGAGCGGGCGCTGCGATTCGTCCGGAGCGTGCCGTGCCCGGTCTGCCACGGCAGTGGCCTGCGCCCGGAGGCCCTCGCGGTGACCTTCGCCGGTCGGTCGATCGCCGAGATCAACAACCTGGCCCTGGCCGAGGCCGTCGCGGTGCTGCGTCCGGTCGCCGAGCTGTCCCGGACGACGACGGGGTCGGCCGACGGGGACTCGGCCGAGACGAGCGAGGCCGCGGTCCGGATCTGCACCGACCTGGTGACCCGGATCGACGTGGTGCTCGACCTCGGCCTCGGCTACCTCAGCCTGGCCCGGCGCTCGACGACGCTCTCCCCCGGCGAGGCCCAACGCCTGCGGATCGCGACCCAGCTGCGCTCCGGTCTGTTCGGTGTCGTCTACGTCCTGGACGAACCCTCCGCCGGCCTGCATCCGGCCGACGCCGAGCCACTGGTCGACGTGCTGGACCGCCTGAAGGCGTCGGGCAACTCGCTGTTCGTCGTCGAGCACGACCTGGACGTCGTACGCCGCGCGGACTGGGTCGTCGACATCGGCCCGGCCGCCGGTGACGGCGGGGGCCGGGTCCTCTACAGCGGGCCGGTCCCCGGACTGGAGGCCGTCGAGGAGTCCGACACGAGCCGCTACCTGTTCGGTCGCGCCGAGCCCCTCGACCACACACCGCGTACGGCGCAGGGCTGGCTGCATCTGCGCGGCGTCACGCGGCACAACCTGCGGGACCTCTCCGTCGAGATCCCGCTGTGCGTCCTGACGGCCGTCACCGGGGTCTCCGGCTCCGGGAAGTCGACCCTCGTCACCCAGGTGCTGGCCGAGCTCGTCCGCCGCCACCTCGGACTCCCGTCCGAGCGCGACGACGACCCCGATGCCACCGACGACACCGAGCTCGACGTCGATGTGCAGGACGCGTCGGGGCTGGAGGCGTTCGACCGGCTGGTCCGGGTCGACCAGCGACCGATCGGCCGTACGCCGCGGTCCAACCTCGCGACGTACACCGGGATGTTCGACGCGGTCCGCAAGCTCTACGCAGCGACCGACGAGGCGAGGGCGCGCGGCTACCCACCGGGGCGGTTCTCGTTCAACGTCGTCGAAGGACGTTGCGAGACATGCCAAGGTGAGGGCTTCGTCGAGGTCGAGCTGATGTTCCTGCCCGGGACCTATGCGCCCTGCCCGACCTGTCACGGTGCCCGCTACAACGCCGGAGACCCTCGAGGTGACCTACCGCGGCCGCACCATCGCCGACGTGCTCGCGCTGTCGGTCGAGCGAGGCGGCCGAGTTCCTGGCCGACCTGCCGGCCGCCGCCCGCAGCCTCGAGACGCTGCGCGAGGTAGGCCTGGGCTACCTGCGGCTCGGCCAGCCGGCGACCGAGCTGAGTGGCGGCGAGGCGCAGCGGATCAAGCTGGCGACCGAGCTGCAGCGGGCCCGGCGCGGTCACGCGCTCTACCTGCTCGACGAGCCCACGTCGGGACTGCATCCCGCGGACGTCGCCCTCCTGCTGCGCCAGCTGCACCGACTGGTGGACGCCGGCAACACCGTCGTCCTGGTCGAGCACGACCTGGACGCGATCGCGACGGCGGACTGGGTCATCGACCTCGGCCCGGGCGGTGGCGACGGCGGGCGGACGGGTGGTGGCGACCGGACCGCCGGCCGACCTGGCGCGAGCCGCGGACAGCCGCACCGCGCCGTACCTCGCCCGGCGCCTCGCCCTCAGGCCTGGCTGACCACCGCGACGGGACGTGCAGATGCCGAGGTCCCGGTCGGCGGCCTAGCTGTTCTGACCCTAGCGGTCGAGTCGCGAACGCTCGGGCACGACGCGGAGGTGGCCGGCGCCGCGGCGCCGGACCTCCAGGTGATAGCGAGCCCGGTCCCCACGGACGACGCTGCGGCAGTACTCCACGGCCGTTCCGCCGGCCGTGTAGGACACGAGCTGCAGCAACAGCACCGGCTCGCGTCGGTCCTGCCCCAGGAGCTGAGCCTCCCGTGCGTCCGGCAGCGCCGGCTCCACGGTCTCGTCACCGCGCTCCAGCGTCACGCCGTACGCGTCGGCCAGCAGGTCGTAGAGCGAGGCGGCGGCGAGGTCGTGGTCGAGCAGGCCCGGGAAGAGGTGAGCTGGGAGCTGTACCTGCTCGATCAGCAGAGGGTCGCCGCCCGCTGAGCGGACGCGCTCGAGGTCGTAGACCGCGGTGCCGGGGCGGATGCCGAGCGCCTCGGCGGCCGTGCCGCTCGCCTCGGTGAGCCGGGCCCGGGTCACGACCGTCCGCGGATCGAGTCCGCGGGCACTCATCTCGTCGGTGAAGCTGGAGAGGGCCGCGAGCTCTCGCTCCACCGGACGGCTGCTGGCGAACGTCCCTCGGCCGCGCATGCGGACGATCCGACGCTCACGCGCGAGCTCCTCGAGGGCGCGCCGCACCGTGATCAGGCTGCAGCCGAAGGCCTCCGACAGCTCGACCTCGGTCGGCATCCGCTGACCGGGGGACCATCGCCCGTGCTCGAGGTCGGTGCGGATCGAGGAGTAGACCTGCTGATGCAAGGGCACGAACGAACTGACCAGCGGCAGGTCCGGTCCGTCCGGCAGCGCCGCCACCCCGGCCGGGGGAGCCTGATCGGCCGGGTGCGGCCTCGCCGGTCGTGGCGTCATCGCTCTCCTCGGAAAACATATATTGAACTACTCAGCTCGGCCAGAGTCTACCGAGAGTGGGGCTGAACACCCGGGGTGATTCGTCCGAGTGTCGTCCGTTATCAAGACCATGCGACCACCTGATGCTGTGATCGACCCTTGCGCTTAATAATCATAAGGATATAAGTATTGCGACTTCCCACCTGAAGGGTGATCCGATGTCTCGTCGAACACTCCTGGCTGGCAGCCTCGCCGGCCTGTTGACCGCCGGTCTCGCTCTGGCCGTGCCGGTCGCTCCCACCGCGGTGGCGGCCAGTGGCACGCTCACCTTCACGTTCTACGACTCCAGCGGCACGCTGCTGACCGCCTCACAGGTCCACTCCATCGAGCGGGGGCCGGGGACCGGTGCCAACGCCGGCTACGACGCCGACGCCTTCCTGAACCCGGCGACCCTGGAGATGGTCGGCGCCCCCAACCCGATGGGCACGACCGGCCTCACCGCCACCTTGCCCGCGAGCCCGGCCAGCGTGGACTTCGCCATCAACTGGTTGGCCAGTCCGACCAACGGCTACTCGATGGTGGTGCTGGACAACAACGGTGCCGGCTTCAGCACGAGCGCGACCGTGAACTTCACCTACCAGGCCGCGAACGACGCCAAGACCCGCCTGGACGCGGCCCTGGCGGCGCGCACCAGCCCGGCGTACACGCACTCCGCGGCGTTCGACACGGCATACAACGCGGCGACGAGCTACCTGGCACTCGCCAACGCCGCCGGAGCCTCGGAGAGCACGAAGGGCAAGAACGGTGCCCTGGCCCTGGACCAGCTCGACATCGCCAACGACCTGATGCTCAAGGAGTACGGCACGGCCTACGCGAAGGCGAACACGCCCGTGGCCAACCGGTGGTCGGCGTACACGATCGATGAGTCGAAGGCGAGCGGGACGAAGTTTCAGACGCCGGTCGACACGATCCAGTCGATGACCTCGGCCACCCCGTCGACGGAGACCGGATGGGTCCGCTTCGTGCTGGACCCGACCGTGGCCACGTCGACGTACGCGCCGGAGATCACGTACGCGCACGCCCACGGTCTGAAAGTCATGGTCGAGCCCGTGGACTCGGCCTACTGCGATGCGTCGTCGCCCACGGCCGGCTTCAACTGCACGGCGGCGAACTACCACACAGCCTTCGTGAACGCGACGACGCTGCTGACCGGCACCGCTGCTCCGGACGCCTACGAGGTCGGCAACGAGGTCAACGGGGACTGGGTGCTGTCGAGCGGGACGAACACTCCCGCCGCCCGGTTGGCCGACGCCGCGACGGTTGTCACGACGAACGCCCCCGGCAAGCTGCGTGTCCTGACCCTGTTCTGGCAGATCAACACGGCGCAGTCCACGAGCACGAGCCTGTTCAACTGGGCTCGGGCCAATCTCACGAGCGCGATCCGCGCGAACCTGGACACCATCCTGCTGTCGACGTACGTCGAGCAGGCTCCCCTCGGCCTGGCCTACGACGAGGTCATGCGGCAGATGCAGACCGAGTTCGCCGGCAAGCAGATCGGCATCGGCGAGCTCGGCTACTGGATCGCGGGCCAGCGCTACTGGTGGGCCTACAGCAACCTGTCGTCCGGCACGAAGGCGACGGCGGCCCAGCTCGAGCCGATCGCGGACCAGTACTACCGCGCCTCGCTCGGCTACGCGGGGAGCGTCAGTGGCGGGTTCTGGTGGAACTTCCCCTCGGAGGTCGTGCCGAGCACGCCGTTCCAAGGGGTCTTCAGCCAGATCCGGGACGACCTCGGGACCGGCGGCGGCGGTGGCGGCGGCGGCAACACCCACGGCGGCACGTGGGCCGGACAGGGCACGCTGCCGGCGACGGCAGCGTTCAAGGACCTCTACCAGGCCGTCACCGTCAGCCCGAGCACGACCGATGTCGCGTCGATCTGGGTCAAGGGCAGCGGCGCCTTCAAGGTGCACGTCTGGGGCAACGCGGCCTGGACGACCAACCTGGGCACGGTGACCTGCACCGCGACCTCGACGTGGTCGCAGTGCACGGTGCCGAGCTTCGCGACCGGGTCGCGGACCACGGTGTACCTGGATCTGGAGGATGCGGTGAACGGAGCCGGGACCGTGTACGTCGATGACGCATTCCTCGGCCAGTCCGGTGGGACCAACCTGGTCAGCAACAGCGGGTTCGAGTCCGGCGCGACCGGCTGGACGTCCACCGACGCCAGTATCTGGGCCGTCACCCAGCCCTGACGGGTGCCCGTGGCCTCGGTGCGCTGGAAAGCCGCCGGGGCCACGGGCCGGCCCGTCGCCCTACTGGTTCGGACTATCGCGTCGCCCGAGCGAGAGCTCAGCGCCCGACCTCGGCGGCGAGCAGAGCCGCGCCGAGAAGACCGCCGTCGTCACCCAGCGCGGCCGCGCGGACCTTCGCCCGCGGCCCGGCCGGCGCCAGAGCCTGCCCGCGGACCGCCTTGGACGCCCAGCCCGACCCACTCCGGGTTGCCGGCGATGACCGAGCCGCCTATGACCAGCACCTCGGGGTTGAAGACGTTCACCAGGTCCACGGTCGCCGAGACCAGAGCCTCCCGGGCCCGGGTCATCACGCCCTCGGCGTCCCGATCACCGGCCGCCGCGGCGGCGGCCACGTGATGGCCCTCCAGCACCGCGGGGGCGAGCCGGTTCGCCGTACGCGCGAGGGCTGAGCCGGCGTCGGCGGTCGCCAGTCGCTGACCGGCGGCCGCGATGGCCGGGCCGGATGCGACGGCCTCGAGACATCCGCGGCGCCCGCACCCGCAGATCGGACCCTGCGGGTCGACGACCACGTGGCCGAACTCCCCGCCCGTGCCGTCGACCCCGCGCATCGGCCGACCATCGAGGACGACGCTCGCACCGATGCCGGTCGAGACGGTGAGGTAGACGAATGTTCGCGCGCCGCGAGCCGCACCGTAGCGCTGCTCGGCGAGCGCGGCCGCGTTGGTGTCCTTCTCCACGACGACCGGGATCCCCAGGCCGGCCGAGAGCCGCTCGCCGAGGTGCAGGCCGTCCAGGGCCGGGCCGGTGTTCGGCGGCCGGAACAACGTGCCGGTCTCGACGTCGACCGGTCCGGTCGCGCTGACCCCCAGTGCATCTGCCGGCTGCAGGGACCGGCCCCGGACGGCCGTCAGCATCCGCAGGCACTGCCCGACGAAGTCGTCCCCCGAGCCCTGATCGAGCGTCCGCTCCCGCGACGACGCGATGATCCGCCCGTCGTCGGAGACGCACGCCGCACGGGTCCACGTGCCGCCGATGTCGAGGGCCAGCTTCGCCGCGGCCGGACCCTTGACAGGAACACCTGTCTGCCTGTTCATTGTGTATAACTTACTCGTCACAGTGCATACATTGCTAGCAACGCGGCCGATCAGACCGGAGGGCACATGCCGAGGTCGTCACCTGCTCCAGGCGCCGGGGCCCCACCCCGGGTCGAGCGCGGCAGCGGCCCCCTGCATCACCAGGTCTACTCCTCCGTGCGGGGCCTGATCGACAGCGGAGAGTGGCCTGAGGGTCATCGCCTGCCCACCATGCAGGAGCTGTCGAACCTGTTCGGCTGCAGCATGATCACCGTCCGTCGCGCCCTGCAGGAGCTGGTCCGCGAACGGCGCGTCGTCACGGTCCGCGGCCGGGGCACATTCGTCCGGCAGACCCCGCTGGACCGGGAGCTGAGCGACCTGACCAGCTTCACCGATGAGATGAACGCGCGCGGTCTGGACCCGAAGACCGTGATCCTGGCCGCGGAGCTCGTCGAGGCGTCCCAGGCCGCCGCGGAAGCGCTGGCCGTGCCCGCCGGAACCGCCGTGTACCGGATCGAACGGGTCCGGCACGCCGGCCCGCAGCCGCTGCTGCTGGAGGAGGTCCAGCTCCCCGCCCATCTCTTCCCGGGTCTGTTGGACTGCGATCTCGAGAGCGGCTCGCTCTACGACATCCTGGCCGCCAACTACGGCATCGAGCTGACCTGGGGCAAGGAGACCATCGAGCCGGCGCTGCCCACTGCACGCGAGGCCCGGCTGCTGGAGCAGGAACGCCGGCAGCCGGTCCTGCTGCTCAGCCTGGTCTCGTTCTCCGCGGCCGACGTGCCCATCGAGTACTGCCGCAGCCTGGTCCGCGGGGACCGCGCCCGCTACCACCTGGAGACGCGGCGCGCCCATACCCCGAAGGCTCCCCTGCTCGAAGCCACTGCCCCCAAGACCCGCCGCAAGCGGGCACCACGACAGGACGGAAAGCGATGAGACTTCCGAAGAGGCTCGTACTCGCTGTCGCCGCACTCTGCGCACTCGCCACCGTGGGCGCCTGCGGCGGAAGCTCGTCCGGCGGAGAGGCCGGCAGCAACGCGACACCGCACGGCCAGGTCGTGGTCTGGGACTACTACGGCTCCGCCACACCGCTCAAGCCCGCGATCGCGGACTTCGAGAAGGCCCATCCGGAGATCACCGTCAAGTACGAGGCGTTGGACTACGACACGATCCAGGACAAGTTCTCGGTGGCCGTGTCCTCCGGCGCGGCACCGGATCTGGCCACCTTGGACATGACCTGGCTGCCGACGTACGCGGCCAACGGCACCCTGCAGGACCTGTCCAAGATCTCCGGCGGCCGGCTGAACGGCCAGCCGATCACCGCGCAGTACACCCCCGGTGCGCTCGGCGCCATGACCTACCAGAACCACTACATCGCAGCGATGTACGACTTCGACGCCTACGCGCTGTACTACCGGAAGGACATCCTCGCCAAGAAGGGGATCGCCGTCCCGAAGACCTGGGATGAGCTGGTCACGGCGACGCAGAAGATGGCCGAGGACACCAACGGCGACGGCAAGCCGGACAAGTACGCCTTCCAGATCCTGCCCGACACCTTCCACTACGCCCAGCTGCTGTTCCAGAACGGCGGGGCGATCCTCGACCCGACCGGCAAGAAGGCCGCCTTCAACAGTCCGGCCGGAGTCGCCGCCCTGGACTACATGAAGCGGCTGCTCGACGCCGGCGGCTCGATCTACTGGGGCGACTCGCAAGGCGACTCCACCGGCCTGCCCGGCATCAAGGACGACCGGATCGGCATGTTCATCAACGGGCCGTACATGATGGGCGTGCTCAAGGACGGCGCCAAGAACCAGAGCGGTGACTGGGCCGTCGCGCCCGCGCCGTACTCCGTCCAGCAGGGCAGCTACCTCGGCGGGACCGGCCTGGTCATCCCGACCGGAGCCAAGAACCCCTCCGCGGCATGGGAGCTCGCGCAGTTCCTCCTGCAACCCCAGGAGCAGGCGCTCGTCTACACCGCCGCCGGCGCCGCACCGGCCACCACCGCGGCGCTCAAGCAGCCGGCGCTCTCCACTCCCGACCCCTACTTCGGCGGTCAGACGCCGTTCCCGATCTTCCTGTCCGCGATGGCGACCGCCACCCACTACCCGTACGTCGCGGCCTGGCCCGACGTGGACAGCGCGATCACCGATGCCGTGAACTCGGTCCTGCTGGGCAAGTCGAGCTCCCAGCAGGCGCTGGACAAGGCGGCGCAGACCGTGGACGGCAAGCTCGGTGGCTGACCAGAGCTTCAGCCGGGTTTCGGGCTCGCGGCCGCTGCCCGACGCGGCGACCGCGAGCCGGACCCGGGTCGCGCAGGTCCGGGTCAGGAGGAGCTGGCACCGCCGCAAGGAGGCCACGGTCGGGTACGTCCTGATCCTGCCCGTCATGATCTGCACGACAGTGTTCTTCTTCGGGCCGATGGCGTACTCGTTCTTCTGGAGCTTCACCAGGTACAACGGCCTGGCCCGGCCCCAGTGGGTCGGCGTCCAGAACTACGTCGACCTGCTGCACGACCCGCTGTTCCGTCATGCCTGCCAGAACACCGCGATCTTCGCCGTCGTCACGATGTCGATCGGCCCGGCTCTGGGCCTGGGCAGCGCCCTGCTGCTCGACCGCAAGATCCGCGCGCGCGGCTTCTTCCGGGCCGTCTACTTCGTGCCGGTCACGACCTCCCTGGTCGTGGTGGCCACGATCTGGAAGATGCTCCTCAACGACCAAGGACTGTTCAACCAGCTGCTGTCCGTGGTCGGGATCCCCGGCCACGACTGGCTCGCCGACCCCTCCACTGCGCTGCTCGCGGTCTGCGCGGCCAGCATCTGGCAGGGTTTCGGCTTCGAGACGGTCATCTTCCTCGCCGCCCTGCAGACCGTCCCGCGTGAGCTGCTCGAAGCAGCCCAGGTCGACGGCGCCGGCCCGGTGCGGCGCTTCTGGCACGTGACGCTTCCGGCGTTGCGCCCGACCCTGCTCTTCGTCTCCGTCGTCGGCGTGATCGGTGCCTTCCAGGTGTTCGACCAGGTCTTCGTGATGACCCAGGGCGGCCCGATCGAGTCGACCACGACCGTCGTGTACTACCTGGTCAACCAGTTCCGTGCGCTCGACCTGGGCCACGCGTCCGCCGCGGCGTACTTCCTGGTCGTGGTCCTGGCCATCGCCTCGGCCGTCCAGCTGCGCGTGGGCCGGAGGACCTCGTGACCCTCACGCTTCCGCCGCCCAGTGCGTCGACCGAGACCCCGGGCCCCCACGGCCGTTCCGTGGCCAGACGGCGTGCCCGCATCGCCGTGTACGGCGTGCTCGTGGTCACCTCGGTCGCCATGATCGTGCCGTTCGTCTGGACGCTGAGCACCTCCCTGAAACGACCCGAGGACGTGTTCGCGCCGGGCCAGTGGGTGGTCCCCAACCCGTTCAGCCT
The DNA here is from genome assembly GCA_963743975.1 of uncultured Actinomycetota bacterium. GTDB lineage: Bacteria > Actinomycetota > Actinomycetes > Actinomycetales > CAVURS01 > CAVURS01. The sequence goes on from CAVURS010000003.1 coordinate 36,120, forward strand.
GCAGGGCTACCGGGACGTCTTCACCTTGCTGCCGTTCCCGCGCTACTTCCTCAACAGCGTCGTCGTCACCGGCGCCATCGTCATCCTGAACGTCCTCTTCGACACGACGGCGGCGTACGCCTTCGCCAAGCTCCGGTTCCCTGGCCGCTCAGCGATCTTCGGCGTCCTGCTGATCACCCTGATGATTCCCATGCAGGTCAACCTGATCCCGCTCTACCGGCTGATGGTGTGGTTCCACCGCTACCTCCCCTGGTTCGGCGTCGACACCCTGGCCGGCATCATCGCCCCCTCCGCGGTGCAGGTGTTCGGCATCTTCCTGATGCGGCAGTACTTCGCTTCGATCCCGGACAGCATCATCGAAGCGGCTCGCCTGGACGGCGCGGGCGAGCTGACCATCCTGCGGCGGATCATCCTGCCGATCTCGCTGCCCGGCGTGGCCACGCTCACCATCTTCACGTTCCTGACCGCCTGGAACGACTTCCTGTGGCCGCTGCTGATCTCCAGCTCCGACTCCTCCCGCACCCTGCCGGTCGGTCTGGCCCTGCTGTCCCGCAAGAACACCGTCAACTGGCCCGACACCATGGCCGGCGCCGTCGTGACCGCGATCCCGATGATCATCGCGTTCGTGGTGCTGCAGCGTCGTTTCGTCGAGGGCCTCACCGCTGGATCCGTGAAGGACATCTGATGACCCGTTCGACCACCAACGGCGTCGACCCGTTCCTGGCCGAGATCCTCGCTCAACCCGACGCCATACGAAGCGCTGGAGCCGGCCTGCTCCGGCAGGCCGACGGCCTGGAGCGGTTGCGCCGCATGCTGTCCCACGCCAGCCGCCCCGTCGTGCTGACCGGCATGGGCAGCTCGTACGACAGCCTGCTCGGACTGGCCAGCGTGCTGGGCCGCTCCGGCGTCCAGGTCCTGACCATCAACACGGCCGAGCTGGTCAACTTCCAGATGGCCACCCTGCATCCCGGCACCGTGGTCGTCGTGGTGAGCCAGTCCGGGCTCAGCGCGGAGATCGTCCGGCTCGCAGCAGAGCTGCCGGACCGACCCGGCGTCGGGCTGGTCAGCATCACCAACAGCCTGGACAACCCCCTGGCTCTGGCCGCCGACCTCGCTCTCGACATGAACGCCGGAGACGAGCAGGGACCCGCGACCATGACGTTCGCCGCGACCCTGGTGATGCTGTGCGCGATCGCCCACCTGTTCACCGACACCGACCGGCAGGCCGCGGACGTCGCGCGGCTGGTTGCGGACCTGGCCGACCGGGCCGCGCAGCTGCTCGGCGACCGGCTCACCGATCACGTCGCGCTGGCCCGAGCCGGTGCCGCCTGGGTCAGCGGGCGCCCGAACGTCGCCATCGTCGGTCGCGGCGTGGGACTCGCGACCGCCGAGCTCGGCGCGCTCATCCTCAAGGAGGCCGCGCAGTGCGCCGCCCAGAGCATGGACGCAGCCGAGTTCCGGCACGGACCGCTCGAGCTCGCCGGACCCGACCTGGCCGTCGCCGTCATCTGTCTGGAACCGGCGACGCTGGCGCTCGACCGGAGGCTGATCGCCGACCTGATGGCGCGCGGCAGCTCCGTCATGGCCATCGGCCTGCCGGCCCTCGACGCCGACGCCGGCGCCAGCGCCTGGCGGGTCACGGTCGAGACGGCTGACCCCCTTCTCGCCGCGGCGGTCGCTGCGGCCCCGTTGCAGCTGCTCGCCTGGACGCTGGCCGCCGCCCGGCACGCCGTCCCCGGGCAGTTCAACGTCGGGTCCAAAGTCACCACACAGGAATGAGCAACCCGTGAGCAGCCGCACGGACCACAGCAGCCAGCAGGACGACGGCCCGCCGAACCGGCGCGCCACCTACCAGGCCGGCCGGCACTTTCTGCAGCTGGACGGCATGGCCGTCGTGCCGGTCGGAGCCCACTACGTCCCGACCTCGGGCCCGGACTGGCCGTGGCGCACCGGGCCGACGGAGTTCGACCGTGCCTTCGCCGAGATGGCCGCCGCCGGTCTCAACACGGTGCGCATCGACCTGCTCTGGGCCGCCCTCGAACCGGAACCAGGACGTCTCGACGACGACCACCTGCGCTCGCTCGACGAGATCCTCCGGGCCGCCGAGCGGCACGGCCTGACCCTGCACCCGACCCTCTTCGTCGGCGGCGAAGTGGGCGATGCCTACTGGGACATCCCGTGGGCCAACGGGATCAACCCGCATGCCGACGCGCGACTGCGCGCGCTCCAAGCCGCCCACGCGGGCCAGCTGGCAGCCCGCTGGGCGGGCCACCCCTCGCTCATCGCGTGGGACCTGACCGACGAGCCGCCGTTCTGGATCCACAAGGACACGACCACCGACGCGGACGCGGTGGCCTGGACGACCGAGCTCGTGGCGAGCCTGCGGGCGAGCGACTCCGCACACCTGATCACCATCGGGACGGCGTCCCAGGAAGTCGACCACGGCCCGTTCCGCGCCGACGTGGTCGCCCCCCTGCTCGACTTCGCGTGCGTCCATCCGTACCCCATCTACTCACCGGAGCTGTATCCGGACTCACTGCTCGCCCGGCGCATGACGCATGCCGGCGCCTTCGAGACGGCGCTCGCCCGTGGTGCCGGCAGGTCCGTCATGGTCCATGAGTACGGGGCATCCACCACGCAGTTCGACCCCCAGCGCATCGCCGACTACGACCGTCTGCTCACCTGGACGGCGTTCGGAGCCGGCGCGATCGGGTTCTATGCCTGGTGCTGGACCGACGCCGAGCCGGCGGCGTACCGGCGGGCGCCGTACGTCCGCATGCCGCACGAGACGCAGTTCGGCGTCACCACCCACGATGGGCACCTGCGTCCCCGCGGGCAGGCGCTGGCCGACCTGGCCTCGGCCCTGGGCGGCCTGGACCTCGACGGCTACGCCTCCGACGGCCCGGTCGGTACGGCGGCGATCCTGGTCCCGCACGAGTTCGTCCGTCCCTACGACCCGGATGCCTACGGGCTTACCGGGCCGGCCGGCCCCTACCGGCCGGCCGAAGCGGCCTGGGACCCGCAGCGGGACGTCAAGCCGCTGATCCGCGGCTGGCTCAACGCGTACGTCCTCGCGGCCCGGGCGGGGATCAGCGCGGAGTTTCCGAGGGAGCGGCGCGACGACTCGTGGCCGGACACCAAGCTCCTGCTCGCGCCCGCGCCGCTGACGACGACGACGAGCTCGCTGCTGCACCTGCGCACCTCCACCTGGGCCGGGGCGGAGGCCTTCCACGAAGCGGGCGGGCTGCTCTACCTCTCGTGCAGCACCGAGACTGCGATCCCCGAGCTGACCGGGCTGGCCGGGGTGCGCATCGTCGACCGGGCGCCCGTCGCCGAGCAGGTGCTGCTGCGGTTCGTCGCACCGTTCGGGGATCTCGAGGTGGGGGAGGAGCTGCGACTGCCCGCCCCTCCGGCCACGCCGCACCTGCGAGGAGTGCTGCTGGAGGCCGTCGACGCCGAGATCCTGGCGGTCGACCAGGACGGCAACCCGGTGCTGACCATCGCTCGACGGGGTCCGGGGGCCACCGTCACCTGCGCTCACCCCATCGAGCTCATCCTGGCCGACCGGCCCGACGCCCACGGCAGCCAGGACGACACGTGGCGCCTGTACGCGGCGCTCGCCCAGGTGGCCGGTGCCCTCACGCCGGCCCGGGTGATCCATCCGGACGTCACGTGCGGCGTCCTGACCGGGCCGCAGGGCGCGATGCTGGTTGCCACCAACCACTCCCCGTCGACGGTGTCGGCCGCCGTGCGGGTGCCCGGTCACGCGTACGAGATCCAGTGCCCCCCGACCGGTGCCGCGCGATGGCAGGGAGGTTCACCGCCGACAGTGGAGATACCCGGCTACGGGGTGGCCGTCGTGCAGTGGGCCCACGAGCTCGGTCCCGACGGACGGCCCGTCCCGCTCGTGCGGAGGGAAGCCCGTACCTGACCCTGACCTTCGCCGTACCTCCCACGATCACGGGCGTTGGAGCCTGGTCGCGACCACCTCGACGTGAGGAGAACGGCGATGAAGATCCATGGCCCCGAGCCCGTTCGACGCCTGGCTGGACGCGTCTGGCGAAGTCGGCGCAGTCGCGTCGCGGCAGTCACGACCGGTGTCGTGGTGATCGGCGTGGTCGGCCTGGGCGCCGCCTACGCCGCGGGCTCGGCCTCGGGCTCGGGCCGGGCGGCGTCGTCGCAGACGGCGGCCGGCGCTGGGCGGGTCGACACGCACGCGTTCCCGAGCGGCCCCGGGCAGACGGGGATCTTCACCGACCGGTGTGCCTACAGTCACGAGGCCCCCGACGACGCGATCCTGGCCTTCGGCCGTCCGGGCATATCGATGCACCACGACTTCTACGGCAACACGGGGACCACGGCATCCTCGACGGCCGCGTCACTTGTCGGCGGGCAGACGACGTGTACGACGACCGCGGACAGCTCGGCCTACTGGAGCCCGGTGCTCTACCAGAAGGGTCAGGAGCTGAGGCCTGGACCGGCCTTGATCTACTGGCGGCGGCCGGCCCGGGACAGCGAGCCGGTGTCGCCGCTGCCGGCGGGACTGCAGCTGATCGCCGGCAACGAGGGCGCCACCGCACCCCAGGGGACCGACGTCGTCGCCTGGTCCTGCACCGGAAAGGTCCCGGGGAAGGGCACGGCGACACCACACGACTGCCCGTCCGGCACCGACCTGCGGGTGACGGTGACGTTCCCCTCGTGCTGGGACGGCCACACCCTGGTCGGCGCCCGGCAGCTCAACGTGGTCTACCGCACCTCCGCGGGCTGCCCGGCCGACCACCCGCGGCAGCTGCCACAGATCGTCTTCCATGTGTCCTGGCCGACCTCCAGCGCCGACGGCCTCACGCTGTCGATGTCGCCGACCATGCAGGGATCCACCGACACCATGCACGTCGACTTCATCAACGGCTGGAACCAGTCGGTGGTGAACGCCGACGTGAGCGCCTGCGTGGCGACCTCGACCCGCTGCGGTCCGGTCACCGGCCCCCAGGCCACCCCACAGGGGCCGGCCACCACGACCCGACGGACGGCGAAGAACGCGCCAGCCGGCTGAGCGCCGCGCTCTGGTCAGGCGGCGCGCCACCCGCGACGATCGGGGAATGGTCCTGGCTCGCTCCCTGCCCACGCCGGTGGCCACCCTGCTCGGGCGGGAGACCGAGCTCGGCGACCTGACGCAGCTGCTGCTGGACGGCGCGCGGCTGGTGACGCTGACCGGGCCGCCCGGGGTGGGCAAGACCCGGCTCGCCATCGATGTCGCGGCTGCACTGACCACGCGGTTCGCGGACGGGGTCGCCTGGGTCGATCTCGCTCCGGTGCGTGAGGTCGCCGTCGTCGTCCACGATGTCGTGCACGCCGCCGGGGTGGGGAGCGCCGCCGCGCTCGCCGACCGGCGCCTGCTGCTCGTCATCGACAACTGTGAGCACCTGCCGGGCTGTGGCCCTGAGCTGGCACCCCTGCTGGTCGAGCATCCGGGCGTGCAGATCCTGGCGACCAGCCGCGAGCGGCTGCGGGTCTCCGCGGAGGTGGAGTACCCCGTGGCACCCCTGGCCGTCCCGGACTCCGACGCAGCGACGGACCTGAGCGCGCTCCGGCACAACCCGGCCGTGGCGCTGCTGCTGGCCCGGGCGCCGGCGTACGTCGATCTCACGTCGCGCACGGCTCAGCCGCTCGTCGAGATCTGCCACCGGCTCGACGGGGTGCCGCTCGCGCTCGAGTTCGCCGCGGCCCGGCTGCGCGTCTTCACCCCCGGCGAGCTGGCCTTCCGGCTGGGCCAGCGCATCGGCGAGCTGCACAGCACGACCCAGGACGCGCCGACCCGGCACCGCGACATCCGGGCGGCGATCGCCTGGAGCCATGACCTGCTGCCGGAGTCGGAGCGGGCCGTGCTGCGGCGGGTCTCGGTCTTCCGAGGCAGCTGGACCCTGCCCGCGGCGCTCGCCGTGGCCGGCGGATCCGACGTGCCCGACGTCCTGGCCGCCGTCGAGTCCCTGTTGGACAAGAACCTCATTCGGCGGGAGGACCTCGCAGCCAGCGACGCGCGGTTCGCGATGCTGGTCAGCATCCGTGAGTACGCCGCGGAGCAGCTGGACGCCCACGACGAGCGCAGCTCCATCGAGGCCACGCACGCCGCCTGGTTCGCCGCCGTGGCCCGTGACTGGGAGCGGACCATCGGGACCGCCGAGGAGAACATGACCTGGGAGGGGTCCGAGGGCATCCGCGCCGACCTCGAGGTCGCCCTGCGCACCGTGCGTGGCCGCGACCCCGAGGCGACGCTGTGGCTGCTGTCGGCGCTCGACTGGTTCTGGTACACCCGGGGCTCGCCGGCCCACGCGGCCGATCTCTTCCCCACCGATGCCGAGCTCGCCGCGAGCCCACCTGACGCCCGAACCGCCGCACTGGCGGCTGCAGCGGCGGTGGCGTTCGCCCTGGGAGACCTGGACCGGGCCGAGCGGCTGCTCGGCGAGGCTCAGGAGCTGGCCACGGTCGACGGCTCGGACTCCGCCCGGCGGCTCGCCTTCACGTCGGCCTTCCAGGGCCACGTGGACCGCGAGCGCGGCCGCCACGAGCAGGCCGCGGCGCACTATCGGCAGACCCGCGCGGTCTACGACCGGCTCGGAAACCACCGCGGCGTCGCGTGGGCGGCGTGCGACCTGGGCCTGCTGGCCGCGGACCTCGGCGACACGGCGGCGGCGGGGGAGCTGTTCCGCGAGGCCCTGGCGCTGTTCGAGTCGCTCGACTACCCGTGGGCGGCCGCCGTCGCGTCCTGCGGTCTGGCCGCGGTGCTGCTCGACCAGGGCGACGTGGCGGGAGCGGCGACGCTCGCGGCGCGTCCGCCCTCGCGCTGCACGAGGAGGTCGGTGACGTGCGCGGGACCGCCCAGAGCCTGGAGGTGCTGGCCGACATCGCGCTGACCCGCCGGGAGGGCGCCACGGCGGTGCGGCTGCTCGGAGCGGCCGACGCCTGCCGCGAGCAGGTCGCGGCCCACCCCACCGAGGCGGAGCGGGCTCGGCTGGCCCGGGTCAGGAGGGCAGCGGCCCGGCTGCTCGGGGACGGCGAGGCCGAGCGGGGCGAGCGCGCCGGGCGCCTCCTGAGCCGCACCGACGCCCGAGCGCTGGCGCGCCGGCTGACGGCCGCCACCGCGAGCGCAGCCGCGGGGCCGGCGCCCGCCGCGCTGACCGACCGCCAGCTCGAGGTCGCCGGGCTGGTCGCCTCCGGGCTCACGAACCGGCAGATCGCCCAGCCAGCTCAGCATCAGCGAGAAGACCGCTGAGCTTCACCTGCGCAACGCCATGCAGCGCCTCGGCGTACCCAATCGGGCCGGCGTCGCCGCCTGGGTCCGCGTGACCCGAACCCCGGCAGACCCGCCCCACTAGGGATAACCCCTATGTCGCCCGGCCTGGCGCTCTCGTAGACATCGGCCATCGGCCGAACGACGGCCGATCCGAGATGCGGAGGATGACCCATGAACGAGGACAAGCTGAACGAGTTCCTGCACCAGTTCGTCGGCGACCTGGGCGCGACCATCACCGCCGGGCAGGTGGTCATCGGGCACCGGCTCGGTCTCTACACCGCCCTGGCGGGAGCGCCGGGCAGCTCCGACGACCTGGCCCGGCGTACCGGCTGCGACCCGCGGTACATCGCCGAGTGGCTGCGGGGGCAGGCCGCCGGTGGGCTACGTCGAGTACGACGCGGCGAGCGACACGCTACTCCCTGACCGAGGAGCAGGCGTTCCTGCTCGCCGAGGCCGACACCGCTGTCTACGCGCCCGGCGCGTTCGTCCTCGCCCTGGCCGCGCTGAAGGCCGAGGACCGCGTGACCGAGGCGTTCCGCACGGGCGAGGGCATCGGCTGGCACGAGCACGACGAGCGACGTCTTCGTCGGCTGCGAGCAGTTCTTCCGGCCCGGCTACGTCGCCAACCTGGTGAGCAGCTGGCTGCCCGCTCTGGAGGGCGTGACCGACAAGCTCGAGGCCGGGGCCCGCGTCGCCGACATCGGCTGCGGGCTGGGCGCCTCGTCGATCCTGGTCGCCCAGAGCTACCCGCAGAGCCAGGTGATGGGCTGCGACTACCACGAGGGCTCGATCCAGCTGGCCCGCAAGCGCGCAGCCGAGGCCGGTGTCACCGACCACCTCGAGTTCGAGGTCGCCTCGGCGCAGGACTTCCCCGGCTCCGGGCTACGACCTGGTCACCACGTTCGACTGCCTGCACGACATGGGTGACCCGCTCGGCGCCGCGAAGCACATCCGTCGCGCCCTCGACGACGACGGGACGTGGCTGATCGTGGAGCCGGCGGCCGGCGACACCACGGCGGACAACCTGAACCCGGTCGGACGCGTGTACTACGGGTTCTCGACGTTCCTGTGCGTCCCCAACGCCTTGTCGCAGCCCGGCGGCTACTCCCTCGGTGCGCAGGCGGGGGAGAAGCCGATCGCCGCGCTGGTCGCCGACGCCGGGTTCACCCGGTTCCGCCGGGCCACCGAGACGCCGTTCAACATCGTCTACGAGGCGCGGCCCTGATCGAACGGCGACGGAGGAGGATGACGGCATGCGGGCCCGAGAGCCAGACCTGAGCGGATACGCCATCGCGAACGACGGCGTGCGCCTCTCGTACGAGGTCCACGGGACGGGCCCGCAGACCGTCTTCCTGCTCCCCACCTGGCCGGCTCTGGACGCCCGCGTCTGGAAGCTGCAGGTGCCCTACCTGGCCCGGCACTACCGGGTCCTGGTCGCCGACCCGCGCGGCAACGGCCGGTCGGACCGCCCGGTCGGTCCGGACGCCTACGCCGACAGCCGGCTGGTGCAGGACGCCGTGACGGTGCTCGACGCCAGCGGCACCGTCCTCGGCCGTCTGCGTCGGGCTGTCGCTGGGCGGCAACCTGTTGCTCCAGCTGGCCGTCGCTCACCCGGAGCGAGTCGACCGCAGCGGTGTTCCTGGCTCCGTCCGTGCGGGTGGAGGACCACGAACCTGCCTGCTGGCCAACTGGATTCGAGTCACCGTACGCGCGGCCCGAACGGGTGGGGTCGCTACAACGCGGCGTACTGGCGGGACGACCTGGCCGGCTTCGCCCGCTGGTTCTTCGGCGAGGTCTTCTGCGAGCCACACTCGACCAAGCAGGTCGACGACGCCGTCGAATGGACGTTGCAGGCCGGCGTCGAGACGCTGATCGACATCGAGCGCGCGCCGTACATGGACTGGGGGACGGCCGCAGGCGGCAGCTCGGCGACCAGGTTGGCCCAGCAGGTCCGGTGCCCCTCGCTGGTCATCACCGGCGACGACGACCGCATCGTCGAGCCGACCATCTCCCGGGCGATCGCCGAGGCTCTCGGCTGTCCGCTCGAGGTCGTGGCCGGAGGCGGTCACTGCGTCCAGGCGCGGCACCCGGTGTGGTTCAACCTGCGGCTGCGCCGGTTCGTCGACCAGCTCCCGCGGTTCGCTGCCGTTCCGGCCGGCGTCACGGCGACCGATGCGCGCGCGTGAGCCCGAGGTCGCCGGCCACGTCGAGAGCGACGGCGTCCGCATCCACTACGAGGTCTTCGGCACGGGGCCCACGACGCTGCTGATGATGGGCACCTTCCCCGTGGTCGACGGGCGGCAGTGGAAGGGGCAGGTGCCCTACCTGGCCCGGCACTACCGGGTGGTGACGATGGACGCGCGCGGCAACGGCGGACTCGGACCGGCCGGCCGGCCCGGCGGCGTACGGCGACGAGGTCAACGCCGCCGACGCGCTCGCCGTGCTCGACGCGACCGGCACCGGATCGGCCTTCCTGGTCGCGCTCTGCTCCGGCATCAAGTGGTCGCTGCTGGTGGCGGCGGCGGCCCCGGCTCGCGTACGCGGCATCGTCGGGATCGGGGCCGGCGTGCATCCGCTGGCTCCGAACCCGGAGCCGATCGAGCCGGTGGACAGCGTCCGATGGGCGGGCGACTACGAGGGCTGGGCCAGGTATCACACCGGGGTGCTCCTCCCCGAGCCGCACTCCTCCAAGGTCTTCGACGACCTCGTGGGCTGGACGCTGCAGACGGATGCCGCGACCCTCACCGCGCGCACCCACGCCCCTCTGTCGCCGCTCACCGAGGACGACGCCGTCGCCCTCTGCGCCGGGTTGCGGTGTCCCGTGCTCGTCATCCATGGGACGCAGGACGCCTGTCAGCCGCTGGAGCGCTCGCGGCGGTTCGCCGAGCTCGCGCGCGGGCGGCTGATCGTCCTCGAAGGTGCCGGCCACCTGCCGCACGGCCGTCACCCGGTCCTCGTCAACATCGCCATCAAGGAGTTCGTCGACATGAACGCGTCAGAGACGGAGAAGCCCAGCGCCCCATGGGTGTTCGCGAGGTCGCGCAAACGGCGGGCCCTCTGGGTCTGCTCGCCCATCGGCCTCGGACATGTGCTCCGGGACCTGGCGATCGCCCGCGCGCTGCGAGCCGAGGTGCCGGACCTGGAGATCGAGTGGCTGGCCCAGTCGCCCGTCACCGAGGTCCTGGCCGCCCACGGTGAGGTCGTCCACCCCGCGAGCGCCGAGCTGGCGTCGGAGTCCGCACACTGGGAGAGCGAGTCCGCGCGGCACGACCTGCACGCCTTCAACGCCTTTCGCCGGCTGGACGAGATCTTCTGCGCCAACTACATGCTCTTCGACGACGTCGTCCGCGAGACGCCGTACGACCTGTGGGTGGGTGACGAGGCCTGGGACGTCGACCACTTCCTGCACGAGAACCCCGAGCGGAAGATCGCGCCGTACGCGTTCCTCACCGACGTCGTCGGCTTCCTGCCGGTCGACCCCGAGGGCGACCCTCGCGAGGCCGAGCTCTGCGCCGACTACAACGCCGAGATGGTCGAGCACCGGGCCCGGTTCCCGATGGTCCGGGACCGCTCGATCTTCATCGGCGGGTACGACGAGCTCCCCGACGCCCCTCTCGGCCCGGGCCTGCCGGGTGTTCGCGAGTGGACGCGTCAGTGGTTCGACTCGGTGCCCTACGTCGTGCCGTTCAACCCGTCCGAGCTCCGGAGGCCGGAGGCACTGCGCCGCGAGCTCGGTTACGGCACGGGCTATCCGCTCTACGTCGCCGCCGTGGGTGGAACGGCCGTCGGCCGCAGCCTGCTCGAGCTGACGGCGGAGGCGTTCGCGATCGTTCGCCAGGACGAGCCGGACGCGCGGCTGGTCATGGTCACCGGCCCGCGGCTCGACCCGTCCGACCTGCCGGACGTGCCCGGGATGGACAAGCGCGGCTACGTGCCCTCGCTGTTCCAGCACCTGGCCTGCGCCGACGTCGCCGTGGTCCAGGGCGGTCTGTCGACCACGATGGAGCTCGTCGCCGCGCGCCGCCCGTTCATCTACTTCCCCCTCGCGAACCACTGGGAGCAGCAGCACTACGTCGCCCACCGGCTCGACCACTTCGGGGCGGGCGTTCGGCTGGACTACGCCATGACGACGCCGCGTCAGCTGGCCGAGGCCATGATGGCCGCCCGCCGGACCCGGCCGTCGTACCGGCCGGTCCGTCGTGGCGGTGAGCAGCGCGCCGCGCGTCAGCTCGCGTCGACGCTGGTCCGCTGACCCCTTGGCACCGTCAGGGCACGACGCCGGTGTACGCGATGCCCATGTTGTTCGTCGCCACGCAGGTAGTGATGGAGGCGCAGCTGATGGCGCCCCAGTCCACGTTGCCCGGCAGGAAGAGGCGCTGCGCGATGCCGGTCCAGCCGTCTGAGATCGGGAACAGATAGTCCTGCTCCACCTCGATCTGACAGGTGTCGGTCCCGACACAGCTCAGCGCCTCTCCGTAGCCCTGCCCTCCCGCGAGCGCGGCGTCCAGGGTCCAGGTGCCGCCGTTCAGCTCGGCCACCGTTGCGTCGTCCGTCAGGAGCACGCAGCTACTGGTCGTCGGACAGGTGATCTGCGCGAGATACGTGGCGCTGTCCGGGATCGTGCTGGTCGACCAGGTGCTGCCGTTCCACCGGAACGCCTCGTCCGCGGTGTTGACCAGGCTGGCCCCCACGCAGAACGTGCTCGAACCGCAGTCGAGGACGGACGGGACCTGCGCGGGCTTGGCCACCGACTTCCAGGTCGAGCCGTTGAAGGTGAAGGTGGCGCCGGTCTGGTCGACGGCCATGCAGAACGTTGTGGTGGGACAACTGAGCTGCTTGATGTAGCTGCCGGTCACCTGGGGGCCCAGCGTCCACGCGGATCCCCGCCAGGTCGCGACCGCATGGCCGGCGTCGACCGTGCAGTAGGTCGCACTGACGCAGTGCAGATGTCCGCCGGCCGCGATCCCGGCGGGGAAGGCGCTGGGCCAGGTCCACTTGCCCGCCTTGTCGATCTGGTAGTAGCCCCCGTCCTCGGCCAGGCACCACGAGCTGGTCGGGCACGAGACCCCGATCAGGTCGCCCGCGTCGTAGGCGTCCGAGACCACGGGCGCCGCCCACGCCGATCCGGTGAAGACCTGGGTCTGTGGGCTGCGGGAGTCGTCGTACAGCGTCGAGCCCACCACCTCACAGGAGCTGCCGCGGCACTCCAGGCCGTTCACCGTGAGCAGTGCCGGGTGCGAGGCCCAGGTGTGGCCGTCGGCCGTCGTCCACTCCACCCCCGCGGGGCCGGTGCTGGCGAACATGCACAGGGTGGCGCTGGCGCAGGACAGATGGGCGGGGAAGTCGACCTGAGCCGAAGCTGATGGGCGTCGAGGTGTGCCAGGCGCCGCCGGAGTAGGTGGCGGCATCCTGGCTCGACGTGGCCTCACAGAAGGTTGTCGTGGGACACGAGATCTGGTCGCCGTTGAACTCGTTCGCATAGCCGGTCACGACATGCGAAGTGACGTGCCAGGCGCCGTTGGACAGCTGCGCGACCGAGCCGCCGGAGTCGATACCGAAACAGACGCCGACAGCGGGGCAGCTCAGGTCGGTGAGCCCGTTCGCGTCCGCGACGACGGGGGCGGACCAGCTGGTGCCGTTCCAGGTGTAGGCCCAGCCGAAGTTGTCCCGCACGACGCAGAAGGTGCTCGACGCGCACGACAGACCGGTGAGCGCGTGGTTGACGGTCACCGCGAGGGCGACGTACGCCGACCAGGTCCCGGACTGTTCGACGGCCACGCTCCAGTCGCCGGCGGCGGCGCAGAAGGTCGTCGTCGGGCACGAGACGTCCTGCACGCCCTTGCCGTCGAAGTTGAAGAGCGGGGTGGCGTGACCCCAGCCTGAGCCGGTCTGGGCGATCGTGTTGCCGAACAGGTCCGACTCGGTGCAGCTCCCCGGCGCCGGGCAGGACACGTCGGTGAGCGAGCCGCGGGGCGGATCGACGACCTGACCCTGCCAGGACAGGCTGGGAGTGCGTTGCTGGTTGAAGAAGCCGATCGGTCCGACCGAGAAGGTCACCGGGCCGGCCGAGGAGTTGTAGACCGTGACGTCCTGGGTGCGGTCGGCGTCGGTCAGGACGAAGTTGGTCACTGCCTGTCGGGCGGCGAACGTCACGTCGGGCGTGGCCGGGCGGGGGCTCCCCGTGGCGTACGCGGTCAGGAAGCCGGCCGCCGTCTGCGTGCCGTCGGTGGTGATGTCGAGGACGGCCGTGCCGACACCGGACGGGAAGCTGCCTTGGGACAGGGGGACCTGCGCCGTCCCGTGGGCGGCCACGGTGATGGGGTTGGTGGTGAGGTTGCCGCTCGCGTCGCTCGGGGTGAACGCGCCGGGCTGGTTGTTGCCCGGCTCCGTGTCGGCGGCAATGAGGCTCGGGCCGGGCGACGCCGGGCCGGCCCGGGTGTAGCCCTCGACGTCGGCAGCGACCTGGGCCGTCCCGGTGGAGTCGTTGTACAGGGCGATGGAGCCGTTGCGGCCGGTGTGCAACGTCACCAGGGTGGACGAGGTGTGGGCGGCGGTGAACGAGACCACCGCGGGACCGGCCCGCCCCACCGACAGCCAACCCGCTGTCGTGGCACCGGACACGGTGACGTTGACGGTCACGGTGTCCAGTCCCTTTGCGGGCAGGCCGCCCTTGCCCAGCAGGTTGAGGACGACACTGGTCTTCGCGGGCACCGGGCCCATCGGCGTGTCGGTCCCGTTGCTGGTGTCGAAGGCGCGTTGCGGAGCCAGGGCCACGTAGGCCCCCGGCACGGTCGGGGTGCCGGCGACGAAGTAGCCGTGCACGTCCGCGGAGACCTGGACGGTCCCGGTCGACCCGTTGTAGAGATCGACGAGCCGCCGGAGGAGATCTTCAGGAACGTGAGGTTCGAGACGCTCGCGCCGGCGGTGAAGCTCAGCGTGGAGGTCGCCGGTCGGGTGGCCCCGTCGGAGTACGCGGTCAGCGAGCCACTCGCGGTGCCGCGAGGTCGCGTCATGAGCAGACTCACCCGGACCGGCATCTTCTTGATGCCGTTGACGAAGTTGCTGCGGACCCGCGTCACGTCGCCGGCCAGCTCGATCGACGCCAGCCGCGGGAGCAGCTCTCGAACATCAGCCGGATCTCCAGCCGGGCCAGGTTGTTGCCCAGGCAGAAGTGCGGGCTGCCCTTGCCGAAGCGTGACGTGGTCGTTGCGGCGTCCGGGTGACGTCGAATCGGTAGGGGTTGCCGAAGACCTCCTCGTCCCGGTTGCCCGAGGCGAACCACATGACGACCTTGTCGCCCGCCTTGATCTGCCTGCCCGCGCAGCTCGACGTCCCGGGTCGCGGTGCGCCGGAAGTGGTAGACCGGCGAGGCCCAGCGCAGCAACTCCTCGACGGCGGTCGGGATGAGCTCGGGCCGCTCCTGGAGCATGGCCAGCTGGTCGGGGTGCTCGATGAGGGCGAGCATCGAGTGGCTGATCGTGTGCCGGGTCGTCTCGTTGCCGGCGACGACCAGCAGCAGGAAGTAGTTGTCGAAATCGCGTCGCGGTCAACGGCTCGCCGTCCTCCGGGCGTCCGGTTGACCAGCTTGCTGATCAGGTCGTCGCCGTCGCCGCCGCGGCGCTCGTGCGGCCAGCTCGCGGCCGTACTCGAAGACCTCGAGGGCGGCGGGCGAGCGGAACGGCAGGTGCCGGTACTCGTCGCTCTCCGGCGTCGGTGAGCAGCGACGTCGGCGTAGTCGGGGTCGGTGTTGCCGATCATCTGGTTGCCCCAGTCGATCAGCTGGCCGGTGTCGGCGCCGGGCACGTCGAGCATCCGGGCCAGCACCTGGATCGGGAAGTCGGCGCTGATCTCCTTGACGAAGTCGAACTCGCCCTCGGGCAGGGCGCGCGTCGACCGTCGCGCGGGTCAGGCCGCGCAGGAAGTCCTCGTAGCTTGCGCAGCGTCTGCCCGCGCTGAAGTCGCGGGCGCAGCAGCTTGCGCAGCGCCCGGTGCCGCGTGCCGTCGGTCTCCAGCATCGAGCGGCGGAGGTCGCTGCAGCGTCGTCGTCGAGCTCCTCGAGGTTGACGAACTGCGTCGAGGTGAACGTCTCCGCGTCCCGGTCGACGTCGCGACGATGTCGGCGTGCCGGGTCACCGCCCAGAAGCCGTGGTTCGGCGCCGTCTTCCGCGTTCCAGTGCACCGGCGACTCGCGCCGCAGCGACGTCGAACTGCCGCCAGGCCGTCGCCCCGCGCGAACGCGTCGAGGTCGGCCAGGTCGACCTCGGACCAGCGGGACGGGCGTGCGGCTTCCGTGGCGGTCATCGGTGCGGACTCCCGTCGTCGTAGCAACGGATGCGTCACAGGTGGTAGGCGTACTCGCGGAACTCCCAGTCGGTGACGTACTGGCAGAACCGCTCGATCTCGTTGCGCTTGTAGGCCAGGAAGGTGTTGACGAAGCTGTCGCCGAGCACGTCGGCGAGCTCGGTGTCGGCCTGCGAGCGCGTCGAGCGCCGTCGGCGAGGTCGCCGCGGCAGCCGGTCGGCCTTGGTCGGGTCGTAGCCGTAGCCCTCCAGCGGCGCCGGGCGGCTCGAGCCCGTCCCGGATGCCGAGGTAGCGCCGCGGCGAGCAGCCCGGCGATCGCGAGGTACGGGTTGGCGCGTGGCGTCGCCGAGCCGGAGCTCCAGCCGGGACGCGCGGCCGCGCTCGGGCGGGATCCGCACCATCGCGCTGCGGTTGTCCAGGCCCCAGTCGATCAGCCACGGCGCGAGGGTGTCGGGCCCGAACCGCTTGTAGGAGTTGATGGTCGGGTTGCTCAGCGCGGCCAGCGCCGGGGCGTGCGCGAGGATCGCCGGCGATCGCCGGCGTGGGCCGTCTCGGAGAGCCCGTCCGGCGAGCGCCGGGTCGTCGAACAGCGGCGCGGCCGTCGTCGTCCCACGTCGAGAAGTGCAGGTGGAAGCCCGAGCCGCCCTCGTCGTTGAACGGCTTGGCCATGAACGTGGCCAGCTTGCCCTCGCGGCGGGCCAGCTCCTTGACCGCGGCCTTGAACCGGAAGGCCCGGTCGGCGGCGTCCAGCGGCCTCGGAGTGCCAGAGGTTGATCTCGAACTGGCCGCTGGAGAACTCGTGGTTGGCCGCGACGACCTCGAGTGCCGTAGCCGGCCAGGTGGCGCAGCGACTGCGCAGCAGCACGTTCTCCGGGTCGCCGCGCAGGCCGGCGACGTAGACGTTGCCGGTCGCCTCGCCGTACCGCCGCCAGCCGGTCGGGCGCCGGCTCGTCGCGCTCCAGGACGAAGAACTCGAGCTCGGGTCCGACCATCGGCGCGCATGCCGAGCTCGGCGAACTGCTCGACCACGCGCTTGCAGCACGTGCCGCGGGCTCTCCGCGGACGGCGTGCCGTCGGGGTTGTAGACGTCCGCGATGCAGTGCGCGACGCCCGGCTCCCACGGCACCGGCTGCAGCGTGGACGAGGTCCGGGAAGGCGACCACGTCCGGGCAGCCCGGCGGCCAGGCCGCCCTCGATGTCGATGACGTCGCCCATGGGGCGTCGTGCCGTAGATCGACCGGCAGAAGGCGACGCCGTCCGCCGACGGTGCGCGGCGAACCGGTTGACCAGCACGTCGCGGCCGCGGTCGGTGCCGATGAGGTCGGGGTAGCCCAGCCGGACGACGTCGATGCCCTGCTCGGCCAGTCCGGCCGCGGCCTCGTCGAGGCCGCGTCGTGTCGAAGTGCGCCACCGGCACCTCCCGGGTCGTCTGGATCGTACGGCCGTCGATCGGTCGGTGCCGAGCAAGTCGTTAGGGTCGCGCGGACCGATGCTGGGTCCGAGGCGGTTCGACGAGCCGGCTCCGGCGATACCGTACCGCATCGTACGGATCCAAACGACGGACCCGATCGAGCCGGCCGAGGATGCGCCGATGACCGACGTGCAGGGCTTCTTCTACCCGCGGACGGCCACCGGCCGGTCGTCGCTCATCCCGCCGCCGCCGTGGTACTACTCCGGTGATCTGCTCACCGTCGAGTACCGCACCGACCCGGCGCGGGTCGCCGAGCTGCTGCCCGCGCCGCTGGCGCCTGGCCGCCGAGGACCCCGGCGCGGTCGCGCTGATCTGGGCCGACTGGCAGTCCTGCTCGACCAGCCGCGAGGAGCTGCTGGACCCGGTGCGCGCCAGTACAAGGAGGCGTTCGTCGTCGTGCGCTGCAGCTTCGAGGGCCGGACGTACTCGCGCTGCGTCTACATCTGGGTCGACAAGGACTTCGCCATCGGCGCGCGGCCTGCACCAGGGCTACCCGAAGAAGCTCGGCTCGATCTAGCAGACCCGGCCGCACCCGTTCGCCCAGGCCGCGCCGCGGATCGGCGCCGGGCGGCAGGTTCGGCGCGCACCCTGGCCGCGGCCGACCGCCGGCTGGCCGAGGCCGTGGTGACGCTGCGCGAGCCGAGTCGGAGACCAACGGCTTCGTCAACGCGCACCCGATGGCGCACCACCGGTGGCTGCCGGCGATCGAGACGGGCGCGCCGGACGCGCTTCGCCGAGCTGATCGCGTCCGGCGCGCGCGAGTTCGAGGGCGGCCAGGCGTGGCGCGGCGACGCGACGCTGCGAGCTGTTCGACTCGCCCGACCGAGGAACTGGCACCGGCTCGAGGTCGACGAGATCATCGGCGGCTACTACCGCCAGGTCGGCGTCACCTGGGACGGCGGCCGGTCCCTGGCCCGCCTCGAGGACGCTTGACCCCCCGGCGGGGCAGGTCATATCGTTTGGGTCCGAACGAATCAGGGCGACGGCGATGAGTGGAGGGCGCGCGTGACCGAGGCCTCGATCGAGGGCGTCGACGTCGACACCCGGCACTGGATCGGCGGCCGGCGGGTCGCGTCGGCCGACGACCTTCACCGACGTCTCGCCGATCGACGAGCAGCCGATCGCCGAGGTCGCCCGCGGGCGGCGCAGCCGAGGTCGACGCCGCCGTGGCCGCGGCCCGGGCGGCGTTCCCGGCCTGGGCCGCGACGCCGCGCCGAGCGAGCGCGCCGCCGTGCTGCACCGCGATCGCCGACGGGATCGACGCGCGGGCCGAGGACCTGGCCGCGGGTCGAGACCCGGGACAACGGCTCCCTGCTGCGCTCGCACCGGCGCAGCGTGATGCCCCGGGTCGGGCATGAACTTCCGCTTCTTCGCCGACTGGCTGCGTCGAGCTGGCCCGGCCGGACCTGCGAGATCCGCGGGCACCGCGAGCGGGTCACCTGGGACCCGGCCGGCGTCGCCGCGGTCATCACGCCCGTGGAACGCCCCGCTGATGCTGGCGACCTGGCGGATCGGTCCGGCGCTGGCGGCCGGCAACACCGTCGTGGCCAAGCCGCCCGAGTGGGCGCCGCTGACCGCGTCGCCTGCTCGCCGACATCACGCGACGAGGCCGGGCTGCCGCGCCGGCGTGTTCAACGTCGTCCAGGGCACCGGGCGCCGAGGCCGGCGCACCGCTGACCGCGCACCCCGGCGTCGACCGGATCTCGCTTCACCGGCTCGGTGCCGACCGGCCGGGCGCATCGCGGCGGCCGCGGCCCCGAACATCGTGCCGCTGTCCTTCGAGCTCGGCGGCAAGTCGCCGCTGGTCGTCTTCGCGGACGCCGACCTCGACCTGGCCGTGACCCTGGCCGTCGAGCAGTTCGACAACGCCGGCCAGGTCTGCCTCGGCGCGTTCCGGCATCCTGGTCGAGGAGTCGATGCGCCGACCGGTTCCTCGCGGCGGTGCTCGAGCGGGCCGCGCAGCTGCGTCCAGGGCGACCCGCGCGACGAGGCGACCGACATCGGCGCCGCTGATCACCCGGCCGCACTTCGAGCGGGTCGACGGCTTCGTCCGGCGGGCGGTGGCCGCGGGCGCCCGGCCGCTGCTCGGCGGCGGCCCGAACGACGGAGCTCGGCGGCCTCTACTACCGGCCGACGATCCTGGTCGACGCCGAGCCGGGCAGCGAGATCCTCACCGAGGAGGTCTTCGGCCCGGTGCTCACGGTGCAGACCTTCCGCACCGAGGACGAGGCGGTCGCGATGGCCAACGACACCCGGTTCGGCCTGGCGGCGACGCTCGTCACCGGCGACCACGACCGGGCCGAGCGGGTCAGCGCCCGGCTGACCGCCGGGCACCGTCTGGGTCAACTGCTTCTTCGTCCGCGACCTGCGGCGCGCCGTTCGGCGGCAGCGGGCAGTCCGGCATCGGCCGCGAGGGCGGCACCTGGTCGCTTCGACTTCTACTGCGACGTCAAGAACACCGTCTTCGCCCCGAACGGCTGGACGAGCGACGTACCCACGCGATGGGAGGCCAGCTGATGGGTGAGGTCGTCGGCGCCGGACTGCTCGCGCACGTCCCGACGATCGTGCTGCCCGAGGAGACCGGCGCGAGCTGAACAACGGCAAGGACATCACCCTGGTCTCCGGGCTGCGAGCAGCTGCGGCGCGAGGTGTTCGACACCGCTCGACTACGACACCGTCGTGGTGCTCGACTCGCACTGGGCCACCACGGTCGAGTTCGTCGTCACCGCCCAGAGCCGCCGGCACGGGCCTGTTCACCTCCGAGGAGCTGCCCCGCGGCATGTGCCGGCGTGCCCTACGACTTCCCGGGCGACCCGGAGCTGGCCGCACGCGATCGCCGCGCAGGCCGACGAGCACGGCACCTGGATCACCGCCGATCGACGACACCACCTGCCGATCTTCTACGCCACCACCAACCTGTGGGAGTTACCTCGGCCAGCGGCCTGCCCGACAAGCGGTGGGTCTCGATCGGCGTCTGCCAGACCGCCGACACCGAGGACAACCTGCGCGCTGGGCCGCGCGCTCGGCGCGGCGATCGCGGAGTCGGACCGCAAGGTCGCTGCTGATCGCCTCCGGCGCGCTGACCCACACGTTCTGGCCGCTGCGCGCAGCTGCGCGACGCACGAGGCCAGCCGGCGTCGAGCACATCTTCACGCCCGAGGCGCGCCGCGGCCGACCTCGAGCGGATCGAGTGGTTCGAGGCGGGCGACCACGCCCGGGTGCTCGACACGATGCCGGAGTTCTACCGGTACAAGCCCGAGGCCCGGTTCGGCCACTACCTGATGATGATCGGCGCGCTGGGCGAGGAGGACTGCACCGCGCCCGGCCGGCAGTACGGCGACTACGAGAACTCGGTCGGCACCGGCCAGGTGCACCTCTGGTTCGACCGGCCGGCCGGCGGCTTCCCGCGCCCGCACGCGACCGCTGTCGAGGCCGTCGGCATGACCGAGTACGGCGCCGGATCCTGCTGGACGGCGCCGTCGTCGAGGTCGTGCGCGACGGCGACGACCTCGTCGCCGGCGACGGGCGCGCGGTCGGCGTCGACGAGGCGGTGCACCTGCCGCCGGTCGAGCCCACCAAGATCATCGCGGTGCACCTGAACTACCGCAGCCGGGTCGAGGAGTTCGGCACCCGGCTGCCGGCCGCGCCGACGTACTTCCACAAGCCGATCGTCCGCGCTGAACGCCCACGGCGGCGCGGTGGTCCGGCCCGACGGACTGCAAGTGGCTGAACTACGAGGGCGAGGTCGCGATCGTGATCGGGCGCACCTGCCGCAACGTCTCGCCCGGCCGAGGCCGGCGACGTACATCGCCGGCTACACGATCGCCAACGACTTCGGCCTGCACGACTTCCGCGACACCGACGCCGGCTCGATGCTGCGGGTCAAGGGCTCGGACACGCTGTGCCCGCTCGGGCCCGGGCCTGGTCACGGCTGGGACTTCCGCGGCAAGCGGCATCCGCACCTATCGTCAACGGCGAGGTGCGCGCAGGACGGCACCACCGACGAGATGGAGTGGGACATGCACTACCTGGTCGCCGACATCGCCCGCACGATCACCCTGTACCCGGGCGACGTGCTGCTGTCGGGCACGCCGGCGAACTCGCGGACCGGTCTAGCCCGGCGACGTCGTCGAGGTCGAGGTGGAGGGACTGGGCACGCTGCGCAACCACATCGTCGCGGGCCCGCTGCCGATCCGCGCCGACGTCGGCGCGCAGCCGACCGAGAGCGAGGAGGTGCTGTCGACCGCGCAGGGCGGCGACTGGCCGTTCCGCGGCGTCCGGGCGCCGGTTCGCAACTGACCGAACACTTTTCGTCTCACCACCAGGTCCGGGAGGACAGCACCATGCACATCGTCGTCGACCTGAACAAGTGCCAGGACCACGGCCAGTGCGTGTTCTCGGCACCGCAGGTGTTCGCCCTGGACGAGGGCGGCAAGCTCGCCTTCCGGCGCGAGGCCACGGGCTCGTACGTGTCCGGCGACCTGGACGAGGCGCTGCGGGACGACGTCGAGGAGGCGGCCGACGTCTGCCCGCTCCAGGCCATCTCCGTCGAGGACTGAGCCCGGATGGCCGGCACCCACCGGACCGGGTCGTGGTCGTCGGCGCGTCCATGGGTGGGCTGCGCGCCGCCGAGGCGGTGCGCAAGGCCGGGTTCGGCGGTGAGGTCGTGGTCATCGGGGACGAGACCCACATGCCGTACAACCGGCCTCCGCTGTCGAAGGACGCTCTGGCCGGTACGACCGACCCGTTGACCTTGCAGTTCCGGGTGCCGAGGCACGCGCAGGACGTCACCTGGAGGCTCGGTGAGACCGTCGCGTCGGCGGATCTCACCGCCCGCACCGTCACCCTGACGACCGGTGAGGTGCTCGCCTGGCGTGGGCTGGTCGCCGCCACCGGCCTCCGGCCGCGCCGCCTCGACGTGCCCGGGCCCTCGGCCGGGCGTCACGTGATCCGGACGATCGAGGACGCCCTCACCCTGCGGTCCCGTGCTGGCTGCCGGGGTCGCGGCTGGTCGTCATCGGAGCCGGGTTCATCGGGTGCGAGGTGGCCGCTACGGCGCGCCAGCTCGACGTGGCGGTGGATGTCGTTGCGCCGGAACGCGTTCCGATGGAACGGCCGCTCCAGGAGATGATGGGGCGGTCCCTGCAGCACCGGCACGAGCAGCGCGGCGTCCGGTTCCATCTGGGCCGGGTCCCCACCGCGTTCCTCGGCGATGACCGGGTGACCGGAGTCGTTCTCGACGATGGCACCGAGCTGACCGCCGATCTGGTGGTGGAGGCGGTCGGCTGCCGGCCCAACGTCGAGTGGCTCGACGGCAACGGTCTGGACCTGCGCGACGGCCTGCTGTGTGACAACCAGCTGCGGGTCGAGGGGCGGCCGGATGTCGTGGCCTGCGGTGACCTGGCGAGGTTCCCGAACCTGCTCTTCGACGAGGTGCCGCGGCGGGTCGAGCACTGGACCATGGTCACCGACACGGCCAAGAAGGCCGGACACACGCTCGGTGCCACCCTCGCCGGGTCGCACGAGGACGGCGTGTTCGCTCCGGTGCCGTCGTTCTGGAGTGACCAGTACGGCGCGCGCATCCAGTCGTTCGGCGCGGTGGGGCTCGGCGACGCGGACGTACGCGTCATCGAGGGTGATCTCGACGGGGAGGTCGCTGCGGGGTACTACCGCGACGGCCGGCTGGTCGGCGTCGTCCTCGTCGGTCTGGGCGGCCGTCACCTCGCCTATCACGGCCAGGTGGCCGCCCTGCGCGCTCAGTGAGCCCGCGCGGGGGCCGTCGCGCCCCTAGTTCGGCTGCGTCTCCGCGCTGCCGCCCACAGAGGTCGCCGCGACCGGCACCAGCGGGGCACCGGCCGGGTCGACGCCCTCGAGCCGGAGGACCACCTTGCGCAGCGCCCGGGTCATCACGTCCAGCTCGCGGGCCGTCAGCCCCGACGTCACGAACGCCTCCTGCTCGTTGAACGCCGGGAAGAGCTGGTCCATCAGCTTGCGGCCGCGGGGGGTCAGCGACAGCAGGACCCGTCGTGCGTCCTCCGGGTGGGCCCGACGCTTGAGCAGGCCGCGCGACTCGAGCGTGGTGGACACACCGGTCAGGGTGCCCTTCGAGATCCCGGCCTCGGCCGCTACGTGCCGTGTCTCGATGTCGCGCCAGACCCAGACCACCCACAGCACCACCCAGCCGGTCCAGGTCAGCTCGTGCGGCGCCAGGACGGTGCGCTCCAGGTGGTTGCGCACCGCCCCGGCCGCTCGGTAGATGTTGCTGACGCCGGCCATCGCCGGCAGGTCGATCGGCAGGTTGTCGAGCCGCTCCTCGATCGCTCGCTCGGTCTCGTGGAGGGTATGCGGGCCGGCCATGGACCTATCCTCCCCGACGGACCGGCATCGCGACGTACCGCTACCGGCGCCGGGCCGGGCGCGGCCCGCTCACAGGCGCACCGGGCCCTGCTCGGACTCGGTCAGCTCGCCGAAGCCTGCGCCGGCTGACGGCCGTCCGGGCATGACCCAGGTCAGCACCAGGCCGATGACGAACACCGCCAGCGCGGCGTACGGCGCGTAGATCGTCGGCTTGGTCACCTTGTAGACCGAGCCGAAGACCGCGGCGAGGGTGACCACGATGCCGACGACGCCGCGACGTAGTTCAGCCCGGGCCGGGTGGCGTCGCGCAGCCCGCGCAGCGCTCCGATCGACATCAGGAAGTAGATGGTGGCCAGCGCGAAGCCGCCGAACGTCGAGCCCCAGCTAGAACATCGACGACGTAGTGCGGCGGTCTTGGGCAGCGCGAACAGGCCGGTCCACCACTTGGTGACGATGATGACGATCAGGGCGAACCCGAGGACGAAGCGTGCTCGCGACGAGCGGGGTGCCGCGGCTCGAGACCTTGGCGAGCGGCCGGGGCAGCCGGTTGTCGCGGGCCATGGCGAAGAACCCGCGCGACGCCGCGACCGAGCAGCCGATCAGCACCGCCAGCATGTCGAACACGACGACCAGCTCCATGAGCCGGCGCAGCGCGACCGAGCCGAAGCCGCCGTCCGCGCTGGGTCCGGCCAGGCCGAAGAGCGGGGCGCCGGCGTTCTTGCCGAGCGCGTCGAGGCTGAAGTGGTAGCCGGCGACCGTGGCGTAGGAGCCGATGACGTAGAAGCCGGCCACCGCCATCACCGAGATCAGCACGGCCCTGGGGATGTCGCGCTTGGGGTGCTCGGTCTCCTCGGCCAGGTTGGCCGAGGTCTCGAACCCGGTGAACAGCAGCACGCCGTAGAGGACGCCGAAGAGCACGCCGTTCCAGCCCTGCGGTGACGAGCTCGGCTTGAACGCGGTGGCGACGCTGTTGTCGCCGCCGACCTTGATGATCACGTAGATGAAGAAGATCAGGACGACGGTGATCGAGATGAGGGCGAGGGTGAGCTGCGCCCGCGTGGACAGCGCGACGCCGAGGTAGAGCACGGCGGCCAGGATCACCAGCAGCACCAGGTCCCACGCCGTCCGTCGGCAGGACGGCCGTGACCGAACTCGCTGACCAGGGTGTCGTGGATGGTGCCGCCGATCATGACGAGCAGGCCGGTCGCCAAGGCCAGGATGCCGACGTAGTAGAGGAGGCCGGAGGCGGCGCCGAGGCGCGGGTCCGAGCCCGTCGGTGACGTAGTCGTAGAGCGAGCCGGCGGCCTGGATCTTGCGGGTGTACTGCGCGACGATCCAGCCGAGGGCCAGCACGCCGAGCGCGGCGAGGAGCACCGAGAGCGGTGCGGCGTTGCCGCCGCCCTTGCCGGTCGGCGAGATGATCCCGACGAGCAGCGGGACGAGGAACGCGATCGAGAAGACCGGTCCCATGAAGCCGACCGACTGGGCGATGGCGTCGATGATGCGTGAGCTTGCGGCCGCGGCCCCCCAGCCGCTCGTACGGTGCGTCCTGCTGTTGCGCCACGATCTTGCCTCCTAGCGCGACGTGAGGTGGGGCCTGCCGGGTGTTGAGGTGTGACGTTCGGGCCAGAACGTTTGAGGCCGAACGATAGCGCAGAGGCTAGCGGCCGGCGTCCTTCGCGTCACGGGTTTGGGCCGACCAATTTCGTCGTCAGGGCCGCGGCGAAATGGTGAAGTCGAAGGCCGCCGTTCCGGGGTCGACGATCGTCGTCCCTCCGTCGACCGTCAGCACGGCGCCGTTGACGTACGACGCAGCGGGGCTCAACAGCCACAGCACGGCCGCCGCCACCTCGCTCGCCTCGGCGGGGCGTCCCTGCGGCACCAGGCGGGTCACCTCGCCGTACGCCGCGTCACGGTCCAGGCCCAGCGGCTCGCCGAACTCGCGCATCTCCTCGTCGGCCATCTCGGTCCGCACCCACCCGGGGCAGACCACGTTCGCCCGCACACCCGCCGGCCCGAAGTCGACGGCGATGGTCCGGGTCAGCATGGTCAGGGCGGCCTTGGACGTCGCGTAGGCCGCAGCGCCGGCTGACGCGCGCAGGCCGGCGATCGAGGAGACCGCGACCAACGAGCCACCGGCCCGCTGCAGGTGCGGAACGGTCGCGCGGGCGAGCAGGTACGCCGACGTCAGGTTGCCCGCGATGACCGCGTTCCACTCATCGGGCGACGTGTCCAGGATCGTGCCCGAGCGCATCACGCCGGCGTTCGCGACGACGTGGTCGAGCCGTCCGTGCCGCTCCACGACGCCGGCGACAAGCCGGTCGAGGTCGTCCGGGCGCGTCGCGTCGGCGACCGCCGCCGTGATGCCCGGCTCCGTGGCGACCTGGTCCAGACTGTGCCGCCGACGGCCGAAGACGACAACGGAGTGACCGGCCGCGGCCGCTGCGCGCGCCACGGCGGCGCCGATCCCGCTGCCGCCACCGGAGACGAGGGTCACCGGCCCGGTGCCGTCACGCCAGGTCATGGCGCGACCGCCGCGACCTTGCGGACCAGCTCGCGGCAGAGCTGGCCCACCTCGGCCGCCGAGTCGACGAACATCGAGGGCTTGAAGCAGATCGTCGAGTAACCCTGGGCGAGCTGCGCCGGCAGATCGGCGAGCGCACGGTCCAGGTCGGCCGTGTCGTCGGCACCGTGGAAGTGCCCCCGGATGCCGCCGACCAGCTCCAGCTCGTCCGGGTCGCGCCCGGCTTCCCTCATCGCGGACCGCACGAGGTCCAGGTCGTCGTCCGACAGGGGCCCGAACGGGTTGAGCCCGCTCCCGTAGCGAACGATGCGGCGCACCAGCGGCGGGTGCATGCCCTGCCCGCCGAACCACATCACCGGACCGTCGGGACGCCACGGCTGCGGCTCCAGCCACACGTCGTCGAAGTCGAAGTAGCGGCCGTGATGGCTGGTGGGGCCCGGTCCCCACAGCGCGTGCAGCACCTCCAGCTGCTCGTCGAGGATCCGACCCCGCTGCGCGAACGGAACGCCCAGGGCGGCGTACTCCTCCTGGTGCCAGCTGACGGTCGGCAGCACGACCAGCCGGCCCTCGGACAGCACGTCGAGGGTGGCCAGGTCGTTGGCCAGGAGCAGGGGGTGCCGCAGCGGCGCGATCACGGCTCCGGCCACGAGCCGGAGTGACGTGGTGGCCTGGGCGATGGCACCGAGCAGGACGAGGGAGCTCGGCCACGGCGTTGCGGGGTCCTGGTTGCCGGGTGCGGCGTACTCGCGCGGGTTGACCATCACCCCGTGCTCTCCGGCCGAGGCACCCAGCACGACGTGCTCGCTGAGCATGACGCCGTCGATCCCGGCCTGCTCGGCCTCGACGGCGATCCGCACGAGCCCGCGCAGGTCGCGGGCCGAGGCGATGGTCCAGTTCTCGGAGAGGACGAGCAGGAGGCGGGGCGCGGTCACGGGACTGCCTCATTTCGTTCGGGGCCGAACGGTAGTGTGGCACGAACGTCGAGCGGGAGGGAGAGGCGATGCCAGGCCGGCCACGGGTGGTCATCCCCGGGCGCTTCTCCGCGTCCGCCTCAGCCCTGCGCTTCCGCGCGCTCGTGACTGCCCGCGCATTGTCCGAGGCGGTGCTGGCTGCCGGCGGCGAGCCGCTGACGGTCCACCCGGGGCCGCCGGGCGACGTCGAGGCGCGGCTGGACCTCGCCGACGCCGTGCTGCTCCCCGGGGGCGGCGACCTGTCTCCGCTGACCTACGGCGAGGTGGTCAGCTCCGACGAGGTGTACGACGTGGACGCGGACCAGGACGGGTTCGACCTGGCGGTCGCTCGCTGGGCCTGGGCCACCGGGCGCCCGCTGCTCGCGGTGTGCCGGGGGATGCAGGTCGTCAATGTCGTCCTGGGCGGCACCGTCCTCCAGCACATGCCGCGGCCCCACCGCCACGTCGTCCATCCCGTGACGGTGGCTGAGGGGTCGCTGTTGGCGGATGTCGTGGGAGCCCACACCGTCGACGTCTCGTGCTTCCACCACCAGAGCCTCGACGTGCTGGCCGACGGACTGCGTGCGGTGGCGTGCGCGGGGGACGGGACGGTCGAGGCCGTGGAGCGGGAGACGGCCGGCGGCTGGTTCCTCGGCGTGCAGTGGCACCCGGAGGACACGGCCCCGAGCGACCCGGCCCAGGACGCGATCCTGCGAGCGCTCGTGGACGCGGCCCGCTGACCGCTACCCGGCGCTCGCCCGGTCGCCGGACGCCACCTGCGTCAGGAACGCCTGGACGAGTCGATCCGTGCGCTGCGCCGACGCGGCGTCCTCGCTTCGCGTGCGGGCCACCAGATCATCGGGGTCGACGCCGTGCGCCAGCAGATAGTCGCGGCCACCGTTGCGGTTCCAGCCGTGGAGCGTCGCGGCCGTGAGCTCCGGATGGAACTGCACGGCCATGGAGCGGCCGATCACGAACGCCTGTGACGCCGACGGCGTTCGTGCGACCTCCCGAGCTCCCGGGGGCACGCGCCAGCCGTCGTGGTGGAACTCGAACCAGGGGCCGGGCTGGACCAGCTCCGGGTCGTCGGTCTCCACCGTCGTCCACCCCAGCTCGGCCGCGGGGGCGCGCTCGACGTCCCCGCCCAGAGCGAGGGCCAGCGCCTGGCCGCCGAAGCAGATGGCGAACACGGGCACGTCGCAGTCGTGCGCCGTCCGCAGGAACGCCAGCTCGTCGCGGACCCACGAGCCGATCGTCAGCTCGTCGTAAACCGACCAGGGGGCACCCATGGGGACGACCACGTCGTACGCCCGGGGGTCCGGGAAGGTGACCCGCACGTCCGGACGGCTGAACCGGTCCTCCGGGACGACGAGCAGCGTCTCGATCGTGAAGCCGCGCGCGGCGAAGGCGGCGCCCACGTGCCCCACCGGCGACACGTGGTCCTGCTGGATGAACAACGCCCGCATGTCGCACTCCTCGCCGGCCACAAACGTACGGGACCGAACGATAGCGGGCCCGGACCAGCAACAGCGACGGTCAGACCCGGCCGAGGCCGGCGTCGCGGGCTTTGACGATGGCTTGGGCGCGCTCGGAGACCTGCAGCTTGGTGAAGATGTTCGAGACGTGGTTGCGCACGGTCTTGAGAGTGATCATCAGCTCGTGAGCGATCGTCGCGTTGCCTTTCCCGGCGGCGATCATCTCCAGCACCTCTCGTTCCCGCTCGGTCAGCGACGGGAAGGCGGCCGCGCTCGATCCGGAGCCGTTGGCGAAGTGCGCGACGACCCGCTGGGCGATCTGCGGCCCGAAGATCGCCTCACCGGCCGCGGCGGCCCGGATCGCCCGCTCGATCTCTTGCTGCTCGGCCCCTTTGAGCAGGTAGCCCCGGGCCCCCGCCCGCATGGCCGCGAACACCGAGTCGTCGTCCTCGAACATGGTCAGGACGACGATGGCGGAGGGTGATCCGGACCGGCTCACCCTCCGGGTCGCCTCGATCCCGTCGAGGTCGGGCATCCGCAGATCCATCAGGATCACGTCCGGGGTCAGCGCACTCGCCTGCTCGACGGCGCGCTCCCCGGTGTCGGCCTCGCCCACGATGTCGATGTCCGGGCTGTCGGCGAGCATCAGCTCCAGGCCGCGCCGGTACGCCGGGTGGTCATCGGCGATGAGGAGGCGGATCACGCATCACTCCTCACGTCGGCGTCCGTCGGTTCATGGTCGACCAGCGGCAGGATCGCCCGCACGATGACGCCTCGGCCGGGCTGGCCGGTGACGGTGCAGCTGCCGCCGAGCTCAGCGGCCCGCTCGCGCATCGACGTCCAGCCCACCCCCTGCGACATCGTTCGGTCGATGCCGTGCCCGTTGTCCGACACGGTGAGCTGGAAGGCTCCGTCGAGCTCGATCTGGACCAGACAGCGCGTGGCGCCGGAGTGCCGGACGACGTTGGTCATCGCCTCGGAGGCGATCCGGAAGGCGGCGACCTCCACGGCGGCCGGAAGCTGAGGTCGGGGGTCCCCGGTGCTGTCGGGCCCGGTCACGTCGAACGTCACGGCACCGGAGAGGGTGGCTGCTCGCTGCCGGATCGCACCGAGAAGGCCGACCTCGTCGATGGCGGGCGGGCGGAGATCGTCGACGAGGCGCCGCACCTCGGTGACGGCCTCCTTGACCTCCTCGCGCGTCTCGGCGATCAGCGAGTCCCGCTCCTCGGCGGTGGGCCGTGACTGGACCGCGTTGAGCTTGAGCACGATCGCAGCCAGCGACGGCCCGACGCCGTCGTGCAGGTCACGCCGTAGCCGGCGGCGTTCCTCCTCGCGTCCCGTGATGATCCGGCTGCGCGAGTCCCGCAGGTCGTCGTTGAGCTGTTCGGACCGGACCAGGATGGCCGCGTAGCGCGCCAGGTCCTCCAGCAGCTGCCGATCGGACTGGTCGAGGTCCCGGCCCGGCGGCAGCTCGACCGCGAGCTGCCCGACCCGCTCGCCCCGGTGCACCATCGACGTGCGGACTGCCGGCTCCGGACCCGGCCCGGTCAGCTCGACCCAGACCCGGTCGACCCTGAGCGCCACGGCCACGGCATCGGTGACAGCCGCGATCAGCCCGTCCGGGTCAGCGGCATCGGCCCGGTCGGCCATCAGTCGCAGTGCCGTCCGGGGGTCGGAGCGAAGCCCGTAGACCCACCGCTCGCTCCACCTCCGAAGCCACAGGTAAGCCGGGTGCACGGCGACGGCGACGACTCCGACGGCCAGCAGCCCCCCGACCCGGCGACCGCCGGACAGCCGGTCGGTCGCGAACAGCAGCAACGCATAGACGGCGACGATCGCGGCGACGAGCAGCAGGTAGGTCAGCGTGCGCGAGAGGACGAGCCTGATGTCGAAGAGCCGGTGACGCAGGATCGCGATGCCGATCGTGACCGGCAGCGCGACGGCGACCAGCCCGAGAGCAGGGATGAAGAGGGGCCCGTCGGACAGCACGAAGTGGTTGACCCAGCCGATCAGCAACGCGACCGGGACGGTCAGGGCACCCCAGACCAGCCAGAGCAGCTGCAGCCGCTCGTCCCCCTGCGCCCGGTGCAGCCGCCGCCACACCGCGACGATGCTGCCGAAGAACAGCAGCACGACGAGGACCAGACCGACGGCGCCGAACAGTCCCGAGATGCCTTCAGGCAGCCAGGGGACGGGGAGCCGCGCGCCGTGGTGACTCGACGCGAACCCCTGGGCATCACCGGCCGCGCCGACCATGAACAGCGCGACCCCCACCAGACCGACGCTGACCCAGCGCCGCCAGAACCGGTTCGCCAGATGCCCGTCCGGCAGCAGGTAGGCGACCAGGACGAGGAAGAGGAACAGCAACACCCAGATGCCCTGGGTCAGCTGATCGAAGACGAGTCCCGTGTGGGTGGCGCTGGACCCGCTGAGCGCGAGCGTCCCGAAGAACAACCCGTGGGCGACCAGCAGCCAACCCACCGGATGACGCGGCCGGTGGACCAGCACCAGCGCGCCGACGGCGATCGACGTGACGGCGCCGAGGCAGGCGACAACGACTTGCACGCCGGCCAGTCTCGCGCGCCGGCGGACCCGTGTCACCGGTCCCGGGAACGCTTCCCGGGCCGGCCGGGACGCCGGGCTCAGGCGCCCGGGTCAGCAGCCCCGCGAGCCTCACCGAGTCGGTGAGAGTCACCGCCCACCCGTCCGGAAGGACCCGGCCATGACCGCTTCGAAGTTCGAGAAGATCCTGCCCTGGACCGGCGCTGTCGCCGGACTGCTCTGGGCCCTCTGGGAGATCGTGAGCAAGACGCCCGACCATCCGGCCCGGGCTGGTGCGGTCACGCTGGTCGAGGGCGCGGCCGGACGCAACTACGTCGCCGGCTTCGCGCTCCTGGTCGGCGGGTTGATGCTGCTGTTCTTCGCCGCGCAGGCGCGCAAGTCACTGCGCTCGGGTGAGGCCGCCGAGTCGACGTACTCCTCGGTGGCGCACGGTGGCCTCGTGATGGCCGCCGCTGGGTTCGCCCTGCTGGGGATCCTCCAGATCGCGCTCGTCAATGCCGCCAAGGCTCATGACGCCGCCGCGACCGACGCGATCGGGCAGCTGGTCATGATCGGCTGGCTGCCGGCACTGGTCGGTCTGGTCGCCGGCTTCTGGGGTCTCGGTCTCGGGGGTCTGCGTACCGCGACGCTGCCCAAGTGGTTCGCCCTCACGACAACGGCGCTCGGCGTGATCGGGGTCCTCGGCCCACTCGCCTTCGTGGTCTACTTGCTCCTTCCGCTCTGGCTCATCGCCGCCGCGATCGTCACCGCCCGTAGTGCCAAGGCCGCGCCCAGCAGCGCAGCGACCTCGACGTCCGTCAACGCCTACTAGGACGACCGATGAGTGTCCCAGCCGAAGCTCCAGCCGACACCGCGATGATGGGCATCGTCCACTCCGCATTGCGCCGCGACCTGACGCGCACGACTGCCGCCGTCTCGGCCAGCCCACCACCCGGCGACGACCAGCGTCACGCCATCGCCGAGCACCTGGTGTGGATGATGGAGTTCCTGCACCGCCACCACGTCGGTGAGGACGACGGCCTGTGGCCGTTGGTCCGCGTAGCCGATCCGACGGCCGGTGCCCTCCTCGACGACATGGATGCCGACCACGCCAGGATCGGGCCGCCACTCGAAGCAGTCGTGGCGGCGGGGAGGCGGTACGGCGTGGACTCCTCACCGCAGGTGAGAGAGGCGTTGCTGGACGCCCTCGCGTCGCTGCGGGAGGTGCTCGATCCGCACCTGCTCCGTGAGGAGGAGGAGGCGATGCCGGTCGTCTCGAGGGCGTTGAGCCACGCGCAGTGGGAGGCGTTCAACCAGGAGTACTACATCAAGCCGAAGTCGCGCAGGGAGCTGGGCCGGGAAGGCCACTGGCTCATCGACAGCATCGACCCCGCCGGGTACGCCGTCGTGGTGAGCAACGTGCCACCGATCCCGCGCTTCGTCCTGCTGCACGCCTTCGCCGGGCCGTACGCGCGGGCCTGCGCGGCCCGGTGGGGGCCCGACGTCAAGGTCACACCACGACCCCCGGGACCTCGCTAGCCGGCATCGCTCCCGGCGTGGTTACCGCTGGACGGTCGCCATGAGGGAGATGGCCTCCGCGGCGGGAGGCAGCTCGTCGATGGCGGTGGCGACCCGGCCGGCCGCGGCTGCATACGCGCGATCGGCCAGCAGGTCGGGGATCCGCTCCGCTGCACGCGCGACCGCGCCCGGGCCGATCTCGGTGGTGAGCCCGGCTCCCACGCTCGCGACGTGGGCTCCGTTGACGATCTGGTCGAAGGAGAACAGCGGGGCGACGCTCTGCGGCACGCCCGCCCTCAGGGCGCCCATGGTCGTGCCGAAGCCGCCGTGGCCGATCATGGCCGCGGCATGGGCGAGCACGGCGTCCTGGGGCAGCCACCGCCTCACCTGGGCGTTGGACGGCAGGGTCCCGAGCTGGCCGGGGTCGACGGTACGGCCGACGGTCATGAGGACGCGCACGTCGACGTCGGCGAGGGCGTCGAGGGCTTCGCGGAACACCCCGGCGAACGGAGGTATCGAGCCGGCGACCGACCCGAAGGTCACGTAGACCAGCGGCAGATCCGGTGCTCCCCAGTCCGGCGGCCGTGGCCCGGTGACGGCCGGTGCGGGATCGCGGAACCGCCTGAACCGGGCCGCCGCGGGCGTCGCCCGGCCCGCAGGCAGGTCCAGCAGCTCCGGGACCAGGCTGAGGACCGGCTCGGCGGCCAGCGCGGCCGGCAGTCGATCGTCGGCCAGGCCCACCAGCCGGCCCAGCTCCTGGAGCGGGCCGGCGACGGCGTCGGCGAACCGGGCCGCCACCTCGTGCATGCCGATGCACACGTGAACGTGTGGCACGCCGATCCGTTCGGCCACAGCGAGGGAGGCGATCTCGGCTGACTCGCGGACGATGACGTCCGGCTGCCACTGCTCGACCGACTCGAGCAGACCCGGCAGGGCGGCCTGAGCATCGATGCGGCCGAAGACCTCGCGCAGCACCAGGTCGTCGGCCTCCTCGAAGGTCAGGGTCGGCAACCGGGCCATGACGGGTCCGATGACGTGCGCGGGTGGGTCGGCGAACGGCACGTGGGGCAGACCCGCGCGCGCCAGCGTGTCACCGAAGGACGTCGGTGCCGCCACTCGAACCTCGTGACCGGCGGCGACGCAGGCGCGCACGAACGGCAGGAGCGGCCCGAGGTGGCCCTCGTTGGCGGTCGTGGCGAAGAGCACCCGCATAGCCAGAGACTGCCCCCCGACCCCTCCGGGCGTCACGCGGCCGGCCCTCATCGCGTTGCCCCAGCCCGGGTCAGGCCGGCCTCGGACATGACCGGGGCGGGACCCCACTCGTCGTCGGGGAGGCGGAGCAGGGCGACGGAGAGGGCGGCGAAGCCGACGGCGTTCAGGCCCCACCCGACCAGGTCGAGCCCGTGGCTGCCGACGATGACGGCCGCGACGAAGTGAATCGGCTGCGCCACGATGGTCGCGACAGCCGCCCACGCCGGCACGACCCGTCCGCGCAGCATCGCGATGCCCAGCAGGACGGTGCCGAGGACGTGCCCGGCGACGAACAGACCCCCGGCGATCGACGCTGCGGGGTGCACGCCGTTGTCCATCGCGACCAGCGTGGCGGCAGGCAGATGGTGGCGGACACCGAACAGCAGGTACGCGTCGCCGATGGTCAGCCAGGCGATGGACAGGTAGCCCAGCACCAACAACACGGTGGCCACCGCCGCCAGCCGAGGAGAGGACCGTCCGACGACCCGCCCCGCGTAGATGACGCCGGGCACCAGGGTGAGGCAGGCGAGGAAGCCCAGCCACACGATGACGTTCTGAGCTCCTTGGTGGGCGGCCACCTCGCGGACGGCGACACTCGCGGACTGGTTCGTCTTGTACGGCATGACGAAGCGCAGGACGGCCACGGCAAGCGGCCCGATCGGCAGCACCACCGCTCCCAGGACGCGGCTGGCCCGGCGAAGGTCGGGGCGCGCGGCGAGCGTCGGGCGTACGCGAGACCGGCGCTCATGCCGTCACCGCCCGGCTGCCCCGAGCGCCGACGACCATGGCCACGGCGACGAGCGTCAGGAGCACGATCCCGGCGGCGAGTACCCGCACCGGGGCGGGCACGTCGGAGACGAAGAACGCGGGGGCCGCGCTGGCGGCGGACACCAGCCGCAGCACGGCAAGGGGAAGCACGGCACGGCGCCGGCCGCGCCAGGCCAGCCAGACACAGGCCAAGCTGGCCAGGCCCACGGCGGCATCGGCCAGGGCGACCCACATCGGTGGGTCGTCGCCGTTCGTCATCAGCGGTCCGGCGACGTCGAGCAGCGAGAGCACGCCCAGGATCACCAGGCCGATGCGGAAGGAGCGAGACATGGACAACCTCCAGGGGAGTCGTGGCCGGCACGTCCGACCGGCCACGACCCTGGCGGCGATCCACACCCGGTGAGCAGGGTCCGCGGACCCGACGCCCACCGGAGATCTCCCCGGACGACCAGGAACGCATTCCCGGGCTGTCGGGAACGGCGCCGGTCCACAATGAGGCATGCCGCCGCCCCAGCCCGTCGCTGCCGAGGACCGTGGGCTGCGTCGTACGGCGCTCGTCCTGGGCGGCTTCGCCCTGGCCGAGGTGATCCTCGGCTACCTGCTGGCCGGGGTCGCCGGTTTCGGCTGGGGGCGACTGCTCTCGACCTACATGGCGTCCAACGGGCTGATGGGAGCCTCCTTCGCGGGCAGCGGACTGCTGATCGCCTGGCACCGCCCGCGGAACCGGCTGAGCTGGCTGCTCATCGCCGACGGTCTCGGCCACGCGACGAGCACCCTCGCCGTGCCGCTCGCCCAGCTCGTCCACGACCATCACGGCTCGCAGCTGCTGCTGCGCTCGCTGATCACCGTCTTCATGGTCTCCTGGCCCTGGTCGATCACCCTGTTCCTGCCGCTCGTGTTGCTCCACTTCCCCGACGGCCACCTGCCGAGCCGGCGCTGGCGTCCGGTGGCATGGGGCCTCGTGGTCACCGCCCCGCTCTTCGTGGCCGAGATGGTGGCCGACCCCACGCCCGTCGTGGACGGCTTTCCCCGCGGCTACCTGACCATGTCCTCCTACCACTCACTGGGCTGGCTGTGGGCGGTGTCCGAGGCCCGGGTCCTGGCTGCTTTGGCGGTCGGCGTGGTGGCGCTGGTCGTGCGGTACCACCGGGCGGACGAGACCGGACGGCGACAGTTGTTGTGGCTGCTGCTGGCCGGTGTCGTCGTCGTGGCCGCCGGTGCTGCCCTGGTCGTTCGTCGCCGGCACGCCCGTGGTCGTCCTGTTCTCGATCCCGTTGATACCACTGGCGATCGGCGTCGCGGTCGTACGTCACCAGCTGCTCGACATCCGGCTGGTCCTCTCGCGCGCGGTCGCCTGGCTGCTGCTGTCGCTCGCCGCACTCGCGGCGTACGGCGCGCTGGTCGCCCTGCTCGGGACCGCCCTGGACGGCGCCGGCCGCCGGTCGGCCCTGTTGACCGCCCTGATCGCGGTGGCGTTGGCGCCGTTCCTGCCTCGGCTGCAACGCGAGGTGGACCGGTGGACGTACGGCGAGCGCGGGGACCCGGCCCGCGTGGCCGAGCGGCTCGGTGAGCATCTGGCCGCCGGGGGGGAGCGCGGCCTGACCGGTGTCGTGTCGTCCCTGCGAGCCGCGCTGCGGCTGCCGTACGTCGCGCTGGCCGATGACGAGACGACCCTGGCCGCGGACGGGTCGCCGCCGGCCACCGTCGCCGTCCTCCCGTTGACCTACGCGGGAAACGTGGTCGGGCGGTTGGAGATCGGGCTGCGTCCGGGTGAGAAGGCGCTCGACGAGGACGACCTCCCGGCCCTGCAGATCGTCGCGGCGCCCCTGGCCGTCGCGCTCGGAGCCCTGCGCCTGTCCGAGGACCTGGAGCGATCGCGCTCGCGGATCGTCGCGGCTCGGGAGGAGGAGCGCCGCCGGCTGCGACGCGATCTGCACGACGGCCTCGGCCCCACGCTGACCGGTCTGGCCCTCGCCGCCGACGCGGCCACGAACTTCCTGGACCACGAGCCGGAGCAGAGTCGGGAGCTGCTGGACTCCCTGCGTCGCGACACCCGTACGGCGATCGGTGAGGTGCGCCGTCTCATCGACGACCTGCGCCCACCGGTGCTGGACGAGCTCGGGTTGGTCGGCGCCCTCAAGGAACGGGTGGCCGCACTGCGCCGGCGCGACGACGGCAGCGTCGTCGACGTGCGCGTGGTCGCACCCGAGGCGCTTCCGGCCCTCCCGGCGGCCGCCGAGGTCGTCGCCTACCGGGTCGCGACCGAGGCCCTGCTCAATGTGACTCGGCACGCGGGCGCGCGCGGCGCCGTCATCGAGATCAGCTGCAACGGCTCGCTCGACGTGTCCGTCCTCGACGACGGCTCCGTCGACACGGCATGGACCCCCGGCGTAGGGCTGAGCGCGATGCGCGAGCGCGCGGCCGAGGTCGGAGCTCGCTTCGAGGCCGGGCCGACGACATCCGGAGGGCGCGTGTTCCTGTCCATCCCCCTGGCGGTGACGTGACGATCCGCGTCGTCGTCGCCGACGATCACCCGATCGTGCGCGCCGGGCTGACTGCCCTGCTGGGCTCGCTGCCCGACTTCGACGTGGTGGCGGTGGCCGCTGACGGCCGCGCGGCCGTGCGCGAGGTCGTCGCCACCAAGCCCGACGTCGCTCTCCTCGACCTGCACATGCCCGAGCTCGACGGGATCGCCGCGACCCGGGAGCTGGCTCGGGTCGCGCCGTCGGTCGCGGTCCTCGTGCTGACGATGCGCGACGACGACGAGTCGGTGTTCGCGGCGATGCGGGCCGGGGCCCGCGGGTACCTCGTCAAGGGCGTCGAGCAGGAGGACATCGCGCGCGCCATCACCTCGGTCGCCGCCGGGCAGGCCATCTTCGGAAACGGTGTGGCCCAGCGCGTCCTCGCCTCGCTCCAAGGACCTGGGGCCGGTCCCGCGCCGACGGCGTTCCCCGAGCTCACCCAGCGCGAGCGCGACGTCCTGGACCTGGTTGCCGCCGGGCTGAACAACGCGGCCGTCGGCCGACGGCTCGGTGTCGCGCCCAAGACGGTGGCCAACCACGTCTCGGCCATCTTCCTCAAGCTCCAGGTCGCCGACCGGCCCGAGGCGATCATCCGGGCCAGAGAGGCCGGCCTGGGGCAGACGTCGTCCAGCTGACCCCGCCCGGCTCGTGCTCGCCTGACTTGATCGCGCCCGCACCGCTGACGTCGCGCTGCGGGACGCGGGGGCTGAGGGGCCGCACCGCATGGCATGATGCACAGGCTTCCTGAAGATTGGTGGAGCGGTCATTGCCACGCGGCCCTCACGTCCGCGGGCGTCGTAGCATTTGGCCGAACCCCGACCAGATCCACCAGAGCGGAGGATGCCGTGCCAGCCGCCGAGCCCACGCTGCTCTACATCATGAAACAGCTGGAGCTCGTGGTCCGCGCCCGCTTGGACGACATCGTCCGCCCGGCCGGCCTGACTGCCCTGCAGTACACCGCTCTCACCGTCCTGGAGCGGCGGCCGGACCTCACGAGCTCGCAGCTGGCGCGCCGGTCCTTCGTCACCGCACAGGCGATGGCCGACATGGTCACGTCACTGGAGGGCCAGGGCCTGATCGAACGTCACCGCGATGCCGGAGACCGGCGCCGCCTGGTGATCGCGCTGACGAGCGACGGCAAGGCGCTGCTGCGCCGGTACCGGCGCAAGGTCGCTGCCCTGCAGCAGGAGATGCTGCACGGGCTCAGCCCCGACGAGGCGGACCGGCTGCGCCGCTCGTTGCTCGTCTGCCGGGGGAACCTCGCCGGTCGCCACGCGACGTGACCCGAGCGCCAGGCGTCGCTCGGTAGCTCAGTGCACCAGCTCGGCGTCGGCCTCCAGGAAGGCGTCGTGGTGCCGCCGCCCGCCGAGCAGGACCGCGGCGAGCAGCGCGGCGACGACGCCGCGATGCCGCAGACCAGGTAGCCGATCGCGTAGGCGTGGGACAGCGCGTGGAAGGCGATGTCCTGGATCGGGTTGAACGGCATCAGCTTGCCGCCCGGGCCGGGGACCTGGGCCGGCACGCGCGTTCTGCCCCAGCGGCCCGGACTTCACCGCTCCCACGGCCGCCGAGACGGTGGCCTTCTGGGCCGCGGGGACGTGGGCCGGCGCCGCGTAGAACCCGTTCAGCGCGGCCTGCAGGGCCGGGCAGGCCGCGATCTTGGCGCTGATGGCGTTGGCGGCGTTGGTCAGCGCGATGGCGCCGACGATGGCCGGCCCGAGGGTGAGGCCGAAGTCACGCAGCATGCTGGTCGCGCCGCTGGCCATGCCCGCCTTGGGGGTCGGGACGCTGTTGACCGCCACGACGGTGATCGAGGTGACCGACAGCTTGAACCCGGCACCGACGACGAGCAGCGGCACGGCGATCGCCGCGATCGACAGGTGCGTCGCCGGGATCGCGGCGAGGACCAGGTCGCCGACGCCGATCAGCCCCATGCCGGCGGCCAGCACCCAGCCGGGGTTGAAGCGCTCGATCATCCGGGTGCTGACCGGGAAGAGGACCACGCCCATGACGTTGAGGCAGAAGAAGCCGATCGAGGTCTTCAGCGGCGAGTACCCCTGGATCGCGGAGAGCCGGATGCTGGTGGCGTAGGCCGTGCCGAGGTAGGCGAACATGCCGATCACGGTCACCACCGCGGAGACCGCGAAGATCCGGTTGCTGAAGAGGTCGAGCTGGATCAGCGGCCGGTCGACCCGGCGCTCGATGACCACGAAGATCACCATGAAGACCGCGGCGACGACGAAGCCGCCGACCACCTTGGCGCTGCCCCAGCCGTCCTCGGCGCCCTGGATCACGGCGTAGAGCAGCGCGAAGAGCGAGACCGCGATGGTGATCTGGCCGGGCCAGTCCAGCGAGCGGCCCTGGGGCGCCGAGGAGTTCTGGGCCGAGGTCAGGGTGATCACGGCGCTGACGAGGGCGAGCACCGCCATCGCGAGGAACGCGTAGCGCCAGCTGGCGTACGCTCCGCCGGAGTGGTGGATCCGGAACAGCAGACCGGCCAGGACCGGCGAGACGAAGCCGGCGCCGGTGAGCGCGGCGGCCCAGATCGAGATGGCGTGCGCGCGCTCCTTGACGTTGTGAGTGCCCGCCGCGAGCATCGCCACCGAGGTCGGGAAGATCGCGGCGGCGCCGATGCCCGAGATCACCTGTCCGGTCAGCAGCACACCGACGCCGTTGGTCGGCGTGAAGAAGCCGAACAGCCCGCCGATCGCCATCAGCACCGCGCCGATGGCGAGCAGCCGCTTGCGCCCGAACAGGTCGCCGACCACACCGAAGCTCAGCTCCAGCAGCGTGACCGGCACCAGGAAGGCGTCGGAGACCCAGGTGAGCTGGGTCGACGTCGTCCCGAGGTCCAGGTTGATGGAGCCGTTGATCACGGCCGGGATGGACAGCCCGATCTGGGCGACGGCGACCGCTGCTGCCGCAGCCATCAGGGTGCCGCTGGTCAGGCGCTTTCCATCCTGCGCTGCGCGAGGGTCAGGCGAGGTGGTCGTCATGGTGCTGAAGCAAACCACAACGGAAACCTGATGTACAGGTTTCCTGACTACTCCTGCGCCCGGCCGTCCGGTACCGGCCCAGAGGCCGTCGAACGAGTCAGACGAGGCCGAGGATCCGGGCCGCCGTGCCCTTGAGGATGTCGGGGTGGCGTTCGGCCGGGATCCCGAGCTCCTGGAAGTCGGCCAGCCAGCGCTCGGGGGTGATCAGCGGGTAGTCGCTGCCGAAGAGGACCTTGTGGCGCAAGGGCCCGCCGGCGGCCCGGACCAGCTCGGGCGGGAAGTACTTGGGCCGCCAGCCGGACAGGTCGATGAACACGTTGGCCTTGTGGGTGGCCATCGAGATCGCCTCGGCCTGCCACGGCACCGAGGGGTGCGCGAGGATCACCGTGAGGCGCGGGAAGTCGGCGGCGACGTCGTCGAGCAGCAGCGGGTTGGAGTAGCGCAGCTTGATCCCGCGACCGCCGGGCAGGCCGGCGCCGATGCCGTTCTGCCCGGTGTGGAACAGCGCCGGGACGCCGAGCTCCTCCAGCGCGCCCCACAGCGGCGCGAACGCGGGGTCGTCGGGTGCGAAGGCCTGCAGGCTGGGGTGGAACTTGAAGCCGCGGACGCCGTGCTCGTCGACGAGCCGTCGTGCGCGCTGGATCGCCGCCTGACCCTGATGGGGGTCGACCGAGCCGAAGGGGATGAGCACGTCGGCGTGCTCGCCGGCCTGGTCGGCGATCTCCTCGCTGGACAGGGCCGGGTGGCCGGTCGCGGTGGTCGCGTCGACGGTGAAGATGACCGCGGCCATGCCCGACGGCGCGGTAGCGGGCGGCGAGGTCCGCGACGGTCGGGGTGCGGCTCTCCGCACTCCTTGAAGTACGCCGCGGAGGCGTCCATCAGCTCCTGGTCCAGGGACAGGTGACCGTGGTCGTCGGCCTCGACGTGCACGTGGACGTCGAGCGCGGTGATCGCGTCGAGGTCGATGCGGGGCTCGTAGCGGGTCATGAGGTGGTCTCCCGTAGCCGTGACTTGAGCAGCTTGCCGGAGGCGTTGTGGGGCAGCTCGTGGACGAAGACGACGGACTTGGGCAGCTTGTAGCGGGCCAGCCGGGACTCGAGGTGGGCGAGCAGCGCCGTCGGCGTCGAGGGCTGCGCCGCCCGGACGACGACGAACGCGCGCCCGACCTCGCCCCAGCGCTCGTCGGGCACGCCGATGACCGCGCACTCGGCGACGGCCGGATGCGTGTGCAGGGCCTGCTCGACCTCGGCCGGGTAGACGTTCTCGCCGCCGGAGATGTACATGTCCTTGAGCCGGTCGACGATCCGCAGGTAGCCCTCGTCGTCCACGACGGCGATGTCGCCGGTGTGCAGCCACTCGCCGGTGAACGCCGCGCTCGTGGCGCCGTCGTCGCGCCAGTAGCCGGGGGTGACGTTGGGGCCGGAGACGAGCACC
Source organism: uncultured Actinomycetota bacterium (assembly GCA_963743975.1). Taxonomy (GTDB): domain Bacteria; phylum Actinomycetota; class Actinomycetes; order Actinomycetales; family CAVURS01; genus CAVURS01. The sequence continues at coordinate 77,519 of CAVURS010000003.1, forward strand.
TCGCCGGGCTCGCCGGTCGCGACGTCCCGGTCGCCGAGAGCGACCCGCACGTCGGTGAAGAAGCACGACGTGCCCGCTGAGCCGAGCTTGCGGACACCGTCGGCGACCCGCAGCATCGTCGCGCCCGGCGAGGCCTCGGTGAGCCCGTAGCCCTGCACGATCATCAGGCCGCGCTCCAGCCAGGTGTGCAGGAGCGACTCCGGGATCGGCGCCCCGCCGCTCAGGGCCAGGCGCAGGCTGGACAGGTCGGCCGCCTCGAAGCGCTCGGACGCGGCCAGCGCGAGGTACATCGAGGTGACGCCGAACAGCAGCGTCACCCGCTCGGTCTCGATCAGGTCGATCGCGCGGGCCGGGTCGAACCTCGCCTCGATGAGCGCGGTGCCGCCCTTGAGGATGGTCGGGAAGAGCACCTGGTTGAGCGCGGCGGTGTGGAAGAGGGGAGCGGTGACGAGGGCGATCTCCTCGCTCGTCAGGTCGATGTCGACGAGGAGGTTGTAGACGTTCCACACGATGTTGCCGTGGGTCAGCATGACGCCCTTGGGCCGGCCGCTGGTGCCCGAGGTGTACTGGATCATGAAGAGGTCGTCGAGCCCGATCGGCTCGTCGATCTCGGCCCCGTCGATCTGGCCGCCGTCGGCCATCAGTCCGTCGAGCCCGTCCGCCGGCCTGCCGGGAGAAGGCATGGACCTCCATCGCCGGCCGGTCCAGGACCGCGATCTGCGACCGCTCGGCGAGCTCGGTCTCCACGAGCAGCAGCCGCGCGTCGCTGTCGTCGAGGATGTGGGCCAGCTCGGGCGGCGCCAGCCGCGTGTTCACCGGCACGAAGACCGCCGCCAGCCGCGCGGTGGCGAACATCGCCACGACCAGCTCCACCGAGTTGAGCCCCAGGAAGGCCACCCGGTCGCCGCGCCCGATGCCGCGGGCGCGCAGGCCGTTCGCCAGGCGCGTGCTGTCCCGGTGCAGCTCGGCGTAGGTCGTGACCTGGCCGTCCTGGACGAGCGCCGCCGCGTGGGGAGTCATCCGGGCCCGCCGCCGGGTCCAGGAGCCGAGGCCCTGGTCTCTCATGGCCCTGCTTCCGGGTCCGGTGAGAGCCCGTGCCGCTGCCTTGACCGCCAGGACGTCGCGCAGGGCACGGTCCCGGGCCGCCAGCACGGTGCGCTCACGACCGCCGAGCTCCTCGCGGGCGCCGGTCGACCAGCGTGTCGACGAGCTCCGGGGTCAGCTCCGGGGCGCCGAGGTCGGCCCACCAGTCGACCATCGGCGGCCCGAGGTGCTCGAGCACGTGGGCGAGGCCGCCGGGCCCGCCGGACAGGTGCTGGGTGGCGATCGGTCCGAGCAGGGCCCAGCGCAGACCCGGGACCGGAGGCGACCGCGGTGTCGATGTCGGCCACGGAGATGGCACCCGCGGCGGACCAGGTCGTAGGCCTCGCGCCAGAGCGCGGCCTGCAGCCGGTTGACGACGTGGCCGGGCAGCTCGGCCCGGACCCGGATCGGCTGGCGCCCCAACGACCGCATCGCCTCCATCGCGGCCTCGACCGCCGCCTCGGAGGTGCGGCGCCCGGCGACGACCTCGACGAGCGGCACCAGGTGCGGGGGGTTGAACGGATGGGTCACGACGACGCGCTCGGGATGCCGGCACGCGTCCTGGAAGGCGCTCGGTCCGAAGCCGGACGAGCTGCTGGCGAGCAGGACCTCCGGTGGGGTGGCGGCATCGAGGACGGCGAACAGCTCCTGCTTCAGCGTCGACCCGCTCGGGCCCCGCCTCGAGCACGAGGTCGGCGGACTCGACGGCCGCGGCCGGGTCCAGCTCGAACCGCAGCCGGTCGATCGCCTCGGCCGGAGCGTCCAGCTCGGCCAGCAGCTCCGAGACGACGGCGCGCAGGCGGGTCTGCGCGCCGGGTGCGGGATCGGTGGCGTGGACGACCAGTCCGTGGGTCAGCGCGAGGGTGGCCCAGCTGCTGCCGATCGACCCGGTGCCGACCACGGCCACCGTGCGCAGCGGCGTCCTCATGACCGAGCTCCCTCGGGCTCGGCGCCGGCCATCGCGACGAAGGCGTCGAGGGCGTCCGGGTCGGCGAGCGCGTCGCGGCTGGCGACCTGGTCCGGCGGGGTGCCCTGCAGGATCCGCTTGACCGGGAGCTCCAGCTTCTTGCCGGTGAGGTTGCGCGGCACGGCCGGTACGCCGATGATCCGGTCGGGCACGTGGCGGGGCGACAGGGCCGAGCGCAGCGCGTGACGGATGGAGCCGACCAGGTCGTCGTCCAGCTGTGCGGGCGGCCGGGTCACGACGAAGAGCAGCAACTCGCCGTTGCCGCCGGCCGGATCCTCCAGGTGCACGACCAGGCTGTCGGCGATCTCCGGGAGCTCCTCGACCACCCGGTAGAACTCGGCGGTGCCCAGCCGGACGCCGCCGCGGTTGAGGGTCGCGTCGCTGCGACCGGTGACGACACAGCTCCCGTCGGGCTCGAAGATGATCCAGTCGCCGTGCCGCCAGACACCGGGATAGTGATCGAAGTAGGTCTCCCGCAACCGCGCCCCGTCGGGTCCCCCCACAGGCCGACCGGCATCGACGGCATCGGGGCGGTCACGACGAGCTCACCCGGCACGCCGATGACCTCCCGGCCCTCCTCGTCGAACGCGTGCACGTCGACCGCGAGGGCCCGGCCCGAGATCAGGCCGGCCCGCACGGGCAGCAGGGGGTTGTTCTGCACCAGGCCGCTGCAGACATCGGTCCCGCCGCTGCCGACGTTGAGCTGCACGTCCGGCCCGAGCTGCTCCCCGATCCACGCGTAGCCCTCGGGCGGGAGCGGCGCTCCCGCCGAGCCGATGGTGCGCACCCGGAGACCGAGCTGGGAGACGTCGATCCCCTGGGACCGGCAGGCCATCACGAATCCGGGGCTGGCGCCCATCATCGTGGCGCCGGTCTCCGCCGCGAGCCTCCACTGCCAGCCGAGATCGGGGAAGGCCGGATCGCCGTCGACCAGCACGACGGCACAGCCGACCATGAGGGCCGAGACCAGGGCGTTCCACATCATCCAGGCGGTCGTGGAGTACCACAGCAACGTGTCGCCCGGGCCCAGGTCCCAGGACAGCGCGTGGTTCTTCAGGTGCTCGAGGGTGATGCCGCCGTGACCGTGCACGATCGCCTTGGGCTTGCCGGTGGTGCCGGAGGAGAACAGGACGACGAGCGGGTGGTCGAACGGCACCGGCAGCGCGTCGTACCGGCCGTCGGTCACGTCGTCGAGCGCGTCCTGCCACGACAGCGAGTCGGCGAGGCGCCAGTCGCCGTACTCGATGTCCAGGACGTGCCGGACGCTCGGCAGGGCCGCGCGGACGGCGTCGACCTCGGCCCGCCGGTCGATGTCCTTGCGGCCGTAGCGGTAGCCGCCGGCTGCGACGAGGACCACCGGCTCCACCTGTTCGAAGCGGTCGACCACGCTGCGGTGCGCCGAACTCGATCGCGCAGCTGGCCCAGACCGCGCCGAGCCCGGCGGCGGCCAGGAAGGCGACCAGCGCCTCCGGGGTGTTGGGCAGGTAGCCCGCGACGCGGTCGCCGGGCCCGACCCCGAGATCGGCGAGGACCCTGCGGGCCCGGGCGACCTGGTCGCGCAGCTCGCCCCAGGTCAGCTGGACGTCCGGTCGGGCCTGGGACCGGGCGTGCACCGCGACGGTGTGGTCGTCGGCACCCGCGCCGCGCAGCGCGTGCTCGGCGTAGTTGAGCAGGGACCCCGGGAACCAGACGGCGCCGGGCATCACGCGTTCGGGGAGGACCGACGTCCGCCGGCCGTGATCGGTCACCTCGAAGAAGTCCCAGATCGCCGACCAGAAGCCCGCCAGGTCGGTGACCGACCACTGCCAGAGCGACTCGTGATCCCGGACCTCGACCCCGCGGTGCTCGCCCAGCCAGGAGATGAACCGGCCGACATGGGTGACGTCCAGCGCGTCGTCGCGCGGCGACCACAGCACATCGCCCATCGCGACCGCTCCGGTCACCGGTCGGTCACCTTGGCCGCACGGTCGTCCAGGAAGGCCTGCATCCGCTCCTTGGCGTCGTCGGTGCTCTGCGCTGTCGCGGCCATCATCGACTCCATCAGGTAGCCCTCGCGCGGCCCGGCCTCGGCGATGAGCGGGAGGGCCTGCACCACCGCGAAGTTCGTCGCCGGCGCGTTGGCCGCGATGCGCTGGGCCAGCTCGAGGCTGGTGGTCAGGCCGGCTCCCGTCCTCGACGACGTACTGCGACAGCCCGGCCGCTGCGCCCTCGGTCGGCGTCGTAGCGGCGGCCGGTCAGCATCATGTCGGTCATCCGGGCCACGCCCATCAGGCGCGGCAGCCGGACCGAGCCGCCGCCGCCGACGAAGAGCCCGCGCTGTCCCTCGGGCAGGGCGTAGAACGTGGAGCGCTCGGCCACCCTGATGTGCGTGGCTGCGGCCAGCTCGAGCCCTCCGCCGACGACCGCGCCCTTCAGCGCTGCCACCACGGGCACGGGGCCGAACTCGATGCGCTCGAACGCGCTGTGCCACATCCGGGAGTGCCGGATTCCGGAGATCGCGTCCCGCTCGGCCATCTCCGCCAGGTCCAGGCCGGCGGAGAAGTGCTCCCCGTCGGCCGCGATCACCACCGCCCCGACGTCCGAGCCCAGGTGCCGGAAGAAGCGCTCGATCCCGGAGACCATCTCCTCACTGATCGCGTTGCGCTTCTCCGGCCGGGCCAGGGTCAGCACGGCGACCGGACCGACGCGCGAGGCCCGCAGCGTGGCCGGGAGCTCGGCGTCGTCCAGCGTGGAGGAACGGGGCATCGGGTCTCCAGTTCAAACAACAGGTTTCCTGATGATTGCACCAGATGCCAGCGGCGCACAATGTCTCGCTACCCCCAGACGTCGGCCGCCGTCTCGACGATCAACCGGAGCTTGGCGACCTCTTCGTCGTACGTCAGGACGTTCCCCTCCACGGTCGAGGAGAAGCCGCACTGGGGGGACAGGCAGAGCTGGTCCAGCGGGACGTACTTCGCGGCCTCCTCGATCCGGCGCTTGAGGTCGTCCTTGCTCTCCAGGCCGCCCTTCTTGGTCGTCACCAGGCCCAGGACCACCTGCTTGCCCGGCGGCACGAATCGCAGCGGCGCGAACCCGCCCGAGCGCTCGTCGTCGTACTCCAGGAAGAAGCCGTCGACCGCGAGCTCGGAGAAGAGCGCCTCCGCGACGAAGTCGTAGCCGCCCTCGGCCGCCCAGGAGGACCGGAAGTTGCCGCGGCACATGTGCGTCGTGACCTGCATGCCGGACGGCTTGCCGGCCAGGGCGGCGTTGATGTTGCGGATGTAGAGCTCGTGCTGGTGCTCGGCGTCGCCGCCCTGCTCGGCCACCATCGCGCGCTGCTTGGGGTCGTTGAGGTAGGCCAGGCTCGTGTCGTCCAGCTGGAGATAGGTGCAGCCCAGCTCACCGAGCCGGCGGACCTCCTCGGCGTACGCCGAGGTGAGGTCGGACCAGAACTCGGTCAGGTCCGGGTAGACCGCCTGGTCGATCGCGGCCCGGCCGCCGCGGTAGTGCACCATGCTCGGCGACGGGATGGTCAGCTTGGGCGTCTGGCCGGGGGCGGCGTGGTCCCGCAGATAGGTGAACGCGTCACCGAAGATGGTCTGCGGCAACGAGATCCGGTCGTGGACGCTCAAAGCCGCCGACTCGAAGTCGAGCTCGCCCGACGCGTTGCGGAAGTGCACCATCAGCTTCTCGTCGGTCTGGTCGACCCCGCCCAGCTGGTAGATGAAGTCCATGTGCCACGACGTCCGGCGGAACTCGCCGTCGGTCACGGTCTGCAGGCCGACCGACTCCTGCATCCGGATGACGTCGTCGATGCTGGCGTCCTCGACCTGACGCAGGGCGTCGTCGTCGATCTCTCCGGCCGCATGGCGGGCGCGCGCCTCGAGCAGTGCGGGAGGGCGCAGGAGGCTGCCGACGTGGTCGGCGCGGAACGGGGCACGGGTGCGGGGGTCCATGGGGTCACCGTACGACGGGCCAGCCGGTGTAGCCCTCCGCCAGGTAGGTCGAGCCCGCCGTCGAACCGGCCAGCGAGGAGAGCTCCCCGATCTGCCGGCGCACGTCGAACGGCGTCGACTCCGGCAGCGTGTGCAGCATCGTCGTCATCCAGTAGGAGAAGTGCTGGGCCTTCCAGACCCGTTCGACGGCCCGGCTCGCGTAGTCGTCCAAGCGGTCGTCGCTCCGCGTCCGGACCGCTGTCTCCAGCACCTCCGCCAGCACGCGTACGTCGGCCAGCGCCAGGTTCAGGCCCTTGGCGCCCGTCGGCGGGACGGTGTGCGCGGCGTCACCGGCGAGGAGCAGCCGGCCGTAGCGCATCGGCTCGCAGACCTGGCTGCGGAACGGCAGGACCGTCTTGGCCGTGATCGGGCCCTCGTGGAGCGAGTAGCCGTTGGCGCCCAGACGCGGCCTGCAGCTCGGCCCAGATCCGGTCGTCGGACCAGGCGTCGACGTCCTCGGCCGGGTCGCACTGGAAGTACATCCGCTGCATGGTCTCGGTCCGCTGGCTGATCAGCGCGAAGCCGCGCTCCGAGTGGTTGTAGATCAGCTCCGGTGCGCTCCTGGGCGCCTCGCACAGGATGCCGAACCAGGCGAACGGGTACTCCCGGAAGTAGTCCCGCCGTCCGGGTCCGGCGATCTCGCGCCGGCAGATGCTCCGGGAGCCGTCCGCGCCGACCAGGTAGTCGCAGCGGACCTCCTGTGCGCTGCCGTCCGCGTCCGTGAACAGCACACCCGGCCGGTCGGTGGCGACGTCGACGACGGCCGTGTCGCTGACGCCGAAGCGCACGTCCCCGCCGTCGCGCTCGCGGGCGGCGGCGAGGTCGACGAACACGTCGGTCTGGGGATAGAGCCAGACCGAGGCGCCGACGAGGGCGGCGAAGTCGATCCGATGGCCGCTCGCCGCCGAAGCCCAGCTCGATCCCGGCGTGCTCGTGGCCCTCGTCCAGCACCCGGTCGGGAGACGCCGCTGTCGACGAGGAGGCGCACGCTGTCGTGCTCCAGGATGCCGGCCCGCACGGTGTTCTCGATCTCGTGGTGCGTGCGGTTGTCCACGACCACCGAGTCGATCCCGCTGCGGGACAGCAGGTGCGCCAGCATCAGCCCGGCCGGGCCGCCGCCCACGATGCCGACGTCCGTCCTGGTGAGCGCTCGGCCGGCCATCGGCCCAGTCCAGCGCATCCGCGGCGCTGGTGCGATCTGGGGCTTCCGCTCAGTGGAAGCTCAGTCGGGCAGGCTGCGAGCGATCCCCTGAGCGGCGACCTGGAGCGCGGCGACCAGCCGGGCCCGGTCCCGGCGAAGGGTGGGGACCACGAGACCGAGCGCGGCGACGACCTGGCCGCCCGGCGTACGGATCGGGACGGCCACCGAGCAGGCGCCCAGGCTCATCTCCTGGTTGGTCTGGGCGTAGCCGTCGCGGTGCACGCGGCGCAGCTGGCTGAGCAGCTGGCCCGGCTGGGTGATGGTGTACGCGCGTGCAGCGGGTGAGGTGGGCGAGCACGGCGCCCTGCACGGGCTCGGGCGCGAAGGCGAGCAGCACCTTGCCGACTCCGGTCGCGTGCATCGGCAGCCGCGAACCGACCTGGCTGACCACGGGAACCGATGCGTGGCCGGACAGCCGGTCGATGTAGAGCACCTCCAGGTCGTCGCGGACGGCGAGATGGACCGTCGCGAGGGTGGCGGCGTAGATGTCGTGCAGGAAGGGCGAGGCGACCTGCCGCAGGCCGGACTGGACGGGCGCGAGCAGTCCGAGGTCCCACATCCGCCGGCCCACGACGTACGCGCCGGACGGTCCCCGCGCCAGGGCTCCCCAGGCGACCAGCTCGCCGAGCATCCGGTGCGCGGTCGGCACCGGCAGGCCGGCGCGGCGGGCGACCTCGCTCAGCGTCAGGCTGCGGTGGTCCGCGTCGAAGCTGCCGAGGATCGAGAGCACGCGGGCCGCGACGCTGGCGCCTGGAGTCGCGGTGTTCCCGGCCATGGCCCCCTTCCACTCAGCGGAAGGCTAGTGTCGCGGGCCGTGCAGCGCGCGTCTAGCCTCGCCGGGTGAGCGATGCGAGTGCACCGGCGTCCCAGGCGGACATCAACGGCGAGATCGCGGCCGGCTCCGCGTCGCTACGTCGAGGGCGAGCGCGCGCCCCGGCTGGACTACCCGGCGTACCGGAGCAGCATCCTGCGGCACCCCACCAAGGACCTGCACCACGCCGACCCGGAGACGATCGAGCTGCTGGCTCCGGTGTTCGGCCCGCAGGACGTCGCCCCGATCGAGGCCGACCTGACGATCCAGCACCAGGGCGAGCCGATCGGCGAGCGGATCGTGGTGACCGGCCGGGTCACCGACGGCGAGGGGCGGCCGGTCGCCCACCAGCTGGTCGAGGTCTGGCAGGCCAATGCGGCCGGCCGGTACATCCACCAGCGCGACCAGCACCCCGCACCGATCGACCCGAACTTCACCGGCGCGGGCCGGTGCCTGACCGACGCCGACGGGACCTACCGCTTCACGACGATCAAGCCGGGACCGTACCCGTGGAAGAACCACCACAACGCGTGGCGGCCGGCGCACATCCACTTCTCCCTGTTCGGCACGGACTTCACCCAGCGGCTGGTGACCCAGATGTACTTCCCGGGTGACCCCCTCTTCCCGCTCGACCCGATCTTCCAGTCGATCGTCGACCCGAAGGCGCGCGAGAGGCTGGTCGCGACGTACGACCACGACGTGACGCAGCCCGAGTGGAGCACCGGCTACCGCTGGGACATCGTGCTGACCGGAAGCCGCCGCACGTGGACCGAGGAGGCGAGCGAGGCGTGACGTCCACTCCGTTGCCTCCGACATCGGGTCAGACCGTCGGCCCGTTCTTCGGCTATGCCCTGCCCTACGACGGGGACAGCAGCCTCGTGCCGGCCCACCACCCCGATGCGGTCCGGCTCCACGGCACGGTCCGCGACGGAGACGGGTCGCCGGTCCCGGACGCCCTGCTGGAGATCTGGCAGCCGGCCCCGGACGGGCGGGTCCCTCAGGTGGCCGGGTCGCTCCACCGCGACGGGTACACGTTCACCGGGTGGGGCCGGGCGGCGACGGACGTCGCGGGCCACTACTCCTTCACCACGCTCGAGCCAGGCCCCACGAGGGAGGGCGCGGCACGGTTCGTCGCGATGACCGTCTTCGCGCGCGGCCTGCTGGACCGGCTCTTCACCCGGGTCTACCTGCCCGGGCAGGCCGAGCTGGACACCGACCCGCTGCTGCGGTCCCTGTCCCCGGACCGCCGCGCGACGCTGGTCGCCCGCCGCGAGGCCGGAGCCCTGCTCTTCGACGTGGTCCTGCAGGGCGACCAGGAGACCGTCTTCCTGGCCTATCCCCGAGACTGAGCAGATGACCGACCTCCTCTGGCCGGGAAGCCATCGGGCCGGCGACCTGATGAGCGACACCTCCCTGCTGCGCGCCATGGTGGACGTCGAGTCCGCGTGGCTCGCTGCGCTCGTCGAGCTCAAGGTGGTCGAGGCGTCGGCGTCCGACGATCTCGCCGGTCTGGTGACGGGCGACGACGCCGGTGCGATCGCCGTCGAGGCCGAGTCCGGCGGCAACCCCGTCATCCCGCTCGTGGCCCTGCTGCGCGAGCGCGTCGCCGCGCGCTCGCCCGCCGCCGCGCGGTCCCTGCACCGGGGGCTGACCAGCCAGGACGTGCTCGACACCGCCCTCCAGCTGGCGCTGCGCGACGTGACCGACCGGCTGCAGCGGGAGCTGTCGGCGCAGGTCGCGGCGCTCACATCGCTCGCCGAGCGGCACCGGGGCAGCGTGATGGCCGGCCGCACGCTGACCCAGAGCGCGGTGCCGATCACCTTCGGGCTCAAGGCCTCGACCTGGCTGCAGGGTCTGCTCGACGCGGCGGACGACCTCGCCCGCGTCGCCGGCGGCCTGTCCAGCCAGCTCGGTGGAGCCGCCGGAACCCTCGCTGCGACAACGCTGCTCGCCGAGCAGGCCGGTCACGCGGACCCGGCGCGGACCGCGCTCGAGGTGGCCGAGTCGGCTGCCGCACCGGCTCGGCCTGGCGTCGCGAGCGCCGTGGCACACCGCACGCGCCCCGGTGACCCGGGTCGGTGACGCGCTCGTCGGGTGCACGGATGCCTGGGGCCGCGTCGCCGGCGATGTGCTCACCCTGTCCAGACCCGAGATCGCCGAGCTGGCCGAGCCGCGGGCTGACGGCCGCGGGACGTCGTCCGCGATGCCGCAGAAGGCCAACCCGATCCTGTCGGTCCTGATCCACCGGGCGGCCCTCGCGGCTCCCGGCCTGGCCGCGCAGCTGCACCTTGCCGCCGCCGAGGCTCACGACGAGCGACCGGACGGCGCCTGGCACCTCGAGTGGTCGACCCTTCAGCTCCTCGCCCGGCGTACGGTCACGGCGGCCGCCGAGGCGACCGAGCTGCTGTCCGGGCTGCGGGTCGATGCCGACCGCATGCAGGCCAACGCCGCTGCCGCCTCGGACGACCTCCTGGCCGAGGGGCGCTCCGTCGTCGGCGACTCCGAGGCGCCGGCCCTGACCGGACCGTCCGACTACCTGGGCGCGAGCGATCTGCTCATCGACGCGGCCGTGGCCCGGGCCCGGGCGTTCCTGGAGGTGACCCGATGAGCGCCGTGCCCGTCATCACCGGTGTCCAGCTGACATCCGCGTCGCCACGACGTCCTCTGCTGGTGGTCGGGCCCTCCCTCGGCGTCAGTGCCGAAACCCTCTGGGGCGCAGCGGCCTCGCGGCTCGCCGACGACTTCCACGTCGTCGGCTGGGACCTCCCCGGTCACGGCCGTTCGGCCCCGGCCGCTGTGCCGTTCGACCTGGAGCAGGTGGCCGTCGGAGTGATGGCGGTCGTCGACGGCGTGCTGGCCGAGCGCGGTGAGCCGGGAGGCTCGTTCGTCTACGCCGGCAACTCGGTCGGTGGCGCCGTCGGGCTGCAGCTCATGCTCGACCACCCGGGGCGCGTCTCGTCGGCGACGCTGCTCTGCACCGGCGCGACGATCGGCGACCGCGCAGGGCTGGGCGGAGCGGGCCGAGCTGGTGCGCTCGTCCGGCACTCCGGTGATGGTGGAGGCATCCGCCGCGCGGTGGTTCGGGCCCGGTTTCATCGACCGCGAGCCCGAGGCCGCCACCGGCCTCCTCCGTGCGCTGCAGGACACCGACCGGTTCGGCTACGCCTGGACCTGTGAGGCCCTGGCCCGCTTCGACGTGCGGGAGCGACTGCCGGAGATCGGCGTGCCGGTGCTCGCCGTCGCGGGGGCCCACGACGAGACGACGCCGGTGGCGTCGTTGCGCGAGATCGCCGAGGGAGTGGCCCGCGGGCGACTGGTCGTCCTCGACGACGTGGCCCACCAGGCACCCGCCGAGGATCCGGACGACGTGGCCCGGCTGATCCGGGAGCACAGCGCCGGGCCGCTCACGTCCGACCAGGTGCATGCGGCCGGTATGGCGGTGCGGCGGTCAGTGCTCGGACCGGCGTGGGTGGACCGGGCGGAGGCGGGCGCGACCGCCTTCACCCGTGAGTTCCAGGACCTGATCACCGAGTACGTCTGGGGCACCATCTGGACCCGGCCCGGCCTGGACCGCCGCAGCCGGTCGCTGATCACCCTGACCGCGATGGTGGCGCGGGGCCACCATGACGAGCTCGCTCTGCACGTGCGCGGCGCGATCAACAACGGGGTCACCGTCGAAGAGATCAAGGAGACCCTTCTGCAGACGGCGATCTACTGCGGTGTGCCGGATGCGAATACGGCGTTCCGCATCGCGCAGGCAGTGCTGGCCGACATCGACGCCGAGCGGGAGCGGGACGGGTCATGAGCGAGTCCTTCCTCTACGACGCGGTGCGTACGCCGTTCGGCCGGTTCGGCGGGGGGCTGTCGGCCGCGCGCCCGGACGACCTGGCGGCCCATGTCCTGCGGACCCTCATGAGCCGTACGCCCGACCTCGACCCGGCCGCCGTCGACGAGGTCATCCTCGGCAACGCCAACGGAGCGGGCGAGGACAACCGGAACGTCGCGCGGATGGCGCTGCTGCTGGCCGGGCTGCCGGTGTCCGTGCCCGGCACGTCGGTCAACCGGCTCTGCGGCTCGAGCCTGGACGCCGCGATGATGGCTTCCCGCTCGATCGAGTGCGGGGACAGCGAGATCGTCCTCGCGGGCGGTGTGGAGTCCATGACCAGGGCGCCCTGGGTCCTGCCCAAGCCGGACCGTGCCTTCCCGGCCCGCGACGTCACCGCGGTCTCCACGACCCTGGGCTGGCGGCTGGTCAACCCGGCCATGCCGAAGGAGTGGACCGTCTCGCTCGGTGAGGCGAACGAGCAGCTGCAGGAGGAGTTCGGCATCTCCCGCGAGCGGCAGGACGAGTTCGCGGCCCGCTCCCACCAGCGGGCTCATGCCGCCTGGGAGGCGGGCTTCTACGACGACCTCGTCGCCGCCGTCCCCGGCACCGACCTCACCCGCGACGAGGGCATCCGTCCCGAGTCGACGGTCCGGACGCTGGCCGGCCTGCAGCCGGCGTTCCGCCCCGACGGCACGATCACCGCGGGCAACGCGTCACCGCTCAACGACGGCGCGTCCGGCGTCCTGCTCGGCTCGGGGTCGGCCGCCGTTGCGTTGCACCGCGATCCGTCCTCCCGGATCGCCGGCCGCGGAGCAGCCGCCCTCGAGCCGCAGCGCTTCGGGTACGCACCCGTCGAGGCGGCGAACCGGGCACTGGCCCGGGCCGGCATCTCGTGGGCGGACGTCGGCGCGGTCGAGCTCAACGAGGCCTTCGCGGTGCAGTCGCTCGCCTGCATCGACGCGTGGAAGGTGGACCCCGAGATCGTCAACACCCGAGGCGGTGCCATCGCCATCGGTCATCCGCTCGGCGCATCGGGCGGGCGGATCCTGGGCACGCTGGACAAGGTGCTGACCGAGGGCCACCACCGGTGGGGGGTCGCGGCGATCTGCATCGGGGTCGGCCAGGGTCTCGCGGTCGTCCTGGAGAACCTCGACGCCGGGACCGCGGCGTGACCACCGTCTGCCCGACCGCCGACGACGCCGTCCGCGGCATCGAGGACGGCGCGACCGTCCTCGTCGGCGGCTTCGGAGCGGCCGGTCAGCCGGTCGAGCTGATCGACGCGCTGATCCGCAGCGGTGCCAGGGACCTGACCGTGGTGAGCAACAACGCCGGCAACGGCGACCTCGGCCTGGCTGCGCTCCTCGCGGGCGGCCAGGTGCGCAAGATGATCTGCTCCTTCCCCCGGCAGAGCGACTCGTACGTGTTCGACGCGCTCTACCGGGCCGGGAAGATCGAGCTGGAGGTGGTCCCGCAGGGCAACCTGGCCGAGCGGATGCGGGCGGCCGGGGCGGGGATCGGCGCGTTCTACACCCCCACCGGGGTCGGCACCCTCCTCGCGGAGGGGAAGGAGACCAGGACCATCGACGGTCGCGACCACGTGCTGGAGTTCCCGATCCGCGGGGACGTCGCGCTGATCAAGGCGCACCGCTCCGACCTGCTCGGCAACCTCGTCTACCGCAAGACCGCGCGCAACTTCGGTCCGGTGATGGCGACCGCCGCGACGGTGACCGTCGTGCAGGTCGACGAGGTCGTCGCCGCAGGGGAGCTCGACCCCGAGGCGGTGGTGACGCCCGGCATCTTCGTCGACCGCGTGGTGGTGTGCCCGGCCCCGGGATCCCCGGGCGCGACCGGAGCGGTCGGATGACCGCCGAGAACCTGGATCGCGGCCCGCTGAGCCGGGCCGAGCTGGCGGCGCGGGTGGCCGCCGACATCCCGCCCGGTTCCTACGTGAACCTCGGCATCGGCCAGCCCACCACCGTCGCGGAGCACCTGAGCCCGGAGAGCGGTGTGGTGCTCCACACGGAGAACGGCATGCTCGGCATGGGACCGGTCGCGCACGGCGACCAGATCGACCCTGATCTGATCAACGCGGGGAAGGTCCCGGTGACCGAAACCCTTGGTGCGTCGTACTTCCATCACGCCGACTCCTTCGCGATGATGCGCGGCGGTCACCTGGACGTCTGCGTGCTCGGGGCCTTCCAGGTCTCCGAGCGGGGCGATCTCGCCAACTGGCACACCGGTGAGCCCGACGCCATCCCGGCCGTCGGTGGGGCGATGGACCTGGCCATCGGGGCGAAGCGCGTCCTGGTGATGATGACGCTCTTCGACAAGAGCGGCCAGGCCAAGCTCGTGCCGCGCTGTACGTATCCCGTCACCGGTCTGGGCTGCGTGAGCCGGATCTACACCGACGTCGCGGTCTTCGATCTGGGCTCCGAGGGCGTCAGCGTGGTCGAGACGTTCGGTACCGCCGTCGCCGACCTCAGGACGAAGCTGGACGTCGACCTGGCCTGAGCGACGGCCGGATCCGGCCGCCGTCTCTCAGAAGATGACCAGGTGGGCGACGGCGACTCCGAGGACGGCGAGGGGGAGGCTCGCGAGCACCACCGCCAGGCGGCCACGTCGGCCCCGTCCGGCGAGCACCAGCACGACAACGGCGAGCGCGAGCGTGATGGCCGCTGTCTCCAGGACACCGGCCTGGTCGTAGTTCCCGTCGCCGATGCGGAGCGTCTCTCTCGCGGCCTCCGCCAGGAACGCCGCCACGGGCAGGCTCACCCCGACCACGTGCAGCAGGCCGCTCGGCCGCCGGGACCAGCTGCCGGCCGCGCCGAAGAGCGCGCCGGCCAGGACCGCGGACAACAACCAGCGCCTGGTGCTGTGCTCGGCCAGCAGCAGGCTGGTGCTGTCGTGCAGGCCGATGACCGCGGCGACCTCGTACGCCTCGACGGCGACGACGAGCAGCACGACGCCGGACACGGCCGGCAGCCACCGGCGCCCGGGGACCCACGCGCCGAGGACGAAGGCCGCGAGCGCCCAGACGGCTGACGAGTTCGCGAGGTTGGCCCATGGGTACGGCAGCACCTGCTGGGCGCCGAGATCGAGGAGACCGAGGACGATGCCGGCCAGGACGCTGACGCCGAGCGTGTAGAGGACACCCCGTGGGGCTGCTGCGGGGACGCGGGACTCCTCGTCCGGCGGGCGCGGCAGGTCAGGGGAGGCCTGGCGCTGGGGCCCGGCCGACGGGGTCATGGGATGCGCTCCTGAGTCCACGGTCGGGACGGCTGGCTAATCGTAGTGCTGCAGGCCGGGCCAGACCGCCGCCCATCCGGCGGCCGGGACGTGGCAGAGGGCGACGGCGCTGCCTTGCTCCTCGTTGTCGATGCCGAGGTGGTTGTCCATGGTGGTGATCTGGTGGCAGCCGGAGAGGTGCCTGGCCAGGTCGCCGAAGTCCTCGGTCCAGGCGAGGACGATGTCGCGGCCCTCGGGTGGCGGACCCTCGTAGTAGAGCTGGTTCTGCCCGCTGAAGACCGGCGGGAGGTCGTGGCCGTATCGCGCGACGGCCCCCGCCTCGCCGTAGTTACCGGTGAAGACGACCACGCGCGGGCGCTCGGTGGCCGGGATCTGCCGGTACGCCGACCGCAGCGTCGCGACGTACGCGGGCCACCCCACCTGGTCCCCGATGGTGGGGTTCAGGGCGGCCTGGATGCTGACGTGCGACAGCGGCAGCAGGGGCAACGCGATGAACGCGTTGACCGCGCCGTTCAGTGCGATGGCGACGACCAGCAGCCACGTGGGGCCGCGGTCGGCGGCCCAGCCCGCGGCCAGGAGGAGTGCGAGCAGCCCGAAGGCGTAGTAGATCTGGCCGCCACCGAGGAAGGTCAGGACCAACGCGACCACCGCTGCCACCGCGAGGCCCCGGACCGGCCGCCAGGCCGGGCGTCGCAGCAGCGCGACGAACCCGACGACGACGAGCACGAACAGCGGTGGTCCGATCAACAGGACCTGGTAGGGGATCAGCTGAGCCCTGACGTCGCTCGCGTTGTTGTCGTGCAACGCTCGGGCCATCGTGAGCTGAGGGAAGTGGTGCGTCGCCTGGTAGACGAGCGTCGGTGCGCTCAGGGCGATGGCGATGAGGACGCCGAGCCACAGGTGTAAGGAGCGGAACACCGATCGCGGGCCGACGGCCAGAACGCCGACGGCGACCGAGATCACCAGGATCCCCACCAGGAGCTTGTTGTCCGCGGCCACGCCCGATGACCGCGCCGGCGGCCAGCCACCACCGTGGTCCGCGGAGCAGGGCCCGCGTGATCGCGAGCAGGGCCGCGGCCCACAGGGTCAGGTCGACGGTGCTGGTGACGAAGTAGTGGCCGCCCAGCAGGGGCAGGGCGGTGGAGGCGTAACCCCACGCGGCCAGGGCCTGGGCCCGGCGAGAGCCGCCCAGCTCACGCGCGGTCAGGGCGGCGAGCACGACCCCTGCCGCCGTGAACAGGGGAGCCAGGGCTCGCAGCCCGAAGACCGTGTCGCCGAAGAGGCGGATCGACGCCTTGGCCAGCAGCGGCGTGAGGAAGGGCTGGTCGACGTACCCCCACCGCAGCGGCAGCATCCGGAAGTAGAGCTCGTCGCGGTGATAGCCGTAGCGCGACAACGTGGCGTACAGCAGCCCCAGCACGACGATCACCGCGGCCGCGATCCAGCGCCAGGGCGGGTCGGCGAGACCCGGGCTGGCTGCCGGGCCGCCGTCTCCGGCAACCGGATCGGCCGTAGCCGCCGTGCTCACGGCGTACCTGCACTCTCCTCGTCGTACGCCGCGGGGAGATCCAGTCCGCGCCGCCGGTTCGACCGCAACGTCTGCGACGGAGACTCCAGGTACCGCGCCCGGTACTCCAGCGCGAAGCGACCCAGGTGCGTGAAGCCCCAGCGGGTGGCGACCTCGGAGACCATGAGGGTGCCCGGCTCGGCCGCGGCGAGCTCGGCGTGCGCGCGCTCCAGGCGCACCTCGCGCAGGTACGTCATCGGCGAGACCCCGATGCTCGAGCGGAACGACTGCTGGATGCTGCGCACGCTCACCGACACCTGGGCCGCCAGCGTGGTCACGGTCCAGGCCCGGTGCGGGTCCGACTGGAGGAGATCCATCGCCCGCGCCAGGGATCGGCGGCCGGACTGGGCCACCGGCTCGACCAGCTCGTCGCTGAAGTTGTGCGGCACGCTCAGCAACACGTTGTCGAGCAACGCCTGTTCCAGGTGCTGACTGGTCAGGGGATGGTCGAGCAGGCCGCCGCGGATGCGCGACTCGCGGTCGATCAACCGCAGCGTCCGGAGAAGCGCGCGGCCGGGAAGGCTCATCAGGTCGAGCGCGGGCCCGAAGTCGAGCCGGCGCAGGACCGGGTGGCCGACCAGGTGCTCGACCTCTCGCTGCAGTGTCTCTCGCGGGAGCATCAGGCAGACCTGAGCGCAGTGGTCTGCCCAGTCGAGGTCCGCCGGCAGGCCCGGCATGAAGACGCCGGCGGTGTCGGGGGTGCTGTACACCGGGTCGCGCCGGCCGCTGCGGACGAGCGCCCGGCCGCTCAACGGGACGTCGATGTGGTAGTTCTCCGGCTCCACGGTGCGTATCCGGACCGGCTCCTCGAAGCGAAGGAAGCCGGCGGTCAGGCGGCCGACCGTGACGACGTTCAACTGCACGGGAAAGCGTTTCGAGCGTCGCGCCGGCTCGAGCTCCACCGGCAGGAAGACATCACTGAGGACGTCACGGGCGTGGTCGCGGTCGTTGGTCCTGGCGGCGACGTGCGAGGGAAAGAAGTCCTGTCCTCCCACCAGATCGAGGGACCGCGACGTCACCACTCCAGGGTAGGTCCGCGCCGGAGCAGCCCGTGACCACGCGCTCACAGATGTCCGTAAGACTGCGTTTTGCGGATAGTGACATGCCGCGCAACGGACAAATCGTCTGCGGAATCACGAGAAATAGCTGCAGGGGTGGGCCTCGCACACCGACGTCACCCGTTTGCATGGGCAGGGCGGCCAACTCTGCGTTTTCCGGATTGACCGGTGTTGCGGTCGCGAGTTTGCATTGATCAGCAGCGATGCAGCCAGCTCTTAGGGGGGCCCCTCAGTGGATCATGCTGAGCGTTTCGAGAAGCGGCGGACGGCCGTGCCCAGGCACGGGGAGAAGTGGACACCGGCATTCGCCACGGTCAGAGGTGCCGGATGGTCGCGCCTGAGGTCGCAGGCGTCCGAGTCCAGCGCGACAGTGGACCGGAGAGACCTGAGCACGACGACTCGAGGCGCGATCACCGCCTACTTCCGGGTGGCGCAGGCGGCCGAGGGCCTGGCCATCGAGACGTTGTCGCGCAACGGGTTCTACGCCTGCCGCGACGACGGCGACCCGGATCGCCCGCCGGGCACGCGGGACATCTACGTCTCCCGGCACTACGGCATGACCAACCCGGGTCAGGGAACGATCGAGCTGCACCACATCCGGGCCGCAGAGCTGTTGCGAGCCGCCGGGGTCGACTGCGAAGACGTCGGGGGAGGGGTGGTCTGGGGCGTCCCGATCCCCGCCGCGCAGCTCCTGCCCGTGTGCGACGCCCGGACACGACGCCCCACCGGCTACACGGTCCGTGGCGCGACGTACGAGGAGGTCGAGGAGCGGATCCGCGTCCTCGCCGAGACCCTGGGAGTGGACCGGACCGAGATCGTGGTGGACTACCACGATCCCTCCGCCGCCATGTGAGCTGTCTGCGCCGGCATCGCAGTGACCGCAGGGACGGCCTGGTACCTCGAGCCGAACCGGCGCCGTGTCCGCGGGTCCGCCGTTCCTGACCACCTACTATCGACCGGACGCCGCCGTACAGGTCAGCAGCCGGGAGGTTCAGGTGCCGGACACCACGTGCCACATGTCGATCTCGCTGGACGGATTCGTCGCCGGGCCGGAGCAGAGCCTGGAGAACCCGTTGGGCAAGCGGGGACGCGAGCTGCACGGCTGGCACATCGGAGACCCGCGCGCGACCGACGCCGACAGGCTCGCGGCCGACTGGCTGATGCGCCCCCGCGGCGCGTACGTGATGGGGCGGAACATGTACGGCCCGATCCGCGGGGACTGGGACGAGGAGTGGTCGGGCTGGTGGGGGCCCGAGCCGCCGTACCACGCGCCGGTGTTCGTGCTCACCCATCACCCTCATGACCCGATCCCGATGGACGGGGGGACGACGTTCCACTTCGTGACCGAGGGGTTCGACGCGGCGTACTCCGCTGCCCGTGAGGTTGCCGGTGACCAGGGAGTGGACATCGCCGGTGGGGCGTCGACCGTCCGGCAGGCGTTGGCCGCCGGCGTGATCGACGAGCTCACCCTCGACATCGCACCGGTCCTGCTCGGCTCGGGTGAGCGCATCTTCGACGAGATCGACTCCTTCGACTTCGAACCGGCCGAGGTGCTTCACTCACCGCTGTCCACGCACATCCGCTACCGCCGCATCAGCTGAGTCCGGCCAGGATCCGCCACACCGACAACCCAGGACAGGGGCCATCAGCATGGACCAGCCGACGACCGGTCTGGATCGCGCCCGCCAGGCGGCGCTCTACTTCACGATGACCGTGGCCGTGCTCGCTCTCGCGTTCTGGGGGCTGAGCTTCGTGAGCGACTCCGGTGTGGTCACCGCCCTCGGTGGCGTCTGCAGCGCCGCGACCGCGGTGGGGGGCACCACCATGGGAGTGCTCTTCCTGGTCGCTCGCCTCCGTGAGCGGGACGCCTCGAACCCGGGGTCCGGCTAGGCCGGCGGCTGGGCGGCACCGGCGCCGACCACCGAGCGGTAGGTACCCAGCGCGGCCAGCATGATGAGCGCGTCGACGACGGCGAGCCAGCTGATGTCGCCCACGTGGGCGATCGGGAAGAGGACCGCGCCGAGGGCGAGGAGGGGGCTCCACCACCGCGGTGTGTGGTGTCGCAGCCAGACCGCGGCCAGGAGGAACGTGAGGGGGAAGAAGAAGCCCATCGTCTTGAAGACGTTGGCCGGGCCCGAAGCGTCGAAGAGGTCGATGCCGCCGAGGGACACCTGGAGGGTGTTCACCCCTACGCCGGCGTTGCCGATGGTCCCGAGCAACGAGACGACCACGAGCACCGCCTGGGCGCGGCCGCGCGTCGAGGTCACGAGCCGGAGCGCCGCGAGGCCGTACAGGGCCGCGGCGAGCAGGTGCAGCGCAGCGGTCGGACCGTCATCCCAACCACGGACCGCGTAGCTGCAGTCCAGGGCGAGGTAGGCCAAGGGGGCAACGAGCAGAGCAGCGTCGAGTACTCGACGCAGTGGCGCGTCCCCCCAGGTGGCTGACGTCGACGTGGGTGCCGGGGTGGCGATGGACATCTGGGGTCTCCTCGTGATCGGTGGCTGTGCGACATCCTGGGACGCGACGCGACCGGTGGCTGCGGGGATTTCCCTGAGAACGGCTCGACGGAAGAATTCCAGGGATAACCCTGTGAGCGTCAGCACGCCGGTCCGCCACCATGGGCGTGTGCAGCACGCCCAGCCGAGGCCGGCGGACCTCCTGACGCCGCTGCTGGTGCTGGCGGCTGTCGTCGCCGTGGTGTCGACGGGCCTCGCCTACGGTCTGTGGCTGGCCAACATCCACAACGGGCTGCTCGCGGCGGCGTTCGGCGGCGGGGCCGCGTGGACGCTCCTGGTCCGACCGCGCCAGCGCGAGGCGCTGTACTTCGCGGCGGTCGGGGTGCTCGAGGGGGTCCTGTTCCTGGGTCGGCAGGTGGCGCACGGGCGGGCCGGCGGCGCGCACGTGTGGTGGGGATGGCTGGGGGTCTGGCCCCTCGCCCTCATCCTCGCTCTGCTGACCTGGTCGGTGCTGTGCTTCCCGGAGGGCCGTTTCCTGTCCCGCCAGTGGCAGCTGCTCGGCGTCGGGGTCGCGGTCATCGGTGTCGCCTGCTCGTTGACGTCGGCCCTGTGGCCGGTGGAGTACGACGCGGCCGGCGTCCGCGTGCCGCCTCCCTTCCACCTCGGTGGCGCAGCCGCAGCCGGCCAGGTGTGGGACAAGGTGGCCCATCCGGCGTACGCGCTGTTCGAGCTGGTGTGGGTCGTCGCCGTCGTGGCCCGCTGGCGACGGGCCAACGGCGTGCTGCGCCGCCAGCTGGCCCTGCTCAGCGTGGCCGTCGGTGCCGCCGCGGCCGCGTTGCTGCTCGGGCTCGCGGTCTGGCGCTCGCCCCGTCTGGGGCTGCTCGCCACTCCCGTCATCCCCCTCGCGGCCGTCTGGATCACGGCCCGGCTCAGTCTCGGCCGGGTGATCGAGCAGACCCGGGCGACGGGCGGTCTCGGCAGCCTCTCCCCGCGCGAGAACGAGGTGCTGGACCTGATCGCGCAGGGCCTGTCCAACAAGGCGATCTCGGAACGACTGCACCTCAGCATCAAGACCGTCGAGCCGATCGTCAGCTCGATCTTCACCAAGCTGGACCTGCCCGCCGACGCGACGACGAACCGGCGCGTGCTGGCCGTGCTCGCGCTCCTGGAGGAGTAGCTCCGCCAGCGTCAGCCGCGGTCGGCGGAAGCATCCGTTCCCGACAGCTTGTCGAGGTCGCGGACGCAGAAGCGGTGGTGCGCGTGCTCCTCGTTGAGCACGGTGCCGAGACACTGCCGCACCGACCGTCCGCGGGCGTACGGCGGCCACCTGTCGCTGGCGGGCACGGGCGCGGTCCGTGCGAGCTGCTCGCGGGTGACCTCGGCCAGCCAGGCCTCGACCTCCGAGCCCTGCCGGTCGCGCACGGCCAGCACCTCGTCCAGGGTCGGGCGGCTGGACGCGTCGAGGCCCTGCTCCTCCTGGTCGGGCACGTACGGCGTCGCCAGTCCCATGGCGGTGAAGGGTTCGTCCCGCCCGAGCACGCAGCGCCGGAACCACGAGTCGTGGACGAAGACCAGGTGGCGCAGGGTCTGGACCATCGACCACTCGCCGTCCACCCCGCGGTGCTCGCTCCCGGCGGGCATGGTCCGGACCCGCTCGACGGTCGTGGCCCAGGCGGCCCGCAGCTGCCGCCAGGCCTCCAGCAGGTCGACCGGATCGTCGGACCGGACCAACAGCCGTACCGGGTGCCGGCGGTCGAGCTCGGCCTCGACGTAGGGCATCACCTGGACGCCGTTGACCGAGAGGTTGGTGATCAGGCCGTCGATCTCGGCGTCCTGCATGACCACGCCCACCAGCCGGGTCCGGCTCAGGTCACACTCGCGGAACTCCGCTCCGCTGAGGTCCTCGTCATCGAAGCGTCGCACGCGGACACGCTACTGAGCGCGGCCTTACGCCGGGACCTTGTCGGCGAGCAGGTCGATCTTCTCGATCTGCGGCTCGGAGAAGAGGACGCCGGTGTTCGGTCCGAGGGCCTGGCCGACACCACCGGCGAGGTGGGCGTCCCGGGCGTCGTCGTCCGGGAAGACGTCGAAGACGCCGAAGGTCGAGGGGCCGAACTGGATCGCGAACCAGGCGACGGTGCCGGGCTCCTCCATGACGATCGACCGTGCTCCGGCGAGGAAGTCAGCGAGTTCAGTTTCCTTGCCCGGCAACGCTTCCAGGCGCACGAGCAGAGCTTTGGTCAGCATGGTCTGACTCCTTAGCCTCCGCGGTCGCGCGGCTGCGGCCGCTCCCGGCAACGTAGCAGGACCCGACCCGTCGGACAGATCCACGCATTCTTCGCCGAGGCGCACACTACTCTCAGTGCTGCCGGTCGGACGACTGCCCGATCAGCCGGCGGGCGGTAGAGGTCGGGATAGGCGATGTCGGTGATCACTCGGGCCACGCGGGCCCGGTGCCAGCGCTGTCCGCTCGGGGTGCGGTAGCCCTCGGCGTTGAGAGCGGCGGCGATCGTGTTGAGCGACGCGCCCTCGTTGTGCAGCCGGAGCATCCGGTGCAGGCCGTGGTCGACCGAGGCGTCCAGCTCGTCGGGGCGCCTGGTGCGGGGAGGCGTGGGCGTGCTGCGGCGCCGCTGGTGCACGTTGAACCGGCCGTGGGGGAGCCCGGCGACCTTCTCGATGAGCTGGAGCGGCGGCAGCGCGCGGCTCCACAGGTACCCCTGACCGGCTGCGCATCCGAGCCGCCGGAGCAGCTTGAGCTGGTCGACCGTCTCGATGCCCTCTCCCACCGTGCTGAGCCGCATGGCCCGGGCGAGGTCGACGATGGCGGCGGTGATGGCGAACGCGTCGGGATCGTGGCTGATCGGTTCGATGAACGCGCGATCGATCTTCAGGGACTCGGCGGGCAGGCGGTTGAGGTAGGCCAGGGAGCTGTAGCCGGTGCCGAAGTCGTCGATGGCCACGGCCACGCCACGGGCACTGAGCCGGCCGAGCAGCTGGCGGGCGTACTCCGCGTCGTGCATCGCCGCGCTCTCGGTGATCTCGAGGACGAGAGCCTCTGCCGGCAGGCCCGAGTCCTGCAGCGCAGCGGCGACGGTGGCCTCGAGGTCGGTCCCGCCGAGGTGCTGCGCGGAGATGTTGACCGACACGGTCGCCGTCAGGCCCCAGGTGCGGCCGCAGCCGGGTCATGTCACGGCAGGCGCGCCGGAGCGCCCAGGCGTCCAGCTGCTGCGCGAGGCCCAGGCTCTCCGCGATGCTGACGAACTCCGCCGGCGACACGTGCCCGCGCTCCGGGTGCTGCCAGCGGGCCAGCGCTTCGACGCCGAGCACCCGTCCGGTGACCAGCTCGACGATGGGTTGGTAGTGCAGCTCGAGCTCGTCGTTCTCGAGGGCCTCACGCAGGTCGCTGCCCAGCAGCAGCCGGTGCGCCGCCCGCTCGGCCTGGGTGCGGTCGAAGACGTGCACCTGTCCCACGCCGAAGGTCTTGGCCTCGTGGGCGGCCGTGTCGGCGAAGCGGAGCAGCTCGTCGGCGTCGCCCGCTGTCGCTGGCCGTGCTGGGTGCGATGCCGATGCTGGCCGTGATGTGCAGGCGCTGGCCGGCGAGGCGGAACGGCTCGGCCAGCGCGCGCTGCATGCCGCTGGCGATCTGCTGGGCCTGTGCCTCGTCGGCGTTCTCGCAGATGACGACGAAGTTGTCGCCGCCGAAGCGCGCGACCGTGCTGGACGGACCGGCCGCGTCGGTGAGGCGCTGCGCAACCTCGACGAGCAGGAGGTCGCCGGTCGCGTGGCCCCACGAGTCGTTGATGAGCTGGAAGTGGTCGAGGTCGGCGAGCATCAGGGTGACGGGCGCCGCGCCGGGTCCTCGGGACCGGGCCACGGCCTGGTGGAGGCGGTCGGACAGCAGGGTGCGGTTGGGCAGGCCGGTGAGCTCGTCGTACAGCGCGCGTCGGCGCAGCTCGGCGGTGGCGCGCGTCGCCTCCGTGACGTCGCTGATCATCGCCAGGGATCCGATCGGCCCGCAGTGGTCGTCCAGCGGGGACACGCTCAGGTGCAGGCGGCGCGTCGACCCGTCGGGATGCGGGTAGCTGAGCTCGTACTCCTCGGTGCCGCGGGCATGGCGGTCCCGCAGCTTCTGCGCGACCAGCAGCAACCCGTCGGCGTCCAGGACGGCAGGGGCGGTCAGCTGGTAGAGCTGCTGCAACGTCAGGCCGAGGATCTCGGCGAGCTTGCGGTTGGCGTAGATGGTCTGACCGGTCCGGTCGCAGGCCCAGATGCCCTCCTGTGCCGCGTCCGCGATCGCTCGGTGCCGGGCGGCTGAAGCGCGCAGCGCCCGTTCTGCCTCGACCCGGCCGGTGACCTCCCGGCCGTTGCTGACGATCCCGGCGATGTCGGGGTCCGCGAGACGGTTGGAGAAGGTGTGCTCGACCCAGCGCCAGGTGCCTTCGCCGTCGATGACCCGGAACACCACGTCGTCGCTGCGGACACCGGTCTCGACCGTGGCCTCGAGGGCGGCCCGCACCAGCGGCTGGTCATCGGGATGGATGAACGGCCATCCGTCCTGTCCGACGAGGGCGGCGGCCTGGTAGCCGAACGTCATCGCGAAGGTCTCGGTGACGAGCAGCAGCCGGCCGGTCGGGTCGAGGACGACCGCCCAGTCGCTCGCCTGCTCGATCAGCGCGGTGAACAGGCTCTCCCGCCGCCGCAGAGCTCGTTCGGTGTGCCGCAGGGCGGTGAGGTCCTCGACGAACATGGCCACGCCGTACGGTTCGCCGTCGCCATGACGCAGGAGCGCCGCGTGCACCAGCAACGGCAGCGCGGCCCCTTCCGTACGGGTGGCGATGACCTCCCAGGTGCCCGCCTCGTTCCTGCCGTCCAGGACGGCGTCCAGGTGCGCGCGGGCGCCGCCGCCGTCACTCGGATGGACGAGGTGAGCCAGCAGGGTCGCCTCGAGCTCGCTGCGGGTGCGCCCCAGCAGGCGGCACATCGCGTCGTTCACCGTGTCGAACCGGCCCTGCAGGTTGACCATCGCCTGCGGCATGGGGGACTGGTAGAAGCGGGCCCGGAACCGCTCCTCGCTCGCCTGCAGCCGCGCCAGGGTCTCGACCTGGAGGCTGACGTCACGGGTGATGCCACTGATGCCGACCACTTGCCCGCCACCGTCCAGCACCGGTGACAACCGCAGCGACGTGTCGAACGGCCGGCCGTCCTTGCGCAGCCGGTTGGTGGTGAGCGTGTCCACGGAGCGACCGGCGGCCACCTCCGACATCGCCGCCGTCACCTCCGGCAGCCGGTCCGGCGGGACGAGCACCGAGACGTGTCGGCCGACCAGATCACTCGGCTCGTACCCGAACAACGTCTGCACGGCCCGGTTGACGTGACGGATGCGGCCGTCCAGGTCCGTCTCGATGATCGCGTCGTCCGAGCCTTCGACGATGGCGGCCAACCGCGAGCTCGTGCTGCCGACATCGCACATGTATTGAGTGTCGTGTCGTCCGGGCCGCCGGTGGATGGACGGTGTATCACGCGTGTCTGGACGGACCGTCCTTGCCCGACAGCGATCCCGAACTAGTTCGGTCACTGTGCCGAGCTCCCCCGTCGGGACCACCTGGCTGGCAAGGGGTCCGCCGGTGACATGACAGGTTCCGGCGGTTTTCGTCGCGAGCACTGCAGGTGTGCGGGCGGACGTCGATGCAGCGGTGGTCATCGACCAGCCGCCTCGGCGGCACGAGCGTCAGGAGCACCACCTATGGCAAGCCACGCTCTCCCACTCACCAAGCGCCGCATCAGCGGACGCCAGAAGCTCGTCGCGGCAGCCGGGATCACCGCTGCTGCGGCCAGCCTGCTGGGATCGGGCATCTACGCCAGCTGGAGCAGCAGCAGCGGGATCTCCAGCGGCACCTATGACGCGGCCACCGTCGGCAGCTCGTTCACCGACACCGGGACCAACGCCTTCAGCACGCCGGTGTCGAACATGGTCCCCGGGGACTACACCGTCCACTACACGGACCTGAACAACGCGGGCAGCGTCGGTCAGGAGTTCACCGGCTCCGTCGACGGCACCGGCGCCCTGGCCGGGACCGGGGGGTTGACGGTTGCCGTCGCCAGCTGTTCCACCAGCTGGGACCAGTCGGACGGCTCCTGCAGCGACGGGGGCACCATCACCCCGCTGCTCCCGGAGACCGAGGTCGCCACGACTCCCGACGTGACCTACGGCCAGATCCCCGCCGGCAGCTCCCTGCACCTCAAGGTGACGGTCACCCTGCCGTCGGACGCTCCGAGCAGCCTCGCCGGCAGCAGCGGCAGCGTCACCCTGCACGAGACGGCCGGCATCTCCGCCGGCGGCAGCGACCGCTCCGCCGGCTGACCGGCCAGTCGGACCGGGGGGCGGGCTGCGAGCGCCCGCCCCCCGGTGCGACGTTCACGACCGCACTCCACGAAGGGCCCCACCCATGCACCTGCCATCCGCACTCCGGACGGTCGCCGTCCTGCTTGCCTGCCTCGTCGCGACGCTCTCCGTCGCCGCCGTGGTCGCCGTCCGCACCGACCGGATCAGATGCCTGCGCGTGCTCACCGGATCGATGAGCCCGACGGTCCCGGCCGGGTCGCTCGTCGCCGGTCCGCGGCTGAGCGCCGACGACGTCCGGGTCGGCGAGCTCGTCATGTTCGTGCCACCCGCGCCGTACCGGACTCCCGGCGACCACCCGATCGTCCATCGGGTCGTTCGCATCACGTCAGCGCACCACGACCGGGACCTGACGACGAAGGGGGACGCCAACCCGGTGGACGACCCGTGGCGCGTCGACGCCGGCCGCACGACGCTGTACGGCGTCGGATGGCACTCGCTCCGGGCGGGGGAGGTGCTCGGCGCCGTGCACCGGTGGGGACCGGCGAGCGCCTCCCTCCTGCTCGTCGTGCCGGCCTGGATGGCCGGGATGCGCCGGCTGAGCAACGGCCCCGCCGGGCGTCACCGCGGGGCCTGCGGCTGACGCCGGTGACGTCCGCCGCAGGCCGCCGCCTCGCTAGCCGCCGGCCTCCAGGCGCAGTCCGGCGAGCAGCAGCTCGAGGCCGGCGCGGAACTGGTCGGCGTCGTCGTGGCCGTCGAACTCGTCGACGATGTAGTGGATGAAGGGGTAGGCCTCGGGGTCCAGCTCGACGCCACTGGTCGGCGTACCGGGTCATGTACTCCTCACGGCTGGTGGTGCCGTCGAGCACCTCCTTGGGCGGGTCCTGACCGAGGTCGGCGGCGATGCCGATGACGAAGCCGAAGACCGCGGAGACGGCGTTGAACGTCTGCCGCGGCCCGAGCCCGAGCCGGAGCACCTGCTGGCCGAGACGCTCGTAGATCCGCAGGCCGTTCGGCTGGACTCCGGTGTCGCGCATGAAGTACGCGCCGAGCCACGGCCGGGACGACGATGGCGTCGAAGAGCGTGACCGCGATGCCGCGCAGGTCGTCGATCGGGTCCTCGTGCCCGGCGAACTGCTCGGCCTTCTCCAGGACCCCTGCGAGCACATGGTCGGTCGCCCGGTCGAGCAGCTCGTCCTTGCTGTCGACGTACCAGTAGATGCTGCCCACCCCGCCGCCCAGCCGGGCGGCGAGGGCGCGGAAGGTGAGCGCCGGCTCCCCGGCCTGGTCGAGCAGGGCGACCGCTTCGGTGAGCACGGCCTCCATCGAGTGCGAGGCGCGACGCCGTCTGTCGCTCACCGCTCCGCGGCCCGCACCAGGCCGGCCCCGCGGGGCGGTCCGGGGCGTGGGTCGCGGGGGTGTCATGGGTCCCATCCCACCACAGCTTGCGTCAGATCGAACATTGTTCTATAGTCTATCGAACGACGTTCGATCATCGAACGCGGTTCCAGACCGACGGAGGGTGTCCCATGAGCTCCACCACGCAGACGGCGCGCCCGGCGCCGGCCGCACCGGCCCGGACCTACGCGTCCCTGCGGGCGGCGTGGGTCCCGCTCCTCGCCCTGTGCCTGGCCTTCTTCGTCGAGATGGTCGACAACACGCTGCTGACCATCGCCCTGCCGACGATCGGCCGCGACCTGGGCAGCGGCACGACCGCGCTGCAGTGGGTGACCGGCGCCTACTCGCTCACGTTCGGCGGCCTCCTGCTGACCGCGGGCTCGGCCGCGGACCGGCTCGGCCGTCGCCGCGTGCTGCTCGTCGGGCTCGCCGCGTTCGGCCTGATCAGCCTGTCCGTCCTGGCGGTCCACTCCGCCGGCGAGCTGATCGCACTGCGCGCGGCGCTGGGCGTCGCCGCGGCCGCCATGGCCCCGATCACGAACTCGCTGGTCTTCCGGCTCTTCGACGACGCGGCGCTGCGGATGCGCGCGATGACGGTGATGATCGTCGTCGGCATGAGCGGCTTCGTCCTCGGCCCGCTCCTGGGCGGCACCGCCCTCGCGCACGTGCGCTGGGAGTGGCTGCTGGTCGTCAACGCGCCGATCGCCCTCATCGCCTGGGTCGGCGTCCGGCTCGGCGTCCCGGCCGACAGCGCCGACGGGCCTGACCGGTGACCGGCTCGACCTTCCCGGCGCCGTCCTCAGCATCACCACGATCGGGCTCGCCTGCTACACCCTGACCAGCGGCGTGCAGCACGGCTGGCTCTCGGTGGCGACGTTCGGGTCCCTGCTCGGCGCAGTCCTCGTCCGTCGCCGCCTTCCTGTGGCACGAGCGCCGCACGCCGCAGCCGATGCTGGACCTCACGGTGTTCAGGACCGGCACCGTCCGGGGCGCTGCGCTCGCGCAGGTCGGCACCTCGATCGCCATGGCCGGTGTGATGTTCGGCCTGATCCTGCACTTCCAGTACGCGTACGGCTGGACCCCGGTCCGCGCCGGCCTGGCCAACCTCCCGTTCATCCTCACGATGGTCGTGGCCACGCCGATCTCCGAGCTCCTCGGGAAGCGGTTCGGCCACCGCATCGCCTGCCTGGTCGGGGCGGTGCTCCTGGCCGGCTCGCTGGGTGGCCTGGCCTGGGCCGTCGACCACGGCTACATCGCGATCGCCGTCTGCATGGTCATCCTGACCGTCGGGCTGCGGACCGTGATGACCATCTGCGCCGTCGCTCTCGTCAGCGCGATGCCCAGCAACCGCACCTCGATCGGCGCCGCGCTCAACGACACCGCTCAGGAGGTCGGCACGAGCATCGGGACGGCCGTCGTCGGCACGTTCATCGCCGCTCTCGTCACCGCGAGCCTGCCGGCGGGGGTGTGGAGCAGCGACCTGGTCGCGTCCTTCTTCCACGGCGAGCGCGTCACGTACGCCGTGCTGGCGGTGATCGTCGGCATCGTCGCCGGCTGGGGAGCGCTGACCCTGACCGACTCCCACGCCACCGAGGAGCCTGAGTAGTCGGCCGTCAGCTCTCGCCGGCTGCCGTCAGGACGCGCTTCGCGCGGCGCTCGGCCAGCCAGAACAGCCCGAGGTAGCCGGCGTAGACCACGACCAGGACGGCCGAGAAGACCCGCACCGGTCGGCGGGGATCGAAGATCGCGACGAGCAGCTGCGAGACCACGACGACCAGGAGCAGGACCAGGACCCAGCGCGCGCGCCGGATCCGCCGGGCGGCGTCGACCGTCAGCGCGCGGTCGGTCGGGTCGTCCGGCAGCCGAGCGGTGCGGAACGCCTTCCGGACGCGTCGACGTGTCCGGCGATCGGCACCGAGCAAGGCGATCGGCTCGGGGAGCCACTGCCCGTGCCGTCGGCGGTGCACGTACGCGATGGCAAGCCACTCCAGGACGGTGAGGACGAGGATGACGACGACGGCGAGAACGCTGACGTACCACGGAAGATGACGATGCGGTCGGTGCTCGTGATCGGCGACGAGGGGCCCGACGAAGGCACCGGAGACGGCGCCCAGCACGACAGCGATCGGCATCAGCCAGAGGCGTCGGTTGCGGCGCTGGTTCGCCGTGCGACGGAACGGCTCCAGGAGGTCCTCGGTGCTCACGCGGCACACCGTCCACCCGGATCAATGCCCCCCGCGACCCGAACGCCGCAATCGCCCCTCAGGCGTACCCGGTCGGCCCCCCGTGGGTCGCCGACAGTGGTAACGGTGACGCGGTGGGTGACCTGGCGACCCGCGGACGTCGTTGCCGCGGCTCAGGCGTCGCGGTCCTCGGCGAGGTGCTCGAGGAAGCCGGGCAGGAAGAAGTCGAGGACGTTGCGCCGGACCCGGTAGTGGTAGTAGCGCCCCTCCTTGCGCACGTTGACCAAGCCCGCACCGCTCAAGATCTTGATGTGGTACGAGATGGTCGACTTCGTGATCGGGAGGACCTTCTCGAGCTGAGTGCAGGGGTACTCGGCGTCGCAGTTCGCGATCAGCGACAGGATCTCGATCCGCGTCGGCTCGCTCAGCGCGCGGAAGACCTCGATGTAGGCGTCCGCGGTGGAGCGTCGAAGGATGCTCGAGGTGATCTCGTCGAGTGCGGGCGATGCCGTTGCCGCCGGCTGCTGCCTCTTCCGCGCCGGCTGTGCCGTCGCGCGCCTGCCTCTGGCCGACGGTTTCGTGGCCGCTGCCGGAGTCATCTGGATCCTCGCTTCTGAGAGCGCCGCGAACCCCGTGGCGATGGACAGTTCGATGGTGCGGTCACCATACAACAGTGGGGACCGCGCGTCGTTCCGACGCCGTTGACGCAGAAGTTGTCGTCGTGAAAACGTTGACCATGGCGGACGACGGGTTCGGTTTCGACAACATCGGCATCGCGACCACCGACCTCGGGCGCAGCCTCAGCTTCTACCGCCTCCTCGGCTTCGAGGGCGACGAGCCGGAGGACGGCGCCGCGCTCATGCGCCACGGCAACGCCGCCCTCTACATCTTCACCACCCCAACGCAGTCCAAGGACGACGCCCGGCGGCTCGACATGCAGGGGAACGCCACCGGCGTCGACCACATCAGCTTCCGCGTGGCCGACGTCGACCAGACCAGCCAGGAGCTGCGCGACCGCG
Organism: uncultured Actinomycetota bacterium; assembly: GCA_963743975.1. GTDB lineage: Bacteria > Actinomycetota > Actinomycetes > Actinomycetales > CAVURS01 > CAVURS01. The sequence goes on from CAVURS010000003.1 coordinate 108,648, forward strand.
GCATCGTGGTCGAGTCGGGCCCCGAGGACCAGAGCTGGGGTGCGCGCACGATCACCGTGCTCGACCCCGACGGCAATCGCCTCTGGTTCCTGAGCGACCTTCGGGCGTGACGTAGCCGAGGGTCCGATCGCCCCAGTCGGTGCGGGAGCCCGGCGATGCTTCGATGAGCATCGTACGAGCGGGTAGGACCGTGGTCAACGGTTCCAGCCCCTCGATGTGGGAGCTGTGAGATCACGGGGCTCTCCCCGTGCGTGCCCCACGCCGACTCGACGCCGACTCGAGCCGGGCGGGCAAGCGTCCCAAAAGTATTGCGCCGCAACAAATTAAGCACGGACGTCGGCCAAGACTCCGCTGTGCCGACTCCCTGGTAATCGCCGGCCGGGTCGGATACCTTCCGACCTCGTGAGGTCGTCATCACGACTTGGGTATTGACGGCCCACACTTCGATGGTTGTACGGTTCGGCAACTGATGTACCCGAGGGAGCTGCGCATGTCGCTTACATCGTCCACCGTCGGCGCTCGCCGGGAGATCGGTGACGTCCCCGCACGATGTTCGCGCAGGTGGTTCGGCAGGACCGGTACGGCGATCCGGCCTGAACGCGTTCAAGGTCGAGGAGATCGAGACCCCGACGCCCGGACGCCCAGGAGGTCCTGATCGCGGTGATGGCGGCCGGCATCAACTACAACAACGTCTGGGCCGCGCGCGGCGAGCCGATCGACGTCATCGCCCAGCGCCAGCGCGGCCGGCGAGCCGTACGACTTCCACATCGGCGGCAGTGACGCGTCCGGCATCGTCTTCGCCGATCGGCGACGAGGTCACGAACGTCGCCGTCGGGGACCACGTCGTCGTGCATCCCGGCTACTGGGCTCCCGACGACCCCTGGGTCCTCGCCGGCAAGGACCCGATGCTCGCGCCGTCGGCCCACATCTGGGGCTACGACACGAATTTCGGCTCCTTCGCCCAGTTCGCCCTCGTGCAGTCGCACCAGGTGATGCCGAAGGCCCCGCAGCTGAGCTGGGCCGAGGCCGCCGCCCCGACCCTGGTCGGGCACGACCATCTACCGGATGCTCCATGGCTGGCAGGGCAACACGGTGGGCAAGGACGACGTCGTGCTGGTGTGGGGCGGCTCCGGCGGGCTCGGCTCGCAGGCGATCCAGATGGCGCGGGCCGCCGGCGGCACTCCCGATCGCGGTCGTCTCCGACGAGGAGCGCGGCGCGTACGTGGAGAAGCTCGGCGCCGCCGGGTGGATCAACCGCAACGACTTCAGCCACTGGGGCATCCCGCCGCACATCTCCGACACGGCCGGCCAGAAGGAATGGACGGCCGGCGCGCGGGCCTTCGGGAAGCGGATCTGGGACATCCTCGGCGAGCGGCGCGGGCCCTCGATCGTCGTCGAGCACCCCGGTGAGGCGACCGTCCCGACCAGCATCTTCGTCTGCGAGCCCGGCGGCATGGTGACGATCTGCGCCGGCACGACCGGGTACGAGGCGATGGTCGACCTGCGCTACCACTGGACCCGGCAGAAGCGACTGCAGGGCTCGCACGGCACCAACGACGAACAGGCCTACGCCTACAACGAACTCATCCTCTCCGGCGCCATCGACCCCGGTCTCGGCCGGGTCATCTGCTTCGACGAGATCGGCGACGCCCACGCCCGCATGGGTGCGGGTGTCGATGTCTTCGGCAACGTCGTCGCGCTCGTCGGCGCGCCCGACGCCGAGTCGGGGAGGTCTGACTGAGGTGAGCGTCGACGTCGAAACGGTCGACCGTCCGGCGCCCGTCGACCGAGGCGCACGGCGTCGGGCCCCGTGGCGTCCCGAGCTGTCCTGGCGGGCCGGTGCCGCGATGGCACTGCCGATGCTGATCCTCATCGCGTTGTTCCTCATCTACCCGCTGATCCGCCTGCTGCAGGTGGCCTTCGGGCCGCCGAGCGGCGTCCACAACTTCTCCGGCTTCTTCGACTCGGCTCGGCCGACCTGAAGGTCATGCGGGTCACGTTCGTGGACTCGGCGATCGTCGCCGTCTTCTCGGTCGGACTGGGCGCGGTGCTCGCGTGGTTCATCCGCACGACCGGCGAGCCGGGTCATGCGCATGATCCTCATCGCGGTGGTCTTCGTGCCGTTCTGGATGGGCTCGGTCGTGAAGCTGTACTCCTTCACCATCCTGCTGGAGCGGCTGGGCCTGGTGAACCGGGTGCTGCTGAAGCTCGGCCTGATCAACGACCCACTGCACCTGATCTACAACCAGTTCGCCGTCGTGGTCGGCATGGTCTACCAGCTGCTTCCGTACGCCGTGCTTCCGCTCCTGGTGGTCTTCAACAGCATCGACGAGGACCTGTTGCGAGCGGCCCAGGGCCTGGGGGCCAGCCGCGCGCGGGCGATCCGCAACGTGGTGCTGCCGTTGTCGCTGCCCGGACTCATGGCCAGCACCACGATCGTCTACGTCGTCGGGCTGGGCTTCTTCCTCACGCCGGTGCTCCTGGGCGGTGCGACGTCGCCGTTCTCGGCCTCGTTCATGTACGACGACATCTTCCAGTACTTCGACTTCACCTCCGCCACGGTGTCGGCGATCGTCCTGCTCGCCGGTGGTGCCCTGGTCCTGCTGCTCGCCAGCCGGCTCGTGGGTCGCGACCAGCTGCGCAAGGCCCTCGGATGAGCGCGGGCACGGGCGGGACCGCCGCCGCGAACCTCCGGCGCGCGCAGCACGCGGGGCCGCGACAACGCGACCAGGATCGCGGGCGGCGTCGTCTGCGGCGTGATCGCGGTCTTCATGATCCTGCCGGCGCTCACCGTCGTCGTGATGTCGTTCGCGGGTGGCAACCAGATCGCCTTCCCCCCGACGTCGTGGAGCTTCGTGCAGTACCAGCGGTTCTTCACCGGTGGGCTGTGGCTGCCCGCGATCTGGCAGTCCCTTCTCGTGGGCGTGCCGGTCAGCCTGATCGCGACCGCGGCCGGCGTTCCCGCTGCCCTTGCCCTGCAACGGACCCGGCTCCCGCAGAGCGGCCTGGTGCGGGCGCTCGGTCTGGCGCCGCTGGTCGTCCCCGGTGTCGCGTACGCCGTGGCGCTGTACGACTTCTTCTCCCAGATCCACCTGATCGGCAGCTACTGGGGCCTGGTGCTCGCGGACACCATGGTCGTCCTGCCGTTCGTCGTGATCCTCGTGGAGGCGGCGCTGATGCGCGTCCCGCGTGACCTCGAGCTGGTGGCCATGAGTCTCGGGGCCTCGCGCTCCCGCGCCGTGGTCGGGATCACGCTGCGGCTGATCCGGCCGGCCATCTTCGCGGCCCTCCTCCTGACGTTCGTCACCAACTTCGACGAGGCGGTGTTCGTCAACTTCCTCTCCGGAGCCGGGTTGAACACGTTGCCGAAGGTCATCTTCGGCTCCTTGCGCACCGGCCTCGATCCTTCGATCACCGCCGTGGCCACGTCACTGATGGTCCTGAGCACCGGGGTGGTCGTCACAGCCTTCGCGCTGCAGCGGCGAGGGCAGACCATCCGATGAGCTGACCCAGTCAGCGCGTTCCCCTGCACCACATCTCCACCCCTGTGCTTGCGCTCCACCGGACAGAGAGGTCCGCACCACGATGACTGAAAGCCAAGCGAACGAGATCCTCTGGTCACTCGAGGACGGCGTCGGGATCCTGACGCTGAACCGCCCGGACCAGATGAACGCCATCTCGCCCGTGCTCGAGGACGAGATGCACCGGCTCCTGAAGGAGGCCGAGTCCGACCCGGCGGTCCGCGTGATCGTCATCACCGGCGCGGGCCGGGCCTTCAGCGCCGGGTATGACCTGGGTGAGGACACCATCGAGCACCCGGACGGCACCGTCCGCGCCAGCGATGCCCTCAACTACTGGTGGACCGTCGACACCGGGTCGGCCGACAAGCACCTGTCGATCATGCGCCTCGCCAAGCCGGTGATCGCCGCAGTGAACGGTTGGTGCCTCGGCGGCGCGATGTGGTACGCGCTCTGTGCGGACATCACGCTCGCGTCGGACAAGGCCGTGTTCGGCCAGCCCGAGGTCCGCGAGATCCAGAACTCCACCTTCATGTTCGCGGCCCTCGCCGGGTGGAAGCACGCCCACCGCTACGCGCTGACCGGCGATCACTTCGACGCGGCCGAGGCGGAGCGGATCGGCATCATCAACGAGGTCGTGCCCCATGACGAGCTCATGGACCGGGCCACCGCCCTCGCGCGCCGCATCGCGCTGCTGCCGGCGGACACCGTACGGCTCAACAAGGCCATCACCACCTACGGGCTGGAGGCGATGGGCCTGGCCAACGCGATGCGCGCCGGCGGCCTGATCTCCGTGGCCCTGCACTCGGGGACGGACTCGCGGGATCTGGACGAGCTCAACCGGATCCGCAAGGAGGAGGGCATGCGCGCCTCGCTGGCCTTCCGCGACAACCCCTTCCTGCCCGAGCCGGGCGGCCCTCGCAGCCGCCCGCGGTCGTAGCCCCCCCATCCCCCTACCCCTGCCGTGCTCGACCGCCGAACAGATGGAGCAACGTCATGACCCGCTCGTCTCGACACCGTCTCACCGCGCTGGCCTCGCTCGCCACGGCCACCGCCCTCCTCTGCGCCTGTGGCTCTTCCTCCGGCGGCTCGAGCTCTCAAGCGGGCGCCAACTCCTCGAGCAAGCCCGACGTGTCCTCGCTCAAGGGCCAGACCATGACCATCACCTCGTGGGGTGGGGTCTGGACTGACAACGAGCAGAAGTACCTGTTCACGCCGTTCACCCAGGACACCGGCATCAAGGTCAAGGTCGTCATCAACGGATCCGACCCGGCGGTGCCGGCGATCCTGCAGGAGCAGCAGGGCAACGTCTCGATCGACATCGCCGAGTCGCTCAACCCGGTCGTGCTGCTGAACAAGGGCTACGCGCAGAACTTCCCGTCCTGGCTGACGTCGGAGTTCGCGAGCGAGTTCGCCCCCGGCGCCTACACCGCCAACACCGTCGACGCCGGCGACACCGCCACGGTGATCGCCTGCAACCCGGCAGTCATGGCCAAGTGCCCGACGAACCCGCAGGAGTTCTTCGACACCGTCAACTTCCCCGGTCCGCGGGCGATCGTCAACGACCCGGACGAGGCCATCCCGATGGCTCTCGAGGCCGACGGCGTGTCCGGCTCGCAGCTCTTCCCGCTCGACATCAAGCGCGGCATCGACAAGCTGAAGACGATCAAGAAGTCGGTCTCGGTCTGGCCGAGCTCCGGCTCCCAGCAGCAGCAGGTGCTGATCGACAAGCAGGTCGGCGCCGAGATCATGTGGAACGGCCGGGCGTTCGTCGTCCAGCAGCAGAACATCAAGAACCTGCAGATCAGCTGGGACGGTGCGCTGCTCCCGGAGCCGAACGGCTTCGTGGTGCTGAAGGGCGCTCCGCACGCGCAGGCCGCGTTCGCCTTCTTCTCGTGGATGGCCGCGCACCCGCAGAACCAGGCCCAGTGGAGCGCGGCGCTGACCTACCCGATGCCGGCCAAGGGTCTGGAGAAGCTGGTGCCGGCTGCCGTCGCGGCCGCGCTGCCCAATGGCAAGACGGGCATCACACGCACCGACAACAAGTGGTTCGCCGCGAACTCCAAGGAGCTCGAGCAGGCGTGGCAGGCCTTCCTTGGCTGAGCAGGCGAACGAGACGTCCCTCGTCACATCGGCGGTCGCCATCGCCGATGTGACGGGGGATCCGGAGGCGGAGAGGATGCCGGTGACAGAGCAGAGCCCACGGGCGAGGTCGGTGAAGTTCACGACCGAGCCGGTCCTGGAGCTGAACGCCGTTCACAAGGCGTACGGCGCCGCGACGGCGGTGAAGACCGTCGACCTCACCGTGCCCGAGGGCGAGCTGCTCACGCTGCTCGGCCCGAGCGGCTCGGGCAAGACCACGCTGCTGAAGCTGGTCGCGGGGTTCACCGACATCACGTCCGGACACATCCTGCTGCGCGGGCGGGACATCTCCGAGATGAGCCCGGCCCAGCGCGGCATCGGGATGGTCTTCCAGAACTACGCGCTGTTCCCGCACATGACGGTCGACGACAACGTGGCGTACGGCCTGAAGATGCTCAAGCGGCCGGCTGAGGAACGCCGCAAGCGGGTGGCCGAGATGCTGGAGCTGGTCGGGCTTCCGCAGATGGGCAGCCGCCTGCCGCGAGAGCTCTCCGGCGGCCAGCAACAGCGCGTGGCGCTCGCCCGGGCGCTCGCGTTCGGGCCGTCCCTCCTGCTGATGGACGAGCCGCTCGGGGCACTGGACCGCGAGCTGCGCGAACGGATGATGGTGGAGATCCGCCGGATCCACCAAGAGGTCGGTGTGACCGCGCTCTACGTCACGCACGACCGCGAGGAGGCACTCACCCTGTCGGACCGGATCGCGATCATGCGTGACGGTGTCCTGGAGGGGGTGGGCACCCCGGCCGAGCTCCTGACGGCGCCGCCGACGCGGTTCATCGCGTCGTTCTTCGGCGGTCACACCGTCCTGCCGGCGACCAGGCACTCCGGTGCCGGCGGCTCGGTCAGCCTGCTCGAGCAGGTCATCTCCGTCCCGCGCTGTTCGCCGGCGCTGCCGGCGGAGGGCGAGGTCGCGGTGTCCGTCCCGACCGCGGCGCTGTCCACCCGCCCGCCCGAGGGCGACGCGCGTCCGCTCGTGCTCGACGTGACCGTGGCCGACCTGCTGGACCTGGGCGACCACATCCGCCTGACCTGTGACCTGCCCGTCCCGGGGTCGACCCCCGTCCGGGTGCGGATCACGGAGCCTCGATCCGGCGTCAGCGGCGGCGTGTCGACCGGACACCCGCTACGCCTCTACGCCGACACGCGGCTCCTCGCCGTCGTGCCCTGACCCCGACTGGGAGCATCTGTGAGCGCCACTGAGCTGGACCCGTCCGCCGTGCGGACCTTGTTCGCCCCGAAGAGCGTCGCCGTCGTCGGGGCGAGCCGGGCCGGCACCGGGTTCGATGCCGTCCACAACTTCAAGCGGCTCGGGTTCTCCGGGCCCGTGGCGTGCGTCAACCCCAAGTACGACGAGGTGTCCGGGTTCCCGTGCTACCCGAGCCTGGAGGACGTGCCGTTCACCCCGGACGCCGTGGTCCTGGCGGTCTCCCGGGAGCGGGTGATCACCATGATGGAGGCGGTGGTCGCCAAGGGGGCCAAGGCGGCCGTGGCGTTCGCGCTCGGCTTCGCCGAGGGTGGCGACGACGGGCGCCGGCTGCAGGCCCGGCTCAACGCGATGGCCCTCGAGGGCGGGGTGGCCGTCCTCGGCCCGAACTGCCAGGGGCTGATCAACTTCGTCGAGCCCGTGGCGATGTACATGGACTCGGTCTTCCCGTACGACGCGGGCCGGGTGGGGCTGATCGCTCAGAGCGGTTCGGTCGCGACCGCCCTGATCAACAACACCCGCGGTGTCCGCTGGAGCCACGCGGTGTCGAGCGGCAACGAAGCGGTCGTCGATGCCGCTGCCATCCTCGAGTACTACGTGCACAACGACGACGTCGACGTCATCTGCGCCTTCCTGGAGACCATCCGCCGTCCCGACGCCTTCTTCGCCCAGTGCGACGAGGCCCGGGCGCGCGGCAAGGCCGTGATCGTCTGCAAGTCCGGGCGGACGCCGGAGGCCCAGGTCGCTGCCGCCGCCCACACCGGAGCCCTCGCCGTACCGGATCGGTTGGTGGACGCGGCATTGCGCCGGCATCACGTCACGCGGGTGCAGTCGCTCGACGAGCTGCTCGAGACGGCGCTGGCCGCGCAGTCCGCGCGGCGTCCGCGGGGTGGCCGGCTCGCGGTCCTCACCGCATCGGGCGGACAGATCGAGCTGGTGCACGACAACCTGCCCGGCACCGGGCTCAGCATCGAGCCGTTCTCCGAGGAGACGAAGAGCAAGCTGGTGCCCCAGCTGGCCGACTTCCTGCCGCCCAACAACCCGCTGGACTGGTGGGGGACCGCGGACTTCGAGGTCGCCGTCCCGAAGATCGTCGCTGACATCGCGGCCGATCCCGGCGTCGACATCATCTTGCAGGTCGGCGACTTCACCGCTGGACCGACCGGCGAGGAGGACCGCGCGGGCGGCTCCCTGCGAGCGGCTCGGGCCGTGATGGCCGACAGCGACAAGCTGTTCGTCGTCCTGGACGGCGTCGGCGGGGCCCCGGCCGCCCACCGCGTCGAGTCCGCGCTCAGCGACGGCATCCTGGCCCTCTCCGGTTTCGACAACGGACTGCGGGCCCTGGGCCACCTGGTCCGGATGTCCGACCGGGATTCGGCGGCGACCCGCGACAGCGCCCTGTCTCCGGAGACCGCGGAGCGCGTGGAGGCGGCCTTCGCCGAGCTGGGGCCGGGGTCCAACGGGGGGCCGCTGGCCATGCGGCTGCTCGAGGCGGCCGGGATCCCGGTCGCGGCCCACCACGTCGTCGACTCGGCAGAAGCCGCGGTCGAGGCGGCCAGCTCGCTGGCGTTCCCGCTGGTGGCCAAGATCGCGGACGAGGACGTCGCCCACAAGACCGAGCGGGGCGGTGTCGTCCTCGGCATCGCTTCGGCCGACGAGCTCGCCTCGGCGACCACCGCTCTCCTGCAGGGCGGCGCCCGGCGGGTCCTCGTGCAGGAGCAGATCACCGCAGGCACCGAGCTCATCCTCGGCGTGCACGTCTCCGACCAGCTCGGCAGCTTCGTGATGGTGGGCCTGGGTGGCATCTGGACCGAGATCCTGGACGACGTGCAGTTCCGCCCGGTGCCCCTCCTGGCCGGCGAGTCCTCCGCGATGCTGGCCGAGCTGAAGGGATATCGCCGCCTGATGGGGGCGCGCGGCTCCCAGGCGGCCGATGTCGGTCAGCTCAGCGAGCTGGTCGACCGGCTCGACGGGCTGGCGGTCCTCCTCGGCCGGCGCATCGACGCCATCGACATCAACCCCCTGATCCTGACCGCCAAGGGAGCCATCGCGGTGGACGCCCTGATCGTCAAGAGCTGACGGCCACCGGCCCGCAGGCCACCGTCGTCGGGGCCGTTCGGCCCCACCCCCATCGTTGACAGCGATCGTTCCGGCAAGGACGGCCCGTGCACACTCTGCTGGCGCTGGGGGCGATGGTCGCCTGGGGCGGCTCGTCGATCTTCGCGGCACAGGGGGCCCGGGCCGGCACGGCGCTCGCCGTCACCGTGTGGTCGCAGGCCATGGGACTGCTCGTGGGGCTGCCCGTGCTGCTGTTCGTCAACGGTGAGGGCTTCACCGCATCCGAGCTCGCTCACGGGGCGATCGCGGGCACCGGCTCCGGGCTGTCCCTGCTGCTGCTGTACCAGAGCTCGCGGACGCTGTTCGCCGGCGTGGCGTCGGCGATGTCCGCGGTCATGGCCTGCACGATCCCGGTCGCGTACGCGGCCTTCCACACCACGACCTCCGGTCGCGAGATCGTCGGCGCGGGTGTCTGTCTCGTGGCCCTGGCCGCGGTCGGCGCGTGGCACCGGGACGGCGTGGCCGCGGCGCCGGGCGCCGGTGCCATGGCCGAGGCCGAGGCCGAGGCGGCCGTACCGTCTCCGCCCGCACGGCTCTGGCTCAACGGGATCTCCGCCGCCCTGCTGTCGGGCGTGTGCATGGCCGTCTACTACATCGCCCTGACCGGCACCTCGGCCGCAGTGCAGGTGCACACCGCCTTCGAGTCCCGGGTGGTGGCCCTCGTGCTGCTCTCGGTCATCGCGCTGGGCAGCAGCCCGGCGACTCTGGTCCCGACGAAGGCGAACCTGTGGGTGGGTCTGACGGTCGGCGCGACGGGGATCGCGGGTGCTCTCGCGTACGCCGGGGCGGTCACCTCGACGAACCTGGCCGTCGTCGTCCCGCTCGTCTCGCTCTCCCCGGCGGTGACGATCGTCCTCGGTCAGATCTTCCTGCAGGAGGCGCCGTCCCGTCGGCAGACGGCCGGGCTCGTCCTCGCGATGGTGGGGATCCTGATCGTCACCTCCTGACGGGCGGCCGTCCTTCCATCGCTGCACCGCGCGGAGTAGGAAGAGCTGCATGGGAAGAGCGGCGTCCGTCGGCAACGCCCTGCGGTTCGCGGCACACCGTGTCACCCGATGAGCCCGGCGTACTGGGCTGCGGTCGCCGTCGGAGCGGTCGGGTGCTGCGCGCTGACGATCACGGCGCGGCGGCGTCCTCGTGCGTGGGGGTTGGCCGCGGCCCGGGTCCTCGCCGTGGTGCTGGCCGTCGTCTCGGTGACGTCGGTCGTACGGCCCATCGCTGAGGGCACCTTCACGGTGCAGGCGTCGTTGCCCCTGTCGCTGTGCGACGTCGGTCTGGTCGTCGCGGCGGCTGCGTGCTGGCTGCCCCAGCAGGCGCTGCTGGTCGAGCTCACGTACTTCTGGGGGCTGGCCGGCAGCCTGCAGGGCGTTCTCACGCCCGACCTGACCCAACGGTTCCCCGAGCTGCAGTTCTTCGTCTACGTCATCGCGCACGTCGGGATCGTCACGGCCGCGATCTTCCTCGTCGTCGGCCTGCGCCGTCGGCCGCGGCCCGGAGCCGTGCCGCGGATCTGGCTGCTCACCGCCGCATACGCGGCGGCAGTCGGCGTCGTGGATGCCGCGACCGGCGCCAACTACATGTTCCTGCGCCACAAGCCCTCGACCGGGTCCTTGCTGTCCGTGCTGGGGCCGGCGCCCTGGTACATCGTCAGTGCCGCCGCGCTCGCAGCCCTGGTGCTGCTGGCCCTCGACGCCCCGTTCTGGTCCGGCCGGCGCGCCCGGACAGCGTGCGGTGACGGCACGGCGGTTGCGGCGCCCGAGGGCCGGAGGAGGATGGCCGGGTGATCGCAGACGGCAGGTGGCGGCCCCGGCACGACGACCCGCTGCTCATCCTGGCCATGGATCATCGAGGATCGTTCGGCACGACCCTGTTCGGCGTGAAGGACGAGGAGCCCACGCCCGAGCAGCGCACGGGCATGGTCGCCGCGAAGCAGCTGATCTTCACCGGCCTCGCGCAGGCCGCGCCGGAGCTGTCGGCCGGCCGCGCCGGCGTCCTGGTCGACGAGCAGTACGGCGAGGCCGTCATCGAGGCGGTCCCTCGCGACAGCATGGTGCTGGCGGTCCCCGTGGAGGCCAGCGGCCACGACTGGTTCACCCTGCAGTGGCCGGACGACTGGCTCGGTCACCTTCAGCGCAGCGCTCCCGACTACGCCAAGGTCCTCGTCCGCGACAACCCGGATCTGCCCGCGGACCGGCGCCGGGCCCAGCTGCAGCTCCTGGCCGAGGTCAGCGCCGCCCTGCGGGAGATCGACGTCCCCCTGCTGTACGAGCTGCTCGTCCCGGCCACCGACGCCCAGCTGGCCCGGGCCGGTGGGGACGCGGCCCGGTACGACCGGGAGCTGCGACCGGACCTGGTGACCCGCGTCATCGCCGAGAACCAGGACGCCGGGGTCGAGCCCGCGCTGTGGAAGGTCGAGGGTCTGGAGACGACGGAGGCCGCCGTCCAGGTCGCGGAGCAGGCCCGGGCCGGCGGGCGGGACGCCGACCTGATCGTGCTCGGCCGGGACGCCCCGGCCGAGCGGGTGAACCACTGGCTCGCCGTGGCCTCCGACGTCGAGGCCTTCGTGGGCTTCGCCATCGGCCGCAGCATCTGGGAGGACGCGGTCCGGGCCTGGACCGAAGGCCGCCTGGATGACGCGCAGACCTCCGAGCAGGTGGCCGGCAGGTACCTCGGCTTCTGCCGCCAGTGGCAGCCCGGGCCGTCGAAGCTCGGCTGAGCCGCCGGACCGTCTCCACCGATCGGGGGACCTGAGGATCCCCCGCCGGACCGGCTGCTCGGTGGGTACGCCGGACCGGGGCGCCGCCCGATCCTTGGGTATCGAGTTCTTCGCAACCAGGGAGTGAGCGTCATGACCACCCAGCGGAACACCACGGATCGCGGTACGGACGGGTCGGCCGGCCAGGGCGGCCTCCGGGGCCGCATCGGCCGGTGGGCGGCCGGCGCCGCCGTCGGCGCGACGCTGATGGTCGCCGGCGCGGTCACCGCGACGCCGGCTCACGCGGTGTCGCTGCCCGGGCGGTGCGCCCTCAACGCCGGTGTCTGGACCTGCCTGCCCGCGTCCTCCGGCACCGGGCGGTAGGCCGCGATCCCAGGAGCTGCGCCGCCACCAGGGAGGCGGCGCACGGGGTGGGTGCCAGACGCAGGGGGATGGCACCCACCCCGACCCGGTCGGTGCGCCCGCGTGGATCGCTAGGGCCGCCCGTCCGCCGGGTCGGCGTCGAGGTCTCGGAAGGATGCCGCGGAGTCACCGCGGACCAGAGCGGCCTGAGCCGCACCCGACACGGGAACGGCCCCGTCGTCCAGGAGCCCGAGCTGGACGAGGACGCTCGCCTGGTCCCAGTAGATGTGCTCGCTCTCCACCAGGCCGTCGGCGATGCCGATGACCACGACGAGCACGACCCGGACGGCGCGTCCGGTCGGCGCCACCCCGGGCAGGATCCACGGCACATGGCAGGTGTGGGTGAACGAGATCAGCAGCTCGTCGACCACGCGGGAGGCGGTCGCCGTACGGGACAGCACCTCCAGCGCCAGGTCCGGCGGCTGATGACCGATGAAGTGCGTCGCGTAGAAGCGGCGGACGCCGGCCCGCCCACGGGCACCCACCATGGTCGGCACGTGGATGACGACCGGGTCGTCGGTCATCGTCGCCATCGTGGCGTCGACATCGGCCGTCACGAACTCGGCGGCGGTGTGTGCGTCCCACACGTGCTCGGCCGCCGTGACATCGCTCGTGCTCGCGCTGCTCTCGTCTCGGTCCATGTCACGACCTTCGGGTCCGCAGACGCCCCTGCGACATCTGGCTGGCGACCACTATCCTCAGGCGTCGAGCTTGAGGCACTGCGTGCAGGGGCAGCGGACCGACAACCCGGAGCTCACGCCGGCGATGCCCAGGACGCCTTCGCTGCGGTTCGTCCGCAGGTCGTCCAGCACGGTGGTCGCCGGCAGCATCCGCCCGACCAGCTCCTCGGATCTCGGCCGCGGGGCGGCCGACGGGCGCGCCCGGTAGACCACGACCGCGGGGGATCCGTGGATCAGGGCCCGCCGACAGACCGCGCGCGCGTAGTAGCGGTTGAACTCGGTGCCGCCGAACCGCTCCGCGGCGTTGACCGGCGAGGACGTCATCCGCTCCCGCTGCCGCAGGTCCGCGACCAGCGACTCGGCATCCCCGTCCTGCAGCGCCTTCCGGAGCAGGCCGGGGTAGTCGGCTCGTCCGCGGGCGGTGAAGCACGTGCTCATGCTGGGGCCGTCCGGATCGCAGTCCAGCTCCTCCACCATCAGCCGCCGGGTGAACCCGTCGAGGTCCGCGAACGTGAACGTCCCCATGGCTTGCCCCCCGCACAGCCTTGGCGGTCAGCGGGGCCGGCTGCCCTCACCGCAGTGCGAATGCAGACTAATCGGGCATAACGATCTTGTCATCCGGGGGAGGGCTGAGGTCAGACCGGGAGCACGGACAGGGCGCCGACACCGCCGTCCACGACGAGCGTCGCACCGGTCACGTAGGAGGAGGCGTCGGAGAGCAGCCAGACGGCCGCTCGGCCGATCTCCAGCGGGTCGGCGACCCGGTGGAGCACCACGCTGTCGGCGACCGCCGCGCGCGCGGCCTCCTTGTCCGCCTCCGCCACGCCGGTCCACATCAGTGCGGTCTCGGTCGCCCCGGGTGCGATCGAGTTGCACCGGATCCCGTGGCGCCCGTAGTCGACGGCGATGCTGCGGCCCAACGCCTCCAGCGCGCCCTTCGCGGCGTGGTACGCCCCGCCGACCCCGGGGACGGCGTTCTGCACGACGCACGAGCTCGTGAACACGATGGAACCCGCGACGCCGCGGTCGACCATCCTGGTCAGCACCTCCCGCGCCGAGACGTAGCTGCCCCGCAGATGCGTGGTGATGACGAGATCCCAGCTGCTGGAGGGCAGCTCGTGCACGGGACCTTCGAGCAGGGCGATGCCGGCGTTGGCGAACAGCCCATGGATGTCACCGAACCGGTCCTCGACGGCCGCGAACGCGGCGACCACCGCCGCCTCGTCCGTGACGTCCGCCGGGAAGGCCACCGCGCCGGTCACCTCTTCGACCTCCCGCAGGGCCGAGGACTCGCGGGCGATGACGGCCACCGAGGCGCCTTCCTGACGCAGCAGCTCCACGGCGGCGCGCCCGATGCCGCGGGAGCCCCCGGTGACGACGTAGGTCCGGTCAGCCAGTGCGGACAAGGGGTCTCCTGGGAAGCGCGACGACAAGTCGTCATGACGTTATAACCCCTAACCTCTCGGGACAAGAGCCCCGCAGGTGCTTGACGGGTGCCCACGTCAGGGACATCATCCGGGGATGACGTCATGATGTTTTAGACGTCGCATCCCGGTGCCCAGGCATCGACCCACGGATCCATCGATCAGCAGGACTCGTCGTCCTGGCATCACGCTGAGGAGCAGAAATGACAGGTCTCGGAGCCCGGCCGTCCCGCGGCGGGGGCCGCCGCCCGACCGCCGCTCGCCGCTGTCTTGCCGCGCTGGGAGTCGTGACCGCACTGGCGGCGGCCGGCTGCGGCAGCAGCTCGAGCGGTGCCGCCCCGAAGGACCTGCCGCCCCTGACCCTGGAGAAGTCGCCCGTCCCGCTCGGGGAGCTCACCACGCGGGGTCCGCAGGGCCAGGTTCCGGTCTGGTACACCCAGGTCAACCTGACCGCCGACCAGCTGGCCAAGGTGCGAGCGGGCAAGTACAAGGCGGCCTTCCTCAACACCCAGTCGAGCCCGTTCATGAACTCGTTGCAGGCGGGCGCGAGCGCGGCCTTCAAGGCGATGAACATCAAGGTCGTCGCCACCACCAACTCGAACCTCGTCGCGGCCCAGCAGGCCAAGGACGTCCAGAACGTGCTGCCGCTGAAGCCGAACATCATTCTGAGCCTGGCGGTCGACCCGGTCGCGGCCGCGCAGTACTACCAGCCGGCGGTGAAGGCCGGTGTGAAGCTGGTGTTCCTGAGCAACAAGCCGAACGGCTACCGGGACGGCAAGGAGGACGTCGGCATCGTCACCTACGACGTCGCCGGGCTCGGCAAGACGACGGCCGACGAGATCGGCAAGTACCTGAACGGCAACGGGAAGATCGGATACGTCTACTACGACGCGAACTTCTGGATCACGAACCAGCGCGAGGCGGCCGTCCTCCAGCAGCTGAAGGACAAGTGGCCCGGCGTCGACATCGTGCAGAAG
The DNA here is from genome assembly GCA_963743975.1 of uncultured Actinomycetota bacterium. Taxonomy (GTDB): domain Bacteria; phylum Actinomycetota; class Actinomycetes; order Actinomycetales; family CAVURS01; genus CAVURS01. The sequence goes on from CAVURS010000003.1 coordinate 123,829, forward strand.
GCCGGGCTCGCCGACCCCAACGCAGCCCAGAAGATCGTGTCGGCGATGATCACCGCGCACCCCGACATCCAGGCGATCTTCATGCCCTGGGACTCTCCGACGGCTGAGGGAGCCACCGCGGCCCTGCGTGCGGCACACCGTACGGACGTCAAGATCTTCACCATCGACCTCGGCGGCACGAGCGCCCTCAACATGGCGCAGTGCGGCAACGTCCAGGAGGAGACCTCGACCCTGGCCTACCAGTTCGGCTACACCGCGGCGATCGAGGGCGCGCTGGGCGTGCTCGGTGCTCCGGCTCCCGCGCTGGCCGTCGTGCCGGCCTTCCCGGTGACCGCGGCCAACCTGGCGGACGGCTGGAAGTCGACGTTCCTCACCGACCTGCCGGGTGACGTCTCGGCAGCGGCCAAGACCGCTCACTGCCCGGCGACGCTGAGCGGCAGCTGACGACGCGGTAGGGCCGGCGGCCGCAACGTGCGGCCGCCGGCCCACCGGTCACCGGCCCGACTGGAGACCTCCCATGCTCGAGATGCTCGGCATCACGAAGGCGTTCGGCGCGAACGCGGTGCTGCACGGTGTGGACCTGAACGTGCGCGCCGGCAGCATCCACGGGCTGGTCGGGCACAACGGCGCCGGCAAGTCGACGCTGATGAAGATCCTGCAGGGCGTGCACCAGGCCGACGCGGGCGTCATCAACATCGACGGTGCTCCGGCGTCGTACCGGACACCGGCCGAGGCTCGGCAGGCAGGCGTCGGCATGGTGTTCCAGGAGTTCAGCCTGATCCCGACGCTGACCGTGAGCCAGAACGTCTGTCTCGGCGCAGTGGCCGGCAACCCCCTGGCCTGGGTCGACGACCGGCGGGCCGTCGGCGTCACCCGCGGGCTGTTCGAGCAGCTCGGGGTCTCGATCGACCCGAACCGGCCGACCGGTGAGCTCAGCCTCCCCGAGCAGCAGTTCACCGAGATCGCGAAGGCCCTGCGGGAGGCGCAGAAGGTCCTGGTCCTCGACGAGCCGACGGCGGCGCTCACCACCCAGGAGACCGAGCAGCTCTTCGCGACCCTGCGCTCGCTGGCCCGCAGCGGTCTGTCCATCGTGTTCATCAGCCACCGGCTGCGCGAGGTGATGAGCCTGTGCGAGCAGGTGACGGTGCTGCGCGACGGCCGGGTCACCCTCGACTGCCCGACGAGCCGGACCAGCCTGTCGGGGCTGGTCTCCGCCATGCTCGGCTCGACCGAGCACCGGGAGGCGGCCCAGCGGTCCAGCGGCACGGTGACCGCGATCGCACCGTCGCTGCGCGTCCGCGACCTCACCCTCGGCCGGCACTCGGCGACCACGACGTTCGACTGCCGCCCCGGTGAGGTCCTGGGCCTCGTGGGCCTGCTCGGCAGCGGCCTGGACCAGCTGGCCGATCTGCTGTTCGGCATCGAGCGGCTGGGTCACGGGAGCATCGAGATCCATGGGAAGCCGGTCACGCTGCGGCACTCGGCCGACGCGCTCGGGGCCGGGATGGCCCTGGTGCCCTCGGACAACCGGCATCGCGGCTTCGTCGGCACGATGAACGTCGAGTCCAACATCGTGCTGAACATCACGAAGCGGCTGCGGCACTGGACCGGGCTCGATACGGCCAAGGCGTCGCGGATCGCCTTGCGCTACATCACGGACCTGCACATCGGCATCGGCGACCCGAAGGCCGACGTGACGACACTGTCCGGCGGCAACCAGCGAAAAGTGGTCGTGGCCAAGGCCTTGGCGTCCGACGCCGACGTCCTGCTCTTCCACGAGGCGACCGCCGGGGTCGACGTGGGGGCAGCGCGAGAGATCATGCACATCGCCCGGCAGGCGGCCGAGAGCGGCAAGACCGTGGTGTGGATCACCTCGATCTTCGAAGAGGTGCTCGAGCTCGCGGATCGTGTCCTGACGATCCGCGACGGAGCGGTGAGCGCCGAGTTCGACAACGCCAGCGGGACCGTCACGGAGGAGGAGCTGGTTCATGCCGTCCAGTGAAGGACAGACCGTCCTGACCGAGCCGGACACCGATGTCGGAGGTGCCGCGCCGGCGTCCCGCCGCACGCTGCCGAAGCTCTCCTCGACCGCCATGCTGATCGCCGGCTCGCTGGTGGTCATCGCGTTCTTCGCCGTCGACCTGCGCGACTCCGGCTTCATGACCCTGAGCAACACCCAGAACGTCGTCGCCCAGGCCACCGTCATCAGCATCCTGGCGGTGGGGAACGTCTTCGTGCTGACTGCCGGCGAGATCGACCTCTCCTTCGCGAACATCGTGCCGCTGTCCGGTGTGGTCCTGGCGATGAGCGAGCCCCACATCGGCATCGTGCCGGCCGTCGGCGCCGCGATCCTCTCCGGCGTCGTCGCCGGGTTCGTCAACGGCTTCATCACGGTCCGCGTCGGGGTGCCGTCGTTCATCGTGACGCTCGGCATGATGGAGGTGCTGGACGGCGTCACCCAGTGGGTGTCGAGCCAGCAGTCCCTGCCGGTCGCGAACTCCGTCTTCGACAACCTGTTCGGCTCGGCCCAGGTCGGGCCGATCTCGGTCCTCGTCTTCTGGACCGTGCTGATCGGCCTGGTCGGCGCCTGGCTGCTGCAGCGCACGTCGTACGGGCGGATGACCGCGGCCACCGGGGGCAACGAGACGGCCGCGAGGTACTCCGGGATCCGGACCGACCGGGTCCGCATGTCGGTGTTCGTCCTGAACGGCGGCCTGGCCGCGGTCGGCGGGCTGCTGTACGTCGGCCAGCTGCACGGCGCGAGCTACCAGTACGGCGGGAGCAGCGACCTGATCCTGACGCTGGCCGCGGTGATCATCGGAGGGACGGCGATGAGCGGCGGCCGGGGGCGGATCCTCGGCGCGATCGTCGGCAGCCTGCTGCTCGGCTTCATCGCCAACGGGCTGGTGATGATGGGTCTGTCGATCCAGGCCCAGCTCGCCCTCAAGGGCCTGATCATCGTGGCGGCCGTGACCGTCAGCGGCCGCACGAAGAATCGGGCCTGAGCCGTGGTCCCCGGCGAGGCCGGCGCGCGCGCCGCGGCCGGCGTGGACGAGGCCGAGGTCGTGGACCTCCTCCGGCGGCTGGTCGAGGTGCCGAGCGTCACGGGCGCCGAGACCGAGGTCGCCCGGCTCAGCGCCCGGGAGCTGAGAGCCACTGGCTGCGAGGACGTCGAGACGTTCGAGTTCGCCACCGGCCGGGAGAACGCCTACGGCGCGCTGAAGGGCAGCGGCGGCGGCCCCACTCTGGCCCTGCTCGGCCACCTGGACACGGTCCACGTGCAGGGATGGTCGCAGCGGTGGGCCGGCACGCCGGCCGAGAGCCCGTTCGGCGGCGCGATCGTCGACGGCGAGCTCTACGGCCGCGGCGCCGCGGACCAGAAGGCAGGGGTCGCCGTCGCGATGGCCGCGGCTCGGGCCGTGCGCCGCGCCGGCCTGCGGACCAAGGGGGACGTGGTCTTCGCCTTCGTCGGTGACGAGGAGGGCGGCGAGGAGGGCTCGGGCTACAGCGAGGGCATCAAGGCGGTCGTGTCCCGGATGCGCAGCGGCGACATCCCCGTCCCCGACTTCGCGATCTACACCGAGCCGACGGACCTCAGGGTCGCGGTCGCGCAGATCGGGTTCTTCATCGCCGAGGTGGAGATCGTCGGGCAGAGCGTCTACTTCGCCGAACCCTGGCTGGGGGTCGACGCCGTCCGCGCCGGTCACGACGTGCAGACAGCGCTCTACGCGTACTCCGACGAGCTCATGGAGCGAGCACCCCACCCCCTGCTGGGGCGGAACATCCTCGTGGTCACCGGAATCGGTGGTGGCGGCTACATCTCGGTGCCCGGTGACTGCACCATCTCGCTGATCCGGACGCTCATGCCGGACGAGACGATGGACCACGCCCGTGACGAGCTGGAGGCGCGGGTCCGGGCGGTGCGGCTGCCGGAGGGCGCTTCCGTGCGGTTCCGCTACACCTCGCCGCGCGACCACCCCGTCGGGGGCGCACCGGGGCAGGTGGCCGGGGACGACCCGGGGGTGGGCGCGCTGTGCCGGGCCTTCGAGCAGCAGATGGAGCGCCCGGCCGAGCTGAGCGGGTTCACCGCCTGGTCCGAGATCCCGTTCCTGACCGCGGCGTTCGGCACCCCGGGCGTCTACTTCGCACCGGGCGACCTGCAGAGCTGCCACACCACCGAGGAGCACGTGAACGTCTCCGACGTGGTCGCCGCGACCCGCGTCCTGGCCCGGTTCATCGTGGACTACTGCGGGGTGGAGGACTAGCCGATCGCGGGTGATGCCGCGTCCCGTCGCGGTGCCCCCGGGTCGCCGGAGGCGCATGATGGTCGCGAGGCCGGGCGCCGCCCGGCTCGAAGGAGTGAGCGACATGTGGATCGCGATCATCATCATCGTCGTCCTGCTCGGCGCAGCGCTGGCCTGGCTGGCCAAGCGCTCCAGGGAGGCGGACGACGAGCTCGCCGACATGAACAAGGGGCACACCAACGGGCCCGCGATCTTCGGGATCTTCTCCCGGGACCGTCGCCGCGGCTGAGCCCTCCCGCCGGACATTCGGGGGACAAGAAATGCACGGTCGGTGACCTGCGGCAATACCTCCGTCACCTTTATTCTCGGCATTGTTGTCGGGTCATTCTTCGAATGGCGCGCCACCCCCGCGCGCCCTACCGTCGACACCGCCATACGGACTCGGGGACGGCGATAGGGAGACGGAAAGATGAGCGCTCAGCCTGAGGCCAGCGGGCCGGTCAGCCCAGCGGTGGCGGCCGACCACCACCCCTCGAGCACCAGCCCTTCGGCGGCGCCCGGAACCGTCCGGGCGGCGGTCGCGATCATGGTCCTGCGGGCCGTCCTGGCTCTGCTGGTCGTCGTGATCCTGTTCGCGGCGAAGGACACCCTGCGTCGTGCGGTGCTGAAGAAGAACCCCGGCTGGGATCCCTCGCGGGTCGACCAGGGGGTGAACACCGTCGTCGGAATCGGGGTGTTCTTCGCGGTCGTCTACCTCGTGCTGTACCTGCTGCTGGCCTGGCAGGTCTCTCAGGGGAAGAACTGGGCTCGCATCGTCACCTGGGTGCTGGCGGGGCTCGCCGTCGTGAGCCAGCTCGGGTCGCTCGCCCTGGCGGCCGCGCCGGCCAGCCGCATCGCCGGCCTGGTCGAGCTGGTCCTGGACGTGGCGCTGATCGTCCTGCTGGCCACCTCGTCGAGCAACCGCTACTTCCGGAACAGCGCCTGACCGGTTGCCTGCGCTGCGCCGTTCGGGCACGATCGTGCGCATGTCCCGACGCCTCGTGAGCTGGTGGCGGTCGTCCGAGCGGCGACCCTGACCATCCACGTCCTGGGCTGCCCTCTCGCGGCAGCCTCGGCGGACCAGGTGTCCGGCTGGTGCACGTGACGGGGCGGCCTCCGTTTCAAGGAGACCGGAACCCATGTCCCACCTCACACCGTCCCAGCGCGCAGCCGTGGACCGCAGTGCGCTGCTGGAGAAACGAATCACCCATGACCCCAGCGGTTTTCGCGTCCTGAGCGGAGACCGCCCGACCGGTCCGCTGCACGTCGGTCACTACCTCGGCACGCTGGCCAACCGGGTACGGCTGCAGGACCTCGGCGTCGAGGTCGTCGTGCTGGTCGCGGACTACCAGGTCATGACCGACCGGCCGGCCGGCGGGGACCTGGCCGCGACCGTCCGCGGCCTCGTGGCCGACTACCTCGCCGCGGGCATCGACCCGGACCGGTCGACGATCTTCACGCACAGCGCCGTACCGTCCCTCAACGAGCTCGTCCTGCCGTTCCTCAGCCTGGTCAGTGACGCCGAGCTGCACCGCAACCCGACGGTCAAAGGGGAGACCGAGGCCACCGGCCGGCCGCCGACCGGGCTGATGCTCACGTACCCCGTCCACCAGGCCGCCGACATCCTGTTCTGCCACGCCAACCTGGTCCCCGTCGGGCTCGACCAGCTCCCGCACCTGGAGACCACGCGCCTCGTCGCGCGCCGGTTCAACGAGCGGTACGCCGCGGGCTCGCCGGTGTTCCCGGAGCCGGACGCCTTGCTCACCCGCAGCCCGATGCTCGCCGGACTGGACGGCCGGAAGATGAGCAAGACCCGGCGCAACGGCATCGCCCTGCAGGCCGGCGAGGACGAGACCGCCGCCCTGATCCGCCGTGCGCCGACGGACGGCGATCGCCGGATCACCTACGACCCCAACGGCCGGCCGGCCGTCGCCAGCCTCCTCGACCTGCTGGCCGCCTGCACCGGTGCGGACCCACGGCAGCTGGCCGAGCAGATCGGCGACGCCGGAGCCGGCCGGCTCAAGCAGCTGCTGACCGAGGCGGTGAACGGGCTGCTCGGGCCGCTGCGACGGCGCCGGGCCGACCTGCTGCGCGACCCGGCGTACCTCGACGCGGTCCTCGACGCCGGAAACGCGCGGGCGCGTCGTCTCGCCGACCGCACGCTCGCCACGGTTCACGAGCGCCTGGGGATGACGTACGCGAACCGGGCCTCGGCCGGGTTGCCCCGGCAGACCTCGGGGGCATACTGAACAGCTCCTGTGCGGACGCGGTATCGGCCCTCCAGGTTCGTGGGCGGAAGGGCGCGGTGGGACATGGCGCTGAACGACTCGGACGACCACTACGAGCTGGTCCGCGAGCTGCTGTCCCAGCCGGAGGAGGAGCACAACCTCCCCCGCATCCTCGAGCGCTTCATGGAGCTGGTGCCGGCGGCGGACTTCGCCGGCATCTCGCTGCGGCGCGGCAAGGGCCGGGTCGAGACACCGGCCCTCACCGCGCCGATCGTGGCCGACCTTGACGGCGCGCAGTACGAGCTCGGCGAGGGTCCGTGCCTGGACGCGATCTGGGTGCAGGACACGGTCGTCATCGACGACACGGCGCGGGACGAGCGGTGGCCGCGCTGGGGCCCGCGAGCAGCGGAGATCGGCGCCCGCAGCGTCCTCAGCGTGCGCCTGGCGACCGAGGCGGAGGTGGTCGGAGGGCTGAACCTCTACGCCGCCCAGCCCGCCGCCTTCGACGAGGACGCGGTCCAGACCGCGCACCGGTTCGTCGACCCGGTCACCACGGCGCTGGCCGTCGTGGAGCGGGTCGAGGGCCTGCGCACGGCGATGCAGACGCGGCACCTGATCGGGATGGCGCAGGGGATGTTGATGCTGCGCTACGGACTGGACGAGGCCCAGTCGTTCGCCTTCCTGTCCCGCACGTCCCAGCAGACCAACGTGAAGCTGCGCGACGTCGCGGCCCGCGTGGCCGAGGAGCTCGGCCGGGCCCCGTGGCCGGGCCGGCGACCGGCCGGAGGGTAGCTCGGTGGGGTTCGAGCCCCAGCGGTTCGAGCCAGGGCTCGGTGGCGGGGTTGGCCGCATGGTGCCACCTGTGGAAAACGTCCGTCATGTCCGAATCCGCTGCGGCAGGATCGTCGTGAGCCGCCGGTAGGCGCAGGGCCGGAACCGGTTCGGCACAGTCCTCTCGTCAGTTCGTCGTCACGTTCGTCGTCAGTTGTCACCGCACGCTCTCAGGGGGAGTCTCACCATGCACGCCTGCCTTCGGCATGCCCAGTTCCGGCATGCCCGTCGTCGATCTGCCCGGTCGTCCCGATCTGCCCGGTCGTCCCGGTCGGTCGCGCTCGCCGTTGCCGCCACGACCGCGCTGACCGCCGCCGCCCTCACGGCGACCTCCATCGCGCCCGCGCTCGCCGTGCAGGCGGCGCAGTCGACCGTGCCGAGCGCGGTGCCGGCGACCTCCACGCCGGACGTCCGGGACGGCGCGGTCCTGTCCCTCGGCCAGGTCGGGAACCGCATCGTCGTCGGCGGGTCGTTCACGTCCGTTGCCTCGCCCGGCAGCTCGACCGCGGTGGTCCGCCGGCACCTGTTCGCCTTCGACCCGGCGACCGGCGCCGTCGACACCGCATTCGTCCCGGCGGTCACCGGCTCCGTGGACGCGATAGCGGCCGGCCCGGGCCACACGGTCTACGTGGCCGGTGCTCTCGGCACGGTCGACGGCGTCAAGCTGAACGTCGCCCTGCTGGACCTGACCACCGGCAAGATCGTCAGCGGCTGGGCACCGGCCGCGATGAACTCCGCGGCCACGTCGGTGGTCCTGTCCGGCGGCCGGCTGTTCGTCGGCGGGACGTTCACGAAGGTCGGCCAGACCGCGGCCGGCGGCCTGGTGGCGCTGAACCCGGCCACGGGCGCCCTGCTGCCCTACGTGCGGATCTCGGTCTCCGGCCATCACGGCGGGACGACCTCCGGCGCGGTGGGGGTGAAGGCCTTCGACATCGACCGGTCGGGCACGCACCTGGTAGCGGTCGGGGACTTCACCCAGGTCACCGACGCCGCCGGCAGCTACCCGCGCGACCAGGTGTTCCGGATGAACCTCGGGGCGAGCGCCGCGACCGTGGACGCGAGCTGGAACACCGCCGGCTTCACCTCGCCGTGCGCCAACTGGGCCTTCGGCGCCGACGTGCGCGACGTGCAGTTCTCCCCGGACGGCAGCTACTTCGTGATCGCGGCCACCGGCGGGACCGGCACCAACACCGACGGCACGCGCGCGGCCTGTGACGCGGCGTCGCGCTGGAACACCGCGGACACCGGGGCGGACGTGCAGCCGGCGTGGATCGACTTCACCGGCGAGGACTCGCTGTGGTCCGTCGCGATCACCGGCACCGCCGTCTACGTCGGAGGGCACCAGCGCTGGATGAACAACTCCAACGGCTACAACGCCGCCGGTGCCGGCGCGGTCCCGCGTCCGGGACTGGCCGCGCTCGATCCGGTCAACGGCCTTCCGCTGAGCTGGAACCCGGGCCGCAACCCGCGCGGCACGGGCGCCCAGGCGCTGCTGGCCACCGCCAAGGGCCTGTACGTCGGGTCCGACACGGACTACATCGGCAACTACCGGTACAAGCGCGAGAAGCTCGCCTACTTCCCGCTGGCCGGAGGCGCGGCAGTGGCGTCGACCGCGGCCGGCCGGCTGCCGGGCACCGTCTACGACGTGCCGGTGAGCGCCCCCACCTCGCTGGTCTCCCGCCACGTCGGGGCGACCGGCCAGGTCGCGGCGGCGAAGACGGTCGACAGCGGATCGGTCATGTCCTGGAGCCAGGTCCGTGGTGCGTTCGTCGTCGGCAACCAGCTCTTCTACGGCCTGACGAACGGCACGTTCGCCAAGCGCACGATCACCGGGTCCGGGTTCGGCGCGCAGGTGCTGGTCGACCCGTACGACGACCCGGCCTGGCTGAAGGTCGCCACCGGCTCCAAGCCCGGCGGGGCACCGCAGACGTACGCCGGCGCCAAGACGGGCTACGACGCCGAGATCGCGAACGTCACGTCCGCGTTCTACTCCGGCGGCCGTCTCTACTACACGCTGGCCGGGCAGAGCTCGATGCGCTACCGGTACTTCACGCCGGACTCCGGGGTCGTCGGCGCCCAGGAGTTCACCGTCTCCGACGGGCTCGACTGGTCCACGACGGCCGGTGCGTTCCTCAGCGGCTCGACGCTGTACTACGCCAGCCGCAGCGACGGCGCGCTGCACTCCATCGGCTGGTCGACCGACCACGCCGCAGGGACACCGGCCACCGTTGCTGCCGGTCCGGGCTGGGCCGCGACCGCGATGTTCGTCCGGTCGGACTGACCGGCGCGAGGGCCGCTGAGGGACGCCCGGTCCCTCAGCGGCCCTCGACGTCGCCGTGGTGCACGACCCGGTCCCGCCCGGCGCTCTTGGCGGCGTAGAGCGCCCGGTCGGCGTGGACGATCAGCGTCCGCACGACCTCGTTGCTGGTGAAGCGCCGCGTGGGGTCCAGCACCGCGGTGCCGATCGAGACGGTCACCGGCCACTGCGGGCACTCCTGCTGCACCGCCTCCGAGACGGTCCGATGGATCCGTGCGGCGGTCATGGTCACGTCGGCCATGCCGGAGACCGCCCCCAGCACGATGAACTCCTCCCCACCGACGCGCGAGGCCAGACCGTCCGCGTCGGTGGACTTCCCGATCGCCTCGGCGACGACGGAGAGCACGTTGTCCCCGGCGGCGTGTCCGTAGCCGTCGTTGATGCGCTTGAAGTGGTCGATGTCGATCGCGTACGCCGCCAGCTTCCGCTCCTCCATGACGGCCCGGTCCCGCAGCACCTGGCTCCCGACGTCCAGGCCTCGCCGGTTCAGCAGCCCGGACAGCGGGTCGCGGTAGACCAGCCGCTGGCTGTGGCTGAGCAGGGTCCGGGCGTGGCCGGCGAGGTAGAACACGATGACGGCGGTGCCGGTCAGCATCGACGTGCTCACCGCGACCTGGACCAGCCAGGGGACGACCGGCTCGCCGTCGACGTGCAGGGCGATCGCGACGAGCACCGGGAGCAGGAGGACGTGCGCGATGAGCCCGCGCGCCGTGAGGTAGAGCGCACCGACGAGCGTCGGGAAGAGGAGCATCAGCGGCGCGGCCTCGAGCCGGGCGTCGCTGACGCTCAGGAAGCACCCCAGATAGCCGAGGTCCCCGCCGATGACCGCGACCAGCACGACGGCCGGCCCGAGCCGGCGGCGCACGGTGATGATCGCGGCCAGGATGACCGCGAGGCTCACGACCGCGACGTAGACGGCGGTGTAGACACCCGGCCGGACGACGTGGGTGAAGGCCAGGCTCAGGAACCCCACCGTGCCGCCCAGGGCGGCCAGCAGGGCCACGACCTTCCAGCCGTTCTCCACGATGACGGGCGCTGCGGGCCTGTCCTGACGCATGCGTGAGGACCAACGAATCGACATGACGACATCCCCCTGATGACAACCGTTCCCCCGCCGGATCGACCGGCTGAGCGCCCCGCTGAAGTGATTGTGCTGCAACGTGTCCCGAAGGCAATGCCTCGACCGGGGCGGATCAGGACATACCGGGCGTTTCTCCCGCTCAGTCCAGCCCGTAGACCCGCCGGGCGTTGTCCCGGCCGACGAGCGCCGCGACCCGCCGGGCATCGGCGGCGCTCCAGTCGCCGTCGGCGACCCAGCCGCCGAGCAGTCGCTTCATCCCCTCCCGCCACAGGCGCGCCCCGAGGTAGTGCAGCTCGGCCGGGCCGGCCGCGTCGGAGGAGAACAGCACCTTGCCGAACGGCGCGAGCTCGAGCGATCGCGCGATCGCGGCCGGGCCGCGCACGCCGAGGTGGTTCACTGCCAGACCGACGTCGAGGTGCACGGTCTCGAAGGCCTGGGCCAGGTACCCGGCCTGCCGTTCGAACGGGTAGCAGTGCAGCAGCAGCACCGGCACACCGGTCGGCTCGTGGGCGCGCAGGAACGGCAGCAGGTGCAGCGGGTCGGCCGACCGCAGGTCCAGGTCGCGGTCGCCGAACCCGACGTGGAGCTGCAGCGGCAGCCGCTCGTCGACCGCGGCGTGGATGCCCCACCGCAGGAGGACCGGGTCGGTCAGCCGCACCGGAGCGCCACGGTCGATCGCCCGGCGCCAGGCCCGGGCGGCGTCGGCGACCTCCGGGACGGAGGGCCGGCTCAGGTCGCGGTCGAACCCGCCGCGGTAGGCGATGACCGACTTGGCGCCGACCGCGGTCGCCCGCCGTGCCGCCAGCTGCGCGCGGAACGCCTCGCCGTACTCCTCGGGCCGGTCCAGGCCGACGACGACCTCCTCGGCCAGCAGCTCGAGGCGGACGACCTCGTGGGCTCTGCCCCCGGTGACCGCGGCGAGGTCCTCCGCCGTCAGCAGGTGCTGCGCGTCGAAGCCGCCGTCCACGACCCAGTCCGTGACGCCGGCCGCTCGGGTCATCCTCCGGCCGGTCTCCGCCTCGCCGAGCTCGGCCCGCCGCCGCCAGTAGTCCTCGGCCGGCGCGTGACGGTCCAGGCCGAGCAGCTCGGCGCACCAGCGGCGGACCGCGAAGCCGAGCTGGCTGTCGTACGCCGACGCGGGGTCGGACAGCGGCGTGGGGTTGCCCTCGTTCAGCGCGTTCTGGAACCGCGCCTCGTCCCCGTCCGCCCGGAAGCACCCGTGCACGTGGTGGTCCACGAGTCCGAGCGTCTCGACGTACTCCTCGACGTGCTGCTCGACCGGGCCCGGCGCCATGGCGGCCAGGCTCCCACGACGTCGGCCGAGCCGCTGCCGGCCGTCGCCGCCTGTCCGTCCCGGGTGTCCGTCGTCGGATGGCCGCCGGCGAGCGGCCGCGAGAGGATCGGAGCATGCGCGAGCCACTGCCGGGGACAGCATCCGAGGACCACCTGCAACGCAGTCCGGAGCAGGACCCGGTCACCCACCGAGAGTCCTTGCAGGTGCTCCAGACGGAGATCGCCGCGCTCGCCGAGTCGCACCGGGGCCGCCTGCCGAGCGAGGCCCTGGCCGAGCTCGAGCTGCGGTTGGCGGCGAGGGGGATCCCGCCGCAGCCGCACCGGTGGATGGAGGCCGTTGCCGCCTCGGCGGTCGAGGGCCGGGTCTACGTGATGAGCGAGCCGGCCCTCGAGGACGCAGGGCTGCACGTCGAGGCGCTGGACACGGTGAAGGAGATCCCGACCGAGCCGACGGCCTGACAGCAGGGCTGTTCACGAGTGGCCGGAAGGGCCGAAGCCGAAAATACTGTGAGGGGTTGTGGAGAGCACCGCATCCGCTGCGTGATGAGGGAGCGTAACGGTTGATAGCTCTGCGACTGCCTGGAACGTATGCGCCCCAGGGCGATACGCACCTGCTGGCGGCGGTGATGAAGGACCTGGGACTGGCCACCGGCCGGCGCGTCCTGGATGTGTGCACCGGTACCGGCGCGTTGGCGCTCGCCGCGGCCGGGCAGGGCGCGAGGTCGGTGACCGCCGTGGACCTGTCGTGGCGGTCGGTGCTGACCGCCCGGGTCAACGCCGGGCTGGCCGGGCTCCCCGTCGACGTGCGGCGGGGTGACCTGTTCGCCCCGGTGGCCGGCGAGCGGTTCGACCTCGTGGTCGCGAACCCGCCCTACGTGCCGGCGCGTTCGGCCCGCCTGCCCCGCCACGGGGTCGCGCGGTGCTGGGACGCCGGGCCGGACGGCCGCGCGCTGGTCGACCGCATCTGTGTCGGTGCCGCGGACGTCCTGGCGCCGGGCGGCGTCCTGCTGCTGACCCACTCCGCGGTGACCGACACCGAGCGCACCCTGCGCCAGCTGTCGGGTCAGGGTTTCGACGCCTCGGTCGTCGCCACGGGCACAGTGCCGTTCGGCCCGGTGATGACCGAGCGGGCCACCTGGCTGGCCGAGCGCGGGCTGATCGAGCCGGAGCAGCAGCTGGAGGAGCTCGTGGTCGTGGCGGCCGCGCGCAGCGGTGAGGCCGACGCCACCGGCACGAGCACCACCGAGCTCGACGTCGCCGCCGAGGTGGCCGAGCCGGACCTGCTGGCCGGGTGACGGCCATTCCCGCCACACAGGAGCCGCGCCGGGTCCTGGTCACGACGGAGGGCCCGGTCCTCGTCGAGGGCCCGGTCGAGATCGTGCTCGAGGACGGTCGCACGGTGGAGTCCGAGCGCCCGGTGGTCGCCCTGTGCACCTGCCGCCGCAGCCGTCGCTTCCCGTTCTGCGACACCAGCCACCGCCAGCGCACCCGGCGATCCGGGGCGCCGCCAGCCGACACCGACGAGGAGCGCGCGTGACCATCTCCGCCCCGCCGGACGCACGACCGGCCTCCGCCTGCGCCGACGTGCCGGAAGCCGTGGGGCCGCTCAGCCGCGCGGTGATCCGCCGCCTCACCGGTGAGGACGAGCCGGGCACCGGGCTGCAGGCGGCCGCTCGGGAGGTGGCCGGCGCCGACCCGTACGGGCTCGACCTCCAGCTCGCGCTGTACCTCTGCTACGAGCTGCACTACCGCGGCCTGCGCGGCGTGCCCGCCGACCGCGAGTGGGACCCGGACCTGCTGCGCCTGCGGGCCGACCTCGAGCAGCGGTTCCTCGGGGCGCTGCACGACGGCCTGGCCGGCGGCACCGACCTCGACGCCGAGGTGGGCGCGCTGCTGACCGAGCCGGTCGACGGGCGGGGCATCTCGCACCATCTGGCCGGCGAGGGCACGCTCGAGCAGCTCCGGGAGTACATCGCGCTGCGCTCGCTGTACCACCTGAAGGAGGCCGACCCGCAGGCCTGGGTCATCCCGCGGCTGCACGGCGCGGCCAAGGCCGCGATCGTCACGGTCGAGCACGACGAGTACGGCGCCGGCCGCGCGGACCGGATGCACTCCCAGCTGTTCGCCGAGATGATGCGGGAGCTCGGCCTGTCCGCGGCGTACGGCGACTACCTCACGCGGGCGCCCGCGGCGATCCTGGCCGAGGTGAACCTGATGAGCCTGTGCGGCCTGCACCGGGCGTTGCGCGGTGCCGCGATCGGCCAGTTCGCCGTCATCGAGCTCACGTCCTCGCCGGGCTCGGCGCGTCTGGTCAAGGCGGCCCAGCGCCTCGGGGCCGGACCGGCGACCGAGCGCTTCTACGCCGAGCACGTGGAGGCGGACGCCGTTCACGAGCAGGTCCTGCGCCGCGGTGTCCTGGCGCCGCTGGTCCGCGAGGAGCCGGAGCTGCTGGGCGACATCGTCTTCGGCATCCAGGCCAGCGACCTGCTGGCCGGCCGGGTGGCCGAGCACGTGCTGTCCGCATGGGCGCACGGCCGCTCCGCGCTGCGGGCGCCCGGCGACGCCGGTGACTGACGCCGCAGGCGCGCCTTCCGGGGAGGCCTGCGCGCAGGTGCGGACCGTCGGTGTCGAGGAGGAGATGCTGCTCGCGACGCCCGACGGCTTTCTCGCGTCGGCGGCCGAGCTGGTCCTGGCCGACCCGACGGCCGCCGGCCGGCTGAGCCGGGAGTTCAAGCGCGAGCAGATCGAGACGGCCACGCGGCCGTGCCGGTCGATGGCGGAGCTGCGGGAGCAGGTGGCGGCCGAGCGAGAGCACCTGGCCGCGGTGACCGCCCGGCACGGCCTGCTGGCCTGCCCGTCGGGGACGTCTCCGCATCCCGTCCGGCCGACGACCGTGCCCGGTGAGCGGTTCGCGCGGATCACGCACGAGTTCGCGGCCGTGGCCGACGGGCAGCTGACCTGTGGGATGCACGTGCACGTGTCGGTCTCCTCCCCGGAGGAGGGCATCGGGGTGCTGGACCGGATCCGGGCCTGGCTGGCGCCGCTGACCGCGCTCGCCGCCAACTCGCCCTTCTGGCAGGGCGAGGACACCGGGTACGCCAGCTACCGCACGGTCATCCTGTCCCAGCTGCCGCCGTCGGGACCGGCGCCGGTGTGGGGGGACCTGGCGACCTACCGGCGCTCGCTGGCGCAGGTGGTCGCGACCGGCGCGGCGTTCGACCCGGCGATGATCTACTACGACTGCCGCCTGTCCGCGCGCTACCCGACCGTCGAGATCCGGGTGACGGACGTCTGCCCCGACGTCGACCAGGCGACGCTTCTCGCGGCGCTGTGCCGCGGACTGGTCGACGTGGCGGCGCAGGAGTGGGAGGCCGGCCGGCCGCCGCCGGACCTCCCGGCGCCGGTGCTGCGCTCGGCGTCCTGGCGGGCCGCACGGCACGGCATGGGGGAGCAGCTGTTCGACCCCTCGGCGGGTGCCCTGGCCCCGGCCTGGGACGTCGTGGACCGGCTGGTCGAGCGCGTGCGACCGGCGCTGGAGCGCAGCGGTGACGCGGACGTCGTGCGCCGCGGGCTGGACGGCGTACGCCGCGACGGCACCGGGGCGGAGCGGCAGCGTGCGGCCCGCCGCGGGGGCTGGACGTTCGCCGACATCCTGGCGGCCGGTGCGCTCGGGTCGCCCGCGTGCAGCCCGGAGAGACAGGTGGCCCGGGCCAGTCTTGACTGATTCCAGAAAAGGGCGACAGACTCCCCGGGTGCCGACGACCGCGGAGATGGAGAGCGTTCTGCGCTCGGCCGCGCTGCGGGTCACCCGGCCCCGGGTCGCCGTCCTCAAGGCCGTCTACGAGCACCCGCACGCCGACACCGACCGGATCATCGGCGTGGCCCGGGCCGACCTCGGGGGCCTGTCGCACCAGGCGGTGTACGACGTGCTGCGGGTGCTGGCCGCCACGGGGCTGGTCCGCAAGATCGAGCCGGCCGGCTCGGCCGCCCGCTACGAGTCCCGCGTCGGGGACAACCACCACCACGTCGTCTGCCGGTCGTGCGGCACCATCGCGGACGTCGACTGCGCCGTGGGCGACGTGCCGTGCCTCACGGCCTCCGACGACCACGGGTTCACGATCCACGAGGCCGAGGTCGTCTACTGGGGTGAGTGCCCCGAGTGCGCGGCCGCCCGCCGTGCGCCGTCCGCCCGCCGGCACCTGAAGTCGTCAACGAGCTCATCAGAGAAGTCATCGCGGAAGGAATCCAGTGGCTGAGAACCATGACGCCGTCGTCGGGGACATGAACTCGGAGGAGAGCGAGGGCCTGTGCCCCGTGGTGCACGCCGAGCGCCACTCGCATCCGACCGAGGGCGCGGGCAACCGCACCTGGTGGCCGAACCGGCTGAACCTGCAGATCCTGCGCAAGCACCAGGCCGCCTCCGACCCGATGGGTGAGGGCTTCGACTACGCCGAGGCCTTCGCGACCCTCGACCTGGACGCGCTGCGCCAGGACATCGAGCAGGTCATGACGACCTCGCAGGACTGGTGGCCGGCCGACTACGGGCACTACGGGCCGCTGTTCATCCGGATGGCCTGGCACAGCGCCGGGACCTACCGGATCAGCGACGGCCGCGGCGGCGCCGGCGCGGGCATGCAGCGGTTCGCGCCGCTCAACAGCTGGCCGGACAACGCGAACCTCGACAAGGCCCGGCGGCTGCTGTGGCCGGTCAAGCAGAAGTACGGCCGGGCGATCTCGTGGGCCGACCTCATGGTCTTCGCGGGCAACTGCGCGCTGGAGTCGATGGGCTTCACGACGTTCGGCTTCGCCGGTGGGCGGGCCGACGTGTGGGAGCCGGACGAGGACGTCTACTGGGGCCCCGAGGACACCTGGCTCGGTGACGAGCGCTACACCGGCGACCGCGAGCTCGAGAGCCCGCTGGCCGCCGTGCAGATGGGCCTCATCTACGTGAACCCCGAGGGACCGAACGGCAACCCGGACCCGCTGGCGTCCGCACGGGACATCCGCGAGACGTTCCACCGGATGGCGATGAACGACGAGGAGACCGTCGCGCTCATCGCCGGCGGCCACACGTTCGGCAAGACGCACGGCGCCGCCGACCCCGAGCCGTACGTCGGCCCGGAGCCCGAGGGTGCGCCGCTGGAGCAGCAGGGCCTGGGCTGGAAGAGCACCTACGGCACCGGCGCCGGCCGTGACGCCATCACGAGCGGCCTCGAGGTCGTGTGGACCCCGACCCCGACCCGCTGGAGCAACTCCTTCTTCGAGAACCTGTTCGGCTACGAGTGGGAGCTCACGCACAGCCCGGCGGGTGCGAACCAGTGGCAGCCGAAGGGGGGCGCGGGAGCCGGCACGATCCCGGACCCGGAGGACGGGTCCCTGGTCCGGCCGCCGACGATGCTCACCACCGATCTGGCGCTGCGGTTCGACCCGATCTACGAGCCCATCTCGCGCCGCTTCCTGGAGCACCCGGACCAGTTCGCGGACGCCTTCGCCCGCGCCTGGTTCAAGCTCACCCACCGCGACCTGGGCCCGCTGCCGCGCTACCTCGGCCCCCTGGTGCCGCAGGAGGTGCTGCTCTGGCAGGACCCGGTGCCGGCGGTCACGCACGAGCTGGTCGGGGCGGACGACATCGCGGCGCTGAAGGAGCAGGTCCTGGCGGCCGGGCTGTCGGTGTCCGAGCTGGTCGGCGCGGCGTGGGCCTCGGCCTCGTCGTTCCGCGGCAGCGACAAGCGCGGCGGCGCCAACGGCGCGCGGGTGCGGCTCGACCCGCAGCGCGGCTGGGAGGTCAACGACCCCGACCGGCTGGCCCGGGTGCTGGGCGTCCTGGAGGGGATCCAGGAGTCGTTCAACGGATCGCAGACCGGGGACACGAGGGTGTCGCTGGCCGACCTGATCGTCCTCGGCGGCTGTGCCGCGGTGGAGCAGGCGGCGCGGAACGCCGGGCTGGTGGGGGTGCAGGTCCCCTTCACCCCGGGCCGGACCGACGCGTCGCAGGAGCAGACCGATGTGGAGTCGTTCGCGGCGCTCGAGCCGACGGCCGACGGCTTCCGCAACTACCTCGGCAAGGGCCACCGCCTGGCGGCGGAGTACCTCCTGCTCGACCGGGCCAACCTGCTGACCCTGACCGCGCCCGAGATGACCGTGCTGCTCGGCGGCCTGCGGGTGCTCGGGGCGAACAGCCAGGGCTCGCCCGCCGGGGTGCTGACCTCGCGGCCGGAGTCGCTGACCAACGACTTCTTCGTGAACCTGCTCGACATGGGGACGACGTGGGCCCCGGTCGCGGAGGACGCGGAGTCCTTCGAGGGCACCGACCGGGTGACGGGGGAGCGGCGGTGGACGGCCAGCCGGGTCGACCTGGTCTTCGGCTCCAACTCCGAGCTGCGGGCGGTCGCCGAGGTCTACGCGAGCGAGGACGCGCAGGACAAGTTCGTCGTGGACTTCGTCCGGGCCTGGGACAAGGTCATGAACCTGGACCGGTTCGACCTGTCCTGACCTCCCCGGTCGCGACGGACGGCAGCCCGCCCACTGGGGAGTGGGCGGGCTACCGGACGCGGGCCCGCTCGAGGGGCCGGTGGCTCACGCCTCGCGCCGCGGGACCAGGTGGAGCAGGACGACGCCGAGCATGATCAGCGTCGCCGCGGCGACCAGGTAGTGCGCCACGTTGAGGCCGGTGAAGGCCAGACCCGCCGGCGTTCCCGCCACCGCGCCGATCTTGACGCCGAGGACGACTGGCTTGTGCTGGTACATGATTCTCCGTTTCAGGGTTTGAGAGATCTTGCGGTTGCTGCGGGTCAAGCAGTTCGAGCGGTTCCAACGGTTCGAGGGCTACCGGAGGCTTGGAGGTGCGACCACTCCGCCGGAGCGGCGCGCAGGACGTGGACGGCGGCCCGGACGAACGTCGCCTGCAGGAGCAGGTCGTACGCCGCCTCCGGGATCATCGACGCGGCCAGGAGGCGGCCGCGCCGGGTGCCGATACGCCAGACCGTGACCAGCCGCTCGGCCAGGAACACCAGCGAGGCGGCGGACCACCACGGCGAGAGCCGCATGATGCCGAGCGAGATGTCGATCGCGGTCACCGCGATGAAGAGCGCGAACACCGCGGTGCACACCAGCAGGCTGATCTGCTGGATCCAGTACGCCCGGGTCACCGGCGTCCAGCCGTAGCTGCGCAGGTTCTCCACGGCGCCGCGGTACCAGCGCAGCCGCTGCCGGTGCAGGTCGCCGACGGTCGGCATGAGCTCGGTGTAGACGACACACTCCTGCGGCGAGATCAGCTGCCAGCCGAGGTGCTTGAGGGCCAGCGTGATCTCGTTGTCCTCGGTCAGGGCCGACGTGTCGTAGACGTAGCCCATCTCGCCCGGCAGGAACGCGCCGCGCTCCTCGGCCACCTGGAGCAGGGCGCGGGCCCGGAAGACCGTCGCCGTCCCGGTCAGCACCATGACCTTGCCGCGCTTGCGGGCGACCGCGCGGGCGTACCGGACGTACTCGTTGGCCTGGAGCTGCTGGAGGTTGGACATCGCCGGGTGACCCATGAACACCCCGCCGACCGCGCCCAGGCGGGCATTGCCGCGCAGGCGGCGGACGGCCACCTCGAGGAAGCGCTCGTCCAGGGCCGAGTCGGCGTCCATCACCAGCACGAGGTCGTCCGGGTCCATGGTGAGCAGGACCTGGCCGAGGTACTGGTTGAGCGCGCCGGCCTTCTTGTGCTCGTTGCCGACCGTCCGGAAGACCGTGGCGCCCTCGACGATCGCGGCCCCCGCGGTGTTGTCCGTGCAGTTGTCGGCCAGGACGGTGATGCTCGCCGGCGCGAGGGTCTGGCGCTGCAGCGACTGGATCGTCGCCGCGATCGAGCGCTCCTCGTTGTGCGCGGGGACCAGCACGTGGACCGGAGCGCTGGGCGTGCGGCCAGGCGCCGTACGTCCGGCGCTCTCACTGTCAGTGACAGTGTGCGGTCCAACAGTCAGGGGCATGCACTGACGGTAAGCAACCGAGCGCATGGCGGGACGGGTGTTTTCGCATGCCCGTGCTCAGCGGTTCACCCTCTCGACGAGTGTGTGTCACGCAGCGTGACGAATTGAAACATCAGCCACCGCGGTCCGGTGCGGCCCGAGCCGCTCCGGGCGGCCGGTGGGCCGATCGGGACCCCTCCGGGTGCGACGGCCGGTGGCCCGTGCCACGCTCGTCCTGGCGAGCCAGCCGCGTAACGGGGCGCGGTCCGACTCGTTCTTCTGGTGTGACCACAGATGAGGGCTGACCGCATGTTCGATCCTGCCGTGCTCCCGTCCGGCATCTCGGGGTTCCCGGGCCCGCTGTGCGGGCGCTACCGGATCCTCGAGCGCGTCGGACGCGGGGGAATGGCCGACGTCTACGCCGCCGAGGACGAAGTGCTCGGCCGGCCGGTGGCGGTCAAGGTCTTCCGGGTCGACGCCTCCGCCGGCGAGGAGCGCAACCGGATCGACGCCGAGACCCGGATGCTGGCCTCGTTCCGGCACCCGGGCCTGGTCACGGTGTACGACGCGGGCATCTACGAGAGCGGCGGCGAGGTCTCGCCGTTCATGGTCATGGAGCTGGTCAGCGGCCCCACCCTGCGCCGCTGCCTGGACGACGGCCCGCTGGGCCCCGAGCCCACCGCCCTCGTCGGCGCCGAGATCGCCGCCGCGCTGGTGCACGTGCATGCCCGCGGCATCGTGCACCGCGACGTGAAGCCCGCGAACATCCTGCTGACCGCGGCGCCCGGCGGCGGCCCGCGCAGCTCGGTCAAGCTGGCCGACTTCGGCATCGCGCGCACGCTCGACGCCGCCCGGCTGACCACCGACGGCTCCACGATCGGCACGGCGAACTACCTCAGCCCCGAGCAGGTGGAGAGCGGCGACGTCACCGCCGCCAGCGACGTGTACTCGCTCGGGCTGGTCCTGATCGAGTGCCTGACCGGGCGGCTGGCCTACCCGGGGGTGGGCGTGCAGGCCGCGGTAGCGCGGCTGAACACCCAGCCGGTGGTGCCGACGCAGTTCGGTGGCCGCTGGACCCGCCTGCTGACCGCGATGACAAGCCGCCTCCCGGCCGACCGGCCCACCACCAGTGAGATCGCGACCGAGCTGGCGGCGCTGTGCGGGCGGGACTCCTCGGCTCCGGACGACGACGCCGAGGTCGCCGATGGCGACCTGGAGACCCGGGCCCACGTGCCGGTGCCGGCGCCGCGCCGCTCGCGGCGACCCTGGATCGTGGGCCTGGCCCTGCTGACCGCCGTCCTGTGCGCGGCGCTCGTCGTCCTGCTGGCCGGCTCGGGGCGGCACCGCTCGCCGGCACCGGCCCCGAGCTACCCCGCGGTGTCCGGACAGATCGGCGTCGACCTGCAGCACCTGGAAGGTGCGGTCGGATGACGGCCCCCCGCACCGGTCGCCTGCTCGCCGTGACGGCGGTGGGCCTGGTCGTCCTGACCAGCTGCGGCCGCGGCTCGGCCGCCGGCTCCGCCGGGGGCGCGGTGGCCCAGCTGCGCACCGACCTGCAGGTGCTGGCCACGGCCACCGCGGCTCACCGCTACCCGGCCGCGGTCTCGGCGCTCGGCGACCTGCGGGCGGATCTCGCCGCAGCGGGCGCGGACGGCACGGTCAGCGCGGCCCAGATCGCCGAGATCCGCGCGGCGATGGTGCCGGTCCAGCAGGACCTGATGGTCGCCACCGCCGTCGCGACCTCGCCCCCGACCAGCGCCGCGGTGACGGCGCGCGCCGCAGCCGGCACGGCCAGCCCGGCATCGGCCCGCACCACCAGCAGCCACTCCTCGGCCCACTCCTCGTCGACGACGGCCTCCGCGCCCAAGGCCGGACCGGCGCCGGCCCCGAAGCCGGCCGCACCGGCCAAGCCGAGGAAGCCCCCGTCGAAGCCCCACCCGCCGAAACCGCCCCACCACCACTGAGCGCGCCACCACTGAGCGGCCACCACTGCAGCCGCCGAGCCGACTCAGCCCGCGCCCGCGGCGAAAAAATTCTGCGGGCCGCACGCGCACCGCGGGCCCCTAGCTCGGCCAACTCGCTCTGCTCTGCTCCCCCGGGGGAGCAGAGCAGAGCGAGTCAGCAGGTGTCCGTCCCCGCCGGCTCAGCTGTCACCCCACGTGAAATTCGTTGACCAGGTGTCACCAGGAGGAGCTCAGGCCGTCCCGGGGGCATCGGCGGAGGCGTCGGTGCCGCCCTCCCGCTGGGCCTGCAGGATGTCGAGCAGGGCGCCGGCGATGTTCTTGGCCGGTGACTCGGCCACCGACAGCGCGGTGTCGGTGCGCTGGATGCCCTCGACGTTCCAGATGGCGTTCTGCAGGAACGCACGCAGGTGAGCGTGGTCGCGGACCCGCGCGCGGACGACCATGTCGATGTTCCCGGTGACGACCAGGACGTCCTCGACCTCGGGGATCGTCATGAGCTGGTTCATGACCTCGCCCATCTCGTAGCCCAGGTCGATCGTGACGTTGATGTAGACGATCGTGGTGAATCCCAGGGCGGGCCAGTCGATCCGGGCCGAGTAGCCCTGGATCACGCCCAGCCGCTCGAGCCGCGCGATGCGAGCGGCCAGCGCCGGCGCGGACATGCCGAGCTCCCGGCCGAGAGCCCGCTGGGACTTGCGGGCGTCCTCGCTGAGCTCGCGCAGCAGCCGCAGGTCGACGTCGTCCAGCTGGACGGGGGGCGGCAACGGCGGCGTGTACTGCGCCACGGACGCCATCGAGGTCGCCTTGACGTGGCGCTTGGGGCGGCCGGTCATCGGTACGCCTCGGCCGGTGCCCAGCGCAGCGCCGCGGCCTGCTCGGCGTCGTGTCCGTAGAGCATCATCGCGTCGCGCTCCGCGGCCCGGTCGCGCAGCCGGAGCGCGCTCTCCCGGGCCTGGTCGGGGTCGGCCTGCCCGCCCCACTCGTCCCGGTCGAAGTTGGCCTGGCAGTAGACCGCGTCGCCGCAGATCACGACCGCGCCGGTCTGCGGCAGCTCCAGCAGCACCGACTGGTGACCGACGACGTGACCCGGGGTCGGCAGCACCCGCAGCCCGTCGAAGAGCTCCCGCTCCCCGTCGACCAGCTCGTAGCTCAGCCCGGGCAGCCGCCAGTACTGGTTCGGGAAGCTCGGGTGGTCCTTGGCCAGCTCGTACTGGTCGCGCTGGACGAAGAACGTCGCGCCGGAGAGCAGGTCGTTGTTGCCCGCGTGGTCGAAGTGCAGATGGGTGTTGACCACGAAGTCGACGTCCTGCGGCGTCACGCCCAGCTGCTGCAGCCGCACGAGCAGGCTGTCCTCCGGCGACATCACCGCCCGCAGCGCCGCGTTGGCCGTGCCGCGCCAGGTCAGCTCCGGGTCCTCGACGTGCAGCCGGCTCATGCCGGTGTCGACGAGCACCAGGCGGTCGTCCGCGAGCCGGACGAGGTAGCCGGCGACCGGCACGTGCACGCGCTCGCCGGCCCGCATCCCCGGCACCAGGTCGTCCATCGGCAGCTCGCAGGAGCCGAGGGGCAGCAGGTGCAGCTCGAGCGGCACGGCCGGCTCAGTCCCGGGCCGGCTCGGCGACCAGCGCGGCACCGGCCGGCTGCGGAGCCGGCACCGGGTCCAGCGCCAGCTCCCGGGTCCGGACGTCGACACTGAGCACGGTGTGGCTCGGCAGCGGCGTCCACTCCGCGCTCTCGCCGACGATGCCGGAAGAGACGGCCACGACCTCGCCCGGACGCGCCCGGTAGGACAGCGTGAGGTAGCGCGGGAGCGCCTGTCCCGACGCCAGGTCCTCCGCGGGCCAGACGGGGATCGTGCTGGGCTCCCACTGGGCATCGTGCTCGGCGATCACGTGCAGGGCCTGCGGGTCCAGCAGCAGCGCGTTGAGGCTGTTGCCGACCAGCCTGTGGTCGGCCATCCGGGCCACTACGCGGCGTACGGCCTCGGCCAGGTCGGCCCCGTCGGCCATCTCCTCGCGCAGCGCCAGGAAGTAGCGCTCGCTGTCGGTGCTGCCCCGCACCCGGGACCCGTCGCCGTCGCGCAGCAGCAGGTCGATCCGGGCCCGGGGGCCGATCGCGCCGTTGTGGGCGAAGGCGGTCTGACCGGCGACGAAGGGATGGGTGTTGTCCGCGCCCTCGCCGTAGCCCGGAGTGCCGAGCCGCAGGTGCACGACGGCGGAGCGGGTGAGGACGCCCTCCGCGAGCCGGCGGAACTGCGCGTCCTCGTGGGCCGGTCGCAGTGACCGGACCACCTGCAGGGCGCCCGCGTCGTCGTGCCAGGCGGCGCCCCACCCGTCGCAGTGCACGGTGGACAGGTGCGTGAGGCGGTCCAGCGCGGCCGGCCCCAGGACCGCGGCCAGCGACGTCGGCTCGGCGCTGACCCAGCCGACCAGCCGGCACATCAGGCCGCGCCCTGAGCCTGCCGGACCAGCTCGCCGAGGACGGCGATGCCGCTCTCGATGTCCTCGGGTGTGACCCGGCTGTAGGACAGGCGAAGGTACTCGTGCTGGTCCTGGCGGGTGAAGAAGGCGACGCCGGGCACGAACGCGACACCGGCGTCGCGGGCGGCGGCGGCCAGCCGGACCGTGTCCACGCCGGGGACCCGCAGCCAGCAGAAGAACCCGCCGTGCGGCTCGGTCCAGGTCACCGAGTCGGGCATCTGGTCGCTCAGCGCGGCGTGCATGGCCGCCCCGCGCTGCCGGTAGAAGTCGCGCTCGACCTTCACCTGGGGCCCGAAGTGCCCGCGCCGGAGGTACTCCTCGACCATGCGCTGGCCGAACGCGCCGGCGCACTGGTCGGAGTTCTGCTTCGCGACCGCGAGCTGCTCGACCACCTCGACCGGCCCCGCGGCCCAGCCGAGCCGCACGCCGGGGAAGAAGGTCTTGGAGAACGTGCCCAGCTGCACGACGGTGTCCGGGGCCAGGGAGAGCAGGCTCGGCAGCCGCTCGTCGGTGAACCCGAGCTCGCGGTAGGCGACGTCCTCGGCCAGCAGGATCCGGTGCTCCCGGCACAGCTCGACCAGGGCGTGCCGGCGCTCCAGCGACATCGTGCGGCCGGTGGGGTTCTGGTACTCCGGGATCGTGTAGAGCACCTTGGGCGTCTCGCCCCGCTCCACCAGCTCGGCCAGCGCCCTCGACCACCAGGCCGTGCTCGTCGATCGGCAGGCCGCGTACGGCCGCGTCCTGCCCGGTGAAGCCGGTGACCGCGCCTACGTAGCTCGGCTCCTCCACGGCCACCACGTCGCCCGGGTCGAGCATGCTGCGCGCGATCAGCGTCACGGCGTCGATGCCGCCGCTCGTGACCATCAGCTCTCCGGGGGCCGGCCGGTGCCCGTCGATCTCGAACAGGTGGTCGGCGATCGCCTCCCGCGTGCTCGCGATGCCCTCGCTCGCGGCGTACTGCAGGGCGACCGCCGGGTCGTCGCGGATCAGGTCGGCGGCGATGGTGGCCAGGGCGTCGGAGGGGAACACCTCCGGAGCGGGGAAGCCGCCGGAGAAGTTCACCAGCCCCTGCGCGTTCGCGAGCGCGAGGATCGCGGTGATCGACCCGTCCTTGCCGACCGTCCGCTGGGCCAGCCGGGACGTCCAGGTCATGGTCATGCGCCCTCCACCTCCTCAGACGTACTTGCCCATGCCGCCGGCCACGTCGACGACCGCGCCGGTGATGTAGCTCGCCCGGTCACTGGCCAGGAAGGCCACCAGCCCCGAGACCTCCTCGACCGACCCGAACCGGCCCATCGGCACCTCGGCCTTGGCCAGGCCGTCGAGGAACGTGTCGAGCGGAAGGTCCGGGGCGCGGCGGGAGCGGATGTTCTCCCACTGCGGGGTGACGACGAAGCCGATGTTGACCGAGTTGACCAGGATGTTCTCGGCACCGAACTCGGCGGCCAGGGCCTTGTTGAGGTTCAGGCAGGCCGCCCGGTTGACGGTCGTGGCGAAGAACGCCGGGTCGGGGTACTTCGCGTAGACCGCGTTGACGTTGATCACGCGAGCGGCCGTGCTGCGCCGCAGATGGGGCAGAGCCGCACGGACACAACGGATCTGGGAGAACAGCTTCACGTCGAGGTCCCGATGCCAGTCCTCGTCGGTCAGCGACTCGAAGTTGCCCGGCCGGGCCCCACCGGCGTTGTTGACCAGGATGTCGATGCCGCCCATCGCCGCGGCCATCGACTCGACGAAGTCGATGACCTGCTCGGGGTCCGAGACGTCGGCCACGCGGTGGTGCACGCCGTCCCGCCCGCGGGTGGAGACGCCGGCGATCTCCTCGGCCGCGGCGGCCAGCTCGGCCTCGTTGCGGGAGCAGATCGCCACGACCGCGCCCTCCGCGGCCAGCTCGCGAGCGACCGCCAGGCCGATCCCCTTGGACCCCCCGGTGACGACGGCCCGGCGCCCGGACAGGCCCAGCTCCATCAGGCGGTCTCCGCGCTCCGGCCGGCCTCGCGGGCCGCGCGTGCCGCGTCGAGGAGGGTCGCCCGCGGAGGGTTGAAGACGTCGACCTCGCGACAGCCGCCCTCGCGGGCCACGGCGCCGTGCGGCACCCACGGCGGGATGACCGCCAGGTCGCCGGGGCGCAGGGTCCGCAGCTCCCCGTCGATGGTGAAGTCCAGCTCGCCCTCGAGCATCAGCACGATCTGCTCCTCGACGTGCACGTGGAGCGGTGCCTCGGCGTGCGGCGCGAACGTCACGTAGTTGGCGAGCATCTCCTCGCCCAGCACCGGTTGGAAGGTCACCCCGGGGGCGAACTCCACGCCGGGCACGTCGGCGACGTGGACGAACCGGCCCGCGGCGGTGGGCTCGCCGCCGGCCTCGAGGCTGAAGTGGGTGTGGTCGCTGGCGGTCATCGGACCTCCGAAGACGGGGTTGCGAGGGACTGGTCGATCTTGACAGGACTTTACACATGCCACTTGACTACCGGCCAAAGCCTTACGTTTTGCACGTCTGTCCGTCACAGAGTTTCTGTTCCGTTCTGATCACGACGTCGGTTCAGGATGTCTGTCCACAACATGGCTCGCGCTCCCGCTGAGCGGGTGCGGCGGGTCGGGAGGCCTCCGCGATGAGCGGTCACAGCACCGACATCTCGACCTCGGCCGGCATCGGCCGCCACGGGTTCGTCGCCGAGCACGGGCTGCACACCCCCGAGCAGCTGGCCGCGACCGAGGAGGTGCTGGCTCGCATCGACGAGCTCGGCCTGCGGACGATCCGCGTCATCGTCGTCGACCAGCACGGCCAGCCCCGGGCCAAGTTCCTGTCCCCGCGGGCGGCGGCGGCCGCCTTCACCAACGGCGTCGACTTCTCCGGCGCGATCTACAGCCTCGACACCGGGAACCACGTGTTCCCCCCGGCCTTCGCCGACGGCGGGGGGATCGGCATCGAGGAGCTCACCGGCTTCCCGGACGTCGTGATCGTGCCCGACCCGATGACGTTCCAGGTCCTGCCGTGGGCGCCGGACACCGGATGGGTCATCTGCGACGCCTACTTCGCCTCCGGCCGCCCACTGCCGCTGGACGGGCGGCGCCTCCTGCGCCAGCAGCTCGACCGCCTGGCCGCCCGGGGCCTGCGCTACCTCAGCGGGCTCGAGGTCGAGTTCAGCATCGTCCGCCGTACGACGCCGTTGATCGGCCTGGACCGCACCGGCCAGCCGGGACCGCCGCCGGACGTCGACGTCTTCCAGCTCGGCTACCAGTACCTCTCCGAGGTCCGGATGGACTCCGTGATCGACACGCTGACCGCCCTGCGCGACGGGCTGGACGCGGTCGGCCTGCTGCCGAGGTCCATGGAGGACGAGTGGGGCCCGGGCCAGATGGAGTTCAGCCTGAGCCCGATGGAGGGTCTCGGCTCGGCCGACGCCATGGTGCTCTTCCGGAGCGCGATCAAGCAGATCTGCTCCCGGCGCGGCCTGATGGCGTCGTTCATGTGCTGGCCGCACCTGCCGAACTTCTTCCCCAACGGCTGGCACCTGCACGGCTCGCTGCTGGACGCCAACGGCAGCAACGTGTTCGCGTCCGCCGACGAGGTGCTCTCGCCGACCGCCCGGTCCTACCTCGCGGGAGTGCTCGAGCACGCGCGGGCCATGACGCCGTTCGCCACCCCGACGATCAACGGCATCCGGCGCTTCCGGCCGTACTCCTTCGCGCCGGACCGGGTGGCCTGGGCGGTCGAGAACCGCGGCGCGCTGGTCCGCGTGCAGGGTGGGCCCGGGGACAGCGGCACCCACCTGGAGAACCGGCTGGGGGAGCCGGCCGCGAACCCGTACCTCTACCTGGCCGCGGACATCGCGGCCGGGCTCGACGGCATCGAGCGCGAGCTCACCCCGCCGGACCCGATCGCCGGCAACCCGTACGAGAGCGACGCACCGACCCTGCCGACGACCCTGGGCGACGCGCTCGACGCCCTGGACGGCGACGCGATGTACCGCGAGCAGTTCGGTGACGGGTTCGTCGACTACTTCCTCATGATGAAGCGCGAGGAGCTGACCCGGGCCTCCGACGAGGCGTCGGAGCTCCCCGAGTCCCAGGGGGGCGACACGGACGCAGAGGCCCGTGCGTGGGAGATGCGGGAGTACTTCGAGTTCTTCTGAGGAAGTGGGCAAGGCATCCCCATCCCGATGCGCCTGGAGACGACTGATGACCGTGCAACACGTGGTGCTCTTCGCGTTCGCCGAGGACCTGTCCGACGCGGACGAGAAGGACATGCGCGCGCAGGTGGAGTCGTGGCCGGCCGAGATCGGCCAGATCAACCTGATCCGGCTCGGCAAGGACATCACCGGGGAGCGGACCCGCGGTCACCAGTACCTGCTCTACACCGAGTTCGACTCCGTCGAGCTCCTGCACCGCTACCAGCAGCACCCCGTGCACCGCAGGTTCCTGGCCTGGGTGCTCGACCACGGCTGTACGCCGCTGGCGTTCGACTACGAGCTGTCGCAGGACACCGTCATCTGGCCGCAGCGTGCGGCGGATCCCCTTGAGGAGCGATGAGATGGGCATGATCTCCGAACCGGCCTCCCCGCAGGGAGAGCAGCGGCTGGCCAAGGGCGCGCTGTCGACGCTCGACGCCGTCGTGATCTCCGTCTCCGTCCTGGCGCCCGGGATGGCGATGTTCCTGAACGTGCCGGGCGTCGCGGCCGTGGCCGGCGGATCCACGCCGCTGGCCTTCCTGCTCGGCGGCATCGCCTGTCTCGCACTGGCTCTGGTCGTCATCGGCTTCACCCGGCGGATGGCCGCGGCCGGCTACGCGTACACGTACGCCAGCCGGAGCCTCGGCAAGTCGGCGGGCTTCATGGCCGGCTGGCTCTACGCCTTCGGGCTGATCTGCTTCGTCCCGATGACGATGGCCGGCGTGGCCTACCTCGCGACCGACCTGCTCAAGCTGAGCTCGGGCTGGTGGTTCCCGATCTTCCTCGTGGGCATGGTCCTGCTCGTCGTGCTGTCGATCATCCGGATCAAGGTCACCACGCGGGTGCAGCTCGTCATCGGCGTCCTGACCGTCGCCCTCATCGTCATCGTCGACCTGGTCGTGACGGCCAAGGGCGGCGCGCACGGGAACTCGTTGCAGCCGTTCAGCTTCGGCCACACCAACAAGGGCGGGTTCTCCGGCGTCTTCTACGGGATCATCCTCGGCATCACGTCCTACATCGGCTTCGAGACCGCGGCCGACTTCGGCGAGGAGACGGCGAACCCGCGGCGGGCCATCCCGGTCGCCGTGCTCGCCTCCGTGGGCTTCGCGATCCTGTTCTACCTCTGGACGACGTACAGCCTGACGATCGGCTTCGGCGACGGGGCGAAGTTCGGCTCCGACCCCTCGGCCCTGAAGACGATCGCCGACAAGTTCGTCGGCGGCCCGGTGCCGCAGCTGCTCGAGATCGGCGCGATGCTCTCGGCGTTCGTCGTCTGCGTGGGCTGCGCCACGGCCGGCACCCGCACGCTGTTCGCCATGGGCCGCGAGGGCGTGCTGCCGTCGTGGCTCGGGAAGACCCACCCGACGTTCCGCACGCCGGCCAACGCGACGCTCGCGGTCGCGGGGGTCAGCACGGTGCTCGCGGCGTTCGTCGGGTTCGTGATGGGCCAGGACGCGCTGGGCGGCCAGCCGATCACCGTCTACTACTTCTTCGCGACGCTCGGCACGCTGCCGGTGATCGTCGTCTACATCGGGCTGTGCCTCGGCGGGGCGGTCTTCTTCAAGCAGACGCACCGGTCGTACAACCCGCTGATCCACCTCGTCGTGCCGGTCGTCGGCGCGCTGCTGTTCGCGGCCGCGCTGTACGGCTCGATCTACCCGACGCCGCCCCACCCCTTGAACTACACGCCGTACATCACGGTGATCTGGATCGTCCTCGGGCTGGTGGTCCTGAGCATGCTGCGCTCGCGGCGGCCGGAGGCCGTGCAGCGGATCGGCTCGATCCTCGGCGAGGAGGGCGGCGAGGACGACGACGTCGACCAGGTGGTGGCCAAGATCTGAACGTTCGGGGTCGACCGAGCGCAGGCCTGGGCCGGACGGCTGGGCCGGGTTGTGGATCCCGGATCCGGGTGGTCCACTGACTGCAGCTGTCCGGTACCCGCGACGAAGGAGTCGCCATGGCCTCGATGCTGTCTCACGCCACCGTGCAGAAGACCCTGCCGGAGACCGGGCAGACGCCGGCACCCGCCGCACCTGCCGACCCGGCCGCGAGCGCCGAGTCGGCCCAGGAGCTCGGGCGGGCGCTGACCGACGGGCTCAGGGTGCTGGAGGCCGACGCCCCCAAGGACCCGTCGTACTGGTGGGGCTGAGCGCTAGCCGCCGCCGGAGCCCAGGCCGGCGATGAGGTTGATCGTCGTCGCCAGGATCACCGCTCCGAACAGGTAGGACAGCAGCGCCTGCCGCAACGCGGTCGCCCGTAGCCGGGTGCTCTGCAGATCCGTGTCGGACACCTGGAACGTCATGCCGAGCGTGAAGGCCAGGTAGGCGAAGTCGGAGTACTGCGGCGGCTCGTCCTGGTTGAAGCTCACCGCTCCGGGGGGGTCGTCGCCGTAGTACAGGACCGCGTACCGCAGCGTGAACAGCGTGTGGAGCATCACCCACGACAGGGCCACGCTGACGATGGCCAGGGCCGCGAGCACCGCCTTCTCCACGCCCTTCGTGGAGTTCGCCGACACGAGCACCACGGCCACCGCCGCGAGGCTGGCGATCGTGGCGACGATGATCAGCACGTCCGTGGAGTGCGCCGTGGGGTCGACCTCGCTCGCGAGGTCCTTGGTCTCGTCCGCGTCCATCGGCCACACCGTGATCCACACCCAGGCCACGAAGACCGCGACGGTCACGTCCCACCCGACCATCGGGGCCAGCTCGTTGCGGGTCAGGACCAGTGTCAGCACGCCGGCGACGATGCCCGCGGCGACCGCGATGGCCAGTCGGTGCCGTGACCTCGGCACCCGCCACGGGGACGCGGATCCGGCCGGCTTGCCCCTCGCGGGGCGCCCGGCCGGCTTCGCCGGTCTGCTCATGCCCCCATCGTCTCCCCCCACGCCGACTTCCGACACCTTGGGACGGTACGTCCCGTGGCCAGGCGGTCCAGGACCGAGCACTTCGATGAATGTCTGGTGCCGACTATGGACCTTTGCGCGCTGCGGGTCTAAGACGGGGCTGCCGGGTCTCCCGTCGCTGGAGAGGAACAGTCATGCGCAGTCGCAGTCTTTCCCTTGTCGGTCTTGCGGTCGGTGCGCTCCTCGTACCGGTCATCGGCGCCCAGACGGCGTCCGCCACCTCGTCCACCTCGCCCGCGGTCCACACCGTCGTGGCCCACCTCAACAACCCGCGCGGCCTCGCGGTCGACGCACACGGACGGATCTGGATCGCCGAGTCCGGGAAGGGCGGCCCGAGCTGCCAGGGCTCGGGTGCGAACGCCACCTGCGTCGGCCTGACCAGCTCGGTCTCCACGTTCGCCGACGGAAAGCTGACGCGCGTGATCACGCGGCTGATCTCGGTCGGAGGTGCCGGCGGCGTCGGGACCTCGGGCGCCTCGGCCGTCGCGGTCGCCGGCGGACGGGTCGACGTCATCATGGGTGAGTCGGCGTTCGCGGTGCCGCCGTCGGGGTTCCCCAAGCCGCTGCTCACCGCGGCCCGGACCGAGCTGGGGCAGCTCATCGTGTCCAGCCCGTCCGGCCAGTGGGGCACGGCCGCGGCGGTCGGCAGCCGTGACTACGTCTGGACCAGCAACCACAAGTTCCTGCAGCCCGACCAGTTCCCGGACGCCAACCCGAACGGCATCGCCGTGGTCGACGGCACCGTGATGGTGGCCGACGCCGGTGCCAACCTGGTCTCCCGGGTCGGGTCGCACGGAGCGGTGAACACCGTGGCCTACCTGCAGGTGCCGAAGGGCAGCATGACCGACGGCGTGCCGACCTGCCTCGCGCAGGGTCCGGACGGAGCGCTGTACGTCGGCGAGCTGCTGGGCGGGACCTTCGCCCCGGGCGGCGCCCGGGTGTGGCGGATCACGATGTCCGGCGGCACGGCCCATGCCAGCGTGTGGCGCACGGGCTTCACCACGATCCAGGGCTGCGGCTTCGACGCCAAGGGCAACTTCTACGCCACCGAGTTCCAGGTCAACGGGCTGAACGAGGACCCGACAGCGAGCCCGCTGGGTGACGTCGTGAAGGTCACGCCGTCCGGGAAGCGCACACACCTGGGCACCGGCCAGCTGTTCTGGCCCTCGGGCTTCGCGGCCGGCCCCCACGGCTCGATCTACGTCTCGAACTGCAGCATCGCTCCGGCGAGCGGGTTCGGGCCGTGCCCGAAGGGCGGCTCGGTGGTCCGGATCGGGTGAGCCGGCGCCGTCCGTTGGACGAGCCACTCACCGATGGCGTGGTTGGCCGGATGGTGTCAATGACGCGCAGAGGCCAACGCGACGGCCGTCGAGCAGGGCATGATCGTGCTCGCTGCCGGCGGGTGTAACAGGGGACAGTCGCCGGCGGTGGTGCGGTCCACGGATCGTGCAGGGGGTGAGCCGCCGGCCCGGGCGAAGGCCCGGGCCGGCGCTTACCCCTTTCCGCACCTGCCCGTCTGCGGTGGAGTGTTTCCTCCAGGCAACGATCCGGGTCCTTCTCGGTATTCGCCGGACAGGCCTGGGTGATTTGTCCTAGTCTCGTTCTCAGGTCGTCCACCCCGGCGACCAGACGCTGGGTGCCCGCGAAGCCCGCTCCCTCGAGTCCCCGCGGGCACCCAGCACCCGATCCCCGAAGTGGTTGCGGCACAGCGAAACCGCCCGGTACCGTCGATGCAACGCATCAGGGGGGTGCGGGCCGCGCTGCGCGCGGTGATCGGCGATCGGCGGGGGCCCAGTCGTGTTTTCTCCGGCATCCATCACGGACCGTCCCGCCGAGCGCGACAGGGGGATGGCGATGACCACAGATCACATCAGGTCGATCCGGTTGACCCGCGAGCTGAGTGTCGAGAACAGCGTGGTGCTGCTGCTCGACCACCAGCTGGGCCTGCTGGAGGTGGTCCAGGGCGCGGATCCGGACGACGTGCGGGAGAACGTCCTGGCCCTCGCGCGGACCGCCCGGCTGCTGGACGTGCCGGTGCTGCTGTCGACCAGCCGCGACTGGGGGCCCAACGGCCGGCTGCTCCCCGAGCTCGAGCGGCTCTTCCCCGAGGTGGAGGTGCACCGGCGCCCGGGCTTCATCAACGCCTACCGCTGGCCGGCCTTCCGGCAGGCTCTGGAGGCGACCGGACGCCGCCGCGTGGTGCTCGCCGCGCTCACCGACGCCAGCTGTCCACCGTTCCCCGCCCTCGACCTGGTCGACGACGGGTACGAGGTGCACGCGGTCCTGGACTCCAGTGGCGCCGAGCTGCCCGAGCACGTCGTCCGCGAGCCCGTGGCGGGCATGCTGGCCGACGCCGGGGTCCGGATGAAGACCTGGTTCACGGTGGCCGCCGAGCTGATCTCCGGGTGGGGCAGCGACGGCACGGCTGGCCTCGACGCCGCCGGTCTCGACGCCGCGGTCGCGTAGGCGTCAGGTCCTCGGGCGTCGGCCCGGCGAGGGTCCACCCGGCCGGAGTCATCTCCCGCCCCACGCTCGCCTCGCGGACCGGCTCGCCGCAGGTCCGGCAGACCGTGGCGGCGGCCAGCGGGTGATCGTGGTGCGTCAGCCGCATCGGCGGCGCCGTGACCGCCCAGCGGTCACCCCAGGTCAGCAGGGCGCGGATGACCGGGGCGAGGTCGCGACCGGACCGGGTGAGGAAGTAGCCCTCGTGCCGCGGGTCGTCCTTGAGCGGCCGCCGCTCGAGGACCTCGGCGTCGACCAGCGCGCGCAGCCGTGCGGTCAGTCGGTCCCGCGGCGCGCCCGTGTTGCGAGCGATCTCGTTGAACCGGTGGTTGCCGAACATCACCTCGCGCACGGCGAGCAGCGACCACCGGTCACCGACCAGCTCCAGCGCCGCCGCCACCGAGCAGGGCCGGCCGGGCAGGGTCATCGGGTCTTGTCGTTCGTGCGTCACGGCACCAGGCTATCTCCTCAAAGGTTTGATTATCAAACTTGACTCGGCTACGGTCGGCGCATGCCAGTTCGAGACTCAAACCGCAGGCGCCGGACCGCGGCCGTCGTCGTGGTGCTCGCCGTGTTCATGACCAACCTCGACCTGTGGGTGGTCAACGTGGCACTCCCGTCGCTGGGCCACGCGTTCTCCGGGCCGGCCCACGCCGTGACGCTCGCCGACCTGTCGTGGGTGCTCAACGCCTACGCGATCACCCTGGCCGCGTTGCTCATCGTGATGGGACGGCTCGGCGACCGGATCGGCCAGAAGCCGGTCTTCATCGCCGGGGTCGTGGTCTTCACCGTCGCCTCGGCGGCGTGCGCGGCAGCTCCCGGCCTGGGCCTGCTGATCGTGGCCCGGGTCGTCCAGGCCGCCGGTGCGGCGGCCCAGCTGCCGACGTCGCTGGCCCTCCTGCTGGCGACCGTGCCCAGCGATCGGCGGATCTCGGCGACCCGGGGCTGGGCCGCGGTCGGCGGACTGGCCGCCGCCTCCGGTCCGGTCGTGGGCGGCCTGCTCGTCCAGGTCGACTGGCGCTGGGTCTTCGTGATCAACCTGCCGATCGGGCTGGCCGCCGTCCTCGTGGGCCTGCGGGTGCTGCCGGCCCCGGCGGCGCGGGAGACCGGACGGCTGCCGGACCTGCTGGGTGCGCTGCTCGTCACCGTGGCCATGGCGTCGCTGGCCGGTGCGCTGGTCCAGGCACCGTCCTGGGGCTGGCTGTCCGGCCGCACGCTCGGCCTGCTGGGGGTCTCGGCCGTCGCCTTCCTCTGGTTCGCGATCCGCTCCTCGCGTCACGCATCACCGCTGATGGAGCTGCACCTGCTGCGGCTGCCGAGGTTCGGGTTGGCCGGTGCCGGGACGTTCGTCTTCGGCGTCGCCTTCGCGATCATGCTGCTGTCGAACGTGCTGTGGTGCCAGGAGCTGTGGGGCTGGTCGGCGGTGCGGACCGGCCTGGCGCTGGCCCCCGGGCCGGCGCTGGTCCCCGTCGTCACGATCCTGTCCGCCGGCGCCGCCCGCCGGTTCGGCCCCGGGCCCCTGGTCGCGGCGGGCGGCGTGCTCTTCGCGGCCGCGATGGGATGGCGGGCGGTGTTCGCCTCGCCCGCTGCGGCGTACGTCCACGACCTGCTGCCCAGCATGGTGCTCGGCGGCATCGGCGTCGGCCTGGCACTCGGAACCCTGGTCGCCGCGGGCGTCCAGTCACTGCCCGCCGCGCGGGCCGCGACCGGTTCGGCGCTGGTCAACGCGTTGCGGCAGATCTCGGCCACGGTCGGCGTCGCCGTGCTGGTCAGCCTGCTCGGCGCCGGGGTCAGGGTCGGCTCGGTCGCCGACTTCCGGGTCGCCTGGACGGTCGCCGCCGGACTGAGCGTGGTCACCCTGGGCATCGGTCTCGCTCTGAGTCCCC
The DNA here is from genome assembly GCA_963743975.1 of uncultured Actinomycetota bacterium. Lineage (GTDB taxonomy): Bacteria > Actinomycetota > Actinomycetes > Actinomycetales > CAVURS01 > CAVURS01. Next base: position 159,716 of record CAVURS010000003.1, read on the forward strand.
GGCGCAGCGGCGTGCCCGCTGCGGCCGAGCCGGTCGCGGCCTGACGCCGCCGAGCCAGGTCAGGAGCCGCGGCGCAGCCGGATCCAGCGGTAGCCGTAGGGACCGAGCCGCAGGCCGTCCAACCGGCTGGTCAGCGCGCCGTACGACTGGTCGCAGAACACCTCGTACGGCCCGTCGCCGCCGTCCACCGGGCCCAGGTCGACGCTGACCGGGGTGTCGGAGAGGTTGTGCAGCAACAGGATCGAGCCCTCGGGGGCGTCGAAGCGGTGCGCGAGCACGGACCGTGGGAGGTCCCAGCCGGGGACGCTGATGTCGCCGACGCCGATCTCGGGGCACTCGCGCAGGACGCGGATCAGCTCCTCGAACCACCGCAGCAACGAGGCCGGGTCGGCCCGCTGGGTCTGCACGTTCGTCTGGCGCGCGCCGTACGGGCCGCGGGACTGCACCGGGCGCAGCAGGTCCTCCGGCGGTGCGGTCGAGAACCCGCCGGAACGACCGGCGCTCCACTGCATCGGCGTGCGAATCGCGTCCCGGCCGGGCAGCTTGAGGTCCTCGCCCATGCCGATCTCCTCGCCGTACCGCAGGACCGGCGTGCCCGGCATCGTGAACTGCAGCGAGTAGGCGAGCTCGATGCGCCGGCGGTCGCCCTTCATCATCGGGGCCAGCCGGCGCCGGATGCCCCGGCCGAACTCCCTCATGTCGGCGCGCGGGGCGAACGCACGCATGACGTCGCCGCGCTGCTCCGCGGTCAGCTTGCTCAGGTCGAGCTCGTCGTGGTTGCGCAGGAACGTCGCCCACTGGGCCAGGGCCGCGATGCGCGGCATGGCCGAGAGCGCCTCGACCAGCGGCTCGGCGTCCGCGCGGGCCAGGGCCAGCCAGAGCTTGGCGTTGAGGGCGAACGCGAAGAGCATGTGGGCCCGGTCGTTCGGGCCGCCCTCCACCGCCGCGCAGTACTTCGGCAGGTCATCGGAGGACACGTTGGCCTCGCAGAGCAGGACGGCCTGGCCCTCGCGCCACTGCACGTCCTCGCGCCACTGCTCGAGGATGGTGAAGTCCAGCGGCCCGTCCTCCTTGCCCGGGGCGATCTGCTCGAGGACGAACGGCGCGGCGTCGATCCGGAAGCCCGAGGCACCGAGCTGCAGCCAGAAGGCCATGACCTTGCGGATCTCGGCCCGGACCGCGGGGTTCGTCCAGTTCAGGTCGGGCTGGAAGTCGTAGAAGCGGTGGAAGTACCACTCGCCGGCCGTGCTGTCGTACGTCCAGGTCTCGGTCTGCTCTCCGGGGAAGACGATGCCCTGCGTCCGATCCGGCGGCTCCTGGGCGCTCCACACGTACCAGTCGCGGTAGGGCGAGGCCGGGTCGCTGCGGGCCGACTGGAACCACGGATGCTGGTCCGAGGTGTGGTTGACGACGAGGTCGATGAGGACCCGCATGCCGCGCGAGCGGGCCTGCGTGGCCAGCTCCACGAAGTCGCCCAGCGACCCGAGGCGCTCGTCGACCCCGTAGTAGTCGCTCACGTCGTAGCCGCCGTCGCGCTGGGGCGAGGGGTGGATCGGGTTCAGCCACAGGCAGGTGACCCCGAGCCGGGCCAGGTAGTCCAGCCGGGAGGTCAGCCCAGGGAGGTCGCCACAGCCGTCGCCGTTCGAGTCCTGGAAGCAGTCCACCTCGACGCAGTAGATGACCGCTTCCTTGTACCAGCGCTCCGACACGCGTCGTCCTCCCACCGATGGCCGCCGACCATTACACCCCGTCGGCCGGTTTCCGGCGCCCCGACGAGGCCGAGATGCGGGAACGGCGGGCGTCCCTCAGGATCGAGACCCATACCTAGTGGAGAGGGGTGCGCCATGGTCGGCCTGATCATCAGCCTCATCGTCATCGGCCTGATCGCGGGGGCCCTGGCCCGGCTGATCGTTCCCGGCAAGCAGGAGATGTCCATCCTCATGACGATCGTCCTGGGGATCGTGGGGTCGTTCGTCGGCGGCTTCCTGGGCTACCTGATCTTCCACCACGACAGCAACGGCGGGTTCTTCCAGCCCTCCGGCATCATCGGATCGATCATCGGCGCGATCATCGTGCTGCTGATCTGGATGCGGGTCGGGGGGAACAACCGGCGCGCCGTCCGGGGCTGACCGCGCGGCCTCAGCCGTGCGCCCGGAGCTGGGCGTCCGGCCGGTCGAGCAGCCCCCGCACGGCGGGGACGACGTCATCGATCGTCGCGACCGTGTGCGCCAGCGCCAGGTCGGCCGGCCCGACGACCAGCTCGGCGCCGAAGGCGTCGACGAGACGCCGCCAGCCGTCGCCGACCAGCACGAGCGAGGCGGCGCCCGGCTCGGTCTGCACGGCCGCCCACACCGCGCTGGCCTCGGCGAGCGTCCCGACGCCACCGGGCAGCGCGACGACGGCCGTCGCCCCGAGCAGGTGGCGCATCCGCTCGGCGTAGTCCGCGCTCCACCGCAGCTCGGCGTGGTCGGCGTGCGGGGTCAGGTGGTCCCAGGCCCGCATGGGCAGGCCGACCGTGTGGCCACCCGCGCCGGCCGCGCCCGATGCGGCGGCCCCCATCAGGCCGCCGTACCCGCCGGTCACGACGGTCCACCCCGCACCGGCGAGGGCCGCGCCGAGGCGCACCGCGTCGGCGTACCGGCCGTCCTCGGGACCGATCCGGGCCGAGCCGATGACCGCGACCTCGACCGCGACGGGCGCGGTGCCGGTGCGGTCAGCCGGCGACGAGCTGGTAGCCACGGACGCCCTTTCGCGAGGAGAACGTGACGATGACCCCGCGCAGGACGCCCTCGCTGTACTCGCTGCCCGGGTTCAGGGCGAGGGTGCGGCCGATGCGGGCCTCGCCGCGGGACTCGTGGATGTGGCCGTGCAGGGTGAGCATCGGCTGGTACGCCGCGATGGCGTCGCGGACCGCCGAGCTGCCGACCCCGGTGATGACCGGGGAGCCGCCCTTGACCACCGGACGGAAGTCCTCGTCCAGCGCCATCGCCTGGTCGATCGGCGTGTCGACGGGCGGGACGTGGAGGTTGAACACCGCGCGGCCCGGATCGTCGAGCTTGGCCACCTCGTCGTCGATCATCGCCCGCAGGTCGGCTTCGTCCAGCTCGCGCGGTGACGCCCACGGCGTGCGGTTGGAGTAGCCCACCGACACCATCGAGAAGCCGCCGGGGAGCTCGACCACGCGCCGGTCGGGGTTGATCACCGACGCGCTGCTCGACAGCAGGTCGTCGATGAACAGCGGGTCGTCGTTCCCCGGGGCGAAGATGCACTGGATGCCCGTGCCGGCCAGGCGGTCCTCGGCCATGTCGATCCAGCGGCTCATCGTCTCGTTCATCAGCGTGCGGAACAGCTCGTCGACGGCGCTCGGGTCGTCCCGGAGGGCCTGCAGCTCGTCCGGGCTCATCGGATGCGCGTAGAAGCCGGCGTCGGCGATGAACTTGTTCAGGCCGGGCAGGCCGTCTGCGTCGACGGTCCGCTGCCGTCCGAACAGGTGCGCGGAGTAGCTGCCCGGGGAGTCCTCGACGACGGGCACGATCATCTTGCCGGTGATGTCACCGCCCATCACGACTGCGTCGACGCCGTAGAACCTCCCGGCGTTGAGGAACTTGCGCAGGCAGACGTCCGAGCCGTGGATGTCCGTCGCGAAGAAGACCTTGGCGTCCTTCACCGCACCGCACCTCTGTTCACTTCTTCCGGGAGCTCGTACCAGGGGGTCTTGCGGCCCACCACGCTGCGAGCCCGCCAGCGGATGGACTTCGAGGACTGGTCCAGCGCGCTGCGCAGCCGGCCGACGCGGTCCGTGACCACGGCTGCGCCGGCGCCGTCCAGGAGCTCCGTCGCCGTCCCCGGCAGCCGGTCGAGGTTGTCGGTGAACGTCGTGTACCAGCCCCAGTCGGCGCTGGTGACGGTGGTCAGCCGCGGCACCGACAGCCGGTCCGGCACCGACGGCTCGCCCGCGTGGTCGGCTCGGCCCGCTGCGGCATCGGTCGACAGCTCGTGGCTCAGCACCAGCCGGACGCCGTCGACCAGGTCCTTGTGGTTGATCTCGGCGATCTGCAGCTTGGTGAGCAGCAGGTCGGCGGCGTCGAGCGAGAGGGGGTGCTCGGACAGCCGCCGGCCGAGGTCCAGCTCGTGGCACATGGCGAAGACACCGACGAAGACGTCGAGCTGCCGCCCGTTGGCCGTGTCGTAGAACAGCATCCGCCGGGCCCCGTGGACGGCGTTGAACCGCTCGTTGGCGACGTACCCCAGGCCGTCGAGGGCGGCCGCCGTCGCCCGGGTCGACTTGGCCGGCACCACGATGTCGATGTCGCCGTACGTCCGCTGGAGACCGGGCGGCACCGGGCCGTGCTCGTGCAGCGCGACGCCCACGCCGCCGAGCACGCGGGCGTGGACCCCGGCCCGTTCGGCTCCGGCCACGACCCGACGGGCCTCGGCGATCACGTCCGGGTTCGGCACCTGCTGCTCGCTCATGCCGGCTCGCCGATCGTCGCCCGGTGGATCGTGTCGTAGTGCTCGGCCCGGCTCGCCTCGTCGGGGAAGTTGTACGACTGCTTGCCGGCGAGCCGGGCCAGGTGGAAGCCCATGAGGGCCAGGGGGAGCGAGGCGGTGACGGGCGACAGCTCCTCGGCCACGCCCGCGCCGAGCGGGAGGTGCAGCACGCTGCCGCCGTCCCCCTCGGGCAGTGGCCCGTCCGTGACCACCACGGCGTCGGCGCCCACGAAACGCAGCTCGGACAGGATCTCCAGCCCGCGGTCGTGCGCGGCACCGGTCGGGTTCACGAGCACCACCGCGGTGCCCGCAGTGGTGACGAAGTACTCCTCGTGGGCCCATTCCTCGAGGTTGGTCGACACCCCCAGCTGCTGCGGCCCCTCGAACAGCTTGGCCGCACCGAAACGCGCCGTCGCCTCGTTCGGCCCGGCGCCCAGGAACGTGACCCAGGGGCGCCCGACGAGGCGCTCGGCCGCGGCCACCGCCGGGTCCGCGGCGGCGTCCAGGGTCTGCTGCACCCGCTCGGGCAGCTCGTCGAGCTGGCGCCGCAGCGTGTCGTCGCCCTGGGTCAGCTCGGCGAGCGCGGCCGCCAGCCGCAGCAGGTTGCCCAGCATCGCGACGTACGTCGAGGTGCCGGGCGAGAAGCCGAGCGTGGTGACGTCCAGCGGGACGACCACCTCGCTGGCCTGACCCATCTGGCCGGCCGGGTCGTTCGTCAGCGCGTACGTCGGGTGCCCGAACCGGCGGCTCTGCACGATGGCCTCGGTCGTCCGGCCGACCTTGCCGGAGAACGACACGCCCAGCACGGCGCTGCGCGGCGGGAGGTAGCGCACGTCGTACCGCGCGAGGTCGAGCGCGTGCACCGGGTGCGGCGTCAGGCCCGTGTGCCGCAGGAACGCGAGTGCGGCGGCCTGACCGGCGAACGCACTGTCGCCGCAGCCGGTCAGCCAGAGGTGTGAGATCTCCTGCGCGACAAGGGATTTGGCCAGGGCCGTCAGGTGGCCGCCCGAGTCCGCGACCGCGTCAGCCACGACGTCGGGGATCATCGCGATCTCACGGCGCATCACCTCGATCTGGTAGCCGTCCGCGTCGTCGTCGGGCCGTTCGGTGGCCGTCGTGGCCGGTGCACCGGTGGGGGGCGTGGCCGGCATCGAGGTGGCCCGGCCGGCCAGCTCGGCCGCCTCCCGGCGAATCGCCGCCCGGTCGACGCCGGGGCCGAGCAGGCGCAGGCTGCCGGAGGACCGGATCGCCACGCCGGCGGCGGCCACCCCGAGCGCGGTCGCCGCCAGCAGCTCCGATCCCGTGGCGAGGGCGGCCGCGACGCCGCCGCAGAAGGTGTCACCGGCACCCGTGGTGTCGACCGGGTCGGTGGCCGGCGCGGGGACGTGGTGGATGCGGCCGCCCTCGAGCAGGTACGCCCCGTCGGCACCGGCCTTGACGACCGCGGCGGTCAGGCCGGCCTCGGCCAGCGCCCGCAGGCCGTCCTCGGCCGTCCGGGTCGACGGTGAGCTCCTGCAGCTCCTCCAGGCTGGGCTCGAACAGGTCCACGGCCGAGGCCAGGGCGAGCAGCCGGTCCCGCACGGGCGCGACCCAGTCCTCGTGGGTGTCCAGGGTGATCCGGGCCTGCGGTGCGAGCGCCCGGACCGCCGCGACGACCTGCTCGGCATTGCGCAGGGGCATGGCGGCCACGTGCACGACCGCCGCACCCTGCAGGACCGCGGGCGTCAGGTCCTGCGGCTGCGGCGCCACCTCGGCCGACCGGCCTTCGGGGGTGCGGTAGATCCACCGCCGCCGGCCGTCCTCCTCGTAGACGACCCAGTTGCGGACGGTCGGCCCGTCCGTCGCGACGACGCCTGACACGTCGGCACCGGCCGCGGCCAGCGCGTCCAGCGCCTCGGGTGCGAAGTCCTCACCCTTGCGGGTCACGACGGCGACGGCGGCCCCGCAGGCCAGAGCGGCGGACGCGGAGTGCACGGTGTTGCCGCCGAGTGTGCCCATCGCCGTACGGCCGTCGGGCTGGACCACGTCGTCGATCGTCAGGTTCCCGACGACGACGACGCGGCCCGTGCGGTGGTGGAAGTCAACGGCTCACTCCGGGGGGATCTCACGGTAGGCCAGCGCGAGGTCGACGCCGCGGCGCCGGTTGAGGCTCCAGGCCACGGCGTACCAGATCGCGCCGACCACGACGACGCCGACCATGAACTTCAGCGAGATGCCGCGGGTGACCGCGAAGGTGGCGTTGACGGTGTTGTTGGCGATGAACATGATCATCAGGCCACCCAGCGCGATGACCCCTCCGATGCCGGCGAGCGTGACGGCCGGCACGCCGAGGATCCGCCGCGCGCCGCCGCCCTCCCAGATCTGCGGGAGACGGTAGGGGAACACGATCCCCGCGATGCTCACCACGATGAAGGCGACGATCTGGGCGAGCAAGGCACCGAGCAGGCTGGCCTGCGGGATGCGGACGAGGGCGATCAGCGCAACCACGCCGGTGACGCCGCAGAGGAGGATGGCCTTGACCGGTGTGTGGTACCGGTCGTTGACCTCGCCCAGCTGCTTCGGCGCGGTGCGGTCGAGGGACCAGGCCAGCATGTAGCGCGTGGCCTGCAGGGTCGACAACGGCGTGCCCATGAGGGCCCAGAGGATGAAGCCGACGCCGATCAGCAGCAGCAGCGGCACGCTGCCGGTGAGCATGCTGCCCATCAGGACGATGCTGGGCGGCAGCCCACCGGGAAGGCCCAGCTTGTCCGGTGCGGTGTTGTTCAGGTACGACAGGCTCGAGCCCCAGGTGCTGCCGACCGTGTGCTGGTAGAGCAGCACGATCAGCGCGAGCACGAGGCCGTTGATGAGGACGCCGCCGACCATCGCGAAGTACTGCGTGCGGCTGGCCCGCTTGACCTCTCCGCCGATCTGCGCGGAGCCCTGGGCGTAGCCCACGACGAAGAACACCCACGGCAGCATCAGGATCGTGGCCGTCAGGCTGAAGCCCTTCGTCCCGGCGAACCCGGCCGACTTCGCCGTGCTCACGATGTTCTCGTAGGCCAGGCCCTTGTTGGCGCTGGCGAACCTGTCCCAGTGCTGGGCGATGTCCCCGCCGCGGAAGAGCAGCAGGCCGGCGACGAGCAGCAGGCACAGGCCGGCCAGGCCGAACAGCCACTTCTGCAGCCGCCAGTAGGACTGCGACCCGTAGATCAGCACGGCGCAGAAGCCGAACGTCAGCAGCGCTCCGAACAGGATCACCCACCACTGCGTGGTGATGCCGAGGACCGTGTGCTGGGCCAGCAGCGAGTTGCTGGCGTCGATGAAGCCCGTGTGCCCGGTGACCGCGCCGATCGTCGTGAACGTGACCGGCACGGCGAAGGTCAGCGCGAACCACGCGTTGAAGCCGATCCAGAAGAAGATCAGCCACATGCCCTGGCTGAACGACAGCAGCCAGCCCACGATCGGGTGGAGGGCCCGGCTGACGAAGACGTAGTCACCGCCGGACCGCGGCATCGCGGCCGAGAACTCCGCGTAGACCCAGAGCAGCGTGAAGGCCATCACCAGCGTCCCGATGACGATGGCGAGCAGCATGTTGCCGCCCGGGAAGTTGCCCGGCGCCTGGAGGAGCAGGAACACCGCGCCGAGAGCGACGTTCATCCCCAGGCTGTTCATGATCAGGGCGTCCCACTTGGACACCTCCCGGACCAGGCCGGTGGCGTTCCGGACGAACAGCTGGCCGCCTTCCGCGAAGTCGGACGGCATCGATACGTCGCTAGCCATTTCTCCTCCAGCGTCATTGCAGGGTGAGTGGTGTGGGGTCGGGCCTACCGGGCTTCGGTGCGGCTCTCGATGGCGAACCGGAAGTGCTCGGGGCGGTACAGGACGTCGGAGTACTCGACCGGGCGCTCTTCCTGGCTGCGGGTGATGCCGACGACCCGGAGCACCGGTGATCCCGGGGTCAGGCCGAGCAGCTCGGCGTCCTCGAGACCGGCCCGGCCGACCTCGACCAGGTTGTCCGCCGAGGTCATCTCGATGCCGTGCACCTCGGCGAGCGCGTCGTACAGCGAACCGGTGCCGAGGTCGCGACCGGACATCCCGCGGGCCAGCCGCGACGGGAGCCAGGCGCTGAGCAGGGCGAGCGGCGCGTCGTCCAGCATCGCCAGCCGGCGCAGGTGCCAGGCGTCACGGCCGCGCAGCTGCAGGGCGGTCGCGACGTCCTCGGGTGCGCGCTCGACCGCATCGGTCAGCACGGTGACGACGGGGGACAGGCCCTGGCGCTCCATCGACGCGTGGAAGCTGCCGAGGATCTGGATCTTCTCGACCAGCTTGCGCTCGCGGACGAAGGTGCCCTTGCCGCGCGTCCGGTCGACGTACCCCTCCTTGGTCAGGTCGACCATGGCTTGACGGACGGGCGCGAGGCTCACCCCGAGCGCCTCGGCCAGCTCGCGTTCGCGGGGGAGCTGGTCTCCCGGCCGCAGCCAGCCCTGCTCGATCCCTTGCAGCACAGCGACTTTGATCTGGTGGTGCAGCGGCATCGGGCTGTGCCGGTGCACAGCGCCGGCCAGCCGGTCACGGGTCGCCGGGATCGTCAGCACCCGCGAAGACTACAAAGTTATAATCTAATGTCAAGAGCCCGGTCGTCGGCCGGCCTCCGGCGTCACCGGGACGATCTCGGCCGTCCGGATCACGCCGGCGTCGAGGACGAGCAGGCCCATCGTCCCGCGCGGCTGTCGCCGGCGGTCGGTGGGCGAACCGGGGTTGAACGCGCGCTGACCGTCGACGGTCACGTCCCAGGGGATGTGCGAGTGGCCGAAGACGACGAGCGCCGCGTCGGGGAAGCGGCCGCGCAGCCGGGCCGCCCGGCCGGCGGCCGGCCCGCTGTCGTGCAGCATGGCGACGCGCACCCCGGCCAGCTCGGTCTGGAGCACCGGCGGCGCTCCCCAGGCCTCGACGTCCGGGCCGTCGTTGTTGCCGAGCACGGCGAGCACCGGTGCGTAGGTCGCCAGCTCCTCCAGCACCGACCGGGTGCAGACGTCACCGGCGTGCAGGATCAGGTCGACGTCCCGCAGCCGCTCGGCGACCGCGTCGGGACACTGCTTCCAGAACCGCGGTGCGTGGGTGTCGGACAGCACGGCGACCTTCACGCCACGACACAGTACGTCGCGGCCGGCCCGGGCCACGGAGGGCGCCCCGTGCGCGATCCTGACCCGCGACTGACCCTCGACCTGCGCCGGGCAGCAGCTCCGCGTAGCGTCGATCGCGCGTGGCGGCACCGCCGTGGGTGACCCCGGGAACGGAGTGACGATGACCCTTGTCAGTCGGCTCGGCGGGTGGCCGGTGATCCGCCAGATCACGGGGCGCGATCCCCTCGGGCGGGGGGACGCGGCCTACTCGCCGGCGACCCGGGAGCTGACCGCCCGCACCGAGACGGCCGACCGCGTGGTGGGCTCGATCTGTCCCTATTGCGCCGTCGGGTGCGGACAGCGGGTCTACGTCAAGGACGAGAAGGTCGTCCAGATCGAGGGCGACCCCGGCTCGCCGATCAGCCGCGGCCGCCTGTGCCCGAAGGGCTCGGCCACCCTCCAGCTCACGACCGGGGAGTCCCGGGAGCACGAGGTCCTCTACCGCCCGCCGCACGCGAGCGACTGGCAGCGGATCGGGCTGGACGAGGCGTTGAACATGGTGGCCGACCGGGTCGTGGCGACGCGGGCCGCGACCTGGCAGGCCGAGGACGAGGACGGTGTCCGGCTGAACCGGACGATGGGCATCGCCAGCCTCGGCGGCGCCACCCTGGACAACGAGGAGAACTTCCTGATCAAGAAGTTCTTCACGGCGCTCGGCGTGGTCCAGGTCGAGAACCAGGCCCGCGTCTGCCACAGCTCGACGGTCGTCGGCCTGGGCACGTCGTTCGGGCGCGGCGGGTCCACGACCTCGCTGCAGGACCTCCAGCACGCCGACTGCATCGTGATCGAGGGGTCCAACTTCGCCGAGGCGCACCCGGTGGGGTTCCAGTGGGTCATGGAGGCCAAGCTGCGCGGCGCGACGATCATCCACGTCGACCCGCGGTACAGCCGGACCAGCGCGCTCGCCGACATCTACCTGCCGCTGCGCACCGGCACGGACATCGCGTTCCTGGGTGCGCTGATCCGCTACGTGATGGAGAACGAGCTGGACTTCCGGGAGTACGTCCTGGCGTACACCAACGCCTCGACGATCCTGTCCGAGGACTTCCGGGACACCGAGGACCTGGACGGCCTCTTCTCCGGCTTCAACGGCGACACCCACCACTACGACCACGCGAGCTGGCAGTACGAGGGGATGAACGTCCCGGCCGCGTCCGGGGACCGGGACGAGCAGTACGAGCGGATGAGCGACGAGGGCGCCTCGGTGTCCAAGTCGGCCCACGGTGAGTCGCACGGCTCGGGGGGCCCGGCGCTGGTCGGAGCCCCGCACCGCGACGAGACCCTCCAGCACCCGCGAACGGTCTGGCAGACCCTTCGCCGGCACTACGAGCGGTACACCCCGGAGATGGTCGAGGAGGTCTGCGGCATCCCGAAGGAGTCGTTCCTGCGGGTGGCCGAGGCGATCACCTCCAACTCGGGCCGGGACCGGACCACGGCGTTCGCGTACGCCGTCGGCTGGACCCAGCACACGATCGGTGCGCAGAACATCCGGGCCGCCTCGGTGCTTCAGTTGTTGCTCGGCAACATCGGTCGGCGCGGCGGCGGCATCATGGCTCTGCGCGGCCACGCCAGCATCCAGGGCTCGAGCGACATCCCGACGCTGTTCGACCTCCTGCCGGGCTACCTCCCGATGCCGCACGCGCACGCGCACGACGACCTGGAGTCCTACCTGCGGGCCGAGACCTCGCAGCGCGGCTTCTGGGCCAACATGCCGGCGTACACGATCAGCCTGATGAAGTCGTACTGGGGCGACCACGCGCGGGCGGACAACCAGTTCTGCTTCGACTACCTGCCCCGGCTGACCGGGGCGCACGGGACGTACCAGACCGTCGTGGCCCAGCTCGAGGGGAAGTGCAAGGGCTACTTCCTGTACGGCGAGAACCCGGCGGTCGGCTCGGCCAACGCCCGCATGCAGCGGCTCGGCATGGCCAAGCTGGACTGGCTCGTCGTCCGCGACTTCTCCCTGATCGAGAGCGCCACGTGGTGGAAGGACGGGCCGGAGATCCGCAGCGGGGAGCTGAAGACCGAGGACATCGGCACCGAGGTCTTCTTCTTCCCCGCGGCGGCGCACACCGAGAAGGACGGGACGTTCACGAACACCAACCGCCTGGTGCAGTGGCACCACGCCGCCGTCGAGCCCGGGGGTGACGCGCGCAGCGACCTGTGGTTCACCTACCACCTGGGCCGCCTGGTCCGGGAGCGGCTGGCCGACTCGACCGACCCGCGCGACCTCCCGGTGCAGCACGTGCAGTGGGACCTGCCGACCTCCGGCCCGCTCGACGAGCCGAGTGCCGACGAGGTGCTCCGGCAGATCAACGGCCGTGGACCCGACGGCCGGCTGCTGACGGCGTACACCGAGCTCAAGGACGACGGCTCGACGTCGTGCGGGTGCTGGATCTACTGCGGCGTCTACGGCGACGGCGAGAACCAGTCGGCCCGGCGCCGCCCGCACACCGAGCAGAACTGGCTCGGCCTGGAGTGGGGCTGGGCCTGGCCGGCCAACCGGCACATCCTCTACAACCGCGCGTCCGCGGACCCGGAGGGGCGGCCGTGGAGCGAGCGGAAGTCGCTGGTCTGGTGGGACGAGGAGCAGGGCACGTGGACGGGCGAGGACGTGCCCGACTTCGTCCCGGACAAGCGCCCGGACTACCAGCCGCCCGACGACGCGACCGGACCCGAGGGCCTGTCCGGCACCGAGCCGTTCATCATGCAGGCCGACGGGCGGGGCTGGCTCTACGCACCGGCCGGTGTCGTGGACGGCCCGATGCCGACGCACTACGAGCCGCAGGACTCGCCGGTGACCAACGCCCTCTACCCCCGACAGCAGCGCAACCCGGCCCGCGAGGTGATGGCCCGGGCCGAGAACATGTACCACCCGACGCCCGGCACGCCGGGGGCGGACGCGTACCCGTTCGTGCTGACGACGTACCGGCTCACCGAGCACTTCACGGCCGGAGGCATGACGCGGTGGACGCCGTACCTCGCGGAGCTGCAGCCCGAGTTCTTCTGCGAGGTCTCGCCCGAGCTGGCCGAGCTCCGAGGTCTGGAGCACGGCGGGTGGGCGACGGTCATCACGTGCCCGCAACGCCATCGAGGCCCGGGTGATGGTGACCCGGCGGCTGACGCCGCTGACCGTGGGCGGTCGCACCGTGCACCAGATCGGCATGCCGTTCCACTGGGGGCCGAACGGCCTGACCCGCGGTGACTCCGCCAACGAGCTCACGGCGGTGAGCCTCGACCCGACCGCGCACATCCAGGAGGACAAGGCGTTGACCGTCGACATCAGGCCCGGGCGCAAGCCGACCGGTGCGGGCGTGCGCCGCCTGGTCGAGGAGGTGCGGGTCGCCGCAGGGGTCGACGAGCGCACGGGAACGGAGGTCTGATGAAGGTCTTCCTGGGCAACGTGCTCTCCGGGCCCGAAGCCGCCGTCGCGGCCGACGCCGGTCACACCGACCCGCCGCCGCGCAAGGGCTTCTTCACCGACACCAGCGTGTGCATCGGCTGCAAGGCCTGCGAGGTGGCCTGCAAGGAGTGGAACCACGTCCCGAGCAAGCCGCTGTCGCTGAAGGGCATGTCCTTCGACAACACGACCGAGCTCAGCGCGAACAGCTGGCGGCACGTCGCGTTCGTCGAGCAGGAGCGGACGATGCCCGACCCGTCGGGCCGAGCCCGGTGGCTGATGGCCTCCGACGTCTGCAAGCACTGCACCCACGCCGCCTGCCTCGACGTCTGCCCCACGGGGGCCTTGATCCGCACCGAGTTCGGCACGGTCGTCGTACAGCAGGACGTCTGCAACGGCTGCGGGTACTGCGTGTCGGCCTGCCCGTACGGCGTGATCGACAAGCGCGAGGAGGACGGCCGGGTCTTCAAGTGCACGATGTGCTACGACCGGCTCGGGGCCGGGCTCGAGCCGGCCTGCGCCAAGGCCTGCCCCACGCAGTCCATCCAGTTCGGCGATCTCGACGAGCTGCGGGAGCGGGCGAACGCCCGCGTCGAGAAGCTGCACGCCGACGGCGAGACCTCAGCCCGGCTGTACGGCCACGACCCGAACGACGGCGTCGGTGGCGACGGCGCGTTCTTCCTGCTGCTGGACGAGCCCGAGGTCTACGGCCTGCCGCCGGACCCGGTGGTCACCACGCGCGACCTGGGCTCGATGTGGCGGCACGCCGCGATGGCTGCGGGCGCCCTCGTCGCGATGGCCGTCGGCAGCTTCGTGACGGGGGGCCGCCGCCGCTGACGTCGTGGGTAGCCTCCGGGGATGGGACCTCTGCGGTACTCCATCAACGTCACGCTGGACGGCTGCTGCGACCACCGGGCCATGGCGCCGGACGAGGAGCTGCACCGGCACGCCGTCGAGAACCTGCAGCGGGCCGACGCGCTCCTGTTCGGCCGGGTGACCTACCAGATGATGGAAGCGGCCTGGGCGTCCTCGGTCGCCGCGGCGGGCCGGCCGGCCTGGATGGAGCCCTTCGCCCGGACGATCGACCCGGCCAGGAAGTACGTCGTGTCGAGCACCCTGGATCACGTGGACTGGAACGCCGAGCTCCTGCGCGGAGAGCTGGGTCCGGCCGTCCGGCAGCTCAAGCAGCAGTCGGTCAAGGGGCTGTTCGTCGGTGGGGTGCAGCTGCCGATGGCGCTGGCCGAGCTGGGACTCATCGACGAGTACGAGTTCGTCGTCCACCCGCGCGTGGCCGGTCACGGGCGCACGCTGTTCGCCGGGATGTCCGATCGCCTCGACCTGACGCTTGTCGGCCGTCAAGAGTTCGCGTCGGGCGCGGTGGCGCTGCAGTACGTACCGGTCTAGCGGTCGCGTCGGCCCGCGATCATCCGGGCCGCGACGCCGATGACGACCAGGATCAGCAGGCCGACGAACCACCAGGCCCCGTGTAACCCGCGCACGGCACTCCTTCCGGCTGTCGCTCTCTCAGTTGGTGCTGTTGCGGCGGATCCGGCGGGTGACGCCGCCGAACATCGGTGTGGTCGGGTGTCCTTCGGCGTCGGCCACCTCGCCGTCCACCTGCTGAGCGTGTCGGTAGAACAACGTCATCAGGACAGCCAGCACCACCAGGACGAGTACGACTGCGAACCAGATCACGTGCGCCTCCCGTGGATGACCCCACCCACGGTGCCACCACCCGCAGTCCTCCGCATCCGCGCTGCTGCCGCGCGCTGAATGTCCTATTCGGGGAAATCGCCCCGGAAAAGGATTCTGGTGGGATGCAGGAATTGCGCAGTAGCGTGACGGCGGCCGTGAAGCAGAAGCGTCCTCAAAGGCATTTCGAATCCGCCCGGGGCCCTGGGGTGATCCACATGCGTACACGGTGGTTGGCTGCTGCGTTCGGCCTGGCGGTCGTTGCGTCCGCGGTGCTGGTGGGCGGCCCGGCCGCAGCCGGCGAGCAACATCCGGCCTCCGCCGGAGCTGCGGTGAGCCGGCCGGCCGCCGCGCCCGCGTACACGGCGTCGGTGATCGGCAACTGGCCGATGAACGAGACCAGCCGCCCGACGATGACCGACACGTCGGGCCATGGTCTCAACGGGTACATCGGCACCAGTGTGAAAGTGAACTGGCCGACCGGTGACGGCGGCACGGGCTACCACTTCACCGGTCCGGAGAACGTGCAGAACCGCGAACGACTGGTGCTCGTGAACGACAACCCCCTGCTGGATCCGGGCACCGGCACCTACTCGGTGATCGTGCGGTTCCGCACCACCCTCTCGCAGCCGAACATCCTGCAGAAGGGCCAGTCCCAGGACGCCGGTGGCTACTGGAAGGTCGTGATCCACAACGGCGGACCCCGGTGTCACTACCGGGACCTGAACTACAACACGAAGGCCACCGACTTCGGGGACAAGCCTCCGGCTGCCGCCAAGGTCAATGACGGCAAGTGGCACACGGTGCGCTGCGAGCGGAATGCCAACTCGGTCTGTCTGTATCTGGACGAGGGCACGCCGCGGGCGATGAGCCACTGCATCCAGGGCAGCATCGGCAACATCGACAACAAGTGGCCGTTGTCGATCGGCGGCAAGGAGCGCTGCGACCCGCAGCGGGCCACGACCACCTGTGACTACTTCAGCGGCGACATCGACTGGGTGCGGATCGAAAGGCCGTCCGCGCCGTTCGGGGGCTGAGGGCGAACCGGCCTGATGCCGCTCTGCGCGCGCCCTGGTCAGCGCAGGGTCTCCACCACGGCGGTGATGTCGTCCTCGCCGAGGCCGTTGCTCGCGGCCCGGTCGAAGGCCGAGCGGATCACCGACGGCAGTGCGTCCGTGCCCGGGCTGCGCGGGAACGTGTCGACGAACAGGCCCAGGTCCTTGCGGGCCAGGTCGACGGTGAACTGCGCGGGATGCTCTGCGCCCACGAACGCCGGGATCCGCTGGGTCAGCGCGACCGGGATCACCGGGAGGTGGGCCAGCAGGTCGGTCAGGGCGTCGTCGGGCAGCCCGGCTCGCTGGGCGGCGGCCACGGCGTCGGCGAGGAGTGCGGCCCCTCCCAGCAGCAGGTAGTTGTTGAGCAGCTTGGCCTGGGCCGCGCGCTCGACCTCCGGGCCGATGTCGTACCGCTTGTCGCTGATGTCGCGCAACAGGCCGGCGACGGCGCTCGTGGCGGGCTCGCTCCCGGCGACGAGGAGCAGGGCGTGACCGGCCCGCATGAGCGCGGGGGCCCCGGCGATCGGGCAGGCCACGAACCGGTCGGCGTACTGCTCGGCCAGCGAGCCGGACAGGCCCGGCGAGACGGTGCTGAAGTCGATCACGGTGCCCGTGAGCTCGGACCGGGCGCGTCCCCGAGGCAGCAGCACCTCCCGTACCGCGTCGTCCCCGCTCAGCGAGGTGATGACCGCCTCGGCACCGGCCACCGCCTGCTCGACCGAACGGGCCTCGACCGCCCCCTGGTCGACCAGCTCACCGGCCCGCCCCGAGGAGCGGTTCCAGACGGTCAGCCGGTGGCCGCCGCCCAGCACGCGGGCCGCGATGGCCCGGCCCATGTTCCCCAGACCGAGGACGGTTGTCTGCATGGTGGTCCTTCCGTTGAGGCGGGCCGGATGCCGGGTTCTGCCCGTTCGTCGGTCCACGGCTCGACGCCTCGAGCCTAGCCCTCCCGGAGCCGGGCGCCTGATCGGTGGAACCGTTGCGGTGATGAGAGTTTGAGGGCTCGTGCCGGCGCATGTACCGCTGGGTCCGGGCGCCGCTCGGCGATCACGTGCGCCCTGGGAGCATGCTGGACGTTCGACCCATTGCCGTCGCGCCCGCGCTGCCGACATCCTGGGAACCGACCCGCGGAGTGCACGAGCGACACGCCGGAGCCGCCACGATGAGCGAGACCACCGAGACCGCGATCCTTGCGGGCGGCTGCTTCTGGCCGGCCCAGGAGCTCCTGCGTCATCGTGCCGGCGTGCTCCGAACCCGGGTCGGCTACACCGGCGGGGAGAACGCCGATCCCACCGAGGACGACCATCCGGGCCACGCCGAGGCCGTCGAGGTCGTCTTCGACCGGCAGCGGACCACCTACCGGGAGCTCGTCGACTTCTTCCTCCGGATCCATCGAGCCGACCTGGACCAGGACGCCGTCGGCTCGGACTACCGCTCCGAGATCTTCTACCTGACCGAGGACCAGCGCGAGGTCGCCGAGAGGTCCGTTGCGGACCTGGAGGCTGCCGGCGTCTTTCCCGGAAGGATCGTGACCCGGATCAGCTGCGCCGGCCCGTTCTACGCGGCGGAGGCCGAGGACCAGCACTACCTCGCGGACTACCCGCGCGGGCGGCGGTAGGCCGCCCTCCGCAGCGGTCCCGGCGTCGAGGGCACGGCGGTCCTGCTGCCCGGCCTAGGTCGGGGGGAAGACGACGTCGACGTCGAGGCCGCCGTCGGGCCGAGCCGTGGCGAGGAGCTGAGCTCCATGGGCGCTCGCGATCGACTGGACGATGGTCAGCCCCAGCCCGTGTCCCTCGCCGGTCGACGTCCGCTCGACCCCGAGCCGCTGGAACGGTCGCAGCAGCGTCGACACCTGGTCCGCCGCGATGACCGGCCCGGTGTTGCGGACACTGAGGGACGCCCGTCCTTCGCTGCTCGCCGTGGTCACCTCGACCCAGCCGCCCTCGATGTTGTGCCGGATCGCGTTGTCGACCAGGTTGCCCACCAGGCTCTCGAGGAGCCGGCGGTCGCCGAGGACCGGCGCTGCAGCCAGTGTCGGGTCGATGCGCAGCGATCGGTCACGGCCGGCCGGCCGGCGGTCGCCCAGCACCGCAGCCGTGATGTCGCCGAGATCGCACGCCTCGCGGTGCTCGATGCCGCGTTCGCTGGTGGCGAGGGTCAGCAGCGCGTCGATCAGCCGCTCCTGGGCCACGCCGAGGGCGAGGACCTGGTGGCAGGCGGTTCGCAGGCTCCCCAGGTCGGCCTCGGGGTCGGCGAGAGCGACCTGCAGCAGGGTGCGTTCGGCCGCGAGGGGGGTCCGCAGCTCGTGAGAGGCGTTGGCCACGAAACGGCGCTGGGCGTCGAACGACACCTCCAGCCGGGAGAAGAGGTCGTCGAGCGTGGCGCCCAGCTGCTTGAACTCGTCGTCCGGGCCGGCCAGAGCAAGCCGCTGGTCCAGGCTGCTCGCCGAGATCTCGCGCGCCGTCTCGGTGATCGTCCGCAGCGGTCGTAGCAGCCGGCCGGCCAGCCACCAACCGAGCACCGCGGAGACCGCCACGAGGAGGACCAGTGCGATCCCCGACCCGAGCAGCACCCGTTGGAGGTCCCGCAGATGCTGGGTCCGGACGATCTCGGTCACCGGTGCGCCGGGGCCGGCGGGGCTGACGGTGGCGGAGACGGACGTCGAGCCGGTTCGCACGAAGCCGGCCGGGATGGCGAGCAGCACCAGGCCCGAGACGAAGAACCCCGCGGCGTACAGAAGGGCCAGCCGCGCGCGAATGGTTCGTGACGCCTGCCGGATCCGGTTCAGCCGCTGCCGGCCCCGGCTCACGGCGACCCGACCCGGTATCCGGCCTCCCGGACGGTCGTGATGACCGGTGGGTCCCCGAGCTTGGCCCGGAGGCGTCGGATCGTCGTCTTCACGGTGGTGGTGAAGGGGTCGGCGGCCTCGTCCCAGACCCGGTCGAGCAGCTCCTCCGCCGACACGACGCGTCCTTCCCCCGCCATCAGGCACTCCAGCACGCCGAACTCCTTCGGGCTCAGGTCGAGCCGCCGCCCGTCGCGGGTCACGACCCGGCGACTCGGGTCGAGAACGAGACCGTCGTGCTCCAGCCTCGGCGGCAACGGCGGCGTGCTGCGGCGACCGAGTGCCCGCACACGGGCCACCAGCTCCCCGAAGTCGAAGGGCTTGGGCAGGTAGTCGTCGGCGCCCAGCTCGAGCCCACCGACACGGTCCTGGATGGTGGCGGCCGCCGTCAGCATCAGCACCCGGGTCGGCGAGCGCTCGGCGACCAGCCGGCGGCAGATCTGGTCCCCGTGGACGCCGGGGAGGTCTCGGTCCAGGACCACCACGTCGTACCTGGTCCGCCCCAGGAGCTCGAGGGTCGTCGGGCCGTCGACGGACACGTCGACGGCCATGCCCTCACGGCGCAGGCCGGTCGCGATCGACTGCGCGAGAATCTCGAAGTCCTCGGCGACCAGCACCCTCATGACCGCAACGATGCCAGGTGCCGGGTGACAACCAGGTGACACCGGCTGTCACGGCGCTGACACCGCCCACCCCGTAGACCGTGCTGCACGGAGCACCGTCGGCGAGAGGCAGCACCCATGAGCCAGGCCACCATCGAGATCTCGAACCTGCACAAGCGGTACGGCGCGACCCGGGCGCTCGACGGGCTGACATTCACCGTGTCCCCCGGCGAGATCACCGGTTTCGTCGGGCCGAACGGCGCCGGCAAGTCGACCACCATGCGGGTGGTGCTCGGCCTGGACGCGGTCCAGGAGGGTACGGCGATGGTGTCCGGCCAGCCGTACGTGAGCTTCTCAGAGCCGTTGCGACAGGTGGGGGCATTGCTCGATGCAGCTGCGCTGCAACCGAATCGGAGCGGTCGGAACCATCTGCTGTGGATGGCCCACTCCCACGGCCTCGGCTCCCGCCGGGTCGACGAGGTCATCGAGCTGGTCGGCCTCGAGTCGGCCGCTCGGCGCAAGGCCGGCGGCTACTCCCTCGGCATGCGACAACGGCTGGGGATCGCCGCGGCGATGCTGGGCGACCCGCCGATCCTGATGATGGACGAGCCGTTCAACGGGATGGATCCGGAGGGCGTCGTCTGGATGCGGGGCTTCCTGCGCGGGCTCGCCGCGCAGGGCCGCGCGGTGCTGATCTCCAGCCACCTGATGAGCGAGCTGCAGGACCTGGCCGAGCACCTCGTGGCGATCGGTCGCGGCCGGATCGTGGCTGACACCACGGTCGAGGAGCTGCTGACGGCCGCTTCCGGCGACCAGGTGCTCCTGAGGACGGTCGCGCCCGTCGAGGCGGCCCGGGTGCTGGCTGCCGCCGGCGCGGGGGTGACCCCGACCGGTCCGGACCGTCTGACGGTCACCGGTGTCGCGGCTGAGCGGGTCATCACCGTGCTCGGTGCGCACGCCGTTCCGTTCTCGGAGGTGGCGCCCCACCGGGTGACCCTGGAGACGGCGTACCTGGCGCTGACCGGCGAAGCGGTCGAGTTCGAGGCCGGGACCGCCGATGGGGCGTCCCGATGATCGCCGGCACGACGCCCGCCACGGTCTACCACTCGGGACTCGGGTCCCCCACAGCCGGCTTCGGGCAGCAGGTGCACGCCGAGTGGACGAAGCTGCGCACCGTCCGGTCGTGGCTGGCCACCACCGTCGTCGCGGCGATCGTGCTGGTGCTGTTCTCCTGGTTCGTGGCGAACGGCAACCACGCGAGCATGTGTGACGGGCCGAACTCATGCCACGGCCTGCCTCCGCTGCCCGTCGGACCCGGGGGTGAGGCGGTGTCCGACAGCTACTACTTCGTGCACCGGTCGCTGACCGGCGACGGCAGCATCACCGTCCGCGCCACATCGCTGACCGGGCGGGTCTCGGCCCGCGGGAACGTCAGCAGCGCCGGCTCGGACCCTCTGGCCGGCAGCCGCCCCGGACTGTCCCCGTGGGCCAAGGCCGGCCTGCTGGTCACCTCGAGCCTGAAGCAAGGCGCCGCGTACGCCGCGGTGGTGGTCACCGGCGCGCACGGGGTGCGCATGCAGGATGACTACACCCATGACGTGGGCGGCAGTCCCGGAGCCGTGTCCTCCCAGGCACCGCGGTGGCTGCGGTTGACCCGTCACGGTGAGACCCTCGTCGGCGCCGAGTCGGCCGACGGCGTGCGGTGGACCACGATCGACAGCGTCCACCTGTCCCGCCTGCCGTCGACGGTCCAGGTCGGGCTGATGGTCGCCTCACCCACGATCCCGACAGCCGGTGGTGGGTTCCAGTCCACCTATGCCACAGCGCAGTTCGACCACCTCGGCCTCTCCACCTCCTCCGGTGCTCCCGGTGCTGCCGGCACGACCGGGTGGGTCGGGGCGGACGTCGGGAGCGGTCCGAGCTACCCCACGCTCGCCGCCGGCAGCTACCACCAGGCAGGCGGACAGCTCACCGTCAGCGGCTCCGGCGACATCGCCCCCGCGGTCGACGGCGCCGGCGGTGGCGCGTCGACCGGCAACACCGGCCTGATCGGCGCCTTCGCCGCGATGATCGCGGTCGCCGTCCTGGGGGCGCTCTTCATCACCGCGGAGTTTCGTCGTGGCCTGTTCCGGACGACGTTGACGGCGTCCCCCCGCCGAGGTCGGCTGCTGGTCGCCAAGAGCGTCGTCGTGGGTGGCGCGACGTTCGTGCCCGCACTGATCGGGGCGGTCGTGGCGGTACTGGTCAGCCGTCGGGTGTTGGTCAGCAACGGGAACGCGCTGTTTCCGATCTCGGCCGTCACCGAGGTCCGGGTCGTGGTCGGCACCGCGGCGGTGGTGGCGCTCACGTCGATCCTGGCGATGGCCGTCGGTGCGATCCTGCGGCGCAGTGCCGGAGCGGTCGCCTTCGTGGTGGTGGCGGTCGTCGTACCGTTCATCATCGCGCTGACCCCGTCGATGTCCTCCGGGATCGGTGCGTGGCTGCTGCGGGTCAGTCCGGCCGCCGGCTTCGCGGTGCAGCAGGAGCTCGTCCGTTATGGGCAGGTCACGAACGCCTACACGCCGGTCAACGGCTACTTCCCGCTGCCGCCGTGGGCCGGGTTCGCGGTGCTGTGCGCCTGGACGCTGCTCGCCCTGGGCCTCGCGAACCGGCTGATCGCGCGGCGTGACGCATGAGGCGGGTCCTGCACGCCGAGTGGACCAAGGTGCGGACGGTGGCGGCTCCGGCTGCCCTCATCCTGGCGTGCATCGTCGTGTCGACCGGTGTCAGCGCGGTGACGTCGGGTGCGGTCGGCGCGAGCGACGGACCGGACCAGGACCCGGTCAAGCTCGCCCTCACGGGGGTCGACGTCGGGCAGGCCATGATCGTCGGTCTGGCCGTCCTGATGGTGACGAGCGAGTACGCGAGCGGGATGATCCGGACCACCCTCACCGCGGTGCCCCGCCGACTGGCGGTGCTCGCCGCGAAGGCCGCTCTGCTGGTCGCCGCGACCCTCGTGGCGGGCGGGGTTGCCGTCCTCCTCAGCCTGCTGGCGAGCCGGCCGCTGTTGCTGGGGAACGGTTTTCGCTCGGCCGATGGGTTCGAGCCGGTCAGTCTCGATGATCCGGCCACCCTGCGCGCCGCCGTCGGCACCGCGCTGTACCTCGCGCTCGTCGCGCTGCTCAGCCTCGGTGTCGCGACGATCGTCCGCGACGCCGCCACGGCCGTCGGTGCGATCCTCGGACTGCTGTACCTCTTCCCGCTGCTCACGACGTTGGTGTCGGACCCGCACTGGCAGCGCCGCATCGAGCAGATCGGGCCGATGAGTGCCGGGCTCGCCGTCCAGGCAACGACCCACGTGCGAGCCGCGCCCATCGGACCCTGGCACGGTCTGGGCGTGCTCGGCCTCTGGGCCGCGGGCGCCATGCTGGCTGCCGCGGCCCTTCTCAAGCTCCGCGACGCCTGATCACGGCCGTGGACGCTGTGAGGCGGCGGCTGTCGCGTCGAGGGTGGCCAGCGTCAGGGGGTGTGCGGGCTGGGCCGGGAAGGGCTCGCTGACGTCGATGACGAGGTCCGGGCCGATGTGCAGCAGCTCCCCGGAGGCGAGCAGCCGCCAGCCGACCTCGCCGTCCATGGGCTCGCTGGCCAGGACGACGCGTCCCCGGCCGGCCAGGTCCGGGGACCGGGCGTGGATGCGGTCGGTGCGCACGTCCATCTCCTCGTCGGCGCCGCTGGTGCCGTCGGGCCGTTCCAGCACCCACAGCTGATTCGTCTCCGGGTAGCGCAGCGCCCACAGGTCGGTCGCGGTGGCCAGGATGAGGTTCACCGAGTAGACCGGCAGGTGCTCGCAGATCCAGCCGACCGCGGCGACGATCCCGGCCCCGGCGTCACCGTCGTGGCGAGCCGTCTCGGCAGTGATCAGGGCGAACATGCGCTCGCTGTCCGTCTGCCCCTGCACCAGGGGTGCGGCGCCGAGCTGGTGCAGTCGCCCGTCGAGCCGGTCCAGTCCCTGGATCACGCCGTTGTGCGCGAACAGCCGGCCCTCCTGCAGGAAGGGATGAGTGTTCGGCACGGTCAAGGCCCCGGTGCTGGCGTGCCGGACGTGAGCGATGAACGTCGTCCCGGTCAGCTCTCGCGCCGCGGTCGCGAAGTCGACGTCGTCCCAGGCGGCGATCGGCTGCTTGCTCACCACCGGTGCTGCGTCCGGGCCGAAGACGCCGATTCCGGCGCCGTCGGGGTTTCGCCGGCTCTGTGCCTGCAGGCTGTCGGGGGCGTCGAGCAGCCAGAACGTCGCGGCGACGGGCGACGTCCCCGCATGCAGACCGAAAAGTCGACACATCGGTGGGGCTCCTTCACGGCCCGGGGCCACCTGATCGGTGGCCGTCACTGCATAGTGAACACATGGCCCTTCACGGCGGCACCGTCCCCTCCCGCAGCCCAGGCTCCGAACACCGCGACGCCAACCCGTTCCTCGGCTTGGCCAACCCGGCGCTGGAGAACGAGATCAGCGCGCCGCTGCACCAGCTCGCACGCCAGCCGGTGCCGCCCGACGTCGCCTACCAGCTCATCCACGACGAGCTGCTGCTGGACGGCAGCGCCCGGCTGAACCTGGCCACGTTCGTCACGACCTGGATGGAGCCGCAGGCCGGCGTGCTGATGGCCGAGTCGGTCGACAAGAACATGATCGACAAGGACGAGTACCCGCAGACCGCGGCGATCGAGAACCGCTGCGTGGCGATCCTGGCCGACCTGTGGCACGCGCCGCAGTCCGACGTCGCCACCGGCTGCTCGACCACCGGGTCGAGCGAGGCCTGCATGCTGGCCGGGATGGCGCTCAAGCGCCGCTGGGCCACCCGCGTCGGCGACCAGCCGGGCCGCAAGCCGAACCTGGTGATGGGTGCCAACGTGCAGGTCTGCTGGGAGAAGTTCTGCCGCTACTGGGACGTCGAGCCCCGGCTCGTGCCGCTCGAGGGCGACCGCCTGCACCTGGGTGCCGCCGAAGCGGTGGCCCACTGCGACGAGAACACCATCGGCGTGGTGGCGATCCTCGGCTCCACCTTCGACGGCAGCTACGAGCCGGTCGCCGACATCGCCGCGGCGCTGGACGAGCTCGCCGCCGGCGGCGGCCCTGACATCCCGATCCACGTCGACGGCGCGTCCGGAGGGATGGTCGCCCCGTTCCTGGATCCCGACCTGGTCTGGGACTTCCGGCTGCCGCGGGTGGCGTCGATCAACACCTCGGGCCACAAGTACGGGCTGGTGTACCCCGGTGTCGGCTGGGCCATCTGGCGGGACGCCGACGCGCTGCCCGAGGAGCTGGTGTTCAACGTCAACTACCTCGGCGGCAACATGCCGACCTTCGCGCTGAACTTCTCCCGGCCCGGTGCCGAGGTGATTGCGCAGTACTACACGTTCTTCCGGCTCGGCTTCGAGGGCTACGCCGCGGTGCAGCAGGCCTCGCGCGACGTCGCGACGTCCCTGGCCGGGCAGATCGAGCAGATGGGCCCGTACCGGCTGATCACCCGTGGCGACCAGCTCCCGGTGTTCGCCTTCACGACCACCCCCGACGTCACCGAGTGGGACGTCTTCGCCGTCTCCCGCGGGCTGCGCGAGCACGGCTGGCAGGTGCCTGCCTACACGTTCCCCGACAACCGGACCGACCTCGCCGTCCTGCGCATCGTGTGCCGCCACGGCTTCTCCGCGGACCTCGCCGACCTGTTCATGCGCGACCTGACCCAGGTCACGACGACCCTGCAGACCGACGTCAGGAAGGTCGGCAGCAGCGGCCCGAAGTCCTTCCACCACTGACCAGGAGGCGCCCCTGCCGCTACTCCCCGACGAGGGCGCCGCCGACGCCGCCGACGCTGAAGTACCGGTGGCCGAGGCCGAACAGCAGGATGGCCGGCGCCATCACGACCAGGGCCAGGGAGCTCCCCGCCGGCGACCCCGCACCGAAGATGTCGACGGCGATCGGCAACGTGTACCTCGACTGCGAGCGCAGGAACACGACGGCCACCAGGTAGTCGTTCCAGGACAGCAGGAAGGTGAAGATCGCCGTGGACAGCAGGCCCGGCCAGGAGTTGGGCAGGACGATCCGCACGAACACGCCGAAGGTCGAGCAGCCGTCGAGCGACGCGGCCTGGTCGAGCGTCGTCGGGATCGAGTCCATGTACGACGCGATCATCCACGTGGCGACGGCGAGCGAGGATCCGACGTAGATGATCATCAGGCCGAGCAGGCTGTCCACCAGGTGCAGGCCCACGAACAGGATGAACAGCGGGATCACCGCAGTGATCGTCGGCAGTGACTGGATGACGAACAGCAGCAACGAGTAGCCGGACAGCAGTCGGCTCCGGCCGCGGGAGATGACGTAGCCCGCGGGAGCCGCGACGACGATGCAGACGACGACGGTCGACAGCGTGACCGCGAGGCTGTTGGCCAGCCATCGCGCCGTGTCGGAGTAGCGGAACAGGTCGACCAGGTTCGTCACGGTCAGGCCGAGGAAGCGACCGCCTCGGCCCTGGGCGGCAAAGGCCCGAGCGAAGATGGTCGCGATGGGTGCCAGGGCCACTGCCGTCACGACCAGTGCGACCGTGAGCCGCAACCACTTCCAGCGATCGCGCCGGCGGCCTCCCACCCTGCGACCCTACCCGCGGCAGCCCCTCGCCCCGGCGCGCCGCTGGTTCGATGTCAGCACCAGGGGCGGCTGATCTTCGTAGCATGGGGGCATGAGGTTCGTTCGCGAAGTGATCGTGTTCGACGCGGCGGACCTGGCTGCGGAGAGTGCCTTCTGGGCCGGGATGTTCGGCGGTCACGTCATGGCGGACGAACGCTGGCACTCCGTCATCGACGCCTCGGGGGACTGGCGGATCGGCGTCCAGCTCGCTCCGCACCACGTGCCGCCGCAGTGGCCCGACGGGGCGCCGCAGCAGGTGCATCTCGACCTGCACGTCGACGACCCGCGAGCCGCGCACGAGGAGGCCATGGCGCTCGGCGCCCGGCTGCTCCAGGGAGCATCGGACCTCGACACCGACGAAGGCCACCAGGTGTACGCCGACCCGGCCGGCCATCCGTTCTGCATCGGCTGGGGACACCCCTCCCAGGACGCGTTGCACGCGTTGGTCGCCGAGCGGTTCGGCCCGAGCGACCCGAGACCCGATCCGTCCTGACCTGGCCCGCCGGCCCGGCTCTCACGTCGTGCGGAGCTCAGGACGGCAGCCGCAGCTCCAGCAGCTCCTGCAGCGACGCGGCCTCGCCGTCGCGCGCGCCGAGTCCCGGATTCAGCAGCGGCGCCGTGGGTTCGACGTGGACCGTCCGCCAGCGGCCGAAGCGCTGGGGTGGGACGACAAGGGTGTAGAAGGCGCCGTCCACGCCGATCCCCAGGGACTGGTTCTGCCGCAGGTACCAGCCGACGACGCCGGTCCGGTACCGGCCGCCGCCCGACCACGGGCGGGCCATCAGCTCCTCGGTGGGCAGGCCGGCTGCGGTGGCCCGCGCGACGAACCGGTCGATCAGCAGCTGCGCCTCGGCCGACTCCTGCTCCTGCCGTCGCTGGAGCGCCCGGGCGTGGTAGTCGGCCGCCTCCGCGCGGCGCCCGTCGGCCTCGTCGCTCACCGCTCCGCCACCGCGATCTGCTCGGCCAGGCCCACGATGATGCCGGACGGGCCCCGCAGGTAGCAGAGCCGGAACACGCTCTCGTACCGGGCCACCTCGCCGAGCACCTCCCCGCCATGGGTACGCAGGCGCGCGATGGTGTCATCGATGTCGTCGACGGCGAACATGACCCGGTGCAGGCCCAGCGTGTGGGGCGCAGGCATCGGCGGATCCGGCGTGATCACCTCAGGAGAGTGGTACGACGCGAGCTCGAGCTTGCCGTGGCCGTCGGGCGTGACCATCATCGCGATCTCGCTCCGGACGTCGTCGAGGCCGACGGTCCGGTCCGCCCAGGAACCTTCGATCGAGGCGCGCCCCTCGAGCTCCAGGCCGAGCTCGGTGAAGAACGCGATCGCCGCATCCAGGTCGCCGACGACGATGCCGACGTTGTCCATGCGTTGAACGGCCACGCTCTCGACCCTAGTCAGGGCCGCCCGGTCAGGGCTCGAGCACGACCTTGATGCAGTCGTCGTCCTTCGACCGGAAGATCTCGTAGCCGTGGGCGGCCTCGCTCAGCGGCAGCCGGTGCGTGACCAGCTGCCGGGTGCCGAGCGGGTCGGCCGGGTCGAGAGCGATCGGGAGGATCTCGTCGCTCCAGCGGCGCACGTGGGCCTGGCCCATCCGCAGCTGCACGCCCCGGTCGAACATCTCCATCATCGGCAACGGGTCGATCTCGCCGCCGTACACCCCGCTGACCGAGACCGTGCCGCCGCGGCGCACGCCCTTGAGCGCGGCGTACAGCGCGTCCAGCCGGTCCACGGCAGCCTTGTCCGCCGCCTTCTGCGCGATGGCGTCGGGCAGCAGACCGGTGAGCCGCTGCGCCCCCGAGGCCAGCTTGTTGGCCAGCCCGTGGTCGTGTCCCTGGGCCTCCATGCCGACCGCGTCGATGACGGCGTCCGGCCCCCGGCCGTCGACCATCTCGATCAGTGCCTCGCCGATGTCGTCCAGGCCGTCCGGGTCGACCGCCTCGACGCCGAAGCGCGCGGCCAGGGCCCGCCGGGCCGGCACCGGGTCGATGCCGATCACCCGTCCGGCGCCGCGGTGCAGTCCGATCCGGGCGGCGAACTGCCCGACCGGGCCGAGCCCGAGCACGGCGAGTGTCCCGCCGGCCGGGACGTCGGCGTAGGCGACCGCCTGCCAGGCCGTGGGCAGGATGTCGGACAGGAAGAGCACCTGCTCGTCCTCGACGTCCTGCGGCACCTTGATCGGGCCGAACTGGGCCTGCGGCACGCGCAGGTACTCGGCCTGACCGCCCGGCACGGACCCGTAGAGCGAGGTGTACCCGAACAGCGCCGCACCCTTGCCCTCGGAGCGCACCTGAGTGGTCTCGCACTGCGCGAACAGCCCGCGCGAGCACATCCAGCAGTGCCCGCAGGAGATGTTGAACGGGATCACGACCCGGTCGCCTGCCGTCAGGTTGGTGACCTGGGAGCCGACCTCCTCGACCACGCCCATCGCCTCGTGGCCGAGCACGTCGCCGGGCTTCAAGAACGGCCCGAGCACCCCGTAGAGGTGGAGGTCGGAGCCGCAGATCGCCGTGGAGGTGACGCGGATGACCGCGTCCGTCGGCTCCTGGATCGCGGGGTCGGGGACGTCGATGACCTCGACGTGCTGGTTTCCTTGCCAGGTAAGCGCTTTCATCGTCCTCAGTTGAACATCCGGCTCACGAGGTCACAACTCGGAGCCGGTCAACCGTTTCCGCAGCCGGCTCAGCCCGGCGTGCCGGCCGTGCAGCGCGTCGCCCTCGGGAACGCTCTGCAGCACGTTGCCGGTCGTCGGCGGCACGGTCCGGCGCTCCTGGGTGAGCAACCCGACGAGCGGGCCCACGAGCGCGTCGTACACCCGCGGCAGCAGCAGGAAGCCGAGCGACATGACGCGGTTCGTCGCGCCCACGCTCAACCGGTACGGCGGCCGGTCCAGGCTGCGCACGACGGCCCGGGCGACGGCCTCCGGTGAGTAGACGGGAGCCGGGGGCTTGCCGACCCGGCCCTGGACGTTGGCGGCCTGGGCGTAGATCGGTGTGTCCACGCCGCCCGGCGTGACGAGCGTCACGGTCACCCCCCGGCGGTCGCGGTTCTCCAGCTGCAGTCCCCGGGCCAGCGCGCGGACGGCCCACTTGCTGACGACGTACGCCGACATCTGCGGCACGCCGAGCTCACCGGTGATCGAGCCCACGAGGTAGAGGTGCCCGTGGTCCTGTGCCCGCATGTCCGGCAGCACGGCGCGCGCCACGTTCGCCGCCCCGTGGACGTTCGTGGCCAGGACGCCGTCGAACACCTCGGCCGGGATCTGCTCGAACCGCCCGTACGCCGCGACCCCGGCGCAGTTGACCACGACGTCGAGGCGGCCGAACGCCTCGTGCAGCCCGGCCACGGCCTTCTCCACGGCCGCGGCGTCCCGCACGTCGGCGACGACGACGCGGGTGCTGGCCGCGCCCAACTGCTCGCACTCGCGCGCGGCCTCCTCCAGCGGCCCGGACGATCGCCCCATGAGCGCCACGTGGTCGCCGGCCCGGGACAGCTCGTGGGCCAGCGCGCGGCCGATCCCGCTGCTCGCTCCGGTCACGAGCGCCGTCCGCGGCGTCACCGGGGCCGCCCCGACGCCGTCCGGTTGCGGTCCGCCGCTGAGCCCCTACGTTGGGTGCGGGTGAAGACAGCGCCTCCGGGAATGAATGATGTGGAGACCTGATGCCTCGTACGACCCGTGCCGCCCAGAAGGCACCCCGCCCGTCCAGCCCCACGGGGCGGAAGGCGGACACGCCCGAGCAGCCCGACGCCTGGGCTCAGACCGGGGACCGCCTGACCACGGCGCAGGGCGTCCGCCTGCCGGACACCGACCACTCGCTGAAGGCGGGCGACCGCGGGCCGACGCTGCTCGAGGACTTCCACCTCCGGGAGAAGATCACCCACTTCGACCACGAGCGCATCCCCGAGCGGGTCGTGCATGCTCGCGGTGCCGCGGCGCACGGGACCTTCGAGTCGTACGGAACGGCGAAATCCGTGACGCGGGCGGCCTTCCTGGCCGGGCGCGGGGTCAAGACGCCGGTGTTCGTGCGGTTCTCCACGGTGCTCGGCTCCCGCGGCTCGGCCGACACCGTCCGCGACACCAGGGGCTTCGCGGTGAAGTTCTACACCGACGAGGGCAACTTCGACCTGGTGGGCAACAACATCCCGGTGTTCTTCATCCAGGACGGCATCAAGTTCCCCGACGTGATCCATGCCGGCAAGCCTCACCCCGATGTCGAGATCCCGCAGGCCCAGTCGGCCCACGACACGTTCTGGGACTTCGTCTCGCTGCACACCGAGGCCACGCACCACGTGTTCTGGAACATGAGCGACCGGGGCATCCCGCGGTCGTTCCGGACGATGGAGGGCTTCGGCGTCCACACCTTCCGCCTGGTGAACGCCCGCGGCGAGACCAGCCTGGTCAAGTGGCACTGGAAGCCGGTCGCGGGCGTCCACTCGCTGGTGTGGGAGGAGGCGCAGATCGCGGCCGGCGTCGACCCGGACTTCCACCGGCGCGACATGGCCGACGGCATCGACGCCGGCGCGCCGCTGGAGTGGGAGCTCGGCATCCAGGTCATGCCGGACGACGGCACCGACACGTTCGAGGGCATCGACCTGCTCGACCCGACCAAGCTCGTGCCGGAGGAGCTGGTGCCGGTGCAGCTGATCGGGCGGCTGACGCTCGACCGCAACCCGACGAACTACTTCGCCGAGACCGAGCAGGTCGCGTTCCACACCGGCAACCTGGTGCCCGGCATCGAGGTCACGAACGACCCGCTGATGCAGGCCCGGCTGTTCTCCTACCTGGACACCCAGCTCACCCGGCTCGGCGGCCCGAACTTCACCCAGCTGCCGATCAACCGGCCGCACTGCCCGGTGAACGACATGCTGCGCGACGGCATGCACCAGACCGCGGTCCACACGGGCATCGCGCCGTACCGCCCGAACAGCCTGGACGCCGGCGTGCCCGAGCTGTCGACCGCGAAGGAGGGCGCGTACGTGCAGTCGCCGCGCCCGATCGCGGGCGAGGCGGTCCGGGCGAACCCCGTGTCGTTCGAGGACCACTTCACCCAGCCGGCGATGTTCTACCGGAGCCTCACCGAGATCGAGCAGGCGCACATCGTCGAGGCGTTCACGTTCGAGCTCGGCAAGTGCTACGAGCAGACCGTCAAGGAGCGTGAGCTGCAGGTCCTGGCCAACGTGGACGCCGACCTGTGCGCGCAGGTCGCGGCCGGCCTCGGCCTGCCCGCACCGTCGGGCACGCCGCCCGAGACGCCGGTCCTGTCGGCCGCCCTCTCGCAGGTGGTCGTCGAGCCCGGTCCGATCGCCGGCCGCACGATCGGCGTGGTCGCCGACAAGGGCTCCGACCTGGCCGGCATCGGCAAGCTCCGCGCGACCCTCGAGAAGCAGGGCGCCAAGCTGCTGGTGATCGCCCCGGTCGGCGGCAAGCTCGGCCGAGGCGCCCGCACCGAGGTGGTCGAGCGGACGATCGGGACGGCCCGCTCGGTCGAGTTCGACGCCATCCTGGTCGCGCGGGGGACCGCCCCGAGCGCGGACATCAAGCTCGTCGTGATGCTGCAGGAGGCGTACCGGCACTGCAAGGTGGTCGGGGCCTGGGGCGACGGGGCCGACGTCCTGCTCGCCGCCGGCATCCCGGCCGACGCGGCGGGTGTCGTCACCGGCGCCACGATGGTCCGCGCGTTCTCCGACCAGCTGGTCCACCAGCTCGGCCTGCACCGCGTGTGGGACCGCGCGGTCGACGTGATGGCGTCGGCCGTGCCGCCGAGCGCCTGACGGCGACGTCCCGCCTCAGGCCTCGCTCTTCAGCAGCCGCAGCAGGGCGCGCTCGATCGACGTCTGCACCGTGGGTGGGCGGTCGCCGTCGCGGTCGGCCAGGGCCTTGACCGTCCGGGCCGGGATCGCGATGGTCACGCCCTCCTCGAACAGCTCGATGACGCGCGGGTCGATGTAGGAGCCGCGGGCCACGGTGGGGGTGTTCCCGAGGTAGGACGCCACGTTCTTCACCGCCGCCCGGACGGCGCGGGACCGAGCGGCCGCCGTCTGCGCGCGGTCGGCCGCGACCGCGAGCTCGACACTGGCCAGCACGGTGGCGTGCCAGGTGCGGAAGTCCTTCGCGGACACGTCGCAGCGCAGGACCTCCTTGACGTACGCGTTGATGTCCGTGCTCGTCACGTCGTGCCAGCGACGGCCCTCCTGGTAGGCCAGCAGCTCCTCGCCACCGCCCCGCCGGCGGAGCAGGGTCCGCACGCTGGCCGCGGTCAGCGGGTCCTCGAGCCGGATGGTGCGTTGCTGCCCCGACTTCGCGACGTAGTCGAAGACGACGGCTCCGCGGTCGAGGCGGGCGTGCCGCCGCAGCAGCGTCGCGAGGCCGTAGCTGCCGTTGGCCGCGGTGTAGCTCTCACCGCCGACCCGGAAGAAGCCGAGGTCGAGCAGCCGGAACGCCGTGGCCAGCGCCCGCTCGCGCGGCATCCCGGGCAGCTCGACGGCCTCGGTCGCCCGCTTGCGCGCCGCCGGAAGGCTCCGGCCGACGGACAGGATCCGCTCGAACTTCTCCCGGTCGCGCTGCTCCCGCCAGACGGGGTGGTAGAGGTACTGCCGCCGGCCGGCGTCGTCCGTCCCGACCGCCTGGATGTGGCCGTTGGGGAACGGGCAGATCCAGACGTCCCGCCAGGCCGGCGGGATGACCAGGCCCTTGATCCGGTCGAGCACCACCGGGTCGGTCACCGGCTCGCCGGTGACGTCGACGTAGCTGAAGCCGCGGCCCCGGCGCTGGCGGCGGATGCCGCGTTGGTGCGGGAAGACCGTTCGCAGTCGGGTCATTGGCGCAGCTGGCTGATCTTGTCCTTGAACAAGGTCGTCGCGATCGACGCCTTGTGCGGCTGCCCGCGCAGCCAGGCCGTGGCGAACTTCTTGGCCTGGTCGTACGCCACCTTGCCGGGCAGCGGCGGCTCGTTCGGGTCGACGTCCACGTCGACGATCGCCGGGCCGTCGAACGCGAGGGCGTCGCGGATCGCGGGCTCGACCTGCGCGGGATCGGAGACCTTGGCCCCGAAGCCTCCGCACGCGGTGGCCCAGGCCCCGAAGTCCGCGACCGGCGGCTGGTAGCGGACGCCATGCTCGGGATAGCCCAGAACCATCTGCTCCCAGAGGATCTGGCCCAGCGAGTTGTTGTTGTTGATCACGACCTTGACCGGAAGGCCGGCGCGCACGGCGGTCAGGAACTCGGCCATCAGCATCGCGAACCCGCCGTCGCCGACGTACGCGATGACCTGGCGCCCGGGGTAGGCGTGCTGGATCCCGATGGCGTACGGCAGCCCGGGCGCCATCGTCGCCAGGTTGCCGGACAGGTAGAACTGCCGGTCGCCCCGGATCGCCCAGTGCCGGGCGGCCCAGGTCGCGACCGTCCCGCTGTCACAGGTGAGGACGGCGTCGGCGCTCGCGAGCCGGTCGAGGCACGACACGACGTACTGCGGGGCGATCGGGTCGCGGTCGGGGTTCTCCAGGGCCGTCATGTCCGACCGCCACGACTCCATCGCCTCCTGGTACTTCGCCAGGTGCCGGCCGTCACCCGCGCTCCGCAACAGCGGCAGCAGGGCCTGCAGCCCCTGCTTGGCGTCCCCGACCATGGGGACCTCGGTGGGCATCCGCAACCCGGCCCGGGCCGGATCCGCCTCGAGCTGAACGGTTCTCACCTTTCCCGGCTCGGGCAGGTGCTGGGTGTACGGGAAGTTCGTGCCGACCATGAACAGCGTGTCGCAGTCCTCGACCAGCTCCTCGCCGGGCCGGGTGCCGAGCAGCCCGATCCCCCCGACGGCGAACGGCGAGTCGTCGGGGATCACGGCCTTGCCGGGCAGCGTCTTGATCACCGGGGCGCCGAGCCGCTCGGCGACCTGGAGCACCTCCTCGCGCGCGTGCAGGGCTCCGGCGCCGACCAGGATCGCGACCTTCTCCCCGGCGTTGAGCACCTCGGCGGCGGCCCGCAGGTCCTCCTCGCGGGGCAGGCCGGGCGGGGGCAGGTAGATCGGCGACGTCGCCGGCGGCCGGGCGGGGGCGACGTGCTGGTAGGGATCCAGGTCGGCGTCGGCGACCTGCACGTCGTTCGGGAAGGTCAGGTGCGCGACCCCGCGGCGGGCGAGCGCCGTGCGGATCGCGATGTCGACGACACCGGGCAGCTGGGCCGGGTTGTCGACGACCAGGTTGTACTCGGCCACGTCGGCGAACAGCTGCTCGAGGTGCACCTCCTGCTGGTACCCGGTGCCGAGCACCGACGTCTCCTGCATCCCGGTGATCGCGAGCACCGGCGTGTGGTCCAGCTTCGCGTCGTACAGGCCGTTGAGGAGGTGGATCGCACCGGGCCCGGAGGTCGCGAGGCAGACGCCGAGCCGACCGGTCGCCTTGGCGTAGCCGGTGGCCATGAAGGCCGCCGCCTCCTCGTGGTGGACGAGGACGAAGCGCACCCGGTCCTGGTGCCGGCGCAGGCCCTCCATGATGCCGTTGATGCCGTCACCGGGGAGGCCGAACACCGTGTCGACGCCCCAGTCGGCCAGCCGCTCGATCACCAGCTCGGACGCGATCTTGGCCATGGCGACGACGATCTCATCGATCCGCCGGCCCTGCAGGTCGGCGCGGTCTGAGAGTCGTCCCGGAGGTCACGACCCGCATCGTCCACGGCCAGAGGGGTATTCGTCCGATGGACCGGCCGTCCCGTCGCGGCTCGGTCTGGAGGTCAGTCGGTCGCGGGGGGTACGTCGTCCGGGTCGTAGTCGTCGATGCCGACCTCGACCCGCTCCTCCTCGGCCCGGTGCGCGAGCTCGTCGTCGTCGAGCCGCGCCGGTGCCTTGCCGTGCTCGTGCCGGTCGGGGCGCGCGTCCTCGGTGGTCTCCATGACGTCGCTGAGGTCGGGCTCGTCGTGGTCGGTCATCGTCCGCTCCTTCGGGTGGGACGTCCGGGCACCTGCCAGTGTCGGCCGGTGCCCGGGCACCGGCAAGCGCGGTACCGGCGCCTCGGAGAGCAGCTCCGGCCGGTCGCTGCTTTCCTGAGGACGTGAGCCCGCGCCGGTCGCTCGAGACCTACCAGCACAAGCGCGACTTCGCCCGTACGCCGGAGCCGTCCGGCGAGGCCGAGGCCGTGCCCCCCGGCGCGACCCGGCGGTTCGTCGTGCAGCGGCACCGGGCCCGGCGCCTGCACTACGACTTCCGGCTCGAGATCGACGGCGTCCTGGTCAGCTGGGCCGTGCCGAAGGGGCCGACGCTGGACCCGGCGGTGCGCCGGGCCGCGTTCCACGTCGAGGACCACCCGCTCGACTACATCGACTTCGAGGGCGTGATCCCGTCCGGGGAGTACGGCGGTGGGGACGTCATCGTCTGGGACACCGGGACCTGGGAGCCGCACGAGGCCGGCGACCCGCCGGACCCGTCCGCGGCGGTGGCGGCCGGGGAGCTGCACGCCGACCTGTACGGCGAGAAGCTGCACGGCCGGTTCGTCCTCGTCCGGACGCGGGTCGACCCCTCGGGCAAGGAGCAGTGGCTGCTGCTGCACAAGCACGACGAGGCCGCGGTGGCCGGGTGGGACCCCGAGGAGCACCCGCGGTCGGTGCTCAGCCACCGGACCAACGAGGAGGTGAAGGCGCACCCCGAGCGCCTCTGGCACTCGGACCGCCCGGCCGCTCAGGCCTCCGTGCTCGCCGATCCCCGGGCCGTGCCGCCCGTGTCGGACGACGAGCTGGCCGCGCTCGACCGGCTCCCGGGATCGGGCCGGTGGAGCGTCTTCGGCCGGGAGCTGCGGGTCACCAACCTCGACAAGGTGCTGTTCCCGGCGCGGGACGGCGGTGAGCCGGTGACCAAGCGCGACTTCCTGCGGTACACCGCGCAGATCGCCCCGACCCTGCTGCCGTACCTCACCCACCGCGCGCTGAACATGCATCGCTTCCCGAACGGCGTTGGCACGAAAGGGTTCTGGCACAAGGAGCTGCCCGACCACGCGCCGGCGTGGCTGCCCCGGTGGGACAACCCCGAGGCCGACCCGGGCGAGACGAGGACGTACCTCGTGGTCGACGAGCCGGCGGCCCTGGTCTGGGCGGCGAACTTCGGAGCGCTGGAGTGGCACGCCTGGACCTCGCTGACCGACCAGCCGCACCAGCCGACGTACGCGCTGGTCGACCTCGACCCCGGCCGCACGACCAGCTGGGAGGACCTGCTCGTCATGGCCCGGCTCCACCGCACGGCCTTCGAGCACCTCGGCGTCGTCGCCC
This sequence comes from uncultured Actinomycetota bacterium, assembly GCA_963743975.1. GTDB lineage: Bacteria > Actinomycetota > Actinomycetes > Actinomycetales > CAVURS01 > CAVURS01. The sequence continues at coordinate 195,874 of CAVURS010000003.1, forward strand.
GGCCCAAGGTGACCGGGCGGCGGGGCATCCAGATCTGGGTGCCGATCGCCCGCGGGCCGGGCTTCGAGGAGACGCGCGAGTGGGTGGAGCGGCTCTCCCGGACGGTCGGGGCGGTGGTGCCGGAGCTCGTCAGCTGGAAGTGGCAGGTCGACGACCGCCGCGGCCTGGCCCGGCTCGACTACACCCAGAACGCGATCAACAAGACGCTGGTCGCGCCGTACAGCCCCCGGGCCGCGCCGGGTGCGCCCGTGTCGGCCCCGATCGAGTGGGCCGAGCTGGACGACCCGGCGCTGCGCCCGGACGGCTTCGACGTCCGCAGCATCGTGCCCCGCCTGCGCGAGCGCGGGGACCTGTTCGCCGACCTGCTCACCGACGAGGCACGCCAGCAGCGGCTGCCGCCGATCACCTGACCTGAGGCTGTCGGCCGGGCCGCCTGGATGCGGCCGCCCGGCGCCGACGGCCACCCCTGGGACGTTCCAAGCGCCCTCCAAGGCCGGCGGCCGATCGGTCCAAGCGCACGGCAAGCGGCCCGGTCCACGGTGTGACCACCCACCGAGACCGGGCCGCAGCCCGAGCGCACAGAAGGACGTCACCGTCATGACCACGCTGGACACCACCAGTTCCACCGACCCGCAGGACCTCGCCCCCTTCCTCACCGGTGCCGTGCACCTGCCCGGGACCCCGGGCTACGCCGCGCTGGCCACCCCCTGGAACGTCGCCGCCGTCTCGGCTCCGGTCGCCGTCGTCGCGGCCGCCGACGCCGAGGACGTCGTCACCGCCGTCCGCTACGCCGAGTCGGCCGGCCTGGACATCGCCGTGCAGGCCACCGGCCACGGCGCCCGCCCGTACTCCCGGCCGACCCTGCTCGTCCACACCGGTGCCCTCACCGAGCTGACCATCGACCCCGACGGGGCCTCGGCCCGCGCCGGCGCCGGCATCCGGTGGCAGGACGTCCTGGACGCCGCCGCGCCGCACGGCCTGTCCGGCCTGGCCGGCTCGGCGCCCGACGTGGGCGTCGTCGGCTACCTGACCGGCGGCGGCCTGTCCCCGATGGGGCGCAGCTTCGGCTGGGCGGCCGACCTGGTCACCGCGTTCGACGTCGTCACCGGCGACGGCGAGCTGCGCCGGGCCACCCCGACCCAGAACGCGTCGCTGTACTGGGGACTGCGCGGCGGCAAGGGCGCGCTGGGCATCGTCACCGCGGTGGAGTTCGGCCTGCTCCGGCTGGCCGACATCTACGGCGGCGCGCTGTTCTTCGACGGCGCCGACGCCCGGTCGGTCCTGCAGGCCTGGCGCGAGTGGTCGCTCGCGCTGCCCGAGCAGGCGTCGACCTCGGTCGCGCTGCTCCGCCTGCCCGAGGCGCCGATGGTCCCGCCGCCCCTCGCGGGGAGGCTGACCGTGGCCGTGCGGTTCGCCTGGACCGGCGACCACGCCGAGGGTGAGCGGGTGCTGGCCCCGATGACCGGTGCCGCACCGGTGATCTTCGGCGGCGTCCGGACGATGTCGTGCACCGCGCTCGGCATGATCCACGCGGACCCGGTCGACCCGATGCCGGTGCAGGAGCGCTCGGAGCTGCTGCGCGAGCTGACCGCCGAGGCGGTCGACACGCTGGTCGGCCAGGCCGGGCCGGACAGCCCGTCGCCCCAGATCGTCGTCGAGGTGCGGCTGCTCGGCGGTGCCCTGGCGGCTCAGCCGGAGTGGCCGAGCGCGGTGTGCCATCGCGACGCGGCGTACACGCTGCTCGCGGTCGGGATCGACGTGCCACCGGTCCGTGCGGCCACCGCGGAGCACGCCGCCGGTCTGATGGCCTCGATGGCTCCCTGGGTGCACGGCGGGCTGCAGGTGAACTTCGCCGGCTCGGACGACCCGGCGGTCATCGCCCGGGCGTACGACGCCGGCACCCTGCGGCGGCTGGGCGAGCTGGCCGAGACGTACGACCCGCACCACCGGTTGACGGCGGGCCACGCGGTCCGCGCCGCTGCCGGCGCGAGTTCTCGGTAGCCGCGAGGCGCAGCGGGCGGCCATCATGGCGCCCGTGACGACCTACCGGCTGCTCGGCTCGGTCGAGGTCGAGCGGGACGGCCGGCTGGTCGAGCTCGGCGGTCCGAAGCAGCGGGCGGTGCTCGCGGTGCTGCTGCTCGACGCGGGCCGGGTGGTCTCGACCGACCGCCTGGTCGACGCGGTCTGGGGCGACGACCAGCCGCCGAGCGTCACGGCCAGCCTGCAGGCGCAGATCTCCAACCTGCGCCGGCTGCTGCGGGACGGCACCCGGGCGACGTCGCCGATCGTGCGCCGGACGCCCGGGTACCTGATCGAGGTCGCGGACGGCGACCTGGACGTCGCGCAGTTCCGGGCGGCGTGCGAGCGGGCCCAGTCGGCGGTGGACTCCGCCGACTGGGCCCGCGCCGTCTCCGCGGCCGAGCAGGCGCTGGACCTGTGGCGCGGACCGCTGCTCGCGGAGTACGCCGACGAGGAGTGGGTGCGGGTGCCGGCCGCCCTGCTGGAGGACCTGCGCGCGTCCGCCGGGCAGAACCTCACGGTGGGCCTGCTCGGCACCGGCCGGGTCGGAGCGGGCGTCGCGCGGGCCCAGCAGCTGGCCGCCGACCAGCCGCTCTCGGAGCGAGCCGCCTGGCTGCAGATGCTGGCCCTGCACCGGTCCGGCCGGTCGGCCGACGCCCTGGACGCCTACCGCGAGCACGCCCGGCTGGTCGACCGCGAGCTCGGCCTCGAGCCCGGCCCCGCGCTGCGCGAGCTGCAGGGCGCGATCCTGCGCCAGGAGCCGCAGCTGGACAGCTGGCCGCTCGCCGCGGGCGACGCCGCCGTGGGGGTCGGGAACGCCCTGTCCGCAGCCGCTGCCCCGCCGGTGACCGAGGTGACGCCGGACCTGGTCGGGCGGGCCCACGAGCTGGGCGTCCTCGACGCGCTCCTGGAGCAGGCCCGGGCCGGGTCGACGCGCTGGCTCGTCCTGAGCGGGGCGGCCGGCATCGGCAAGAGCCGCCTGGCCGAGGAGGCGGTGGCGCGCTGGCGGGCGGCCGGTGGGCGGGCCCTGGCGGCCGGCTGCCCGGACGACGAGGGGGTCCCGTCGTGGTGGCCGGTCCGCCGCCTGCTGCGCGAGCTCGGCGCCGACCCCGACCACGTCCTGACGCCGCCGCCCGGCGTCGACGCCGACAACGCGCGCTACACGACGTACGAGCGGGTGCTCGCGGTGCTGGCCGACGCCGTGCACGAGCAGCCGCTGCTCCTGCTGATCGAGGACGTGCACTGGGCGGACCCGACGACCCTGCGGTTCCTGACCCATCTCTCCGAGTCGCCGGCCTGGCCGGGCCTGGTCGTCGTCCTGACCGCCCGCGAGACACCCTCCCGGCCCGACGTCCTGCGGCTGCTCGCGTCGGCGGCGCGCCGGCGCGGGGCCCGGCAGCTGGCCGTGCCGCCCCTGCAGGCCGCCGAGGTCGCCCAGCTGGCGACCCGGGTCAGCGGGCAGCAGCTCGACCCGGAGGAGGCGGCCGAGCTCGCGGCCCGGACCGGCGGCAACCCGTTCTTCGTCTCCGAGTACGCCCGGCTGCCCGCCGAGGAGCGCCGCGCGGGGGACGTGCCGGTGGCCGTGCGGTCGGTCCTCAGCAGGCGCCTCGCCGCTGTGGATCCCGCTGTGCTGCAGGTGCTTCGGGCCGCCGCGGCGATCGGGGACCAGCTCGACATCGAGCTGCTGGGCGCGGTCACCCGGCTGCACGGTGACGAGCTGGCCGACCTGCTGGACGATGCCGCCGACGAGCACCTGATCGTGACCTCGCCCAACAACGGCGGCTACGCGTTCGCGCATGCCCTGCTGCGCGAGGAGGTGCTGGCCGGCATGTCGGACGTGCGGCTGCGCCGGATGCACCTGCGCATCGCCGAGTCGATCGACAGCGGGCGCGGCAGCGACCAGCTGGTCAGCCGGGCGGCCCACCTGCTCGCGGCGCTGCCCCTGGCCGACGCCCGGGAGGCGTTCGAGGCGGCGCGGTCGGCGGCGCTCGACGCCGAGCAGCGCTGGGAGTCCGAGGCGGCCGCCCAGTGGTGGGGCAACGCGCTGACCACGTTCGACCAGCTCGGCTCCGCGCCCGACGTCGACCGGGACGAGCTCGTCATCGCGCAGGTCGCCGCGCTCGCCCGCGCCGGCCGCGGGCAGACGGTGCTGGACGTCATCGACGCGGGCATCGTCGACGCCGTCCGGCGGGACCGGATGGAGTCGGCCGGCCGCCTGGCCGCGACGCTGCTGCGGATCACCGGCGCCTGGCCCTGGGCGGTGTACGGCCAGGACCACGTGCCGCTGTTCACCCGGCTGTCCGGCCTGGAACCGGCGCTGCGCCAGCACCCGTCGGCGCACGCGCGGGTGCTGGCGGCGCTCGCGGTCGGCAGCTACTACGACCCGGAGGGCAGGGCGCCGGACGAGCTCAGCCGCCGGGCGCTGGACATCGCCGAGAGCTCCGGCGACGACGAGACGCTGGCCGACGCGCTGCTCGGCCGGGCGATGGCGTTCTCCGGCATCGCCGTCCGGGCCGCGGAGTCGATCGAGCTGGTGCAACGGCTGCAGGGCCTGCCGCACCGGGCCTCACGGCACGACGAGGTGATCGGTCACGGGCTGCTCTACCTGGCCCGGATGGCCCGGGGCGAGCCGGGCGCGGCCGAGGACGTGCGGCTGGGTGCGCTGGGAGCGGACGTGCTGCGGCTGCCGGCGAGCCGGGTCCAGTTCCGCTGGGCCGAGGGCTCGCTCGCGCTCTGGCGCGGTGACCACCTGGACCGCGCGGAGGAGCTGTACGAGCGAGCCCGGCTGATGCACGCGAAGACCGAGCTCTACCGCGCGGGCGTCGACGACATCGCGCGGATGTGCCTGCGCTGGGAGCAGGGCCGGCTGACCGAGGCGGCCGACCTCGAGGACGCCGACCCGCGGATCCTGCCCTGGGCCCGGGCCGTGATCGCGGTGGCTCGCGGCGACGCCGACGCCGACCTGCTGCTGGAGGGGGAGCTGGCCCGGCCGGAGGCGATGACGTGGACGACGCACTGCCGGCTGACGATGCTCGCGCACGCCGTCGCGGACCTCGGCGCGCAGCGGCACGTCGCGGGCCTGACCCGCCGGCTGGAGCCGGTTGCCGACTGCGTGGCCAACATCGGCACGGTGGGCGTCGTCGGGCCGGTCGCGTTGGGGCTGGCCCGGATCCGGTCGCTGGTGGGCGACCTCGACGCGGCCCGGGCCCACCTGCGCACCGCGGTCGAGGTGTGCGAGCGCTCGGGTGGCAACGGCTCCCTGCTGCGCTGCCGGCTGGTCGAGGCCGAGCTGGCCGAACGGGCCGGCGAACCGGTCGATGTCGCCGCCCTGCGCGAGGTCGCCGAACAGGCCCACCGGCGCGGCATGGTGCGGGTGGCCACCGACGCCGAGGCGCTCGCGAACCGCGGCGAGCAGGACTCGGCCTAGCCCCTCCGTGCCGGGGTCGAACGCCGGGCCGGTCAGGGCAGGTCGAGCGCGACGATCGGCGAGGCGGCCTCAGCGTCCCGCCGCGTGAGCGAGGGCAGGTTCCAGGTGTCCTCGATCAGCCGCAGCGCCGAGGTGTGGTCGAAGACCTCCGAGACGACCTGGCCCTTGCGGGCGTACGGCGAGACGACGACGGCGGGAACCCGGAAGCCCAGCCGGTCGTACGCCCGGTCGGAGTCCCCGTCGAGCTGCTCCACCTGGTGGAGCAGCGCCGGGCGCAGCCGTGCGGTGATCCAGCGGACCGGCGCGGGCAGCTCCAGCAGCGAGCGGCCGTCCCGGCCGTCCGGGCGGACGGCCGGCGGCGGGGGCACGTGGTCGTAGTAGCCGCCGTGCTCGTCGTAGAGCCAGATCAGGACGGTGGAGCCCCAGCACGGGCTGGCCTGAACCTCCTCGATGATGCTCTGGGCGAAGGCCTGGCCGTCGGCGATGTCCTGGGGGTTCTCCTCCGAGGTGCGGGTGAAGTCGGGGTCGACGACACAGACGTGCGGGAGGGTGCCGCGCCGGGCGTCCCGCCTGAAGTCCTCGATGCTCCTGATGTGCGACAGCACGCCGAAGAACCCCAGCGGGTAGAGGTCGGCGGTGAACTGCAGGTTCCCGATGCTGCGCAGCAGCACCGGCGGCAGCACGCGCCCGATGGCCCCGCCCAGCCGGCGGAAGAGGGACAGGCCGGGGCGGCCGAGAGCCCGCCGGGCCGTCGCGGCCCTCTGCGAGGCCGAGTGGTAGTTGGCCCAGCTGATCCCGTTGCGGGTCAACAGGTCGAAGATCGTCCCGGCGACCGGCCGGTCGACCATGCCGAACGGCAGGTCGTCGATCAGGCCGTCGGCCGTACCGGCGATCAGGAAGCGCCGGTTCGGGAACGTCGGGCCGAGGCAGGAGCAGAACCAGTGGTCGGCCAGGGTGAACTGCTGGGCCAGCCGCGCGTAGTACGGGAGGTCCGCGGCGGTCCAGTAGCGCATCGGCTCGGCGACCTGCTCCGGCGTGGCCCCGTCCAGCGTCTCGGTGACGCTGCGCTGGAAGCCGTCGAGCCGGCCGTCGTCGTACTGCAGGTGGGTGGCGTGCCAGCTCTGCCGCGGCGACCCGTCGATCTGGTGGGTGGTCCCGTCGCGGTGGAACGGCACGACCTGCCCGTCCGGGAGGGTGAGGGGCAGCGGCTTCCCGTCGGCGTCGAGGGGCAGCCCCTCGCCGTGGCCGAGCGTGCCGAAGTAGCTGTCGAAGGAGTGGTTCTCCATCATCAGCAGCACGACGTGCTCGATCTGGGGGATGAGGTGCTCGCCCGGGGGCCGGTCCTCGTCCGGACGCTGCCGGGCGAACATCGCGTCCGACCCGTGGTACGAGTGGACGACCCGAGCGCGCTCGATCCGTGCGCTGACTCCCATCCCCTGATGATCGGGGCCGGGCGCTCCTGATACCAGAGGCGGGTCAGACCACCTGGAACGAGCGCTTGGACAGCCCGAACCGGTACCCCTCGACGGTCGTGGTCACCGGCTGCTCGGGGTCGGTGGCGGCGCCGAGCGTGACGAACAGCGGCGTGTAGTGCTCGACCGTCGGGTGGGCGTACGGGAGGCCGGGCGCCTGGTGCCGGTAGTCGGCCAGGGCCTCGACGTCGCCCCGGCTCAGGGCATCCGCGGCCCACTGGTCGAAGTCGGCCGACCACCCCGGTACGACGTTCTGCACGAACGCCTCGCGGGTCAGGAAGGGCAGGCCGTGGGTCATGAACCCCGAGCCCACCACGAGGACGCCCTCCTCGCGCAGGCCGCGCAGCCGGCGCCCGATGTCGAGCAGCCGGGCCGGGTCGTGCGTCGGCATGCTGAGCTGCAGCACGGGCACGTCGGCGTACGGGTACATCACCTTCAACGGGACCCAGGCGCCGTGGTCCAGACCGCGGGAGGCGTGCTGGTGCACCGGCTCCGCGTCGGGCATCGCGGCGGCGACGCGGGCCGCGAGCGCGCTCGCGTCGGGCGTCTCGTACGTCATCGAGAAGTAGCGCTGGTCGAAGCCGCCGAAGTCGTAGACGAGCGGGGTGCCGGCGGCCGGCGCGGACAGCGTCAGGGGGGCGGACTCCCAGTGCGCCGAGACGATCAGTACTGCGGTCGGCTTGGGCAGCTTCTGGGACCAGGCGAACAGCTCCTCGATCCACACCGGGTCGTCGAACAGCGGGGGAGCGCCGTGGCTCACGTAGAGCGCGGGCATCGGCCCGTCGTCCGGAGTCCACAGGCGCTGGTTCCGGCCGACCGGCGCGCGCTCGGTCATGAAGGCGTCGAACGCAGCGCCCGCTCGCTCGGGCTGCAGCACGGTGGCCATGATGGCGTCCTCCGTAGATGGTTGAAACTTCAAGTGATCATAGCCCATCCGGCCCGAAAGGGGAAGACGCTGAGCGGCGCCCGGGGGCGAGGTGTGCCCACACTGGACGCCATGTGGGTACGGCGATCGCGACGCCCGTCCGTCCTGGCCACGGTCGGCCGGGTCGGCACGGCCGGCGCCGTCGCGCTGGGGCTCGCCGCCTGCAGCGGGAGCAGCGGTGGTGGCGTGGCCACGACGACGCCGTCCACGGCGGCCCCGGTGGCCTCCAGCCCCGCGAGCTCGGCGCCCGGTCCGAGCCCCACCGGTCCGACGTCCTGGCCGGAGTACCACGGCTCGGGCGGGCGCAGCGGCGTCTCGGCGACGATGCCGGCGGCGAGCGGGCCCCTGCGGCGCGTGCAGGCGCTGAGGCTGGACGGTGCGGTCTACGCCTCGCCGATCGTCGTCGGCGGCCGGACCGTCGTGGCGACCGAGAACGACACGGTCTACGCCTTCGACCCGTCCTACCGGCAGGTCTGGAAGCGCAGCCTCGGCTCACCGTCGCCCCGGGAGCAGCGCCAGTGCGGCGACATCGACCCGCTGGGCATCACCGGCACGCCGGCGTACGACGCCTCGACCGGCCTGGTCTACGCGGTCGCCGAACGCGGCGGCACCGTGCGGCACGAGCTGGTGGCCCTCGACCTGGCCACCGGCCGGGTGGTGTGGACGCGCGACGTCGACCTGCCGGGGGTGAGCGCGCGGGACATGCAGCAACGCGGGGCGCTCGCGGTCGCCGACGGGCGGGTGTGGGTGACGTACGGCGCGCAGGCGGGGGACTGCGGCAGCTACAAGGGCCGCATCGTCGGGATCCGGCTCGACGGGACGGGTGCACCGGTGTCGTACACGCCGCCGACCCGGCGGGGCGGGGGCATGTGGAACCCGAGCGGCCCGACCGTCGACGCCGCCGGGCACCTGCTGGTCGTCTCGGCCAACGGCGCGGCGTTCCCCGGCGCGGCGTACGACCACACGAACTCGGTGCTCGAGCTCGACGGCGACGCGCGGCTGCTCGACTCGTTCGCCCCGTCGGACTGGGCGGCGAACAACCAGGGTGACGTCGGGCTGGGCTCGCAGGGCGTCGCGCTGGTCGGGACGCAGTGGGCCGTGCTGGGTGGGAAGTCCGGGCCGGTCTACGTCCTGCGGCAGGGACGTCTCGGCGGCATCGGGGGTCAGGTGTCGGTGCAGGACGTCTGCCGCTCGTTCGGCGGTGCGGCGGTCTCCGGTGACGTCGTCTACCTCCCGTGCACCGACGGCGTCCGGGCGGTCCGGGTCGACGCGAGCGGCCGGCTGCACGTGCTGTGGCACGCGGCCTCCGGCACCACCGGCTCACCCGTCGTCGGCGGCGGCCGGGTGTGGGCGCTGGACAGCGCGGCCGGCGTCCTGCACGCGCTGAGCCCCGCGACCGGTCGCAGCCTCGGCCAGGTCCAGGTCGGCGTCGCGAACCGCTTCGCGACGCCGGCCCTGTACGGCGCGGACGTCCTGGTCCCGACGCTGACCGGGATCGCGGTCGTCCGCACCTCCTGACGGCGGCCCTACCGGGACAAGCCCTCACCGAGCGCCTGGACCGACCGGCCGAGGGCGTCCTCGACCGCGCCGGAGTCGCGGACCGACGCCTCGGCGGCGGCCAGGGTCGAGGCCAGCCCCAGGTGGTAGTCGACCAGCCAGTCCGGGCCGGGGTCGGGAGGCGTCGGGCCCAGGTGCGGGGGCAGCTGGGGGGTCTTCGGCCACGGCGGGCACAGGTCGTCGTCCCAGTCGGCGATCGGCGTGACGCCCTGCCCGAGCTTCGCCGCCGACCACGCGAGCTGGAGGATCTCGGTGGCGACCAGGGCGCCCAGAGCCCGGGGCGGCAGGGGCTGGGGGTTGAGCGCGACCAGGTCGGCGAAGCCGGGCGGGATCGGCTGGGGGTTCAGCTCGACCTCCGTGCCGGCCGACTCGACGCGAACGCCGCCGACCAGCTGGCCGGCACGCGGGATGACGTCGTAGATCGCCGGGAACCGGCGGGCGATGAGCGCGAGCAGATGGGTGTCGAGCGACATGACGACCTCCGGGAGGGCGGTGGATGGCAACCGCCGTCAAGAGCCGGCCGCCCGCCTCCCGATACCTCGCCCGTTGCGGAGCGGACCCGTGAGGGGTCAGGCGGCGACAGCGGGCTCGGTCGGGATGTCGCTCTTCTTCGCGGTGACCACGAACAGCGCCACGAGCAACGCGACGGCCAGCAGCACCGCCCCCCAGAAGAACGCGACGTGGTAGCCGTGCAGCAAGGCGGACGGCACCAGCCTCTGGGCGTCGGCGGCGCTGTGCGCGTTGGCCGCGAGGTACGACGTGACCGCCCCGGCGAACAGCGTGTTCAGCAGGGCCGTGCCGAGCGAGCCACCCACCTGCTGCGAGGTGTTCAGCACCGCGCTCGCCACCCCGGCGTCGTGGTGACCGATGCCGACCAGCGCCGTGCTCGACGCGGGGATGAACACCCCGGCCAGCCCGATGCTCATGACGAGCTGCGCGGGCAGCACGTGCGTGACGTAGGAGCTGGTCTGGCTGATCTGCGTGAGCCAGAGCATCCCGGCCACGGCCATCACCAGGCCCGGGACGAGCAGCGGCTTCGGCCCGAGCCGGGGCAGCAGCTGGGACACGACGCCGGCCGAGACGATGAGCCCACCGCTGAACGGCAGGAAGGCGAACCCGGACTTCAGCGGGCTGTAGTGCAGGTTGATCTGGAAGTAGTAGCTGAGGAACAGGAACATCGCGAACAGGCCGGCGCCCACGAAGAGGAACAGCAGGTATGAGCCGCCGCGGTTCCGGTCCAGCACGATCCGCAGCGGCAGCAACGGGTTTCGCGCCCGCGTCTCCCAGACGACGAACGAGACGAGCAGCACGACGGCGACGACCAGGAAGAAGATCGTCGTCGAGTGGCCCCAGCCCAGCACGGACGTGTCGTTGGGGTTGCCCGGGTTCTTCGCCTTGGCCGCCTCGGTGAACCCGTAGACCAGCGAGACCAGCCCGACGGAGGCCAGCAGCACCCCCGGGATGTCGTACCGGGTGTCGCCGGGGGCCTTGCTCTCGTGGACCAGCACCGTGGCCGCTCCGGCGACGAGCAGCGCGACGGGCACGTTGACCCCGAGGCACCAGCGCCACGAGGCGTACTCCGTGAGGACGCCGCCGACGATCAGCCCGATGGCCGCTCCGGCGCCGGCGAGCGCACCGAACACGCCGAACGCGCGGGCCCGTTCCTTGGGAGCGGTGAACGTCACCGTCACGAGCGACAGCGCGGACGGCGCCATCAGGGCCGCGAACGCGCCCTGCAGGGCGCGCGCGGCGAACAGCATCCCCTGGGTCGTGGAGAACCCGCCCAGGGCGGACGCCGTCGCGAACCCCAGCAGCCCGACGATGAAGATCCGCTTCCGGCCGGTGTAGTCCGCGATCCGCCCGCCGAGCAGGAGCAGCCCCCCGAACGCGAGCGTGTACGCCGTCACGACCCACTGCCGGTTGGCGTTGGTGATGCCGAGGTCGCGCTGCGCGCTGGGCAGCGCGATGTTCACGATCGACCCGTCCAGCACGATCATCAGCTGGGCCGCGGCGAGCACGGCGAGGGCCCACCAGCGGCGCGGGTCGGGCGCCTCGGCGGAGCTGTCCGTCTCGGTGGACGCCCCGGCCCCGGTGGCGACCTCGGCCGGGCCGGCCGGAGCGGGTACGACGGTGTCGGTCGGGTCGTCAGCCGGCTCTGCAGGCATGGTCACGGCTCCTTCGCGCAGGAGGGCGTCGTCTTCCGCGTTCAGCGTCTCACGGGCCTCGGACGGCGCTGATGCGGGTGGTGCGGGATCATGCAGCCGATGAGCGAGCCGGAGTCCACGGGCCTGCCTCCTCGGGCCGGCCCCGAGGGTGCGACGACGCTCGTCGTCGGCGTCGACGGCTCGGACACGTCGTGGCGCGCCGCGGCGTACGCGGTCGGCATGGTGCGTCGCAACGGTGGCCGCAGCCGGCTCGTGTTCGTCTACGTCACGCCGGTCCCTGGCCTGAGAGCCCTTGTCCCGCAAGTGGTTCCGGCCTCGGCGGAAGCGGCCGAGCTGACCGTGACGCAGATCGCCGAGACCCTGCGGCGCGCGCTCGAGGGTCTGGAGTGGGAGCTGCGCAACCCGACGGGCAGCCCGTTCGCCGAGCTGCGGCGGATCGCGACGGCGGTGCGGGCGGACACGGTCGTCGTCGGCGCCTCCAGCGGCCTGGGCCACCGGGTGGCCGGGTCGATCGCCGCGCGTCTGGTCAAGACCCGCCGCTGGCCGGTCGTCGTCGTTCCCTGAGCCGGCCGGTCACCGTCACAGCGGGAGTGCGGCGGGCGCCGGCTGGCCGCTGCTGAGCTCCAGCCGGCGCCCGCGCAGCGAGGCCGTCGTCTCCTCGTCCAGCAGCCGTCCGGTCAGCCCGTGCAGGGCGGCGTCGATCTGGGTCTTGTCCTCGGCGTCCGGGTCGCAGAGCTGCTCGGACAGCCAGTCCTTCAGCGCGGCGGAGAACTTGTCCCACTCCTCCTGCCCGGTCTCGGTGACGCTCCACGCCCCCGGGCCACCGCTCAGGTACCCCGCCTCCACGGCGTTCCGGAACGCCGGCAGCAGCACGTCGGCCGGGACCATCACCTGCTCGGCGATGGCGTCCATGCCGGTCGGCTGCTCGTGCCGGTTGCGCAGGTGCACCTGCGCCACGCACCACCCGTTGGCGATGCTGAGCCGGGTCCCCGAGATCTCCCGGAGCCGCGGGATCGCCTGGCGTCCCTCGCGCGCCATCAGCCGGGCGATGGACAGCTCCAGGCGGCGCTCCGGCGCCACCGGCTCGGCCACGCCGAACCCCTCGCCGATGTCGCCGGCCCCGGCCCGGGCCGCGTCGCGCAACGGCACCTGCTTCAGGACCAGGCTCAGCAGGAACGCCACCACGGCCACCGGCGCCGCCGCGAGGAAGACCGTGTGGATGGTCGAGGAGTACGCGCCGACGACCGGGGCGATCACCGACGCGGGATGCGAGTGCAGCGCCTCGGGCACCGTCGCGTCCTGTGGCGGCAGTCCCCGGGAGCGGGCCAGCGCCTGGGGCAGGTGATGGGCGAGCTGGTTGGCGTAGATCGCACCGAAGACCGCGGCGCCGAACGACCCGCCCAGGGACCGGAAGAAGGTCACGCCGGACGTGGCCACGCCGAGGTCGCGGTACTCCGCGGTGTTCTGCACGATGATCGTCAGGATCTGCATGCACAGCCCGAGGCCGACCCCGAACACCACGAGGTACGCCGACAGCACCCAGAACGACGTGTTCGCGTCCAGCCGGGACAGCAGGTACAGCCCCAGGGCCATCAGCGCCGACCCCGTGACCGGGAACACCTTGTATTTCCCGGTGCGGCCGACGATGGTGCCGGCCAGCGTCGAGGCCACGAAGAGCCCGACGACCATGGGCAGCGTGCGGATGCCGGACGCCGTCGCGCTCACCCCCCGGACGTACTGCAGGTAGGTCGGCAGGAACGTCATCGCGCCGAGCATCGCGAAGCCCACGACGAGCGCGATCGCCGCGGACACCACGAAGACCGGGTTGGCGAACAGCCGCAGCGGCAGCATCGGCTCGCGCGCCCTCGACTCGGCGACGACGAACCCCACGAGCGCGACGACCGAGATCGCGAAGGTGCCGATGATGACCGCCGAGCCCCAGGCGTACTGCTGGCCGCCGAGGCTGGTGGCGAGCGTCAGGCCGCCGGCGCCGATCGCCACGAGCAGGATGCCGAGGTAGTCGATGACCGGCCGGGCCTTGGCCGCGATCGAGGGCATCGTCCGCGCGGACACCACGATGACGACGACACCGACCGGCAGGTTCACGTAGAAGCACCACCGCCAGCTCAGGTGGTCGGTGAACAGGCCCCCGAGCAGCGGGCCGATCACGGTCGCGACCCCGAAGACCGCGCCGAGCGCCCCCTGGTACTTGCCGCGCTCGCGCAGCGGGATCACGTCGGCGATGAGCGCCATCGCGGTGACCATCAGGCCGCCGGCACCGATGCCCTGGACGGCGCGCCAGCCGACCAGCCAGGTCATCGAGTTGGCCAGGCCGCACAGGGCCGACGCGACCACGAACAGCACGGTGCTGAGCTGGAACACCCGCTTGCGGCCGAACAGGTCGCCGAACTTCCCGGCCAGCACCGTCGCGATCGTGTTGGTGATGAGGTACGACGTCACGACCCACGACACGTGGCCGCTGCCGCCGAGGTCGCCGACGATCGTCGGCAGGGCGGTGGCCACGATGGTCTGGTCGAGGGCGGCGAGCAGCATGCCCAGCGCGATGGTCGCGAAGAGGACGTTCACCTGCCGCCGGCTGAGCAGAGGCGTCGGCGGCTCGGCACTCGCGGTCTGCACTGCCATCGGGCATCCCTCCGCCGGCGCTGCTGGGTCCGGAGCTCTCGCAGGCCGGGTCCTGCTCGCCATCATGGCCCTTCCCGCACGCGCCGTGTGCCGCCGGTCGCGCCGAGTTGCGGGGAGCAGGGCAGTACGCGTTGATGACGAGATGGCTCCCACCGGTCCTGACCCCGTCAACCCCTCCTCCCAGGTCGTCGTCGTCACCGGCGCCAGCGGCGGCATCGGCCGCGCCGTCGCGGAGGCGTACGGCCGGCGCGGCGCCCGCGTCGCGCTGCTCGCCCGAGGCCGGACCGGGCTCGACGCGGCGGCCCGCGAGGTGTCCCGGCTCGGCGGGCGGCCCCTCGTCGTACCCGTCGACACCGCCGACGCGGACGCGGTCGAGGCGGCGGCGGCCCGCGTGGAGGACGAGCTCGGCCCGATCGACGTCTGGGTCAACGTGGCGTTCACGTCGGTGTTCGCGCCGTTCGACGAGATCCGGCCCGAGGAGTTCAAGCGGGTCACCGAGGTCACCTACCTCGGCTACGTCTACGCGACACGGGCCGCTCTTGCCCGCATGAAGCCGCGGGACCGTGGAACGATCGTGCAGGTGGGTTCGACTCTCGCCTATCGCGGAATCCCGCTGCAGAGCGCGTACTGCGGCGCGAAGCATGCCGTGCAGGGCTTTCACGAGTCGCTGCGGTGCGAGCTGCTGCACCAGCACAGCAATGTGCGGGTGACGATGGTCCAGATGCCGGCGGTCAACACGCCGCAGTTCTCCTGGGTGCTCTCCCGGCTGCCGCACCAGGCCCAGCCCGTGCCGCCGATCTACCAGCCCGAGGTCGCCGCGAAGGCGGTCCTGTACGCCGCGGACCACCCGAAGCGCCGGGAGTACTGGGTCGGTGCGAGCACCATGGCGACGATCGCGGCCAACGCGCTGGCGCCCGGCCTGCTCGACCGCTACCTCGGCCGCACCGGGTACTCCTCGCAGCAGACGCCGCAGCCCAAGGACCCGCAGCAGCCGGAGAACCTGTGGGAGCCGGCGGACGGGCCGGACGGTCACGACTTCGGCAGTCACGGCGCCTTCGACGACCGGTCGAAGGGCAGCAGCGTCCAGCTCTGGCTGAGCCAGCACCACGGCCTGCTCGGCGCCGGCCTGGCCGCGGGCGCGGGCCTGGCCGGGACCGCGCTGTGGGGACGCCGCCGGTGAACCGCGCGCCGGTCGTCGTGGGTGCCGCCTGGGGCGTCACGCTGCTCGCGCTCGCCGGGCGCCTGGACCGCGTGCTCGACGGGTCCGCGCCCTCGCCGGCCGAGGTGGCGCTGACCCGGGTGCTCGGGGTGCGACAGCTCGGCGAGGCCGCGCTGCTGTGGCGCCTCGGCCGCCGGGTGAGCTCGGGCGTCGTCGCGACCGAGGGCCTGCACGGCGCGAGCATGGTGGCGCTCGCCGTGGCCTCCCGCCGGCACCGGCGGATGGCCCTGGCCAGCCTGACGATGGCGGTCGTCCTCGGGGTGCTGACCGAGCGATCCGTCCCGCATGGATAGTCGCCGCATCCCGGATCCCTCGGTCTGGAAGACCTTCCCGCTGCACGTGCTGCGGGAGTACGCGTTCCTCGCGGACGGACAGCGGGGGGCGCTCGTGGGGCCGCGCGGCGACATCGTCTGGCTGTGCGCGCCGTCGTGGGACAGCGACGCGGTCATCTCCTCGCTGGTCGGCGGCGAGGGGGTGTACGCCGTCACGCCGGTGCGGCCGTCGGTCTGGGGTGGCTACTACGAGAGCGGGTCGCTGGTCTGGCACAGCCGATGGATCAGCTCGCGGACGGCGATCGAGTGCCACGAGGCGCTGGCCTACCCCGCCGACCCGCACCGCCTGGTCCTGCTCCGCCGGATCGAGGCCGTGGACCGCGAGGCGGCCGTGCGCGTCCGGCTCGACCTGCGTGCGGGCTTCGGCCGGCACGCGATGCGCGGCGTCCATCGCGGCGCGGACGGGGAGTGGACCGGGCGCAGCGGTGAGCTGGTCTTCCGGTGGGTCGGGGGCGAGCGCGCCCGCGTCACCAACGAGGGGTACCTCGAGGTCGAGCTCGTCCTGCCGCCGGGGACGCACCACGACCTGGTCCTGGAGGTGAGCGACCGCACGCTGCAGGAGGATCCACCGGACGCGGACCGGGCCTGGGCCGAGACCCGGGCGCACTGGCGGGACACCGTGCCCGGTCTCAGCGAGAGCGTCGCGCCGCGGGACGCCCGGCACGCGTACGCCGTCCTCACCGGCCTGACCGCGCCCGACGGCGGCATGGTGGCCGCGGCCACCCTCGGGCTGCCCGAGCGGGCCGAGGCCGGCCGCAACTACGACTACCGGTACGTCTGGCTGCGCGACCAGGCGTACGCCGGGCTGTCCGCCTCCGTCGGGGAGCCGCTGCCGCTGATGGACGTCGCGGTCGACGGCATCGTCGCCAAGGTGCTGGAGCACGGTGACCGCCTGGCGCCGGCGTACCGGGTCAACGGCTCGCGGCTGCCCGACCAGGTCGAGCTGCCGCTGCCCGGCTACCCGGGTGGCCAGGCCATCGTCGGGAACCACGTGAACGGCCAGTTCCAGCTCGACTCCCTGGGGGAGATCCTGCAGCTGCTGGCGGCGTCGGGCCGGCACGAGCACCTGAGCCGCGACGGCTACCGGGCGATGGAGCTGGTGACGGCCGTGATCCGGCAGCGCTGGCAGGAGCCCGACGCCGGCATCTGGGAGCTGGGCAACGACTGGTGGACCCAGTCCCGGCTCGCGGTGGTGGCCGGGCTGCGCTCGGCCGCGGCGCAGGTGGCCGCCCCGGTCCGGATCCGGTACCTGCTGCTGGCCGACGACATCCTGGCCGAGACCGACCGTCGCTGCCGGCGCCCGGACGACGCCTGGCAGCGCAGCCCGCGGCACCGCGGGACGGACGCCAGCCTGGTGCTCGAGCCGGTGCGAGGTGCGTTGCCCGCGAACGACCCGCGCACCGTCGCGACCCTGCGGGCGGTCACCGACGAGCTGAGCCAGGACGGGTACGCCTACCGCTTCCGCCAGGGCAACGTGCCGCTCGGGCGCAACGAGGGCGCGTTCCTGCTCTGCGGCCTCGCGATGTCGCTCGCGCTGTGGCACCAGGGCAACGTGGTGGAGGCTGCTCGCTGGTTCGAGCGGCACCGATCCGCTTGCGGCACACCGGGTCTGTTCTCCGAGGAGTACGACGTGGGGCAGCGCCAGATGCGCGGGAACCTGCCGCAGGGGTTCGTGCACGCGATGCTGCTGGAGGCCTCGCAGCACCTGGCCGTCCGGCCCGGACCCGGGTCCGGCTGAGGCCCGGCTCGTCCGGGCTCGCTCAGCTCTCGCGGACCACCTGGTCCGGTGACTTGTCCGGCCGCAGCCCCCGCCACGCCGGGTGGCGCAGCCGGCCGTCCCGCGTCCACTCGCCGAACCGCACCTCGCCGACCACCGTGGGCCGGACCCAGTGCGCGCCGACGGAGTCCTTGCGTGGCAACGGTTCCGAGAACGGCGAGGTGTCCTGAGCGCAGCGGTGCCAGCAGCTCGCCGAGCTCGGCCAGTGAGCGATCGGTGAACCCGGTGCCGACCTTCCCGGCGTACTGCAGGCCGTCGTCACCGGGGATGCCGAGCAGCAGCGAGCCGATCGCGCCCTGCCGCCGTCCCTCACCGGGCTGCCATCCGGCGACGACCACCTCCTGGGTGCGCAGGTTCTTGACCTTGAGCCAGCCCGCGAAGCGCCGTCCGGGGTAGTACGCCGCGGCGAGCTGCTTGGCCAGGACGCCCTCGAGCTGCTGGTCGCGGGCGGCCTGCAGGACGGCTGCGCCGTTCTCGGTCCAGTGCGGCGGGGTCTTCCAGTGCCGGTCGTCCAGGTCGAGGCCGGAGAGCAGGGCACGGCGCTCGGCGTACGGCAGCTTGAGGGTGGACCGCCCCTCGAGGCGCAGCAGGTCGAAGACCAGGTAGGTCACGGGCGTCGTCTCGGCCAGCCGCGCGGCCCGCTGCGCGTCGCCGACGTGCATGCGGGCCTGGAGCTGCTCGAAGCTCGGCCGGCCGGAGCGGTCGAAGGCGACGATCTCGCCGTCCAGGACGGTGCCGTCGGGCACCGCCGAGACGAGGGCGGCCAGCTCGGGGTAGGAGCCGATCATGTCGATGTCGTTGCGGGACATGGCTCGCAGCTCGCCACCGTCGGCGTACGTCACGGCCCGGACGCCGTCCCACTTCATCTCGTAGGCCCAGGTGCCGTCCTCGCGCGGGAGCTCCGGGGCCAGCACGGCGAGCATCGGCGCGATCAGCTCGGAGCGCTTCGGCCGCTGCGGCATGCGCTCACTCCCTCCGGGTCGCCTCGGAACCCTCGTCCGACCCGAACCTTACGGCGATGTCCTCGTGCGACTTCATCCGCTGGGCCTGGGCCTGGTCGGCGTACGCGGCCTTGTCGCCCGCGGTCAGCGGCGTGTCGTCGGTGAACGGCGCCAGCAGCGAGCGCGGGTGCAGATGGTCGACCCGTACGACGTTGACCTCGACGGCCACGACGACCACCAGCGCGGTCAGGTACAGGAAGGCCAGCAGGCCGAGCACGACCGCGAAGACCGCGTTCGTGTCGCTGGCGTTCCGGACGACGTGGTGGACGTAGACGACGCCGAAGGACTGCAGGAGCTGCCAGACCACGGCGGCGATGACGGCGCCCGGGAGCACGTCGCGGGTGGTCAGGCGCCGCGCCGTCGCCACCCGGAAGGTGAGCACGAACACCAGGACGTTGATGACCACCGACACGAGCAGGATGACGACCCGCAGTGGCGGGCCGAAGACGCCGCCGACGTGGCTGCCGCCGATCGCGGACAGCACGGTGGTGATCAGCACCGTCAGCCCGGCCGTCCCGAGCAGCCCGAGGCTGCGCAGGCGGGCCAGGAACGGGTTCGGCCGGGAGTGCCGGGGCACCCGCCAGGCGGTGTTCATCGCGTACTGCGCGGCTTGGGCGACGCCGAGGCCGCCGTACACCGACAGCACGATGCCGATGACCAGCCCGGCCGGGCCGCCGCCGATGCTGCGCGGGTCGCCCATCTGCTTGCCGACCACCGGGAACTGGCTCACCGCGGAGCTCAGCACCCGCTGCTGCAGCTCCGGGTGACCGGCCAGGACGAGGCCGAGCACCGTGGACAGCAGCAGGAGCAGCGGGAACAGCGAGATGAACGCGTAGTAGGTCAGCAGCGCGGCAAGGTAGTTGCCGCTGTCGTCGGCGAACTTGTAGAGGACGGCGAGCGGAAAGCCGGCCGCGCGGTGACGGCGCTGGAACCGGTCGAACCGGCCGGACGAGGACCTCTCACTGCGCTGCGGTCCCGTGGCCACCGGTCGCCGGGCCTACGGCTTGGGGGAGCGGCGATGGACCTGGAACAGCCGCAGGCCTCCGGCGATGCCGACCACCACGCCGCCGGCGACGGCGGAGAGCAGCATCGCGACGCCGAGCGGGAGCTTGGGGCTGAACCACAGGTAGTGCACCCGCACCTGGCTGAGGTTCTGCAGGATGAAGACCAGCAGCAGGATCAGGACGAGCAGACCGACGACGACGCCGACCCAGGTCGCGCTGATCCGGGTCGGGTGACGGTCCGAGGGCTGCAGGGTGCCGGACGGGACGTCCCGGGGGAGGGTCTCGTCGGAGAGCTCGGGTGCGGGGTCGCTCATCGCCGGGTCACTCACTTCTCGGTCACCTGTCGTCCGTCTGAGGTTCCTCCGCTGCCGCTGCTCTGTCGAGGTTCGCATCGCCGGCGGTGCGGCGCATCCCGAGATGCCCGGTGGCGCCGCCCCCGACCGGGAGTGAGGCTGGAGGACAGTGAGCTGGTGGACGAGCTGGTGGTCCAGCTCGGAGCGAGGGAGGTTGGGCATGAAGGCTGCGGTCTACCGCGAGACGGGCGACCCGGACGTCATCAGGGTAACGGACCGGGCGGAGCGCGAGCCCGGCCCGGGCGAGGTCCTGGTGCGGATGCACCGCTCCGGCGTGAACCCGACCGACTGGAAGGCCCGCAAGGGCAGCGCGCCGGGGCAGCCGGTCGACCCGCCGCAGGTGCCGAACCAGGACGGCGCGGGCGTCGTCGAGGCGGTCGGGGCCGGTGTCGAGGCCGCGCTGCACGGTCTGCGGGTCTGGGTGTGGGAGGCGGCGTACCGGCGACCCGACGGCACCGCCCAGGAGCTGGCCGTCGTGCCGGCCCGGCAGGTGGTGTTCCTGCCGGACAGTGCGGGCTTCGACGTGGGGGCGAGCCTCGGCGTGCCGTTCATCACCGCGCACCGCTGCCTCACGGTGACCGAGGACGGTCCGCGCCGGCTCGGGCCGGGGACGTTGACCGGCCGGGTGGTGCTGGTCGCCGGAGGCGCCGGCGCGGTCGGCAACGCGGCCATCCAGCTGGCCCGGTGGTCCGACGCCACCGTCATCGCGACCGTGAGCTCGCCCGCCAAGGCCCAGCTGGCCGCGGCGGCCGGCGCCGACCACGTCATCGACTACCGGACCGAGGACGTGGTCACGGAGGTGCGCAAGATCAGCGAGCACGGGGTCAACACGATCGTGGAGGTGAACCCCTCCGCGAACGCCGCCATCGACGCCCAGGTCGTCGGGCACCTGGGCTCGGTCGCGATCTACGCCGACAACGGCGGCCCGGAGCTCACCCTGCCGGTCCGGCCGCTGATGGCACCGAACGCGCGGTGGCAGTTCGTCCTGCTCTACACCGCACCGCGCGAGGCGACCGCGTTCGCGGTCGAGGACATCTCCGCGGCGCTGCTCGACGGCGCGATCGCCGTGGGCGAGAAGGCCGGCCTGCCGTTGCACCACTTCCCGCTGGAGCAGACCGCCCAGGCGCATGCCGCCGTCGAGTCCGGCGCCGTCGGCAAGGTGCTGATCGACGTCACCGACTGACGGACTGACGGACTGACCGGGCGGCCCGGGCGGCCCGGGCTCGGGGCCGCCGTCAGAGGCTGATCGCGGCCCAGGCGGTGTCCGGCACGCCCACGGCCCGCCCGGCGAGGATGGCCGCACCCAGCAGCCCCCCGTTCGCACCGAGCGGCGAGACGGCCAGCGGCGGGGCGTCCCGCCAGCGCACCCGTGCGTCCAGTGCCGTCCGCAGCGGCCCGAGCAGGCGGTCGCCGGCGCCGGACAGTCCGCCCCCGATCACGACCAGGGCCGGGTCGACCAGCATCGTGTACGCCGCGATGCCGGTCGCCAGCGCGCCGACCGCCTCGGCCCACACCCGGGCCGCCACCGGGTCCTCCGCCGCGCGGGCCACGACCTCCTCGGCCCGGGCCGCGCGGCCGGTCGCCTCCTCGAAGCGCCGGGCGATCGCGGCGGCCGAGGCGTACTGCTCGAGGCAGCCGCGCTGCCCGCACGGGCACGGCTCACCGTCCGGCCGGACCGTCAGGTGCCCGAGCTCGCCGGCCCGGCCGCTCGCCCCGGGCACGGGCCGCCCACCGGACCTCAGCACCGCCGCGACGCCGGTCCCCACGACGACCAGGAGGGAGTCCGGCACCGAGCCGGCCAGGCCGAGCGCGGTCTCCGCGAGCCCCGCGGCTGCGACGTCGTGGCCCAGCGCCGTCGGCACGGCCGGTGTCGCGGGCCAGCAGCTCACGCAGGGGCAGGTCGCGCCAGCCGAGGTTGGCCGAGTACGACGCCAGGCCCGCGTCCGCGTCCACCGAGCCGGGCACGACCACGCCGACGGCGGCGACCTGGGCACCGGCCGCCGGCGGATCGTGGTGCAGCCCCTCGACGGTGTCGCGCACCGCGCGGACGACGGCGTCCGGGCCGTCGGCGGCGGGCGTGGGCACCTCGCGCCGGGTGAGCACGCGGCCGTCGGTCGTGAGCACCGCGCCCTTGATCGTCGTGCCGCCGACGTCGACGGCGAGCACGGAGGTCACCGGCCCATCATCCCCGTGAGCCGCCGGCCTACTTGATCGAGCCGGCGGTCAGGCCGCTGACGACCCGGCCCTCGATGAACGCGAAGAGCACGATCACCGGCACGGTGGCGATGACGGCGCCCGCGAACAGGTGCCCCCAGTCGATCGAGTACTGCCCGATGTAGCTGTTGATCCCCACGGTCAACGGCTGCCGGCCCTGCGGCTGCCCGAGGGTCAGGGTCAGCGCCACCAGGAACTCGTTCCACGCACCGATGAACGTGAAGATCAGGGCGGTGACGATCCCGGGAGCGGCCAGTGGCAACGTGATCCGCACGAGCGCGCCGAGCCGGCTGCTGCCGTCGACCATCGCCGCCTCCTCCAGCTCGGCGGGGATCGAGGAGAAGTAGCCGTTGAGCAGCCAGACCGCGAACGCCAGGTTGAACCCGGCGTTCACCAGGATCAGCGACAGGATCGGGCTCGGCAGGTTGAAGCTGATGAACTCGCGCTGGATGCCGACGAGCATCGCCGCCGGCTGGAACATCTGCGTGCACAGGACGAGCAGCAGGAAGAGCGTGCGGCCGACGAAGCGGTGGCGGGCCGTGTAGTACGCCGCGGGGAGCGCGACGAGCAGCACCAGGACCGTGGCGCCGCCGGCGACCTTGAGGCTGGCGCCGAGGTTGCCGCCGAAGCCGGTCTTCCAGATCGACGTGAAGTTGGACAGGTCGAAGTGGGTCGGCAGGTAGCCCGGGTCGGTCAGCTGGTTCTTCGGCCGCAGCGCGGTGATCACCATCTCGGCGTACGGCAGCAGGAAGACCAGGGCGACCGCGTACGCCGCGGCCATGGTCAGGGCCGGTCGTCGCCGTCTCGTGCTCGTGCGTGCGCTCACGTCAGTCCACCGCGTCCTTCCACCGGGTCATCCGCAGGAAGACCAGGACGATCACGATGACCAGCGCGAAGTTGAGGACGGACATGGCGGCCGACTCGCCGACGTACGACTGCTTGAGGATGAACATGAACGTCGTGGTGGTGCTGGTCTCGTAGCCGGGACCGCCGCGGGTCATCTCCCAGATGATCGGGAAGGAGTTGAACACGTTGATGACGTTGATCAGCGTGGCCACGACGAGCGCCGGGCGCAGCAGGGGCAGCGTGATCGACCGGTAGGTGCGCCACGTGCCGGCGCCGTCGACCCGCGCCGCCTCCCTGACCTCGGCCGGGATCGTCTGCAGCCCGGCCATGATCGCGTACGTCGTGAACGGCACGGAGACGAAGACACCGACCAGCATCATCCAGGCCATCGCCGCGACCGGGCGGCCGAGCCAGTCGGCCTGGTTCGAGCCGAGCTTGTGCAGCAGTCCGACGTCGTGCAGGAAGACGTTGATCACGCCGCTCGTGTCGTCCAGCGCCCAGCGGAAGATCAGCGCCGTCATGAGCACCGAGGCCGCCCACGGCGCGATGAGCGCCCAGCGCGCGACCCGGCGTCCGGGGAACTGCTGGTTGAACAGCTGGGCCAGGCCGAGCGAGATCACCATGGTGACAGCCACCACGACCACGACCCAGACCACCGTGCGCACCAGCACGCCGGTCAGCGCCGGCTCGGCGAACAGGTTCCGGAAGTTCTTCGTCCCGGCCGAGCCGAGGTCGAACCCGTCGGGGCTGATGCTGCGCAACGAGGTACGGAACATCACCACGACCGGCCACAGGACGACCACCGCGATCAGCGCCAGCGCCGGGCCGATCCACAACAGCGGCGCGAGCGCCCGCGGCATCCGCCGCGGGCGCCCCGACCGCACTCCGGGCCCGGCGCTCAGGTCAGCTGCCCTTCTTCGCCGTCTGCTGGATCGCGTCCAGCACGGACTGGGGGTTGCCGGTGACGGCCGTCCCGATCGTGTGCTGGATCTGGGTCTTCACCTGGGCCCACGAGGTCGTGCTCGGGTACTGGACGGCGTTCGGCAGCGCCTTGAGGAACGGCCCGAAGCTGGGGTCGCTGGCCAGCGCGGTGCTGCCCGAGACGGTGGCCGGCAACAGGTCGTACTCCTTGTCGAACTGCGTCTGGTACGTGTCCTGGTAGGCGAAGTCGAGGAACTTCTTGATCTGCGCCTGGTGGCCGTTGGGCTTGAACGCCGCCACGTTGTCGCACACGCCGAGCGTGCTGGTCAGCGGGCCGGTCTTCCCGGCGATCGGCACCGAGGTCCAGTCCGAGGCGGTCAGCTTCCCGGCCGACTGGATGATCGGGATCAGGGCCGGCGAGCCGTTGATCATGCCGATGTTCCCGGCCGCGAAGTCCTTCCAGAGGTCCGTGCGGTTCTTCGTGCCCGGGTTGGGCTCGGTGTCGCCGGCCTTGACCAGCCGCTTCAGGAACTGCATGGTCTCGACGTTCTGCGCGCTGTTGATCGTCCAGCCGCCGCTGGCGTCCTGGTAGTTGCCGCCGTTGCCGAGGAACCACAGGAGGGACTCGGCCTGGGCCTCCTCGGAGCCGAGCGGCAGCCCGAAGCCGACCTTGCCCTGAGCCTTGATCTTGGCCGCGTCGGCCTGGACGTCGGCCCACGTCTGCGGCGCGGAGGTGATGCCCGCCTGCTGGAACAGCTTCTTGTTGTAGAAGAGCGTTCGCGAGCTGGTGGTGAACGGCAGGCCGTACTGCTTGCCGTTGTAGCTGCCCTGCTTGGCGAAGACCGGCAGGAGGTTCGAGGGGTTCGACAGCACCTGGTCGGCCGAGTACAGCAGGCCCTCCTGCGCGTACGTCGAGAAGTAGTCGCCCTCGGTCACGTCCGGGTACTGGTGGTTCTGGATCAGGGTCTGCACCTGGTTGTCGAAGTCGTTCCAGTTGATCGTCGTGACCTTGACCGTGATGGTCGGGTTGGCCTGGTGGAACGCGTCGGCGATGCCCTGCCAGTACTTCTGGCTGGTGTTGTCCGGGCCGGTGCCGTAGTCGGCCGCGACCAGCTTCAGCGTGACGTTGCCGCTGGAGCTCGCGGAGCCTCCGCCGCTCGAGCTGGAACACGCGCCGACCGCCAGTGCGGTGGTGGCAGCGACTGCGAGCGCGCCGATCAGGCTCCGCCTCATGTGGACTCCTTGGTACGTCGGATGATGGACAGCGCTGTCCGCCAGGGCAATTGACGCCTGACGCCCCGCGCAGCCTGACCGCGGGTATCCCGGACCGTACACGCTCTCCGATGATTGGTCTAGACCAGAGGCGCGTCGTTCTCGTATCGTGACGTGGGGGCGCACCACGCGCCTCCGGCCATGACCGCGCGCGGGCGCAGGTCGTCGTCGAGCACCACCAGGTCGGCGTCCAGCCCGGTGGCGATGGCGCCCACCCGACCGTCCAGGCCGAGCACCCGGGCCGGGTTGGCCGAGGCCGCGGCCGACGCGGCCTCGATGGGCAGGCCGCTGACCAGGACCGCGCGGCGTACGGCCTCGTCCATGGTCAGCGTGCTGCCCGCCAGGTCGGACGTCGCCGCCAGCCGCGCCCGGCCGTCGTGCACGTGCACCTCCTGGCCGCCGAGGGAGTACGTGCCGTCGCCGACCCCGGCCGCGTCGATCGCGTCGGTCACCAGGACCACCCGGTTCACGGGGCTCTCGACGAGCCGCAGGACGGCCGGGTGGGTGTGGATGCCGTCGTTGATCAGCTCGCAGGCGATGTCCGACTCCAGCGCGGCGCCGACCAGCCCCGGCTCCCGGTGGTGCAGCGGGCGCATGCCGTTGAAGATGTGGGTCACCAGCGTCGCGCCGGCCTCCATCGCCGCCCGCGCCTGGTCGTACGTCGCGTCCGAATGACCCAGCGCGGCAACGACGTCGGCTCGGACCAGCTCACGCACGAGGTCCAGGCCACCCGGCAGCTCCGGCGCCACGGTCATGCAGCGCAGCGTCCCCTCGCCCGCGGCGACCAGCTCGGTCAGCAGGTCGGCGTCCGGGGCGAGCAGGTGCCGGCTGTTCTGGGCCCCGCACCGCACCGCCGACAGGAAGGGCCCCTCGACGTGGGCACCGACCACGTGACCCTCGGGTGTCGCTCCGCGCCCGGTCAGCTCGCGGACCCAGCGCAGCTGCTGCACCAGCTCCGGCACCGGCGCGGTGACGAGCGAGACCAGGGTCCGGGTCGTCCCGTGGGCGCGGTGGAACGCGACCGCGGCCCGCATGGATGCGAGGGACGTGGTCGCGTCGTGCCCCCCACCGCCGTGCATGTGCAGGTCGATGTACCCCGGCAGCAGCCACGCGCCCCGCAGGTCCTGCACCGGGACACCGCTCGGGGCGTGCGTCGCCGGCGGCACCGACACCGGCGATCCGGCCGCCGGCGACGTGCACCCACGCGTCCGCTCGCACGCCGGCCGGCCCGACCACCCGCCCGCCGGCCAGCACGACCTCGGTGACCGCCCCCGTCATCGGCCGGGCATCTCCAGCTGGGCGACCAGCGTGATGCGGTCACCGCGGAACCACGTCGTGCCCAGCTCGACCGGGTTCCCGTCGGTGTCGAAGCTGAGCCGGCGCACGACCAGCATGGGCGAGCCGGTGTCGACCTCCAGCAGTCCGGCCTCACGCGGCGAGGCCGGCATCGTGTCGATGGACGCCTCTCCTCGGCGCAGCTTCACGCCGTACTCGCCGGCCAGCAGGGCCTCCAGCGAGCCGGCCTGCCGGATCCGGCGGCCGAGGTACGGGAAGCGCGCCGCCGAGAGGATCGCGGTCTCGACGGCGGTCGGCCGGCCGTCGGCGAGCCGCAGCCGGTCGATCTGGTGCACCGCCTCACCGGGCCGCAGGTGCAGCTGCTCGGCCAGCTCGCTCGTGGCGCGCGTGCGCTGCACCCCGAGCAGCTGTGACGTCGCGACCTGGCCGTGGGCGGACGCCTGCGCGGTGAAGCTGGTGAGCTGGAGCGGCCAGGTGATCTTGGCGTCGGCGACGTACGTCCCCGATCCTTGCCGCCGGACAAGTCTTCCCTCGGCGACGAGCTCGACGAGGGCCTGCCGCACGGTCGTCCGTGACGTGCCCATCTCGGCCGCCAGGTCACGCTCGGTGGGGACGGCGGCGCCCTGCTCCAGGGAGGCGATGAACTCCAGCAGGTGGAGCTTCACCGCGTAGTACTTGGGCGTCCGCGCGCCGTTGACAGACACGGGGAGAAGAATGCACCATCCTATTGGTCTAGTCCACTATGGCGGGTCTAGAACGCCTGGAGCAGCTCGCGCACCGCCTCGGCCATCGCCGACCGTCCGGGACCGAGGTACTTCCGCGGGTCGACCAGCGCCGGGTCGGCCTCGAGCCCGCTGCGCACCGCCGCGGTCAGCGCGACGTTGAGCGCGGTGCCGACGTTGACCTTCGCGATGCCGGCGGTCGACGGCAGCGGCGCAGGTCCTCGGGCGGGACCCCGGACGAGCCGTGCAGCACCAACGGCACGTCCAGCGCGGCGCGGAGCCGCCCGACGAGGTCGACGTCCAGCCGCGCGGTTCGGGTCGTCATGGCGTGCGAGCTGCCGACGGCCACGGCGAGCGCGTCGACCCCGGTCGCCGCGACGAACTCCGCCGCCTCGTCCGGGTCGGTGCGGACACCCGGCAGCGTGCGCGCTCTGCGGGGCGTCCGGCTTGCCGCCCACGTAGCCGAGCTCGGCCTCCACCCAGAGGCCGGCTGCGTGGGCGACCCCCGCCGCGGCCCGCGTGCGCTCGCACGTTCTCGTCGTACGGCAGTGCGCCCGCGTCGTACATGACCGAGCTGAAGAGCCGGCCGGCAGCGGATCCGCAGGCCTCGGCCAGCAGGCGGTCGTCGGTGACGTGGTCGAGGTGCACGGCGACCGGCACCGAAGCCAGCCGGGCGACGGCCGCGGTCGCCGCCGCGATCGGCTCGAGCCGGTCACCGTGGTAGCGCACGGCGTTCTCGCTGATCTGCAGGATCACCGGCGTCCCGGTCGCCTCGGCGGCCTCGACGATCGCCTCCGCGTGCTCCAGCGTGATCACGTTGAGGGCGGCGACCGCCCGTCCCTCGCTGCCGGGCCCGGTCGACCAGCTCGCGGGTCTCGGTGATCACGGCGTCGTGCTGCCGCCGGTGCTGTGGCCGGCGTCGGTGCCGCTGCCGCCGTCGCCCAGCATGACCGAGCGGGTCAGGTGCCGCGGCCGGTCCGGGTCGAGGTGCCGCAGCCTCGGCCCGCCGCACGGCGAGCAGCTGGGCCCGCACGAGGTCGGCGACCGGGTCGAGGTCGTCGTCGACCAGCGTCGCCCCGGTCGCGGCGATGTCGCCCGGTGATGCCGGCGACCGGGCGGCCGAAGACCCAGACCGCGCGTCCGGGCTGGGCGATCGAGATCGGGCCGTGCCGGTACTCCATCTGCGGGTAGGACTCGGTCCACAGCTGAGCGGCCTCGCGCATCTTCAGCGCGGCCTCCTGGGCCACGCCGTACGCCCAGCCCTGGCCGAGGAAGGTGACCTGATCGGCCTCGTCGAGCTCCGCGGGGTACGGGTGGTCGCCGCGCAGGACCGCCCGCGGCCTGCTCGACCACGGGACCGAGGTCCTCGCCCGAGCGAGCCGCGCAGCAGCATCAGCGTGGTCGTGGCGAACACCGTCTGCACCACGGACTGCTCGTCGGCGAAGTCCAGCACGATCGTGTCGTCGGCGGCCGCCGCGACCGGGCTGCCGCGGCACGGCGGTGATGGCGACGACCGGGGAGCGGGTGGCCTCGATGGCCCGGACCACCTCGGTCGTCGTGCCCGGACCGCGAGATGGCCACCACCCGGTCGTACGTCGCGGCCGGCCGGGAACTGGCTGGCGGCGAAGGCGTCGGTCACCCCGCCGCCCGGGACTCCTCGCGCAGCGCGGCGTACGCCGCGGCCATGAACCACGAGGTGCCGCAGCCGATCACGGCGACCCGCTCTCCCGGCCTGCGGCAGCAGGCCGGCCAGCTGCGGAGCAGTCGTGCAGCGCCGTCGTCCAGGCCTCCGGCTGGCTGTGGATCTCGCGCTCGACGTGGGTCGGCTCGGCGGTGACGTCAGTGGTCATGGTCCTTCGGGTCCTCAGGTCGGTGGCTTCAGTCGGTGGCTTCAGGGTCGGCTTCGAGCGGTGGGTCGAGCTGGGCTCGCGGGTCGGTTGCGCCGGCCGTGCCACCGCGCGCGGTCACGGCCAGCGCACCGGCCCGGGTCGGCACGGCTGCAAGACGCCGGCCAGGGAGGTCGCCGTCGAGCCAGGCGTCGAGGAACGCCGCGTCGAAGGTGTCGCCGGCGCCGGTGGTGTCGACCACCGCGGTCACCGGCTCGGCCGGGGCCTCGGTCGACCGCGCCCGCCCGGCGTCACGGCGAAGGCGCCGGCCGCGCCGTCCTTGACGACGACGAGCGGGCCGCGGGCGGCGAGGGTGGCGGCGGCCTGCCGCGCATCGGCGACACCGGTCAGGGCGACGACCTCCGCGCGGTTCGGGCAGCAGCAGGTCGAGGTGGGGCAGCAGCGCGTCGACGCCGGCCCAGCGCCTCGCCGGGTCGTCGTTGGTGTCCAGCGACGTGGTGACACCGCCGCGCGCGGGCCTCGGCCAGCAGCCCGGCCAGGTCGGCGGCCAGCGCCGGGCTGCAGGAACAGCGAGGCGACGTGCACGTGCCGCAGCCCGGCCGGCCGGGCGCGCCTCGACCGCCGCCGGACGTCGTCGGCGGTCAGGGTCGGGATGGCGCCCGGGCAGGGTGAGGATGGCCCGGTCGTCCGCGCGGCTCAGCACCACCGTGAGCCCGGTGCGGCACGCCCGTCGCGCCGCAGCAGCCGCTCGACACCCACGCCGGCGGCCGCCAGGTCGGCCGCGCATCTGGTCGCCGAACGCGGTCGGCGCCCACGGCGGCCACGAGCCGGACCGGCGCGGCCGAGCCGGGCCAGGGCGTGCGCGGTGATGGCGGCCGAGCCGCCGATCGTCAGCGTCGCGTCGGTCGAGCAGCTGCTCGGCCTGGCCGAAGCGCGGCGCGACGTCGCCGCGTCAGCACCAGGTCCGGGTTGGCGTCGCCGACGACGAGGACCAGACGCGGCCTCGGGTCCGTCGGCAGACATGACCGCATCATCGCGGTCCGCGCGACGGAGTTGTCCAGAAACAATCAGCATTGATGATCGATCTTGCTCGGCCTCGAGCGGGCGTGCCATGCTCGGCCGGTGACCACGGTGTGCTTCGTCGGCGCCGGCTCGGCCGAGTTCACCCGCCAGCTGCTGCGCGACCTGCTCGCCTTCGACGACCTGTTCGCCGGCCGGTCGCCGCTCACGCTGGTGATGCACGACATCGACCCGCGCCGGCTGCAGCTGGCCGAGGGCCTGGCCCGATCGCGGCTCGAGCAGCACGGCCGCCCGGCGACGGTCCGCGCCGAGCCGGACCGGCGCGCGGCGCTGGCCGGCGCCGACTTCGTCATCAACGCGGTCAACATCGGCGGGCATGCGGCCACCGTCACCGACTTCGAGGTGCCGGCGCGCGTACGGGCTGCGCCAGACCATCGCCGACACCCTCGGCGTCGGCGGCGATCTTCCGCGGCCTGCGCACCTTCGGCTTCCTCGACGGGCTCGCGACGGACATGCTGGCCGAGGTCTGCCCCGACGCCTGGCTGCTGAACTACACCAACCCGATGGCGATGAACATCCAGTACCTCGCGCCGACCCAGTCCCGGACGCTCAAGGTGCTGGGCCTGTGCCACTCGGTCTTCTGGACCGTGCACGACCTGTGCCGAGCTGGTCGGCGTGCCGCTCGACGAGGTGCGCTTCCACAGCGCCGGCGTCAACCACCAGGCCTGGGTGCTGCGGTGGGAGCGCGACGGCGCAGAGCCTCTACCCGCTGCTGGACGAGCGGATCGCCGAGCGACCCCGAGCTGCGCCGCCGGGTGCGGGTCGACATGTACCGCCGGCTCGGCTTCTACCCGACCGAGACGAGCGAGCACTCCAGCGAGTACGTCCGTGGTACCTCCACGACGACCGGCCGAGATCGAACGGCTGCGCATCCCGGTCGGCGACTACCTGCAGATCAGCGCCGGACAACGCCCGCGAGATCGAGGACGCTGATCCCGCAGGTCGCGGCCGGGGAGTACGTCGAGCCCGAGGAGGAGGCCGCGGAGTACGCCCCGCAGGTGATCCACAGCATGGTCACCGGCACGCCGCGGACGATCCAGGCCAACGTCGCCAACGCCGGCCTGATCGCCAACCTGCCGGCCGGCGCCGGCGTCGAAGTCCCCTGCCTCGTCGACGGTTCGGGCGCGCACCCGGTGGCCGTGGGCGACCTGCCGCCGCAGTGCGCCGCGCTCAACCGGGCGTTCCTGTCCGTGGTCGACCTGACCGTCCGGGCGGCGGTCGAGGCGCGGCCCGAGCTGCGTCCGGCAGGCCATGATGGTCGACCCCAACACGGCGGCGACGCCTGCGGCTGGACGAGATCTGGCGGCTGGCCGACGACATGGTCGCGGCCCACGGCGACCTGCTGCCCGAGGCGCTGCGCGGCGCTCGCTCTGACCGCGCTGACGCCGGCTCAGGACAGCTCGACGACGTGCACCTGGGGACCGAGCCGGCGCAGCTCGGCGAGGTCGGCGGCCCGGGCGCCCGAGTCGGTGACGATGTCGGAGGCGCCGGCGATGTCGCCGATCCTGGCGAAGCCGCGCTTGCCGATCTTGCTCGAGTCGGCCACGACGATGACCCGCTCGGCCGCCCGCAGCAGCGCGCGGTTGGTGTGCGCCTCGACCTCGTGGTGGGTGGTGAAGCCGGCCGTCGGGTGGACGCCGTCGACGCCGATGACGGCGACGTCGACGTTGATGTTGGACAGGGTCAGCTCGGCCAGCGGCCCGACCAGCTCGTAGGACTCGCTGCGGGCGCTGCCGCCGCAGACGACGAGCTCGATGTTGGAGCGGACGGCGAGCTCGGAGGCGATGTTCAGCGCGTTGGTGACGACCCGCAGCCCGGGCGCGACGGCCAGCGCGCGGGCGACCTCGGTCGTCGTCGTGCCGCCGTTGAGCCCGACCGAGGTGACGTCGGGCGGCAGCAGCGTCGCGGCCGTCGCGGCGATGGCCCGCTTGGCGTCGTGGTGCTGGCCGCCGCGGTAGCGCATCGGCAGCTCGTACAGCACGCCCGAGGCGACCGCGCCGCCGTGGGTGCGGGTGAGCAGCTTCTGGCTCTCCAGCAGGTGCAGGTCGCGGCGGACCGACGCCTCGGAGACGCCGAGCCGCTCGGTCAGCTCGCTGACGCCCACCGAGCCGTTCTCGTTGAGCTCCTGCAGGATCAGCCCGAGCCGGTCCTCCTGTCGCATGGGCGGCACGAATACGCGCATCGGCGCTGCTCGTTTCGAGCACCGCCCGGTCGCGCGACCGTGTCGCGCACGGCCTCGCGGCCGGCGATCGGTCGGCAAGTCGCTGCGGCAGAGGGTTGACCCGCTTCGAAATAGCGTGCAAAACTGCGCACGAATGGCGCTTGCTCATGCTCGATAGTCACGGAACCCCTGGAGTGGCCGCATGGCCTGTTCACCTTCGGACCTGCGGCGGACGGCGCGGGGCCGGGCGCGCGGGCGGTCGCCGTGGCGATCGTCCGCGGCGGCGCTCGTCGCGGCGGCCTGCGCGGGCGTGCGGCGGCAGCAGCGGAGGCGGCGGCGGCGCGAGCTCGGGCCCGGTCGACGATCACGCTGTCGCACGGCTACACCGACGTCGAGGCCACGGAGCTCAAGGCCCAGGTCGCGCAGTGGAACACCGCAGAACCCGACGATGAAGGTCAACCTCGTCTTCAACGGCGGCAACGACAGCGCCCTGCAGAAGACCGTCGCCGGGTTCACCGCCGGCAACTACCCCGACGTCGCCTACGAGTACGGCTCGTCGGCGGCCCAGCTGGCCCGGCAGCCCAAGCTCGTCGACCTCACCGCCAAGGTGAACGCGCCCGGCGATGGACTGGAGCGACTTCTACCCCTCCGAGCGCGCAGGCGGCGACGGTCAACGGCAAGGTCGTCGGCATCCCGGCCCTCGTCGACAACCTCAGCCTCGTCTACAACAAGAAGCTGTTCGCGGCGGCCGGCGTCGCCCGCCGACGGCGACCTGGACCTGGCAGGACTTCCGCGACGCCGCCAAGAAGCTGACGAACGCCTCGCACCCACACCTACGGGTGGGCCTACGTCAACGACGGCAGCGAGGACACCGTCTGGCGCTTCCTCGCCATGCTGTGGCAGGCCGGCGGTGACCTGCTGAACTCCGGACAACACCAAGCCGGCCTTCGACTCGCCCGGCCGGGCTGGCCGCGCTGCAGCAGCTGCACGACATGGCGGTCACCGACAAGTCGGTCTACCTCGACACCGGCAACGACAACTACCTGAACCTGTTCAACAGCGGCAAGATCGCGATGCTGTGGACCGGGCCGTGGGACCTGTCGAGCATCAACAGCGACGTCAGCTACGGCGTGACGCTGCTGCCCGGCTACAACGGCGACCACGAGACGATCTCCGGTCCCGACCTGTACATGCTGTTCGACCACAGCTCGGCCCGGTCGGCCGCCGCGGTGAAGTTCATCAGCTGGCTGACCTCGGCCAAGGTGCACATCCAGTTCGCCATCGCGACCGGCGACCTGCCGCTGCGCAAGTCCGAGACCACGCTGCCCGAGTACCAGACGTTCCTGCAAGAAGTACCCGGCCGAGCAGGTCTTCGTCGCGAACCTCAACAACGTCAAGCACGTCCGGCCGAACATCTCGTCGTACGCCGAGGTCTCGACCGCGGTCGGGCCAGATGGTGCAGTCGGTGCTGCTCGGCCGAGCCCAGCCGGCGGCCGCGCTCAAGACCGGCAGCCAGGCCGTCACCTCGGCGCTGGCTGGTTCGTGAGCTCGGTGGTGAGGGAGGGGGCGTCCCTCGGGCGCCCACCTCCCGCCGGGGCCGGCCGCGCACGATCCTGCCCCGGCCGGACCGTGCGCGGAGCCGGCGGGCCGCGGGGCCGCGTCGCCGCGGCCGGCGGCGCGAGGCAGCGACGGCCTGGGCGATGGTCAGCCCGAGCGTCCTGCTGATCGGGCTGTTCGGGCTGGTCCCGGTGGTCTGGGCCTTCTGTCCTGTCCTTCCAGCGCAACGACCTCCAGACGCCGGGCCAGTGGGTCGGGCTGAAGAACTACCGCCAGCTCATGCACGACCCGCTGTTCTGGTCCTCGATCCGGCACACCGTCGTCTACACCGTGCTGTTCGTGCCGATCACGCTCGTGCTGTCGCTGCTCGCCGCGGCCGCGCTGAACCGGCGGATCCGCGGCATCACCGTCTACCGGCTCGCCGTGTTCATCCCGGTCGTGACCTCGACCATCGCCACCGGGGTGATCTTCACCTGGCTGATGGACCCGGACTACGGCCTGATCAACGTCGGCCTGGGCAAGCTCGGCCTGCCGACGTTCCAGTTCTTCGCCTCGCCCGGCCAGGCGCTGCCCGCCGTGGTGATCATGACCGTCTGGGGCTGGGTCGGCTTCGGCGCGCTGATCTTCCTGGCCGGGCTGCAGGGGATCCCGCAGGACCTGATCGACGCGGCCCTGATCGACGGCTGCTCGCGGCGGGCGGCGTTCTGGCGGATCCAGGTGCCGCTGCTCCGGCCGGTCAGCGGGTTCCTGCTGGTCTGGCTGACGATCAACGCGCTGCAGCTGTTCGACGAGGTCTACGCGACGACCAAGGGCGGCCCGGCTCAGGCCACCACCGTCGTCGTCTACTACCTGTACGAGCAGGCCTTCCAGTTCTTCCACGCCGGGTACGCCGCGGCCATCGCCGTCGTGCTGTTCGTCGTGATCGCGCTGATCACCGTCGTCCAGCTGCGCCTCACCCGCGAGCCGTCGGCGATGGGCCGGTGCGGCGATGACCACGACCGCGGTCCGCCCGGCCGACGTCGCCGTCCCGGCGGCGCCGCAGCGCGGCGACCGTCGGCCTGGCACCTGGTGCTGGTCCCGGTCGCCCTGCTGATGGCGTCGCCGCTGCTCTGGATGGTGGTCACCAGCCTGTCGACGCTGGCCGAGACCCGGCACTTCCCGCCCGAGCTGCCCTCCAGCCTGCACTGGCACAACTTCGCGATCGCCTGGGACGGGCTCGCCGTTCGCGCGCTGGATGCTGAACAGCACGATCGTCTCGGTCACCTGCGTGGTCAGCAACCTCGTGCTGTGCAGCCTGGCCGGCTACGCGTTCGCGCGGCTGCGCTTCCGCGGCAGCGGGCTGCTCTTCCTCGCGATCCTGGCCACGCTGATGGTGCCGTTCCAGGTCGTGATGATCCCGACCCTGCTGATCGTCAAGCACCTGCACCTGGTCGACTCGCTGCCCGCGCTGATCCTGCCGAACCTCGTCACGCCGTTCGGGATCTACCTGCTGCGGCAGTTCTTCGTCTCGCTGCCGATCGAGATCGAGGAGGCCGCGCTCATCGACGGCGCCGGCCGGCTGCGCATCCTGGCGCGGATCCTGTTGCCGCTCATGGGACCGCCGCTCAGCACGGTCGCCGTCCTGACCTTCCTGTCCGTGTGGAACGACTTCCTCTGGCCGCTCGTCGTCACCTCCTCGCCGAACACCATGACGATCCAGCTCGGCCTGTCCACGTTCCAGAGCGCCCACTTCACGCAGTGGCCGGAGCTGATGGCGGCGACGGTGATGAGCCAGCTGCCGGTGCTGTTCCTGTTCGTCGTCGGTCAGAGGTTCTTCGTCAGCTCGATCGCGAACACGGGGATCAAATGAGAACTGCACGGGTGGCGGCGCTGGCCGCCGTGGTCGTCGGCACGGTCATCTCCGCGAGCCTCGCGCCCGCCGGCGCGGCATCCGCCTCGAGCGCGCGGCCGGCCGTCCGCAGCCTGGTCGTCTCGCCGCACGGGTCGGACTCCGCGCCCGGCACGGCGTCCCGTCCGCTGCGGACGATCCAGGTCGCGGTCGACCGGCTGCGGTCCGGGGGCCGGGTCGAGCTGCGCGGCGGCGTCTACCACCAGCGGGTGCGGCTGGTCGGCATCCACGGTGTCACGCTGTCGCCGTACCGGGGGGAGCACGTGACGCTCAGCGGCTCCGGCCTCACCCCTCCGCGCGGCCTGACCGCGCTGGTCGAGATCGCCGACAGCTCCGCGGTCACCGTCTCCGGGCTGGAGCTCACCGGGTACTGGACCAGCCGGCTCGGTGTCGTGCCGGCCGGGATCTACGTCCACGGTCACGACCGGGGCGTCAGCATCGACGGGAACCACGTGCACGACCTCGGGAACACCAACGGCACGCTCGGCAGCTTCGACATCAACGCGCACGGCATCGCGGTGTACGGCGACGACCCGCAGGGTCCGGTGTCCGGCCTGTCGATCAGCGGCAACGAGGTCGACCACCTGCGGCTGGGCGCCAGCGAGACCGTCGTCGTCAACGGCAACGTCGACGGGTGGGCGATCACCGGGCAACCGGATCTGCGACGACGACAACATCGGCATCGACGCCATCGGCTTCGAGCCGACGCTCACCGGTGCCTACCGCTACACGACGGCCAACCGGGCCCGCAACGGGGTCATCGCCGGCAACCAGGTGAGCCGGATCCGCTCGCGCGGCAACCCGGCGTACTGGCAGGGCGGCTCGGGTGCGGACGCCTGGTGCAACTGCGCCGACGGCATCTACGTCGACGGCGGCACGCACATCCTGATCAGCGGCAACCGTGTGCAGGACAGCGACATCGGCATCGAGGTGGCGGCCGAGAACCCGCACGGCAGCGCCGACCACGTGGTCGTGCGGGCGCAACCGGGTGACCGGGAGCCTGTTCACCGGCATCACCACCGGCGGCTACTGCAACGGCACCGCAGGACTGCGGTGGCGTCAAGACCGGGACGTCGCACGACAACCTGTTCGAGGACAACTGGCTGCGGGGCAACAACCGGCTGAACGACGGCTCGCCGGAGCTGCTGGTCCAGTACTACGCCTCGGACGACACCTTCCGGCACAACACGATCATCGCGACGAACTCGGCGCACGTGGTGTACGGCACGGTGCCCGGAGGCACCGAGCACGGGAACCGCAGTGACCACAACGTGTTCCGCGTCGTCGGCGCCCCGGCCTCGGCCGCGCAGTTCGGCTGGTCCGGGCACACCTACACCGGCCTCGGCGCGTACCGCCGGGCCACCGGCCAGGACGCCCACTCGACGATCTCCTGAGGTCTCCTGAGGTCTCCTGAGGTCTCCTGAGGCCTCCTGAGGATCTGCTCCGCCGGGCGATCAGACCTGCTCGCGGGAGCACCACCAGGTCGTCCGTCCCCCGACGGTGCCCCGGACCATGGGGGCACCGTCGCGCGGGCAGTGCGCGCCGGCCCGGCGGAACTCGTTGAGCGGCAACGTGTGCACGCCACCGCCCGCCACCGCCCGGTCGACCGTACGGCGCAGCGCGCGGTGGAGTCGCTGCACGTCCTCGGGCGTGAGGTCCCGCACCGATCGGCGGGGGTCGATCCGCGCGGTCCACAGGATCTGGTCGGCCAGCAGGTTCCCGATGCCGGCCACGGCCGACTGGTCGAGCAGCCGGGCCTTGACCGGCGCCGTCCCCCTGCCGATCGCCGCCCGGAGCTCCCGCAGGGTGATGACGGCTGCGTCCGGGCCGAGCAGGTCCAGGGCCGGCTCCAGCCGGACCCGCCCCAGGCGACGGGGATCGACCAGCAGCAGGGAGCCGCCGTCGGAGAAGGACAGCGAGAAGCGTGCGTACCGGTAGTCGCCCGGCGCCCGGCCGCGCTCCCAGTAGTCGCCGCCGTCCACCTCGTGGCCGCGGCCGTCGTCGATGACGATCTTCCCCGACATCCCGAGGTGGATGCCCAGAGCCGGTCCGGGCGTCCGGGAACGGCCGGCGCCGGAGGTGTCGCACCACATGGTCTTCCCGCGGCGGTGAGCCGCGACGAGCCGCCGGCCGACCAGGGCGGCCCGGATCTCCCCGGGCCGGTGCGGGCGGCACTCATAGGTGTCCGTGTCGTCGACGTCCACGATGGTGCGGCGCAGGGCGGCCCGTTCGATGACCGCCCGGGCCGACTCGACCTCCGGTAGCTCAGGCAAGCGACCGGGCCCGCGCGACGCCGACCGCGACCCAGCGGGCGAGCGCGTCGTCGGTCTCCACGGCCGCGGCGTCCACCCGCAGCCAGCCGTCCATCGCCCGGCCGCGCATGACGAACGGCTCGATGCCGGGGTCAGCCAGATGAGCGTCGACCTGATCCGGGTCCGCGCGCAGCAGCAGGCCGCCCTGGCTGCTCGCGCTGACCGCCAGGTTGCCCGCCACCATGAAGCCCAGGCCGCCGAACATCCGCTTCTCGACCACGTGCGGTGTGCCGCTGAGAGCGTCGCGGATCCGGTCGGCCAGGGCCTCGTCGTACGCCATGGCCCCATCTTGGACCACTCGTTGCGGGACGTGGTCAACCCAGGCCGCCGATCCCCTTGCCGATCGTCGCGACGCCGAGCACCAGCAGCAGCACGGCCATGACGGCCGCGTTGTTGTCGACCATCCACACCTTGAGCGCGTCCAGCGGTTGCTGCATCCGCTCGCTCGCGACGGCGTACCCGAGGACGGGCACGCTCACGGTGGACGAGGCCAGCACCGTGAAGATCGCGATGGTCACCACGGACTGGCCGGTGGACAGGTCGCCGCCGCCGACCGCCACCCCGGCCGTGCCGCAGAGCAGGAGGTTCTTCGGGTTGACCACCGCCAGGAGCACGCCCAGGCCCAGCGCCTTGACCGGAGTCACGCTGTCGATCGTGGCCATCCACTTCGGCAGCTGCGCGGCCTCGCCGCGCGCCGCCTGCCA
This sequence comes from uncultured Actinomycetota bacterium, assembly GCA_963743975.1. Classification (GTDB taxonomy): domain Bacteria; phylum Actinomycetota; class Actinomycetes; order Actinomycetales; family CAVURS01; genus CAVURS01. The sequence goes on from CAVURS010000003.1 coordinate 234,588, forward strand.
CTGACGCAGGCCGAGCAGGAGGAGCAGGACGCCGAGGGCGATCCGCACCCAGCAGCTGGCGGTGGACAGCGCTCCCCCGGAGGTGACGAGGCCGGCGGTCGCGGCGATCACCGTGAAGACGGTGACGCTGGCGACGATGCCCGCGACCCACGCGACCGCGAACGCCGCGCTCGCCGCCTTCGCCCGCGGGGCGAGCAGCAGGAGGACGACGGCGATGATGGGCACCGGCGAGATCGCCACCCCGATCGCGAGCGGGAGGACGTCACCGATCGCCCCGTTCATGCGTCCTCCCGAGCGGGCTGGTGTGTCGGCTCGACGGTCGGCTGGATGGCCGGCTTGGGTGCCGGCGAGAGCAGCGCGCCGGCCCACGACGAGCGGGGGTCGGCGTCGATCAGGACGGCCCGGACCAGCAGGGTCATCGGCACCGCGAGCAGCGCCCCGAGCGCACCGAGCAGGTAGGTCCACAGGGCGAGCGACAGGAACGTCATGGTGGTGCTCAGCCCGACCGCGTCGCCGACGAAGCGCGGCTGGACGAACGTCTGCAGGACGAGGTTGATCACGCAGTAGACGACGATCACGGCCAGCATCCGGCCGGCGCCGCTGTCCAGCAGCGCGAGCAGGGCCGGAGGGACGATGCCGAGCAGGAAGCCGACGTTCGGGATGAAGTTGGTGAGGAACGACAGCAGCGCCCACACCCAGGGCAGCGGCACGCCGAGGATCACCAGGGCGATCCCGTCCAGCACCGCGACGATCGGCGCCGAAGACCGTCGTCACCACGAGGTAGCGCTGGGTGCCCTTGACGAAGCCGGCCAGGGCCGCGGTGAGGTTCGGCCGGGTGCGGGCGAGCAGCTCGGCGCGGCCGCCCATCCCGGTCGCCTCCGCGGCGAGGAAGAACAGCAGGGTGATCAGGAAGAACAGGTTGCCCAGCAGGCCGACCACCCCGGCCAGCACGGCTCGAGCAGGCCGACGAGCCGGGAGACGTCGACGTTCGAGAGCGCCGCCGTGGTCGGCGCCCGGCTGAACTTGGCCCGGTGCAGGGTGTCGGTGACGTCAACGACGATCTGCTGGGCCCGGTTGGCGTGATGAGGCAGGGTCGAGGCGAGCTTCACGGCCGAGACGGAGAGCCCGAAGGTGAGTAGGACGACGACCGTGTACACGCGACGAGGGCCAGCAGGGTGGCCGCCCACGCTGGAGCTCCGTGCCGCCGGGCCCACTGCGGCAGCGGGGCCACCGCGACGGTCAGCACCAGCGCCAGGACGACGGGCGCGACCAGGCCCGAGGCCGCCCGCAGGCCGCCGGCCACGACGACCGCGCTGGCCAGGCCGAGCAGGACGACCACGCCGCGGGGGAGCGCCGGCTCGGCCGCCGGCGCCGGTTCGGTGTTCATCCGCAGAGCAGCTCGGCCTTGGCCTGCTGGAACTCCTCCTTGGTGAGCACGCCCGCGTCCCGCAGCTGGGCCAGACGGGCCAGCTGCGACACCAGGTCCGGCTGGTGCTCGTCCGCCTGCTGCTCGGCCTGCCGGGCCTGGCTGTGCCGGTTGACCGCCTTCGCGGTCATCGTCGCCGTCCCCGCGATGACGCCGGTCCGCTCCACGCTGCCGAGCAGCCCCGGACGACCGATCCGCGTGGATGGCATGGGCCCTCCTCCGAGCGATCCGCACGCGCTGGGACCGGCTGCCGACGGCCGGTGGTGGCCTGGACGCTAGAGGGGGGGGACTCTCGTTGCCTCCCCCGCTGAGGGTGAGACCGACGTCCAGCGCCGTGACTCACGATCTGGAGCAGCCGATGAGCAGGAGCAGACCGGCGTTCAGCGTGCGCGTGTCGCGGCGATCGAGTTCCGCACGCCTCGAGCGGGCGCTGCGCGGCGTGCGGCCGGGCCAGGTAGAGGGCCACCAGGGATCCCACGTCGCGGAGCAGCCGGCGACGAACAGCACACTGGCGAGGACGGCTCCGGACGTCGCGACGTCGGCCAGGCTGATCTCCAGCGCCGCTCGGAGGACGCAGGCCAGGTCCACGGGTTGAGGTGAGCACAGGGCCGCCGAGCAGCAGGCACGCAGCGGCCGGAACGTCTCGACCGAGCGGAGCAGCGCGGGCAGCTGCGGCGCTGCGGCAACCACCTGGGCCGGTCCCCGAGCCGCGGCCATCTGCTGCACGCGGCGGTCCGCGCGCCGCCAGATCCAGGCCGCGGAGACCACCAACACCAGACCGATCACCAAGCGCACGTAGGCGACCCAGTCCGGAGGCGTGCGGTGCGGGCCGACGTCGAGCAGGGCGGCGAGCCACCGCCCGACGAGCAGGATCACGACGACGGCACCGGCCCAGCCCACGAGGAACGCCGGGCGTGGCGTGGGTGTGCCGCGACAGCAGCACGACCACCACCGCGATGATCGCGAGCGGTGTGAGGGCCGCGCCGACCGCGAACGGGACGAGGGGCAGCAGCAGCGAGCCATCAGGCCTCTCGACGTCGGGCTGCCAGGGCGGAGCGGGTGGGTCGCGGCGCCTCAGCCGTGGGGGAAGGAGCCGGGCGGGTGGTCCGGCCGCACTGCGGAGGAACGCGTCACCGCGACCTCGAGTTGGGGTGCAGGCGGCCGGCGACGGCGACACCGACCAGCCGACGGCCCGCCGGGCCTTGTCCAGGGTGGTTGTCGGTAGGCCGGCGACCCAGAGCTCGACCTGCCGTCGCTCGAGCTGCTCGGCCAGCTCGCCGAAGACGTCCATGACGTACACCGAGGTGCCCGCGGTCCCGGACACGTCGACGATCAGCACGTGGGCGGCGGGTCGCGCGGCGCGGCCGCCGCCAGGATGCGCTCCTGCACGCCGCGGATGTTCACCGTGAACATGACGCCCTCGACCCGCAGGATCAGCAGGCCGGCCAGCTCGGTCAGTGGCGGCCCGCCGGCCTGCACTGGCTGCAGGTCACCGTGTCGTGACGCAGCCGGAGCTCCACGACGACGGGGTGCGCGAGGCCGTGCAGCAGGAGCACGTAGGTCGCGGCGACCACGACGATCACAACGGCGAGCAGGTTGCCAGACCGTGACCACCGGGCCTCCTCCGTACGCCGGGTCCGGCCGTGCGGACGGCGGTGAACGGCGGACGTCCTTAGCTGAGCAGACCGTCACCGACACGATCACGACCGCGCCGAGCGTGGCTTCGGGCAGGTCGCTTAGCACCGGCGCCAGGAACAGTGCGGTCAGCACGGCCAGGGCCGCGGTCGTGAGCGCGCTGACCTGGGTCCGCGCACCGGCCGTCACGTTGACCAGGGTCTGGGAGAACCCGCCGCCGGCCGGTGCCGTCGCGAAGAACGACCCGGCGAGCGATGCCCGCGCCGACCGCGAGCATCTCCTGGTCGTTGTCCAGCGGCGGGTGTCGGGCTGCCGGACGCTGCGCGCCGCCGAGATGCCTTCGAGCAGCCCCATCAGCGCGATGGCGGCGGCGTACGGCGCGAGCGTCCGACGTCGTCGAGCGAGGGCAACGACGGCGCGACCAGTCCCCGCGGCACGGGGGCGATCAGCCGCACGCCGTGCAGGTCGATCCCGGCCAGCACGACCAGCCCGATGCCGAGGGCGAGGGCCACCGAGGGGCCCCGGCACCCGCGGACCGAACCGGCGCAGCAGGACCAGGACGGCCACGGTCCCGGCGGACAGGGCCACCGTGGCCGCGCTGACGTCACTGAGATGGTGGACGACGTTGCCGAGGCCGCCGACGAACCCCTTGCCGGACGCCTCGTCAACCCGAGCAGCTTCGGCAGCTGCCCGACGGCGATCGTGAGGCCGACGGCGATCTTCAGGCCGAACAGCACCAGCTCGGAGACCGACTCGACGAGGAAGCCCAGGCGCAGCAGCCGGGCGAGCACGAGGATCACGCCGACGAGCAGGGTGAGCGTCGCGGTGGTGCCGACCGGGTCCCGGCCCGCGCTGCCGCCCAGGCCGACGATCGCGGCCGCGGCGAGCGTCATGATCGTCGACGTCGTGCTGAGACTGAGCCGCCGCGAACCCCCGAGCAGCGCGTAGACGACCACCGGCACGATGCACGTCATCAGGCCGACCTGGACCGGCAGCCCGGCGACCGTCGCGTACGCCATCGCCTGCGGAACGACGACCGCTCCCGCGCTGACGCCGGCCACCAGGTCGGCCCGGAGCCAGGCCCGGTCGTACGCCCGCAGCCAACCGCTGGCGGGGACGGCCCGCGCGACCCGGCCGGTCATCGGCGCCTCCGGGTCGGTTGCGCGGTAGGGATCTGGGGTCAACCCCGGACAGTAGGCCGACCGGCGAGGGGCGGTCTCCCCCACAGCGGGTGAAGCGATCGGGCCCGGTGGGCTCCGAGGATCGACTCGTGTCCAGCGTTCGAGCCGCCGCAAGGGGCCGGCTCGAAGGACGGCTGGCGCTGGTGCCCGGTGGGCGCTTCCTCATGGGCAGCAAGGGTTTCTACCCCGAGGAGGGCCCGGTCGTATCGGTGTCGGTCGACCCGCTGTTCGTCCAGGTCGCCCCCGTGACCAACGCGGAGTTCGAGGCGTTCGTCACCGCGACGGGACACCGGACGGTGGCCGAGCGGGCACCGCTGGCCGCTGACTTCCCGGACGCCGATCCCGACCTGCTCGTGCCGGGGTCCCTGGTCTTCACGCCCCCGCCGGGACCGGTGCCGCTGGACGACTGGACCCGGTGGTGGTCCTGGGTGCCCGGCGCCACCTGGCGCTGCCCGCAGGGTCCCGGGAGCGACCTCGGCGGCCGGGCCGACCATCCCGTCGTGCACGTGGGGTTCGAGGATGCGGTCGCGTACGCGACCTGGGCCGGCGGGCGGCTGGCCACCGAGCCCGAGTGGGAGCACGCCGCTCGCGGTGGCCTGGAGGGCGCGGCGTACGCCTGGGGGGAGTCGTTCCGCGTCGACGGGCGGCCGATGGCGAACACCTTCCACGGTCAGTTCCCCTGGCGCAGTGCCGATCCCGACGGGTTCGAGCGCACGTCCCCAGTGGGCTCGTACCCTCCGAACGGCTACGGCCTGTTCGACCTGATCGGCAACGTCTGGGAGTGGACCTCGAGCCCGTGGACGCCCGACCACCGGGCCGGCGCTGGCCACCCGTCCCCGGCCGCGCGTCCAGGCACCAGCTGCTGCGGTGGTGCGCTCGGCCCGGACGGAGTGCTCGGGGAGGAGTCGTTGCGGGTGACCAAGGGCGGGTCGCACCTGTGCTCGCCGTCGTACTGCCGGCGGTACCGGCCGGCCGCCCGTCAGGGGCATCAGGTGCGCAGCACGGCGAGCCACCTCGGCTTCCGCTGCGTACGCCCGGCCGGCCTCACCCAGCGCGGGTGAGGCGACCCCGCCGGGCGCTCCGGAGGCTGGCGGCGCCGGAAGTCCTCCGAGGAGGCTCAGCCATGACCAGCCCGACCCGCACCTCGGCCCGCGTCACCGCCAACCCGTACGCCGTGGGGGAAAGCCTGTTCGCCGCGATCGTCATGGTGACGATCGGCGTCCTGCAGTTCCTGCAAGGACTGGTCGCGCTTATCGACGGCCGGAAGTTCTTGGTGACGACCCCGAACTACGTCTTCGAGCTCAACGCGACGACGTGGGGCTGGATCCACATCGTCCTGGGTGCCGTCATGGCCGTCGCGGGCTTCTTCATCTTCACCGGCAACGTCCTGGCCCGCGGCGTCGGGAATCGGGATCGCCGCCGTCTCCGCGATCCTGAACTTCCTCTGGCTCCCGTACTACCCGCTGTGGTCGCTGGTGATCATCGCCATCGACGTCGTGGTGATGTGGGGCCTGACCTCCGTCCGGATCGACCCGTCCGACGCCTGACTCCGCCCGGCGTGGGACGTTTCGGGCGCTGGACGGCTCAGTGGTCGAGCGTCTGCAGGACGCTGTCGACCATCCGGGTCCCACCGCTGACCAGCAGGGTCACAGCGATGGCGGTGAGCAGAATGCCGGCCAGTCGGCCGAGCAGGGTCTGCAGCTTCTGCGAGGCCCGCCGCGCGACATGGCCGGAGGCGTAGATCGTCAGGCCGGTGACTGCGGCGTACGCGAGGGCGGCGATGCTCAGACCGACTGCGGCCGAGGGACTTCCGGCGTCGGCCCGGAAGGCGACCAGGATCCCGAACGTCGTGCCGCCGATGGTCAGCGGGAAGGTCACTGGCATGAACGCTACCGACCGCCATGACTCCCCCTCGCCGGTGGTCGCGTCGGGTGAGACGAGGAACTGCTGCTCGTCCCCGGTCATCAGATGGACGCCCTCCAGGATCAGCGCGATGCCACCCGTCACCACGAGGGAGTCGGTCGACAGGCCGAGCACGTGCTCGAGCAGCCACTCGCCGACCCAGATCGCCGATCAACGAGATCGCGAGCACGCTGGTGAACAGCGAGACGGACAGCCGCAGCTGGTCCCTCGCGCTGAACCGCGCGACGATCGGGAGGTACGACGACAGGGCGGCGATCGGGCTGTAGAGCACGAACAGCGTGATGAAGAGGAGGACCCCGTCGTCGACCCCGAAGGCGTGCACGGCCTCAGATCCCCGTCTCGGCCGCGACCCGGCCGGATCGGACCGCTTCGGACAGGGCCTCGTAGTCGCGTTCGTTCTGGTCGGCGTAGCGGACGGCGAAGTCTGCGACGGCCCGGTCGAACCGGTCGCCCCGACCGAGGTACGTCGCGATCGCCACCCGGTCGCCCCACCGGGCGTGGGCCCGGGCCAGGGCGGTCGCGCAGAGCCGGGCGTAGAGCGTCGCGCCGGCCACCTTCAGGGTCTCGATCTGCACCGAGCCCTTCCAGTCCTGGAACTGCCGGACGTAGAAGTCGCGGGAGCGGCCGTCCTGGTCGGTCACCCGCTGCCAGCCGAGGAAGATGTCGGTCGCGGCCTGCATCAGGTGCTGCCCGGCGACGACCCGCTGACCCTGGTGGCGGTACCGGCTGGGAGCGACGAAGCGCTCGAGGACGGACGGCACCGCCTCCTTGGCCTGCAGGAACAGGGGATCGGAGTCGTCCCGGCCCAGCAGGAGCAGGATCCAGCACCGGGTCCCGACGCTGCCGATGCCGACCACCTTGCGGGCCATGTGGACGTAGCGGAACTCCTCGATCGGGTGGTGCTCCCGCCCCAGCGTCCGTCGGTAGGAGCGGATCAGGCGGCCCATGGCCTGCTCGGTCCGCCGCCGGCTCGGCTCGGTCACGTCCAGGTCCTCCACCGGGACGATCAGGGGCGGGTCGGCCACGATCCGCAGCTGCCCGTCGACCTCGCCGACCCGCTTGGCGAACACCCGCACGCTGTCCCGGGTCCGCGCCTTGGCGATGTCCTGCCGCGCTCCCTTGACCTCCTCCTTGCCCAGCCGCTTGCCCCGGACCTCGGCCCGCAGCAGGCCGGTGAGGTCGTCCACGTCGAGATGGGAGTACCACGCCTCGAGCGTGCGCATCCCGGCTGCGGCCAGCAGGTGACGCCGGTACTCCCCGACCGCGGCCAGGATCATCTGCTGGCGGTCTGCGGCCCGGAAGCCACGGTCACGTCCGGCGATCTCCAGGCTCGCGGCCAGACGCTTGACGTCCCACTCCCACGGGCCGGGCAGCGTCTCGTCGAAGTCGTTGATGTCGAACAGCAGCTTTCGCTCGGGCGAGGCGAACAGTCCGAAGTTGGACAGGTGGGCGTCACCGCACAGCTGCACCTGCATCCCGGAGCACGGGCTGAGCGAGAGGTCCGACGCCATGACCAGCGCGGCACCGCGGAAGAAGGTGCTGGGCGAGACGAGCATCCGTCCGTACCGGATCGGCACGAGCTCGGCGACGCGGTCCTGCGCCTGCTCCTCCAGCAGGGCCACCGGGTCGGGCCGGTCCGCAGCCGGCTCCCAGCGACCGTGACTCGATCGCGGCGCGGCCGCCCGGGCCGACCTGCCGCGGGCCACCCGCTCCTCGACGCCGAGCTCTCGCAGCTTCCACACCGGCGTGCTCGATGTCATCCCGGCACCCGGTCGCCGATCACCGGCGGCATTTCCGATATCGCGAGGAAATGCATCGGGATGCCGCCGCCCCCTGTTGCCTGGAGGGGGGCAAGGATTACGGTGGAGATATGCGGTCGCCGATATTTCCGAAGCAGGTGACAATGGGCGCCGTCGCCCTCACCGCGCTGCTCGCCCTGAGTGCCTGCTCGAGCAGTGGCGCGACACCGGCGCAGCAGCGGGTCACCAACCCGGTCCGGCCGGACAGCGTGAACGCGACGCTCGGCCCGCTCCGGCTGCTGGCCGTGCGGCTGGAGGCCCCGCAGGACAGCGAGCACCTGCAGGACGGCAACGTCGGTCTGTTCCTGACCGTCGCGAACAGCGCGGCGGCGTCGGACACGCTGAACGCCGTCCGCAGCCCGGACGCGGCGTCCGTGGTCTTCCGGGACGGGACGGCACCGGTCCAGCCGTCCATCGCGGTGACCGTGCCCGCCAGAGGGGTGACCTCGCTGCAGTACCCCGGCGGACCGCATCTGGAGCTGGTCGGCCTGGCCCGCGCCGTGCGCGGTGGGTCGTTCATCCCCGTGACGTTCACGTTCGCCGCCGCCGGCGCCGTCACGATGAACGTATTCGTCGCTGGCACAGCCCAACCCACCGTCGCTCCGCCCTCCGCGGGCACCTCGGGAAGCACCTCCGCCAGCAGATCGGGGAGCGGCTAGCCCCATCCGGACCCGGGCGCGGTCCGGAGCCGCGACTGGCGAGCTGCTCACGCCAGCAGCTTCGCCTTCTGGGCGGCGAACTCCTGATCGGTCAGCACGCCTCGCTCGTGCAGGGCGGCCATCTTGGTCAGCTGCTCGGTCGGGTCGGGCGGCGACGCGGGCGCGGCGGCACTCTGGACGTACTGCCGGAACGACGCCTCCGCGGCCTCCGAGCGCTGGACGGCTCGCTCCTCCATCCCCCGCCCGCGCACGATCAGGTAGATCAGCGAGCCCAGGAGCGGCAGGACGATCAGCAGCAGGGTCCACAGCGCCTTGCCCCACCCGCCGAGGTCACGGCTGGCGAAGATGTCACCGACGATCCGGAACAGCAGAAAAAGCCACAGAATGAACATGAAGAACCACAACATCGTCCAGAAAAGGTTGAGCAGTGGATAGTTGTTCATGGTGATCTCCTCTGTCCTGGATAGGGCTATTCACGGCTGTTTTCCCAGCGTCACGTTCGTCGTCGCGTGTTTGTCGTCCCGGACGTAGTCGACGCTCACCTGGTCCCCGGCCTTCTTGGTGACCGTGACCAGAAACAGGCTCTCCGGTCCCGTGGCCGGCCGGCCGTCGACGGCGGTGATCACGTCGCCGACCTGCAGCCCGGCGGTCGCCGCCGGGCCACCGGCCGAGACCGCCTGGACGAACAGGCCTCCGGGGATGCCGGCCCGCTCCGCGACGGCGGGCGCGATCGGTGCGGTCGAGGCTCCGAAGTACGGCGGGGTGAAGTGCCCGTTCGCGATCAGCTGGTCGGCGACCTGCGTGGCCAGGTCGACCGGGATGGCGAAGCCGATGCCCGAGCTGCCGCCGCTCGCCTGCCCCTCGGAGTTGGGCACCGTGGCGATCGAGGTGTTGATCCCGACCAGCTTGCCGTTGCAGTCGACCAGGGCACCGCCGGAGTTGCCGGGGTTGATGGCGGCGTCGGTCTGCACCGCACCGGGCAGGATCGCGGTGCCGCCGCTGGAGTTCGGCACCGGGACGTCGCGCCCCAGCGCGCTGACGATGCCGGCGGTGACCGTGCCGTCCAGGCCGAGCGGCGCCCCGAGGGCCACGACGGCCTGACCCACGCGGAGCTGCTCGGAGTCACCGATGGCGATCGTGGGCAGCGAGGCGTCCGGCTTCACCTTGACCACTGCGAGGTCGAGCAGCTCGGACTGGCCCACGATCGTGGCCGGCAGCTGCTCACCGTCGCTGAACAGCACCTGCACGGCACCGCCCTTCGCGGCACTGGAGATGACGTGGTCGTTGGTCAGGATGTAGCCGTCGGTGCGGATGGTCTCGCCACTCCCGCTCCCGCTGGTCGAGCCGTTGCGGACGAACAGCGTCACCACGCTGGGCAGGACGTGATCCGCCACGGTGATGCCCGGGCACGACGCGGCCGTCGCCGTACCCGCCGGCGAGCTCGACGCCGGACTCGAGGAGTCGTCGCTCGCGTGCGCGATCAGACCGCCGACGAGCCCCGCGACGACGGCGACCACGACGACCACGGCCACCGCGATCACGACCCGGCGGATCGCGGGCTCGGCGCCGGACCGGCCGGGCGGCTCGCTCATGTGATCACCTCTCTCAGATCGAGATCGAGCCGGTGGCCAGCGCCACCACGCCGGCGACCGCCCCGACGACCGACACGGCCAGGATCAGCAGCTCGGGCGGGGTGAACGGCCGCTTGTTCTGCTCCCGCCGCGCCATCACGAACAGGACGCTCGCCGGCGCGTAGACGATCATCGACACGAGGATGAACTTCGGGCCGGCGGCGAACAGCAGGAAGACTGTGTAGATCGTGGCCAGGGCTCCGACGACCAGCTCGCGGGTCCGCCCACGGCTGCCGGCGGCGTACGTCTCGCCGGTGACGCCGAGCTTGAGCGCATAGCCCGCGGCCAGGATGAACGGGATGAGCGACAGGGCACTGGTCAGGTCGAGGGCGAAGTTGAACGCGTCCTCGGACAGGACCGTGATCAGCAACATGACCTGCACGAGGATCGTCGTCATGAGCAACGCGGGCCCGGGGACGTCGTCGGCGTTGCTGCGCTTGAGGAACCGCGGCATGTCGTCGTCCTTCGCCGCGACGAACAGCACCTCGGACGACATCAGGGTCCACGCGAGGTACGCCCCCAGCACCGACACGATCAGCCCGATGCTGATGAGCACCGTGCCCCACTCGCCGACGGCCGACTCCAGCACTCCGGCCATCGACGGCTGTCGCAGCCCGGCGATCTGGTCCAGGGGCATCAGGCCGTACGACACGATCGTCACCGACGCGAAGACGGCCAGCACACTCACGAAGCCGAGAACCGTTGCCCGGCCTACGTCCTCGCGCCGCCGGGCGTGACGCGAGTACACGCTGGCGCCCTCCACTCCGAGGAAGACGAAGACCGTCGCCAGCATCGTGCCCCGGACCTGGTCGAACAGGGAGCCGTAGGAGCCGCCGTTCCAGTTGTCGGCGAACACGTGCGGCTTGAGGTAGAACAGCGCGAGGATGACGAAGAAGATGATCGGCACCAGCTTGGCCACGGTGACGATCCGGTTGATGACCGCGGCCTCCTTCACGCCGCGCCGGATCAGCAGGTAGAACAGCCAGACCCCGGCCGAGGACAGGACGAACGCCAGCGCCGTGTCGCCGTCGCCCAGAGCCGGCCACAGCGCCCCGACCGTCGACATGATGAGGATCCAGTACGTGACGTTGCCGACGCAGGCGCTGGCCCAGTAGCCGAAGGCGGAGAAGAAGCCGAGGTACTCGCCGAACCCGGCCTTGGCGTAGGCGTACACGCCGGCGTCGAGGTCCGGGCGGCGCAGGGCCAGTGACTGGAACACGAAGGCGAGCATCAGCATGCCGGCGCCGGCGACGGCCCAGGCGACCAGTGCGCCGGCGACCCCGGTCTCGGAGGCGAAGCGGCGCGGGAGCGAGAAGACGCCCGCACCGACCATCGAGCCGACCACCATCGCGGTCAGCGTGACGAAGGTCAGCTTCGCGGCCTCTGACTGGACCTCGGACGGCCGGGTGTCGGTTGCCATGACCCGCCGCGCGTCAGTAGTCCACGGCGTCGCGGATGATCGGGCAGGTCATGCAGTGTCCGCCACCCCGGCCGCGGCCGAGCTCGGCACCCACGATCGTGATGACCTCCACGCCGGCCTTGCGGAGCAGCGTGTTGGTGACCGTGTTGCGGTCGTAGGTGAAGACGACGCCCGGCTCGACGGCGACCGCGTTGTTGCCGCTGTCCCACTGCTGCCGCTCGGAGGCATAGACGTCACCGCCGGTCTCGATGACCCGCAGCTCCTGCAGCCCGAGGGCCTCGGCGACCACGTCGACGAACGGGTCCTTCTCCTCGGTGACCTCGACGCCGCCGGAGTCGCCCGGCCGCAGCGAGAACGTGTGGATGGGATAGACGATGTCGGGGTACAGCGTGACGATGTCGCGGTCGGCGAAGGTGAACACCGTGTCCAGGTGCATGGCCGCCCGCAGCTTCGGCATGCCGGCCACGACGACGCGCTCGGCCGCCCCCTGCCGGAACAGTGCGTCCGCCACCTGGCTGATGGCCTGCCGCGAGGTCCGCTCGCTCATGCCCATGACGACGACGCCGTTGCCGACCGGCATGATGTCGCCGCCCTCGAACGTCGACTGGCCCCAGTCCTGCTCGGGGTCGCCCCACCAGACGGTGGAGCCGGCGAAGTCCGGGTGGAAGGAGTAGATCGCCTTCATCAGCAGCGTCTCGTCGTGCCGGGCCGGCCAGTAGAGCGGGTTCAGGGTCAGGCCGCCGTAGAGCCAGCAGGTGGTGTCCCGCGTGTAGAGCGTGTTGGGCAGCGGCGGCATGAGGTACTCGCGGGCACCCGTCGACTCGCGCGCCAGCGCGACGTACCCGGGCCGGAAGTCGTCCGGGAGATCGCTGGTGGCGAGACCGCCGATGAGGTACTCGGCCAGCTGCCGCACGGTCAGCGACTCCAGGAACGCGCGCGTGCCGTCGACCAGGCCGAGGCCCACCTGGTTGGGGACGATCTTGCGGTCGAGCAGCCAGGCCCGGGCATCGGGGAGGGCCATGGTCGCGGCCAGCAGGTCGTGCAGCTCGACGACCTCGACCCCGCGGTTGGCCATCTTGTTCACGAAGTCGGCATGGTCGCGCTGGGCGTTCTCCACCCACATCACGTCGTCGAACAGCAGGTGGTCGGCGTTCGAGGGGGTGAGCCGGCGGTGGGCCAGACCGGGGCGGCAGACCAGTACCTTGCGCAGCCGGCCGACCTCGGAGTGGACGCCGTAGACCTGCGGGACCTGCTCCTGCGCGCTCATGGACATCCTTCCCGGAGCGGGCTGTCGCGTCGCATCAGCCAGGGGTCGATCGCCCTGTCGTCGGGTCGAACGCTAGGTACGGCGACCGGCGTGGGCCTCCCCCGATTCGGGTGAGCCGCGGCGGCGGCACCGCGGTGCCTGATGGGTCGTGTCGACCGGCGTGGAACGAGCGAGGCGCGCCCTCCCGTTCGTCCTGGTGCCCGTCGGCTCGCTGCTCGTCGTGCTCGGCGTGGTCGCCGGCTACGCCAACCACGTGCTGCTGGACGGGCCGACGTTCGCGGGGAAGGTCGACGCGGTCCGCCAGGCCGAGCCGGTGAGCCGGGTGCTCGGCCGCACGCTGACCGACCAGTACCTCGCCCGCCAGCCCAACCTGGTCGCGCTGCGCCCGCTGATCGACTCCGTGGCCGCGTCCGCGGTGGCCAGCCCGGCGTTCTCGCGACCCACGCGGGCGGCGGCCGAGGCGTTCCAGCAGGCGGCGACCGTGCCGAACGCGAGCAGTGTCGGGCTGCGGATCGCCGACGCCGGTGCAGTGCTGACGGCCGTGCTGCAGCAGGCGGTGCCCGCCGCGCAGCAGAGCCCGCCGTCGACGGTGGCGTTGAGCCTGGCCCACATCGGCGGGCAGAAGTGGTCGCACACGACCTTCGTCGTGGCCCGGCTGCTGGGCGTGGCCGCGTGGGTGCTGCCGCTGAGCGGTCTGGCCGTGCTGGCGACGGACATCGTGCTGGCCCGCCGCCGGCGGCGGGCCAGCCTGGTCACCGGTGCCGCGGTGCTGGGCTGGACGGCGGTCGCCGCCGCGCTGCTGTTCGCGGGAGACCGGTGGGCGGCCGGGCACGACGCGACCACGATGCACGGAGTGCTGGTCCGGTACGCCTGGGCCGAGTTCACCCGGCCGCTGTGGTGGTGGCTCGCCGCGGTCGCGCTGCTGGCGCTCATCGTGATGGCCTCGGCCGCGGCGCTGCTGCCGGAGTACGACGCCGGGAGGTTGGTCGTCCGGGCGCGCGAGCTGGTGGCCCGGCGCCCCCGGCGGTTCGCCGCCGACCTCGCGCGAGCGCTGGTGTTCGTCGTGGTCGGCGTCGCCACGCTCGTCGATCCGCTGGACGCCGCCCGGGTCGCCGGGATCGCGGTCGGGGCTCTCCTCGTCCTCTACGGCATCGCCGAGGTCGGCCGCGCGACGAACGACGAGGAGATCACCCAGGCCCGTGAGGCGAGCGCGGGGATCGTCGCGCGCGTCCGCCGTACCCGCCCGATCGTGGCGGTCGCCGTGCTCGCGGTCCTCCTGACGACCACCGGGTACGTCGCGTGGGCCGTCTCGTCGACCGGGCCGGGTCCGGACGAGAACGGTCCGGTGGCGGGAGACGGCCTGGTGTGCAACGGCTTTGCCGCCCTGTGCGACCGTCCCTTCGACGAGGTGTCGTTCGCCGCGACGCACAACTCGATGGCCGTGGCCGGGCAGCCCGGGTGGTTCCTCGGCGAGCAGGGCGTGTCGATCATCGGCCAGCTGGACAACGGGGTCCGCGCGCTGACCATCGACGTCTGGCCGGGTCAGGCCCGGGTCCGCGGCGGGGTGGCCACGGCACCGGAGAGCTACGCGGCCGCGAAGGCCTTGGCCACCGAGCAGCTCGGGCCCGAGGTCGTCGATGCCGGCCTGCGGGTGTTCAACGCCGTCACCGACCCCAGGCCGTCCGGGCCGCCGGCGCTGTACCTGTGCCACGGGCTCTGCGAGCTGGGCGCCACGAGCTTCGCAGCGGCGGCCGCCGACATCCGGGCCTGGCTGGACGAGAACCCCGACCAGGTCCTGACGATCATCATCGAGCGCCATGCCCCGGCCGCACAGATCGGTGCCCTGCTCACCGCGAGCGGTCTCGCGGCGTACGCGTTCACCCCGGTGCCGGGAGCTCCCTGGCCGACGCTGCGGCAGATGGTCACCAGCGGCCATCGGCTGGTGGTCATGCTGGAGACCGAGGACGGAGGGACGGCGTACCCGTGGCTGGTCGACGGCTACTCCTCGTTCCTGCAGGAGACGCCGTACACGTTCCGCACCGCGGCCGACTTCTCCTGCGCGCCGAACCGCGGCGTCCCCACCGCGCCGCTGTTCCTCGTCAACCACTGGATCTTCGGCTTCCGCTCCCTGGTCACCGATGCGCGGGCAGTGAACAGCCTCGCCGTCCTCGGCGCCCGGGTCGAGAAGTGCCGGGTCGAGCGCCGGCTGCCCAACTTCGTCTCGGTGAACTACGCCGACATCGGCGACCTGCAGCAGGTCGTGGACGACCTCAACGGCGTCAGCTGACGCGTCGCTCCAGCACCCCGCGGACGTACGCCGCCTGGCCCGCGTGCTGCAGGTTGTCGGAGATGACGCTGACCAGCCGCACGGCCATGGTCACCGGCGGGTCCCAGCTGTCGTCCACGACCCGCGCCAGGTCCTCGTCGCTCACCGACGCCACGAGCTCGCGCGTCCGGGCGTGGACCGCGTCGAGGTAGCCCAGCAGCAGGTCCGCGCTCGTGCGCACCTGCCCCACCTCATCGGCCGACTGCCCGTAGCCGATCGCCTCCCGGTCGAACGGCAGGTCGAAGCGGTCGGCCCAGCCGTCCGCGGTCCACGCCTGCTCGCGACCGGCCGTCCCGGCGACGTGGTCGTCCTGGATCCGGGCGATGTGCCAGACCAGCCAGGCGACGGTGTTCGCCTCCGGGTCCACCCGCCCGGTCAGCGCCTGCTCGCCGATGCCGTCGAGCGTGCGGTGCACGACGTCATGGACCCGCTGGAACCCGTCGAGCAGGAGCGTGGTGGCGGCCGTCGTCGTCATCCCTGCATGCTCACAGACGGCCCTCGGCCGGGCCACCCGGAGCCGCTGGTGCGGCCCGAACGCGTCGGCCTGCTCGCCGGTGGGAGCGACGTTCGGATCACCCGTGCGGGGTGAGGCGGCGGCCGGCGGCGCGGTCGATGGTGGGACGGAACCTGCCGGTGCAGCGAGAGGAGCCAGCCATGGCCACAGCACTGAGTGCCGAGACGGTCGGACCGGTCGACGTGGCGCTGATCCTGTTCGATGGGAACCAGTTCAACGGCGACGTCGCGCCCGCGATCGCGGAGCTGCAGGCCAGCGGCATCGTGCACGTCATCGACCTGGCGCTGCTGTCCAAGGACGACGACGGCGCGGTGGCGTACGTCGAGGTGGCCGACGACGAGCACGCGGCCGAGTTTGAGGGGCTGGCCGACGACCAGACCGACCTGCTGAGCGACGAGGATCTCGACGAGCTCGCGTCCGGGCTGGACCCGGGGTCGTCCGCCCTTGTGGTGGTCTGGGAGAACACCTGGACCTCGCGGCTGGCCCAGGCCATCCGCGACTCGCACGGCCGGCTGCTGGTCCACGAACGGATCCCGCGCGAGATCGTCCTGGCCGCGATCGACGACCTGAACTGAGGGGCACCGTGATACGACGCGTGGGACGCCCCGGTCTGATCGGGACGATGGCCCGGACCGCGGTCATCGCCGGCACTGCGAGCGCCGTCTCCGGCGGCATGCAGCAGCGGGGCCGGCAGCGCGCGGCCGAGCAGCAGGCGGCGGCTCAGGTGGCCGCCCAGCAGTCGATGGCCTCGGGCGGGGGTCCGGCCGCGGGCGACGAATTGATCGGCAGGCTGAGGGAGCTGGCCGCCCTCAGGAGCGCCGGCGTGCTCAGCGACGAGGAGTTCACTGCGGCCAAGGCTCGCCTGCTCGCCTGACGCCCTCGAGCCGGCCAAGGGCGTGGTGTTGCGCCTATTCGGCGAGTGATGACGTGGCGAGGGCCCAGATCACCGCGATGTCGATCGCGATGACGATTGTCGCCCACAGCGGGAAGTAGGGAAGCCACAGGAAGTTGGCCAGCGCCGAGAGCGTGGCGACCGTGATGCCGATCGAGCGGGCGATCAGGCTGCCGGTGAAGATGTAGGCGCCGGCTGCGGCCACGATGATCCCGAGGACGAGGTGGATCCAGCCCCATGTGGGGGCGTTGAACTCGAAGACGTAGTTGTCGGTGTGGACGTAGAACTTGTTGCCGTTGACGACCGCGACGAGGCCCTCGACGAACTGGAAGACGCCGACCGTGATCATCACCGTCGCGGCGAAGATGCTGCCTCCGACGGCCCAGGGGTTCGTGCTCGCTCGAGGTCGGTGG
This sequence comes from uncultured Actinomycetota bacterium, assembly GCA_963743975.1. GTDB lineage: Bacteria > Actinomycetota > Actinomycetes > Actinomycetales > CAVURS01 > CAVURS01. Next base: position 251,674 of record CAVURS010000003.1, read on the forward strand.
GTCGTTGCGGTGGACATGGCGCACCTCCGGTGACCGTCAGTGGACGCTCACATGGTGCGGGGCGGTCGAACCGCAGTACCTCCCCCGTGCCGGGTGATGATCGGCACGAAGGAGGACCCGGAAGGTGAGGCGCGCGGGTCAGGACGCCGAGCGGGCCCGGCCCCGGCTGGGGTCCAGCCGCCAGCCGGCCCAGGCGAAGCCGCCGAACAGGATCGGCACCCAGTACGACGCCAGCCGGTAGAGCAGCGTGGCCAGGACGGCCTGGTCCGTGCTGACGCCGGCCACCACCAGGAGCGTGGTGAGCCCGGCCTCGACCAGGCCGAGACCGCCGGGGGTGATGGGCAGCACGGCGAGGGCCATCGACACGACGTACGCGAGCAGCACGACGTCCGGGCGGGCCTGCGCTCCGACGGCCAGCAGCGAGCCGACCAGCGTGGCGTAGTCGAACATCCGGTTGCCGGCGGCACAGGCCAGGGAGCGCGTCCACCGCCCGCGGAAGGCGGAGGCCACCTCGCTGCGCGCCCGGACGACTCCGGCCGCCACCCGGTGCGGGTCGATCCGCCGCCGGACGACGTGCACCAGGTGACCGGCGGCCAGCCCGAACCGGTAGACGAGCCCGTCCCAGGTGAGCAGGCACAGTCCCACCGCGATGAGCACCGTGGCGACGACCAGCGAGGCGACCAGCCCGACCTCGAGCTGGTGCGCGAACGGCTGCCCGAAGAACAGCGCCGGCAGCGTGAGCACCGGCAGCACGAACAGCATCCCGGTCGTCATCGCCCCGGTGGCCGACAAGGCCAGGCTGACGGCCCGGGCCGGGTGTCCGGTCACGATCAGCATCCGGCCCTGGATCACCGCGCCGGTGGCCGCGCCCCCGGGGATGATCCGGCCGGCGGCGTTCCCCGCCAGCTGGCTGGTGACGATGTCCCGCCAGCGCGCGGCCGGGAGGGCGATCCGCAGCAGGAGCCACAGGCAGCCGAAGCTGCAGCACTCGAGCAGCACGACGATCACGAACCACGGCGGCCGGATGCCGCCCAGCTGCGGCCAGGCGTCGAGCAGCGTGAGCAGGCTCGGGGCCACCACGTAGAGGCTGACGGCGCAGATCGCCAGGCCGACGACCCGTCCCCCGAAGCGTCGGACGACGGATCGCGGGTTCATCTAGCCGATCATCGCTCAGGGTCCGGGATCAGCAGGCCGAGAACCGCCGAGAAGATCGAGATCAGGATCGCGGCGAGGACCGCCGTCCAGAAGCCGTCGACGTTGAGGTGGCTGCTGATCGCGGCGGTGATCCCGAGCAGCGCGGCGTTCACGACCAGGGCGAACAGCCCGAGGGTGAGGATCGTGAGCGGCAGCGAGATCAAGTGCAGGATCGGTCCCAGCACCGCGTTGACGATGGCGAACAGCAGCGCCACCCACAGGTAGGTGAGGAACCCGCCTCGGACGTGGAGTCCCGGAACGATCCACGAGGTCAGGCCGATCGCCGCGGCGAGGACCAGGAGCCGGAGGACGAGCCGCATCAGCATGGTTCCCCCCGGCGTGCTTCAGGCCCGGCGTGGGGGCCGGGCGAGGAGTCGGACATGGCTGCCTCCTTGGTCTGACGGCACCGGTCTGACGGCGCCGGTCTAACGGGGCCGGTCCGACGGCTCGGGTCTGGCCACACGGGACGCCCACCGTCGGAGTTGCCGCCCTCGCCGGCCACCCCGAAACGGTAGAGCAGGAACAGGTTCGCCTGCTCGCTCCCGCGCCGGCGCGCGCCTCACCCGATACCGGTGAGGCGTGGGGGCCGGTGCCGTCGCATCCTCGGACCACCCAGCGCTCCGCCAGCCCGAGGGAGCGGCGGCCCAACCAGGAAGACGGCGTATGGACGAGTACGTGATCCGGGTCTCCGGGCGGCTGTCCGACGCCCTCCTGACGGCGTTCCCCTCCCTGCGCGCGTACGCCGTCCCGGTCCAGACCGTCATGCGCGGCGAGCTGCCGGACCAGTCGGCGCTGCAGGGGGTGCTCAACCGGCTCGACGAGCTGGGCGTGGAGATCGTCGCGGTGGAGAAGCTGCCGCGCGCCGAGCGGCCGGAGGCGGCCCAGCGGCCCGACCCGGCCCGGCGGTCGGGCGGGACCGGCCGGACGCGGCGTCTCAGCATCCAACGGGACTGACCAGATGCCGACCGAACCAGCTCGGCCGCCGGACCGGTCCGGCGTGACCCAGCCGATCGAGCCCGACGCCGAGGCGCTGCGCCGACGAGTCCGGGAGCTGGAGGACCGGCTGGCCCTCGAGGCCGAAGGAGAGCGCGCGCCCGGCCGTACCGCACGGTCCGGCTGGTGGCGCCCACTGGTGGCGACCGTGCTGATCGTCGTCGCCGCGCTGTGCGCCCCACTCGCGATCGTCGCCCGCTGGGCTCACGACGAGGTCGGGAACACCGACACGTACGTCGCGTCGGTCACCCCGCTGGCGACCGACCCGGCGGTCCAGTCGGCGATCATCGACCGGGTCAGCAGGGAGATCACGAACGCCATCGACGTCAAGGCGGTGACGGCCCAGGCGGCGAGCACGCTTGCGGCCCAAGGCCTTCCGACCGTGGCGAGCACTCTCGAGGCCCTGTCCGGACCGCTCGCCTCGAGCCTGCAGGGCTTCATCAGCGACCAGGTGGGCCGGATCGTGCGCTCGCCGGCGTTCGTCCAGGCCTGGGCGACCGCGAACCGCAGCGCGCACACGCAGCTGGTGGCCGTCCTGACCGGGAAGGGCACCAACCAGGTGACGGTGACCGGCGACGCCGTGCAGGTCAACCTGGCGGCGGTGATCGACACGGTCAAGCAGCAGCTGGTCGCGAACGGCTTCGCCCTCGCCGGCCGGATCCCGGCGGTGAACGCCACCTTCACGATCTTCCAGTCGGCCGACCTCGGCAAGGCCCAGCGGCTGTTCTCGCTGCTCGGCCACCTGGCCACCTGGCTGCCGGTCATCGGTCTGCTGTGTCTCGCCGGTGCGGTCCTCGTCGTGCGGAACCGGTTGCGGATGCTGATGATCGGGGCGCTCGCGATCGCGCTCTCGATGGTGCTGCTAGGCGTCGCGCTGAACGTGTTCCGGCCCGTCTACCTCGACGCCGTGCCCAGTGACCAGGTGCCTCGCGACGCCGCGGCGGCGGTCTACGACACGCTCGTCGGGTCGGTCCGGACGAGCTTGCGGGCGGTGCTGGTGGTCGCTCTCGCGGTCGCGGCCGGTGCCTGGCTCGCCGGCTCGAGCGCCAGCGCGCTCACCGTTCGCCGGTTCATCGCGCGCGGCGCGGCGGCCGCGCGGGGCGGCGCCGGTCACGTCGGCCTGGACACCGGACCGGTGGGGGCGTTCTGCTTCCGGTACAAGGCAACGCTGCGCGGACTGGTCATCGGGGTCGCCGTGCTGGTCTACGTGCTGGCCAGCCATCCCACGGCAGGCTGGACGCTCGGCGTCGTGATCGTCGTCGCGGTGCTGCTGGCTCTGCTCGAGCTCCTGGCCCGGCCGCCGGAGGAGACGCGGCCGGCCGGTCCCGCGACGCAGCCCGCAGCCCGGGCATGACGTGGACGGCCGGGCCGCCCAGGAGCGCTCCGGGCGTCCGGACCAGCCGCCGCCGGGACCGCTGTGGCTGCGTCCCTTGAACGACCTCGCGGCACGCGACGGCCGGGTCGGTCGGCTGGCCGGCTGGACGGCCCGGTCGCTGCCGCTGGGGTGCGTGGTGCGCTTCTTCACCATCTCCGGCCGCGACCGGGTGCTGGTCATGGGTGGCCAGGCGTTCACCGCGGTCATCCCGCTGGCGATCGTCACGGCCGCGGTCGCCTCGTCCGACGACGCGGTGGCGAAGGACCTCGTCAACCGGTTCCACCTGACCGGCACCGCCGCGGAGGCGGTGACCACGCTGTTCTCCCGGCCACCCGGCGCGACCGGGACGATCACCCTGCTCGGCTTCCTCCTGCTCGTCTTCTCGGTGATCTCGCTCGCGCGGTACATGCAGCGGACGTACGAGGTGGCCTGGGGCCTGCCCCCGGCCGGGCTGCGCGGCGCCATCGACGGGCTGTCCGGCCTGGGCATCCTGCTCGGCCAGCTCATCGTCCTGTCGCTGATCGGCGGCCTGGTCACGACGGCGCCGGCCGGCGGGTACCTGTCCCTGGCGCTGCACGTGGTCGTCGCCAGCCTGCTGTGGCTGCAGCTGCAGTACCTCCTGCTGTCCCGTCGGGTGGCTCGACGCAGCCTGGTGCCCGGCGCGGTCGTCGCCGGTTGCGGGCAGGCGGTGATCACCGTCTACAGCGCGCTGTTCATGCCGCGCATCCTGCAGACGGACTCCGAGCGGTACGGCGTCATCGGGGTGACGTTCGCCCTGCTGACCTGGCTGATCGTCGTCAGTGCCTGCGTGGTGGTGGCAGCCGTCGTGTCGGCGGAGTTCGGTCACCGGCGCGGGTTCGTCGTGACGCCGCGGAGACCGTGATGCCGATCCTGGCGGTCTGGGCCTTCTCGACGCCGGACGGGGCCGAGCACGCCGTGCGCGGGCTGTCGCGGCAGGCGGCCCGGGCCCAGCTCGCCCTGCACGACGCGGCGATCGTCCTCTGGCCGGAGGACGCAGCGGCCCCCTCGGCCCTGCGTGTCCGGCACCCCCGGATCGGCGGGACGGCCGGCCGAGGGTTCTGGGTGCTCCTGCTCGGTGCCCTGTTCGGCTCGCCCGCCGGCCAGTCGCTGCGGCGGCGCCTCGGCGAGGAGACGGTCACGGCCGTTCGGTGCCGGATGACGGCCGGCGGCTCGACGCTGTTGGTGCTGTGCCGGGCCGACTCCCCGGTGAGCCTGGACCTGTTCGAACGCGGGCTGCCCGGTCAGCCGAGCCGGTTGTGCGCCCTCGAGCTCCGGCGTCCGGTCCGCGAGGCGCCGACGGTGGACCTGACGGCGGTGGAGGACCGCGTGCGGCCGGTCCGCGAGGACTGACCGGGTCAGGCCAGGTCGGAGGACGCGCCCGTGGCTGCGTGCGTGGCGGCGTCGACGTCCGCGACGGGGACCCGCACGTGCAGGGCCACCTCACCGCCCGCGCCCGCCACTGCCGCTGCGACCCGCTGGACCCAGCTCTGCTCCAGGACGAGGACGGCTGCCGAGCTGTCCGGAGGGAGCGCCTCGCGAACGACGTCCAGGTCGTCCTCGGAGATGAGCGCGGCGCCCCGGACGTCCAGCTCGGCCAGGCCGAACCGGTCGAGCTGCTCGTCCATGTCGACGACGAGGAGCTCGCCGTCCTCCTGGCGCGCGAGGAAGAGCAGGTCGAGGATCGTGACGTCGCCGTGCCGGACGACCTCGGCGAGCGCGCGGCCGACCTCCTCGTCGACGCGCGCGTGCGGGAGGCTCAGCACGAGCACCTCGACGGGACCGGGCATCGAGCGGCCTCCAGGTTTCGACGAGGGCAGAGCCGTCCGGGCGTGACCGAACGCTGTCATCCGCATCGGCGGGGCGCCTCACCCCTCAGGGGTGAGGGGCGCGCTACCCCGAGAGGAGGCCGGCTCGCCGGGCCGTGCGCAGGGCGTCCGAACGGCGGGTCGCGCCGAGCTTGCGGTACAGCGCGGCCAGGTGCGTCTTGACGGTGTTCTCGGTGATGTACAGCGTCTCGGCGATGTCGGCGTACGAGCCGCCGAGGGCGAGCTGCCGCAGCACGTCGGCCTCGCGCGCGGTCAGCACGATGCGGACGCCGTGCTCGTTCAGCCGCTGGCCCGGCAGCGGCCGGCCGGCAGCGCCGTCCCGCAGGTCGATGACCGGCGCCTCACGTCGCGTCGCGTCCGGCTCCATGCCCGGCTCCATGGTCGGCTCCATGGTCGGTTCCGCCGCCTGGTCCGGGGACAGCTGGCCGAGCACCTCCGCCATCTCCGGCCGGGACGTGATCGCGCTCAGGTACAGCCGCTGGTACGGCGTCATCCGGGTCAGCAGGTCGTGCAGCTGGCCTCGGGCCAGCTCGCGACGCCCTTCCCGCAACAGGATCCAGGCCTGGTAGGCGGACGCCGTGGCGGACGCGGGAAGCGCGGCGGTCGGCGCCGGGCTCGCATCGGTCACGCCGCGCAGGGCGGCGAGCGAGCCCCCGGTGTCCCCCTGCTGGTCGAGCAGGACGCCGCGGATCACGGCGGCCTCCTCCTGCAGGTCGAGAGCCAGCAGCGTGCCGATCTCGTCCTCGACGCTCCCGAGGTCCCCACCGGCCAGTGCGCACCAGGCCCGCAGCACGCTCAGGTGAGCCTGCAGGAACGCCGGGAGCGGCTCGGTGGCCGCGGGGAACGCCTCCAGCTGGGCCCGGGTCGCGGCGATGTCACCGGTGTGCACGAGGACGTACCCGGTGACGAGGTGCTCGGCCACGTCGACCAGCGCGTCGTACGCCCGCTCGAGCCGGGGCCGGATGACGGCGAGCTCACGCTCGACCTCCCGCAGGTCGAGTCGCTGCAGCGCCACCCAGCACAGCACGACGTGCGCTCGGGTGAAGACGGCCGCGTCCTCGGCGCCACCGGCGACGGCCAGGGCGAGGGCGCGCCGGGCGTGCCGCTCGGCGGCAGTGGGCCGCCCCGCGGCCCAGTCGACCACGCTCAGGTGGACCAGGGCCCGGGCCACCGACAGCCCCCTGCCGTCCAGCGCCAGCGCGATGGTCATCGCGGCGTCGATGTGCAGCCGCGCCGACGTCAGGTCGCCGAGCCAGGTCTCGCAGAGGGCCACCTCGGAGAGCATCCAGCCGCGCACCGCCTGGGTGCAGTCCGCCCCGTCCGGCTCGGCGTGCCGGTGGACCGGCGCCCGCAGGTCCGCGCACCCGAGCCGCTCCCGGGCCTTGGCCACCGCCTCCATCGTGGAGGCGACGCCGATGCGGGCGAGCCAGCAGTGCAGGATCACCGCCGTGTCGGGGCGGCAGGCGCCGGGCCCGTCGCCGACCCCCTGCAGCGCTTCGGTGGCGAGCCGCATCGCCGCGGGGACGTCACCGGCGATGCGCCGCTCCAAGGCCCGGACCGCGACCAGGCCGGGCGCCTCGGCGCCCCACCGCTTCGGGACCTGCGCCAGCGCCGCCTGCACGACCTCCAGCTCTCCGGTGGCCAGGAGCCCGACCGCGTGCTCGCACAGCAGCCGGACGAGCCACCTCTGGTCGTCCAGGCGCGCGGCGTAGTGCAGGGCGCCCGTCACGTCGCCGTGGCCGAGGTGGTGCTGCACGATCCGGACCTGCGCCGCGGCGTAGAGCTCGTGGTCCGGCGTCCCCGTCATGACCCGGCGCCGCAGCAGCTCGACCAGCAGCGGATGGTAGGTGAACGTCGTGGGCGCGATCGAGGAGCCCCGGCCTTCGGTCGAGGCGGTCACGAGCATGCCTTCGGCGGCCAGCCGGCTCAGCAGGGCCACCGCGTCCGGGTCGGCGGACATCGCGACGGCGTCCGCAGCGGTCACGGTGTCCGTGGCGCACGTGCACAGCAGGACGTGGCAGATCCGGGCGTCGAGGGTGTCGAACACCTCGCCCAGCAGGTAGTCCAGGACCGGCTGCTCCGTGACCGACAGGGCGTACCGCGCGGCGACCCGGTCGGAGGCGCCGCTGAGAGTTCGGGCGCCGAGCACCAGGGCCGCCGCCCACCCCCGTCCCCGGTCGAGGACCGTCCGGACGTCGAGCTCGGAGACGCCGGGAGCGTGCGCCGTGACGAGGGCGGTCGCCTCCTCGTCGCTGAACAGCAGCTGGTCGGCGCGGATCTCGGTGACCCCGTCGCGCAGCCGGAGGCCGACCAGCGGCAGTGCGAGGTCCCGCCGGGTGGCCAGGACCAGGTGCACGGAGCTCGCCTCGTCCTCCAGGACCCCGGCCACGAGCGACAGCTCGGCGGCGGTCAGCAGGTGCGCGTCGTCGACCACGACGACCTGGGGCGGGTCGGACGGGCCGCGCGGGGGCGGGTCGCTGAGCGCCCGGGCCAGTGACCCCGGGGCGCCGCGGCCGGCCGGGGGCCGGGTGGTGACCAGCTGCACCCGGCGGCGGCGACCTCCGGGCGCGCGCGCGGCCCAGCTCTGCAGCATCACCGTCTTGCCCGAGCCGGCGGGGGCGACCAGCACGGTCAGCCGACCCCGGACGGCCTGGTCGAGCAGCTCGTCCAGCCGCGCCCGTGGCACCCAGTTACGGGGCAGGACTCGGGAGCGGATCTCCGGCGGCGTCCGCCCGCCGAGCCCCTCGTTGCCGCCCTTGCCCTTGGCGGTCACTGCCATCTGTCACACTCCCGGCCCCCCCAGGGTGGATGACGCTCACCCAGGGTCCACCCATCGACTACAACGAGCAAGAGACCAAACCGGGTCAATGCCCGGTGTTCATCTGCGCCTCTGTCCCCGGTCACCTCGGCCACCTCGGTCACCTCGGCCACCCCGTCCCGTCCCGTCGCGGCGGTCGGCCCTCGCCCGGCGCGGGTGAGGCGGCTTCTCGGACGGCGACCGATGGTGGGGCGTTCCTGTTCGCGACGACGGTCCCCATGGTGACCATGAGGACCGGGAGGACCGGGGAGGACCGCACCCATGTCCGGAGCAACCGACCCGCCCCCGCGCGGCCCCGACCCGACGCCGCTTGCGGACCGGGCCGGACCCGGGCGCCGGACCGTACGCCCGGGTCCGTACTGGGCCGGTGTCGTGGCCAGTGCGGTGGTCTCGGCGCTGGTCGGCCTGGTGGCCGCCCTGGTCGCCAGGAACATCCTCAGCATCGACCTCATCAGCCCGGCCTGGGTGCCCGGGGCGAGCGACGTCACGCGCTTCACGGTCCTGGGGGCGCTCGCTGCCGTCGTCGCCGGCGCCCTGCTCTACCTGCTGTTCCTCGCCACCCCGACACCCGTGCAGTTCTTCCTCTGGATCGTGGGTCTGCTCACGGTCGCGGCCGCGGTCGTGCCGTTCTCGGACCACGCCACGACGAAGGAGCAGCTGACGACGGCCGTGGTGGTCGGCCTGATCGGGGTCAGCGTGATGGCCGTGCTGCCCGGCGTGGCGGTGCGCACCGCCGCCGTGCCGGGTGCCCGCCGGACGTGAGGGCTCAGCGGTCCTCGTCGGCCAGCGACGTCGTGGCCAGGCCCCACACCACGGTGATGTTCATGGCGATGACCAGCACGGACCAGACCGGGTAGTACGGCAGGAACAGGAAGAACGTCACGGTCGACAGGCTGGCCACCGCGATGCCCGCCGTCCGTGCCAGCAGGCTGCCCCGCAGCACGGCGAACCCGGTCACGAAGGCGATCGCGCCGATCACGACGTGCAGCCAGCCCCAGGCCGTCGCGTCGAGGGCGAAGGCGTACCCCGAGGTCCGGGTCAGGAAGCTGTCGCCGTCGACCACGGCGACCACGCCCACGAGCATCTGGCACGCGCCGGCCAGCACCATCATCGCCGCGCCGAACGAGCTGGCCCGCGCCGCCCAGGACCGGGGGGCCGGGTCGAAGATCGATCGTGCCGGTGCGCTCATGAACCTCAGCCAACACCCGTCCGGGTGCTCCCACGTCACCCTCCGGGGGTGATAGGACCGTTGGGCCATTCGGGTGAACGTCGAGGTGACTAGTCAGTAATGACTGCTCCTGAGCCGAGGACATGACCAGGCGGCGGCGAGGCGAGCTGGAGGATGGACATGCGGGCACGGGTTCTGGCGGTCGTGATGGCCGGCGCGACGGCGCTGTTCGGACTGGTGGCAGGAGCGCTCCCGTCCCAGGCGGCGGCCATCCCCACCCCCAACCCGTTCACCGCGGTCACCGCGGTGCCCGGCCCGGGCGCCGGCGAGGTGACCGTCCACTGGAGCCACGACGGCGCCCACACCTCGTACTACGTGCTGCAGACCGCGCTGTCGCTGTTCGCCGAGGGCTCCAAGGGCCGCGACATGCACTACTTCGACTTCCCCGCGAGCGCCCGCTCGGCGACGCTGACGCCGGCCCAGCTGGCCAGCGCCGGCGCGTCCGTCGGGTCGGCGAACCACCTGTACTACCGCCTGGTCGCGGTGGACCAGCCGAGCAGCGGCGAGGCCCTGCGCTACTGGCCGTACCAGCAGTCCGTGGCCGTCCAGCCGGCGGCGGTCGCCTCCACCGGGACGCCGATCCGCATCGGCAGCTACAACGTCCGGTCGGCGGCGATCCACGACAGCCACATGTGGCTGAGCCGGGCCTCGCTCGTGGCGTCGCAGATCATCGCCGGCGCGGCGAGCATCACCGCCGTGCAGGAGCTCGGCCCGGGGCGGGCGGACGGCGTGGCCGGCCCCAGTGCCGGCCACACGAAGCAGACGACCAGCCTGCTGCAGGCGCTCGCCGCCCAGCACGGTGTCTGGTACCGGCTGGTCCGCACCACGTCGTACACCGACGGGCAGGAGGGCAGCCAGGGGACGCGCATCCTGTACGACTCGAGCCGCTACCACCTGATCAGCAACTGTCCCGAGACGACCGCCGGGCACAGCTACTCCAGCTCCTGCACGATCCTGCTGCCGGTGCTGTCCAGCGACTCCCCGACGATCCGGACCCGGGCGGCGTTCGCGGAGTTCCAGCAGATCTCGACCGGCAAGAAGTTCATCGTGGTGTCCGTGCACCTGGACTCGCGGCACAGCTCGTCGGCGTCGGCCGAGGCCACGTACGACGCGCTGCGGGCCAGCCAGCTCTCGACCGTCATGGCCTACACGAACCACATCAACCCGCACCTGCTGCCGGTGTTCCTGGCCGGGGACTTCAACGCCTACCAGTACAACCCGGTGGGCGACCGGGCCCACGACGCGCTGATCTCCGGTGGGTACTACGACACGGCCGCGGCGCAGACCCAGGTCAACGTGCACTACTCGACGTTCAACGACTTCGCCACGACGCTGACCCTGAACTCCTCGGGGTGGAACGCCCGGCTCGACGTGATCGCGGAGAAGGGCATCACCGGCGCCGTGCGGTTCCAGAACCTGATGAAGACCGTCGACTCCCACCGGCCGTCGGACCACAACATGATCACGGCGGACGTGCTGCTGCCCTGAGCCCGGTGACGGCGCCGACGCTCAGATGACCGGCTGCTCGTCCCACGCCGGGTCGCTGTGGTGGACGACGCGGTTGCGGCCGGCCTCCTTGGCGGCGTAGAGCGCCCGGTCGGCCTGGGCGATCAGCACGTGCAGGGTCTCGTTGCCCTGGCCCTCCGCGGCCGGCTCGGCGACGGCGGTCCCGATCGAGACGGTCACCGCCCACTGCGGACAGGTGCGCTGGGCCGCCTGGACGATCGCCTGGTGGACGCGGTGCGCGATCAGCTCGATGTCCTTCGTGCCGGCCGTCGCCCGCAGCACGACGAACTCCTCACCGCCGGTCCGCACGGCCAGGTCGTCGGGGGCGATGGTCTGGCGAACCGCCTCGGCCACCACGGCCAGGACCCGGTCGCCCGCGGCGTGCCCGAACCGGTCGTTGAGCCGCTTGAAGTGGTCGATGTCGATCACCAGGGCGCCCACCTGCCGGCGGCAGGCGACGGCGCTCGCGCGCAGCGCCTCGCCCTGCACGCTGAGGCCGCGCCGGTTGAGCAGACCGGTCAGGGGGTCGAGATAGATGAGCCGCTGGCTGCTCTCGAGCAGGCTGCGCACCCGCCCGGCGAGGACGAACACCATGACACCCGCGCCGGTCAGCATCGTCGTGCTGGCGGTCACCTGGACGAACCACGCGCCGGCCGGGGTCCCGTGCCCGTGCAGGCCGGCTCCGATCAGGACGGGCAGCGCGACCAGGTGGACCGCGAGCCCGCGGACGGGCAGGTACCACGCCCCGATCAACGTGGGGAACAGCAGCATCAGCGGGGTGGCGTACAGCCGTGCGTCGACCACGCAGGCGCAGCAGGTCAGGTAGGCCAGGTCACCCCCGAGGACGGCGCCCAGCATGAACGGCACGCCGATCCGCCGCCGCAGGGCCACGAAGCCGGCCATCAGCAGGACCAGCCCCACCATGCCGGCGTACGCCGCGGTGTACGGGCCGGGCCGGACGACGTGCGTGACCGCCAGGTTCAGCCAGCCGACGCTGCCGCCGACGACGGCCAGCAGGGCCACGACCTTCCAGCTGTTCTCCCGGACCGTCACGGGGGACGGCACGGCGCGCGCTCTGGAGGACCACCGGACTTTGGCCAACGACGTACTCCCTCGCCCCTGAGTCGGCCGGTCAACGGGTGACCAACCACCGCTACCGTGACATATCGGGCGCACGGACGGCAGAGGCGGGCCGGAACGGTGGATGGGATTCACCCGTGCGGCCCTATACGGGCCGTGCTTGCCGAGGGGGCTGCCGCCCGTCAGCATCTGCCCATGACAGGCAGCGGGCGCCCGGTCCTGCACCCCCACCGGTTGATGCCCGCCGACCCCTCGGTGCGCGCCGTCGCCCTGCGCCTGTACGACGTCGTCCGCGACCTGCCGATCCTGTCTCCGCACGGGCACGTCGATCCGCGAATGTTGTGGCACGACAACGCTTTCGACGACCCGGCCTCGCTCCTGCTCACCCCGGACCACTACGTCACCCGGCTGCTGCATGCCAGCGGCGTTCCGCTGGAGACCCTGGGGGTCGGGCGTGGGCGGCTCGGCGCCGACGAGGCCCGGGCCGCCTGGCGGGCCCTGTGCGAGCGGTGGCCGGTCTTTCGCGGCACTCCGGTGCGGTACTGGCTCGAGGCCGAGCTGTCCGAGATCTTCGGTGTCGAGGAACGGCCGTCGGCGGCGACGGCCGACCTCATCTACGACCAGGTCGCGGCCTGCCTGGGCCGCGGGGAGTTCCGGCCGCGAGAGCTCTTCCGCCGGTTCGGGATCGAGGTGCTCGCGACCACCGACGACCCGTGCGACGACCTGACCGTGCACGCCGGCCTGGCCGCCGACCCGTCGTTCCCCGGCCGCGTGCTGCCGACGTTCCGCCCCGACCGGTATCTCGAGCCGGCCGCGCCGGGCTGGTCCGACGCGGTGCAGCGGCTGGGCGAGGCGGCGGGGGAGGACACCGGGAGGTACGCCGGGTACGTCAGCGCGCTGGAGAGCCGGCGCCGCACGTTCGTCGAGCACGGGGCGACGTCGGCCGACCACAGCCATCGCGACGTCCGCGCGGAGCCGTTGCCGCGCGGGGACGCCGAGCGGATCTACGCCGCGGCCCTGCGGGGCGAGGCGACCGCGGCCGAGGCGACGGCGTTCCGGCGGCACATGCTGCTGGAGATGGCGCGGATGTCGAGCGAGGACGGCCTGGTGATGACCCTGCATCCCGGGGTCCGTCGCGGGCACCACGGGCCGACCGCGGCGCGCCTCGGCCCGGACCAGGGGCACGACATCCCCGTCCGCGTCGAGTTCACCGAGGCGCTGCAGCCGCTGCTGGAGCAGTACGGCACGCACCCGTCGTTCCAGCTCGTGCTGTTCACGCTGGACGAGTCGGTGTTCTCCCGGGAGCTGGCCCCCCTCGCCGGCTTCTACCCGTCGGTGTATGTCGGAGCCCCGTGGTGGTTCCTCGACGCCCCGGAGGCGATCCGGCGCTGGCGGTCGGCCGTCACGGAGACCGTCGGGTTCACCCGCACGTCCGGCTTCGTGGACGACACCCGCGCGTTCTGCTCGATCCCGGCCCGGCACGACATGGCCCGCCGGCTCGACTGCGGCCACCTCGCGGGCCTGGTCGCCCAGCACCTGCTGGACGAGGACGAGGCGCTGGAGACGGCGGTCGAGCTGGTGACCGTCAACCCCCGCCGCGCGTTCCGCCTCTAGCCCGCGTCGTGGTCCGGCACCCGCGCGCCGTGCTCCCGGCCCGACGGTGATCCGGGCCGGAATCGGGGCTGATCACCGTCGGCCGGGGAGCACCGCGGCGGGTGGGGAGCAGCGCGGCCCGGACCCGTCGTTCCAGCTCGTGCTGTGCACGCTGGGCGAGTCGGTCTCCCGTGCTGTCGTACGCTCGAGGGCATGGCCCACGGGAAGAAGTCCTGGTCCGACCTGACGCCAG